>NZ_BTXM01000001.1:0-1546108 GCF_036987015.1 Bifidobacterium indicum
GGCCGGGGTTCCGGACGGGTGCCGCCGTGGCCGCCGTGGGCAGGGCCAGGGCGAACAGGAGCACGGCCCCCAGACAGGTGCGGCCCATAGCCGTGAAACGAAGCATACCGTTGTTCCCCTTCCATACGGATGCGGGACGGACGTCGACAAGGACGGTCCGGCCCTCCGGGACCCGCACCCCCCGCATGCGCCACCCGACCACGGGCCGGACGCATACGATACGGACCCCACAACCAGCACCATACCACACCCAACGACACCACCGCACACGACAGCCACGCATCCCAAGGCATCCGGCCCCGACACGATCCCTGCCCACATCATCACCCTCGTCGGCAGACTCCTGACCGACTGCGTCGCACCATCGCCGTTGCGGTCATGTACATCACCATCCTGTACCTCGCGTACATAGGCTGAGGGAACGGCGGGGGCATAGCCCTCCTCATATTTTATTTGTAACCTCAGTACCAGTTGTGGGGAAGCCAGAAGCTCTGGGCGCCACAAGGATTGTTATACCGGCCCTGGATGTAACCCAGCCCCCAGGTAATCTGAGTGGTCGCGTTCTCATGCCAGTCCGCACCAGCCGACGCCAGCTTGTTCGCCGGCAGCGCCTGCGGTATCCCATAAGCACCGGACGAAGGGTTCTCCGCATTCCACCGCCAACCCGACTCATGGTTCCACACCCACACCAGGCACTCATACTGGTCATCACCCCAACCCTTGGCCGGAAGCATCGACCTGGCGATCTGCTTCGCCTGCCCGGGGCTCGCATGCGTGCCATCGGTCGACACCGCAGTCGCCGGAGTCGTCGATGAGGACGCACACTGCCACATCATCCTGCCGCCCTTGCCCTGACCAGTCGACCCGGCCGGCACCGTGGTATGCATCGACCCCGTGTACCGGTAGGCCTCCGTCATACCTGGGGAGGCGGGACCCACACCAATCTCCTCGTCGGCCCCGGACCCCTGGTCGCCCGGCCGGCCATCCTCGATGCCGCTCGGGAACGCATGCCTGGCACCCACGAAACCGCCACCGCACGATACATCTCAGTATGGGCCGCAGGGTTCACGACGATGTCACCCCGCTGCAGCGACTTGGCCGCGTCGGCCATGTTACCGCTCCAGGAGAAATGAGTGAACCCCATGCTCTGCAATATCGGCCCCATGGTGAACGTCGTGAACGGCCAACCATCACCGACCGGGAACCCTGCATGCTTGATCGCAAACCAATCCAGGCTCGAACAGTCGTAATCATGTTGCGAGTTGCGACGGGCCTGGCTGTACCCGTGGGACTGATCGGCCGCAATACCCTCCGCCCATGAGACATACGCCTCGATCGTCGGATTGGGTGAACGCCCCACATCCCCGGCCGCGACCACGGAAGCGCCTCCGGATTTCCTGCACCCCGCAAGGAAGTCCAACACATCCAAAGGAGAGCACGCCGACAGGACCAGCATGGTCAGGACACAGACCAGCAACGCCACCGGCCTCCGGGCCGTCCGCCACCTTCGGTTCATTGCGCTGTCCCGGAGCCGCCGGAAACCAGCCAATACGGGTTCTGTCCGGACACGGCGACATCGACGACATAGCAAGGCGTCTGCCTCGTCCCGTAGGGCAGCATCCCCGAACCCATAGGCGTGTACGGGTGACGCGCGTCATCGGGACCCTCGTTGCCCTCACGGTCCAGATGCACACTCCGTGTGCTGGCCGGGCAGAACGACGTCACCGCCCAGACGCCATCATCCATCGGCACATACAGGGTGTCGTACCCCACACGGACGATCGACTGCGGATCCGTCCGGGAGTCGACCTGCAGGCCCTCCGGCACCGGGAAAGCCGTCTCGCCCAGGTACCCGTTCGACAACACCATCGCATCACCTGCAGGCCGGTCCCAGGTGTCCCCCTGGCAGGATGGGGCGGCCGTCGCCGAACCGGGAAGGAGAAGCGCCGCCGCGAACGGCACGACCATGACCGCATGGGTCCTCGGCCTGGTCGACGCACAGCTCGGCATCGAACGCATCAAGGACCAGGACGGCCGCCTCGCCGACGACGGCCACCCCATCGACCCCGGCACCATGCCGCATCAGACCATCGACTGGAGGGGGCAGGAAAAAGCGGCCATGACGATCAGGCTCACCCCCGACCAGGGGCGGGCCGGTCGACCTGCTGTGCGAACGCTTCGGCCTGTCCCGCAGCGCCCTCGTCCGGTCACTCGCGGAGGTCCGACCAGAACCATGAGAGTACAAAGAGTACAAAGAGTACAAAGAGTACAAAGAGTACAAAGAGTACATAGGGTACAGAGAGTACAAAAACAAGAGCGGAGCAAGCTAGATGAATCGTATATACGATTCAAGCTTGACCCCACGTCCCGCCCTCCTGCGGAGGGTGTGACCGTCTACCCGAGGGCCGAAGGCCGAACAAGCCGGCATGCGCCGGCCGACCATGAACCAACAACCGGTAAGGGCCGACGATGAGCCGGGTCAGGCACGGCCTGACCCGGAGCGGCGCCGTCAGGACACGAGCCAAGGCGGCCACCCCCAGGACCAGGCTCGTGACGATCCGGGTCAATCAGGACGAGCTCGACGAACTCCACCAGCAGTCGAGGACCAGCGGGCGCAGCATAGCCAGCATCCTCATGGGCGGCCGGCGTGACCCGGAGCCGGGCCGGCGCCGGGAGGAGGGGAGCGGGGCCGAGGCGTTGGAGCTCGCACGCATCCGCATGGAGATCCACCGCATCGGCGTCAACGTCAATCAGGTGGCCCACCTCGTCAACGCCCGGCTCGAAGCCGACCCGAACCAGGTCGCCGACATGGTGGGCGCCACCAGGCGCATCGAGGAACTGCTCACCGAGGTCGACGCCCTGGTCGCGCGATCAAACGCAAGCCGGCTGAGAACAGCCGATGCGAAACACGGCCGGCATGAGAGAATCGAACCAGGACAGGAACGGAAGGAAGCACACGCATGAGCGGTCAAGAGGTGCTGGGCACCAGACAACTCGCAGGGCTGCTGTATTCGATGGGGCGCACGTTCGACGGGCTCCGGTCGACCTTCATGGCCACCGAGGAGTTCCTGCGCACGGGCAACCCCAAGGTCGTCAACTCGAAAGCCGACTACAACCTCCTGCTCGATCTCCGGCAGGCCGCGGAGCACACCCTCCATTACGACTACGCACACCACCCGATCGACCTGGAATACGTGAAGAGTATCAACGCTGAACTGACCAGGACCGCATCCATGGAACCCGGCAAGCTGCGCGACGAGCACACCCCCGTCATGGTCAACACCCTCCTGGGCAGGTACGAGCCCCCCACGCCCGACCCCGAAGCCATCGCCGCGCTGCTGGGCGACACCACCAGGAAAGAGGAGGGTGACGACCTTGAAAGGGCCGTCCGCCTGTTCGCCGGCCTGGCCAGGATGCAGCCGTTCGGCGACGGCAACAAGAGGATGGCGCTCCTCGCCGCCAACGGCCTGCTGATCGCCGACGGGAACAGGAACCCGCTCACCGTGCCCACCAGCGACAAGGACCGCACCTGGTTCAACCAGGAGCTGGCCGACTACTACCTCAACGACGACCGGACCATCATCGGCCACCTGGCCGCATGGAACAAACAGCAGGCCGGCCGAGAGGAGGATGGCGCCGACACCCTGTTCCGGATCCCCGACCAGACGCTCGGGAACCACCAGGGCGGCCCCACCCTGTGAGTCCCCCCATCTTCGGCCGGACCGAGCCGAGAATGGTGGGATGATTCCGAACATCACCAGGGGCTCCGACCCGGCCGGCCTGCTCAGATACCTCTTCGGCCGGGGACGCTCGAACGAACACAGCGACCAGCACATGGTGTGCGCCAGCCCCGCCATCACCGACTGCTTCGACCTGGACGGCCGGCCGACGACCTCCTTCAGCCGGATCGCGTACGAGCTCGACAGGTGGTACCGGCGTCTGGCGCAGGACGGGCAGCCCATGCCCCCGGACATGCGGGGCAGGAGGAACCCGGACCAAGAAGCCGGCAAGGACCGGATCTGGCACTGTTCTCTGGCCATCAAGGCCGGCCAGGGGATCATGGACGATCAGCAGTGGCGCCAGCTCGTCGAAGACTACCTGACCAGGATGGGCATACTCGACGACAGCGGAAGCGATGTCAGATGGGTGGCCGTCAGACACGGGCTGAGCAAGAACGGCAACGACCACGTCCACATCGTCGTCGACCTGGCCACATCCTCGGGTTGGATCAACCCCTTTCACGACCGGATCCTCGCCCAGGACTCCTGCAGGGCCATGGAACGCGACCGTCCCGAACTCACCACGCTCCTGGACGACCCCACGCGATCCATGACCACCTGGGAGTACCGCCAATGGAGACGCTGGGCCACATGGAAAGCAGAACACGACTGGACCGGCGCCGAACCGTTCGACTCGCTCGACGGCAGGACCAGGGCCGCCCTCATCAACCAGGTGGCCGCCGACACCATGTCCAGGCTCTCCCCGCCCAGTCTCGTCGAGGCATGCGCCAGAACCCCGCCCTCACCTGTATCCGAAAGGTGTGTACCATGAATATCACGCGCGGAGAAAAGCACGGTATTGCCAGCATCGGGCATGTGGAATGCTCCTAATGTCAGGGTGCATCCGGAGATCTTGGCGGTTGGTCGGATGCACCGGTGGTCATTTCACGGGAGTTCTCCTGGTCATTGAAATCAGGAGACCTTCCCTTTTATACGGGCTGTGGTGATTTGGATAAAGGGATGTCACTGATGCCTAAGACGAAGTCGGAGGACAGTCCGAAAAGTTGGTGAAGAGCAATCAGGTCCTTTTGCTGCCACGTGGTCTTACCCCGAACCTTGTTGCTTATGTTCACGGAGGTTTGGCCCAGGAGCCCGGCAAGGGCTGAAGAGGAGAGCCCCTGACTCTTTAACCACCAGTACATGTTTGACGTAAATCCTCATTACATAGCTAACTGACAGTCAAGGAACAGAGTACATTTTGACTTTGTGCAAACTTGGCGATCAACTAAAACAGTCAGTGAAAAAAAATGAGCTGTGCTCGGAAGAAGGAGCCACAATGAGTTCTGCAAGTACTGTTGTAGAGGCAACCTCCGAGGATCATGCAACTTATGAGGATGAGGTACTTCGATACAACATCAGGATGCTGCTTGCGGCCACTCCGGGGGTCAACCAAACGACCCTGGCCCGGATCTTTAACATCACGACCGCCGGAATGTCCTATAAGCTCAACAGGCCAGGCCGTTGATCTTTCAGAGACGTGATCCTCATCGCCGATGAGTTGGGAACCTCGATGCAGGCGCTGATGGATGATTCGGTTTACCGGCGTATGAATGACTGGACCTTGAAGAACCGGAAAGGTGCAGAGTTGGGTGACGATGACAGGATGGTGGATGGCAGAGCCCGCTATTTCCTTACGCCTGAGTCGTCAGAGTGCCCCGGATGCGATTCGAACGCACGACACCTTCTTTAGGAGAGAAGTGCTCTATCCCCTGAGCTACCGGGGCAACGCGTACTACTGTACCACGCATGGCGGCCAGGTCGGGCGGGTGGTGTTGCAGGGGTGCCGACTGGTTCCACGGGCTGAAAGGGGAGGGGTGGGCCTGTGGTCTGGTTAGAATGTTGCCTGCCCCAAATCGTATTCGGAAGGTGCCTATGTCGAAATTCCGGCAGTCTTTTCTGGTGCGGCTCGTGTTCGGGTGGTGGGCCCGGATTCTGGCTATTGCTTCCCTGCTGGTTCTGGGGGCGCGGATGCTTCCTGCCTGGTTCCCGGTGCTGCCCTACCTTCCCGATCTGGTGGCGATCACGCCCTGGTTCATCCTGGTCGACTTGCTTGCCCTGGTCCTGGCACTGACCGCGTCCAAGTGGATGACCGCCCTGATCCTGATCGGGGCCTTGGCCTTGAACGTCTCCTGGCAGTACCCTTTTTACGGCGGGGGTCAGGGCCTGTCGGACAAGACCCTGACGAACATGTCCCTGGGGCACCCGGACAGGACCGATGGGTCGGCCCGGGTCATGACCTTGAATGTGTACAAGGGACAGGCTGATGTGCGGACGATCGTCCAGACGGTCAAGGAGAACCGGGTGGAGGTTCTGGCGCTTCAGGAGGTAACGGATGACTTCGTCCAGCGCCTTGAGGATGCCGGCATTGATGAATACCTGCCCTATAAGAAGGTGTCCTCAGCGGATGGGAAGTACGGCAACGGCATATGGACAGCCACACCCATGGGGTCACCGGCTCGTGATGATGTGAACTCCCGGGCTTCGATGATGCCTGCGGGGAGCGTGGGCTTCAAGCATGGTTCCACCAGTATCCGCTTCATTTCGGTCCATACGACCTCGCCCACACCCGGAACCTGGTCATCCTGGCGCGACAGCATTGACGACATGAACAGCCTGAAGCGGCATACCCATACCAGGTATGTGTTGATGGGGGACTTCAACTCCACCTACGACCATGCCGTATTCCGCGATTTCCTGGGCGACAGGTTCCAGGACGCCGCACGCCTGGCCGGCCATGGCATGACCATGACCTGGCCGACCGACCGGGCTTGGGTCCCCAGGGGGGTCGCGATCGACCATGTGGTGGTGGATCAGGGCATCAGGGCCGGTCAGCTGCAGACCATGGTCATTCCCGGATCGGACCATGCCGCCCTGCTGTCCACCCTGGAGGTCGACTGAGTCTGGATGGCCTGATCTGACTTCTCAGGAATCCAGGTTGGACTGTGTGCCGGCCTGGGCGCCTGCACTGGCCTGCTCCTCCTGGGCGGCATCCAGCTTGGCCCTGACCTGCCCCAGGAGTTCCTGGGCCCGCTTGGCCAGGGCCTCGCCAATCTCCCACTGGCGCATGGAGGCATCCAGGTCCAGACCGCCGGCCTCCAGGGCCTGGACTGCCTGGATGAGCTGGTCGCGAGCCTGCTCGTAAGGGAGCTTGGTGATGGTCTCGCGCTCCTTGTCGGTCAGGGACGAGGCCAGTAGGGGTTCTTCCTGCTTGTCCTTCGCCTGTTTAGCGGTTGATTCGCTCATGGACGCTCCTTGTCGATTGTGTTTGTCGGTCTTGTCTGAAGTTTTCATACCCTATCTGATTCGCTGAGATTCAGCGGTCCGCATCGGCTTTACCGGCGACCACCGCTGATCGTAGCCGGCAGCAACGGCCGAGTGTGCCGGGTGGTCCCTGTCGGCTCTAGCCGACTGCCACCACCCTGGTTTCGATCTTGCCCTCCTTGACGGTGAGTGTCAGATCCTGATCCTGGGCCACCTGGTCCGGGCTGCTGACCACCCCGCCCTCAACGGTCTGTACCACCGCATATCCCCTGTCCAGGGTTGACTGGGGGGAGAGGGCGGTCAGGGAGGACTGGAGTTTCTCGACCGTCAGTGAGGCATCGTCCACAATCCGTCGCAGGGCGATGTCCAGACGGACCCGGGACTCGTCGACCAGACGCTGAGGCTTGTCCAGCATGGTCTGCGGCCGGGTCAGGCTGGGACGGTTGGCATATCCGTCGATCAGCCGGGTCTCGCCCTCGACCAGATTCCGGATCCGGGACTCGATTCGGGTCCGTGCCTCCATGATGATCGATTCCTGTTCGACCAGGTCGGGGGCCACCCGCTTGGCCGCATCGGTGGGGGTGGAGGCGCGCAGGTCGGCCGCCAGGTCAATCAGGGTCCAGTCGTCCTCATGCCCGATGGCTGAAACGATGGGGGTTTGGCAGGCCGCGGTCGCCCGGACCACGGCCTCGTCGGAGAAACCGAGCAGGTCCTCGAAGCTGCCGCCGCCCCTGGCCACGATGATGACATCGACGCTGGGGTCCTGGTCGAGTTTCCGGATGGCCTGGACCACCTCGGACGGGCACTGGGGACCCTGTACATGGGCATGGACCACGGTGAACTCGATTGTGGGCCAGCGCAGCCGGGCATTGGTGATGACATCACCCTCGGCCCTGGCCTTGGGGGCGCAGACCAGGCCGATCCGATTCGGGAACTCGGGCAGGGGGACCTTGTTCTCCGCGTCGAAGAGGCCCTCCCCCTTGAGTTTGCGTCTCAGTTCCTCGATCTGTTCCTTCAGGTCGCCGGTGCCGACCCGCTTGATCCGGTCGGCCATGAAGCTCAGCCTGGTCTGCTTGACCCAGAGGTCCGGCCGGCCATGCACCACCACCCGGTCGCCCTGGCGGAAGTCCCTGGCCTGGGTGGCGAAGGCCCGGAAGCCCATGACATTGATTGATATGTCTTCAAAGTCGTCGCGCAGGGTCAGATATGCGGAACCGGTGCGCCTGGTGTTGATTTCAACGATTTGCCCCTCGATCCAGGCCCCGGGCCAGCGGGCCACCGCATCGTGGTACTTCTGGCTGAGCACGCTGACCGGCCAGGGGTCCTCTTCGGTGGTGTCGCGGGCCAGCCTGGGCAGTTGGTCCAGAGGTTTGGGGGCCAGGCCGCACGACGATCCGATGTCGTAGGGTGCACCCATCGACCTGCCCATGTTCGAACCCATGTCTGTTCGCACCCGAGCCTCCTGACCCTTGGTTCACTTCGGCCGGACCATCCGACGGGCCGTCGCCCTCTTCGGCCTGGTCAGGCCTGCATATCCGTTCAGGTTCCCTCAATACGGGGACAATCCCGGTAGGCCTGTCCCGTCCTCGGGCCTGCAACCAGTTGATTTCGCCAAGGGCAAAGTCCTTGATTTCCCTAAGGATTGCAAAGGTCGGAATTGGTTCATTGGTGCGAATCCCAACTATTGCGCGGGCCCGGCTTATTCGTTCCTGGTCGGGCATCGAATGACGAGGACGAAAACACCCTCGGTAACAAGGCGGCTCGCACCCGGGCGGTAGCATTGGAACGGTAAGCCAGGCATGGTGTGGGTTCTGTTTTCGACCATCATCATGCGGCGGTCTCACGGATTGAGGTTGTTTCATGTCTGAAGGCGTCGACGCTGCCAGTCGATATAGGGGGACGGAGCCGGGGGATTCCCTGCGGGTGGGTCTGGACATCGGTTCCACCACCGTCAAGGCCGTGGTCCTGGGGGTCGATGATGGTCTCGACCAGGCACTCTTCAGCGACTATCGTCGTCACCATGCCAACGTGCGGCAGTGCGTGGCGGAGTTGGTCACCGACATCAGGCTCTCCCTGTCGCGTGCGGGGCTGGCGGAGAACCCCATCAGCCTGGTCATCACCGGGTCCGGCGGACTGGAACTGGCCGGTCAGCTCCACGCGGAGTTCGCCCAGGAGGTCATCGCCGAGACCGAGGCCATCAACGCCACCCATCCCGAAGGCGATGTGATCATCGAACTGGGGGGCGAGGATGCCAAGATCACCTACCTGAAGCCGACTCCCGAGCAGCGGATGAACGGGTCCTGCGCGGGTGGCACCGGTGCCTTCATCGATCAGATGGCCACACTGCTCAACACGGATGCCGCCGGTCTCAACGACATGGCGTCCAGGTACAAGACCATCTACCCAATCGCCTCCCGGTGTGGCGTCTTCGCCAAGTCGGACCTCCAACCCCTGATCAACGACGGGGCCGCCAAGGAGGATTTGGCCGCATCGATTTTCAACGCCGTCGCCACCCAGACCATATCCGGCCTGGCATGCGGCCGCCCCATCCGTGGCAACGTGATCTTCCTGGGTGGTCCGCTCTTCTTCATGAGCGAGCTCAGGGAGTCCTTCAAGCGAATCCTCCAGGACAGGGTCAGCCGGTACATCATCCCGGAGAACGCCCACCTGTATGTGGCCTATGGTGCCGCCATCATGGCGGGCCGTCACGATCAGGACGGTCAGGATGACTCGGCACGGGTGGAGACCGACTATTCCCCCGAGACCGACGTGAACGATCCCTTCGGGCCCGCTTGGGGCCTGGATCAGGACGAGGTGGACAGGGCCGGATCCGCCAGGGCCACCGATCTGGACAAGCTGGCCCTGCAGGATGCCATGCAGGACGGCCGGACCGTCACCACCCTGGTCGGTGACGGTGAGGGCGGTCGTCCGGATGTGGAAACCGACTCCCGGGCGGTCGGGGCCGGTCAGGGTGCCCGTCATGGAATGAATTTCGACCTGACCTCACTGGACGGGGTCCTGTCGGCCCTGGAGGGTCTGGAGAACATGCCGTCGACGGCCAGGACCATCCGGCCCCTCTTCATGGATGAGCAGGAGCGCAAGGAGTTCGATGACCGGCACGGTTCGCAGGTCATCCCCACCGGTGATCTGAGCGGGGCCAAGGGACCCCACTTCCTGGGCATTGATGCGGGCAGTACCACCATCAAGGCCGTTCTGGTCGATGACGACAAGACCATAGTCTGGTCCACCTATGGGGTTCACAAGGACAGCCCTCTGATCGCCGCCGCCGATATCGTCAAGGAGGTCAGGAGGGCCCTGCCCGAGGGTGCCTACATAGCCAGGGCCTGCGCCACCGGTTATGGCGAGGGGCTCATAACGGCCGGTCTGCATGTGGACGAGGGCGTGGTCGAGACCATGGCCCATTACAGGGCAGCCGAGGAGATCAGCCCCGGGGTCACGTCCGTCATCGACATCGGCGGCCAGGACATGAAGTACATCGCCGTCAATGACGGTGTCATCGATTCGATCTGCGTCAACGAGGCCTGCTCGGCGGGTTGCGGGTCCTTCCTGCAGACCTTCGCCCGGTCCATGGGGATCAGCATCCAGGAATTCACCCAGCAGGCCCTGGCCTCCGGGGCCCCAACCGACCTGGGGTCCCGGTGCACCGTCTTCATGAATTCCTCGGTCAAGCAGGCCCAGAAGGAGGGTGCCTCCCCGGAGGACATCGCCGCCGGCCTCTGCTATTCCGTGGTCAGGAATGCCCTCTACAAGGTCATCAAGTTGCGCGACGCCAACGCCCTGGGGCCGGTCGTCGTGGTCCAGGGAGGGACCTTCCTCAACGACGCGGTACTGCGGGCCTTTGAGCTTCTGACCGGTCGCCAGGTGACCAGGCCCAACATCGCCGGGCTGATGGGGGCCTATGGCGCCGCACTGACGGCCCGCATGCACTGCCCCCAGAATGAGGAGGTCGAGGTGGCCGTGGCGGGCAACCCACGCCTTGGGCATCCCTCCATAACCATGCGCGACGGGGGGAAGTCGATGGGGGCCACCCCCACGACCCCCAACAAGGTACCAATCCCAGGTGGGGCCGGGGTTTCCGGGGCGACGGCCATGAAGGCCGAACCACGTGGTGCCATCAAGGGCCGCCCCCGGGAATCGACTGTGGCCGGCGCCAAGAACGAGCAGGGGTTCAGATCCACCATGCCGGACATCCAGGTCGAGGAGGACCATGTGGTCAGCTCCATCCTGGCCGGGGAACAGCTGGACAACCTGTCCATGACCACCACCCACGATGTATGCAAGCTCTGCCAGAACCACTGCAAGCTGACCATCACCGAATTCGAGGACGGCGGCCGCTACGTGACGGGGAACCGCTGCGAACGTGGCGGGGATAAGAACCGGAGGCGCTCCGACAGGCCCAATCTCTACGACTTCAAGTACAAGAGGGCCTTCGCCTACCGCCGCCTGACCCCGGACAAGGCCACCAGGGGCGATATCGGCATCCCCCGGGTGCTCAACATGTACGAGGACTACCCGTTCTGGTTCACCCTCCTGACCAGCCTGGGATTCCGGGTCATGATTTCGGGAAGGTCCAACCACGAGCTCTTCGAGAGCGGGATGGAATCCATCGCCTCCGAGAACATCTGTTACCCGGCCAAGCTTGTCCATGGGCACATCCACTCGCTCCTGGACAAGGGGATCAAGACCATTTTCTACCCCTGTGTCACCTATGAGCAGGAGCTGGTGCCCGACACGGACAACCACTACAACTGCCCCATCGTGGCCAACTATCCGGTGGTGATCGAGGCCAACATGGCCGAACTCAAGGAGGATGGGGTCCGGTTCATGAGGCCCTACTTCAACCTGTCCAACAGGGAGAAGATGGTCGAGCGGGTCGTCAAGGTCTTCGACTGGGCCGGCGTTGGCGAGGAGGAGGCCCGGGGCGCCGTCCAGGAGGCCTACCGCGAGGATGCCCGTTTCAAGGAGGATGTCCGGCAGGAGGGGTTGCGGGCCCTGGCCTACATGCAGGAGTACGGGGTCAAGGGTGTGGTCCTGTCCGGCAGGCCCTACCATGTGGATCCCGAGGTCAACCACGGCATCCCCGAGACCATCTGTTCCCTGGGCATGGCCGTGCTCTCCGAGGACTCCATCTGTGAGCTGGACGTGCACGATATGCCCAAGCTGAGCGATTACATCATCCCTGCCGCGGGGGAACGTGCCCTGGCCTCCAACAACCCCAATGCCGGCGAGTTCCGCAAGACGGTTCCGAACTTCGGCGACGGCCGGCAAAAGATGCCCCTGAGGGTGACCGACCAGTGGGCCTACCACTCCAGGCTGTATTCCGCGGCGCGGTTCGTCTCCGAGTACCCCGACCTGCAGCTGGTCCAGCTGGTCAGCTTCGGGTGCGGTGTGGATGCCATCACCACCGATCAGGTCCAGGAGATCCTGGCCGACAAGGGCGATGTCTATACCCAGCTGAAGATCGACGAGGTCTCCAACCTGGGGGCCGCCAAGATTCGTCTGCGCTCGCTGAAGGCCGCCATGGATGAACGCCACCAGCGTGATCTGGACATGAACGCGGCAGGCGAGGTCCCGGCGGCTGCCCAAGCTGAGAATGCCGACCTCTCCCTTGGTGGGGTCCAGGAGGAGGATACCGGTATTTCCTTGGATTCCGTCAATGAAGATGCTGCCGAAAGCACTATAGAGGTGGAAGGGACCGAAGGGGCCGCTGTGCCCGTCAAGGCACAATCCGACGGGTTCCGGTCCACGAACGCCCAGAGGATCAGCCTGTCCGGAAACAAGGCCGATATCGTGGCCCTGGCCCGGTTCGTCGCCCTGCACGATAAGAGCGACCAGGGTCTGGTGAGCCTCCACCCCATGGGCATCAGGCCCATGCGGGAGGCCATGGCCTCGCGGCAGAAGGAGGCGGACCAGGGGTCGGTAAAGACCGGAACCTCCCAGGGGCAGGATGCGGAGAAGCAGGCAGGTACCGGACCCAAGGGTGACATGGATGCCAAGACCGGTGAGGCTGCTGCCAAGCCGACCATGTCCAAGTATGCCAAGGAGCATCGCTTCACCAAGGCCATGGGGCACAAGTACACCGTAGTGGCACCACAGATGTCGCCCGTGCACTTCTCCCTCCTGGAGGCGGTCTTCTCCAGTGCCGACTACCACTTCGAGCTGCTGAAGCACGCCACGGCCGAAGACATCAACACCGGGGTCAAGTATGTCAACAACGACGCCTGCTTCCCGGCCATCATCGTGGTGGGCCAGCTGGTCAACGCCTTCATCTCGGGGAAGTTCGACCCCCATAGGTGTGCGGTCATCGTCACCCAGACCGGCGGCATGTGCAGGGCCACCAACTACTACGGCCTCCTGCGCAAGGCCCTGGCCGATGCCGGATACGGCTATGTGCCCATCATCACGCTGAGCGTTCAGGGGTTCAGGGCCAATCCTGGCCTTCGGGTCACCCCGGCCCTCCTGCACCGTGCCGTCAAGGCCTTCTACCTGGGTGACGCCATGATCGAGTGCCTGCTCAGGATCCGACCCTATGAGCAGGAGCCCGGCTCGGCCAACAGGCTCTACAAGCTCTGGGACACGATCTGCAAGGAGACCATCGAGCACCACGGATACTCCAAGACCGCCAGGAGGGTTTACGGCCGCGGCTACCTGCCCTACAACACCCTGATGAAGCGGATGATCCGGGCCTTCGATGACCTGCCCCTGCGTGACATACCCCGCAAACCCAGGGTGGGCGTGGTCGGAGAAATCCTGGTCAAGTATCATCCTGACGCCAACAACCATGTGGTCGACCTGATTGAGAGCCAGGGGTGCGAGGCGGTCCTGCCGGGGGTCTGCGACTTCATGGTCAATGGAATCTCCAATGCCGAGTGGAACGAGGAGATGCTGGGCACCGGCGGCCAGGTGGGTGTCAAGAAGATCGTCCTCAGGGCGGCGGACGTCTACCGTGCACCGATGATCGCCGGTTTCAAGGCCTCCAAGGGGAAGTTCGACATTCCGGCCCACATCAGCAAGCTGAGGCAGAAGGCGGCTACGGTCACCTCCCTTGGGGTCCAGGCCGGCGAGGGCTGGCTCCTGACCGGCGAGATCATCGAGCTGATCCAGTCCGGCGCCCCCAACATCGTCTGTGCCCAGCCTTTCGCCTGCCTGCCCAACCATGTGACGGGGCGCGGCATGTTCGGCAAGATCCGCAGGACCTATCCCGAGGCCAACATCGTCTCCATCGACTACGATCCGGGTGCCTCGGAGGCCAACCAGCTCAACAGGATCAAGCTGATGATCGCCGCTGCGAAAAAGCACGGCGACCGGGAAGACCTGAACCCGGACCAGGGGGATGCCGCAGCGGTCGGGGCATCGGAATCGACCGGTCGGGGTATGCAGCAGGAAGGCCTGGAGTCCGATGATTCCGGCCTCGTGCTGGACGATGACCGGAAGAAGGTCCTGGAGAGCCTGTAGCCAAGCCGGGGCTGGCGAATGTAAATGGTACCCGCCGGCCCGGAACCGTTCACCTTCCATCCGGAGGGGTGAATACGGCCCGCCCCACCGTGGGGAGGTCCGTCAGAACCAAGGAGAGAGGGGTATCCATGACCAGCCGCGAGGAGATCATGGCACTACTGGACACCGACCAGATCTATATTGCCGATACGCCTGAGATGAAGGAGATCCAGGACGCCCAACAGGATATGGTCTTTGACTTCAATGCCTGCCGTCCTTCCCAGGTGGAGGAGAAGCAGGCCCTCTGCAGGAAGATGTTCGGTTCCTTCGGCGAGGGAAGCTGGGTGGAGGGGCCGGTCCGGGCCAATTGGGCCTGCAACACCTACTGGGGGAGCAGGTGCTACGCCAACTTCAACCTGGTTTTGGTGGATGACGGGCGTATCGATATCGGCGACCACACCATGTTCGGACCCAACGTCACCATCGTCACCACAGGCCACGCCATCCGCCCCGATGTGCGCGAGTGCGGTACTCCCCAGTTCACGGTTCCGGTCACCATCGGCAGAAACGTGTGGATCGGGGCCGGGGCCATCATCATGCCGGGCGTTACCATCGGAGACAATACGGTCATCGGGGCCGGATCCCTGGTCAGCAAGGACATTCCCTCCGACGTGGTTGCCTACGGTCACCCCTGCACGGTCGTTCGACCCATTGACGACCACGACTATAAGTACTTCTGGAAGGACCGCAGGTACCAGGCCCCCTATGACGTCCGTCCCTTCAGAATGGGCCAGGAAGGCTGATTCCATGCATTGCATCGGACTGGTGTGATCGGTTTGGCCGGACATCCCCGTCTTGCATCCGTCCGGTCACGGTGATTTCGGTCAGCGGCAGTCATCCCAGGTCGGGGAGGGGAAGAGCAGGTTCCTGAACCGTTTCCACTCCTGGACATAGTCGATCTCCGGCTTGCGCAGCAGACGTATCTGAATGCCGTCCATGACTTCCAGGCTCATCCTAACGTAGTCCCGCATGTCCCTTTCCCACTCCAGGCCGTCGGGGAGTTTCCAAGGAAAGGCGGAATAATGTTCCCATACGCTGTCTGGTCTGCGGATGAAATAGTCATGCAGGGGGTGGTTGGGTGCAATGGCCTCTGTTTGCAGGACCGTATAGAGCCGGGTGAGTTCGGGCCGTCCGGCATTATGCTCAACCAGGTAATCGAAATAGGCCGGAAGACGGGGGTGGGTTGGATCTGATCCGGGTAGTCCCGTCTGGACGAATTCC
Organism: Bifidobacterium indicum; assembly: GCF_036987015.1. Taxonomy (NCBI): domain Bacteria; kingdom Bacillati; phylum Actinomycetota; class Actinomycetes; order Bifidobacteriales; family Bifidobacteriaceae; genus Bifidobacterium; species Bifidobacterium indicum. The sequence goes on from NZ_BTXM01000001.1 coordinate 15,777, forward strand.
TCGGGTGTGCCGTTGACATCATAGATATCGGTGACGAGGAGGGAGAGCAGGCCTTCCTTGCTGCCTACATAATGGAGAATGCCGGGCTGTGACATCCCCACCAGGTCGGCTACATCCTTGAGCGAGATGCCGTTATAGCCATGCCGGCTAATGAGGTGAGCTGCGGCCCGGGTAATTTCCGCTCGTCTGGTTTCCGGGGTTTTTCTGGTTCGGCTCGCCATGTCTGTGGTCCCGCAGCTCCTTTTCTTCCTTATGTGCTCGGTCATTTCCGGTTCGATGCTATTCATCCTACATGGGGACGGGCGTACAGAGCCTCGGCAGCATGGCTTGGGGACGATTCCGCCCTCCGGATTTCCTCTGGAGCAGAAAGGGCGAGCTTCTCGACGGTAATTAGATCAGCGACTTGACAAACTTATCGAGTGGTCGTTAGATATAAATATCTAATGCATATTAGATATGTTGCCTACCATGCATTGGATATGTCAGAGAAGACTAGTGTGAAAGAGGTCGACACGATGAGCGACTCGGTAACCCCGGAGTTGGGGAATTCAGAGCGTCTGCAGGCGCACAAGGCAGCCCTGGCCGCAGCCGAAAAAGATCCGCTGCTATCGCCCGAAACAGGTAAGCCGGTACCCAGGAAGACCCTGCTCAGGTTTGGCGCGAGCTTCCTGTTGTTCGGTGTTCTGTGGATGTCGGGGTTGGGAATCGTCAGCATCGTGCTCCTGCCAGAGCATCTGAAGCAGGTACCGGGTGTGGCTCCAGAGGCATTGATGGGCATCGTCAATGCCTGTACCGCCGTGGCCTCGCTGGTTTCCAACCTGCTTTTCGGTAATTTCTCGGATCGCAGCCGTTCCCGGTACGGTCGCAGGACCCCCTGGATCATCGGAGGCGCTCTCCTGGGCGGTGTGACCCTCTTCTTGACGGGTATGACCACAAACCCGATCCTGTTGACCATCGTGTACTGTCTCTGCATGTTCGGTCTGAACTGCATGATCGCCCCCATGGTGGCCATCCTGTCTGACCGTGTGCCCTCGGGCGTGCGTGGAACCCTGTCCGCCTTCTACGGTGCAGGTTCCACCATCGGCTCGCCCATCGGTTCCCTGATCGGTGCATCCATGGTGACCCATATGCTCCCAGGCTTCATCCTCGCCGGCGTGCTCATGTTCCTCGGTGGCATCGTGGCCATACTGATCATGCCCAGGGAAAGTTCCGCCGCCTACCTGCCCAAGGACGAGGGCACCTTCAAGGACGTTCTCAGGTCCTTCCAGCCGCCACGCTTCCATGGAGCTCACGACTTCTACAAGGCCTTTGCCGGCAGGCTCTGCATGCTGTTGAGCTACCAGATGATCTCCGCCTACCAGATGTACATCGTCGAGAAGTACGTGGGGCAGTCGGTGACCCAGGCCGCCGCCACCATCTCCGTCATGTCCATCATCACGATGGTCGTATCCCTCCTGGGTTCCCTGGTCTCAGGGCCCATATCGGACATCATCGGCCGCCGCAAGGTGCCTGTGATCATCGCCTCGGTACTCTTTGCCATCGGCATCGCCATGCCGTGGGTCAGCCCGACGGTCATGGGCATGTACCTCTATGCAGGCATCGCCGGCTTCGGATATGGTGTCTATTCCTCGGTCGATCAAGCTCTGAACGTCGATGTTCTGCCCAGCAAGGATGAGGCGGGCAAGGACCTCGGTATCCTCAACCTGGCCACCACACTTGGCCAGATGACGGGTCCTCTGGTCATGTCCTTCATCACCCTGACCTGGGGTTATGCCGCTGCCTTCCCCACAGCCATCGCCGCTGCTCTGATCGGCTGCGTCTTCATCATGACGATCAAGGGCGTCAAATAAATAAAGAATCAAATGCTTGACCCCGCTTACGATCACAACGTTTTGGTGTGCGAGCGGGGTTGGTACAGACAAGCAATCCACAAAAGGAGCGGAAACCATGACCATGAATACCTCTTCCGATGCAGAACCGGTATGGATCGAGACCACGCGGGATCAGACACTGCAGACCCGACACCTTGATGTCGGGGTGGCGGCAGCTTCTCAGGACCTGGTGTCAACCGGCAAGGAACTTCAGACCCTGAGAGGGTTCGGAGGATGCTTCAATGAGCTCGGCTGGTTGCCCCTGCAGAAGCTGGGGAGGGAGGACCAGGACCGGATCATCCGGGATCTCTTCAGCCCCGATGAACTGAATCTGGCCTTCAACCGGACCCCGGTCGCGGCCAATGACTTCGCTGCAGGCTGGTACAGCTACGACGAGACCGATGGCGACTACGGTCTGGAAGATTTCAGTGTCGAGCACGATGAACAGACGCTGATTCCCTATATCCGTCGTGCCCAGGAGCTCCAACCGGGCATGGGGCTCTTCGCCAGCCCCTGGAGCCCTCCCACCTGGATGAAGAATCCAAAGGCCTACAACTACGGCCGTATCGTCATGACCCCCGAGAACCTCAAAGCCTATGCCCGTTACCTTCTCAGGTACGTGCAGGAATATGACAGACGGGGCATCCACATCGATCAGCTCCATGTCCAGAATGAGGTCTTCGCCGATCAGAAGTTTCCATCCTGCCTCTGGTCAAGTGAGGACATGCGCATCTTCATCCGTGACTATCTGGGACCGCTCTTCGCCAAGGAGGCTCCCGAGACCTCCATCTTCCTGGGTACCCTCAACGGTCCCGAGGACATGAAGTTCGGTCCCGAGGGCATCACCCTGGAGAACTACAACAGGTATGTTGACAACATCCTGTTCGATGACGAGTGCCGTCGGTACATCTCCGGAATCGGGTACCAGTGGGCAGGCCAGCACGACATCGAGCGCACCCATCAGTCCTGGCCCGAGATCGAGCTGGAGCAGACGGAATCCGAATGCGGCATGGGCAACAACACCTGGGAGTACGCAGAGTACGTCTTCTCCCTGATCAACCGTTACTTCCGTGCCGGAGCCACCTGTTACACCTATTGGAACATGATCCTGGGCGAGGGCATATCGACCTGGGGGTGGAGGCAGAACTCCCTTTTCTCGATTGATACGGCAACCGGCGTGGTCCGGCGTAACCCTGAATACTACGTGATGAGGCACTTTTCCCACTACGTGCGTCCGGGCGCCCGACTCCTTGAAACCCGGGGGCACTTCAGCTCCATGTCACTGGCCTTCAGGAACCCTGACGGTACGATTGTGGTAGTCGCTCAGAACGCCCTGGATCGCCCCATGCCCTTCTCCTTCTCATCAGGAGAGCGTGGTGCAAGCTCCGCGCAGGGGTTCCGGGTGACGCTGGAACCGCGCTCCTTCAACACCTTCCTCCTGTAGATCGGAGATTCCAATGTCTGATAAGACCACACGATCCCGGGATTCGTCGGATCCACATGGGCCTCAAGGCCGTGTTCCGGACAGGACGATCTTCGGGTGCGCCTACTACGACGAGTACATGCCGGAGCAGCGGACGGACCAGGACATGGCCATGATGAAGGCCGCTGGAATCAATACCATCCGCATAGCCGAATCCACCTGGAGCACCTTGGAACCCCAGCCCGGGTTCTTCGACTTCACCCATGTGGACCGCGCCCTGGATGCTGCAGGCAGGGCGGGTATCGATGTCATCGTCGGTACGCCCACGTATGCGGTTCCGGCCTGGTTGGCTGCCATGCATCCCGATGTGTTGGCGGTCACCCCCCAGGGGCCCACCCGGTACGGGGCCCGACAGATCATGGACATCGTCAACCCCTCTTACCGCTACTACGGCGAGCGGGTCATCCGCAAGCTCATCAGCCATGTCGCCCAGAGAAAAGAGGTGATTGGATACCAGGTCGATAACGAAACCAAGTACTACGACTCGGTTTCGCCCGACATGCAGCGGCTCTTCGTCAAGGATCTGCGGCAGCGGTTCGATGACGATCTCGATCGCCTCAATGCCGCCTACGGCTTGGATTACTGGTCCAACAGGATTGATTCCTGGGAGGACTTCCCCGATGTCACCGGGACCATCAACGGGTCCCTGGGGGCTGCCTTTGACCACTTCCGCCGGACGCAGGTCAGTCGGTACCTGGCCTGGCAGGCCGGCATCGTGCGTGAATACGCTCGCGACGACCAGTTCGTTACCCATAATTTCGATTTTGATTGGAGTCCGGGCTGGTCCTATGGGGTCCAGCCTGCAGTCGATCACTTCGAGGCGGCCCCCTGCCTGGATATCGCCGGAGTGGACATCTATCACCCCACTGAGGATGACCTGACCGGAAAGGAAATCGCCTTCGGTGGGGACATGGCCCGAAGCATCAAGGGCGGGGCCAATTATCTTGTGCTGGAGACCGAAGCCCAGGGGCAGCACGGTTGGTTGCCCTATCCCGGGCAGTTGCGTCTTCAGGCCTATAGCCACCTGGCCTCCGGGGCGGATGGTGTCATGTACTGGCATTGGCATTCCATCCACAACTCATTCGAGACCTACTGGAAGGGTCTGCTCTCTCATGATATGGAGCCCAATCCGACCTATGAGGAGGCCGGTCGGTTCGGCAGGCAGATAGGGCAGAAGGAGGTGGGGGAGCATCTGGTGCACCTCCACAAGCGGAACAAGGTCGCCATCATGGTGGGCAACGATTCCCTGACTGCTCTGAATTGGTTCTCCCTGGAAACGGGTTTCCCCCGTCGGGATGGGGAGATTTCCTACAACGACGTGGTCAGGAGGGTCTATGACGCCCTCTTCGAGCTCAACATCGAGTGCGATTTCGTCAATGACCGGGCTGATGCCGACCTTCTGGGACGCTATGGCATGCTTATCGTCCCTGCCCTGTACAGCACGGATGAGGAAACTCTGAAGTCGCTTGCGTGTTACGTCGAGCGGGGCGGTCATCTGGTGGCAACACTCAGGTCCTTCGTCACCGATGAGAATCTGAAGGTTTGGCACGACAAGGCTCCGCACCTCCTGACGGAGGTATTCGGCATAGACTACAACCAATTCACCCGTCCGGGCAAGGATCTGAATCTGGACCTGACCATGGCGGATGGCGATCGTCCCGTCAGCCAGGGACTCATAGAGCTCTTGAAGGCACACCCCGGTACTCGGGTCCTGGCGCATTACGACCATCCGGTCTGGGGGCGGTATGCGGCCGTGACCCGTCACGGTTACGGTCGGGGCAGCGCCGAATGGATCGGCACCCTTCCTTCGGCGGAGGGGATGCGGGGTCTTCTCGCTGAGGCGGCTGATGCCGCAGGTGTCACCGGTCCGGCCAGGGACCTGGTTGGTAAGGTCAGTGTGCGGGAAGGTATCAACGCGCTGGGGGAACAGGTTACCTATCTGCTCAACTACAGTACCGAACCTGTTCGAATCGAATCACCCTTCGAAGGCCGCCTCCTGGTGGCCGATGGGGAGTCGGAACCGGAACGCAGCATTTCAGCCGGGCAGACCCTGAACATCGGTCCTTGGGATCTGGCGATCATCATCAAGTAGTCATCTCATAAGGAAGGTGCCCATATGGTGCAGGAAGCGAACAGGCAGGATATGCCTTACAGGAATGCCGCGCTGGGGGTGGATGAACGGGTGAACGACCTTTTGGGCCGCATGACCCGTGAGGAGAAGGTCGGCCAGATGATGCAGCTGGATGCTCGTCTGGATGTGGATCAGGAAGTGATCGACCAGCACGCCGGTTCCCTCCTGCATGTCTCTCCGGAGAACATGATCAGGGCCAACCGGGCCACCGGTCGTACCAGGCTGGGCATCCCCCTCCTGATCGGTGACGACTGCATCCATGGGCACTCCTTCTTCCGCGGTGCCACGATCTTCCCCGAACAACTCGGCATGGCTGCCTCCTTCGATCCCGACCTAGTAGAGAGGATGGGACGGGCCACGGCACGGGAGGTGGCCACGACCGGTGTCCACTGGACCTTCTCGCCGGTTCTTTGCATCGCCCGTGACACCAGGTGGGGTCGGGTCGACGAGACCTTCGGCGAGGACCCCTACCTGATCGGCGAGATGGCTTCGGCCCTGGTCCGGGGGTATCAGGGCGGCTCGGCCCTGTCCGGCTCTCTGGCCAAGGACTCGGTCCTGGCCACGGCCAAGCACTTCGCCGGGTACTCGGAGACCCAGGGAGGGCGTGATGCCTCCGAGGCCGACCTCTCCCACCGCAAGCTCCTTTCATGGTTCCTGCCGCCCTTCGAGCGCCTGGCCAAGGAGGGGGTGGCCACCTTCATGCTGGGTTACCAGTCCATTGACGGCACACCAGTGACCATCAACGACTGGCTTCTCAACGATGTTCTGCGGGGGAGCTGGGGCTACCAGGGCACCCTGATCACCGACTGGGACAACGTGGGGCGCATGGTCTGGGAGCAGAAGGTCCAGCCCGACTACACCCACGCCGCCGCAGCCGCCGTCAGGGCCGGCAACGACCTGGTCATGACCACCCCCGGCTTCTACCAGGGGGCCCTGGACGCCCTGGACCAGGGGATGCTCCGCGAGAAGGACCTGGACCGGGCCGTTCGTCATATCCTGGCCCTGAAGTTCCGTCTGGGACTCTTCGAGGACCCGCGCCTGCCTGATCCCCAGGCCCAGAAGGTGGTCATCAATTCCCCCGGGCACCAGCAGCTCAACCTGGATGTGGCCGAGGAATCCATGGTCCTTCTGCGAAACAAGGGTGCCCTGCCGCTCTTCGGCGGCCTGGATGACCAGGGCCATTGCGCGGACGGAAAGTCGCACTCCATCGCCCTGGTCGGTCCCCTGATCGACGATGCCCAGAACCAGTTGGGGGATTGGGCCGGCGGGTCCGGTCAGTGTGACTGGATTCAGGACCAGCCCAGGGAGATGATCTCCACCGTGGCCGACGGCCTCCGCCAGGAACTGCCCGACGATTGGACCCTGACCTGCACTTCCGGCATCGACATCGCCCGCCTGGTGGATGACCCCGACGGGGCTCTCTACCCGGATGGGCAGCCCCGGCCCAAGGTGGCGGCCCCGGCCCTTGTCGACCAGGCCCGGTTCAACCAGGCCATCGAGGCGGCCAAGGCCAGCGACCTGATCGTGGCCGTGGTCGGTGATGTGGTCCAACTGGTGGGCGAGGGGCGCTCGACCGCCACCCTAAACCTGTATGGCCCCCAGGCCCGGTTCCTGGATGCCCTGGCCGAGACCGGCAAGCCCATGGTCATCGTCCTCATGTCGTCCAAGCCCCTGATCCTGCCACCCTCCGCCGAGGCGGCCAAGGCCCTGATCTGGGTTCCCAGCCCCGGTATGCAGGGCGGGCGTGCCCTGGCCCGGATCCTCACCGGGCAGGTCGAACCCACCGGTCGTCTGCCCATCACTTTCCCCCGCCATGCCGGCCAGTTGCCTGTCTACTACAACCAGATTCGGGGCCAGCACGGCAACCGGTATGCCGACCTGACCCAGGACCCGGCCTTCGCCTTCGGCGAGGGTCAGGGCTACACCACCTTTGCATACGGGCAGCCCAGGCTCACGGGTCCGGCCGAGGTGGGTCCGGAGGACACGGTCGAGGTGGAGGTCGACCTGACCAATACCGGTCGGCGGGCCGGAACGGAAATCGTCCAGGTCTACATCAGCGACCTGGTCACCTCGGTCAGTTGGGCGGACCGGGAACTCAAGGCCTTCCGGAGGGTCCGCCTGGAGGCGGGTGAAACCACCCGGGTCCACTTCGGGATTCCCGTGTCGGACTGCACCCTGGTTGACGCCCAGGGCGACCGGAAGGTTGAGCCGGGAGAATTCGAGGTGCTGATCGGTCACTCCTCACGCAGAAACGACCTGCAGAAGGTGGCCTTCACCGTTCGGTAAGGAAGGGGCGCCGGACGTCCTCGGATGACTCGGCGGGCATTCTCCTTATGCCTCGATCGGTCCTGGTGGGTCCCATGGGGTTCCCGGCAGGACCGGTCTGGTTTTGCCCTTCATGTCGGTGAGGGGGATACCTTCGGCCAAGGCCAGTCAGGATAGTGCAATGTGGTTAACGGGGAGGGTATCGGATTATGGTGTGTTGGTTTCCGTCGGGGGAGTCCGCCTCCTACCATGACAGCATGAGGAAAAGCAGAGGTGTCGGGTATGCGCACCTGTTGACGGTTCCGAACCCCAAGCATGTAGCCAGCCTGGTCCGGTACTTCGAGCATGGGGCCAAGTCGGCCGCCGACCAGGGGTTCGGTGTCGAGATCGAGCACCTTCCGGTACGCAACGACGGAACCGATGCCCCGGTTCCCTACGAGGGTGAGACCGGCATAGCGGCCCTGCTCAAGGAGTTGGAACCGCTCTATGACGGTGACAAGGAGTACCGGGAAGATGGTTTCCTGGTTGGGCTGAGCCGGCCGGGGTGCGTGGTCTCCCTGGAGCCCGGCAGCCAGGTGGAATGCTCCTTGGGGGTTCTGAGGGACCGGAATGAATTCGAGTCCCTCTACCGAGGCTTCCGCAGCCAGGTGGACCCGATCGCCGAACGGCTGGGTTTCCGCCTGGTCGAGTACGGATATCGGCCTGCCGGTTCCTTCCGCGACGTGCATGTCAATCCCAAGGAACGCTACGATGTCATGAACACCTACCTGGGCCGTATCGGCCAGTGCGGGCCCATGATGATGCGGAGCACCGCCTCGACCCAGGTCAGCATCGACTACCGGGATGAGCGGGACGCGGTCGCCAAGATCAGGTTGGGCACCGCCATCGGTCCCATCCTGGCCTACTTCTTCCGCAACACCCCGATCTTCGAGGACCAGGTCAACACCCTGCCGTTGCGTCGGCAGCGCATCTGGGATTGGCTGGACGTCCAGCGCACCGGGCTCATCCCCGGACTCTACGAGGAGGGGTTCGGCTGGGAGGACTATGCGGTCGACCTCCTCTCCACTCCGCTCATGGTGGCCGATGTCTCCCAGACACCCGAGGTCCGGGACCGGCATGAGAAGCCCTTTTTCATCTGCTGGCACGAAAATGCGGCCGAGATCTACCCCGACCGTTCACTCAACGAGCATGAAGTGGCCCATATCCTGACCACGCACTTCAACGATGTGCGGCTGAAGAACTACATCGAGCTGCGACACTGGGACTCCCTGCCCCAGGAGCGTGCGGGACGGCTCTTGGAGATCATCAGCCACGACTTCTATGACCCGGGCCAGCTGGCCCGCCTGGAATCCCTCTTCTCCGGCCTGACCGAGGAGGAGGTCCTCCTGGCCAAGGCCGACCTTCAGGTACACGGTGCCCAGGCTCGGCCCTATGGTCGTTCGCTCGATTCCTGGCGCGAAATCCTGGGTGCCGCCGACACCCTGGGCACCGTCCCCGGGGATTTCGCCAACCCCGATTGCTTCCAGAAGTAGCGCCTCTTGCTTCCAAGGGGCAGAGCTGTTCTGCGGAAGGTCTTCCAGGTCGTTGCCGTGGTCTTTCATTGCAGCCTGCCGACAGGGCGGGTCATCCTGGTCAAGGCTTTTTGGTGTGTCCCGTCTTGCGGATGTCCGGTCCCAGGATACGAAAACCAGTCAATGATTTCATGAGGGTGGTATAATCTGTTGACCAATGGGCCTTGATCCGTCATCAGCGGGGAGCCTTCGGAAGAACAGAACCAGCCCCGGACTGGTTCCCAGTAGACCCGACGGGTGGGCCCGCACAGCCCTGATGAAGCGGTCCGGCAGGGTGTCTTGGCCGGGCAAGCGAGGTGGTACCGCGGTGGACCTGATTGGGTCCCATCGTCCTCGGCGTGGTTACAGGAACAACCAGCGAGGAGCGTGAACGGTGAGCCAATCCACTGAACCAGACAAGCAGGACGGCAATGTCTATCCCAAGGCCGTGGTGGACCAGGGTCTTTCCCAGGTGACCCCCAATCCCTCATTCCCCCACATGGAGGAGTCGGTACTGGAGTATTGGGACCGGGATGACACGTTCAACAAGTCCGTGGAGCGCAGGCCCTCGGGTGACCATGCCGACAACGAGTTCGTCTTCTTCGACGGTCCCCCCTTCGCCAATGGCCTGCCCCACTATGGTCACCTCCTGACCGGGTACGTCAAGGATGTGATTCCGCGCTACCAGACCATGAAGGGCCACAAGGTCAACCGTGTGTTCGGCTGGGACACCCATGGCCTGCCCGCCGAGCTGGAGGCCCAAAGGGAGCTGGGCATCGACAGCGTGGACCAGATCGAGCAGATGGGCATCGAGAAGTTCAACGACGCCTGCCGTTCCTCCGTCCTCAAGTACACCGACGAGTGGAAGGATTACGTCCACCGCCAGGCCCGCTGGGTCGACTTCGACCACGGCTACAAGACCCTGGACGTGCCCTACATGGAGTCCGTCATGTGGGCCTTCAAGACCCTTTATGACAAGGGACTGGCATACCAGGGAAACCGGGTGCTGCCGTACTGCTGGAAGGATCAGACCCCACTGTCCAACCATGAGCTGCGCATGGACGCCGACGTCTACCAGGACCGGCAGGACACCACGGTCTCCGTGGCCGTCCGGCTCAGGGACGAGGAGGATGCCTACGCGGTCTTCTGGACCACCACCCCCTGGACCGTCCCCACCAACCTGGCCATCGTGGTCGGTGCCGACATCGAGTACTCCGAGGTCAGCCCGGTCAGCGGCGACTATGCCGGGAAGAAGTTCTACCTGGCCACGGCCCGTCTGGGTGACTATGCCAAGCAGCTGGGGGAGGATTACCAGGTGGTCCGGACCCTCAAGGGCTCCGAGATGGAGGGTTGGCGTTACTGGCCGGTCTTCCCCTATTACGCGGACGATAAGGCCCTGGCCGAGGGCGGGACGCCCGGCCCCAATGCCTACACCATCTACACGGCCGACTACGTGGACACCGTCGAGGGAACCGGACTGGTCCACCAGGCCCCCTACGGCGAGGATGATATGAACACCCTCAACGCCAAGGGGATCAGGACCGTGGACCCCCTGGACGCCGGTGCCGTCTTCACCGGCGAGTGCCCGGACTACGAGGGGATGCAGGCCTTCGATGCCAACCTGCCCATCATCCGTAACCTGCGCGCCGGCGATGGCCCCCTGGGCCGGATTCCCGCCGAGCACCGGGCCATCCTCTTCCAGGAGAAGAGCTACGTCCACTCCTACCCCCACTGCTGGCGTTGCGGCACCCCGCTGATCTACAAGCCGGTCTCCAGTTGGTTCGTCTCCGTCACCAGGATCAAGGACCGCCTCCTGGAACTCAACCAGGAGATCAACTGGATTCCCGAGAACGTCAAGGACGGCCAGTTCGGAAAGTGGCTGGCCAACGCCCGTGACTGGTCCATCTCCCGCAACCGGTTCTGGGGGTCCCCCATCCCGGTCTGGGTATCGGATGACCCCAGGTATCCCAGGGTGGATGTCTACGGCTCCCTGGACGAGCTCAAGCGGGACTTCGGCCGCTACCCGACCGACGACCAGGGCCAGGTCAACATGCACCGGCCCTGGATCGACCAGCTGACCAGGCCCAACCCCGACGACCCCACAGGCAAGTCGACCATGCACAGGATCTCGGACGTGCTGGACTGCTGGTTCGAGTCGGGCTCCATGCCCTTCGCGCAGTTCCACTACCCCTTCGAGAACAAGCAGTACTTCGAGGACAGGGACCCCTGCGACTTCGTGGTGGAGTACATCGGCCAGACCCGTGGCTGGTTCTACACCATGCACATCATGTCAACGGCCCTCTTCGATCGACCGGCCTTCAAGAACGTGATCTGCCACGGCATCGTCCTGGGCTCGGACGGCCAGAAGATGAGCAAGCACCTGCGCAACTATCCGGACGTGAACGGGGTCTTCGACAAGTACGGTTCCGATGCCATGCGATGGTTCCTGATGAGCTCCTCCATCCTGCGTGGGGGGAACCTGGTCGTGACGGCCGACGGGATTCGTGACACGGTCCGCCAGGTCATGCTGCCGGTCTGGAGCTCCTACTACTTCTATACCCTCTACGCCAACGCGGCCAATGGGGGAGCAGGGTATGAGGCGCACCGGCTGACGGCCGACCGGGTCGGGAACCTGCCCGAAATGGACCGCTTCCTCCTGGCCCGACTGCGCCGTCTGGTCCTGTCGGTCGAGAAGGCCCTGAACGACTTCGCCATCTCGGATGCCTGCGATGCGGTCACCGACTTCATCGATGTGCTGACCAACTGGTACATCCGCAACAACCGCGACCGGTTCTGGAGTGAGGACCACCAGGCCTTCGACACCCTCTACACGGTCCTGGAGGTCTTCTCGCGCGTCCTGGCACCCCTGGCCCCCATGGAGGCCGAGGAGGTCTGGCGTGGTCTGACCGGAGGGGAGTCGGTCCATCTGGCCGACTGGCCCTTCCTGGTCGACGAGGCCACTGGCGAGGAGACCGAGCTGGGTCGGGCAGTCAAGGACGATACGGCCCTGGTCGCCGCCATGGAGAAGGTCCGCGAGGTGGTCTCCGCCACCCTCTCCCTGCGCAAGTCCGAGCAGATCCGGGTTCGTCAGCCCCTTTCCAGGCTGACCGTGATCGACCGCGACCCCGATGCCGCCCGCCCCTATGTGGGCATCCTCAAGGCCGAGCTCAACATCAAGGATGTGGGGTTCTGCACTCTGGATCAGGCCCAGGAGCGTGGCCTGCGCATCATCCATGACCTGAAGGTCAATGCCAGGGCCGCCGGGCCCAGGCTGGGCAAGCAGGTCCAGTTCGTCATCAAGGCCTCCAAGGCCGGAGCCTGGCGGGAGGAGGATGGCCGAGTGGTGGTCCAGACCCCCGCTGGTGACGTGGCCCTGGAGCCCACCGAGTATCAGCTTGACAACAGGATCGAACAGGAGGACGGGGCGCAGGCGGACCAGTCGGCTTCAGCCGCGCTGCCCACCGGCGGATTCGTCATCCTGGACACCCGACTCACCGATGACCTCATGGCCGAGGGATACGCCAGGGACCTGATCCGGCAGGTTCAGGACGCCCGCAAGGCCGCCGACCTGGACATAGCCGACCGGATCAGCCTGACCCTGACCCTGCCTGCGGCGGATGCCCCCAAGGCCGAGCAGTTCCGGAACCTGATCAGTCAGGAGACCCTGGCCACCAGCCTGGAGGTCAAGGCCGCTGACGGACTGACCGAGCCCCAGGTGGATCTGTCCAAGGCCTGATAGCAGGACACTGGAATGGGCTTCCATCCGGACCAGGGCGGGAAGCCCATTCCATTATTCGGGCCGCCTCAGACGAACCATCTTTGCGGCGGTCACCTCAGACTCAGGCGCCGACCTTGTCGCTGGTCTCGTTGAGGGTTTGGACCTCCTTGTCACTCAGTTCCAGCTTGGCCGCGGCCAGGAGGGCCGGCAGCTGCTCTGGTGTCCGGGCGGAGGCGATTGGGGCCGCAACCTGAGGGCGGTGGTTCAGCCAGGCCAGGGCCACGGTGGCCAACTCCACGCCGTGGGCCTTGGCGATGCCGTCCATGGCCGAGACCACGTCCAGACCCTCCTGGGTGAAGAAGTCCTTGACCATCCCCTCGCGCTGTTTGCCTTTCAGATCGTCCAGGGTGCGGTACTTGCCGGTCAGGAAACCTGAGGCCAGGGAGAAGTAGGGGAATACGGCCAGGTCCTCATCCCGGGCCACCTCCATGAGGCCACCCTCGTAGGCCTTGCGGTAGACCAGGTTGTACTGGGGTTCCAGGGCCACTGGGAGGGTCAGGTCGTTCTGGCGGGCGATTCTGAACCACTCGCGGATTCGGTCGGGGGAGTAGTTGGACAGGCCGATGGCCCGGGCCTTGCCCTCCTTGACCAGTTTATCGAAGGCTGCAGCGGTCTCCTCCAGGGGGGTCTTCTGATCATCGAAGTGGGCGTAGTAGAGGTCGATCACATCCACGCCAAGGCGGAGCATGGAGGCATCGGCGGCGGCTTCGACGTTCCGGGCCGACAGCCCGGGGTATTGGGGGTGCTGGCTGGCCTTGGTGGCCACCAATACCTTGTCGCGCTTGCCGCTTCTGGCCAGCCAGCGCCCCAGGATAATCTCCGACTCGCCGCCGGAGTGGCCCGGTGCCCAGGCCGAGTAGACGTCGGCGGTGTCAATCAGGTTGCCGCCGGCCTCGACGTAGGCCTCCAGGACCTTGTCGCTGGTCTGCTCGTCACTGGTCCAGCCGAAGGTGTTGCCTCCCAGGACCAGGGGGAAGATCTCCGTATTGGTATTGCGAAGCAGTGTCATGAATCGTCCTTTCAGAAGCGGTGAATTCGTCCACGGTTCCGGCGCGGGCTGATAAGGCCGAGTGTATTCCCCCTGGTTCGGCTTCCACGGTATTTCCGCGCTCCGGTGCAATCATGGCCATGTTCGGTTTCATGTATGGTGGTCATGACGACTGTCGGAGGCGGCTGGTCCTGGAGTGGGGGCCGTGGGCCGTTGGGAATCAAAGGAGAAGGAAGATGGGTTCTGGTATCGCAATAGGCCTTTTGGTCATCATTCTGTTAGGTCTCATGCTGAGCATATTCGTGGTGCCACAGCAGCAGGCCTACATCATCGAACGGTTCGGCAAGTTTCACCGGGTGGTCCTGGCCGGAATCCACGTCAGGATCCCCCTTGTCGACAGGGTGGCCACCAAGACCAACCTCAGGGTCAACCAACTCAACGTGAAGCTGGAAACCAAGACCAAGGACAACGTCTTCGTCACCGTGGAGGTATCCACACAGTTCCGCGTCGAGGCGCAGAACGTGGCCACGGCATACTACGAGCTGGGCGACCCGGCCGGGCAACTCCGCTCCTACATGGAAGATGCCCTCCGTTCCGCCATCCCCTCCCTGAGCCTGGATGACGCCTTCGCCCGCAAGGACGATATCGCCTCCGACGTGCAGCAGACCGTCGGCCAGGAGATGCGGCGCTTCGGCTTCTCCGTCATCAAGACCCTGGTCACCGCCATCGATCCCTCAGCCCAGGTCAAGCAGGCCATGGACTCCATCAACGCCGCACAGCGTGAGAAGGAGGCCACCAGGGAACGGGCCGCAGCCAGGAGGATTGAAATCGAGACCCAGGCCAGCGCCGATGCGGAGAAGACCCGTATGCAGGGTGAGGGCCAGGCCAACTACCGGCGCGAGATCGCCAACGGTATCGTCGATCAGATCAACAGCCTGAAGGCCGTCGGCATGGATATCGACGCAGTCAACAACGTGGTCTTGTTCAACCAGTATCTGGATGTGATGCGGTCCATGGCCGAGTCCGACAATGCCAAGACTCTCGTGCTGCCTGCTGCGACCCCCGGTGGGTACAACGAGCTCTTCAACCAGATGGCCACGGCCATGATGACCGCCCAGTCCACCCAGGATGAGCGGTAGGACAGAATCGTCAATCACAGTTCGCCCGCTGGATTGGGTGAGCGGGTCAGTCGTATTCCGTAAGCAGGTCGATCAGGTTCGGTGATCGGCCTGCGGGCTTCAGCCGACCAGGAAGTCCTTGATGGCCTCGGCACTCCGGTAGCCCTTGTCGTACATCTCATTGAGCCCTTTCAGGGACTTGCTGAGGGTGGTCAGTCCGCAGAGGCTGTCGGGGGCCAGGATCAGGACCTTGCCCTTCTTCTCGGCCTCCTTGGCCAAGGCCACCTCGTCGTTGTAGGTCTTGTAGCGCTCCATGAGCCGTTCGGCGGCGGCCGGGTAGGTCCTGGCAAGGATCCTGGCCGGGAGGACGTCCTTCTTCTGCTCGCGCAGGATGTCCCGCTGACGGGTCAGGACCAGGACGATGCGGTCATAGCCCTCGTCGAGGGCCTTCCGGACCG
Source organism: Bifidobacterium indicum (assembly GCF_036987015.1). Taxonomy (NCBI): domain Bacteria; kingdom Bacillati; phylum Actinomycetota; class Actinomycetes; order Bifidobacteriales; family Bifidobacteriaceae; genus Bifidobacterium; species Bifidobacterium indicum. The sequence goes on from NZ_BTXM01000001.1 coordinate 31,419, forward strand.
GAACCGGGTCGGCGATGCCGCCGTCCAGGTAGGGGATCTCGTCGATCATGTAGGCCTTGTTGGCCACCGGCACCGAGGATGAGGCCTTGAGGATGTCGTAGTTGTCCTGGGCCAGGTCGGACTTGTCGAAGTAGGTTGCCGAGCCGTCCAGGGCATTGCAGGCCACGACCGTGAACCCGGCGGGGTTCTTCATCAGCGCCTGGTAGTCCAGGGGGTTTTCCCCGTCGTGGGCCGAGAGGGTTCCGTAGACGTAGTCCAGGTTGACGAAGCTGCCATCCTTGACGAAGTTACCGGCCCCGGCGTATTCCCTCCTCGAGGAATAGACCGTGTAGAACTTGTAGCACCGCCTGAGCTGCCCTGCCAGGAAGGAAGCCAGATTGGCGCTGCCTGCCGAGACCCCGTAGCAGTGGTCGAAATTGATGCCCTCCTCCATGCAACGGTCGAAGACGCCGGCGCCGAAGATGGAACGGTACCCGCCGCCCACATCGATGACAGCTGTTCGGTTCGTTCCCATGAGGCACCTCGTTTCGTCGATTGTCCCCTACAGCTTATGCGCGGATGATGGACAAGCCCGGCCCCTGCCCGACTCGAGCAGATGGCGGGAGTACTCGAGCATCCGGGCAGAGGGATCCGAGTTGGCGATGAGTATCCTGCCCGGGGCCCCATCATCCTTCAATTGACCGGACTCGGCAAGGAGATTCCGGAGGTGTCTGGCCGTTCCCCCGTTGCCGTCTATCAGGGCCAGTCCGGGTGGGCAGATTTTGGCGATTCGCCCCCGGAAGAAGACGAAATGGGTGCATCCCAGGACGATCGAGTCCATGGTGTCCAGGTCGTACCGGTCCAGGTACCGGTGGAGGGTGGCATCGACCAGGTCATGGTCATCCAGGTGGCCGGACTCCACAATCCGGACCAGGTCCGGACAGGGCTGGGTGAAAATCGCGTGGGTGGCCTTGAACCTGTCCATCAGGCGGGAGAACCTGTCCTCCTTCAGGGTCAGGGGGGTGGCCGCCACGATGACCCGCTGGGGGCGTCCGTCGCCCCGTTGGCAGGCCAGCTTCAGGGCGGGCTCCATGCCGATGATGGGGACCGGGTAGCGCTGCCGCATCTCCTCCACGCAGACGCTGGTGGCCGTATTGCAGGCGATGACCATGGCCTTGACGCCCTGGTCCATGAACCGGTCGCCAATGGCCATGCAGCGTTGGGCCACTGCCTCGGGAGACTTGGTTCCGTAGGGGGCATTGGCCGAGTCGCCGAAGTAGTGCAGGTCCTCGAAGGGGAGGAGGTCATGGATGCAGGCGGTGACGCTCAATCCTCCGAGTCCGGAATCGAAGATCCCGATCGGTGCCCCTGAACCCATCTGGCAGCTCCTTTCCAAGCTGAATGACAAGCCTATCCTGTCGGTGAATGGCCGTACCCTACAACCATGAGTATTCCCCGGACTGTTTACAAAATGCATGCGACGGGCAACGATTTTGTGGTCTATGAGGATTCCCAGGGGAACCTGGAGCCCAGTGCCGACCAGGTGCGTTGGCTCTGTGACCGGCATTTCGGGGTCGGCGCCGACGGGGTGATTCGCCTGGCTCATCCCCGGGACGTCAGCGACCTGGACCAGGAGGCCATCGAGGGGTGCGACCGGTTCGGCTGCCAGTGGTTCATGGACTACCGAAACGCCGACGGATCCCTGGCCCAGATGTGCGGCAATGGCACCCGCGCCATCACCCTCTTCGCCCAGAAACAGGGGCTGGCACCGACCATGGAGGGGTCGTCCTTCCTGCTCGGCACCCGGGCAGGGGTCAAGCGCATCGTTTCCCGCAGCCCCATGTCCGACGACGGTGGGCATGTCTTCACCGTCAATATCGGGGCCTGGACGATGGGCCCCCTGGGCGGTCGGATGGTGGACGGCGGTGCCCTGGACGGCTCGGCTCCGGGAACCCTGGTTGACATGGGCAATCCCCATGTGGTGGTCCTGGCCGGGTTGGGAAAGGGCCCTGTCGGGAGTGGTTCCGACGTGGCTGGAGCGGATGCAAGTTCAGGCGTCTCCGTGCGGAATCCGACCCCGGCCGGTCTGCCTGAGGCCGTCACCACACTCCTGTCCAGGAGCGACCTGCCCGACCTGGACGAGTTGGATCTCGAGAAGCAGCCCAGTGCCCATCCTGGTCTGGAGGAGGGGCAGAACATCGAATTCCTTCGTCTGGAATCCATGGATTCCCAAGCCGGAAGGGGTCATGCCGCCATGCGGGTCTATGAGCGTGGTGTCGGGGAGACCCTGTCCTGTGGGACCGGGCTCAGCGCCAGCGGTGTGGTGCTCAGGGCCCTGACCGGGTTGGACCACTGGACCATCCGTGTGGGCGGCGGTGTCCTGGGCGTGGATGTGGACGATCAGGAGGTCCATCTGACCGGTGAGGCCAGGCTTGTGTCCCGTCTCACCCTGGAGGACATTCCCCGGAATCTGACCTGATCACCCGAAGAGGGCCGACCCTTCCGTGACCAGGATGATGGTGGTCAGGGCCACCAGCCAGACCAGGTCGACCATCAGGTCGAAGTGCAGACGGTAGTAAGTACGTAGCCCCCGCCCCAGACCGGGCAGGCGGCCGGTTTGCGAGGGAAGTCCCTGGACGGTCACGGTGGCGTGACCGAAGGCCATGAACTGGATGCTGGTGGAGGCCATCAGGACCAGGCACCAAGGGCAGAGGGCCCTGATGACGAAGACCGACTGGGTGAAGAGCCAGGTGGCATAGGCCAGGGCCAGGAGTGAGCCGAACCAGGTCAACCCGTCCAGCCAGGAGGGGAGCCTGACCCCGCTCAGGCCGACTACGGCCAGGGTCAGGAAGACCGCCTCGGCGACCAGACCCAGGAAGGCGTTGGGGATGGGCAGGGTGCCCAGGTGAATCAGTTCGGCCTGCCAGGACTGGGCCACGGTTGAGCAGGAAACCACGGAGTTGATGTCGCAGCTGAGTCGTTCCTGGGGGTTCCGGGCCAGTTGGAGGGTCTCCGCCGACAGGATCAGGCTGGCGAAGAGGGCCGCCAGAGAGGCGATGCCGGCCATCAGATAGGTCCAGACATGCCCATGGCGCCAGCCCGGTGAGGTTGTTCCGGAATTCCGCTCGCTCATGGCCACCACCTCGGTAGGTCGGAATGGTCCCGAAGAAGGTGCAACTCCTGCAAGGGGAGTGCTCGCTCAGGGCGTTGATACGAAAACGAGTTTAGGATGGAGGCATGACTCATGAGACAGGGGTGAACCCCGACCTGGACCAGGACGGGCCGGGGTGGGACCTGCACTGCCATACGGTGTTTTCCGACGGGACCATGACCCCCGCGCAGATGGTCGCCCTGGCCGGGAAACGAGGGCTGGCAGGCCTGGCCATCACCGACCACGACACCAACGCCGGCTGGGAGATGGCCGCGCAGGCCGCGGAGGGGGCGGGGATGCCCCTGCTCCTGGGCACCGAGATCACGGCTGAGGACCGGAACGTTTCGGTCCATATGCTGGCCTACCTCTATGACTCCGAAGACAAGGTCATAACCAGGCTTTTCGAGCGGACCAGGCGGGCCAGGCTGACCAGGACCAGGACCATGGTCGACAGGATATCCCGGGACTACCCAATCACCTGGACGGATGTGCTCGACCAGGTCAAGGAGGGTGGCCGGACCACCGTCGGCCGTCCCCATATCGCCGACGCCCTGGTCGGGGCGGGGGTCTATCGCGACCGGAGCGAGGCCTTCGCCGGGGTCTGTTCCTCCTCCAGCCCCTATTATCTGCCCACCCCGTCGCCCACCACCCACCAGGTGCTGAAGGCCGTCAAACATGCCGGTGGGGTCGTGGTCATCGCCCACCCGGGTGCCGCCAAGCGCAACCCGGTCCTCCTCAGCGACGAGCAGATAGGAAACCTGGTCAGGGAGGGGTTGGACGGCCTGGAGGTCCGGCACCGCGACAACCCGCCCGAGGAGCGCGAACGGCTGCTGGCCCTGGCTGAACGCTGGGACCTCCTGGTGACCGGCGGGTCCGACTGGCACGGTGATGGCAAGCCCAACGAACTGGGGGAGAACCGTACCAGTGCCCCGGTGGTGGAGCGGATTGTCCGTCGGGCATACGGAAGCAGGCCGGTGGGGTATCCCTCGGAGTGAGGGTCTTTACCGGCCTGCCAAATACCGTATGTGGGGTCTGACCAATCTCAGTCGGTGGCGCCACCCAGGGCGCCGAAACCCACCGGGTGGGTGGTGTCCGAACCGATGACCGCATAGCCCAGGGCATCCTTGGGGACGATGATGTGACGGCCCTTGTCGTCGACCAGATCGATGGGGCCTCCTGCGCTCAGGGCCTGGCTGATGTGGGCGGCCACCTCTTCGGCCTTGGCGTCCATGCTGAAGTTGACCGTGCGGGCCACGTTCCTGATGCCGAATTCAATATCCATCTTTGCCTCCAAGGATTCCGCCTGCCCTGTAGGCGAGCTGGCGGGCAATATGCTTGTTTCATTATTCGCTGGCGGGGTCGATTACGCCCTGAGCGTCGTTCCTGTCCTGACGGACGATTCCATCCGTGGTCCTGGTCGGTGTCTCCTTCGGGTCGGGCTTGCGGGGCATGACAATGGTTTCCGTGCCGGTCAGGGGGAATTCGTCGGAAGCCTCATCGTGGGCGGGTCCAGCTTCCTTCTTGCCGGCTTGGTCCCCATCGGCGGCTTCCTTGACCCGAGAGGATTGATCATCCTGTGAAGGGTTCTCGTCCTGTGTGAGGTTCTTCTCTTGTGCGAAGTCCTCATCGGCGGATTCCACGTCCGGGGAGGGTTCCTCCTCCTGGTGCTCATCTGAACGATCTTCGCTGTTCGGGAGTTCATCGTGGTTCAGATCAGGGTGCCTGTCCTGATCGGGCAGGCCAATATCCGCCATTGTTCCCGCATCCCCCGGTTTGTCCGCCCCAGCGTTCTTTTCGTCATCCGTGTTCTCATCGTGTTCGTCGGCGACGCGGGCCTGGCCGGTAGCCGGATTGGTAATCTGGGTCTCCGCCTGTACCCTGGCCGACATATGGTCCATGGCGGTCTGGGTCTGGGCCAGATCGACCATGTCGACCTTGCTGATGGCAACGGTGACCGAGCTGTCGCCTGCAGGTTCGTCCACCTTGTCCTCATCGGCCCGGGACTCGTTGGTCTTTTCCTCCGGCCGGACAATGTGGGTCCGGTCATCTGATTTGGTCCCAGTGTCAGCCGAGGATCCATTCTCGGCGGCCTCGGACGTCCCGTTCGATCCGGTTGTGCGGGGTTTGGCCTCGTCCTCTCCCTTCAGGAGGGTTCCCACCGTAATCGTCGATGGGGCGGACCCGGCTCCGGGCTTGGCCGCCTTATGGTCCTCACGGGCACGGCTGGCCTGCTCGTGGTCGCTGAGCTGCTGGGCCAGGCGTTCCACCTGGGCCTTGAACTGGATGATGCGTTCGTTGTCGGCCCGGTCCAGGGCCGTGATGAACTCGCCCACCTGTTCCATCTGCAGCCAGAGGTTGGCCCGGAGCATGATCAGGTCGTCCAGCCGTGAGCCCACCATCCGTCCGTAGGCGGCGATGACCGCATTGCGGCGGGACCCGTCCAGCTTGGAGAAGATCCAGGCCAGGTCGCGGGCGGGATCATTGACCTGTATGTCTTGCCACCCGTACACGGCGCTCAGTCCGGAGTCCGCAAAGAGAAGGTCGCCATCCGAGAAGCCGCCGTGTACCGTGCAGGTGTCGAATGACCAGAGTCCATCCGTTTCGACGATGGAGGCCCAGTTGTCGGTGATCTCTTCGGGGACGTGGCCGTCCTTGCGCAGGCGCTTGATCCACCCCTGAAGCTGGGATGAGATCTGAACCGTCGTAAAGGCGGGATACCGGTGCTCCTTGAGGAAGTCCGGCCGGATGCGGTGGATGGCCCCGATGGCCGTTCCCGCGGCCGTGCACTCGTTGACGGTCAGCAGATGGAGGGGGCGGATCCTGCCTGGGCAGTGCCGCATGACGGTGACGCTGACCCTGCCGGTGGGGCTGGTCTCGCTCAGCCCCGGTTCATAGGCCAGAACCTGCTCCACCCGGAAGCCCATGGCGGCCACTTCCTTGGCGTCCTCCAGGGCTCGGGCCGCCTTGACCCGGGCCGCCATGCGCTGCTTGCCGACTTCCTGGTCGGCTGCCCATACATCGTAGGTGTTCCCCATGGAATCCTGGACCACAGCAGAGCTGATCCCCTCGGCCCGGTCCATGTGGCTGATCTGATCACAGTCCCTGGCGCCCGTCATCTGCACATCGGGCATGGCTGCGGAAGCCAGTGCGGCCAAGGTCAGCTTCGTTTTTTCACTCACACTCCCAAGGATAATACAAGCGACGGGCTTCCAGAAGGCGGAGGTCGTCGGGGTCTCCTCCCGGGAACCTTTGACCACATGGACACCATGGCGAGCGTCGGACGGGGCGGTTTGACACAATGGGGGTGTGCATGAAGATCAGGAGAACTCATTGGAGGGTCTGGACCGGTTCCAGAGGGAGGCTGTTCTCAGTCTGGACGGCCCGGTCAGGATCATAGCCGGGGCCGGTGCAGGAAAGACCCGGACCATCACCCACCGAATCGCCTATGCCTGCGCCCGCGGGAGTTGGGATCCCTCCAAAACCCTGGCCGTCACCTTCTCGGTGAAGGCGGCGGCCGAGATGCGTTCCCGGCTCACCGCCTTGGGGGTGCCGGACTCGGTCAGGACCGCCACCTTCCACTCGGCGGCCTTCCATCAGCTCCGTCAGGTCTGGGACCAGGTCAGCTCTTCCCATTCACCCACCCTGATCCAGGACCTGAGACCCCTGGTGAAAACCGCCTACCAAAGGGTCTGCGGCCAGGAGGAGGCCGACCCGGGCCAGGTGCGCGACCTGGATGCCGAGATCAACTGGGCCAAGGTGGGGCTGATCGCCCCCCAGGATTACGTTCGCGTCTGCGCCGCCACCCACCGCACCCCACCGGCGGGGCTTGACCCCGACCGGATGGCTGACCTCTATTCGGCCTTCGAGTACGACAAGTCGGCCCATAACCAGATGGACTTCAACGACATTCTCCTTCTGGTCTGCCACATTCTCCAGGAGGAGCCCGAAGCGGCAGCCGTCATCAGATCCCGTATCCGTTGGATAACCGTGGACGAGTACCAGGATGTGTCACCCCTTCAGCACCGTCTGCTGAACCTCTGGTTGGATGGCCGTGACAATATCTGCGTGGTGGGCGACCCCGCCCAGACCATCTACTCCTTCGCCGGGGCCGCCTCCTATTACCTGCTCGATTTCCCCGAGGAATTCCCGGGTATGAAGGCCGACATCAAGCTGAACACCGACTACCGGTCCACGCCCCAGGTGGTCAACTATGCCAACAGGGTCCTCTCCAAGTCACCCGACCGGGGTGACTACCTGAAGCTGAAGTCGGCCAGGGAGGCAGGCAAGCGGATCGGGACGACCAGGTACCAGGATGACCGGGAGGAGGCCCAGGGGGTGGCCAAGCGGATAGAACGGCTCATCCACGGAGGGGCCGATCCCGGGCAATGTGCCGTCCTGACCAGAATTAACGCCCAGCAGCAGATCATCTGTGCCGCCCTGCATGAGCGGGGCATTCCCTACCGGTTGCGGACTGATTCAGGCTGGTTGGGCCAGACCATACCCGAGGTGGCTGCCGACGCAGGCAAAGAGGCAACCCTTGATGACCTCCGGCAGGCCAAGGCGCGTGGCCAGGTGACCGTCTCGACCATTCATGCGGCCAAGGGGTTGGAATTCGGCCATGTCTTCCTGGTCGGCTGCTCCGAGGGGCTCCTTCCCTTCGGTTCACCCAGGGAGGGTGACGACCTGGAGGAGGAGCGCAGGCTCATGTATGTGGCGGTGACCAGGGCTGAAGACACCCTGCACCTGTCCTTTGCCGAGAAGAAGGACCCGGCCTCCTTCGCCAGACGTTCACCCAGTCGTTTCGTTCAGAGGTGATATGACCTCCGGCCCGACTCGGATGATGGTGGGTTTGAGAAAGGACAATCTCCTGGCCGTGGTTGCGGCATGACCGTACACCGCAAGCATTCGGTCACACCCGCTGAGAGCGCGGACTACAGCTGGGAATCCCCATCCGCGGGGTGACCATCATCCTGATCGGGGTCGGTACCGGGGAAACCTGCTTGATTCTCGGTGCCGTGAGAGGGGTCGTCTCCCTTATCCGGCGGCTCGTTCCTCCCCTCGGAATCGTCGATGCCGTCATGGTTCCCGTCTGCCCTGCCGCCCGGTTCCGGGGTGGAATCGGTGCCATGCTCTCCGTTGTCATCGTCCAGGAGCCTGGCCAGCTCGGCGTCCCAATCCACCGAGGTGGGGGCGGAGGTCCGCCCTTCGGCCCGGTCCGTAACGTCTGGTCCTGATTCGACCTGGCCATCGTTGCCTGACCGGTCATCCGACTTCTCCCCGGGTAGGGTGGGGAGGAGGTCGGGATGCGACCACATGGCGTCGCGCTGTGCGAAGCCCAGCTTGCCGGTCTCTTTCTCCCATAGCTCGGCCGCTTCACGCAGACGCTTGGGATGGAGCCTGAGACCGAGCAGGGACTCAAAGGTCTGTTCTGCTGGTCCGCCCACGGCGCGCTCGCGCCTGGTCATCTCACGGAGCTGCTCCAGGTGGGGGATGTGTGCCATACCTGCGTTCCAGACCACGCAGTCCACCCAGCCATCGGCCTGGGCCAGGAGGATCTCCAGGCTGTGCAGGGCCTCCTCCTGCTCGAGGGTGTCCTCGATGCCCACATTGCTCAGGTTGATGGCCCCGGCGATGGATTCCGGATTGAACTCGGTGGCCTCGCGCAGCTGTTCCTCCATGGCGTCCAGGTCGATGGAGACCCCACGGGCGTACTTGCCGATCAGGGCCTCGAAGCGGGGCATCAGCCAGGGGACCGAGGAGAAGAGGCGGGCGTGGGCGGCCTCCTGGAGGGCCAGATAGCTCATGACCTCGTCCAGGTCCAGGTCGAGGGAGGAGGCGTAGGACTTGATGTTCTGCGGAATCAGGGCTCCGGCGGGGTTCTTCAGGAGGGCCACGCCCTGATCGAATCCGCCACGTACCTCCTTGGAGAGCTCGCCGGCGGCCTGGCCGAGTTGCATGGCGAAGGAGGTGTTGCCCAGGAGCTTCATCAGGGTGGCCGGATCCTTGAGGTTGTCCGGCAGGGGAATGGGGACCGGCCCGGCGAACATGCCGGAGATCTCCCCCTCGGGGAGCCCTCCCAGGCGCTCGCCCATGACCGCGGTCAGGGCATCGCTGACGGCCTGGGCCACGGGGGAAGCGAACTGGACCCAGGAATCGATGCTGCCCTCGATCCAACCGGCCCGGGTCAAGGCATCGGCATGACCGGGGGCCGGGTCGAAGGCGCAGACGGAATCCAGCCAGAGGTTGGCCTCGCTCATGATCCTGGACACCCGATCTCCGTCCCCGGCAGTCACGGTGGTGTCCGACTGGTCGGATGAGGTCTGCGCCAGGGCTATGGACTTGGCGAGGTTGACGTTGATGGGGCCCTCCTGGGCCTGGTTCTCCATGTCGGCCGGGGTATTGAGGCCACCTGCCGTGAAGGCCTGGATCAGGGCCTGCACCTCCGACGGCTCGGGGAGTTGGGAGGGGTCCTGGGCGGCCATCCGGGAACGGACGGACTCAGGCAGCTGAGAGAACTGCTTCCAGGCCAGCTCGCCCTGGAGGGGGCCAAAGCAGTCAATCAGCCATTGGTGGATTGCATTCTCGTCCATAAGGTCGTTCCAGTCCTCGCAAATCGGGTGACGATGCAGAAAGTGCACCGTCTGAACAGTTTATCGTCTCCTTCTCCCATAATATGGGAGCTATGACACATATGCATGGGAAAGAGGGAATCTCCGCCACAGGCGCACCCGGGGCCGGGGAAACCTCCGGTCGCAGGCTGACCAGGCGAATCCTGGCGAGTGTCCTTCTGGTCCTCCTCTCCCTGGTGATTCTCTGCCTGCCCAGCCCCTATGTGATCGAGACCCCCGGGCCCACCCAGGATGTGCTGGGCAGGAGTGGGTCCAACCCGGTCATCTCGATCAAGGGGGCCAGGACCTACACCGGGACCGGCAGACTCCTCCTGACCACCATCAATGCCGACGGACTGCCCGGTTCGCCGGTCACCAATCTGGAGACTCTGGTGGGATGGGCCAACCCCAAGGCCATGGTCATGCCCAAGGAGGCCGTGATTCCCCAGGGACAGACCCTGGACGAGTACCGCAAGCAGGAAGCCAGCGATATGAACGGCTCCCAGGATGCGGCCGCCAAGGCGGCCCTGTCCTTCCTCAGGTCCAGGGGGTACCAGACCGACGGCATCAGCATCGGCATGCATGTGGACGACATCGGAGGCCCTTCGGCCGGCATGATGTACACCCTGGGCGCCATCGACAAGCTGACCCCCGAGGATGAAACGGGCGGCAAGACCATCGCCGGAACGGGGACCATCGACGCGAAGGGTGCCATTGGTCCCATCGGAGGCATCGGTCTGAAGCTGATGGGCGCCAAGCGTGATGGGGCCACCTGGTTCCTGGCCCCCAAGGACAACTGCAAGCAGGTGGTGGGGCATGTGCCCGAAGGGCTGCGCGACGTCCGGGTGGAGACCCTGGACCAGGCCTACGATGCCCTGGTGGCCATCGGTCAGGGCAGGGGAGGGAGCCTGCCCCATTGCATGGTCGATCCGGGCACTGAAACCAAGTGACCCCTCCGGCCGCCGGATTCGGGTCGGTGTGAAAACGCAGGCTTGCAATTGGTGAATTCCAGCAGTTTTGTTATGCTGAAATCGTGGCTGAGACTACCTATACAGCGGAAGAGTTCGGTTTCCATACTGGAGATATCGTCCAGGAGTGGATGTGGGATGACGATGTCGATGACGGCATCAGGACCCGAATCGAAGACCTGACCGGTGAAGAGCTGGTGGATGAGGATTACGACGCAGCTGTTGATGGCGTGATCATCTGGTGGCGTGACGGCGATGCCGAGGATGACCTGGCAGATACCATCGTCGATGCCTCCGCCATGGTCAACCCCGGTGCCCCTTTCTGGGTCCTGACCCCCAAACCGGGCCGCGACGGGGCTCCCGCTCCCAACACCGTCTCCAATGCCGCCAAGACGGCCGGAATGAATGCCCTTATGCCCACGACGGTCAGCAAGGACTGGAACGCCACCCAACTGCGCGCCTTCGGCAAGGGCAAATAAGTACCTTTGCGGGGATTTCCGCTCCGCTTGATGTGCGAAGAGCAACCAGGCATTTCTCCTGTGGTGGTTTCTGCCGAATACCTATCATCAGGTGTGTTTCCGCGTGATCCCGTAGGACACTCCCGCTCAGCACCCTTTCCATAACATGTTCTCCAGCACTTCTGGTTGGCGATGGGGAGGATGCGACAATGACGGACCGGCAAGTGGGAGTAAGCCCTCCAGCACCCATACGTGGGCTTGGCCGCTTTCCTGCTTGTGTGCGTGGTACCTGTTACTTGTCTACCGGCTACCGTCACCGGGGCATGTCGGTTGCCGTTTCCCCGGCGACGGCGGACTGCTGATACTCGGACAGGAGTGTCTTGGAACGAAGATCGAGCAGGTTGGCAACCAGTGCCAGAAGCAGGATGACAAGACCGGTCAGGAAGATCCAATGCAGGCCGTCGAAGACGATGGATCGGGCTGGACCAAGCAGGGCGGCAGGAATCTGGTTGGCTGTGGCGGGGTTGATCATCCTGTCCATCATCTCGGCGGTTAGGCCTGGGTGGTCGGGGATCCTGTCGGCGATGACCGTGTTCATGACGATGCCGAAGATCGAGACCATCAGGGTCTGCCCCAGGGAACGTGCCAGGGTGTTGAAGCTGGTGGAGGCGCCCACATCACCGGCCGGGACCACGCTCTGTGCCGTGATGGTCGAGGTGGTGATGGCCAGGCCGAACCCGAAGCCGACGATGGCCGATATGACCAGGAAGACCCAGTAGGGGGTGACCAGGGGGACAGCCACATAGCAGATGCAGGCGGTCAGGATAAAAGCCAGGGCGATGTTGGTGGCCCGGTGCGGCGGGTGGCGCATGGTCAGGGGGCCGGCCAGGTAGGCGCCCAGGAGCCAGAGGATGGACGAGGGGGTCACGACGAATCCGCCCATGGCGGGGTTGAGTCCCATGACGGATTGCATCCAGATCGGCATGTAGGTGTCGAAGCCCATCAGAAAGCCGGCAATCAAAAGCATGCAGATGTTCTGGATGACGAAGGTCCGGTTGTAGAAGAGCCGCAGGGGGAGGATCGGGTCGGCCTGGTGCCTCTCGAGGCGCAGGAGGATGACGAAGACGACCACCGTGGCCAGACCCAGGATCCCCGGGGTCAGGAGGCCCTGACGCGAACCCAGGCTTTGCAAACCCAGCATGAGACAGATCAGTCCAAGGCTGAGCAGACCGATTCCCCGGTAATCGACCGGAGTCTTCCGGGGCTCGATGCGCTCGCTGAGGAAGACCTGGATCAGGATGATGACAATCAGGCCGATGGGAACATTGATGGCGAAGACCCAATGCCAGCTGAGTTGCTGGACGATGAACCCACCCAGGAGGGGGGCGATGATGGAGGCGATGCCCCAGGCTGATCCGTTCAGCCCGATCATCCCGGCCCGCTTGTCCAGGGGGTAGATGTCTGCCAGGACCGTGTAGGTCAGGGGCTGGATGGCTCCGGCACCCAGGCCTTGGAGAAGTCTGGCCCCGATCAGTTGCGGCATGGACTGGGAGAGGGCGCAGAGGCTGGACCCTATGACGAAGATCAGGAGGCCGATGGTCAGGAGGGGCTTGCGGCCGTATCTGTCGGAGAGTTTCCCATAGATGGGGGTGGTGACCGCGCACATGAGCAGGTATATGGAGTAGACCCAGTTCATGATGGAAAGGCCCCGCAGGTCGGAGATGATCGTGGGCATGGCCGTGGAGACGATGGTCCCCTCGATGGCCGTCATGAAGGTGGCGATGAAGACCGCGACCGTGACCAGGGTTACGTTGGTCTTCCTGGTTGACTTGTTTGCTGACACCTGAAACCTCGTCCTCAGTTTGGGAAAAGTCGCCCCTGTGGTGAATTCCTAGTGGATTATAACCGTCTTCGCCGGACCTGTCACAGGTGGAACTCTCTGCTATCATGTTTCTCGGTCCCGTAGCTCAGTTGGTTAGAGCGCCACCTTTACACGGTGGATGTCCCCGGTTCGAGTCCGAGCGGGACCACTCCTCCGATCGTGACCCCATCCGCCCGAGTCTGAACATTCAAGTAGAATCGTCTGCATTACCACCAGGATGGGTGAGTATGACGCCCATCGGCAAGAAAGGTCAGGAGGTCGATGTCCTGATGTCAGCAAGGTCTGATTCCGGCAGGAATGAAGCCACCATAGCCCGTGCGGGCAAGCGCCGGTACGGTTACGACACGGTACAGGTCGACGAGTTCCTGGACAAGGCCCACGCCCTCTATGAGAGTGAGGATCCGAGTCTGACCCAGGATCAGATCGCCAATGCCTCCTTCGCGCTCTGCAGGAACGGGTACATCATCGCAGAGGTGGATGCCGCCTTGGCCCGCCTGGAACGTGCCATCTCCGACAGGAACGTCGCCGGGGAGATCAACCGGGCCGGCATGGAGGCCTGGACCGCGCGGATGGTGGGCCTGTATCGGAACCTGGAGCGGCACGCGGACCGGGACAGCGGGGCCGTCTTCGACCGTGGACTTCCCGGCAAGCCCTCCTATGACTGCAAGCAGGTCGAGCGTCTGATTTCCCAGGTCCTGGTCAGGATAGCCGGCGACCTTCACCTGGAGGATGCGGGCGGGACCGAAGGCAAGAAGGCCGTCGACATCACGTCGGACCGGATCTCGAATGTGATTTTCACCCAGCACAAGGGCAGGCACGGGTATGACGAACGCCAGGTGGACTATTACCTTTCCAAGGCAGTGGAGCTCCTCCAGCAGATGGAGTCCCTTGCCCGTCTGGGGCTTGACGGGAATGTACACCGTGATGCCCAAACTCAGGACGTCCCTGTCGACAATGCCCAGCCGGTGGCGATTCCGCCCGCCGGAAACCCCGCCGAGACTCAGACCATCAAGCCCCTGATCGGGCAGGAGCAGACACCGGCCTGGCAGACGGACCAGGCCGGGTCCACGGCAGCTTCCGACCGATTGTACGCCCCGGCACCCGCCGTCAAGCCCCCGGAAACCGGCTCGACCGACTTCGCCCGGTTGCATGAGGCGGAACAGGCTATTTTCGAGCCAGCTCAGCAGGCTGCTTCCACCAGCACCGGTTCGGGCGCTGACCAGACAGGTGGCCAGGAATCTCCGGCTGCGGCTCAGCCCAGCGGTTCCCTGGGTGTCCTGGCCAGGTCGGCGGGCCACGACCAGGTCGGGACCGATGCCGGGGCCAGTGCAACCCCGGTCACCCCACCTGTCCAGTCCGCTCAATCGACTGGATCGGCTCCCACCTCTGGTCATGACTGGTCGACACCCCCATCCTTTGCGGCGTCCTCGTCCAGGACTCAGGAAAGGTCGTCCTTCGGTTCCCCGGTGGGGGGCAGTGGGCCCCTGTCGCCTCAAACTGAGACGAAGCCCACCTCCAGCCCCTGGAGCGGACCCAAGGAGGAGCCTGTGCGGCAGGGGAAGACGCAGGTGCCTTCGACGAGCGAGCCCAGTTGGGCCCGCCCCGTCTCAGAGGAGCCCATCGGGAAGCCCAAGAGCAAGCCGACGGAGCAGGATGCCGATTCCTACCTGGACTCCTTGGTGAACGCCGAGCTGCCCAAGATGGACATGGACCTGGATATTCCCGATATTTCCTTCCCCGTCTTCGAACGCGATGACAAGAAGGACCAGGATACCGGGGGCGAAGGTTCCCAGGACTAGGTCGATCTGTTGTGCGGCGGCCCCGATCAGGCGCGTCGCGTCAGAAGTTACGGTCCGAATGGACCATGGAAAGCGTGCGAGGATGATGAACGGTCATGACGAGGCCGGTACAGGGGTCGAGGACGGTCAGGCCCGGACCCTGGAGGATTGGACCGGTTCCCAAGGTGAGGGCTGGTCCAGAAGCCTGGTGATTCTCGGTTCCACCGGTTCCATCGGTACCCAGGCCCTGGATGTGGTGGGTCGTCACCCTGAACACTTCCGGGTGACGGGGCTGGCAGCAGGTGGCGGGCAGACGGACCTCCTTGCCAGGCAGGCCGTCCGGTTCGGCGCGGGGCGGATTGCCCTGGCTGATGACTCCAAGGTCGATGAGCTCCGGCAGGCCCTCTCCCAGGCCGGTGCCGGTCAGATCCAGGTGGATGCCGGCATGGATGCCGTCATTGCCCTGGCCGGGTCGGGGGCCGACCTGGTCCTGAACGGAATCACCGGATCAATAGGGCTCAGGCCATCCATCGCCGCCCTCCAGGCCGGTTCTCAGCTGGCCCTGGCCAACAAGGAATCGGTGGTCGCCGGTGGTCACCTTCTCTTCGATGCCCAGGTGCGCCCGGGGCAGATCAACCCGGTCGATTCCGAGCATTCGGCCATCTGGCAGTCCCTGCGTTCCGGCAGGTACGGGGAGGTGTCCCGGCTGGTCGTCACGGCCTCAGGTGGACCCTTCAGGGGTTGGACCAGGGACCAGATGGAGGGGATCACGCCCGACCAGGCCCTGAACCACCCCACCTGGAAGATGGGCCCTGTGGTCACCATAAACTCCTCGACCATGGTCAACAAGGGACTTGAGGTCATTGAGGCCAGCAGGCTCTTCCGCATCCCCCAGGAACGGATATCGGTGGCCGTCCACCCGCAGTCCCTGGTCCATTCCATGGTCGAATTCCGGGATGGGGCCACGATCTGCCAGGCCTCGCCCCCGGACATGCGTCTGCCCATCGCCCTGGGCCTGTCGGCCCCCCAACGGCTGGGAGATGTTGCCGCCCCCTGTGACTGGACCCAGGCCGCCCAATGGACATTCGAACCGCTTGATGACCAGGTCTTCCCGGCTGTCGGTCTCGCCAGGCGGGCCCTGGACTCCTCGGAGGGGATGACCGCCGTCTTCAACGCGGCCAACGAACAGGCCGTCCAGGCCTTCCTCGACAGGCGTCTGCCCTATCTGGGCATCGTCGACACGGTGGAGAGGGTCATGGACCAGATGGCCGACTCCCATCTGTCACGAACTTTCACATCCGTGGAGGTAATGGAGCAAGTCGAGCGGGAAGCTCGTCGACGTGCCGATGCTTTGATAGACATGGCTCCGTGACTAGCAATGAGATGTTCGATCATGAAAGGCCCTCGGACGGTGGTCGACCGGACCGGGTGAAGGACTCGGGATTCCGCAAGACAGGTGACCAGGCCATCAGCGAGACCCCCCTCCATCCCCGGCGGAAGTCCCGGAGGATCATGGTGGGGCCGGTGCCTGTGGGCGGTGGTGCCCCCATATCGGTCCAGTCGATGACCAATACGGTCACGGCCGACATCAACGCCACCCTCCAGCAGATCGCCGAGCTGGCCGCCGCGGGGTGCGACATCGTCCGCGTGGCCGTTCCCAGTCAGGACGATGCCGACGCCCTCCCCATCATCACGAAGAAGTCGCCCATCCCGGTCATCGCGGACATCCACTTCCAGAGCCGGTACGTCTTCCAGGCCATCGATGCCGGTTGCGCGGCGGTCCGGGTCAACCCGGGCAACATCCGCAAGTTCGATGAGGTCGGCCCGGAAATCTGCAAGGCGGCCACCGACGCGGGCATCTCCCTGAGAATCGGCGTCAACGCCGGCAGTCTGGACAAGGACATCTATGCCAGGTACGGCGGGCCCACCCCCGAGGCCCTGGTCGAGTCGGCCATGAAAGAGGCCCATATGTTCGAGGATGTGGGTTTCCACGATTTCAAGATATCCGTCAAACACCACGACCCGGTCACCATGGTCCAGACCTATCGGCTCCTGGCCTCCAAGGGGGACTGGCCCCTTCACCTGGGTGTGACCGAGGCGGGGCCGTCCTGGCAGGGGACCATCAAGTCCTGCCTGGCCTTCGGCGCCCTTTTGGCCGAGGGGATCGGCGACACGATCAGGGTCTCCCTGTCGGCGCCCCCCGTCGAGGAGGTCAAGGTGGGTTGCAAGATCCTGGAGTATCTGGGTCTGCGCCAACGGCACTTCGACATCATCTCCTGCCCCAGCTGCGGCCGGGCCCAGGTGGATGTGATCGAGCTGGCCCGGGAGGTCACGGAGGGGCTCAAGGACATCACGGCCCCGATCAGGGTCGCCGTCATGGGATGCATCGTCAACGGTCCCGGTGAAGCCCGCGAGGCCGATCTTGGTGTGGCCTCAGGCAACGGCAAGGGGCAGATCATCATCAAGGGCAAGGTGGTCCAGACCGTGCCAGAGGACCAGATTGTCCCCACCCTCCTGGAGCGGGCCCGCACCATGGCAGACGACATGGAGGCCCAGGCGGCCGCCGCGGGGGAGACCATGCCGACCATGGGTCCCACGGTGGTTCCGGTGACCGGCAAGGCCGGCTGAGGGGAGCCAATCCCGGTTGAAGGCTACAATGTCCTACGTGTCAACTGAGGATGAGCAGCAGCCGAACCCGCCCGTCAGGTGGAGTGGGGTGAGGCGGATCATGACCAGCCTGCCCATCTTCGTCATACTCATGGGCATCCTGGTCTCCGTCTCGCATCTGACGGCCGTTCCCTGGAAATACGAGCCCGTGGACCAGAACCTCCCCACCCTGACCTCCGACACCTCGGTCACCTTCGATAACCCGTCGGGAAGCCGCCTGGATCGGATGGGGGACTATAAGGTCGGCGCCCACCATGAAACCCTGACGGCGGTCCAGCCCGGAACCGGGGAGAAGCAGAGGATCAAGGTCCTGATCAGGGTGCCCCGGGGAGCCCGGGGTACGCGACCGGCTGTGGTATTCATGCACGGGGCAGGGTACGGCACCTGTGACAACTCCTTCGCGGATGTGGCCGAATCCCTGTCCTCGGCCGGTTTCGTCACAGCCGTCCTGGACAAGCCGGTATGGTCGACCACCGATGCCAACAGGGATTACCCCGCCTCGGCCAAGGCCTATGAGCAGGTCGCCGACCTGCTGCGTGCCAGAGCCGATGTGGACCCCGCCAAGGTGGGTATCTACGCCACCAGCGAGAGCACCTGGATAGCCGCCTACCTGCTTAGCCTGGACCACAAGGTGGCCTTCCAGATCCTGCTCAGCCCCATGGTCCATTCCCCCCGGCATGCCCTGGGTTTCTTCGTGGCCCAGGACTTCGCCATCGCCGGGGCCAACCAGGGCTACCAGTCCGTGGTCCGACGGCTGTTCAGCACGGATGCCTCCCTGACCGGGTTGGGCAATCTGGATATCGACCCGACCGACCGGTATACCTATGCCATCCCGACCCTCCTGGCCTACGGGGCCAAAGATGTGATGACGGCCCAGGTGGAGGGGGCCCAGAAGGTCCTGGCCGAGGCCCACAAGGCGGGCAACGAGAACGTGACCATCCGTTCCTATGCGGTTTCCAACCACGTGCTGAGGTTGGGTGACGAGGCCAACACGGGCACCCCCCTGGCCGACCACTACCAGACCGATATGACCAACTGGGCGGTGGGTCAGGCCATGGGCCTCAGACAGACCAGCCCCAGCGTGGGCGGGGCCACCATCCACCAGTCCATTGCCGTGCCGACGGACCTGAGGGGCAGGCCCACACTGACCGTATACATGCTCACCCTCCACCTGCTCACCCTCTTGCTCCTTCTGGCCTCCCTGGTCATGGCCCTGGTGGCCGGCGGGATCAAGATCCACCATCTGATTCGGCATCGTGGGCCCGTTCTGGGCTTCTCCCACGGTTTCGGCGGCTCCCTGACCACGGTCACCGGCACCACCCTTGCCTCTCTGGTCCTCTTCATCGCCGGTCTGGGCCAGGTCATCATGGCCCTGGTCAGACTGGGTTGGGGAGGGGTGCCGGACCCGGCCGGGGTCAGTTACTGGAGCTGGCCGGTCATCCAGGTGGTCTGTGCCCTGGTCATCTGGGCCTGGTCCAGGATCTTCGCTCGGATGGCCGAGGTGGCCTCCCTGAAAGGCGTGTCCCAGATACCATCGCAGATCAAGCGGCGCAAGGCCGGCGGTCCCAGCATCGCCCAGCAGATGCAGACCAACGACCCCCAACCCGTCGTGGCCTCGACCGGTCTGGGGAAGGCCCTCTTCGTCGTCACCACCCTGGCCATGTTCGGGGTTCTGCTGATCTTCGCCTTCTGGGGCCTCTTCATCTACTACTGATCCGCACACAAGGGAGCTGTCATGGCCATCTATCGTGACGAGGGCATGGTCCTCAGAACGGTCAAGCTTGGCGAGGCGGACCGGATCGTCACCATACTGACCCGAGGGCACGGCAAGATCAGGGCCGTGGCCAAAGGTGTCCGGCGGACCAGGTCACGTTTCGGCGCCCGCCTGGAACCCTTCATGCGCGATGACCTCCTCATAGCCCAGGGCCGCAACCTCGACATCGTCTCCCAGGCATCCTCCCTGGCCACCTATGCGGATTCCATCTGCGCCGACTACGACCTCTACGCCAACGGGGGCGTCATCCTGGAGACGGTCGACAAGTTGATCACCGGTGAGGACCAGCCCGCAGCCGATCAGTACGGCCTCCTGGTGGCCGCCCTGGCCTCCCTGGCGGCACACCGGCACGACCCCCGGGCCATCTCCGCCTCATACCTGCTCCGGGCCCTGGCCCTGGCCGGGTGGCGTCCCCGGCTGGACTCCTGTCTGGTCTGCGGGAGGGAGGACGACCTGACCCACTGCTCCATATCCGGTGGAGGGGTCATGTGCAGTGCCGACCGAACCACGGAGGCCATACGGGTGGATCCGGTGACCCTGGACCAGTTCCGCGCCCTGAGCCGGGGCGACTGGCGGACCCTGGGCAGCGGCCCTCTGACCCCCCTGTGCGACCAGCTTGTTGAGAAATGGGGGGAATATTACCTGGAACGGCCCATCCATTCCCTACGACTATTAGATTCGTGACCATGAGTTTTGACCAGGTCGACTACACCTCCCTTGATGTGCCCCGGGCGCCCTTCTCCGACCCGGACCGCATCCCCGACTTCCCCAAGGGATCCGTCCCCCGGCATGTGGGCATCATCATGGACGGGAACGGACGCTGGGCCAAGCAGAGAGGAATGGAACGCACCCAGGGCCACCGGGCGGCCGAACCCGTGGTCTTCGATACGATCGCCGGGGCCATCGAGGCCGGGGTGCGCTACCTGAGCCTGTACACCTTTTCGACCGAAAACTGGAAGCGCTCGCCATCGGAGGTCCGCTTCCTGATGGGATTCTCCCGGGACATCATCCACCGTCGTGTGGCCCAGATGGACGAGTGGGGGGTGCGTGTGCGCTGGTCGGGTCGGCGGCCCAGACTCTGGAAGTCCGTCATCGACGAGCTTGAGGTGGCCATGGACCGGACCCGACGCAACAAGGTCATCGACGTGGTCTTCTGCATCAATTACGGTGGCCGTGCCGAGCTGGCCGATGCCGCCACCGCCATAGCCCGGGAGGCCTCCCAGGGGAGGATCACCGGCTCCAGGGTGACCGAGAAGATGATCGCCGAGCACCTGTACAACCCCGACATCCCTGATTGCGATCTGGTGGTCAGGACCTCGGGGGAGTACCGGACCAGCAACTTCCTGCCCTGGGAGGCGGCCTACGCGGAGTTGGTCTTCACGCCCGAACTCTTCCCCGACTGTGGCAGGGAGGTTCTCTGGAAGGCCATCGGCCAGTATGTCAGCCGTGACCGTCGCTTCGGCGGGGCCGAATAGGAGGCCGGGGCATATCCTCTCGGGGAGGATGGCAGCGTCACCGAACCAAGCGACCCCGACGACCGGCCATATGGCCGGTCGTCGGGGTCGCTGCGTATGCACCGGGGTGGTTTACTTGTCGGGGGTCTCCCAGATCGTATCCAGGTCGGAGATGGTCAGGGAGGAGATATGGGCAGGGCCCTCACCGGATTCGCTGAAGAGCCTGATCGCCCTGGGGCCCTCGGCCGGGAAGCTGTAGGAGCTCATGGCCTCCAACCCGTCGTTGACGTAGACCTCCACGGATCCCCGGTCCAGGATGATGCGCAGCTTGACCTGGTCGGCGTGGCCGTCAAGCGGGGCGGTCCTGTAGCCCTTGTCTCCGTATGTGTTGCAGTGGCGGTCCAGGACGACACGACCCAGCTGGTCATCATAGCAGACCATGGTGTGGCCACCGTTTTCGGTGGCGTGGACCTCCAGGCCGACCCGCTCGGTCCGGTTCCTGTCCAGGTCGATGGTCATCTCGATATCCGCCGTGTGGGCGTCCTCGACCAGGGTCCTGGTCTCGTTGACACCCAGGTCGATCGGTCCCAGATCCCTGGTCTGTCGGCGCAGGCGGGAGAATTCGGCCACGGGTCGGGTGCGCAGGTGGTCCCCGGCCAGGGTCACCTCGCGGGGGAGGGTGAACTGGCCGCACCACCCGTCATCCTGCATGGGGATGGGCTCGGTGAAGGGACTCATCCATCCGAAGACCAGACGCCGGCCGTCGGGGGCCTCCATGGTCTGCGGTGCATAGTAGTTCTGACCCAGGTCCCAAAGGTGGAAGTCGGTTTCCTGGTGGAAGTCACCACCGGGCCGCCAGGTGCCGATCACGTATCCGGCGTTGTTGTGGTTGCGCTGGTCGAACCCGTGGGGCTTGGTCCCCATGGCCGAGTAGCAGATGACCCACTTGTCCTCCAGGGGGAACATGTCCGGGCATTCCAGCATGAAGACGTCAGGATCGGGGTGCCGGTAAATGACCCGGTCGAAGCTCCAGTGTTCCATGTCCTGGGATTGATACATCCAGATTTCGCCCCGGTGCCGGGGGTTGCTGACCCCGAAGACCATGAACCAGGTGCTGCCCTGCTTCCATACCTTGGGATCGCGGAAGTGAAGGATCCTGTCGTCGGGGCAGGGAACGACCACGCCCTTCTTCTCAAAGTGGATGCCATCGGAGGAAACCGCCATGCATTGTTCCTGCAGATTGCCCTCATCCTCGTTTACCCCGTTGCGCCAGCGGTGACCGGTGTAGTAGATGACCAGGCGTCCGTCATCGGCCACGACGGCCGATCCAGAGAAGACCCCGTCCTTTTCGGCCTCGAGACTGGGGGCCATGGCCAGGGGTTCGCGGCGCCAGGTGACCAGGTCCTCGCTGGATACGTGGCCCCAGTGCATGAGCCCCCATCGGGTTCCGTAAGGGTAGAGCTGGAAGTAGGCCTGGTAGCGACCCTTGAAGTAGCTCAGGCCGTTCGGGTCGTTGATCCATCCCGCCTTGGAGGCTATGTGGCAGAGGGGATACCAACGGTCGTTCCGGTCCTGGAAGAGTTCGTCAATTCCCCGCTGCGCCTGTTCCAGCTGGGTGTGCATGTCGCCTTGTTCTATTGTCATCTGGTTCATCCTTGAGCCTTCCTGTCCTTCCCGTGGTCGAAACGACCCGGGAAGGACCATCGTGTTCGGTTTGTATTTGTCAGGCTATGGCCTTGGCTTTTTGCGAATCCCGTATGAAGGGGTCCCCATCCACCTGCTGGTCATCGCGCTTGAGCACGAAGAAGCCGTAGATCAGCGCCAGCAGGACCACCAGCGAAATCGTGTAGAAGGTGGTCCTGTCGCCGGTCTTGTCGTGGAGGATTCCCAGCGGTGTGGACAGGACAACCTGCCCTACCTGGGAGGCGATCTGGAAGCCCACCATGTAGAGGGTGGCCGAGAGCTTGGGGTTGAAGTGGAGGGTGAAGTACCTGAAGGCCGGCAGGCAGAAGAGCGGCACCTCGATGGAGTGGAAGAGCTTGACCACCGAGACCGTTATCGGGTCATGGAAGAATCCGCACAGGCCGATCCTGGCGAACATGACCGTGGCACCCAGGAGGAGGGAGTTGCGGACACCGATCTTACGCATGATGACGGGTACCACCCCCATCATGGCCGACTCCAGAAAGACCTGGAAGGAGTTGAGGATCCCATAGACCTCGTTGCCCCTGGCCGCGGTGGGGAAGAGGTTGGCATAGTAGGTCGGGAACATCTGCTGGTCGAAGACGGTGTAGAAGGTGTTGGTGAAGATCATGAAGACAATCAGGAGCCAGAGGGTCGGCATGCCCAGGACGTGCAGCATGTCGTGCAAGGAAGGTTGGGACTTCTCGCCCGCCGGGGTGGATTCTTTCCTGATCTCCTCGCGCTGCTCATCGGGAATCCAGAAGAGGTAGACCAGGAGCATGCAGAGACCGAAGACGGAGCCCAGCCAGAAGTTGATCATCGGGTTGATGTTGAAGGCGAATCCCGCGACCAGGGCCACGATGGCGTACCCGAAGGAGCCCCAGGCACGGGACTGACCGTATTCGAATCCGAACTTGCGGCTGTAGCGTTCGGTGATGGCCTCGATCAGGGAGCAGCCCGACATGAATCCGGCGGAGAGGACAATGGCGCCCAGGATGGCGCCCAGGATCATGTTGGAGTGCATGAGCGGGGCGTAGATGAACTGGACGAAGGGCCCGACCAGCGCCGCTATTGCCGCGATGAAGATGGCCAGACGCCGCTTGACGCCGAGCTCGTCCTGGATGACCCCGTAGACGAACATGATGATCAGCGTGGCCACGGAGTTGATGGAGTAGATGTTGCCGACCTGGGTGTTGGTCATGCCAAGGCCGGTGACCAGCCACCGCTGGTAGAAGGACCACCAGATGCCCCAGGCGCAGAAGAAGAAGAATATACCGGTGGAGGATTCCAGGTAGGATGGGTTTCTCCACATTGACGTTTTTCCGACCATACCCTTGTCTCTTTCTCTTTCTCGTGGCGCTTCGCATCTCTGCGAAGTCGGGATCCGGGGTAGTGTTCCAACATTGGCGGATCCTGTCACCACATCATAGGGCGTCAATCGATTTACGTCAAACGATTGACTGTGGTGGCCCGGAACCGGGCAAATGATGATGAAGACCGGGAGGGAAAGGTCAGCGGGATCGTGCATCCGCCCTGGCGGAGTCCTTGACGACCAGACGGCAGTGGATTCGGGTCGGCTCTTCCGCGTCCAGGGGGGGGAAGTGGTGCCCGGGTCTGTGGCCAGGGAAGGGTGGAGAAGTCGGAATCCCCAATCAGGTCCATGAGTTTGCGTGCCGCCCAATATCCCATCTCATAATGGGGCAGTTCGACCGTGGTCAGCCGTGGTGCGGTCGTTTCGGCCATGACCGGGTGGTTGTCCACCCCCACCAGGCTGATGTCACGGCCGATGGACAGGTGCCTGGCCGCTGCGATCTGATAGACATAGAAGGACCGGGAATCGTTGAAGCAGAAGAAGCCGTCCGGTGAGGCACGGTCGACCAGGGCACCGACCGTGTCCAGGGCCTCCTGGTTGAAACCCACCTTGCAGACCAGACCCGGGTCCTTGGACAGACCGGACTCATGCAGGGCGGCCTCGTACCCCCGTTGCCTATCCACCTGGGCGGGAAGGTCCTGGGTGGTCCCGATATAGGCGATCCTCCGACAACCGGACTCAATCAAGTGACGGGTGGCGTCGTATCCGATAAGGTACTCATCGGGGGCGATGCTGGGACAACGGTCCCGGGATTCCAGGGCATTCACCACCACCGATGGGCTGGAGCGCAAGGGGGATGGCAGGTCAACCACCTGGTCGTACATCTTGGCGTAGAGGAATCCGTCCACCCCATAGCGTTTCAGGGCTTGGATCTGCTCGGGTTCCCGGTCGCTTCCGTCGGTTGAAACGGTCAGAAGCACATATCCGCGTGTCGAGGCCGAGTCCTGCGCCCCCTTGATGATGGCACCCGCATAGGGGGTCGTGGCCACTTCCTCGCTGATGAATCCCAGCATGCCGGTTCGGCTGGTCCGCAATGACCTTGCCATGGGATTGGGGTGGTATCCCAACCGCTTGGCGGTTCGTCGTATGGCCTTGGCGGTCTCCGACTTGACCCGACCCCGGTCGCGATTGTTCAGAACCAGGGAGACCGTGGAGACGGATACCCCTGTTTCCGTGGCGATCTGTTTCATCGTAATCACGGGAGCACCTCTATACTCATATTCGTCTCCGGCCGTGCCCATTGAACCCTGACCCTTCGCGGAAGGGCGGGGGCGGTCGGCCAGTCCTTACTCAATCATCCGAGAGGATGTCGTCGATCAGCTCAACCTTCCGGTGAATCTGGTTCCGCTTGCCCTGGCGGATGTCCAGCTTGAGGGTGACCCCCGTCCTGTATCCCTGCTCGGCCAGGATGCGGGTCGCCTTCTCGACGGTCTGCATGACCTGGCTCAGATCGCCCTCGATGATCGTGTTCATGGCGTTGGTCTGGTTGGGCAGACCCGACTCGCGGATGACCTTGATGGCCTGGGCCACGTATGTCGAAAGCTCCTCGCCCTGTCCGCTCGGGGCGATGGAGACCGAGGCCACCGTGTTCAAATAGGCCGGATCCCCGTGCTTCCTGTGCTCATCCATGTCCGAAGCCTTTCATCATGGTGGGGGGTGGGGTGCCTGGTTGGTCCGTCCCCCATACCGCCGTGGTAAGCAAATCGTATGTCCTGGTTCTGACAGCCCTTGCGCCGATTGGGGCCCGTCATAAGCCGACGGTATGCTTGGGGCCAGCGTCAGGTCCGTATGTGCCATACGGCGATCCCTAAGAGAAGGTGTGATCAGTGGCAGTCTCGAAACTGGATGAGGTCATCTCCCTGGCCAAGCGCCGGGGGTTCGTCTTTCCTGCGGGGGAGATCTACGGGGGAACCCGCTCGGCATGGGATTACGGTCCCCTGGGCGTGGCCCTCAAGGACAACATCAAGCGCGAGTGGTGGCGGTCCATGGTCGTCACCCGTGATGACGTGGTTGGCGTGGATACCTCTGTCATTCTTCCGACCGACGTCTGGGTGGCCTCGGGCCATGTCTCCGTCTTCAATGATCCTCTGATCGAGTGCCTGAACTGCCACAAGCGGCACCGGGCCGACACCCTGGAGGAGGCCTACGCCGAGAAGCACGGTCACCAGCCCGCCGACGGACTCGAGGACATTCCCTGCCCCGACTGCGGGACCAAGGGCCAGTGGACCGAGCCGCGCGACTTCAACATGATGCTGCAGACCCACCTGGGTCCCGTCCAGGATGACAAGAGCCTGCATTACCTTCGCCCGGAGACCGCCCAGGGCATCTTCGTCGACTTCAAGACGGTCATGGCCTCCTCCCGGTCCAAGCCCCCCTTCGGCATCGCCAACATGGGCAAGAGCTTCCGCAATGAGATCACGCCAGGCAACTTCATCTTCCGCACCCGTGAGTTCGAGCAGATGGAGATGGAGTTCTTCGTTCAGCCAGGCACCGACGAGGAATGGCACCAGTACTGGATCGACGCCCGCACCCGCTGGTACACCGACCTTGGCATCGACCCCGAAAATCTGCGCCATTACGAGCACCCCAAGGCCAAGTTGGCCCACTACTCCAAGCGGACCGTCGACATCGAGTACCGCTTTGGCTTCCAGGGGTCCCAATGGGGTGAGCTGGAGGGCGTGGCCAACAGGACCGACTTCGACCTGAAGGCCCATGCCCGGCACTCAGGTGAGGACCTGAGCTACTTCGACCAGGCCAGTGGCGAGCGGTACGTCCCCTACGTGATCGAGCCCGCCGCCGGACTCACCCGTTCCCTGATGGCCTTCCTGGTCGATGCCTACGACGTGGACGAGGCACCCAACACCAAGGGTGGGGTGGACCGCCGCACCGTCCTCCGTCTCGACCCCAGGCTGGCCCCGGTCAAGGCCGCCGTCCTGCCGCTATCCAAGAAGCCCGAGCTTCAGCAGGTCGCCCATGATCTGGCTGCGGACCTCCGCCAGCAGGAGTGGATGGTCGACTACGACGAGTCCGGGGCCATCGGCCGCCGTTACCGTCGTCAGGACGAGATCGGCACTCCGCTCTGCATCACCGTGGACTTCGATTCCCCGGATGACCACACCGTCACCATCCGTCAGCGTGATTCCATGCAACAGGATCGGGTCGCCCTGGACCAGGTCGAGGACTATGTCCGCGAGTGCATCGGGGAGAAGCGTGTGCGTTACCCGATGGGCCCGGCTTCGATCACCGGCACCCAGGCCGCCGACGGATACACCGATGTGCAGGCCGAGCCCGGGCAGGACGAGTCCGCCCCTGTCAAGGTGGCCGAGGCCGGCGGTGAGTACTGAGGCCGAATCCTCGATGAGATCCGTCAGTGAGGTACCGCAGGAGCCCGATGTCGGCCTGAGCAGGAGCGGGCAACCGCCGGTCAAGGAACCCGTCCAGGTCCGTTCACTGGACCTTGGGCCCATCCATGTGCCCACCCCGGTCATGCTCTCGCCCATGGCGGGGGTGACCAACTGGCCCTTCCGCCTGCTCTGTCGTGAATACGGCCCTGATGGTCTCTACGTGGCCGAGATGGTCACGGCCCGGGCCCTGGTGGCCCGCAATCCCAAGGCCTTCCGCCTCTGCAGGTTCGCCCCGGAGGAGAAGGTCCGCTCCCTTCAGCTCTACGGGGTGGACCCCCAGATCATGGAGCAGGCCACCCGGATGGTGGTGGATCGGGGGTGGGCCGACCATATCGATATGAACTTCGGCTGCCCTGTGCCCAAGGTGACCCGCCACGGGGGAGGTTCGGCACTGCCTTGGAAGACCGACCTCTTCCAGGACCTGGTCCATCGGGTGGTGTCGGTCTGTGGGCCTGCCGGGATCCCGGTCACGGCCAAGATCAGGGTGGGCATCGACCAGGACCACCTGACCTTCATGGAGGCGGGGCGCATCGCCCAGGAGGAGGGTTGTGCCGCCGTCACCCTCCATGCCCGGACCACTGCCGAGTATTACGGTGGGCATTCCGACTGGGACCGTATCTCCCAGCTGGTCCAGGCCCTGAGCATCCCGGTCTTCGGCAACGGAGACATATGGACGGCCGAGGATGCTCTGGATATGGTCAGGCAGACCGGGTGTGCCGGCGTGGCCGTCGGCCGTGGCTGCCAGGGCCGTCCCTGGATCTTCGCCGACATCCGTCACGCCCTCCGGGGATCCTCCATCCGTGAGGAGCCCGACCTGGCTCAGGTGGGGCGGATCATGGCCCGTCACGCCCGCCTCCTGGTCGACTTCTATGACGGTGACGAGACCATGGCCGTGCATGACATGCGCAAGCACGTGGCCTGGTACCTCAAGGGGTTTGCGGTCGGGGGAGCGACGCGCCGTGCCTTTATGTCCTGTGAGACCCTGGACCAGTTGGATGGGTGCATTGCCGGCCTGGATCAGGAAATGCCCTATCCGGCGGCTGTGGCCGGCAAGCCCAGGGGTCGGGTCCGGTATGCCAAGAAGGTTCGTCTGCCTTACGGTTGGCTTGATTCCAGAGCAACCACCCACGAGGAACGCCAGGCCCTCTTCGGCAACGACCCCATGGATGCGGCCTACTGAGGGTGGGGATTGGACCCTGGCTCGGGAGGCGGGGACCCGATTGGTGGACCCCGTATCGGGTGGGGTTGTGAATTGTCGTATCCGAAAATACCCGGTTGTGGTTTAGAATATGCGACAGAGACAGCATGGGTCCCCATCCGGTTGGGTCCGGGTTGCGCACAGGAGGTCCGTGCCGGCCATGAGCATTGCTGATGGGTGCCACGTGGGGCAGGAACGCCTATGGGTGAATGCGTGTTGGCGTATATGGTCTGCGCTAGAGTTAAGCGTAAGGTGAGTGACGGGAGCATACTGTGAGCGAGATTGCCCAGACTGACAATTTCAATGACAAGACCAACATCAAGGTCGTCGGTGTTGGCGGCGCAGGCGGCAACGCGGTCAATAGGATGATTGCTGAGGGCCTGCAGAACGTCGAGTTTGTGGCCATCAATACGGACGCCAAGGACCTGCTGCGATCCGATGCCGACGTGAAGATCTCCCTGTCCGACAGCAACAGTCGTGGGCTGGGTGCGGGTGCCGACCCCGAGAAGGGTGCCAAGGCGGCCCAGGATCACCAGTCCGATATAGAAGAGGTCCTCAAGGGATCCGACATGGTCTTCGTCACCGCTGGCGAGGGCGGCGGCACCGGCACGGGGGCCAGCCCCCTGGTCGCCCGGGCTGCCAGGCAGCAGGGTGCCCTGACCATCGCCGTGGTCACCAGGCCCTTCACTTTTGAGGGGCCCAGGCGTTCGGCTTCCGCCGAGTCCGGTATCGAGAACCTCCGCAAGGAGGTCGATGCCCTGATCGTCATCCCCAACGATCGCCTGCTCGATCTTTCCGACCGCACGGTCTCGGTCATGGATGCGTTCAAGACCGCCGATACCGCCCTCCTGGCCGGTGTCCAGGGCATCACCGACCTGATCACTATGAACTCCTACATCCATGTCGATTTCTCCGACGTGACCGCCATCCTCAAGGATGCCGGCACCGCCCTCTTCGGCATCGGTGCCGCTCGTGGCGAGGACAGGGCCACCCAGGCCGCCGAGATCGCCATCAGCTCCCCCCTGCTGGAGGAGAGCATCGAGGGTGCCCACGGTGCCCTGATCAACGTTGCCGGACCCACTGACCTGACCATGCAGGAGGCTTCCGCGGCCGCCCAGCTGGTTCAGGACGCCATCCACCCCGAGGCGCAGATCATCTGGGGCCTGGCCCTGGACGACGCCTATGGGGACGAGGTCCGTGTCACCGTGATCGCCGCAGGTTTCGACCCCAACGCCAAGAAGGATGAGGAGGAAACCCAGGCTGCGCCCGCCCACCAGGCAACCGCCTCCGATCCGGCCCCTTCCGTGCCCCCACTTCAGGAGGCCTCGGCCGCCCAGCGGGATCAGGCGGTCTCCGATCAGACTTCCGAGCATGAGGTGGTCCCCCCGACGACCGAAGATGATGGGAATTCGGCCGATCCGGGGTATCTTGATATTCCCGATTTCCTTCGGTGATGCGATAAGGAGCAAAGATGGCAGGTTTGATGAAGAACGCGATGTCCTTCCTGGGGATGACCGACGTCGTGGACGATGATGACGAGGTCATGGATGAGGAGGAGACCAGTGACGGTTTCGATACCGATCACTCGGTGACCCCCATGTCCGCCCAGTCATCGGCATCCAGCCAGGATGGGGAGTCCACCCCCTTCCAGAGCCATGTAAACCGCATTACGACCATTCATCCCAAGTCCTACGAGGATGCCCAGATGGTTGGCCGAGCCCTGCGTGACGGGGTCCCGGTGGTCCTCAACCTGACCGGGGTCTCCGAGTCGGTGGCCTACCGGATCGTGGACTTTTCCGCGGGTGTGGTCTTCGGCGTCCGCGGGTCCATCGAACGGGTGACCCCCAGGGTCTTCCTGCTCAGCCCCGCCCAGGTCAACATCAAGGTGGAAGAGGTCGAGTCCTCGTCCACCGCCAAGGGCCTCTTCGCCCAGTGACCGCGTCTTCCCCCGCCCTTCTGCCGGGGCGGATGTTCATCCTTGCGGCCCATTCCCGGAGTTTCATCATATGATCGTCATTCCCTTGCTCCGTTACCTGGTCAGCATCCTCATCGACACCTATCTTCTGGTCCTCTTCATCCGGATGATCCTGGACTGGGCCATGGTCCTGATGCCACGTTGGTATCCCAGGGGTGTCGTCGCCTCCCTGATTCGGGTCGTCTATGCGCTGACGGAGCCCCCACTGCGTTGGCTCCGTCGCTACATCCCGCCCCTGCCCATGGGTCGGATCCAGTTGGACGTCTCCTTCATGGTCCTGTATTTCATCCTGATTGTGATACAGATCCTCATTTGAGGAAGACGGTAAGACGGAGAATCGGCATGCTCCGTGCTAGCATTCAATAAGAGAAAAACAATCGGGCTGAGTGGCTCGAAGCGAGGTGGAGAATCATATGGCTCTTTTGACGCCCAAAGACATACGGGAGCACAACTTCCAAGTAGTGAGGCTTCATGCCGGTTATGACATTGACGAAGTGGATGACTTCCTCGACGAGGTGACCGAGACGGTTGAGGCCCTGGGCAAGCAGGCCATTCAAGGCAGAACGGCTTCGACCCAGTCCCTGGGAACTGACGTTGCTTCCCTGAACTCCAAGATTTCCGATCTGAGCGCCCAGGTGGAGTCCCTCCAGGCCGAGAACCGCGACCTGAAGAACCGTACTGCAAACGGTCAGGCCGCCCAGGCACCGTCCCCCGATGCACAGACCACCCGCCAGCTGGCGGAGGCCGAGGGTCAGGTCAAGACCCTGAGCGGGCAGAACGAGCAGCTGCGTCGCCAGGTCGAGCAGCTGAACTCGCAGATCGACCAGCTGACCGCCCAGGCTGCCAATGGTAACAGCTCCGAGTCACTGGCCAACCAGCTCACCGCGGTCCAGAAGGAGCGCGACGCGGCCCGCCAGCAGGTTCAGAACCTGACCGATGAGCTCAACAAGGCCAAGTCCGACCTGAACACGGCCCAGCAGAGCGTGAATGCGGTCCGCCAGCAGGTGGCCCAGGCCCAGCAGGTCGGCCAGGAGCAGCGGGCCAAGTTCGAGCAGCTCGGCAAACAGTTGGAAGAGTCCCGGAAGCGCGAGGAGCAGTTGCGCGAGCAGGTCTCCAAGGTCGAGCCCTCGACCGAGACCGGCAGCCTGCGCAAGATCGCCGGAGCAGGTGCCGAGGCCAACAGTGAGGCCGGCCGTGCCACCGCCATGCTCACCCTGGCCATGCAGCTGCACGACCAGTATGTCGACAAGGGCAAGGCCAACGCCGCCCAGCTGGTGGACGAGGGCCAGGCCCAACACGATGAGATCGTCAAGAAGGCCGAGGACTACTCCAGGCGCACCCACGCCGAGGTCGACGAGTATTCCAAGAGGGTGCACTCCGAGGCCGACGGATATTCGGAGCGCGTGCGTTCCCAGGCTGACGAGTACTCGGTCAAGACCCGTTCGGATGCGGATACCTACTCCAAGAACCAGCACGACCAGGCCGACGAGTACGAGACCCAGGTACAGACCAGGGCCCAGGAGTATGACAAGAACACCCGTGACGGTGCCGATCGCTATGCGGCAGAGGTCAAGAGCAAGCTGGTCGAGCAGTCCAAGGTGCTCGAGGACAACATCCAGGGACTCAAGCAGTTCGAGGCCGGATACCGCAGCAAGCTGACCGAGTTCCTGAACCAGCTGGTCAACCAGATTTCGGATACCAGCAATTTCCAGTCCATGGAGAAGAACACCGGGGACAACAACTGAGCATCCGGCTGTGAACTCTTCACGACACGTATCCAGACGGCTGCGCCAGCGCGTGGCCGTCTTTGCATGCCTGGCGGCAGTGGCCATCGGCCTGGACCAGGTCAGCAAGGCCCTGGCGCGGATCGTCCTGGCCGATGGTGCCACCCACCCCTTTCTGGGCTCCCTCGTCACCCTGAGACTCCTGCGTAACCCAGGGGCCTCCCTGGGGCTGGGTTCCCGGGCCACCTGGGTCATCTCGATCATCGCCGTCGTGGCCTGCCTGGTCATCATCGTCCTGGCTCTGAAAACGACATCCATGGCCTGGACCCTGGCCCTCTCCCTGGCTTTCTCCGGGGCTGCGGGGAACCTGATCGACAGGGTGGCCTATGCCGACGGCTTCCTGAACGGGAAGGTGGTCGACTTCCTGGATTACGGGTGGTCGGTCGGCAATATCGCCGACATCTATCTCACCGTGGCCGGTCTGGTCATCGTCCTGTTGATCCTGGCCGAAGTGCGGTTCAACCCCGTCGCCGTTGCCAGGCAATCCGATGCCGACACGACGGCTGGGGAGGAGCACGGGGGAGCTGCACTGTGACCAAGCTCCTGCCGGCCCCTGATGCCCTGGTGGGCAAACGTCTGGACATGGCCCTGTCCAAGATGCTGGGCATGTCCCGTGCCAAGGCTTCGGAACTCATCGTCGGCGGCCAGGTGCGGATCATGGGCCGGAAGGTGACCAAGTCCTCCACCCTGCTCAGCGGGGATCTGATCGAGCTGGACCAGCCCGATCCCGTTGACGAGGTGGAACCGGTGGCCGATGACATGCCCGTGGTCTATGAGGACGAGGACGTGGTCGTCGTCGACAAGCCGGTCGGTGTGGCCGCCCACCCTTCGGTGGGGTGGACCGGACCGACCGTCCTGGGCAGCCTCCTCCACCGGGGGACCCACATCACCTCCATGGGGGCCCAGGATCGCCAGGGCATCGTCTCCCGTTTGGATGCGGGTACCAGCGGCCTCATGCTGGTCTGCAAGTCCGACCTGGCCTACAAGGAGATGCGCCGGCAGTTCGCCCACCACGAGGTGGTCAAGATCTATCACGCCCTGGTCCAGGGCAACCTGGTCCAGGACAAGGCGACGATCGAGGCTCCGATCGGGCGGGCCAGGGTCTCCGATTTCCGCTTCATGGTCACCCCGGTCGGCAAGGAGGCCATCACCCACTGGGATGTCATGGAGCGCTTCGGCTCCAGCACCCTGGTCAGTGTGAACCTGGAGACCGGCAGGACCCACCAGATCAGGGTCCACTTCTCATCCATCGGCCATCCGCTGGTCGGTGACCACATGTATGGGGCCAATCCCGACCTGGCCGGACGTCTTGGCCTGACCAGGCAGTGGCTTCACGCCATGCGCTTGGAATTCCGACATCCACGCACCCACATCTGGACCAAGGTGGTCTCCTCCTACCCGGCCGACCTACGCCGGGCCCTGGACCGAGAACGGGAGGAAAGCCTCCAGCGCAAGGACTGACGGGCCCCGGTGGCAACCTGTATACGCAGGGAGCTGACTGCGGCGATTCGGCCAGGGCGACGGCTAGATTGGAGTGTATGTCCTCTTCCCAGTCGAACTTCGTCCACCTGCATACCCATACCCACTATTCCACCCTGGATGGGGCTTCAAAGATCCCCGATCTGGTTTCCGAGGTCAAGGCCCAGGGCCAGCCTGCCGTGGCCATCACGGACCATGGCAACATGCACGGTGCCTATGAGATGTGGCGGACAGCCGTGGATGCGGGTATCAAACCCATCATCGGCATCGAGGCCTACGTGACCCCCGAAACGGCCCGTCAGGACAAGACCAGGGTCCACTGGGGCACCGAGGAGCAGCGTTCCGATGACGTCTCCGGCGGCGGTTTCATCACCCATATGACCCTCCTGGCCAGTGACGACCAGGGGCTGGTCAACCTGATCAAGGCCTCATCGGTGGCCAACCTGGAGGGTTTGGTGGGCAAGTGGCCCCGTATGGACAAGGACCTCCTGTCCACCTACCATCAGGGCGTCATTGCCACGACCGGCTGCCCCTCGGGAATCGTCCAGACCCGGTTGCGCCTGGGCCAGTTCGACGAGGCCTTGAGGGCGGCGGGGGAGTTCCAGGACATCTTCGGCAAGGAGAACTACTACGTCGAGCTGATGGACCACGGTCTGGAGATCGAGCGCCGGGTGACCAAGGACCTTCTGGAGATCGCCAAGCGGCTGGGTGCCCCCCTGGTGGCCACCAACGACTCCCACTATGTTCGTGAGGAGGATGCCTCGGCCCAGGATGCCCTGCTCTGCATCAACTCCGGTTCCCGACTGACCGACCCCGGACGGTTCAAGTTCGGCGGCTCCGGTTACTACATCCGCTCAGCCGAGGAGATGCGTCGGATCTTCAAGGACTTCCCCGAAGCCTGCGACAACACCCTGGAGATCGCCGAACGTTGCAACGTCATGTTCGACGACCATGAGGACGGGGCCTTCATGCCCCGGTTCGACTGCCCCGAGGGGTGGGACGAGACCTCCCTCTTCCTGAGGAAAGTGGACGAGGGGCTGAAAAACCGGTATCCGGATGGGATCCCCGAGGAGGTTTCCCACCAGGCCGACTACGAGTGCGGTGTGATCTGCCAGATGCAGTTCACCGGCTACTTCCTGGTGGTCTCCGACTACATCAACTGGGCCAAGCACCATGGGGTCATGGTGGGGCCGGGCCGCGGTTCCGCCGCAGGTTCCATGGTTGCCTATGCCATGGGGATCACGGAGCTGGATCCTCTGAAGCACGGCCTTATCTTCGAACGCTTCCTCAATCCGGAACGTGTCTCCCTGCCTGATATCGATATCGATTTCGACCCCGACGGCAGGGCCAAGGTCCTGGAATATGTAGCCGACAAGTATGGCTCGGACAAGGTGGCCCAGTGCGTCACCTACGGCACCATCAAGACCAAGCAGGCCTTGAAGGACTCTGCCAGGATCATGGACTACGAGTATGCCATGGGCGACCAGGTGACCAAGGCCCTGCCCCCCTCCGCCAACGGGAAGGACATGAGCCTGAAGGAGATCTTCGACCCCACCTCCAAGCGGTTCGCCGAGGCCAAGGAGTTCCGCGACCTCTACGAGACCAACCCGGACGTGAAGCGTATCACCGAGGAGGCCAAGGGCATCGAGGGGATCATCCGCCAGACCGGTGTGCACGCCTGCGCCACCATCATGGCATCCAACCCCATCACCGACACCTCGCCCCTGATGGAGCGCAACGACGGTACGGTGACCACCACCTTCGAATACCATACCTGCGAAACCCTGGGCCTGGTCAAGATGGACTTCCTGGGGCTGTCCAACCTTTCGGTCATCAGGGATACGATCAACAACATCGAACGGAACGGGAAGGACCCGATCAGCATCGAAAAGGTCCCCCTGGACGACAAGGAGACCTACGAGCTCCTGGCCAGGGGCGACACCCTGGGTGTCTTCCAGCTCGATGGCGATGGGATGCGTTCCCTCCTGAGGATGCTCAAGCCCGATAACTTCAACGACATATCCGCCCTGATCGCCCTCTACCGGCCGGGGCCCATGGATATGAATTCCCACATCAACTATGCCAAGCGCAAGAATGGCCTGCAGAAGATCGAACCCATCCACCCCGAGGTGGCCGAGCCCCTCAAGACCGTGCTGGACGAGACTTACGGTCTGATCGTCTACCAGGAGCAGGTCCAGTCCGCGGCGCGAATCCTGGCGGGCTATTCCCTGGGCAGGGCGGACGTGCTCCGCCGAGCCATGGGCAAGAAGAAGCCCGAGGTCCTGGCCAAGGAGCAGGTTCCCTTCTTCGAGGGGATGAAGGAGCATGGTTACTCCCGGGAGGCGGCTCAGGCCGTCTGGGACGTCCTGGTACCCTTCTCTGGGTATGCCTTCAACAAGGCCCACTCCGCGGCCTACGCCCTGATCGCATACTGGACCGCCTACCTGAAGACCCATTACCCGGTGGAGTTCATGGCCGCCCTCCTGGAGAACGAGCGAACCAACAAGGACAAGACCGCCCTCTACCTGGGTGAGGCCCGGAGGATGGGTATCCAGATTCTGCCGCCGGACATCAACGAGTCCGTGGCGGAGTACTCCGCTGTCGGCGACGTGGTCCGCTTCGGCCTGGCGGCCGTCCGCAATGTGGGTGCCAAGGCGGTCGAGGAGATCGTCAAGGAGCGGTCCGGCCCCCGGGGCAAGTACATCAACTTCATCGACTTCGTCAAGCGGGCACCCATGGACGTCCTCAACAAGCGGACCGTGGAATCCTTGATCAAGGGGGGTGCCTTCGACGGCATCGACCCCAACAGGAGGGCCCTCTTCCAGATCCATGACGAGGCCATCTACCAGGTCATGCCCATCAAGCGCAAACAGGCCGAAGGACAGTTCGACCTCTTCGCCGAGACCGGTGACGGAGAGGACGAGTCCGATGCCCTGGGAGACGCCCAGGTCACCGTCCCCGATATTGATGAGTGGGACAAGTCGACCAAGCTCAACTTCGAGCGGCAGATGCTGGGGCTCTATGTCTCCGACCATCCCCTGAGCGGGATGACCTCTGTCCTGGCCGGAATGAGGGACATGTCGATCGCCCAGCTGCTCAATCGGGCCAACACCATGGGCAACCAGACCGTGACCCTGGCCGGTATGGTCACGGCGGTCGACAGGCGCGTCTCCAAGAAAGGGAACCCCTGGGCCATCATCACCATCGAGGATCTGGAATCCTCGATACAGTGCATGTTCTTCGGAAAAGTATACGAAGCCAACGCCGATGACCTCTCCCTGGACTCGATCATCCGGGTACGGGGGCAGGTGGAGTTGCGTGACGAGGCGACCAGCCTGCGTGTCACCGACATGGAGGTCCCCATGCTGGAGTCGGCCGACGAGAGGCCCCTGACCATCACGCTGCCGCGGACCGCCCTGGACCGTGGACGGATGCAACGGCTGGCCCAGATTCTGAAGACCCATCCCGGGTACTGTCAGGTCAGACTGGCCGTGACCGACGACAAGGGCAACGTGCGCATGCTGACCTTCGGGGATGGGTTCCGGACCACCCACGACACCTCCATGCTGGCTGAGATCAAGTCGGTCTTCGGGCCCTCCTGCCTGCCGTCCGCCTAGGTTTTACCCCCGAACCGTCTCACCATATGGGATGGTGACGAATCACCCGTGTTGGTGACACAAAAGTTCACTACCATCGAGGTATGTCAAACCTCATGATGAGAACCATGGACCTGCGTGGGAAGAGCATGTCCCGCGCCCAACTCCTCGCCGCCATGCCCAGGGCCGATATGGGCACCCGCGAGGCCGGCAGCCAGGTGCAGCCCATACTGGACCAGGTACGTAAGCGGGGCGCCGCCGCCCTGCGTGATCTGGAGGAGAAGTTCGACCATGTGCGTCCCCATGATCTGAGAGTGCCCGCCTCGGCCATGCAGGAGGCCCTGGAGGGGCTGGACCCCAGGGTCAGGGATGCCATCGAGGAGTCCGTCGCCCGCATTCGCAAGGTCTGCACCACCCAGGTGCCCGAACCCATGGCCACCGACCTGGCCCCCGGTGCCAGGGTCAGCGAGCGGTGGATCCCGGTGGAGCGGGTCGGACTTTATGTGCCTGGTGGCAAGGCCCTCTATCCCTCATCGGTCATCATGAATGCGGTGCCTGCCCAGGTGGCCGGTGTCGACTCCCTGGCCGTGGCCACGCCTCCCTCTTCCGATGACCCCCGTGGTCTTCCGGCGGCGATCATCCTGGCCACCTGCGCCATCCTGGGTGTGGACGAGGTCTACGCCGTGGGCGGGGCCCAGGCCGTGGCCATGTTCGCCTATGGGGCCAAGGGCTCCGAACCCCAGGATGGGGAGATTCTCTGCGATCCGGTCGATAAGATCACCGGCCCGGGCAACATCTTCGTGGCCACGGCCAAGCAGATGGTCTCCGGCATGGTGGGCATCGATGCGGTGGCAGGACCCACCGAGATCGCCATCCTTGCCGACGGCCAGGCCAACCCCGAATGGGTGGCGGCCGACCTGATCGGTCAGGCCGAGCACGATGAGCTGGCCGGGTCGGTCCTGATCACCGACAGCCCGGACCTGGCCCAGGGGGTCCAGGAGGCCCTGGGGCACAGGGTGCCACGGACCGAGCACGCCGAGCGGGTTCGTACCTCCCTGGGCGGCAGCCAGTCGAGAATCATCCTGACCGACGGGATCGACCAGTCCATCGCGGTGGCCAACGCCTACGCCGCCGAGCACCTGGAGATCCAGACGGCCGACCCCGACCCGGTCATCGACCGTATCCGCAACGCCGGCGCCATCTTCCGCGGTCCTTACTCCCCGGTGCCCCTGGGCGACTACATGTCCGGGTCCAACCACGTCCTGCCCACGGGCGGCACGGCCCGGTTCGACGTGGCCCTGGGCGTCCACACCTTCATGAAGCCCGTGGAGGTCATCGAGTACGACAGGGAGGGACTCAAGCCCATAGCGGCCAAGATCAACGATTTCGCTGTCTCCGAGGACCTGCCTGCCCACGGTGAGTGCATCCTGAGCAGGTTCCTGAATGACCCCTACGACAAGGCCGACCTGGAGTCCAATGAAGAGAAGGCCGGTCTGCGGTGAGTGCCATCCCCGCCGATCTGCCCCTCCGCTCGGACCTGGTCGGGGAGGAGCCCTATGGTGCTCCCCAGCTTGATGTTCCCGTCTGTCTGAACGTCAACGAGAACCCCTATCCCCTGGACCCGGAGGTGGTCGAGGCCATCTGCAGGCGCGTCCGCAAGGTCGCGCCCGGCCTCAACCGATACCCGGACAGGGAGCACGAGGACCTGCGCCGGGCCTTGGCGGACTACCTGAAGGGGGAGTCCCGGGCCTGCCTGGGGCCTGAGCAGGTCTGGGCGGCCAACGGATCCAACGAGATCATGCTCCAGCTCTTCCAGGCCTTCGGGGGCCCGGGCAGGACCGTACTGGGCTGCGATCCGACCTACTCCATGTACCCCGAGTACGCCAGGGACACCTTCACCAACTGGGAGCTGGCCCACCGGCTGTCTGATTTCAGCCTGGACATGGACACCACCATCGAACGAATCAAGGCACTGGGCCCCGCCATGGTTCTGGTCACCAGCCCCAACAATCCCACCGGAACCCCCCTCCCCATGGAGAATCTGACCAGGCTCCTGGAGGTCTGCTCCCAGATCCGGGTGGCGGGAGCCGGTCCACAGGCCCGGCCCATCGTGGTGGTGGACGAGGCCTATATCGAGTTCCGCGATCCGGGCACCCCCTCCGCGGTCAGCCTGATCGGTCGATACGACCACCTGGCGGTCAGCCGGACCATGTCCAAGGCCTTTGCCTTCGCCGGTGCCAGAGTGGGGTACCTTGCGGCATCAAGGGAAATCATCGATGCCGTCCGCATCGTCCGGATGCCCTACCATCTGAGTGCCCTCACCCAGGCCGCCGCCCTGGCTGCCCTGGAGCACACGGACCTCCAGCTGGCCCGGGTGGACCAGCTCCGCAGGGCCCGCCGGGCGACCGCCGAGTGGCTGGCCGGTCAGGAGTACCATGGTCGACCACTGACCGTGGTGCCATCGGCATCCAATTTCATCCTCTTCGGCACCTTCCCGGACCGAGATGCCATCTTCGAGGCCATGAAGGACCAGGGTGTGCTGATCCGGGCCGTTGGCCCCGAGGGCTATCTGCGTGTCTGCATGGGCACTGACGCTGAGATGGAACGGTTCCGCCAGACCCTGGTCGGGGTCCTGGAAGGGTCGTAGGGGGTGGTGGACCAGCGGCACGGCTATGCTGTGGTCTAGACGTCGCGCCTGACGACCGGATGGGGCCAGGCCCTGAAGGGGCCGATGGGGTCCGTGGGATGGGCCGGTGCGCACGGCAGAAAGCAGAGGAGCAACATGGCAGGCAGAACAGCCACCATCACCCGCCAGACCAGCGAATCCAAGGTGAGTCTGAGCCTGGACCTGGACGGTACCGGGGTGACCGATATCGATACTTCGGTTCCCTTTTATGACCACATGATGACGGCCCTGGGCAGGCACTCACTGATCGACCTGACCATCGAGGCCAGCGGGGACACCCCGATCGATGTCCACCACACGGTCGAGGATGTGGCCATCGTCTTCGGTGAGGCCCTGGCCCGGGCCCTCGGCGACAAGCGTGGCATCAGGCGGTTCGCCGATGCCACCGTCCCCCTGGATGAGGCCCTGGCCCGTGCCGTGGTCGACATCTCCGGCAGGCCCTACGCGGTGTGCACCGGGGAACCCCAGGGATTCGAATACGCCATGATCGGCGGGCATTTCACCGGTTCCCTGGTCAGGCATGTCATGGAGTCCATCGCCATGCACGCCGGCATCTGCCTCCACCTGACCCTCCTGGCCGGGCGGGACCCCCACCACATCGCCGAGGCCGAGTTCAAGGCCCTGGCCCGGGCCCTGCGCTTCGCGGTCGAGCCCGATCCCAGGGTGGAGGGCATTCCCAGCACCAAGGGGTCGCTATGAGTGCCGACGAGAACAAGGACCGGAGGAACGAGGGTCTGCCGGATTCGGGCCATCATCTGAGCGACGAGGAGATCGAACAGGCCATGGCCGGTTTCGAGGCCGAGTTCAGCGAGGACCAGGGCCAGGGCAGCGGGGACTCCAATGAGGATTCCGGGGATGGGACGCAACCTGATCCCGCCACGCATCCCGAGTCCGCCGACGGGTCCGCGGCGGGGCTGAGGGAGGCTGAAGGGGCGTCCTCCGACTTTGATCAGGAACTTGAGGGTCTGATCGGTAACCGGGCCAAGGCGGCCGTCATGGTGACCCGTCTGGCCTCGGCCGAACTTCTGGCTGCCTTCTGCCAGCTTTCTGACATTTCCGCCTGGTGCATCCAGGCCCGTGAGGGTGCCGTGGCCGTTCTGCGCAACCTGGACGGGGACGGGCCCGAGACAGCCATCCGCGACCTGACAACGGTTGTTTCCGGGCTCAGCGCCATCCTGGCCGTCAACAGGGCAGACAAGCTCGAGGTGACCCTCTGGATCAACGGTCAGTCCGGGCAGACCTTTGCGCCTCCCATGCTCTTTGCCTCCACGCCCGACTTCGTGGAGGACCTGATGATCGGGACCATCACGGTGGACGGGCTGCGCGAGGACGGGGCCACGATGTTCGACTCAGGCGACTACAACCGCGAGAAGGCCATGGGCATCATCGCCGCGCACACCAGATTCGGAACAGGCGGTTCGGCCCGGAAGGGTCGCGTCGAGTAGAGGTTCAGGACACAACCTGCAAGGAGGGTCATGACCAGGATACAGGTGCTTGATTATGGGTTCGGCAATGTCAGATCCATGGTCCATGCCCTCTCCCAGCTTGGCGTCGATGTGGAACTCAGCGCCGACCCGGACCTGGCCATGCAGGTCGATGGCCTGGTCATTCCCGGAGTGGGTGCCTATGGGGCCTGCATGGCGGGATTGCGCGCCGTCGGCGGCGACAGGGTCATCCGTGGTCGGGTGGCCCGGGGGCTGCCGGTTCTGGGGGTCTGCGTAGGTCTCCAGGTCATGTTCCAGTCCGGTGACGAGGACGGTCGGAGCGAACCGGGCCTGGGACTGATTCCTGGTCGGGTCTCCAGGCTGGATGCCGATGTGGTCCCTCACATGGGATGGGACCAGGTCCAGGTGGCTCAGGGGTCGAAACTCCTGGCGGGGGTCGAAGACCAGAGCTTCTACTTCGTCCATTCCTATGCGGCCATGGCCGTCCTGGATACTCGAGCGGAGAGGGGGGCGGAGCCTGATTTTCCCCTCCGTCTGCCGGTGCTCCAGGAAGACCGGGAGGCCGAATCAGGGGCGAAGTCGGCCAAGGCCCCGCAAGACCTGACTGCCGGCGAACCGCTGGTCACCTGGACGGCCTACGGGCGCAGCAGGTTCGTGGCCGCATACGAATGCGGACCCCTGAGCGCCACCCAGTTCCATCCCGAGAAGTCGGCCCAGGCCGGCGCACGATTGCTGACCAACTGGATACGGACCCTTTCCGGGGCTTCCGGACTCCCATCCGAGAGAGGTGAATGAGATGCTGACGCTCCTACCGGCGGTAGATGTCCGCGACGGGAAGGCGGTCCGGCTCAGGCAGGGGGTCTCCGGCTCCGAGAAGGTCTACGGGGAACCTGCCGATGCCGCCAAGGCCTGGGCGGACCAGGGTGCCGAATGGCTCCACCTGGTCGACCTGGATGCGGCCTTCGGCACTGGTGACAACCGCGACAAGCTGACCGCCCTGGTCAATGAGTTGGGCGACAGGGTCAAGGTGGAACTCAGTGGCGGCATCCGTGACGATGCCAGTCTGGAGGCCGCCCTGGACGCCGGCGCCACTCGGGTCAACATCGGCACGGCCGCCCTGGAGGATCCGGAGTGGACCGGTCGGGTCCTGGAACGGTTCGGGGAGAAGGTCTGCGTGGGTCTGGACGTGCGCGGGCACACCTTGGCCGCCCGGGGTTGGACCCGGAAGGGCGGTGACCTCTTCGAAACCATGGAACGCCTGGACCAGGACGGGTGCGGCCGGTACGTGGTCACCGACGTGACCCGTGACGGGATGATGACCGGCCCCAATCTGGACCTCCTGGGCCAGGTGGCCGACCGGACCTCCGCCAGGGTGACCGCCTCGGGCGGCATATCCAGCCTGGCCGACCTGGAGGCCATCGCCGGCCTGAGCGACCGTGGGGTGGACAGCGCCATCCTTGGCAAGTCCCTCTACGAGGGGGCCTTCACCCTGGGTCAGGCCCTGGACCTGGTCTCCGGGCATTGTTAACGCAATAAGCAAGACTGCGAAATATAGGAATGGGAACATGAGCTCTATGGATAAGCAAGAGGAATTTGCGCTGCGCACTGTCGAGGAGCGCGATGTTCGGTTCATACGGCTTTGGTTCACGGACGTTCTGGGTACCCTGAAATCGGTGGCCATCGCGCCGGCCGAGCTGGAGGTGGCCTTCGAGGAGGGCCTGGGCTTCGATGGGTCCGCCATCGAAGGCATGACCCGGGTCTCCGAGGATGACATGATCGTCAGACCGGACCCATCCACCTTCCAGATCCTGCCCTGGCGGGGGGGACCCCAGGGTACGGCCAGGATCTTCTGCGATGTGCTCACCCCGGATGGTGAGCCCAGCAGCGGGGATCCCAGGCACGTACTGAAGCGAGCCCTGGCCCGCGCCAAGGATAAGGGATTCATCTTCTACACCCATCCTGAGATCGAATTCTATCTCTTCGAAAACCAGGAGGACTGGTCGAAGCCCCCGGTGCCGATTGACGAGGGCGGCTACTTCGACCACGTGCCCCGCAGCCCGGGGATGGACTTCCGCAGGGCCTGCGTAAACATGCTGGAGCAGATGGGCATCTCGGTGGAGTACTCCCACCACGAGGCCGGCCCCGGTCAGAACGAGATCGACCTGCGTTACGCCGATGCCCTGACTACGGCCGATAACATCATGACCTTCCGGACGGTGGTCAAGGAGATCTCCCTGGAGCGGGGGATCTATGCCAGCTTCATGCCCAAGCCCTTCACCGACCAGCCCGGCTCCGGCATGCACACCCATCTGAGCCTCTTCGAGGGCGACAGCAACGCCTTCTATGAGGTGGGCCAGGAGTTCAATATGTCTCAGACCGCCCGCCAGTTCGCGGCCGGCATCCTGGCCCACGCCGCTGAGATCTGCGCGGTGACCGACCAGTACGTCAACTCATACAAGCGGCTCTGGGGAGGGGCGGAGGCGCCCAGTTACGTGTGCTGGGGGCACAACAACCGTTCCGCCCTCCTGAGAATTCCCCAGTACAAGCCCGGCAAGGGGAACTCGGCCCGGATGGAGTTCCGTGGACTGGATCCTGGGGCCAACCCCTATTTGGCCTATTCCGTCCTCCTGGCCGCCGGACTGGACGGAATCGAGCAGAAGATGACCCTGGGCGAGCCCACCAGCGATGACGTCTGGGAGCTGACCGATTCGGAGCGTCAGGCCATGGGCATCGCCCCCCTGCCCGACTCCCTGGATTCCGCCCTGAGGCTGATGGAGAAGTCGGACTTCGTGGCCGACGTCCTGGGCGAGCACACCTTCGAGTACTTCCTGCGCAACAAGCACAAGGAGTGGAACAGCTACAGCCGCCAGGTCACCCCCTACGAACTGGAGTACTACCTGCCCCGCCTGTAAGCGTGTCCGCCGACCAGTGGGGATGGAGCTACACCCCGCGGGCCGGTGGTGGCATCATCTCCGGGGAAACGGCTCTGCCGCGTCAGGCGGTTGGGTCTATCTATCGGCCCGGCCGAACCAGGAGTCATAGATGATGACGAAATTCCTGTTGCCATAGCTGGAGCAGGAGTCGCCCTCCCCGTCGCCGGCCGCCAGGGCCGCGGTGTTGGGCTGATAGGGTGTGTAGATGTAAAGCAGGGCAGTGGCATCGTTCTCGATGTAGACATCGGCGGTGCCGCAGGAGGCATCGGGGCTGAACCTGACCTGGTTGATGGCCCCGGTCCGGAACCGGTAGTCGGACCGGTGGGTCTCATAATACCTGTACCGCTTGGCTGCTCCGTAGACCTGGTTGAAGAACCCGGCATAC
Organism: Bifidobacterium indicum; assembly: GCF_036987015.1. Taxonomy (NCBI): domain Bacteria; kingdom Bacillati; phylum Actinomycetota; class Actinomycetes; order Bifidobacteriales; family Bifidobacteriaceae; genus Bifidobacterium; species Bifidobacterium indicum. The sequence goes on from NZ_BTXM01000001.1 coordinate 76,078, forward strand.
TTGGCGTCGCAGGCGGCGTCATCGGGGCAGGAGAGCCCCATGGCCGACCGGATCTGGGTGGGGTCCGGATTCTTGGCCGTGACCAGGTGCTGCTCTTTCTGGAGCATGGTCAGGAGGACCTTCTGGCTGATGCCGCAGGCCCTGGCCGATCCGTCGATGATCTGGGCCGCGGTCTGGCCCTTCCCTCCCTGGTAGGGATCGCAGAGCCCATCGCCCTTGGGGCTGGGGGTGTCCACCTTCATGGTCCTCAGGCAGGAGTCGCCGGTGCATGAGGCCCCTTTCCGGTCCAAGAAGGACTGGACATCCTCGGCGTTCATGCCGGTGGTGTCATGGAAACGCCGGTCGGTGATGATCCTGCCCGGGTTGAACTCGTACTGACGGGCTGTCTCGTTCTGATGCTCCCGGGTCCTGTCCACCAGTCGGCGGTATGAGATGAAGCGCGCCGAGACGATGATCAGGGCGACCACCAGCACCAGGGCCATCAGGGCGGCGGCCACGGTCTCGATACGGTGGGTCGTGTCCATCCGTTTCCAGGCCCGGGTCAGGCCTGCTCCGGCGGACCGCCTCTTCCTTGTCTTTCCCATGGTTCAGGCCTCCAGGATCTTCTCGATGCGTTGCAGACTCACGGGTGTTGCCGTGCCCAGTTCCTGGGCCCAGATGGAGACGTAGTACTCCTCCAGCATCCACCTGGCCTCCTGGGCCCTGTCCATGGCCGCCTCGCGGGCGGGGCCGTTGGGCAGGGCCGACGCCGCCTTCAGGGCGTTGTCCACCTTATCCTGAGCGGTCTGGGCCTGCCAGGCCCAGCGTACATCCCGGTCCTTGTCCCGCCGGGCCTTTCCCAGGCGCATCAGGTCTGCATGGAGGTAGGTCTGGAGGCGGGGAAGCGCATAGGGTGGATCTGCCCCGATGAACCCCTTGGCCACCAGGGATGATGCATGCTGGCGGATCCACTGCAGGACGGAGAGGAGGGGGAGGTCGGCCGGTCCGGAGACGGCCTTGTCGACCTCGGCGTAGCGCTGGAGGATGGCGATCACATCCTTGGCCACCTGGTAGACGGTGTCCTCGAAGACCTGACCCAGCCCGGCCACCGTCTCCTGGAGGATGCGGTCATCGGTGATGGCCCCGGTTTCGGGGATCAGGCGTTTGACGGCCGCCAGCTGGAGGTCCTTGGCCAGGGCCTCCGTGCCGGGGTAGGGGGCCGATGCCAGCATCAGGGATTCGCGGCTCAGCCAGCGCGAGGATATGCGCTGGGCCGGTAGTTCAAGCTTCTCCAGGGCGGCCTGCCAGATCATGTCCTTCCGGGGAACGGTCGTGGCACCTGCCTTGTGGAGGAGGTCGGCCCGCTTGACCACCTGGCCCTCCTTGGCGGCCTGGGAGGCCTTGCGCCCCACCACGTTCCGGGCGGATTCCCTGGCTTGACCGGCAAGACGGGACTGGAGTTCGGCCAGGGACTTGGACTGCCCCAGGACCTTGAGTCCGCCTGGACCTGATCGACCACCCTTGTCGGGATGGCGCCTGCGTCTGGTTCCCTCCTCGACCTGGAAGGTCATCCGCAGGTAGGAGGGAAGCCGGTCCTCTTGGGCCTGGTCGAAGACCTCGGGATGGATCTGTGCGCCGACCACGTCGATGGCGGCGGCGGTGAAGACATGGTTGAAGTCGGGCCAGGCGCCTTCGGGCGGCTCCTGGTCTATCGGCCGGTGGCCCCCGGCGGCGTCGCCTCCGGAGTTGCCGGCAGACCCATAGACGGCCTCCTGGCCCTGCTGATCCGGGTCCCCGCCGGGGAGGGTGGGGTAGTGTCCGTCTATCCACCGCCGGATGGCCCTGGCCGTGTCGGGGGCGGGGACGAACTGGACCCGCAGGGTCTTGGGGAGGGACTTGATGGTGGAGACGATCAAATCATCCAGGAGTCCCGGCACGTTCCAGGTGAACTCCTGCGGATTCAGGCGTGAGAGTGCCCCGACCGGTATATGGACGGTGACCCCGTCGTTGGGGTCTCTGGGGTCGTAGACGTAGGTCAGGGGGAGGTCCAATTCGCTCCCGTCCCTGCCCAGGGTGTGCCAGTGGTCGGGGTAGTCGCCGGGGTGATACCCCCCCTCGTCCTGGGTGAGTCGTTCCACCTGGCCCGGGTCGAAGTCCAGGAGGTGGGGGTTCCTGTCGCGGTTGTGCCGCCACCAGTTGCTCAGGGCCGCCAGCGAGGTGGCCTCCCTGGGCAGCCGCTCGAAGTAGAAGTCGGCCAGGTCCTCCTCGTTGACGCTCTCGGCCACACGGCGGGTGCGGCTGGTCTGGTCGTCGGCCTCCCGGAGGATGTCCCGGTTGGCCTGGATGAAGCCATCATGGGGGAAGTGCTGGCGTATGTCGCCCTCGACCAGGCCCTGGCGTACCAGGAACTCACGGGCCTGGGTGGGGTTGATGGACCCCCATTGAACGGTACGGTCCTGAACGATGGGCAGCCCGTAAAGGAGGACCTTGGAGGAGGCCACGGCCGACCCGCGTGAGGCCGACCAGTGGGGTTCCGCATAGGTGGTCCGTGTCAGTGAACGTGCCAGGGGTTCGGCCCAGGCCGGGTCTATCGCCGCACAGTACCTTGCCCAGAGACGGGAGGTCTCGACCAGTTCGGCCGACATGATCCAGGCGGGGGTGCTCTTGGAGACGGCCGACCCGGGGAAGATGGCGAAATGGGTCCCCCGGGCCCCCCGGTATTCGTTCTTGGACCGTTTCTGCGCTCGCTTCATGGCCTTGGCCCTGGCTGCCCCCTTGAGTCCGGTGAAGTCCGATGCCTTGGGCTCGTGGATGATCTGCATCCCCATGCTGGACAGGAGACCGGAGAGCATGGCCCGGTGGATTCCCTGGTCGTCCCAGGAGGAGACCAGGGCGTGTGCGGCTTGCTGGGCCAAGGGGAGTTCGAGTATTTCCTTGTCGGGCCCCTTGACCGGCTTGGGGGTGCCCACTCTCATGTGCCCTCCCTGACACATCTGGACCAGCTGCTGGTAGAGGTCGTGCCATTGCCGCATCCGCAGGAAACTCATGAACTCCTGCTTACAGGCTTTGCGCAGGACGGAGTTGGAGGGTTGCTTCCCCCCGGGGAAGAAGCGGTGCCAGATGTTCAGGGCCGTCAGGAAGTCGCTGGACGGATCGTCGTACCGGGCGTGGAGACGGTCGGCCTCCTCCCGCTTCTCCTCGGGGCGCTCGCGGGGGTCCTGGAGGGAGAGGAAGGCCACGACCACCAGCACGGCCGCCAGGGTGTCCGGGGTGGCGTCCTGACCGGCCTGGAGGATCATCCTGCCCAGGCGGATATCGATGGGGATCCTGGCCAGTTTCCTGCCCAGGGGGGTCAGTCTGACCTCCCCGCGGTGGCGGGCCACGGCCTGGAGCTCGGTCAGCTCGTTGAAGCCATCGGTCACGGCCCGGGTGTCCGGTGGATCGATGAAACCGAACCCTGTCACGTCCTCGGCCGTCCGCGCCACGCCCACCGAGAGCATGTGGAGGACCACCGCACCCAGGGAGGTGCGCAGGATCTCCGGGTCGGTGAACCTGGGGCGGGTGTCGTAATCGTCCTTGCTGTACAGGCGGATGGCGATGCCGTCGGCCACACGCCCGCAGCGCCCGGCCCGCTGGTCTGCTGAGGCCTGTGAGATGGGTTCGATGGGAAGGCGCTGTACCTTGGCCGACTTGGAGTACCTGCTGATCCTGGCCAGTCCCGGGTCAACCACGTAGCGGATGCCGGGCACGGTCAGTGAGGTTTCCGCCACGTTGGTGGCGATGACGATGCGCTGGTGGTTGCGGTGTTCGAAGACCCGGTGCTGCTCCTTGGCTGAGAGCCGGGCGAAGAGGGGGACCAGCTCAATCGCGTCGGAGCGCTGCATGTCCGAGGTCCGGGGGCCGAAGTGGTGCCTCAGGGCCGTCTCGTATTCACGGATGTCACGCTCGCCGGCAGCGAAGACCAGGACGTCACGAGGTCCCCCCACATGGGCTGAGTGGATGACCAGCTCGGCGCAGGCCCTGGCCACGGCGGTGGGCACATCCAGGTCGTCCTGGTCCCGGTCCCCGTCCTGGTCGAAGCCACCGGAGGGGAATCCCGGAACGGACCGCATCAGGGCGGGTGCCGAACCGGCGGGCTCGTAGAGGGTCTGGACCGGGTAGGTCCGGCCGGAAACCTCGATGACCGGCACCCTGGTGTGGAGGGCCTTGGCGAAGTGGTCCCGGAACTTGACGGAATCGATGGTGGCCGAGGTGATGATCAGTTTCAGGTCCGTCCGCCTGGGCAGGAGGGCCGTCAGATATCCCAGGAGAAAGTCGATGTTGAGACTGCGCTCGTGGGCCTCGTCGATGATGATTGTGTCGTAGGCCCGCAGCTGGGGATCGCCCTGTATCTGGGCCAGGAGGATGCCGTCAGTCACCACACGCAGGCGGGTGCGCTTGGAGGACCGGTCGGTGAACCTGACCTGGTAGCCGATTTCATCCCCCAGCCGCACCCCGGTCTCGGAGGCGATGCGTTCGGCCACGGTCCGGGCCGCGATGCGCCTTGGCTGGGTGTGGACGATCTGATGACCGTGGGTGCCCCGCCCCATCTCCAGGAGGATCTTGGGTATCTGTGTGGTCTTGCCCGACCCGGTCTGGCCGGAGACGATGACCACCTGTGAGGTCCTGACGGCCTGCGCTATATCATCCTTGGCCGCGCTGACCGGCAGCTCCGCCGGGTACTGAAACCTCATGCCCGGCCCGCCTCGATGATTCGGTAGCCCTTGGCCGAGGCGAACTTGCCGACCGTCCAGTCGGGTCCCAGACTCCGGGCCAACCAGGGGATCAGGGAATCCGCACCCAGGTTGCGTTGGACGACCAGGTAGGCCTTGCCCCGGGGATTCAGACGGGGCAGGTAGCCCATCAGGAGTTTGTGAAGCGCCTCCTTGCCGACCCGGATGGGCGGGTTGGACCAGATCAGGTCAAAGGTGAGGTCGGCCGGCAGCAGGTCGGGCAGGACCGCCCTGATTCCTCCCAGGCCGTTGGATTCGGCGTTGCGCCTGGTCAGGTCCAGGGCCCGTTCGTTGATATCGACGGCGTATATGCGGGCCTGGGGGGAGAGGAGGCCCATGCTGAGGGCGATCGGGCCCCATCCGCAGCCCAGATCAAGGAAGTCCCCGGTCTGCGGGGGGGCAGGGACCTTCTTCAGGAGGACCGAGGTGCCCAGATCCAGTCTGTTGGCCGAGAAGACCCCGTTGGAGACCTGTACCGGAACCTGATGGCCCACCAGGTTGACCTGGATGGTCCTGCGTTCGTCGGGGGAGGCGGGACTGGCCGTGAAGTACTGTTCGTCGCGGTGGGCCGACCGCCGTTCGTCAGTGGGGGTTCCCTGGTTCCTGTCCATCATGCCTGTCCTGTCCGTTCCATCCGTCCTGCCAGTCTTCATCCTTGTCCGCCAGCGGCCCTTCCGGAAGGCCTCTTACCTGGTTCAGCCCGTGGCTTCTTCAATGTCTGCTAAGACGATGATAATAAAGACCATGCCGTGATTCCGCTTATACCGGATTCCCGGCGGATTCCATAGTCCATGTGTGCAGAGGTGCCTTTGACCCAGAACCATCACAGAGAAGACGGTGCAGACCCCGGCAAAGCCGCCAACCCCGACCCGTCCGGGCCTCGGGGGGAGGTGCCGTCCCCGCCTACCCGTCCGAAACGCGTCGACCCCCTGGCCGGGCGGTCCGAGGTCCTTTCCGACCGGTCCGCAGGGGGGTCGCCCCCGGCCGGTGAACAGGTGGAGTGGGAGGAACGCCAGCGGCGCAGCCAGTTCAGGCACGTCGAAGGGTTGGGCGAACTCCGGGATGTGACAGAGGTCGAGTACCGGAAGGTCCGCCTGGAACGGGTGGTTCTGGTCGGCGTCTGGTCGAATGCCCAGACCCATGTGGAGGGAGCCGAGGAATCCCTGCGTGAGCTGGCCGCCCTGGCCCAGACAGCCGGGGCGGAGGTCCTGGATGGCCTTCTCCAGCAGCGGGACAAGCCCGACCCCGCCACTTACGTGGGTTCGGGCAAGGCCAGGGAGTTGGCCGATATCGTTGCCAGGCTCGAAGCGGATACGATCATCACCGATGATGACCTCCACCCCTCCCAGCGACGTGCCCTGGAGGACATGACCAAGGTCAAGGTGGTCGACAGGACCGCCCTGATCCTCGACATCTTCGCCCAGCATGCCACCAGTCGGGAGGGCAAGGCCCAGGTGGAGCTGGCCCAGTTGGAGTACATGCTGCCCAGGCTTCGTGGTTGGGGTGGATCCCTCTCCCGTCAGGCCGGTGGCCAGGCCGCGGGTCAGTCCGGTGGCATCGGGTCACGAGGCCCCGGTGAGACCAAGATCGAAACCGATCGCCGTGTCATTCGTCACCGTATCACCCGCCTGAAGCGTCAGATCGCACAGATGGCCCCCTCCCGACAGGTCAAGAGGGGGTCGAGGCAGCGGTACGGCCTGCCGGCCGTGGCCGTGGTGGGGTATACCAACGCCGGCAAGTCCTCCCTGACCAACCGGCTGACCGGGTCCCGGGAACTGGTGGAGAACGCCCTTTTCGCCACCCTTGATACGGCCGTGCGCCGGACCAAGGCCAGGGACGGGCGACTCTATGTCTACGTCGACACGGTCGGGTTCGTGCGTCGCCTGCCCACCCAGCTGGTCGAGGCCTTCAAATCCACCCTGGAGGAGGTGGCCCAGGCCGATCTGATCCTTCATGTGGTGGACGGCTCCCACCCCGACCCCTTCGGGCAGATTCGCGCCGTCGACAAGGTCCTGGCCGACATCGAGGGCGTGGGGTCCATCCCCAGGGTCCTGGTCTTCAACAAGGTCGACCTGATTGATCGGGCCACCCGGGAGAGGTTTTCCAACCTTGAGCCCGATGCCTTCCAGGTTTCCGCACGGAGCGGAATCGGTATCGACGATCTGCGTGAGCGGGTGGAATCCCTCCTGCCCAGGCCCGAGGTCCATGTGGAGGCCCTCCTGCCCTATACCAGCGGGTCCTTGTTGGCTCGCGTCAGACAATTCGGTAGGGTGACCGCCCTGGACTACCGACCTGACGGAATAGGGCTGAGCGCCGATGTGGATGACGGATTGGCGGCTGCCCTCATGAAGGAGTCGATAGACTGAAACCGTTGGCGACCTTGGCTGGTCTGGTCGGTTCGAGTCTTTCTCGGTATTGTTCTGAAGTTCTGATCGGCTGGTCTGTGCGGTGAAGGTCCCGTACAATCGCCTGTGATAGGGAAATCATGACCGAAGGTCATATACTACGGATACAGTGGGTTTAATGAAAGCGGCAAACCCGTCTTTCTCGGGTTCCGATAAGAGAGGTCCAATAAGAACTATGGCGGAATCACCAATCAGGCCAACCAAGCTTGCGATTGTAGGAGCTGGGGCGGTGGGCTCCACCCTGGCATTTTCGGCTGCTCAGCGTGGCATTGCACGCGAGATTGTGCTCGAGGATGTCAACAAGCAGCGTGTGGAGGCGGAGGTGCGCGATATGCAGCACGGCTCCAGCTTCTATCCGACTGTTTCCATTGACGGGTCGGATGACCCGCAGATCTGTTCAGGGGCCGACATGGTGGTCATCACCGCCGGTGCCCGGCAGAAGCCGGGGCAGACGCGCCTCGACCTGGCCGGCGCCACCATCGAGATGATGAAGTCCATCATCCCGCAGATGGTCGAGGTCGCCCCCAATGCCATCTTCATGCTCATCACCAACCCCGTCGATATCGTCACCAGGGTCTCCCTGGACCTGTCGGGGCTACCCGCCAACCAGATGTTCGGTTCGGGCACCAACCTTGATTCCGCCCGACTGCGCTACCTGATCGGCCAGCAGACCGGTGTCAACGTGAAGAACGTCCACGCCTACATTGCCGGCGAGCATGGCGATTCCGAGGTCCCGCTCTGGTCCTCCGCCACCATCGGCGGAGTTCCCATGTGCGACTGGAAGGAACTGCCCGGCCACCAGCCCCTGGATGCGGCCAAGCGCGAGGAGATCCACCAGGAGGTCAAGAACGCGGCCTACCAGATCATCGAAGGCAAGGGTGCGACCAACTTCGCCATCGCCATGTCCGGTGTCGACATTATCGAGTCCATCATGAACGGGACGGACCGGATTCTGCCGGTCAGCTCGCTTCTGGAGGACTTCCATGGCATCACGGGTGTCTGCATGTCGGTGCCCAGCGTCCTCAACCGCGAGGGTGTCAACACCCACATCAACACCCCGCTCAGTGATGGCGAACTTGCGGCCCTGAAGCGGTCCGCCGATACCCTGAAGGAGACGGCCGGCAAGTTCGGTTTCTGAATTTGTGTGCATCCATCCGGACCGGTTCGTTCTGAGCTCCGGGTCCTGCGGGCGCGGCGAAGCCTGACTGGTCCGGGCCTGAACTGGCATGGGGGCATCCGGGAGCAATCCGGATGCCCCATTTCTTTTGTGAAGATATTCCCCGACCCCGTTTTCATGATGTTAGGATGGCACCGCATGTGAGCCGGGTGGTTCGGCGTCGACATTGAGGAGAAGACCTCTCATCCAGGATGTGCCGCCTGGTGATGTATGGCCCGTCGGGTCCTGGGGCAAATCGATTGCGGGGAGGTATCCACTGATGGTCGAAGATTATGAGCATTCTGGGGTGTCCAGTGAAGCCGGACGCCGGCATCGCAGGCAACTCCTGACCACCCTGGGGTTGACCGGTTCCGTCTTCATGGCGGAGGTCGCCGGAGCCTTCATCACCCACAGCCTGGCCCTCCTGGTGGACGCCGGTCATATGATGACCGATATGGCCGTCCTCATCGCCTCGACCGTTACTGCCATCCTTATGGACCGCCGCCCTACGGCCAACCGGACCTGGGGGTGGTCACGGCTGGAGGTCATCACGGCGGCCGGCGGTGCCTTAGTGCTCCTCCTGGTCGGTGTCTATGCCCTCTTCGAGGCCGGTAGGCGTCTGTTCGGGGGCAGCGATGGCCAGGTCGAGGACATAGGGCTCCTCCTTTTCTTCGGCATCCTGGGGCTGGCCGCCAACGTGGGGTCCATCCTCGTCCTGGGATCCAGCCACCAGGACAACCTCAACATGAGGGCGGCCTTCCTGGAGGTCATGAACGATGCCCTGGGGTCGGTGGCCGTGGTGGTCTCGGCCGTGGTCATGCTTCTGACGGGCTGGAACGGGTTCGACGCAGTGGCCGGTGGAATCATCGCCATCCTGATCATCCCCCGGGCCCTGGGCCTGCTCTCCCGAAGTTTCAGGGTGCTTCTGGAGGAACCCCCGCAGGGGCTGGATATGAAGCAGGTACGGGATCACCTGGAACAGGTCCCGGGTGTGCTTGAAGTGCATGACCTCCACGCCAATAGCGTCTCGAGCGGGTTGCCACAGCTGTCGGCCCATGTCACGGTCAAGGAGGGTACTTCCCCTGCCGAGAGTGAACGCATCCTGACCAGCATGCAGGAGTGTCTGCGTACCCACTTCCCTGTTTCCGTGGAGCACACCACCTTCCAGATCGAGCCCCTGGGGCATCGTGACCAGAGTGGTGAACATCTTGATATGTGAGGCGCGCAGCCGTCCGGAGTCCAGCAGCACCAGTAAGGAGGTAAAACACAGCTCACCTCCAGGTGGGCGGGAGGTGAGCTGTGATGATGGGCGGAATCAGACCTTGCGCAGGACGGTGACCACCTTGCCCATGATGGTGGCGTGGGTGCCGTCGATGGGGGAGTAGGCCGGGTTGTGGGGGATCAGCCAGATGTGGTCCCCATCCCGACGGAAGGTCTTGACGGTGGCCTCATCGTCCAGGAGGGCGGCAACGATTTCACCGTTCTCCGCCTGGTTCTGTTGTCGTACCACCACGAAGTCCCCGTCACAGATGGCGGCATCCACCATGGAGTCGCCGTGGACTTCCAGCATGAAGAGTTGTCCTGTTCCGGTCAACCGTTCCGGTAGCCGCATGACATCGTCTATGTGCTGGTCGGCCAGGATTGGTTGGCCAGCCGCTATCCTGCCCACCAGGGGGACATCATGCGAATTGGCGATGGCCTCATCCTGATCAAATGTGGGGAAGGGAACGATCCTGGCCGTTGGTTCCTGCTCCTGGACAAGTTCTATGGCGCGTCCCTTGTTGGCGGTGAGCCGGATGTATCCCAGCTCTTCCAGGACCTGAAGCTGGTGCTTGACCGATGAGGTGCTCTTCAGCCCGGCATCCCTGCCGATCTCACGGAAGGAGGGGACGTATCCCTGCTCCTCCAAGTGGGCACGGATGGCTTGGAGGACGCGTTCCTGGCGGTCCGTCAGGTCGGTGTGAGCCTCCTGGTTCTTTTTCCCTTCTCTCTCCTCCACCTCGGTGGCCCCCTTCCGATTGGTGTGGGCAAGGTCCTCCCCGGGGCGCCCGGTCAAGGTTCGTGTCTGATCGGATTCGGGAACCGCCGCAGTCTCCTGGTTGAGGTGGATGGTGGTCAAGGCGGGCTCCTTCTCTGTGGTTTCTGCTGACAGTGTATCCCGAAAGATGAGGAAAATCAAACAAATGTTCGAACAGAGGTTGTCAAACCGGTCGGCGTGTGCCACAATGAGAACAGATGTTCGATAGAACAAACGTTCGAGAGAGGTGTGGTCATGACCAGTAGTACTGTAGCGAAGACTCCCGTGTTTCGGTCCGGGATGGCTGCCTCTTCCTGGTCGGCACAAGGACGATCCGCCGGTCGGCAGAGCTCAGGTCGTCGCTATCGTCTGAACGCCAGGGGAAAGGTGATTGCTTTTCTCCTGGGTCTGGCCCTTGTCTTTGGTGGATTGGGGATAGGCGCACAGTTTGCCGAGTCCAGTACTGGTCCACAGGCGGTGGTGTCATACACGGTGCGTCCGGGTGACAGTGTCTGGACCTACGCGGCCTTGATTACCCCTGCCGGTGAGGACGTCAATGCCAACGTCGATCGCATCATGAAGATCAACAACCTCTCTACGCCAAACCTCCAGGCTGGGGACCGTCTTCTGGTTCCGAGCGATCAGGGCTGATCGGGACTCTGCCTTCGGGTGAACCGGGTGGTGCCACCCTCCGATGAATATGGGGAATGCGGCCAGGGTTTCGTCGGTCTGGTCTATTGATGTGATTTGGCGTTAAGATGAAAAGCATGCACTGTCCTTTCTGTCAGAACCCGGATACGAAGGTTGTCGACACCCGTATCAGCGAAGACGGCCATGCAATTCGGCGTCGTCGAGAATGCCCGCACTGCTCGCGCCGGTTCACCACTGTCGAGACCTCCATCCTTCTGGTCATGAAAAGGTCCGGGAATGCTGAACCCTTTGACCGTGACAAGGTCATCTCCGGCGTTCGCAAGGCATGCCAGGGCAGGCCCATTGATGAGGTTGACCTTAAGCAGCTGGGCCAGCAGGTCGAGGAGGATCTGAGGTCGCGAGGGTTGGCCCAGGTGGATTCGGAGGAGGTCGGCAAGGCAATCCTTACCCCGTTGCGCAAACTTGACGAGGTTGCCTATCTGCGTTTCGCATCCGTCTACCAGAATTTCGCTGATCTCGAGGATTTCCAGTCCGCCATCGACGTTCTGCGTGAAGAGGATAGAACCGAATCGCGGTAGGTATCCCTGCCCCCCCCCCCCCCACCTCCGTGATATCTTCTGACCCCGTTCCGGACCGTTGTTCGCTCGAGACTGATAAGTGGAGCTTTTCAGAACAACAGCTGTGATAATCCACTATTGTCCTGCATCGGTACACGGTATTCCGGCTTGCTGATGGCGTTGTGTTCCGAATCGGTATCATGGTGAATCCGGTATTGATCGGCGGTGTCCGCAATCCGACAGCCTTGACTCGCGCCTGATCCAGTCAGGAGATCTTGTTGTGAACCGTTCATGGGCAAATATCATCAAGGTCCTGTATGCCGTGGTCTTGGCTCTGTGGTCATGTTCGCTGGAGCTGGTGTAGCCAACGTGGCCTATGTTCGGAATCGTTGCGTGAATATCGATTCCTCCTACACGAACTTCGGTGATGGGCTGGTGTGGGGGGAACCTGCTCCTCGGATGCGACCAGGGTCCCGGACAAGTGGGCAATCTGTGGGTTTGGGGTAGTGCGGATCGGGTTGCAAACTCACCGACACCGGGGAGCATCGATCGTGGACCGGCGGCAGGAACGGGGCGGCGCCGAACACAAAGGATGGTGACAAGCGCCAGGCCAGCAACAAGCCGGCTGTTGTGCATGGTCTTGGTTGCCTCAAGGAGGTGGCCGGGTCCGCCTAAGCCACCATGGCTGTGGGACTGCTATGGGAACATCCAAGGATGGGTGACAAGACCCAAGGTGGTGGTTCCACCACGGTCAACACGGCCATAACCCAGCTACCGGGGTATGAGTCGGAAAAGAAGGTGACAAGAGGAGGTGCATATGGGTGTACAAAGACCTGACTGCACCACCGAAGGTATTCCCGGACCCCATCAATCAGGCGAATTCTCAGGAATCCGGCGCCACCTGGTGGCCCATAGACGGTCCGGGCACCCCGATAGGCGCCTACCCGGGGCGACAATACCTTCAAGGTGAAGGACGTGGCATCCAACGAGTTGTCAGAAAGGGAACGGAACCGTATGAACCGGTGGGCACAACGTCTTCGGTGACAGAGGAGCGGGCAAGCACAATGCCAAGACCAGCGGATCCGGGAGCGAACACAATCCGGACGAATGGCCTGTGATCGACCATGACCTTGATGACAAGGCCAGTGGGACGGAGACGTGCGTATCCCCGGCACCAACCCCTGTGAGCTTTGCCCCCGGGCGTCCTCGTCAAGGTCCTGTGGAGTGGATATGAGAATTTCTATGCCGTTGATTCGGATGACACCATGTACTGCCGGCCGTGCCTTCGCCGTATCTGCCGGAATCAGCGATGAAGGGCTCCTGGGGGTGTTCCTCCAGTGACGATGACACCGACAAGAAGCAGAAGCAGGCTCCCTGTTCCCGGTCCTCCGGCAAGGACGCATGCTGTTTCAATCCGGTTCCGGCTCCCCTCGTATCCAAGGTGTCCAAGGAGAACGGCGGGTATCCGAAGGGGGCCGGAGGCCATGGATACGGAGCGCTGCTGACCAAGAGCCATAGACTCCGGGCCTGGGAGCCCCGGCCACCCGTATGGTCGTGCCGGAGGCCGCCGATGTAACCGACAACAGTGTGTACAGGGATGAGCCCAGGCAGTTTGATGCCATTGATGTCAACGGCAACCGTCTGTGGAAGAAGACGTCCTTGATGCCAAATGGGTGATACGGGCCGGGATAGGGCAGGCCTCTTCCACGCGGATAGCTCGGTCGCAGTAAAGGCCCCTACTGCAGCAGGACTCTTCACTATGGGGGTTGAGGGCCGCTTGTCAACAAGGTGGATGAGTTCTTCAACCTCCTCTCCGTGGGGGGTGTGATGGTCCTGAACATCTCTTCGAGACCGGTCTCCTCTTTGTGGGTATATAAGCAGAGGAGGCGTGTCGGTGGCGAGGTGCCGCCCGTGTCTGATTCCTCCCTGGGTATATGAAGAAGGGCCGCTTGGAACGGTTCCGGAACGTTCACATGGACCGATTCCGTTGGGTATCGGGGAGGAGACAGTGCGTCGTGACATGGCCACTCCCAGAAGCTCCTTTTCATGGGTACCAGGAGAGGGAGGGACCGATCCTTGTGCCATCAACCCGGAGAGGGACCCGTTTGGAATCAAGCAGGTGGGGTCCTGCAAAGTCGGTCAGGACGATTCCGGCGCTTCTGTCCGTGATTCTTGTGCCGACGTTGGCTGATGTCGGCTTGTACGGGAATAGGGGGAGCAGGGCAGGCACATGCCGATACCGGATTCAAGGTGTCCCTGATGACCGCCAGGAGGATGAGTCAACCGGGTCTCAACGGGGAGCGAGATAAGGAGCCGGTTACCGTCATCCTGCGGGACTCCTACGCCACCGGTCCCCAAGAGTGGTCCATGACCGTCACCTCCATCGGTCCGGATATCGGAGCGCTGAATATCAGGATCATGAATCCGGATCCCAATAACAAGATCAAGAAGCACCTTCCCCACCCTTGTGGACAATATCAACCCCGTGGACAACCTGTACTTCCCCGACATGTCCACCCAGCTGCGGTTCGAGGTCCGGGACGGAGCCGGAAGATATGGACCGACAAGCCGGGAATGGATGCGACATCGAACTCGCGGATTCGTCAAAGAACAACACCGCCGTGCCTGGGTATCCGAGGCTGGGGGGTGCCCGTCGTCCCCTCCCAGTCGGGTGGACGGTCCAGCAAGAAGCTGAAGATGGTCTCCTATATGGACAGCACCTTTGACGGGGGTGACGTCATACAACGGCACCACCACCGGTGTCTCTATCCAAATCAAGCGCGAGGGGCGATGACGAGATGGATGAGACCCAAGCAGACGGCTGCGGGGAAGCGGAGAGGACGGTTTCCCGCAATGGGGGGGCGCCATGCCGGGCATCCGCCTTACATACTTATCGCGGGAAAGGCAATGCGGCCGCATCCTCCCTGGTCTGGATGACGACCAGCTTCTGGGTGGGTCTGGTCATGGCCACATAGAGGTCCGATGCCGCGGTCAGGCGGGAGGGGGCCTCGTCCTCGATCCGGCCAGGGTTGACCAGGACCACCGCATCGAACTCCAACCCCTTGGTATCCCCGGTCTGCGTGACCAGGACCTGCCGGTCCCAGACGGGCTGGTCACGTATGGCTTCCGCCCGGGGGAAACCGATCAGGGCCTGGCCGACGGATTCGCGGACAGTGCCGATCAGTCCGTCCGGTGCGATGACGGCCAATCGTCCGGTCCCGTCCTGCCCCACGTACTGTTCTGCCAGGGTCCGGACCTGGCTCTGAACGACTTCCGGCAGTCGGTCATCGTCGGGGGCGACCAGACATTCAACGGCTCCCTCGACCTGTCTGACGGCCTTGAGGGTGGAGACCTGCAGCCCTTCAGACTGTGCGAAGGCGGAGGCCATCTGCGACACCTGGCTGGGATTGCGGTAGTCGATGGTCAGTTGGCGCAGGTCCCATCCGTCGGGGCCGAAGAGGGGGTCCATGGTCTCCGCCCAGGACCTGGTGCCGCCCAGGGCCGAGGTCTGGGCCACGTCGCCGACAATGGTGAAGGAGCGGGAGGGGCATCGTCGGATCAGCATCCGCCAATCCATGGCCGTCAGCTCCTGGGCCTCGTCGACGACGATGTGGCCGAAGACCCATTCCCGGTCGTTGGCCGCCTGCTGGGCCGCCATGGTCTCGTCATGTCCGTTGATGGAGTCGAGCAGCATCCGGGAGGTGACGATGCCCGAGCCGATGCCGTTCTGGGCCAGGGTGTCCTGGGCGAAACGCCGCTCCTCCTCCTGCTGTGCCTCCTTGGCCCTGCGGCGCTCCTCCTCCCGGGGGTCGGGGCCCAGCAGCTCCATGGCCTCATCCAGGATGGGGATGTCCGACACGGTCAGGTCCGCGCCGCTGGGGCGGGTCAGGAGTTCGATCTCATCCTGGCCCAGCCAGGGGGCGTAGCGGCGTAGACGGTCGGGACGGGACCAGAGATTGTCGACCAGCCAGGTGGGTTTCATGGGCAGCCAGGCCAGGTTGAGGGTCCTGCGCACCTTGTCGTTGAGTCTGAGCAGGGAAGTGACCCTGGCCAGTTCCTCCTCCTTGGGCTCGTACTCCACCCGCTCGGCATACCGGGTGGTCATGGCATGGAGGGCGGCGCGGACGAAGACCGCCCTGGCCTGGTTGTGGGTTTGCCGGCTCCTATGGGCGTCGGCCAGGGCCTCCTGGAGGTCCACGGCCAGCATGGGGACCGGCACCCCATCCACCATGACCGTAGGCAGGGTGGATGGGACACGCTCGCGGGCGGTCACGGCATTGGCCACCACCTGGGCCATTCGACGGTCCCCCTTGAGGCGGGCGGTGTGCGGGTCGTCCTGCCGCTCGGCCCTGATGCCCGGTATCAGGTCTGCCATGGTCCTGCTCAGGACCCCGGTCTCTCCCAGGGAGGGGAGGACCTGGTCGATGTAGTGGAGGAAAGCGGAGCTGGGGCCCAGGACCAGGACCCCGGAACGTTCGAGCATCCGGCGGTGTGTATAGAGCAGGTAGGCCGCCCGGTGCAGGGCGACGGCCGTCTTGCCGGTGCCGGGGCCGCCCTGGACCACCAGGGCCTGGGCCATGTCGGCACGGATGATCCTGTCCTGTTCCGCCTGGATGGTGGCCACGATATCGGTCATGCGACCGGTACGGCGGCTGGACAGTGAGGCCATGAGGGCCCCTTCCCCGGCCAGGGTGCCGCTGTCGGCGGCCTGGCCGACCCGCGGGGATTGCAGGTCGAGGATCTCGTCCTCGATGCCGGTGACCCTTCGGAAGCTCAGGGTGATGTGGCGGCGCATGACGACGTCGCCATGGTTGGAGGGGGTGGCCTCATAGAAGGGACGTGCCGCATCGGCCCGCCAATCGGTCAGGATGGGTTCATGGTCCGCGTTGAGCAGACCGATTCGGCCGATGTACCGGCGCTCGCCGGCCCTGGTGTCCAGCCGGCCGAAGACCAGACGATCCTCCACAGCCCTGAGTTGGGCCAGCCTGTCCTCGTACATGGTGGCGAAGGAGTCGCGTTCGGTGCGTTGGGTGGGGGAACCGTGGGAACCGGCCGCCCTGACCACGTCCAGCCTGGTCCGTGCCTGTCTACGAAGGTCGTCCAGCCTGGCATAGGTACTGTCCACTGCACCCTGTTCTTCATTTAGCTGCGAGGAATAGCTCGACATGTGCGTCCCATTTCTGTGGTGAATTCACGCTCGGCCAAGGCGATTGAACAAAACCGGGTTATCAAATATAGCGCGTGACCTCTACCTTTTCCCGCTTCCTCCCCTCCCTGACTCCTTGCATGCGAGCAGGCGCGATTTCGGCCGGTTCGGCCAGGTGCGATAAGCCGTCGGGAAATCGTCGGCGACAATCATGGCGAAGTCCTCACCCCTCCCAGGAAACGCCGGATATGCGCATTTTGGGGGATCAACTCGTTGATTCGTCATCAAATTGGACAATCGGTGGTGATTTATGGTGATTTGTGGGGTAAAGTGGGGAACACTGTGGATACCGACCATCCGATATCAGTGATGGTCGTGGGCGACTTGAGGGTGAAGGAGGTGGGGACCATGGCAGATGAGCCACATGCCGGAACCCCCTCCGCCGTGGATGATGAAAAGGCCCGGACCTTGGACGAAGGCGAGGTCTCATCCCTTCTGCCGCCTATGCTCCTGGGTACCTACACCCCCAAAATGGATGCCAAGGGCCGGATGGCCCTGCCCGCCAAGTTCCGGACAGAACTGGGCCGGGGGCTGGTCATGACCAGGGGTCAGGAACGCTGCGTCAGCCTCCTTCCGGTGGATGAGTTCCGCAGGATGGCGGTTCGCATCCAGCACACCTCCATGGGCAACAAGGGGGCCAGGGACTATCTGCGCGTCTTCCTTTCCGGTGCCGTTGACCAGATTCCGGACAGGCAGGGCCGCATTCTGATACCCCCCATGCTCCGGGACTATGCCCGTCTGACCTCCAAGGTGGTCGTGATCGGCGTGGGTACCAGGGCCGAGATCTGGGATCAGGACGCCTGGCAGACATACCTGGACAGCAAGGAGCAGGGCTACTCCGACATTGCGGACGACGTTCTGCCGGCGGTGGACTTCTGATGGGCGCTCGGGAAGCGGACCGGCGCATGATGACCGGCATGCCCGACCAGGAGGCCGTCGACAGGGGAGAGGTGCATCAGCCTGTTCTCCTGCAGGACTGCCTGGACCTGGCCGTTCCGGCCCTCGACCATCCCGGTGCCACCGCGGTGGACTGTACCCTGGGCCTGGCAGGCCATGCCACGGCCTTCCTCCGGGCGTGCCCCCAGGCCAGGTTGATAGGCATCGACCGGGACCAGGAGGCCTTGGACCTGGCCACGGGCAGGATGCGTGACGCAGGTCTGGCCGACAGGTTCAGACCTGTCCATGCGGCCTTCGACCAGCTGGACCAGGTCCTCGACCAGGAGGGGGTCGACGTGGTCGACCTGGTCTTCATGGATCTGGGCCTCTCCTCCTTGCAGATCGACCAGGAGGACCGTGGCTTCACCTACCGCAGGGACGCCCCCCTGGATATGCGCATGGATACCGATCAGGATCTCACGGCCAGCCAGATTCTTGCCGAGTCCAGCCAGGAGGACCTTGCCAGGATTTTCAGCACCTATGGGGAGGAGCGCTACTCCGGCCGCATAGCCCGGGCCATCGTCGAGGAACGCGCCAAGGAACCCCTGACCTCATCGTCCCGGTTGGAAAGGCTGGTCGACCGGGTTGTGCCCAAGGCCCACAGGGCTCCCGGCAATCCGGCCAAGCGGGTCTTCCAGGCCTTGCGCATCGAGGTGAATGGGGAACTGGACAAGCTCCAGTGCACCCTCCCGCAGGCGGCTTTGCGGTTGTCCCTGGGGGGGCGCCTGGTTGTGGAGGCCTACCACTCCCTGGAGGACCGAATCGTCAAGCGGTTCATGGGGGCCGGGCTGCATGTGGATCTGCCCGCGGGGCTGCCCGTGGTTCCCGAAGAAGCCAGGCCCTTCTTCCGGGACCTGACCCATGGCGCCATCAAGGCCGACCGGCGGGAGCTCGAACTGAACCCGCGTTCCGCCTCGGTGCGGCTCAGGGCGGTGGAACTGACGGATTCCATCCCCCAGGAGCGTCGCCGGGAACTGGAAGGTCAGATCTGCTCTGACACCAGGGGCCGCAATGGAAGGGACAGGGGCCGTTCGGCCTCGGCTGGGTCCGTACACGCTTACGGAAGGGGACTGTGATGGCATCGGCAGCTCGTACCGTGCGCTCCAGAGCGACACCCGGAAAGGGTCACCCGCAATCCCAGCCTATTTCAACCCGTCCTGAACTCAACCTGGTCAAGGGAACTCAAACCGGCGGCCGGGCCATGGTGGAGGGGGCCAGGAGGGTCATCTCCTGGACCCATACCCGTGGCACCCCCATGATGCATATCCTGGTGGCCGTCATCTTCCTGGCGACCTCGATGTTCGGTTCCCTGATGCTGCGTACCCAGATGGTCCAGAACTCCTTCGAGGCCACCCGGGTGCAGAATTCGATCAGCAACCTGACCCAGGACGTCCAGGATGACCAGAACAAGCTGGATCAGCTCCAGGCGTCCCTTCCCGACAAGGCCCAGGAGCTGGGCATGCAACCACAGCAGGGGCTGAACTCCATAGACCTCCAGGGCTACCAGGCCCCGTCCTCCGACAAGACCGGCGGCCAGCATTGAGCCGCAAATCAGGAATGTCCACAGCCTGGAGGCGCCCCTTCTGCCGCAGGTCACTCGTGGTGGGCCTGGTCCTGGTCCTGACAGCTCTGGCGGCCTTGGGCAAACTCGCCTACATCCAACTCTTCGACGGCCGTTCCATGGCACAGGCCGCGTCCGAGGGTCGCACCGTACCCCATACCCTCAAGGCCCAACGCGGGCGAATCCTGGATGTGAACGGGCGGGTGCTGGCCCAGAGTCTGGAACGGTACACGATTGTGGGCGATCCCAAGGCCGCTGCCGACTTCGTCCCCATCGATTGCACCGAGAAGACCCGCGACAACTGCCACAGCATCAAGGGCAGGCCGGTGGGTGCCGATGGGGCCGCCGGTGTGGCCCGACTTCTGGCGCCCGACCTGAAGATGAACGCCATGGAACTGGGCGGCAAGCTCAGCGTGCCAGGCCGCTATGTGGTCCTGGCCAAGCAGGTCACGCCAGAGGTCAAGCGGTCGATCGACAAACTTGGTCTGGCCGGCATCATCACAGCCGAGCTCAGCAGTGAACGCACCTACCCCCATGCCGACCTGATGGGTCCCCTGATCGGCGGCATCGACAACGAGGGCAAGGGGGTCGCCGGCCTGGAGCAGACCGAGAACAGACAGCTGACCGGCAAGGACGGGTACGAGGTCTACCAGCAGGGGATGCTGGGCCAGCAGATTCCCGGCACCATGACCAAGTCCAACCCGCCGGTCGACGGCAAGGACGTGACCCTGACCATAGACCAGGACGTCCAGTGGTACGTGCGTCAGGCCCTGAAGAACGGCCGTGATCGTTTCCACGCCGACTGGGCCCTGGCAGTGGTCCAGGACACCCGCACCAACCGAATTGTGGCCCTGGCCGACACCGATGACTACCAGGCCGGCAGTGACGATGCCAAGATCCATCCCTCCCGTGCCGTGGCCGAGACCTTCGAGCCGGGATCCATCGGCAAGACCATCTCCATATCGGGCATGCTCCAGGAGCAGCTGCACACCATGGCGGACAAGTTCACCGTCCCCGACCACATCACCGTGGACAACCAGCAGTACAAGGACGCCTTCGACCATCCGACCAAGCACTGGACCCTGGCCGGCATCCTGCAGAACTCCTCCAACGTGGGCATGGTCATGGCAGGCGACAAGTACCCCGACCAGAAGCGCTACGACTACCTGACCAGGTTCGGCATCGGACAACCCTCGGCCCTGGGTCTGCCGGGGGAGTCCAAGGGTCTGCTCACCACCCCGCAGACCTGGGACCGCCGTACCCGCAACACCGTCCTCTTCGGCCAGGGATACGCCACCAACGCCATCCAGCTGACCAACGCCATCGCCACCCTGGCCAACAAGGGCGTCCGCTCCGACCAGTCCATCATCCTCAACGAGGGGAAGACCAACGCCAACCAGGTCAGGGTCGTGGACGAGAAGGTGGCCGCCTCGGTCATGAACGGGATGGAATCGGTGGCCGAGGAATACCAGAGCACGGCCAAGGTGGACGGATACCGGGTGGCCTCCAAGACCGGCACGGCGGAGGTCGCCGACGGTTCCGGCGGGCTGACCGGCATCATCAGCGACTGGGTGGGCGTCATCCCGGCCGACGATCCCCACTATGTGGTCACCGTGGTTCTGAAGAACCCCACCAGCAGCGACGGGGTCTTCGGCAGCATCACGGCCGGCCCCGTCTTTGCCCAAATCGGTGAATTCCTTATGCAGAAATACAGGGTGCCGGCCTCCACGCCCAGAACCGATGCTATCCCGGTAGAATGGTGATACCGGCGAGATGTCGTCGGCCATCCCGAGCGAAGGAGAGATTGGAGTATGAGCGCGCTGAGCGAGTCAATCTCCCGAAGAATGACCCTGGGGCAGCTCAAGGGGAGGTATGGGCTGACCCTGATACCCTCCTTTGCTGAACCGGTGACGGTCACGTCCCTTGCCAACGACCTGGTTTCGGTTCGTCCCGGCAGTCTCTATGTACCGACGGAAGAGGCCGACCAGGACATGGTGGATGAGGCGGAGCGCCACGGGGCCTATGCCGTTCTCCTGCCACCCACCGCCCGGCACAGGATCCGCAACGCACAGATCCCCCTCCTCTTCGGCACCATGCTGCCCTCCCAGATGGGGCAGCTCCTCTCCAACGCAGCCGGCGACCCGTCCAGTTCCCTGGCCGTCTTCGGCCTGGTCGGGTCGGACGTTTACAGCAGCGTGGACACCCTGGCGGACTTCCTGCATGTCCTGGGCAACCCGGTCGGGGTCATCAGCGCACACGGCTCCTATTCCCTGGACCGCGAACTCAGCATGGACTACCCCCTGAGCATGTTCGACATCCAGCGCTGCCTGTCCATATATCTTGAGGACGGTGCCGCCGCGGTCGTCATCTCGGTGGGGGAGGAGACCCTCCAGAACGACGCCCTCCAGTCGGTCGACATGGACGTGGTGGGTCTGGGGCCGAAGACGGCCTCCGGGCGGGACCTGCGCCACACGAGGATGATCTCCCAGGCCAGGCGGTTCGGATTCAATCTTGGCGGTCGGACCACCGTGGCCCGACGCAGCGACGACTCGGATTCCATGGCCAGGCAGTCCCTGCCCCCGGAGGCGCCCATCGAGGACCTCTCCCTGTGCATATCGATGGTCATGGCCGCCGGGGTCAAGCGCAACAACATCAGGAGCGCCCTGCGCGTCTCCCGTGAAATGTCCTGAGAGGTGAGGATGACTCAGTGTGTTCAGGCAGGGACCATGCCCATGACCCTGCAGGAGGTGGCCCGGTGCCTGTCTGGCCGTCTGGTCCCCGTCGCGGCTTCCCGGTCGGCCGATGGGGTTGACGACCCCTGTGAGTCCCTCAAGGTGGTCTCCGATTCCAGGCTGGCGGAGGAGGGTTCCCTCTTCATCGCCATCCGTGGCGAACGCGTTGACGGGCATGACTTCCTGCCCGGCATGGGTGCCAGGGGGGTGCGCGCCGCCCTGGTCGACCATCTGGTCTCCGGGGCAGACCTGCCTCAGATCCTGGTGAAGGATACGGTCGAGGCCCTGGGTCTCCTGGCCAAGCACAATATCGAACTGCGCCGGGCGGCGGGCGCCGACTTCACCGTTATCGGCATCACCGGTTCTGTGGGCAAGACCACAACCAAGGACCTCCTGGCCTCCCTCCTGGCCAAGCTGGGGGAGGTCGTGGCCCCGGTCGGGTCCTTCAACAACGAGATCGGCCTGCCCCTGACGGCCCTGCAGGTGGGGGAGGGCACCCGGTTCCTGGTGGCCGAGATGGGAGCCAACCATGTCGGGGAGATTGCGCACCTGACGCAGATCGTTCCCCCCGACCTGGCCCTGGTCCTCAAGGTGGGTGTGGCTCACCTGGGCGAGTTCGGGTCCGTGGAACGCATAGCCCAGGCCAAGAGCGAAATCGTCCGTGGTCTGGTGCCAGGAGGCCTGGCCGTCCTCAACGCCGACGATCCCCGGGTGGCGGCCATGGCTCCCCTGGCCAGGGGCGGAGTACTCAGATTCGGCATGAATGGGAAGACGGCTGTCCTGGATGCCCGTGCATCCGACGTGGAACGGGACCGTTCTGACAGGCCCTCCTTCACCCTGTCCCTCGCCGATGCCGAGCCGGTCCGGGTTCACCTGGGCATATCAGGCACCCACAACGTCATGAACGCCCTGGCGGCGGCCACGGTGGCCCACCATATGGGCATGGATCCCCGTTCCATCGCCGAAGGACTGGGCCGGGATGACAGGATCAGCCCCCACCGCATGGCCGTGGGGACGGTGCGGACCGCGCGGGCGGGGTTCACCCTGATCGACGACTCCTTCAACGCCAATCCTGATTCCATGCGTGCCGGTCTGGATGCCCTCTCCACCTGGCAGGGTGCCAAGGGCCGTGCTGAGCCATACCGGATTGCCGTCCTGGGGGTCATGCTGGAGCTGGGGGACCGGTCTGCACAGCTCCACGAGCAGGTCGGTGCCTACTGCCGTCAGCTTGGCCTGGATGCCCTGGTCGCCGTGGGTTGCCCCGACGAGTCGGCGGATGCCCTGGTCCGGGCCATGGTCAGGGGGGCTGGTGGGGAGACCGCCGGTGAGACCGAGGGGGGAACCGCCCCCATGCTGGTCAGGTACGCCCAGGATGCCGATCAGGCCGGCAAAGTGGTCGAATCCCTGGCCGCCAGGCACCCCGGATCCCTGGTTCTCCTCAAGGGGTCGCACATGTCCGGCCTCTCGGCCCTGGCGGAGAGGTGGCAGGGTTGAGGTATGGGTAAGCTGAAAGCCGGTTTTCAGGCGCAAACGTTCACGGACATGATCCAAGAGTTGGAGCACACACAGTGATAGCCCTCATCATAGGAATTCTGGTCTCCCTGGTGGTCACACTGGCCGGGACCCCACTGCTGATCAGGCTGGTGCACCGTCTTCACTATGGGCAGTACATCCGCCAGGACGGTCCAAAGTCCCACCAGGTCAAGAGGGGCACCCCGACCATGGGCGGCCTGGTCATCAACCTGGCCATCCTCCTGGGGTGGGCCGTTTCCGCGCTCTACCGTTACCTGTCACGGGGGGAGTCCCCATCCCTCTCGGCCATGCTGGTCCTCTTCGCCATGCTCTCCATGGGCGGCCTGGGCTTCATCGACGACTTTGCCAAGGTCCGTAAGAAGCAGAACCTGGGTCTGTCGGTCAGGGCCAAGTTCACCGGTCAATTCATCCTGGCCACCATATACGCCATACTGGCCCTCCAGCTCCCCACCAAGAACGGCTTCCCCAGCGCCCAGGCCGGTATCTCCTTCGTGGAGCGTCCCATCATCAACTTCGAGTTCGCCGGCCATGCCGTGGCCATCATCCTCTTCATCATCTGGGTCAACCTCCTCATGACGGCCTGGAGCAATGCCGTCAACCTGACCGACGGTCTGGACGGCCTGGCATCGGGAAGCTCCATGATCGCCTTCACCGGCTACACCATCATCGCCTTCTGGGAGAGCTACCACCTCAAGGGAGCGGGCCATCCCGGCCACTCCTACGCCGTCTCCGACCCCCTGGACCTGACCATCATCGCCTGCTGCGCGGCCGTGGCCTGTTTCGGCTTCCTCTGGTACAACACCAACCCGGCCTCCATCTTCATGGGCGACACCGGCTCCCTGGCCCTGGGCGGGCTCTTCGCGGCCCTGTCCATCGCCACACACACCGAGCTCCTCGCGGTCATCCTGGGCGGGCTCTTCGTGGTCGAGACCGCCTCGGACGTGATTCAGGTGGGCTACTTCAAACTGACCCACAAACGGGTCTTCAAGATGGCGCCCATCCACCACCACTTCGAGTTGATGGGGTGGCAGGAATCCAAGGTGGTGGTCAGGTTCTGGATGATCGACCTGATCTTCGTCCTCCTGGCCCTGGTCCTCTTCTATGTGGACTGGGTGGTCCGGTCCGGGCTCCCCGTCTGAGCGGCAGAAATGTGCAGGGTAGCGGTCCGCCGGCGACCGGTATCAGTACCAGGAACCGCCGGCCCGATGAAACGGGGTGTTTCCCTTCATGGACATGAGTGACAAGCGGGTGCTGGTCGTAGGGTTGGGCATCTCGGGCAGAAGCGTGGCCGAGGCCCTGCAGGGACGTGCGGCCGCTGTGACCACCCTGGACCAGAAGGTGGCCCAGGCCGATCTCCATGACTTTGATGCCATCGACTGGGACCAGGTCGATCTGGTCATGACCTCGCCGGTCTTCAACCCCCGCACCCCCTTCATCCTGGAGGCGCAGCGGCGGGGCATCCCGGTGGTCAGCGAGGTCGAGGTGGCCTGGAACCTGCGGGTGGACAGCGTCCGGACCGGTGCCCCCGCCCCCTGGATCGGCATCACCGGCACCAACGGGAAGACCTCGACCACCCAGATGGCCTCGGCCATGATGGAGGCCTCGGGCCTGCGGGCACCGGCGGTCGGCAACATCGGCAAGGCCGTATCCCAGGCCGTTCTGGACCCCTCGAACGACTGCCTCTGCGTCGAGCTGAGCTCCTTCCAGCTCCACTTCACCGATTCCCTGGCCCTGGAATGCGCGGCCATCACCAACCTGGCGGCCGACCACCTGGACTGGCACGGCGGGTTCGAGCGCTACGCCGCCGACAAGGCCAAGGTCTATGAAGGGGTGCGCAAGGCCCTGGTCTACAACGCCGATGATGACCGGGTCCGCGTTCTGACCGACCGGGCCCACCCGGCCCCCGGATGCTTGAAGGTGGGGTTCACCCTTGGCAGCCCCACAGCAGGGCAGATCGGCGTGGACCGGGGTTGGATCGTCGACAAGAGCGGCCTGGCCGGTGGTGAGCCAGACAGGGCCGAGCGACTGGTCAGGCTGTCGGACCTCGCTCATCTGAGCGAACCCGACGGGACCGTCTACCCCCACCTCCTGGCCGATGCCCTGTGTGCCCTGGCCCTCTGCCTGGGAGCCGGTGCCGATAGGGGTGCGGCCCTGGAAGCCATGCGAGTCTTCACACCCGGAGACCATCGGATCCAGACCGTCGCCAGTCTGGGTTCCGGACCGGACGCCATCCGGTTCGTGGACGATTCCAAGGCCACCAACGCCCACGCGGCCATGGCTTCCCTGTCCAGCTACCAGGATGGTTCCGTGGTCTGGATCGCCGGTGGCCTGGCCAAGGGAGCCCGGTTCGAGGACCTGGTGAGGACACAGGCCCGGCGGATGTCTGCCGTGGTCATCATCGGCAGGGACCAGACCACCATGCTCCAGGCCTTCGAGGCCGAGGCCCCGGACCTTCCCCTGACACTGATAAACCCTGAGCCCGAGCAGGATGTCATGGCCAAGGCCGTCCAGGCCGCCGGTTCCTACGCCCGCCCCGGGCAGGTGGTGCTCCTGGCGCCGGCCTGTGCCTCCATGGACCAGTTCAAGTCATACGCCGATCGTGGCCAGCAGTTCGCAGATCAGGCCGACAGGTGGGTGAAGGCTCATGGCGAAAACCACTGACTCGACCGGTGGCGGCACAGGCATGCCCCAGAACCCCTACCGGGGATGGCGGGCCATCATGAACCCGCTCTGGTGCTACTACGGGTTCCTGGCCTCGGTCATAGCCACCACGGTCTTCGGACTGATGATGGTCTTCTCCTCGTCCTCGGTCGACCTGGTGGCCCAGGGCAGCTCCCCCTGGAGCCAGGTGGTCCGGCAGACCGTCTACTGTGTGATCGGCCTGGTCATCGCCTTCGCCGCCCAACGGATCAAGGTGGAGGATTACCAGCGTTGGTCCTTGGCTTTCCTGGTCTTCAGCCAGTTCTTCCAGCTTCTGACCCGTACCCCACTGGGGCGCTCGGCCAACGGCAACCAGGGGTGGATTTCGATCGGGGGCATCTCCATGCAACCGGCCGAGATGCTGAAGCTGGCCCTGTGCATATGGCTTCCCCAGGCCCTGATTGAGGCCCAGCGAGAGATCCGGGAGGGGAAGACCCCCACCCACCCGTGGACACCGTATCTGACGCCGATCTGTGGGTTCGTGCTCAGCTTCGGCCTGATCATGCTGGGCAGGGACCTGGGCACGGCCATGATCATCGTCATCATCGGCTTCGTGGCCTTTCTGGTCTCCGGTTTCCCCCTGAGGTGGCTCCTGAGCCTGGCCGTGGTCGGCCTGGTCGGTATCATCGGTTTCTCGGTCATGGGCAACGGAAACCGGACCCAGCGCATCATGGCGGCCTATGGGAAGTGCTCGGCCGATGACATCCAGGGCGTCTGTTATCAATCCATTCACGGTCTCTACGCCATGGCATCCGGTGGTCTGAGCGGGGTGGGTCTGGGCAATTCCCGGGAGAAGTGGAACTACCTGCCCGAGGCCCACAACGACTTCATCTTCGCCGTTATCGGCGAGGAGCTCGGCTTCTTCGGGGCTGCCCTGGTCATCCTGGCTTTCATCATCATGGGCTGGTGCATGCTGCGGATCGCCCTGACCACCAAGAACCGGTACGCCGGCATGGTCCTGGTCTGCCTGGACGTCTGGCTGGTGGGCCAGGCCCTGATTAACATCTGCGTGGTCCTCGGGCTCCTGCCGGTCATCGGTCTGCCCCTGCCCTTCGTCTCCGCGGGTGGCACGGCCCTGATCATGTGCCTGATGGCGGCCGGGGTGGCCCTGCGGATGATTCGGACCCAACCCGACGTCAAGGCCCTCGTTACGGGGGCCTGAGTAGGATTTTCAGCATGAGTGACAGGGGTCGGACAGGAATGGCGAAGCAGGGAGACGGGTCCGGAGACGGGCCCCATGTGGTCTTGGCGGGTGGCGGCACGGCAGGGCATGTCAACCCCCTGCTCAGTGTGGCGGCCGCCCTGCGCGGGCAGTGCCCCCAGGCCCGAATCAGCGTCATCGGCACCGCCGTAGGTCTGGAGCACGACCTGGTTCCGGCTGCGGGATTCCCCCTGGATACGATCGAGAAGGTACCCTTCCCCCGTCGTCCCAATACGGATGCCCTGAAGTTCCCTATGCGGTGGGGCAGGGAGGTCGGCAGGGTCAAGGAGATTCTCCGCCGACAATCGGCTGATCTGGTCGTAGGCTTCGGCGGCTACGCTTCGGCACCGGTCTATAGGGCCGCCAAGGTGATGGGCCTGCCCATCCTGATTCATGAGCAGAATGCCAGGGCCGGCATGGCCAACAAGCTGGGCGCCCGGTGGGCGGACTATGTGGGCACGGCCTATGATCACACCGGCATCAAGGCTCGTCCGGGTATCCCGGTCGAACGGGTCGGGCTGCCCCTGCGGCCTGCCATCGCCGACCTGGTCGTGAAAATGGAGCGTGACTCCCGGGCTGCCCGGGTCCAGGCCGCGGCACAGCTGGGGTTGGACCCCGACCGGAAGGTGGTCCTGGTGACCGGCGGCTCTCTTGGCGCGGCCAGCCTCAACAGGGCCGTATCCGCCTGTGCGGGCAGGCTTCTGGAACTTGGGCAGGTGGTGCACCTGACCGGGCGCGGCAAGAGCGACCAGGTGCAGGAGCAGGTTGTCCGCGATCTGGGCGATGGGGTGGTCACCGACCTGGATCCGGCCCACCGTGGTTCCGGTGATTACCACATGGCCGAATACCTGGAACGTATCGATCTGGCCTTTGCCTGTGCCGACCTGGTCATCTGCCGGTCCGGGGCAGGTTCGGTCAGCGAGTTGACGGCCCTGGGCCTGCCGGCCGTCTATGTTCCCCTGCCCATCGGCAACGGGGAGCAGCGGTTCAACGCCCAGCCGGTCGTCGAGGCCGGGGGAGGGCTGATGGTGGCCGATGCCGACCTTACCCCCGCCTGGATCGAAGAGCAGGTGCCCGCCCTCCTGGCCGATGTGGACAGGCTGGGCACCATGCGGCACCATGCCTGGGATTACGGCATCCGCGATGCGGCCCAGGTCATGACCTCCAGGATTCTTTCCGTGGCCGAAAAGGGCTGAAGGCCCGGTGGGGCAGGCAGGGTCGGTGGGCGGATAAAGCCACCCTGCGCGTACAGGTCTGCCGTCATAATGGAGTCAGTATGGAATCGTCCGAGGAGATGTATCTTGCCCAGCACTGATCGTAGGAACCCAACCACCGGGGAAGCGGACCCGTCTGCCCTGCCCCTGGACCCGACCCGGGATGCCCTGGCCGGAACAGGGATCACCGACCCCCAGGACCTGGGAGCCACCCACTTCATCGGTATCGGGGGTGCCGGAATGAGTGTCCTGGCCGAGATGCTCCACCAGGTCGGCGTGCAGGTCTCCGGTTCCGACAGGCAGGCCAGCGAGAAGACCGACCGCCTGGAGCGGCTGGGTATCACGGTCCGTCTGGGGCAGAACGCCGGGAACGTGGCGGGTGCCCGGACCGTGGTCTGGTCCAGCGCCATCAAGCCCGACAACCCCGAGATCCTGGCGGCCCGAGCCCAGGGTGCCCGACTCCTGCACCGGAGCGACATCCTGGCCCTCCTCATGGCCTCCAGGCGTTCGGTCACCGTGGCCGGAGCCCACGGCAAGACCACCACCAGCGCCTTGACCGCCCACATTCTGGCCAATGCCGGAACCGGCAGGCTCGCCGACCCCGGCTATGCCATCGGGGGTTCCATCCAGACCGCACGGGGGGCCATCGACGGGGGCCATGTCGGCCAGGGTGACGTGCTGGTGGCCGAGGCGGACGAGTCGGACGGGAGCTTCGGCAAGTACCGCCCCACCATCGCCATCGTGACCAATGTGGAACCCGACCACCTGGACCATTACGGAACCCCGGCCGCCTTCCGCCAGGCCTTCGTCGACCATGTCCGCCATGCCCAGGGGTATCTGGTCATCTGCGGAGATGACCAGGGTGCCCTGGAGGTCCTGCGGGACCTGAACGGGACCTGCAAGGCCAGTGTGGTGGTCTACTCGACCGAAACGCGCTCGGAGCTGGGAGAGGCCCTGAAGGGGGCCAGCCTGGTCAGGATCGTATCCGAGTCCGAGGCCAGTGGATCGGGTCGTGAGCACTGCACTCTGCAGATTCCGGCCGACCTCCTTGACCGGGCCGGGGACGATACCGGCAGAGATTCAGGGAATTCCGGGGATAGTGCGGACCGGAGCGTCGAGGTGCCAGTCGATCTGGCCATACCCGGCATCCACAACGCCCGAAATGCCACAGCGGCCATCATCGCCTGCACCCTCCTGGGCCTGGACCCTCGGGCTGCGGCCCGTGCGGCGGGTGGTTTCCGCGGGGCCTCCAGGCGGTTCGAGGTCAGGGGAGAGGTCGGTGGGGTGACCCTGGTGGACGATTACGCCCATCATCCCACTGAAATCGCCGCCCTGTTGGATGCCGCCCGCAGACGTTACCCGGACCGGACCATCCGTGTGCTCTTCCAACCTCATCTCTTCTCCAGGACCAGAATCTTCGCCGACCAGTTCGCCTCGGCCCTGAACCGGGCCGATGATGTGACCGTGACTGGTATCTTCCCCGCCCGGGAACGCCAGGAGGACTACCCCGAGGTTGGTCCCGACACCATTCTGCAGGCCCGCCAGACCACAGCCGCCGGAGATGTGCATCAGGCCTCCTTCCATGCCTGCCGGGACATGCACCAGGCGGCTCTGGACCTGGCCGACCGTGCCCGGTCCGGTGATGTCATCATCACGGTCGGTGCAGGCGACATCACCACCATGGGGCAGGTCATCCTTGATGAACTCTCCGTCAGGTTCTCAGGCCAGGGTAGGAAAGAGGAGACACGGTGACATCCCGCAGAGTCGTCAGCTCCCG
Source organism: Bifidobacterium indicum (assembly GCF_036987015.1). Classification (NCBI taxonomy): domain Bacteria; kingdom Bacillati; phylum Actinomycetota; class Actinomycetes; order Bifidobacteriales; family Bifidobacteriaceae; genus Bifidobacterium; species Bifidobacterium indicum. Next base: position 106,475 of record NZ_BTXM01000001.1, read on the forward strand.
GAACCCGGACGGGCATGGACGGTCCGGGCGATCCATCCGCTCCCGCTCCAAGGATGCGGTGTCGGGTGCGGACGGGGCTGTGTCGCAAGAGGGTTCCAGACAGGGCGGCGGTCCGCGTTCCAAACAGGTCGGGCACTCCGGGGAACCCACGGAGTCCGGGAAGTCCCGGAGGCACCGTCGATCCAAGGAACTGATTCCCTCCCGTCGGAGATCCAAGGGGAAGACTGCGACCACTGCCGACCAGTCGTCCCCGCGCGCGATTCGCTCGGAGCAGGAAAGCCGGGCCGACGATTTCGTTGATGCCCGTGCCATGCCCTCCGACCAGGCCGTGTCGAATCGCATCGGGGTCGACCGGGACCAGGAGGGCATGGGGGTCTTCGTCCGTCCCAAGGTCATCGACTTCGAGGCCAGGGTCAACGAGAAGAAGTCGGCCAGCCGCCGTGTCATCCTTATCCGCGCCGGTGTCACCTTCCTGGTTCTGACCCTCATCGCGGCCCTGGTCTGGCTTCTCTTCATATCACCGGTCTTCCGGCTCCAAGCCGAGGATATCGAGGTCTCCGGCGGCAACGCCTGGGTGGCCAACAAGAAGGTGGAGTCCATCGTCAGGGAGCAGGGCGACCGTTCCCTCATGCTGGTTTCGACCAAGTCGATTGAAGAGGACATCGGCGGTATGGCCGGCGTGACCGATGCCCAGGTGCACAAGCACTTCCCCCATGGCCTGGATGTGACTTTCAGGGCCCAGGAGCCCACGGCCATCCTCAAGGATTCCCAGGGCACTTTGACCGCCGTCGACCGGAAGGGGCGGGTGCTCAACGCCGTCGACAGGCCGGTCAAGAACATCCCCATCATCCAGGTGGCCAATCTGGAGCGCGGCAAGAGCGACCGGACCGTCAAGCAGACCCTGCTGATCCTCTCCTCCATGCCCGAGGACATGCGTCACTCAGTGACCAAGGTGACCGCCGACACCCAGGATTCCATCACCACGGAGCTGAACAGGGGGGAGCGTGTGATCATCTGGGGAGATGGTTCCGACCTGAAGCTCAAGCTGGCCGTCGTTGACAAGATCATCAATGATCCCAGCAAGATCGGTGACAAACACCAGCTCGATGTCTCCGCCCCGCTCAGACCCATCGTCAAGTAAGCGGTGGTACAGCCGTTTCATATTGCCCTCAGCAGGAATGTGTCCATCGAGCCATTGACCGGCTGCGGTGGTTTGCGCCCTCCTTCGTTTGCGTAAAGTCAGCCCTGGTGGGCGGGTGCCTGCATCAGCTCGTCCGTGTCCAGGAGGATGGTCACAGGTCCGTCGTTGACGAAGTCCAACCTCATGTGGGCACCGAAGCTGCCGGTGATCACCTCGATGCCGTATTCCGACAGGGCTTGATTGAGGTCCTCCCAGACCTCTTCGGCATGGTCGGGCCTGCCGGCTCCGATGAAGCTGGGACGGTTGCCGTGGCGGATGTCGGCATAGAGGGTGAACTGGGAGACCGACATGATCCGCCCCCGGCAATCGACCACCGAACGGTTCATTTTGCCCTGGTCGTCCTCGAAAATCCTCATCTTGGCAATTTTCCGGGCCGCATAGGCCACCTGCTCAGGGCCGTCCTGGTCACTGACCGCCACCAGGAGCAGCAGCCCCTGCCGGATCTGCTGTGGTTCGAATTCCCCATCGGGCTGGCCCCGGTCATCGACCACATCCACATGTGCCCTGGAAACACGTTGTATGACGATTCTCATGTCTGCCAGTCTAGAGGCGACCACAGGACCGCGCCGATCCGTGGCCGCCTATGCCTATGGCGAGATAAAGCTTGTATTAATCCACGGACCGGTATATTCGCTCCAATGAAGTATCAGGACCCGGCAGATGTAGTTCTGCGCTCACCCGGGTATTCCGGGCCTGAGCTGCTCGACCAATACCACACTCGTATCCGCACATTACTGGAGAAGCGCAAGGATCAGATCCTCTACCAGCTGGATGACCCCACCCTGTCGCCATCCCGACGCGACGATCTGGCCGCCCGGTACCGTCAGGTCAAAGCCGATATCGAATCCATCCGCCTGGGCGCCCGCGAATCCCGTTATGCACAGCTTGAGCGGAGATACTCCTGATTGCCGAGCAAAGGCGCACTGAATGACGACCTGCTTGGTGCTCGGGCGCTGATCGGTATTGCAAAGTCAATATTCGATTAGATCAGTTCCGTTTTGTGCTGTGTACGGTACAGCGCCAGATCGGTTATTTTCCAAACGATTGATTCCTATGGCATACGGGTGGTCAATGATACGCTTATCCAGTAGGATCGGAGGGAGGGACAATGGACGTGCCGCACTTTAGTTTGGAAGTCAATTGCCCTCCTGAAAAAGTTACGGCTAGAGCTTTTAATCTGGCGGCTGAGGCATTTTCTCAATTGTTGTCTCAAGCAAAGGCCGACGATTGGATAGTCACCGAGGCACGTATAGCGAGCGTCCATATGACTGCTGAACCTCTTGTTTATGATTCCTTGGCCAATCGATCTTTACAAGTGATGAGGTCCTTTGCCGGCATGGCCTCATCGGCTGAACCTAATCAGGTTGCGTTGATTACTTTTAAACGGGTCATAGAAAACTCCAACGCTCTTGTTCATGAAACTCAATCAGACCTGATTCTGAATATCGATGGTCAGATTAGCACCCTCGACCAACAGTTGCTTGAGAACTTAGAGCGTCTTCTCAAGAAGGCTGCACGTCGTTCCTTCGGTCGCATTCAGGGGAAAATCGACAAGCTCATATTACAGAGGAATCATAGGTCGATCGGGCTGGTGGATAAATCGAGCGGTAGAAGGGTAAAGGTCACTTTCCCGAGTGATCTTGATGGTGTCGTGAGCACGCTCAATCCTGGAAGGCTGATAGAGGTTACGGGGTTTATTCGGCTTGATGCTGATGATTGTCTCTCAATGGATGTTGAAGGAATTCAAACGATTCAGAAGAAGCATCGCGCACCGGTCACGGCTGATGACTTGGTCAATACCATAAAGATACAGTTGCCGTCAGGTGTGAACTCTGTCAGTATCATCGACTCGCTGAGAAGCTGCGGAGAGCAACGAATCACCAGAGGGGATAGCCAATGACCCTAAATATGGAGAGGGAAGATGGACTTCGTTACCCCGCGCGTGCCATTGTTGATACCAACGTTATCTTGAACGTCGCTCTGGGGAAGATGGACAATCTCCCCGCGACGTGTTTGGACCGATCAAAACGATTGTTGGATGATGCCATCAGTGGGCAGTTTGAACTTCTGCTTCCTTCCATCGCCCTGATTGAACTGTCGTCGGACCATATTATTCATGCGGACGGTAACCCGACTAAAAGACAATACAAAGAAATGAAACACAAAGTGATGCAGTGGTGTGAGGATTCCACGCTTGATTTTGCGGATCTTACCTTGCCTGCTGCCGAGTGGTACCACGATAATACGTCAATACAGTGTATCCGTCCTATCGATTCTGCGATATTGGCTACGGCAAAATACGCGAATGCCACCGTAGTATATTCGTGGGATGATAAATTCATTGAATTCGTCAAGAAAGCCAATGCCACAGCGAGTATCGGCATCAGTGTTCGCCACCCTCCAGAATGTCCAATCACCCTGTTCGATGAATGAGGTCTATTCGATAAGTGCCAACCGATGAATATGTGTGCGTAGTGTGTTGAGAATAGTGCGATATGGCATTGGAAGTATTGCTCTACTGGTATGAACAGGGATTTGTTGAATTTGTATTCCGGGCTATTGGCACAGTCGTTTCGCTCTGCTGATCTGCAGTTCCACGTTGTTATGCGACGGGGAGGGTCCTGGCAACCATCCAGGCACCGTCCAATACAATCTGCGGTTCCCAGGATGAAATCAAGGAGAGCAGCAAAAAGCCGTCCGGGCGAACCCGGACGGCTGTGTTCGAGTGGAGCTGCGGGGAATTGAACCCCGGTCCGGTGACCGCACCCTCAGTCTTCTACGTGCGTAGTCTGCTGGCCGTGTGGCTATCTGTCTGCCCCCATCTGTGTCGCAGACGACTGGTGGCGGGCATATTCACAGTTAAAGTCCCCGAGCCGCCCTGTGACGCAGTGGTTCAGGCAAGTCTTCTTAATGACGCTCAGCATCTCCCCGAAGGCGAAGGAGAGTGAACGGAGCAGCTGCTCACTGGTTAATCCTGGCGCGAAGCTCAGGCAGCGAGAGCGAACTCAGTGCGGTTAGATTTAGCACTTGTTGTTTGCGGGAGGACATTAACGAGCGGACCCCCGCGTTCTCGGCACGCTTCCCTGCGACGAACAGGTCACCGTCGAAACCGATCAGCCCCAATCTTGAGTTATCAAGCTCACCGGCATGAACCCGCCGGTCTTGTAAGTATACAACAGGTCGGGATTCCGATTATTCCTGCAGTGGATATGTTCAGTAAGTTCGGACGATTGGACACGCAAAGAATCCTCTGAGGATGAGAGGGCAAGGTTCGGGCACTTGGACAGGGTGCTCAGCTGGCCTTGGTCAGTCGTTCCAAGGCGAAGGAGGAGAAGTTCCTCACCTCCTGTCGATCCTCCTCGTAGGCCGGCCTGCTGGTGTCGTTGAAGAGGAAGACGTTGAAGCGTGGCATGTTCCCCCCGGTGAAGGGGATGAACCGCAGGCCGTCGGATTTCCGTATGCCGGCAGAGGTGATCAGGCTGCAGACCAAGCCAGATGTGGTGATCATCTTCAGGGTCTCCACGTCGGAGACCTCTATCAGGTGGCTGACCGGTTCGGACAGGCGCATCAGCCGTTCCGAGGCCCTGGAATGGACGAAGTCGCGGTTCAGCGTGACAAAGGGGATGTCTTGAGGCAGTTTGATCAGATCTTCGGGCCGCAGGGATGTCATTCCCTGTGTTCCCAGTCGTTCCACCATGCCTTCGGTACAGGCCATGCCGAAGGGGTAAGAGGCCAGTTTGGTCATTTCCACTCCGGAGACGCTCAGGGATTCGTCGATGCTTGCGACGGCACCGTAGTCGACCTTGTGCTCCTCGATTTCGCCCAGCAGCTTCTGGGATCCGACGGCATGGAAGGAGAGCCCTGATGAATCGTCCGTCCAGGCGACACCACCTCCGATGGACAGGAGGGAGGAGATGATGGGCGGAAGGCCTATATTGCGAACGCGCGTTGTCAGGCTCTCGGAGATGATTCGGGGAAGGGCGTTGATCTCGGTCAGAGCGCGGCCGGCCTGTTCGGCAACGGCCAGGCCGGCCGCGCTCAACCGTGCACCGCCTTCCGCCCCGAACCGTTGACGGTGGACCAGATGGATGCCGGTCTTCTTTTCAAGTCGTTTGATGGCCTGTGAAACCGATGGTTGCGATACCCCGGCCTCCAGGGCAGCGTCGGTGAAACTTCCGTATTTGGCTAGCAGGATGAGCAATTCCAGATCACGGACATTGTCGATGTAGGCCATGGGCCCTCATTGCTCCTTCCGTCTCCAGTGGCCGTTGCCGAGGATTGCAATACCTGTAAAACGAACGCCTTTGTTGCTTTCTTCAATCCAACCATGCTATCAGTCTCCACCCGCAGGTGTGAAGAGGGCAGGCGCTGGAAACGATGATTGTTGAGCCGATGCCCTCGTTGATGTTCCTCAACTGCACCAAGGTCTGGCTTCGTCTCAGATTCATACGGAAACCCGACGCGGCACCATGCATCCCGTCGGGTTTCAGTATCACGGCCGGGCGGGGCCATCCATCGATGAGCGTGAGTGGTCATTGATGGATGGCCCCGTATCCGCCCATCTGTCAGTCGTCATAGTGCCATTGGGCCTTGGCGACTGCCTCGTCCACATCGCCGATCTCCTCCCTGTTCAGGCCCTCTTCGACAGCCTGCCTGGCGACTGCCGTGGCTACCCTTCGGGAGATTTCTTTCAGGTCGTTGACGGCCGGCAGGACGGCGGCACCGGGCCTGCTGACATCGATCATGTCGGAGATGGCGTAGGCACCCGCCAGAAGCATCCCCTTGCTCACCAACCTGGCCTTGGAGACGATGGCACCGAAGCAGATTCCGGGGTACATGAGTGCGTTGTTCCCCTGGCCGATGTAGTAGGTGACCCCTCGGTACTCAACCGGGGCGGACGGCGTACCGGTGGTGACGAAGGCCCTTCCCTCGGTCCAGTTGATGATGTCGGCGGCCTTGGCCTCGGCCAGTTCGGTTGGGTTGGAGATGGGGCAGATCAATGGCCGTTCCACATGCCTGGCCATGGCCTTGACCACATCTTCGGTGAACGAACCCGGTTGGGTCGAGGTGCCGATCAGGACCGTGGGCTGGAAGGCATCCACTGCCTGGGCCAGGGAGGTGGGGTCAGTGACCGTGGGGAACTCGCCGGGCTTTCTTGCATACTTGCGCTGGCCTTCGGTCAGGTCATCCTGTCCTTGGATGATCATGCCCTGGCGGTCGAAGAGGAGAACACTCGTGCGGGCGGTTTCCGTATCCATGCCGTGGCGCAGGACCAGGTCATCGACGATCTGGTCGGCAATGCCCACCCCGGCGGTCCCGGCGCCGAAGACCACGGTTCGGGTTTCCTCGGCTGTGAGTCCGGCAATGTTCCTGGCGGCGATCAGGGCGGCCAGAACGGTGACACCGGTGCCCTGTATATCGTCATTCAGGGTCAGGATTGTGTTCTGGTAGCGTTCCAGGACGGGTGCCGCCTCGGGTCGGCCGAAGTCCTCCCAGTGAATCAGGGCCTCGGGGTATCGGGCCAGGACCTCCCGGACGAAGGATTCAATGAAGTCATCGTAGCGCTGTCCGCGTACCCTGGCGAAGTGGTTGCCCACGTAGTCCGGATTCTCCAGGAGGGTCTGGCGGTTGGTACCCACATCCACCATGACAGGTAGTACCCGGGAGGGGTCGATGCCCGCCGCGGCTGTGTAGACGGCCAGCTTGCCGGTAAGGATCTCGGCCCCCTGGGCGCCCCAATCCCCAATGCCCAGGATTCCCTCCGCGTCGGTGCAGACCACCAGGTCGATTTCACGATCCCCGGCGTACTGCTCCAGGGCGGCGCCGATCCTGTCGGGCCGGTCGATGGATATGTAGGCCACGTCGCTGCCTGAATAGTATTCGTCGTACCTTTGGATGGACTGGGCCACGGTCGGGGCGTAGACGATGGGCATGTATTCGGTCAGATGCCTGTCCATGCTCCGGTAGAACAGTCGCCGGTCGGTGCGGCAGATGCTCATCAGATAGAGGCGCTTGTCCAGGTCGGTGGGCTGCTTGAGGAAACGCTGGTGGACGATGCGCTCGCGCTGGTCCTGGTCTTGTACGGCCGCAGGCAGGAGGCCGTCCAGCCCCAGATTCATCCGTTCTTTGAGGTCGAAGCCAAGTCCCTGATTGGCGTAGGAGTCGTTGATGGTGTCGGAACCTGTCATGGTTTCACTTGTCCTTCGCGATAAGGCCGGCTGCATTGCCGGGCTCTTGGCAGTCAGCCTAGAAAGGTCAGCACCGGCCCGCAAATAGGTTTGGGCAATATGGTCCAACAGTGTCATGGTGCCGAAAACCGCCCAGAAATAAGGGCCGGTGAGGGCATGCCCATATTGGCGAAACTTATTGCCGGGCCTGGGCGCTCTGCCTAGTGTGTGGTACATCAAGGGGCCTGACGAAGATGTCCGTGGCCCGGGACAGTGATATTTCAACTCTTGAAGTGCGAAGGAGCGCCTTATGTCGGACAAGGAAACCCAAAGGGAGCCGGGTGGTTCCCAGGCAGGCGGCGGTGTTGCCGAGGCCGGGTCCCATCCCTTCAATACGGGGCAGTTGATCAAGTCGGTGATTTGCGTCGTGGTGGGGCTTGCCATCTTCCTGATTCCGCCGCCTACGGGTCTGACCAGCCAGGGGATGCATATGCTGGGTGTCTTCGTCGGCACCATCCTCGGACTGATCCTGCAGCCGCTGCCCACCTCGGCGGTGGCCATCATCGGTATGACGGTCGGCATGCTGACCGATGCCCTGGATCCGAAGAAGGTCGCCTTCAGCGGACTGGGAAGCTCTTCGATCTGGTTGATCGTGGCGGCATTCTTCATTGCACAGGGTTTCGTCTCCACGGGGCTGGGCCGGCGGATCGCCCTGGTCTTCCTCTCCAGACTCGGCAAGTCAAGCCTGGGCATAGCCTATGGTCTCTCCGCCGCAGACCTGGTCCTGGCCCCTGCCACCCCATCCAATACGGCCCGTCTGGGGGGCATCCTCTTCCCGATCATCACCTCGATCAGCGATGTTCAGGAGTCCACTCCGAAGTCGGATGAGTCTCGTCGCCGGATTGGCGCCTATCTGGCGGTGACGGCCAACAATGTCAATGCCATCACCTCGGCCATGTTCATCACGGCCATGGCGGCCGGCCCCGTCGTTTCCCAGCTGGCTCAGAAGATGCATATCGACATCAGCTGGGGTTCGTGGGCCCTGGCTGGCATCGTGCCCGGCCTGATCTGTCTGATTCTGATCCCGGCCCTGATCTACAGGATATTCCCGCCGACCATCAAGCATGTGCCCCAGGCACAGACCGATGCCAGGAACGAGCTCAGGAATCTCGGCCCCCTAAGCATGCACGAGTGGATCATGGCTGTCACGTTCGTGGTCATGCTGGTGCTTTGGGCCGCCGGTTCCATCATCAAGATTGATGCGACCACCGTCGCCTTCATGGGTGTGGCGGTCCTCCTCTGCACAAAGATCATCACCTGGCAGGACATGGTCGCCAACAAGTCGGCCTGGTCCACCCTCATCTTCTTCGGTGTTCTGGTGGGAATGGCTGAACCACTCAACACCCTGGGCGTGACCACCTGGGCCGGCAGGATCATCGCAAACCTGGTCAAGGGGATGCCCTGGGTGCTGGTTCTGGTCATCCTGACCTTCTTCTACTTCTTCATCCACTACATGTTCGCCTCGGAGCTCGCCCAGGTGGCGGCCATCTACACCCTCTTTGTCAGTGTGGCCGTGGCTGCCGGGGTCCCGGCCGTGCCCGCCGCCCTGATGCTGGGGTGCGCCAGCGGTCTGATTGGCGCAATGACCCATTACGCGTCAGGACCTGCCGCATTGATTTACGGTGCCGGATACGTCAAGACCTCGGAGTTCCTCAGAATCGGTCTGATATGCGGTCTTGTCACCGTTGTGGTGTTCCTCACCGTCGGATTGGGGTGGTGGAGGGTCATCGGCATCTGGTGACGCCCCTTGGGGATCCTGACCTTTCGGCATCCGCCAAAGATCGGGATCGGGCACCGGCTCTTTACGAGGCCTGCTTATGAGGAATCCGATGGTATGGAATGCCCGCTCGTCCCGGTCATGTTCAACCGGAAGGAGCGGGCATCCGTATCGGTTCAGCGACCTTCCCGTGCCAGGTAGTCGGGGATCCGGTCGGGGTATTCCGGCCAGGCACCCTGCCGGGTGCAGACGAAGGCGGCCGTGTTGACTGCTGCCCGGTGGGCCTGGACCAGGGTGGCGCCCAGGAGCCGGTTGATGGCGAAGGTGCCCGAGAAGGCATCCCCGGCGCCGACCGTGTCGGCGACCTCGACCTTGGGGGTCTGGATGCGCGAGGTCTCCCCGTCGGCGAGGTAGATGGTGCTGTAGGCACCGCCTGCCGTCAGCACGATGGTGTTCAGGTGGTACTGGTCCATGAACCACTGGCAGAGTTCGGCATCCGTGTCGCCGGGAATCTGGAACATGTCGCGCAGGAGCACCAGCTCCTCGTCGTTGAGTTTGAAGACCGTGGCCATGTCCAGGAGCTCCTGGATCAGGTCCTTGGAGTAGAAGGTGCCGCGCAGGTTGATGTCGAAGAAGCGCATGGCATCGGGCCGGGTGTCCTTCAGGGCCTCCAGGCCGGCCTTGCGTGATTCGTCGCTGCGCAGGGCCAGGGTGCCGTAGCAGACCGCGTCGGCCTTTTTGGCCAGGTCGGCCAGCTCCTTGGTGCAGCGCAGGTGGTCCCAGGCCACATCCGGCTTGAAGATGTACTGGGGTATGCCCTCGGTCAGTTCCACCTCGACCGTGCTGGTGGGGTGGTCGTTGTGCTGCAGGATGGCCTTGACGCCGGCCTTCTGGATGGCCTGTTCCAGCTCCCGGCCCAGGTCGTCATTGCCCACGGCGCTGAAGGCATACCCGTCTGCACCGTTCTTGGCGGCGTGGTAGCTGAAGTTGACGGGGGCCCCTCCGGCGCGCTTGCCCGAGGGCAGCACGTCCCAAAGAAGTTCGCCGATACTGAGGACTATGGGCTTTGCGGTCATGGTGTACCTTTCCTGGTGGTGATTCTGTGATTGATGATGGTTCTGTGATTGGTACGAAATCTTGCCCGGTTCCTTCATCCCTGCCCTCCCAGGCTCGAGGGATGCTCCAGAAACTGGTTGGCGGCAACGGCGGCGGCCCCGGTCAGGGTGGCGTCGGCGGGGAGTTCGGATAGGAGTATCTCGGTATGGTCGCGCACCTGGGGGAGGGCCCGGTCGGCCACCAAAGTCCTGACCCGGTCCAGGAGGGGCCGCCCCGCCTGGGCCACCAGATCGCCGATGACGATCTGCGCAGGGTTGTAGGCGTTGACGATGGTGACGCACCCGTAGCCCACATAGTCGGCCACCTGGTCGAGGAGACTGACGGCCGTCGGTTCGCCTTGGCGTGCCATGTCGAAGAGGAGGTTGCAGGCCTCCTTGTGGGTCATGGCCTCCAGGCCGGGGAAGTGGCCCCTGTGGTCGGCCCCACCCATCAGGGTGTGGATGGCCACGGCCGAGCAGTAGCATTCCAGGCATCCCCGGTTGCCGCACTCACAGGTGGTCCCGTTCATGTCGATGCTGACATGGCCGATCTCCGTGGCGGTGCCCAGGCTTCCGTTGACCAGGTTGTCCTGGTCGATGACCCCCAGGCCGACACCCTCGCCCACCAGGTAGTAGGCCAGGTTGGCCCCCTTGATACGGGTGTCGAAGAGGGCCTCGGCCATGGCTCCGGCCCGGGCGTCCTGCTCGATGAAGGTGGGGACCCGGAAGGTCCTGCCGAACTCCTCGATGAAGTTGACGCCCCGCCAGCCCTGCATGCTGGTGACGACGGCGATCCGCCCCTCCTCGCGCAGGTAGGGGCCGGGCACGGCCATACCGATGGCCACGATGGAGGGGTTCCGGTCAAGAAGGGTCTTGATGCGGCGCCTCACCTCATGGACGCATGACTCCACGTCCCCGTCGGTGACCGGCGGCAGCTCCTCCATTTTTAGGAGGTGGCCGCCGATGTCGAAGACCCCGATCTGGACCAGGCTTCGGGCGAATTTGACCCCGATGACCTGGTAGCGCTTGGCGTTCAGTCTCAGGCCGATGGACCGGCCGTGCCCCCCGGAGGCCACCTCTCCGGTTTCGCTGACGATGCCGGCGTCGATCAATCGGCCGACCAGCTTGCCCACGGCGGGGGCCGTCAGATGGAGTTTCCTGGCGATGTCGGCCCGGGAACTGACCCCATCGGCATGCAGGCACTGCACGATGCGGGACTGGTTGAGTTCGGACATGGCTGCAGGGGTGCTGGCAGGTCCGTTCTGGTGCATGTCCGCCTCCTCCTTGAGCCGAGCCGATGAGGACCAATCCGGGTCCTTTGATTCACAATGAATTAACGACGTTTATACATTAACACTGTTTATAGATTCTGTCGAAGTGCGGTCAGGTCTTCCGAAACAGGAGGGCGCGGCGGTGGTAATTGGAAGAAGTCGGAATCTTCCGAATCCGGCTGTCCGGGAGGGGTTGCGTAATCGGGGTTTCGAAATGGTTTGTCCGGGAGGGGTCCGGAGTCAGGATTTCATTATCGGGTTTTCGGATCGGGGCTTCAGAGCCGGGGCACTCGAGTCTGCTGACTCTGCACTTGCGTCTCGCGGAACCGTGCATCATGTCCTCGCCGCGTTCTGGCGGCGTCGGGTTTTGCAAGCTCCTGTTCCGGCCCGGATCTTCCGGATTACCTCTGCCCATCGTGTCGCCAGGAGAGTCGTGCCTAGACTGGTATGGCAAGCCTGAAGATGGTGGCGTCGTCGAGGATGTCCCGTCCGAACCGTCTGCATGCCAAATGCCGTCCTAGGCGGAAACTCGTCTCAGCCTGGGTGCCGAAGGAGTGACTATGTGTGGGTCTGACAGGGCCGTATTGGAAATCGCCGTCCAGGATCCGGCCGGGGCCAAGGTGGCCAGCGGGCAGGGGGCATACCGGGTTGAGCTTTGTGTTGGTCTGGGTGCTTACGGTGGGTTCACCCCGAGCATCGGTCTGGTCCAGGAGGTCTGCAGGGTGGGTCTGCCTGGCGGGGTCCAGGTTCTGGTGAGACCCAGGGCCGGTGACTTCCACTACACGGATCCGGACCTGGTCGCGGTTCAGGTCAATGACATCCGTGCCCTCGTGCGGGCCGGGGCAGCCGGTGTGGTCATCGGTGCCCTGGATGGGCGTGGTGACGTGGACCGGGAGCTCAGCGCCCGTCTCCTGGAGGCCGCCAGGGAGGAGGCCGACCGCCAGGGGAGGCCGGTCCAGGTGACCTGCCACCGCGCCTTCGACCAGGTTCCGGACAGGTCCGCAGCCCTGGAGACCCTGATTGATCTGGGATTCGACCGGGTGTTGACCTCGGGTGGGGCGCCGTCCGTTGGCCGGGGGATGGATGCCATCGCCGACCTGGTCCAGCAGGCGGATGGCAGGATTCAGATCATGGCCGGTGGGGGATTGCGGGTTGAGGATATCGGCAGGGTCCTGGATCTCGGTGTGGATGCCGTCCATATGTCCGCGAAGCGGCTGGTCGACTCGAGGGGTGGGCCGGGTGCGGGTGCCGATGCCGGCTTGGAGATTACGGATGGGGGCCTGGTAGGGCAGGCCGCCCATGCCGTGTCTGCCTGGCATTCTGCGGCAGGAGTCTGAGCAAGTTGTCCTGACCGGCGTGCGAAAGTTGCTCTTGACGCACAACGGTTATATACTTAAATAAGTTTCCAGAAAAAGTAAGGAAAGAAAACTAAATAATGTGAAACGGAGTCGATGAGGATCTGCAAACTCATCTTTCCCGACTGATCTGGAACCACTGGCGGTTGCCGATGGTCCACCATCGACGATTCGCCCGTTACCTCGCGGGCAGTGGACGTGGGGTAGGGGAGATAACCACTGCGATGAAGCTGAATGGTATACGTGCTCCTTGGAGGTTCACGATGAGAAACAAGACATGGATTGCAGGCGTGGCATTGGCCACCGCCGCCGCATTGGCGCTGGGTGGCTGCTCGATGGGCGGGGGGTCCTCCAGCAAGGCCTCCTCCTCGGGGGATGCCGATGGCAAGGGCAAGACCATCACGGTCTGGGCCATGAAGGGTGACTACACCGACAAGACCATGGACGCCATCAACAAGGCCTTCACGGAGAAGACCGGTGCCAAGGTCAAGGTCCAGGTGCAGCAGTGGAACGGCATCACCACCAAGGTGACCACCGCCCTGTCCACCTCGACCCCGCCCGATGTGATCGACATGGGCAACACCCAGGTGGCCGGATTCGCGGCCAGCGGCGGTCTGATGGACCTGACCGATGTGAAGAAGGACCTCTCCGGGGGCCAGACCTGGATCAAGGGCCTGGAGGATCCGGCCACCGTCGATGGCAAGCTCTACGGCGTTCCGGCCTTCGCGGCAGCCCGCGCAGTCATCTACAACAAGAAGGTCTGGGCCGATGCGGGTGTGACCGAGGCCCCCAAGACCTGGGACGAGTTCACGGCCGATCTGGACAAGGTCCAGGCCAAGAACGCCGACAACAAGGACTTCATCCCCTTCTACATGCCCGGCCAGTATTGGTACTCGGCACTGCAGTTCATCTGGGATGCCGGCGGTGACGTGGCCGAGCAGAAGGACGGGACCTGGAAGGGCACCACATCCTCCGACAAGGCCGTCAAGGGCATGGAGCAGTGGAAGGAATTCCAGAACAAATACTCATCCAAGGCTTCGCAGACCGTTGACACGGTCGACCCGAGCATGGATCAGCTCCTGGCCGACGGGAAGACCGGCGCCATCCTGAGCAACTCCGCCTCGATCGTGGCCGCCAAGGAGGCCAACAAGAACCTGAAGGACGACGACCTGGGCACCTTCGCCATGCCGGGGCAGTCCGGCAAGAACCAGAAGTCCATGGTCGCCGGTTCCGACTGGGCCATCGCCGCCAAGAGCCAGAACGCCAAGCTCGCCCGGGAGTGGGTCAAGATCGCCGCCAGTGACGAGATCCAGCAGAAGTGGGTCTTCAAGAACGACGGCTGGCTGCCCAACTCGGTCGAGGGTCTGGACAAGGCCATGAAGTCCGCGGACTTCCCCCAGGTGCAGAAGGGCTTCTTCGACGCGGCCAAGGATTCCAAGTCCACGCCGGCCTCTCCCAACTGGGCCACCATCGAGGGTGACAAGTCCATCAACGAGTTCACCCAGTCCGTGGCGACCGGCACCTCCTCGCCCAAGGATGCGGCCCAGAAGTTCGACGCCCACCTGGATGAGGTTCTGGGCAAGAAGGGCTGAGCCCCTCTGATACACCGGCCGGGTGACCAGGACAAGCGGATGCCGTGCAGGTCGGCATCCGTGGTGACCCGGCCCTGATGAAATCGTTCGTTCCGGTGGGGTGGGCCTGCCCGCCCCACCGGCCGTCATACGGCAAGCAAAGCAAGGAAGCTCTCATGACCGTCAATGCAAGTGCCGTCCCGGCGCCCCAAGGGCCCTCGGGAGGCAGTGGACGGATCAGGCGTCAAGGTGCCCGTTCCGGCAGGAGGCCCGACAGCCACAATGGCATGGCTGCCATGTTGCTGACCCCGACCGGGATCATCCTCCTGGCCCTGGTGATCGTCCCCATTCTCTTTTTGATTTTCACCTCATTCACGGACTTCAACCAGCGATCCCTTTTCACGGGGGAGTTTAACGTCGCAGGCGTGAAACAGTACGCAACGGTCCTGGGTGATTCCACCTTCTGGATGGCCCTTCTGAGAACCTTTCTCTTCACGGCGGCCCTGGTTGTGGGCAGCATGCTGATCGGCATGGCCGTGGCCCAGATGATGACCAAGCTGGGAACGGTCATGCGCTACCTGGTCACCTTCGTCCTGATCTTCGCCTGGGCCATGCCCAACGTCGCCTCCTCGGTGGTCTGGAACTGGCTCTTCCAACCCGGATACGGGGTCATCAACTGGTTGCTCACCCGGCTCCGCATCTTTGGCGATCTGTCGAACCTGGCCTGGTCCAACACCACCACCCTGGCCTTCGTCTGCATCTGGATGCTGGTGGTCTGGCAGGCCGTGCCCTACATCGCCATAACCCTCTATGCGGCCACCATGCAGCTGGATCCCTCCAGCCTGGAGGCGGCCCAGCTTGATGGCGCGGGCCCGATCAGGACCTACTGGCAGATCGTCGTCCCCCTGATCTCGCCCAGCATCATGGTCATCGGCATGCTGTCGATCATCTGGGACTTCAACGTCTTCAACCAGATCTGGCTGGTCTCCCAGGGCGGACCTTCGGGTTCGACATCCACCATCGGGGTCTTCACCTACAAGAAGGCTTTCATCAACTTCGACATAGCCCAAGGCGCGGCCATCTCGGTCATCACCGTGATCATCCTCCTGGCCCTGACCTCCGTCTATGTACGCAATCTGCTGAAATCGGGTGAGGATCTATGAGCACCATCACAAGCACGACCGGTTCGCACGGTCCGGTCGGCACCACCGCGGAGAGCGCTGATCCGGTAGGGGTCCGCAATGGAGTTCGGCGGTTCAACTGGAGGCGGCTGGGCACCAACCTCATCGCTGTCGTCTTCTGCCTCATCTGGTTCTTCCCGGTCTACTGGATGACCATCACGGCCTTCAAGCCCCGCAACGAGGTGATGACCACCAACCCGGTCTTCGTCCCCACGCACTGGTCCCTGGAGAACTTCAGGTCGGCCATCTTCCAGACGCAGTTCTTCAGCAACCTGAAGAACTCGGTCATCGTCACCTTCGTGGCCGTGATCGTCTCCATCCTTCTGGCCTTCCTGGCCTGCGCGGCCCTGACCCTTTACAGGTTCAGGGGGCGCCGGACCATCATGGTCATGATCCTCGCCATGCAGATGATTCCGGGGACGGCCATGCTGATCCCCCAGTTCATCGTCTTCAACCAGTTCGGCCTGCTCAACAAGTACATCGGGTTGATCCTGGCCTACATCGCCCTGGTCCTGCCCTTCTCGGTCTGGAACATGCGTGGTTTCTTCCTCTCCATCCCCTCCTCGATCTTCGAATCGGCCAGGGTCGAGGGTGCCGGCGAATGGCAGATCCTGCGCAGGATCACCTTCCCTTTGGTGGCCCCGGGCGTGGTCTCCACCTCGGTCTTCGCCTTCATCACGGCCTGGAACGACTACCTGACCGCCTACACCTTCATGAAGGATGAGACCAAGTACACCCTGCCCGTCTGGCTGTCGTCCTTCACGACGCCAGCCGGCACGGACTTCGGCGGGCAGATGGCGGCCTCCGTCCTCTTCTCCCTGCCGGTGGTCGTCTTCTTCATGCTTGTCCAGCGCAACATCGCCAAGGGCATCACGACCGGCTCGGTCAAGTAGATTGGATTGGGGGGGGGCGGTCCCGGATGGGTCCGGACGGAACGGAAAGATTTGGAGATGAGCCATGGAGGATGAACCCTTGAATTCACAGGTGGAATCCGGTGGGTCCTCCCGTCGGGGAGGGCGCCGCAGGCTGCGTTCGGCCCTCCCCTCTGACATCCGCCGCAGGAACCGACAGACCGTGCTCCGGGCCCTCTATCCCGACAAATGGCACTCCAGGGCGGATCTGGCTAAGATAACCGGGTTATCTAAAGTCTCGGTCTCCGACGTGGTGGCCGGACTTATCCAGGACGGTCTGGTGGTCGAGGGGGGCTACAAAAGTTCTTCAAGGCCCGGCAAGCCCGCTGTCCTGGTCGGCATCAAGGCTGACGGTACCAACGTCATGGCCGTGGACCTTTCCGAGGCCGGAGTCATCCGTGGCATCCTGACCGACCTGACCGGGAAGGTCCTGGTGAGGCAGGACATGGAGATACCCAGAGCAGGGTATCTTGACCCCCAGGCCGTGGTCACACTCTGCAAGAGACTGTCCGGGCAGACCCGGGTGCCGATTCTCGGACTTGGGGTGGCGACACCGGGAACCGTGGACCGGTACGGGCGGGTCATTGCGGCCCCCAACTTGGGCTGGACCGATCTGGACCTGGCCGAACAACTCCACCGTGCCCTGCGGATGGTGGTCCGGGTGAGCAACGATGCCGACAGTGCGGTCTTCGGTGAACGTTGCTTCGCCACCGGGCCTGACAACATGATCCTGGTGGCCATTGCCAAGGGTGTGGGCGCCGGTGTGCTGATCGATGACCACGTGGTGCAGGGAAGTGCCTATGTGGCCGGTGAGATAGGGCATGTGGTCGTTGACGAGAACGGCCCGGACTGCGTCTGCGGGAAGCGGGGTTGCCTGGAGACCCTGATTGCGGCCCCGGTGCTGGAAGCGAGGATCGCCGACGATCCCAACCGCCGCGACGACCTGCTGACCCAGGCGGGGGAGGTTCTGGGAACGGCCCTGTCCCTGCCTGTGGCTCTGACCAACATCACCGATGTGACCATATCCGGTCCCGAGCGAATAGTGGGCAGGGTCTTCCTGAACGCTGTCGAGAACACCATCAACGACCGGGTCCACTCACGTTTCATCGAGCGGGTGGACGTCCATACGACCCGCCTGGGCGGGGATGCCGCCGCCCTTGGTGGGGTGGCCAACGTGTTGCGCCATGAGCTGGGCGTCCTCTGAACCGGGAGGCGGTCAGGGGGACATGTCCCATGCCGCCCGCCCCGCCCTCTTCGTCCGCTCTGCCGTAACCGCCCATCGTGGCCGCCCCCTCCCGGTCGGTCTGGTCTCATCGGTCATCGCCCACCCGTCCATGTCGTTTCATTCGGTTCCGGTTCAATCCGTCCGTTTCAGGGCATGTGATCAGTCCTTACGCGGATTCGCTGCCGTGCATAAGCTCCGTACCATGCCTCATTCCAACACCGGGCATGATTTCGGTACCAGGCATGAACCACCTATTCAGAAAGGTCCACTCATGATGTCATCGAGCGAACGTCCGATTGGTCAATCCCCTTCCGAGGGAAGGGCCTTGGAGCTGATACCCAGCCCGGTGTCCTTGGCCTATGGCAGTGGTGAGATCCTCCTGCCCTTTCACGGGAGGATCGCCTATGCGCGGGGGGTGGATCAGAGCCTGGGCGACACGCTCGCCCGGACCCTCTCCGAGGAGATCGAGGCGGCAATCGGTCTGACCTGGGACAGGGCGCGGGGGGACCGGTGGCCCTCCTGCATCGAACTGGGTCTGGACCATGACCTTGGGAATCAGGAATACCGGTTGACCATCGGGGACCCTGCCGCCATTCGCATCATCGGTGGCGACGGTCAGGGTCTGAGGTACGGGGTCCAGACCCTGCGGCAGATCATCCGCCAGTGTGGTCAGGTCCTGCCTGTCCTGACCATCGAAGACAGGCCGGCCTACCCGTTGCGCTCCTACAGCCTGGATGTAACCAGGGGACGCGTACCGACCATGGACTGGCTCAGGCACTGGGCGGATATCCTTGCCTTCTATAAGTTCAACCAGCTCCAGCTCTACATTGAGCACTCCTTCGCCTTTGACGGGATGAGTGAATCCTGGCGCGGAAAGAGTCCATTGCGTCCCCAGGACATCATGGACTTTGACGCCTACTGTGCCGGGCTGGGCATTGAGCTGGTCCCCTCCATATCGACCTTCGGCCACCACTACACCAATCTGAGAACCAGGGGCCTGCGTGACCTGGGCGAGTTCCCCGAGAATGCGGACAGGCCCTACTCCTTCATCGAGCGTCAGGAGCATCACACCCTGAACGTGACCCACCCCGAGGCCTTCGAGTTCTCGACCCGGCAGATCGATTCCTACTCCGAGCTGTTCAGGAGCGACAAGTTCAATATCGGGGCGGACGAGACCTTCGATCTGGGCAAGGGCCGGTCGGGGGAACAGGCCGAGCGCAGGGGAGTGGCCGATATGTACGCGGATTATGTGATTCGCCTGTGCGACCATGTCCGCCATGAAGGTGGACTCCCCATGTACTGGGGTGACATCGCCGTTTCCATGCCCGCTGTTCTGGACCGCCTGCCCAAGGACTGCCTACTGCTGAACTGGCTGTATGACCCGAAGGTGGGGGAGGGGAAGGTACGTCTGGTAGCCGAGACCGGAGCCCGGCAAGTGGTCTGTGCGGCCGTGCATGCCTGGAACACCCTGCTTCCGGACATCGACGGGGCCTGGCAGAACATCTCCCGCCTGAGTGCCTATGGGCTCAAGTATGGTGCCGTGGGCGCCATGGTGACCGACTGGGGGGACTACGGGCATATCAACGATCCGAGGATGAGCATGCCCGGTCTTGCCTACGCCTCCCAGTGTTTCTGGAAGATGGAGGGGGCCGAGAAGAGCCGGGTGGACCGTGCCCTCTCCCTCCTGGCCTATGGCAATGCCGACGGGTCCTATATGGAGGGATTCACCAGGGCCTCCCATTGCGTCTCCTTCGGGTGGGATGACATGGTCCGGTACATGGAGCTGGATGATGGTCAGGGTGGTGTCAACCAGGATGTTGCCGAATTCCTGACCCAGGTCGATCCTCATGTCTGGGACGAGGGCTTTCCCGACAACCTGGAAGGGGCCCGAAGGGGGTTCATGGCGACCATGGCAGGACGCCTCGGGGATGTATCCGCGCATGAAAAAGGCCTGATCGAGGCTGAGAAGACCATGGGCCGTGCGGCGGCAGGAGGCAGAGGTCTAGGCGTGCAGACCATGCAGGCCCAGTTGGTGGCCTTGGAGGGACAGCGAATCTTTAACCGGATCGGCTGGATTCTGGCCGGACGGACGGGGATCGTCTCGCACAAGGCCACCCATCAGGAGTCCTGGGCCACGGCCGACGACCTGGAGACCTGGTTCGAGACCTACCGCAGCGTCTGGCGGCATGTTAGTCGGGAGTCGGAGCTGCGCTGCGTATCCTCCCTGATCTGGAGGTATGCCGATATGCTCAGGCAGGATGATCGCGAGTAATACCAGACCGGTGAATACCCGGCCCCGTCTGCTCCGAGACGGGGTCTTTCCGTCTCCGTCCTCTTCAGGTGGCGGGCTCTCTGTGCCCTCTCTCCTTTGAAGAGGTGTTTTCCTGCATTTCATTTGCCGGAAAATCGGTGGTATGTGACCGGATGGCACAATCGACATATAGTTAATTCAACGGATTGACAAATCATGTCAGTTACTCTACCGTAGACCCTGAGAGGGAGTTCGGACTCCCGCTGTATATAGCTGCATAGGCAAAGGAGCAATTCTGATGGGTCTTTGGGATGTCGACAAGATCGAATATGTCGGGCGGAAGGGCGAGAAGGAAGGCCTGGGATTCCGCTATTACGACAAGGACAAGGTGGTGGCCGGCAAGAAGATGAAGGACTGGTTGCGTTTCGCCGTGGCCTGGTGGCACACCTTCAACCAGGGTCTGGTGGATCCCTTCGGTGATCCGACCGCTCAGCGTCCTTACTACAAGTACAAGGATCCCATGGATCAGGCCCTGGCCAAGGTGGATTACGCATTCGAGCTCTTCACCAAACTCGGCGTCGAATTCTTCTGCTTCCATGACCGCGATCTGGCCCCCGAGGGTGACACCCTGCGTGAGTCCGATGCCAACCTGGACAAGGTGGTCGATCGGATCGAACGGAACATGAAGGATACCGGGGTCAAGCTGCTCTGGAACACCTCCTCCCTCTTCACCAACCCCCGCTTCGAGGCGGGCGCAGGTACCTCGCCCTTCGCCGATATCTACGCCTATTCCGCGGGTCAGCTCAAGCACAGCCTTGAGGTCGGCAAGCGCCTGGGTGCCGAGAACTACGTCTTCTGGGGTGGCCGTGAGGGGTATGAATCCCTGTGGAACACAGAAATGAAGCGTGAGCAGGACCACATGGCCAAGCTCTTCCACATGTGCGTGGACTATGCCAAGGAGATCGGCTTCGATGCACAGTTCCTGATTGAGCCCAAGCCCAAGGAGCCGACCCTGCATCAGTACGACTATGATGCCGCCACAACCATCAATTTCCTGCGCACTTACGGCCTGGCCGATAACTTCAAGCTCAACATCGAGGGCAACCATGCCAACCTGGCCATGCATACATATCAGCATGAGGTCAGGGTGGCCCGCGAGGCCGGTTTCCTGGGATCCCTGGATGCCAACCAGGGCGACAAGCTGATCGGCTGGGACATGGACGAGTTCCCCTCGGACCTCTATGATGCCACGGCCGTCATGTGGGAGGTCATGGCCAACGGCAGCATCGGTCCGCACGGTGGTCTCAACTTCGATGCCAAGCCCCGCCGGTCCTCCTTCCTCCCCGAGGACCTCTTCCGGGCCCACATCGTGGGTATGGACACCTATGCGGCCGGTCTGCTCGTGGCGGCCAAGATGCATGAGGACGGGTACATCGAGGATCTGCAGAAGGCCCGTTACTCCTCCTTCGACTCCGGCATCGGGACCAGTGTGGAGAACGGTTCGGCCACCCTGGCCTCCCTGGAGGAGTACAGCCTGGACAAGCCGCAGTCCGAGCTGATCGCAGCCGACAAGTCGGACCACCTTGAGGTGGTAAAGGCCACGATCAACAACTACATCGTCGACGCCCTGGCCGAGGCCTGAGCGGATTCCTTCCGCCTTCTGCATTGCAGAACCCTGCACGACAGGAACGACTGTCGTGCAGGGTTTGCTTGTGCCCGCTCATTCTGTATTGCCCAGGTGATCTTCAATCCATGACCAGTCGTATTCACGGTCATGGATATGGGTGAATTCCAGTATTTCGGTGGCATTGGGAGCGCTTACTGCTCCGCCGGGGGTTTGCACCGAGCAGGATGAGGCCACGGTCGCCAGTTCCAGGCAGTGTTTCAAGGGCCATGACCAGGTGGCGGCGGTCATCAGGCCGGATGCAAAAATGTCACCTGCTCCAGTTGGATCCACACTGGTGACGGATGGGGCTGGAATTTCAATAGATTCATTCGAATTCGATGCCATGGATCCCTTGCTGCCGAGGGTTATGACTGCTGTCTCGACATTATCCAGGAGAATCTTCATGGCGTCCTGGATCGACTCCTGCCCTGTGTATCGCCTTGCCTCGGTTTCATTCATTATCAGAACGTCAACGTGTTTGGCATCCTCGAGAACCTGTTTGGACCACCTGCCCGAAGCATCCCAACCAACCCCGCCGAAAATCGTTGTACCTTGTTCATGAAGTGGGTCCGTCCATTCGGGAAGACCGTCGGAAAGGCTGATGAAGAGGGTCCTTGTCCGTGCATTTGAGGGCCAGGCCAGGTTGGGACCGGGCCTGTCATAGGTGATGAACGATCTATCGTCTTGCGAACTGATGGCTGCGGATACGGGGTTGTGATATCCGCCGCAGGTCTGGCAGAGTGTCAGATCAAGATGCTCCACATCATGAAGTGAGTCAAAAAGCGAGGCAGATATCCGGTCGATTCCTCGATTCGTCAGCAGGGCGGACCTTGCTCCGAGTCTGGCGGCTCCGACCGCCCTATTGGCTGCTCCTCCTGGCGATATGGTCATATTCCCTGCCAGTACTTCTGTTCCGGGTTCGGGGAATGGAAGGTCGGAAAAAATCAGATCCAGATAGGTTTTGCCGGCAACGACCACGTCAAAGCAGGCGGAATCATTGGGCTTGCCGGTTTCTTCGCCAAGAGTTTTGCTCATACTTGCTCATTTTAACGGCAATCAAGCAAAATGAGCAAACTTTGTCAAAATGTGTCATTTGATGTATGGTGAAACCATGCTTCTGGATGAAAGGCGTCAGCAGATTCTCGATCGATTGGCTGAACACGGCCAATCCGTCAAGGATCTTTCAAACGGTCTTGGTGTCAGCGAATCGACAATCAGGCGTGATCTCACATATCTGGAACAGGACGGTCGCCTGCAACGCAAGTATGGCGGGGCAATGCTGACCCAAGGCAACAGGTCGGAGATCACTGATACGGGACAACCCGACAAAACCGAGAAGTCTTCTGATGCCGAAGTAGATGCGAAGAAGCGTCTTGCGCATGCGGCTGCTGACATGGTCCAGGATGGGTCGGTCGTCGTGCTGGACATAGGCCCGATCGCTCCTCTGATAGCCAGGAATCTTCGTGGGCGTCAGGTTACCATCATTACTTCGAATCTGGCGGTCATGGATCAGGTTCGTCATGATGATGCAGTTGATCTGGTGCTTGTCGGCGGAGCTTTACGTCATCACCATGACAGCCTGGTCGGGCCGCTGACCCAGCATATGATTGATGAAATCACAGCCGACATCATGTTCTTGTGCTGTACCGGGGTTCGTGGTGATGCCGTCGTTGACAACATGGCTGTTGAAGCACCCATAAGGCAGGGATTCATCGGAGCATCGCAGCAGGTCGTTCTTCTTGCTGACGATACCAAGTATCCCGGTACCGGCAGTTTCAAACTCTGTTCACTGACCGATCTCGATGTACTGATTACGACGGATCAGGTACCTGATTCCGTTGTTGACTTGCTCAATGAGGATGGAAAGAAAGTGGTTCAGGTATGAAGTTGACAATTCTTGGCGGCGGCGGTTTTCGAACGCCTTTCATTTGGCAGGCCCTGTTGAGGGACCAGGGCCAGCCAAGACTCGATGAACTGGCTCTTTATGACATCGACCAGTCGCGCATGGATACGATGTTGAACATCATGCGTGTCGAAGCCGAGGGATTCGACGATGCTCCTCGCGTGCAGACCTATACGGAACTGGAACCGGCGCTGGAGGGGGCTGATTTCATCTTCGCGGCTATACGCGAGGCCGGTCTCCAAGCCCGGTGTTGCGACGAGCATGTGGCCTTGAATCTGGGGGTCTTAGGCCAGGAAACAACAGGTCCTGGTGGCTTGGCCTATGCGATTCGTACGGTTCCGGTCATGCTCCATATGGCTCGCATCACCAAGAGGATCTGTCCGCAAGCGTACTTCCTGAACTTCACCAATCCTGCTGGAATCATTACCGAGATCCTGCAGGGTGTACTCGGGGACCGGGTGCTTGGTATCTGTGACACCCCTTCGGGATTGGGCAGAAGGATCGCTGAGCTCCTGGGCCAAGAAAACCAAGATATCCAGATGGACTATGTAGGGCTGAATCATCTCGGTTGGATGAGGCGGGTGTTGGTGGATGGGCATGACCTTTTGCCGGATCTTTTGTCTGACGAAAGAAAGCTGTCCAAACTGGAGGAGGCGAAGGTTTTCGATCCGGATTGGCTCCGAAGCATGGGGATGGTCCCAAATGAATACCTCTTCTATTACTACTTCAACAGGGATGCCGTCAGTAGGATTCTGGAATCCGGAATGACGCGGGGGGACTTCCTGCTCAAGACCCAGACCCGTTTCTATGAGCAGGCAGCCCAGGCTGGTGAGGACGCCGATCGAATCTGGAGGAATGCTCTTCAGGAACGTGGCGCCAGTTATATGGCGGAGGCTTTGGGTGGTGTCCAAGGTGCTCCCACCAGTAACCGCAAGGAGGAATTCGACCCGGCCCATCTGGGGTATGCGGGTGTTGCTTTGGGTGTTATGAACGCCATCAGCCGCCGCGAAAACCGGATCATGATTCTGAATGTGCGTAATAGGGGAACCATCGCTGGTCTTCCTGATGACGTTGTTGTCGAGGTCCCCACTCTGGTGGATGGCAATGGGGTACATCCCTTGAATGTGGGAGAGCAGCCAACCATGGATCAGATAGGACTGATGCAACAGGTGCGCCAGGCCGAACGTCATGCTGCCAAGGCGGGAATCGAAGGATCCGAAAATGAGGCCCTGCTGGCCTTTGCCCTGCATCCTCTTGTCCAATCGGTCCCGATTGCAAGGAAGCTTCTGTCCGGATACAGAAAAGCCATTCCGGAGATGGATGCCGTGCTGACAAGGGGAGCTGACGTGATCTAGACGAGTGATTGGCACCTGCGGCATGAGGAAGCCATGTCCCGGTTTTCCTCTTGGGAGATGATGCTGGGAAAAGGCATCCGGTGAGGTCCGGACTGGAACCATATCTGGGCGGGGTAGATTACATCAATAGGTGAAAGGTACTGTGGAACATGCAGATCAAGGTCGATCGGGAAATGAGCAAGTATAGGCGTTTTCTGCGAGATCGCATACGTCCGTATGTTGAGGAAAAAGTGGAATCGTGCTCCGTCGGCGTCTATGTCAATCCCGGAGAGCCCCAACCTTGCCGTGAATTCATCAATCGAGCCGAATCCGGACATATTCGCTTCCGCCCCATAGAAAAAGGGGAGAGCTGGGGGACAACATGGGGAACAACCTGGTTCCGTGTCGAAGGGGTTCTGCCCCCGGAGGAGTTGGGCACTGGAACCGATTTCGATTTGGTCACCGATCTGGGATGGAGCAAGAACACCTCAGGTGGTCAGTGCGAAGGTCTGGTCTACGACAGTGATGGACGAGCCGTCAAGGGTGTGCAACCATTCAATTCCTGGGTCCGTCTGCATGGTAAAGGAGCCTTGGAGGGGCTGACTGATAAGGACGGGCGTTTTCGTCTGTATCTGGAGGCTGGGTGCAACCCGATGCTCTTGAATATTCCTCAGCGGTCAACGGACTTGGGAGAAGAGGCAGATGGCCGTTTGTACTCAGGTTATGCCTATGGAGGCATCAATCTGTGCCGATTCAACCAGGAGTTGTGGGAATATGTCAGGGATCTTGAGGTAGTAACGGGACTGATCGAGGTTCTGGATAAGGACACGGTTCGGTATTGGCGCGTGGTCAAAGCCCTTCAGCGCTCGCTGAATGCCTATGATGACGATGATCGGGATGGCACTCTGGCCTCGGCGCGAGCAGAGCTTGCCGAGGTGCTTGACCAGACGGCCGGAGCTACGACTTTTCATGAGAACGCAATCGGACACGCACACATCGATGCCGCTTACTTGTGGCCGAAGCGGGAGACAAGAAGGAAAATCGGCAGAACGGTCTCCAATGTCCTGGCTCTGATGGACCAGGATGATGATTTCCTCTTCGCCATGAGTTCAGCTCAGCAGTATGCCTGGTTGGAAAAGGACTACCCCGATCTCTTCAAACGTATGAAAAAGAGGATTGATCAGGGGCGTTTCATCCCCGTCGGAGGTATGTGGGTTGAAGCCGATGCAATGATGCCCTCGGGGGAATCCCTGGTGCGACAGATTACGACCGGCATGAAGTACTTCAAGGAGCATCTTGGGGTAACCCCCAATGGAGTATGGCTTCCCGACAGTTTCGGATATTCCGGGGCCTTGCCTCAGATTGCAAGGAGAGCCGGTTACAGCTGGTTCCTTTCACAAAAGATCTCTTGGAATGACACAACCAAGTTTCCTCATCACTCGTTCATCTGGGAGGGTATTGACGGCAGCGATATCTTGACCCACTTCCCGCCCACCGACACCTATGCTGCGGAAGTCACCCCCAATGAGCTCAGGTATTCGGAGGTTAATGCTTGCGATAAGGAGAGCATTGACCAGGGTCTTCTTCTGTTTGGTTATGGAGACGGTGGCGGTGGTCCCACCCGTGAAATGCTGGGGCGCCTTTCGAGGATGAACGATCTTGAGGGAATCCCCACATGCAGGCTTTCGACGCCTGATGCCTTCTTCCATGAACTTTCCAAGGAGATGGATCAGTGTGAAGCCCGCGAACGTCCGCGTTGGCATGGCGAATTGTATCTTCAGCTCCACCGGGCAACCCTGACCTCCCAGCAGGATATGAAGGCAGGGTGTCGACATGAGGAGGGTCTGCTCAGAGTCATGGAATATATGGGTTGCAGGGCCCGTCTTTCCAATCCCGACTACCGGTATCCTTCAGATGAGATCGATGCCATATGGCGAAGGCTTCTGCTCAATCAGTTCCACGACATCCTTCCGGGATCCTCCATTGCCTGGGTACATCGAGAAGCCCGAGAGGACTTCGACAAGGATATACGGGCGTTGGAGCGCATGATTCAAGACGCCACCGAAGCCATTGCCGACGGTGTGCCTGAGTCCCCGTTGCTGGAGAACGGGCGTGTCTCCCAGGCGAATTGGCGTCCTCATTCCGTACCTTCCGACCAGGTCAAGGCGTTGGATGAAAGCGGCAATACCAATGTCGGAGCCCCGACTGTTCGTATGAAGGATGACACCTACATCCTGGCGAATGATATTGTCCAGGCAACCGTCGGAAAGGACGGGCGTGTTCTGTCCTGCCGCGATTCGAAGACCGGACGTGAGCTGGTCGTCGCCGGGATCGGTTTGGGGGGATATCGTCTCCTGATCGACAAGCCCTGCGAACGCGATGCCTGGGAGATCGATCGCGATGCCTTCCTGGGGCCGTGCGAATACGGAAAGACCACAAAGGTGGTCCCTATTGGTTCAGCCACATCCTCCGGGGTGGAGGTCACTACGAGAATTGGTTCCGAGACCACTATCGTGACTCGGATTGTGCTGGACCGTGGGGGGCATGGGTTGAGATTCCATGCCAAGGTTGACTGGAGAGAGCGAGACAGATTCCTGAAGGTTTCATTCCCTCTGGCCCTGAGAACCTCCACAGCAACCTATGAGTGCCAGTACGGTACCATTGATAGGCCTGTCTACAGGGACACCAAGGATACCGAGGCGATATTTGAGAGTTGTACCCACCGTTTCGTATATCTGCATGAGGGGGGTTACGGTCTCGGCCTGGTCAATGCCTCCACCTACGGATCCAGCATCTTCCCTCTGGAACAAGGTGGGATATCGGGAAATCAGCCGGGAACGCTTTTGGAACTCTCCCTGCTTTCCTCACCAAGTTTCCCTGATCCCAATACCGATACCGGTCGGATCCATGAATTTACCTGGGAACTTCTTCCCGGTGCAAATCTGGATGAGGTTGTTCAGGAGGCCAGTGAAATCAATGCACCGGTACTTGCTCATGTGCCGGACATCCAACCTCTGATCGAACTTTGCAGGCATCAGGGCGACGTGGTCCTGGATTGGGTCAAACCTGCGGATGATGGGTCCTCGGATATTATCGTTCGCCTCTATGAACCTATCGGTGAACGTGCAGATGCGGTAATTCATGCCTCAGCGCTCCTGTCCAAGGCAACGGTTTGTGAAACCGACCTATTGGAAGAAGACGGTGAAACCCATGGAATGCCGAAGGCGCTTACTGGTCCTGATTCGGAACCGACCGTTCACCAAGGCAGGGAAACACGGATTCCTCTGGAGGGCGCCCGGCTCTCCCTCGCTCCTTACCAACTGACGACACTAAGGATACGACCATGACTGAATTGTAAGAACAGCGGAACCTAGTGGGTGACCACACCAGCGGGCGCAGCATATATGAATCAGGCCTATGTCAGGCGAGTTGAAAATCGGCTGAGAACATGTAGGTTGACGGCCCCAAGGATGGGTTCAAAGCCGTTCGGCGACCGCTCCCAAAGAAGTGAGATCATTATTCCAAGAAAGCAGGGTGATTTGACTATGACGTCAGGTTCTCCTTCATCCCGGGTACAGAAGGTGCATCGGGATGCATATACAAGAAAGCACCATCGAGCGGTGAGTGCACATGCGAAAACCAGATGGGTCGGTCTGGGGTTTGTCGCCCCCTTCCTGGTGGTCTTCTTTATTGCGACCATTCTTCCCATCCTGTATGCTCTCTATCTGAGCGTTTTCCGTGACCAGCTCATAGGCGGCAGCCACTTCGTTGGTTTGGCAAATTACGTTGCCCTATTGAAGAACGGAACCTTCTGGGATGGTGTTTGGAGAGTCGTCCGTGTTTTCCTCATCCAGGTTCCAATCATGCTTGGTTTGGCCCTGGTTGCGGCGCTGTGTATAGATTCGGGCCGTTTAAGGGGACATGGTTTCTTCCGCATTATCCTGTTCCTGCCCTACGCCGTTCCAGGTGTCGTGGCGGTGCTGATCTGGGAGTTCCTCTATGGGGATCAGTTCGGTCTGACGGCCAGCATCAACGCTTGGCTCAATACGAGTATCCAGCCGCTTGCAAAAAACGTGATTCTGTGGTCCATCGGTAATATTATGACCTGGTCCTTCCTGGGCTATAACATGCTGATCCTCTATTCGGGTCTGAAGACCATACCGACGGAACTCTATGAGGCGGCCCGACTTGACGGTGCGAGTGAATGGAAAATAGCCCGGTACATTAAGATTCCGGCCATCAGGGGGCAGTTGCTTATTACCTGGATGTTCTCCATTATCGGGACCTTCCAGCTCTTCAGTGAGCCTCAACTGCTGAAAACCCCGGCTCCAAACGCGATTTCCAGCAACTACACGCCCAACCTTTGGGCATACAACCTTTCCTTGAATGGGAGTCAGTACAACAACGCAGCGGCTTTGGCCATCCTGATGGGTGTGATTACCGGTGTGGTCACCTACATCACACAAGAACGCGGTTCGCGGGTTGATGAAACCGATAGTCCCAAGAGCCGTCGAAAGGCTTCGAGAAAGGTCGCAAAATGAGTAAGGCAAGCCGGCAAGGCATCGTGAAGGCGGGAAGCAGGAATAGCCTGGTCCGCCATTCGCCAGCAATGTTCATATTCATGCTCCTGTTGGCCTTGTACTCTCTTGTTCCCCTCTTGTGGCTCGTGATCAATGCCACCAAGAACCAATCTGATGTCATGTCGACCTTCGGTCTGTGGTTCGGGCACGATTTCAATCTGGTGGAGAACATCAAGGAGACTTTCACCTATAAGGGTGGGATGTTTGCAAAATGGCTTCTGAACACCTTTGTCTATGTGCTGATCGGTGCAGGTGGTGCCACTTTCCTGGCCACTCTGGCCGGGTATGCCTTGGCCATCTTCGATTTCCCTGGAAAGAAAGGGATTCTGGCAACGGTCATTGGTGGTATCGCTATTCCTAGTACTGCCTTGGTTGTGCCGACATTCCTGCTCTTTGCAAAACTGGGACTCACCAATACGCCCTGGTCAGTGATCATCCCCTCCCTGGTCAGCCCGTTCGGTTTGTACCTGGTCATGAGCTATTCACTGACCGGTGTGCCGAAGAGCATCATCGAGTCGGCACGGATGGATGGTGCAGGAGAATTTAGGATCTTCGCCCAAATCGTCGTGCCTCTCCTATCGCCCAGCATCATTACGGTCCTGCTGTTTGCAATCGTGCAGACCTGGAACAATTACTTCCTTCCCCTGATCATGCTGAACGATCCCAAGTGGTATCCGCTTACGGTGGGCTTGAATGAATGGAACGATCAGGCTACAGGCTCTTCGACTCCAGAGCCCATCTACAACCTGGTCATCACGGGTTCGCTTCTTACCGTCATTCCAATCATCATCATTTTCCTTATGCTTCAGCGGTATTGGGAGTCTGGACTGACCGCAGGAAGCGTCAAGCAGTGAATCGTCGAGTTGGCAAGGAGGTCATCCGCGAACCGGAAACCCCGTCCGCCATCAGGCGGGACGGAGAGATTCGTTGCGCATCGATGCGCAACAAACACTAAGGAAAGGAAATACTCATGAAGTACGAATCATTGAAAAGGATGGCGGTGGCCGGCGTTACAGTCGCCATGACGGCCACGCTCCTTGGCGGCTGCGGAGGCAGCGCCCAGAGTTCAGGCGGTGGCAAGGAAAAGGATGTTGAATCCGCCCTGCAGGAAGGTGGGAACCTGGTCTACTGGACCTGGACAGCATCGGCTGATACCCAGGTCAAAGCCTTCGAGAAGAAGTATCCCAAGGTTCATGTCAAAGTCGTGAATCCGGGCAGCGGAGCTGCTGCATATACCAAGATGATGAACGCCATCAAGTCGGGTTCCAATGTGCCCGACATCATGCAGATCGAGTATCAGGCCCTGCCCCAGTTCTATACGCCCGGCAATCTGCTTGACCTTTCTGCATATGGTTTCGCCGATCTGAAGAGTCAGTATGCGGCTTCGGCTTGGGGTTCGGTGAGTGCTGACGGCAAGATCTATGCCCTCCCGCAGGACACTGGTCCCATGGTCCTCTTCTACAATAAGAAGGTTTATGATTCCTTTGGTATCAATGAACCTCCAAAGACCTGGGATGAGTTCGTCAAGGATGGCGAGATCATGCAGCAGAAGGATCCCAGTGTCCATATCACCAGCGACTCGGGCCAGGGCAACCTGGTTGCCTCGATGCTTTGGCAGGCCGGGAGCCATGCTTTCAAGGTGGATGGTACGAATGTGACCATTAACCTGAGTGATCCGGGTGCCAAGCGTTGGGCCAGCACTTGGGACAAACTGATCAGCGAACATCTGATCACCACTTTTGCCAATCAGGGTACCGAGTGGTACCAGGCCGCCAACAAGGGGAAGATGGCTTCAATCATCTCCGCTTCCTGGCTTCGTAATTCGTTGCAGACCTCAGTCACGGAAAGTGCCGGGGATTGGCGTGTCGCTCCTTTGCCTACCTACGATGGCAAGCCTGCCTCCGCAAACTACGGTGGTTCGTCCCAGGCTGTTTATGCCAAGACCAAGAACCCCGCTCTGGCTGCCGGCTTCGTCAAGTGGCTCAACAACTCAAGGGAGTCCATCGAACTCGCCAAGGCCTCGGGTGGTTTCCCCAGCACGGTCAAGGACCTGAATGCGAAGGAGTTCCTTGAAGAGAAGGCCGACTACTTCGGCGGCCAGCAGATCAACAAGGTCTTCAACCAGAGCTCGAAGGACATCCACAAGGATTGGCAGTTCCTCCCGTATCAGGTCTATGCCAATTCGATCGTGAACGACTCGATCGGCAAGGCCTATGAAGGATCCATTTCCTTCGAGGAAGGTTTGAAGAACTTTCAGAAAGACCTGATCAAGTACGGCAATGAACAGGGGTACACTGTTAAGGGTGTCTGATTCTGGTCCAGACGGGTGGGATGATTT
This sequence comes from Bifidobacterium indicum, assembly GCF_036987015.1. Taxonomy (NCBI): domain Bacteria; kingdom Bacillati; phylum Actinomycetota; class Actinomycetes; order Bifidobacteriales; family Bifidobacteriaceae; genus Bifidobacterium; species Bifidobacterium indicum. The sequence continues at coordinate 138,300 of NZ_BTXM01000001.1, forward strand.
TTCTCATCCGCTTCCATTCAATTTAATGTAACAACCGAAATGAATGCCACAGTATCTGCTGGAATGATGCTGTGGCATTCCTGTTTGTGGGAGCGTCCTCTTTCTGAGGTCCCATGCATTCCACCGAATTCGACACGCGGATGGTGAGCAGGAGCTTTGCGGGTAGGTTAGGAGTGCTCAACAGTACTGGAACGAACGACCAGCCGGGTGGGGAAAACGACCTCATGACTGACCTTTTTCCCTGCATGCATCATGAAGAGCATGGAAGCCGCTTGAGAGGCCATTTCAGCCATCGGTTGTCTGATCGTGGTCAGTGCAGGACCAAGGAAGGCCGATGCCTGGATGTCGTCGAATCCGATCACCGATATGTCATCCGGGATGCGTAGGTGGAGTCGGCGAGCTGTTTCGTACAGACCCATGGCTTGGAGATCGCTCCCCGCGAAGACGGCTGAAGGCCGGGAGCCATTTGATAAGAGAGAGAGGGCTTTGCAGCGTCCGCTGTCAACGGTAAAGTCACCGTACCGGACAAGGCTCGAATCGACCGTGATTCCCGATTCTTCAAGGGCTGCACAGTATCCGTCGTAGCGTGCCTTGGAACACATCATCTCCCTGGGACCGTTGATGATGCCGATTCTTCTATGGCCCTGCTTGATAAGGAAGCGGGTAGCGGTCAGACCGCCTGTCCAATTATCAGCTCGAACAGAGGCCGTAGAAATCGAAGGATTGCCATACGGGTCCAGGGTTACGTACGGTATCTGGCGGGATGAAAGAAGTTTGCGCTCCTTCGAGGAGAGATCCGAGAAGACAAGAATGACGCCCAGGGGCCTGCGTTCTAGCACTCCGTTGACCCAGGCGGTCGAGGGGGAACGCCTATTGCCACTCTCTGCGATGGTGACGCTGCAGTTGTGTTCCCTGGCGGCTCCACAGGCGCCCTGAAGGAGTTCCATTCCCCAGATGCTGTCAAATTTCTGGAACACGATTTCAATATTGTTGTTGGTCTTTTGTGCCTTGAGCGGTTTGGAGTAACCGACTGTCTCCAAAAGGGATTCCACGTGTTCTCTCGTGCTGTCCGATACGTCCGGCCGGCCGTTGATGACTTTCGAAACCGTGGCTATGGATACGCCCGCCTGTTTGGCAATGTCCGTCAAGCGTGGTTTGTCTCGGGAAGAGCTAGTGGACTTACGCCCAGTGTTCATATTCATGGTCATTATTGTATATCGAAACTTTCGCGTTTTAGAATCCAGTAATAGGGATTACCATACTTTAGCTTGACTTACCTGGGACACAATGGACCATTTCGTAACTTTCGGTACAATGAACGAAATATGATATACTGTGGTGCGATAATGATGAGAGCTGATCCGGATGCGCATCCACAGTGAGCAAATCGTCGGTATCTCTCTTTTCAATGCCACATCCTCGTCGTGCTGAAGCGACAGGGTTCTTAGGGGATTGGCTGAATCGATCAAATCACAGCGAAAGGCAATGATGGCTGGAATGAAGAGGATGCCGCTTGAAGAAGCAGCCTTCCAAGCGAAGGCCCTGGTTGCGGGGATGTCGGTCCAAGAGTGCGTGGAACAGCTAAATTTTGATGCGCCGGGTATAGAACGACTGGGCATCGAACCCTACAACTACTGGAATGAGGGTCTGCATGGAGTCGCCCGGGCCGGTACGGCGACGGTCTTTCCCCAGGCCATAGGGATGGCAGCAAGCTTTGACCCGGAACTTCTCCATTCAATCGCAGAGGTGATCGCCACCGAAGGAAGGGCCAAATACAACAGCTCCAGGCAGTTCGGCGACAGGGATATCTATAAGGGCTTGACCTACTGGTCACCGAATCTGAATATCTATCGTGACCCGAGGTGGGGGAGGGGGCAGGAAACCTACGGTGAGGACCCCTATCTTACTTCTCGTATGGGTGTGGCGTTCATACGTGGTCTTCAGGGGGAGGGCAAGTATCTCAAATTGGCCGCGACCGCCAAACATTTTGCCGTCCATTCAGGGCCGGAAGCCATGCGACATGGTTTCAATGCCCGTGTGGGTCTGCAGGAATTGTACCGAACATATCTTCCGGCCTTCAAGGCGGCTGTCCAAGAGGCAGGTGTCGAGTCGGTCATGACTGCCTACAACTCGCTCAATAATGTCCCCTGCAGTGTTGATGGCGGGCTGATTGATCATATCCTTCGTCAGCAATGGGGATTTCAAGGTCATGTTGTCTCCGATTTCATGGCTTTGGAAGACGTGTACGGTGACCACAGCTATGCTTCGGATGCTCAGGAGACGATGGTTTTGGCCATCAAGGCAGGTCTGAATCTATGTGCCGGAAGGTGTTCCGGTGCCGCGGCGGATGCGTTGGCAGCAGGCCAGTTGGACCAGGAAGAGGTGCGGGAGGCCCTGGAACCGGTTATTCGGACTCGGGTCCGTCTGGGGATGTTCGCGGACGACTGTTCGTATGATTCAATCGGAGTGGACCAGTGTGACACCGAGGACCATCGGAATCTCAGCAAACAGATGGCTCAAGAGACCTTTGTGCTCCTGCGCAACTCCGGCATTCTGCCCCTGGACGCGAGCGCATATGGTTCGGTCTGCCTGGTGGGCCCCTTGGCTGATTCCAGAAGTGCACTTCTTGGTAACTACTTCGGCACCCCCAGCCACTCCTCGACGGTTCTGCAGGGCGTGGAATCCGCTTTGCAGGGTCTTTTACCTGTTCGATATGTCCAGGGTTGTTCCCTAAGTGGCAACCATGCCCGATCGGGATTGGCCCATGAGGATGAAGGGGAATCTGAGGCTCTGGCCCTGGCCGCCGTCTCCGACCTGGTAATCGCTGTGATGGGGATGGACTCCAGCATAGAAGGTGAACAGGGCGATGTCGGCAACTCCATGGGTGCAGGCGATCGAAGAAGCCTCGGCCTGCCCGGTCATCAGGAACATCTGCTCCGCGGCCTGTTGGAGGTGGGCAAACCCATCATCCTTCTTCTTGTGGGCGGCGGCGGCTTCGCCCTGGGCGGGTTGGAAGATCACGAGAACATGGCGGCCATCATGCAGATCTGGTACCCGGGTGGGCAGGGTGGTAGGGCTGTGGCAGATGTGCTTCTGGGGGAAACATCACCGTCTGGTAAGCTGCCGATTACTGTGTACAGGACCCATGCCGGTCTACCGTCCTTCCAGGAATACGAGCTGGGGAATCGGACCTATCGTTTCCTGGACAGGCCACCTCTGTACCCGTTCGGCTACGGGTTGACATATTCACGGATCCGGGTGGACAGACCCTCGGTTGTCCTTCCCGATGGTTCCAGGCGTGTTTCGATCGGAGTCCCGGTCAGGAATGAGGGCGATAACCGGGTGAGTGAGGTGGTCCAGATCTACCTGGCTCATCACGAATCCGGACTGGCGGTGCCGAATTGGAATCTTGTGGCTTTTTCCAGAGTTGCTCTTTCACCGGGTGAGCAAACAGTAGTTGATCTGGAGGTCGGGCAAGAGGCGTTTATGGAGTTCGACCGCGATGGAAGAATGATCGTCGACGGGGACTCCTTCACTCTCTATGCGGGTATCAGCCAACCGGATACAAGATCGGTCGAATTGCTTGGGCAATCTCCCTGGCCGGTTGAAGTCAACTTCGCTACGGGCAGGGTGCGGATTCTGAACCCGGGACCGGCGGTTATGCCTTGGAGTGAGAATTGATATGGCAGAGCGTTTATCAATATCGTCGCTCTTTGCCGACAGGGCCATACTTCAGCGTGACCACACCCTGAGGGTCTGCGGGAATTCCTCCGCTCAGGCGCGGATCCGAATTGCGCTCGACGGAGTGTCCGAAACTGTGGAGAGCGACCCATCCGGACGTTGGGAGGCTTGTCTGCCGCCGCATGAAGCAGGTGGACCCTTGAGGATGACCGTGGCGAGTCAGGGGGAATCGCTGACCATTGAGGATTTATACTATGGCGATGTCTGGCTTCTCGGGGGGCAGTCAAACATGGAGCTACCGGTCAGGAGAATTCTGACAGGGTTCCCTGATCTGTCAACACATGGAGATCCCCTGATCAGATATATCAAGTCGGATGCCGGAGTCGACTTTCTGAAACGGCATCGTGATTTTGTCGGTGGTCCCTGGCGGGCGGCCATGGAAGAAGACCTATACGATGTCTCGGCCGTCGGTTTTTTCTTTGCTGAGGAGGTGAGGCGCGAAGAGGGTGTTCCCGTGGGTCTGGTCATGACGGCCTTGGGGGGATCATGCATCGGCTCCTGGCTGAGTGAGCAGACCTTGGCGCGTGTATCAACACTGCCGTCCCATTTGCATGATTTGGGCCAGGAACATGTGCATCGGGAGGAAGAACGATTCGCTGCCGATGAGCGGAGGTACTTTTCGGAATTGGACAGCCGAGATACGGGTCTGGCCGAAGGCTGGGAAGAGCCTGGCCTGGATGACACGTCCTGGGAGCGAATCAGACCTGCTGATTTCAACAGGTCCTGCTTTTCAGGTTCGGGATCCGTCTGGCTGCGGCGAACCGTGCACCTGCCGAAACAATACCGGGGCCAGAGCGCCCAGTTGCGATTGGGCACCATGGTGGATGCGGATCAGACCTACCTCAATGGCCGCCAGGTCGGTGCGGTCGGGTATCAGTATCCTCCCCGGAACTATGATCTGGGAAGGCTGGACGATGATTTCCAGTTGTCCATAAGGCTGAAGATGCTTCACGGGCAGGGCGGATTGACCGAGGGCAAGTCTCATCTGCTGGTTCTGAGCGGTGGCCATGTGATCGATCTGGACGATCAGGGGCCCTGGGCGGTCAGAAGAGGGGCTGAAATGCCGGCCCTGCGGGGTCAGACCTTTTTCACGCACCTGCCCGTGGGGGATTTCAATACGGCTATCAGCCCCTTGTCTCGATACCAGGTTCGCGGTGTGCTTTTTTACCAGGGCGAAGGTGATACGGGTAGTCCGGAGGGCTATGCCCGAAAAATGATCGCTCTGATTGATGAATGGCGTCGGATACTGGACGATCCGTATCTTCCCTTTATCTTTGCCCAGTTACCGAATTACGGATTGGAGCGTCAACGCTACTGGCCCAGGCTGAGGGATGAACAGAGGAAGGCGGCCGCAGTCCTTCCGAGCACCATGATGATTGTGACCTTGGGCATGGGGGAGGACAATGACCTGCACCCCTTGGATAAGAGGTCTGTGGGCCTTTCCTTCGCCAAGGCTGCGGGCGTCATGTCGTACGGGAAGCAAGGCGAACCGTGTGGTCCCATGCCGATTCTTGCCAGCTGGGATGGGGGGGATCATCTGGTCCGTGTCTCATTCGCCCATGTCGGTGATGGTCTGGTGCAGACCGACCAGCTCCTTATGGACATCTCCGGTATCGGGCCGGTCAAAGCCTTCATCCGTGGTGAGAACGAAGTGGAGTCTCTTCTGCAAGAGGGCTGTGATCCCCGAGGGGAAACGATACGGTATGCCTGGGTCGACACGGCCAAGCCGGTGCTTTTCAATTCGGAGAACCTTCCCGCCAGTCCTTTCGAGCTTGAGATCCACTGACCGGTCGGTTGCCGGATTTCGAATCTTCCCGTTGGGTCAGTTTCGGGGAGCGGGGCTCTACATCAGTAGAGACGACGGTTGATCCGCTTGCCGGCTGGGACCGTAATATGGCCTTGGATGTGTGCCGGAACGAAAGTTTCGCTTATTCGAAGCTTGGAATCATTGGAGTTTCTTGGTTTCGGTTGGTGAGATAGTAATACGATTTGACTTTTTTCGGAAAACCAATCAAAATTAAATCAGTTCCTGAAAGACATCTTTCGGGAATTGCCGAGATGTCTACATGGCAAATCTGGGTTCGAAGATGAACGGAGTTTGTAATGGAAAAAGGTTCAATTGTTAAGGTCGTTACGGCAGGTTTAGTTGCCGTTGCGACTCTCCTGCCAGTATCGGCTTGCGGTTCGACGCAGAAGAGCGCTGAGAAGAAAGATGTCATCATCAGCGCACCCACCAATGCGACTACGGCTCTCACGGTCAATTACAATCCCTTCTCCTCCCTAGCTCTGACGGGGACAAACGGAGGCTTGTATGAGGGGCTGTTCTTCTGCAACAGTTATGGAACCAAGGGGCTGGAACCCCTGTTGGGTACCTCTTATAAGATGAGTCAGGATGCCAAGTCCATCGAAGTCAATTTGCGCAAGAACGTGGTCTGGTCGGACGGTAAGCCCTTCACTGCGGACGATGTGGTCTATACCTTTGATTTGTTGAGCAAGAACAGCGCCCTGAATACGGTTGGTTTCCACGGGAAGGCATCCAAAATCAACGAGAACGAGGTCAGGCTGGACTTTGACCAACCTCAATCCGCCAACGGGTTCACCTTCCTGACAACGGTGTATATAGTCCCCAAGCATGATTGGGAGAAGAAGCAGGATCCGGTCGGTGACACCAATGAGAAGGCCGTCGGCAGTGGTCCTCTGACCGTAGAAGGTGGCAACTTCTCGTCCATGTCATACACGCTCAAGAAGAACAAGCACTACTGGGATAAAGGAAAGCCGAAGGTTGCCGGCATCAGGTACATTGTCTACTCCAATACCCAGTCGCAGCAGGATGCACTTCTGGCCGGTCAGTTGGATTGGGCGAATCTGAATATAGTCAATGCGGATCAGGTGCTCTCCGGCAAGCCCGCCATCAAACAGGTGAATCTACCCTCCAGCCAGGTCTCACTGATCACCTGCTCCAATGCAGAGCTGGGATGCAAGGGCCCGATAACCGACCCTGCGGTTCGTAAGGCGATCTACTACGGCATCGACCGCGGACAGCTGAACAAGCTCTCGTTCAACAATTCATATCTGAAGATCAACGGTTCACTTTACCCGACCGAGCAGTATGAGAAGTACTTCGATAAGTCGGTCGATGATTCCCCTGTACCCATGAAGGGCAGGGCTGATAAGGCCGAGCAAATCCTCAAGGATGCAGGCTACACCAAGGGGGCCGATGGACTCTATCAGAAGGACGGACAATCCCTGAGTTTCGAGGTTGCGGTCACCAACGGTACCTCTGACTGGATTAGCGCAGTTGATGTGGCAAATCAGCAGCTCAAGAAGATCGGCATTGAGCTGAAGACCAAGCAGGTCTCCTCCAACGAGTGGGGTCAGGGACTGCGCAAGGGAGATTATGATCTGACCATCTACGGTCTGTGGCTTCCCAATGCGACCGAGGCTTGGAACTTCTACAATCAGTGGTTCAATGGGGCGAAGACCGCGCCAAAGGGCCAAACCGCTTATCCGGGTTATGCCAGGTACAACAACGAAACCGTCAACAAGGCCTTGGAGACCATCAACAGTACAACCGATTCGGCGGTCAAGAAGAAGGCATACTTGCAGATTCAAAAGCAGGTGTTTGAGGACATGCCCTACATTCCGCTGCTGAGGCAGGGTGGTCAGGTACAGACTTGGAACGACAGGGTCACCGGTTTCCCGACCAAGGACAATCTCTACGCGAATCCTCAGACCTGGGCTAATCCGGATCTGGGAATCGTCATCAAGAATCTCGATCTGAAGTAACATCGCTTTCTCCTGGCGGGGGAGGTCGAAGGACATCCCCCGCCATGGGAGCATACTGGGGTGGAGACAATATGAAATTCTATCTTCGAAAAATCGGGTTTTACCTGGTGGCCTTTGTCGCTGCGATTACCATCAACTTCGCCATTCCGAGAATGATGCCGGGTAATCCTGTTGATTCCCTTATAGACAGGCTCGCAGCCAAGGGGGGAACAATCGCTCCGGAAACCAGGGCGGCTGTTCAATCTATGTTGGGCGATACGCAGACGGGCATCGTGTCTCAGTATCTCGAATATGTCAAGAACATCTTCACGGGTCACTGGGGTGTGTCAGTGACGTTCTTCCCGACACAGGTTACTGAGTGTATCGCCTCGGCCCTGCCATGGACGGTCGCGCTGGTCGGATGCACGACGGTCATTTCCTTCTTTATCCAACAGTTATTGGGCATCGCGGCCGGATGGCGACACGGGCGGCTCTTCGACAACATCGTCTCTCCCGTAGCAACAATATTCCAGTCCGTTCCTTATTTCTGGCTGGCATTGATTTTCATCTGGCTCTTTGCCAAGACCCTGAATATATTTCCCCTGTCAGGAGGGTACGACTACAGAAACGTCACTCCCGGCTTCTCTTGGGACTTCATATCCAGCGCCATATATTATGCGTGCCTGCCGGCCTTGGCCATCCTCGTATCCTCGTTGGGGGCCGGTGTAATCGGCATGCGCAACATGATGGTTTCAACCCTTTCCGAAGACTACATCACCACGGCTGAGGCAAAAGGACTTTCCCCGCGCCGAATCAAGTATTCCTATGCAGCCCGGAACGCAATCCTTCCGTCCTTCTCGGGGTTCGGAACCTCGCTTGGACACGTAGTGGGCGGCTCCCTGCTGACGGAGCAGGTCTTTTCCTATCCGGGAATCGGTCAGATGATGCTTCAGGCCGTACAAAGCAATGACTACGCACTCCTCCAGGGGCTCTTCCTGATCATTACCGTTACGGTGCTGGTGGTTAATTTCATCGTTGATCTGCTTTACGGTTTTGTGGACCCCCGTACAAGAATTCAGGATTGAGGTATCACCATGCCAGAGGAGAATACTAACCTGATGAATTCCGTCGATAAGTCAAAGTCCGTCGGCAGCGGTGACAGGCCGCCCAGGAATAGCCGTTTGGCCATGATCAAGGGCATACTGCCTAAGCGCTCAGCCCGTCTGGTCGCTGGTCTGTCCATTCTGGGACTGGTCCTATTGGTGGCGATCTTCCTGCCATTGTTTGCCAAGGAACCCAATCAGATCAGTGATATCGGTCTGACTGGTCCCTCGGCTTCCCATATATTGGGAACAACGAAATCGGGGCAGGATGTTCTGGCCCAGCTCGGGTATTCCACCCGGGGTTCCCTGATCATCGGCTTCTCGGTCGGAGTCATCGCTCTCATACTTTCCACGGTCTTCGGTGTTCTGGGGACCTATATAGGTGGATGGGTGGATGAAACCTTTGCTCTCATAACCAATGTCATGCTCGTTATCCCCGGTCTGCCACTGACCATCGTCATAGCTGCAATGATTCCCAACAAAGGCACAGGCATGCTCGTGGCTGTCATATCGGTGACGGCCTGGGCTGGAGCTTCCAGGGTTCTGAGGGCGCAGACGCTTTCAATCAGGGGTCGTGACTACGTACTTGCTGCACGAATTGCCGGTGAGCATCCCCTGCGCGTCATCTGTGTGGAGATTCTTCCCAACCTCCTGCCCGTTATGGCGTCCCAGTTCACATTCAGTGTCCTAGGAGCCATACTGAGTGAGTCGTCCCTTTCCTTCATTGGTCTGGGATCTTCCAGTCAATTCTCTCTGGGAACCATGCTCTTCTACGCCCAGAACGGCTCAGCACTGAATGCTGGAGCCTGGTGGTGGTTCCTGCCGCCGGGATTGATGATCGCCCTGGTTGGGGCTGGACTGTCATTTGTCAATTTCTCCATTGACGAGGTCATCAACCCCCATCTGCGTGATGCACGAGTAAAGCCGTCCAAGACCCGCAAGCATGGACGAAAGACAACCGCTCCGGCCAAGGCCTTGGAAGGGGAAAGGTAGCCACTGATGATTGTGAATGACAAGGAAACGAATATCACGAATGGCTCTTCTTCGATTGATCGGGACCAGGTTCTCTTAAGCGTCAATGGCGTTGATGTCGTGTACGAAACCGATTCACCTGTTCATGCCGTTCAGAATGCCTCTTTCGAGCTTCACCGAGGTGAGATGATGGGTCTTGCCGGTGAATCGGGTTGTGGTAAATCGACCCTAGCCTACAGCATCAATCAACTGCTGAAACCACCGGGGGCCATTAAGTCCGGGACGGTCATCTTCCATGACAAAAGCGGTGAAGATATCGATGTCCGCGCCTTGGAGGGTCAGTCACTGAGGAACTATCGGTGGGAAAAATGCTCCATGGTTTTCCAGGGCGCCATGAACTCTTTGAGTCCGGTGACGAGAATCGGTAAACAACTCGGGGACGTTTACAAGACACACCGACCGTCCATGAAGGCCAATGAACGGCGGGAGAGATGCGCCCATCTTCTGGAGATGGTGCACGTGGATTCGAACCGCCTGGCTGCCTACCCCTTCGAGCTGTCGGGTGGTATGAGACAACGTGTGATGATTGCCATGGCCCTGGCCCTTGAACCTCAGTTGATTATCATGGATGAGCCAACGACCGCTCTGGATGTGGTGGTGCAAAGAGAGATCATAGAGGAAATCTCCAGGCTCAGACGTGAGCAGGGGTTCGCCGTTATCTTCATTACCCATGATCTGCCCATGCTTTTGGAAATCACGGACACAATCACCGTCATGAAGGACGGCAAGATAGTGGAACACAATGATTCCCATGAGATATACCGACATGCCAAGCATCCATACACCAGGAAACTGTTGACCTCTTTCCCCTCCTTGACAGGTGACAGGGGTTCCTTGCTTCGCTCCTATCAAGAGAAGGACAGGTGATTTGATGGCCCGCCTTAGTATTGAACATGTCAGTAAGGATTTCGAGCTGCGCAACGGTCTCAAGCACACCACCATCCATGCTGTGCAGGATGCAGATTTCGTTTTGGAATCAGGCAAAACCGTTGCTTTGGTTGGTGAATCCGGTTCAGGGAAATCCACCATCGCCAGGATGATCACCTGCCTGGAATCCCCGACCTCCGGGCAGATCACGCTGGATGGGACACCGGTTCCACGCAAGGGGCGGGAACTGTATCGGTACCGGCACAATGTTCAGATGGTGTTCCAGGACCCCTTTGCCTCTCTTAACCCCTACCACAACATCTATCATCACCTTGTTCGCCCGATGAAGGTCAATGGTATGGCCTCCAGCGAGGAGGAATATGTACAGAAGGTCTCTGAACTCCTGAAACGAGTGGATCTGTCTCCGGCCGAGGACTACATGTGGAGACGTCCACATGAATTGTCCGGAGGCCAGAGACAGCGGGTGGCCATTGCCCGAGCCCTAGCCCCTGGTCCGAAGATTCTCATAGCGGACGAACCGGTTTCCATGCTCGATGTCTCGTTGCGTGTCGGGATCCTGTCCATGCTCTCGAAGATCCAGCATGAGGATCACCTGGCAATGCTGTATATCACTCATGACCTGGCTACGGCCAGGCACTTCTCCGATACGATCATGGTCATGCAAAAGGGCAGGATCGTGGAGGCGGGGCCTTCCGACAAGGTCATCCTGCATCCGCAGAACAGTTACACGAAAGTTCTGCTCAACGCCGCACCTGATCCGGAACGCTACTTTGAACACCAAGAAGAGGAGAAGGGCCGGGAGGTCGGGAACCAAGGAGGTCTTTCCTGATGAGGCGCACCGTCACAAGCCTGATGGAGGGTTGGGAGTTCTGCGATGATCATGCGCCTGGGCAATGGAGGGAAGTCGACCTGCCCCATGACTGGGCCATCGAACGACCCGTCAAGGCGGACATGCCTTGTGGGGGTGAACAGGCATTCAGGGATCGTTGGGGGATTGGCTGGTACCGCAAGACCCTTCGTATGGAGAAGATACCGGCGGGAAGGACCTGTTGGTTTCATTCCGACGGTATATATGAATGCAGCACAATTCAGGTGAATGGAGTCAAAGTAGGAGGCCACGACTACGGATATTCACCCTTCTCCTGCGATTTGTCGGATGTCGTGCACCCGGGGGAAAACCAGATTCTCATACGTGTGGACAATACTCGTACGCCCTCGGATCGCTGGTACAGCGGTGCAGGAATATACCGGCAATTGAACCTTATCGAGGCCTCGGATCCTCACTTGGACCAAGACCGGATCAGTGTAAGGCAGCAGATCGATGCTGAAAGGTCCCGGGCCGAACTGTCATGCAGGATACCCTTGGTCCGCTCCGCTCGGGAGTATGAGTCGGATGACCTGCGCGTCACCGCATCATTGATTGATCAGGACGGCATCACCGTATCTTCTGGCGGACTGGAAAGCAAGGATGAAACCATAGGGTTGAGCCTGTCCAATGCACACCTGTGGAGCGCAGAGGATCCCTATCTCTATAAGCTGCGAGTGGAACTGCATTCTCACGATACGCTGATTGACGATCTGGATCTGAATATTGGTTTGCGGCAGGTGGATTTTGATGCCGAACAGGGGATGCTGGTCAACGGAAGCAAGGTCATTTTCAAAGGGGTCTGCATACATCAGGATTTGGGGTGTATGGGCTCCGAGACTTCCCGTGATCTTCTGCGTCAGCGTCTGCTCCTGCTGAAGAAGATGGGTTGCAACGGCATTCGGACGGCACATCACGCCCATTCGAGTGAATTGCTCGACCTGTGCGATGAGCTGGGTTTCTACGTCTATGACGAGGCCTTCGACAAGTGGCTGAGCGGTCACGATGAACATTTCTTCGCTGATCATTGGAAGGAAGACCTGGCGGCACTGATGTACAGGGACAGAAATCGTCCCTCGGTGGTCATGTGGGGTCTGGGTAACGAAGTAGAGTACCAAGCCCAGCCGAGGATGCTTCGGATACTGTCGGAGATGGTCGATTTTGCCCATGGTATTGATTCCGCCAGGCCCGCATGCTGCGCCCTGAGTCCTCACTTCCAGCGACCTGAACAGAGCAGCCTTGGCGACGGTATAGTCCAGGCCACAGATGATGTACACGCGAATGAGGAAATCTTCGACGTGGATGGAATAGTCGGATGCATCAAGGCGGTCGCCGATGTCAGTGACATGGTAGTGGTCAACTATGCGGAACAATGGTACGACCGAATTCACGAAGTCATCAGTGACAAGCCGATCTTCGGCTCCGAGGTCTACCAGTATTTTTCCGGTCATCCCGATCAGATGCAGAACTTCTCGGTTGCCAATCCCAATCTTGTGCCCCTCGAGCGTTCCTATCTTGTCGGAGGGGCCATTTGGGCAGGATTTGATTATCTGGGTGAATCCATGGGTTACCCCTCCAAGGGGTGGAGCGGTGCCCTGATCAGAACCGACAATATACCGAAAACCGGTTATTATCTAATGCAGAGTTATTGGTCGGGGGAACCCATGGTCCATTTCTCTGTTCTCGATTACAGTCAGCCGGACGAGATGGTCAAAGAGCATTGGGACATGCCGCCATATTTGCATCATTGGGATTTTCCTGGAATCAGAAGAAGGGTCCTTCCTTTCACGATCGCCACCAACTGCGATACGGTGCGTCTTTTCCTGAACGGGAAGGAATTCCATCTGAAAGGGCCCACTGAGGAACGGAACCGGTGCATTAAAGGATTCCTGCCCTATATTCCGGGCTGCATCCGTGTGGAGGGATACAGGAACGGAAACAAGGTCTGTCAGCAGACACTACGCACGCCGGACGAACCTATGAGACTCTTGTTTGGTCCCGACCGGAATTCGGCCTGTATTCACCTCTCGGAATCGCATGACCCGGATTCCAACAGTGTGACGCACTTTCCCGCAGATAGGGGTTTCAGGCGGTTGATAGGGCTGAGGTGTGTCGACAGGAATGGGACACTCTGTTTTCGGAGTCACCCCTCGATACGGTTTGAAGTCCAGGGACCGATTCGTATAGTCGGGCTGGACGATGGGTGCCTGTTGAGCAATGGCGACTGCTATAGGGCTGATCGGGTACGTGCCTTTCAGGGGCAGTGTGGCATGGTAATCGGAGGGACGGGGGAGATCGGGCCCGCAAAGGTTACAGCCACGGCAGATGACATGGAGCCTGCTATCCTTGAATGTCTGATGTCCTGAATGAGCTCTCGGGTCAGCGGTTTTCCCATTGCATGTGACGGTGTTCGTTAGGTAAGTCACCGGGCTTTCCTCCCATGCTTCATGCAACCGATATCCACGCACCATGGGAGTGCGGCAAAGAAGTGCCAGGCCGATTCGTTTTCGAATCTGATCTTCCCGAGGTTTGCTTCGATTGGGTTTTGCCCTGCGGGTCGGCCTTCTTCTTACGTTCTATGGATGGATGAGGGGCGATAGACGGTTTTCGGGTGTCTCCGGTCGACTATGGGTTGTTTCGGCTGCAGGGAGGTCGAATTGAAACAGGGGAGTATAGACAATCCGGAAGATGGAGAAACCTGCGACGTTGCTGCGCGAACTGGTTGATGTTTCCTGTATCAATGCACATCCTTGGTGCTGAATGTTTGGGAATTTCCGTGGCAATTCCAGGAAACATACGGTCGAGGCATCTTCTGACGGATAAACTTGGTCAGGGTGCAGCGGGATGGAATAGAGGGCAGGCCTCGTGTTGGTTCCGTTCGGTCCCGGGCATCCGACAACCAGGTTAAACACGACCTGACAGTAAATCACCAATGAGGATGAGGCTTCATGTTTATTCCACGCTACTACGAGGACCCCTCCAGACTGCATGTGGGGACCCAACCCAATCGCTCCTACTTCATCCCGGCTTCGGGGCCGATGGATTCCAGGGGTGACAGGAGGAAGGAGTCCGACCGTTACCTGGATCTGGATGGTGCCTGGGATTTTCGCTACTATCCCAGTCTCTATGACCTGGACGCAGAAATCGCCCTAGCCCAGGAGAGTGGTGAGCCCCTCTTCTATCAGGAGGACTTCGATCCTCAGACCGATGCCGGGCATGGGGTGTTCAAGCCCATCGCCGTGCCAGGGGTCTGGCAGACCCAGGGGTATGACAATCCTCAGTACACCAACGTGCAGTACCCCTTCCCCTTCGATCCGCCCATGGTCCCCCAGGACAACCCCTGTGGAATCTATCTGCGGACCTTTGAATACCAACCTGACGCCAGAGCCCCCCGTGCCCTGCTGAACTTCGACGGGGTGGATTCCTGCTTCTACCTCTGGGTGAACGGTGAACTGGTGGGGTACAGCCAGGTCTCCCACTCCACCAGCGAATTCGATGTGACCGATCACCTCAGGCCGGGGCGTAACCGTCTTGCCGTTCTGGTGCTCAAGTGGTGCGACGGCAGCTACCTGGAGGACCAGGACAAATTCAGGATGAGCGGCATCTTCCGTGATGTCTATATCCTGCGCCGCCCCGAAGGCGGCATCCGGGATTACTTCGTCCATACCGACCTGGCACAGGACAATTCCCAGGCCTGGGTCACCGTGGATCTCGACCTGTCGCCCACCGGCCAATCGGCTAAACCGACAGTCAGGGCCAGACTTGTGGACTCGGCAGGACATGAGGTCGCCAGGGGTGCAACCGAGGGGGGCGGGGACCGGACCAGTCTGACCCTGGAGGTTGCCCATCCCCGTTTGTGGAATGCCGAGGACCCGCAGCTCTACAGGTTGGAGCTCTCCACCAGGGCCGATGGCCTGGAGGAGGGATCCATGGAGGATCCTGACGAGTTCATCACCGACCATATCGGCCTGCGCAGCGTGAGTGTCGATGGGCAGGTGGTCAAGGTCAACGGCTCTCCCATCAAGATCCATGGTGTCAACCGGCACGATGGGGACCCCAGGACGGGCTTCGCCATAGACCAGGATCAGATCATGCGCGACCTGGTGCTGATGAAGGAGCACAACGTCAATGCCATCCGCACTTCCCACTATCCCAACGCACCGCAGTATTACGCCCTGTTCGATCAGATGGGCTTCTACGTGGTGGCCGAGGCCGACCTGGAGACCCACGGTATCGAATCCCTCTATCATGGTCCCGACTGGAAGGAACCTGAGTACTGGAATGGCAAGATAGCCGACGACCCCGTCTTCACCCAGTCCATCCTGGACAGGGTCCAGCGCAGTCTGGAACGCGACAAGAACCATCCCTCGATCATCATCTGGTCCATGGGCAACGAGAGCGGGTACGGGTGCGGGATCGAGGCGGCCCTGGCCTGGACCAAGCAGCGAGACCCCTCGCGACTGACCCATTACGAGTCGGCGATCCACGGTTCACCCAGGACCGACCTCGATTACTCCAATCTGGATATCACCTCCAGGATGTACCCCTCCATCCGCCAGATCGAGGACTACTTCACACCCGAGGGTCCCCATGGCATCAGTTCACACGGGGATGACGGGGATGGGGGTCGACGGCCCTACTTCCTGTGCGAGTTCTGCCACGCCATGGGATTGGGGCCGGGCGATCTTGAGGACTACTTCCGCGTTTTCCAGGACCATCCGGGCATTCTGGGTGGATGCGTCTGGGAGTGGGCCGACCATGCCATTGATCAGGGACGGGCCCGGGACGGCCGCCGGGTCTACACCTATGGTGGCGATCATGGCGAGTATCCCAACGATGGCAACTTCTGCATGGATGGTCTGGTCTATCCTGACCGGTGCCCCCATACCGGGCTGGAGGAGTTCAAGAACGTCTTTCGTCCGGCCAGGGTGGTTGGTTTCGATCCGGTCGATGGCGCAATTCGCCTGCACAATTACCTGGACTTCACCTATCTGGACGAGTATCTGACCCTGTCCTGGACCGTGCTCAGGGACGGGGAACCTGCATCCTCCGGGAATCTGGCGGGGGAGGCCGAGGCTGATCTGCACATCGCCCCCCACCAGGAGGGAGGGGTCAGGCTCCCCGATGTGGAGTGGCCCGATCGGGGACGGGTGACCCTACTGGTTTCCTACGTCTTGAAGAAGGACGATCGGAATCTTCCCCAGGGGCACGTCCTGGGGTTCGATGAGTTGGATGCCGCCGCCATGGGGCTGGAGGAGCGGCCCAACAGCCTGGCGGAAATCATCCGGAAAGGGCAGGGTCACGGTCGGCAAAGCCCCGCCCGACCCATGACCAAGGAAGGAGCCGGCACGATCGAGGTGGAAGGCGAGGATTGGCGGTATGTCTTCAACAGACGCACCGGCATGCTGGATACCGCAATCGTGGCCAACCGACAGATTCTGACGGCCCCCGTCCAGGTCAATGTCTGGCGGGCTCCCACCGACAACGATGCCACCATCAAGCAGGAGTGGTTCAAAGCCCAATACGATCGGACCGTGACCCGGGCGTACGAATCCAGTCTGGATATTGACGAGGATCACGATCGCACCATAATCCGCGGCGACCTGGCCCTGGTGTCACCGGGTATCCAGCCCCTGGGCCGCATTGAGGCCACCTGGTCCCTTGACGGTCGGGGAGGGCTGGATCTTGGGCTGAACTTCCACAAGGACGCCGACTTCCCCGTCCTGCCGAGGTTCGGTATCCGTCTCTTCCTGCCCAGATCCATGGACAGGGTGACCTATTGCGGATACGGGCCATACGAGAGCTACAGGGACATGCACCGGGCCAGCCACTATGGCGTCTTCTCCAATACCGCCGAAGGTCTGGTGGAGCATTATCTGCGCCCCCAGGAGAACGGGTCACGTTTCGGTTGCGATTATCTGATGGTTGAGGATGACAGGTCCGTCCTGGAGGTCGCCGGTGACACCCCGGTCTCCTTCAGCTGCTCGCCATACACCCAGGAGGAGCTGACGGGCCAGGGCCACGACTACGAACTGCGGGAATGCGGCTCCACCGTACTCTGCCTGGATTACGCCACGGCGGGTATCGGCTCCAACAGCTGCGGCCCCGTCCTGGCTCCTGCATATCAACTGGATGAAACCGAGATCACCTTCGGCCTGCATCTGAGGGTCCGGCCCCGCTAGTTTCCCGAACCGTGATGGTGGGGGGGGGGGGGCAGGCCCCTCCCCGGCGGATTACTTTCGCCAGTCCCGGTACTGGTGAAAGACCTGATCCTGTGGCTGCCCGGTGAGGGTCTCTTCGACCTCCACGGGCCAGGTAGGTGGCTGGTCCTGCCCGGAGAGGGCCCAGGCGGCCTGGCGTGCTGCGCCGATGGCCACATACTCGTCGATGCGTGGCAACTCCACATCCATACCAAGAATCTGGGGGGCATAGGCCCTGACCGCCCTGGACTTTGCACCGCCGCCGACCAGGAGGATGCGTTGGACTTCGGTGCCGAGATGCTCGAGCAGCTCCAGGCAGTCGCGCTGGGAGCAGAGGAGCCCCTCTACGAAGGCTCGGGCCAGGTTGGGCCTGCTCGTGTTCTCCAGGCTCAGACCGTTGAGGCTGGCCCTGGCCTCCGGACGGTTGGGGGTGCGTTCGCCATCGAAATAGGGGATCAGGGTGATGCCTCCGGCTCCCGGCTCAGACTGGTCGGCCAGGTCGGCCAGGTCGTCGTAATCCACACCCAGGGCGGCACGGCCCGCATCGAGGATTCTGGACGCGTTGATCGTGCAGGCCAGGGGGAGCCAGTGTCCGGTTGCATCGGCGAATCCGGTTACCGAGGCGGTCATGTCGTAGGCGGGCACGGGGCTGATGGCAGCGGCCACACCGGAGGTGCCCAAAGAGATCGAGACGTCTCCGACCTGCATGGAAAGCCCCAATGCGGTCATGGCGTTGTCGCCTCCTCCCGGAGCTATGATGCAACCGCCGGGGACGTCCCTGCCGGCGATTCGGGGGTCGGCCTTGGCGCCGACCTGATGAGGGCCAAGGACCTTGGGGAGGACGACCTTCTCGGCCATTCCCTCGGGAAGGGCCATGGCAAGGAGGTCGCGACGATAGGCGTTCGAGGCTGAGTCAAAGTAACCGGTGCCGGAGGCATCGGACCTGTCGGTGAAGAGGTCATTCAGGTTCGTCTCCGCCTCGTCCGCGGCGGCGGGGCCGTGCCCGGCGATGGCCCAGCTCAGCCAGTCGTGGGGCAGGCAGATGGCGGCAATTCTCGCGGCATTGTCGGGTTCGTTGCGGCTCACCCAGTCCACCTTGGTGATGGTCAACGAGGCGACAGGGGAGGATCCGACCGCCCTGACCCAGCGCTGGCGGCCGCGCATGACCGGATCGTCATCCAGGTCCGACTCCGTCCCTCCGTCCTTGGGGGACTGGCCCAGACGGGCGATCAGGTCCTCCGCATCGGGTGCCGACCGGATGTCGTTCCAGAGCAGGGCATCACGGATGACCCGGCCGGTCTCGTCCAAGAGGACCATGCCGTGCTGCTGGCCACCCACCGAGATGGCGGAGACATCGTCCAGCCCCCCCGCCTCCTGGGTCGCCTGCCTGAAGGCATCCCACCAGGCCTGCGGTTCGACGCTGGTCCCGTCGGGATGTGATGCCTTGCCGAAACGAACCATCCGTCCCGTCACGGCATCCGTGACCCTCACCTTGCAGGATTGAGTCGATGTGTCGACTCCCGCCACCAGTACCTTGTTCATGCCGCCTCCTTGTTTGCCCAGATTGCATCTGCAGCCTGATACCATTCTACCCAAATCATTAGATGAATAAACTAAATCCAATCGCACAGCATTGACAACGGCAGGTGGGATACTGAAAGCCGATATACCCATCCTGCCGTCCGGGATGAACATCAACCTTGGGAAGGTCGATTCGTGGCTGCCTTGCGCTCAATCAATCAGGATGACCTGAGGAATCACAACCTTTCGGTCATCATCGACACCATCCTGCGTTCCACGACGGCGTTGAGCAGGGCGGATCTGGCCAAGGCCACCGGACTGACCAAGGCCACCATGTCCCTGCTGGGCGCACTCCTTTTGGAGAACCGGGTCATACGCGAGGGGGAGCCGGAGACATCGCAGACCACCTACGGCCGCCCAAGCACCCCCCTGTCCATCGCCCGTGGGCGCTGGGCCGGTGTGGGCCTGCAGATCAACACGGACGGGTACGGGTGCCTGGCCCTGGACCTTGACGGAACACTGATCGATTCGGCCTGGGTCGATGATGACATGCGCGAGGCGGAGCCTGATCAGGTCTTCGCCAACCTGGACGCCCTGGCCAAACCCATCGAGGCGAACCTCGGCGGCAGGAACTATCGGGTGGTGGGGGCAGGGCTGGCCCTCCCCGGTCTGGTCACCGATGATATGCGGCTGCTGATGGCCCGGAACCTGGGATGGGAACGACTCGACCTCTCCCGGTTCGATCTGGTCCGGAGGCTGGATCCCACGGCCGGCAACGAGGCCCGTCTGGCTGCCCTGGCGCAGATTCCCGGATTCGCTACGCAACGTCCGGCCGACGGTGGGGACACTCCCCTGTCGCCAACCGATTCCTTCCTCTACATCTCCACGGACATCGGTATCGGGGGAGCTGTGGTTCGGCGTGGTGCCGTTGAGGTGGGCGATCATGGCTTTGCGGGGGAGCTCGGTCATGCCTCGGTGGACCTGAATGGTCCCACCTGCAGGTGCGGGCGGCGGGGGTGCCTGGAGACCTATGCAGGTCGCAGGGCCCTGGTGGAGGCGGCGGGCATCGCCTCGGGGGCCGAGGCGGTCTCCACCCAGGCCATGGATGAACTCTACAGACGGTGGCAGCAGGGAGACGACAAGGCCGTCGACGCCATCGACCGGGGCCTGGATGCGATGATATCGGTCATCGCCACGGCCATCAATATCGTGGATGTGGACACGGTCATCCTGGGGGGATTCTGGTCCCACTTCGGCGGGAATCTCGCCCAGCGCCTGCAGAGTAGGCTCAATCGGCTGACTTTGGGCAGGACCGCCGTGACCGTGAGGGTCCTCATGCCCAGCCTGGCCGAATATCCGGCCCTGAGGGGCGCGGCCCTGGTGGGGCTGCGTCGGTTCATCGACAACCCCTTGGGGTTCTTCGAGGAGTGAACCACCGCCTCCTGGGGTCACTGCGGGAACCGGTCATTCGCCGATGGCCTGGGCGATGATCCGGGTCGACTGCTCGAAATGGGTACCGGCGGCTTGGAGGCCGGTGGCCAGGCCGCCCACCAATGCTGTGCAGAGGACGATGGCCGCCCACCAGGACCATTGGATGCCCAGCCGTGCATGCCCCAGGTATACGAAGAGGTTGAAGGCCGTACCGCCTGTGCAGATCAGGGTGACGATGAAGGAGAGCAGGGTGGCGGTCACCATGGTGATGGCCCCATCAAGGCTGCCCAGGATTCGCAACTGCCCCACCTCGGCCCCGGAGACATAGGTCAGGGCCAGGTCCAGGCTCCGTCCCCTGGAAGTGATCAGCAGGCCCGATATGACCCCGGCCAAGGTGACGACCAGGGCGGGACCGAGCATAGCCGCAAGGGAGACCAGCATCTGTCCGTCCGAGCTGCTGTCGTCGCTGGTGCCCGGGGGTGCGAACAAGGCCATGGAATTCCTTAGGGTGAGGAGTATGCCGGAAAAGGACATAAGGAGGGAGAGACCTGCGGCCATGGGGATGATGGTGGCACCCTGCCGTTGGATCCTGCCGACGGCCTGCTGACGGGCCAGGACCCAGGTTGGCGAGGGAAGAGGGATCAGGTTGGTCCACCCCCGGGTCAAGAGGGGGAGGATATAGGGTGACCAGGCGGCCAGGGAGAAGATCAGCAGGAACATTGCTCCCATGGATGTTCCCAGGAAGAGGTTCATTTTGCTCTGGATTGCCTTGCTGCCCAGGATGTTCGCCAGCTCGGTCCGGTCGGCCCGGCCGGAGGCCAGTCCTGGAATGGCCAGCAGACAGAGGGCTCCGGTGAGGAAGATGCCTCCCATGAAGGTTCGGAAAGTGCCAGCCTTTCCGGGGGGATTCCAGGATTGTCTGAGGGCTTCCATGGGCCGGATCCTGCCCAGGGAACGGACGGTCATGACTGTGCCGATGAGGGTGGTGGCCCCGCTGATGATGAGTCCGGTGCGCAGGGAGAAGGGGAGATTCACATTCCTGTAGGGAAGGGTCATGTCAAAGGAATTGGTTATCAGGGCACAGATGATCGGGGCGACCAGGGGTGTCAGGAGGCAGGAGACGACGGCGGCCAGGATGAAGAGGATCAGGATGGCCAGGATGTTCATGGCCAGAAGCTGCCAGGGCATGGCACCCTGAAGGACCAGGAGGGCCAGCTGATGCCGACGCTGGTCCAGTGCGCTACTGATGACCCAGAGTAGGACGAGGACCGCGGCCACGACGGTGAATACCATGGGAACGCTCGTGACGTTGGAAGCCATATCGTCGGCATTGCGACCGTGATAGTCCATGTCGATGACCGCGTGGACGGCGAATATGGAACAGAGCATGGTCTGTGACGCAATCATGGACAGCCAGACGCCCACCCATACCAGGGGGGCGGCTTTGAGTTCCGATAGGCTTCTTCTCAATTCAGGCCACCGCCTCTCCGCCAGCCCGCCCCAGTCTTCCGTCCCGTACCTCCACGATGCGGTCGCAGTGGTCGGCCACCTCCGCACTGTGCGTCACCAGGACCACGGTCTTTCCGGACCGTCTGGCCAGGTCGGCAAGGATCGTGATGACCCTGTCCCCGGATTCCCGGTCCAGTGCCCCGGTGGGCTCGTCGGCGAAGACGATGTCGGCATCCGAAAGGAGGACCCGGGCCAGGGCCACCCGCTGCTGCTCTCCCCCGGAGAGGAGGGTCACGCTCTGCTTTTTCTGCTCCGCCAGGCCGAAATAGCGCAGGAGGTCGTCGGCCTTCTTCCTTGGCAGGAAGGATCCCCGCAGGGTGAAGGGGAGGGCCAGATTCTCCTCCACGGTCATACTGGTGATCAGGTTGTAGGACTGGAAGACGAATCCCAGATGCCTGCGTCGGAACCGGGTCAGGGAGGCAACCCGCATGTGGGTGATCTCCTTTCCCAGAAGGGATACGCTCCCCTCGGTCACCTCCTCCAATCCCGCCAGGCAGTAGAGGAGGGAGGACTTCCCGCTTCCCGAGGGGCCGACTATCCCCGTGACCTGGCCGGGCCAGGCCTGGAAATCGATATGGTCGAGGATGGTCAGGGAGTCACCCTTCCTGGGAGAGACCACCAGGGTAATGTCGCTGGCAACCACGGAGGGGCCGCTCGATTCCCCTCCCGCGGCACTTCCATCCCCAAGACCGGGTCGCCTGTGGCCCGGTCGGACAGGTTGATAGGGCTGGCCGGCCTGACCAGGATGGTCCGTCGGTATGCTCATTCCGGTTGCATGGACATTCCGGAGGGGGGTACTCGTCTGGTTGCCGGTCCGGGAGGCACGCTGCCGGGGTCGAATCGTAAGGCTCATCCTTCAAGTCAAGCATTGGTCAGCTGCAGATGGTATCGGTGAACCCCCTGATTCTCCCCTGAAAAAACCCTGAGATTTGTGCCTGAACACCCCTGAGAGAAAACGGTGGTTGCAGCCTTCCCGGTTCCTTCTATGAGGGTCTCTCCTGACCGTCGAAGATGAAGAGGGCATGGGCGTCACCGGAGCGCAGGCGTTCACGGTAGGTGCGGACCCTGGCCATACGGTCCGCGGTGCTCTTGGCCAGTGGGTTGGGGAGATGGTCCGGGCTGAACCAGCCCACCGAGAGGCTCTCCTCGTCGCCCACGAAGGGTATCCTGTTCCCGTCCGGGTCGGGCCTGCAGATGAAGAGATGGTCCATGTACATGGTCCGGTCCCCGTTGGCGTAGGT
This sequence comes from Bifidobacterium indicum, assembly GCF_036987015.1. Taxonomy (NCBI): domain Bacteria; kingdom Bacillati; phylum Actinomycetota; class Actinomycetes; order Bifidobacteriales; family Bifidobacteriaceae; genus Bifidobacterium; species Bifidobacterium indicum. The sequence continues at coordinate 161,596 of NZ_BTXM01000001.1, forward strand.
GATGACCTCACGGGATGAGGTGACCGCCACCAGGTCGGTGACGACCACGTCCACCCCGGTCTCCTCCCTGACCTCTCTGGCCACGGTGTCGGCGGGATCCTCACCGGGCTCGTTGATGCCGTAGACCAGGGCCCACTGGCCGGTGTCGGAACGCCGGCCCATCAGGATGCGGCCCTGGTCATCCTCCACGAATCCGGTCACCCCGTTCAGCCAGAGCAGGTCATGGCCGATGGAACGGCGCAGGTCCAGGACGAAGTCGGGGGTGGGCATGGGTCAGTCCCTGCCCCGGCCGTTCCGGTCCGCCTGGCTGCCCATCCAGTCCTGGACATCCTCCACGGTCTTGGGGATGGCGGCGGAGAGCCATTCGGGGCCCTCTTCGGTCATCAGGATGTCGTCCTCGATGCGGACACCGATTCCTCGGAACTCTGGCGGCACCAGGAGGTCGTTCTCCTTGAAGTAGAGACCGGGCTCGATTGTGAAGATCATGCCGGGGGTGATGGGCGCCCCCTGGTAGGACTCGTAGCGGGCCTCGGCACAGTCGTGCACGTCCAGCCCCAGGTGGTGGGCGCACCCGCAGGCGTGCCAGCGACGGTGCTGCTGGCCCTGGGGGGAGAGGGACTCCTCGACGCTGACCTTGAGTATCCCCCACTCGTGGAGGGCCTCGGCCAGGACCCGCATGACGGCATGGTGAATGTCGGAGTAGGTGGCTCCGGGCCGGGCGGCATCGAACCCCGCCTGCTGGGCCTTGAGCACGGTCTCGTAGATCCGTTTCTGAAGGGGGCTGAAGGTGCCACCCACCGGGAAGGTCCTGGTGATGTCCGCAGTATAGAGGCTGTTCACCTCGACACCGGCGTCGATCAGGAGGAGGTCACCCTCTTTGACGGTCCCGTTGTTGCGCATCCAATGGAGGATGGGGGCGTGAGATCCGGAGGCGATGATGGACCCGTATCCCACATCGTTGCCCTCCTCGCGGGCGTTGGCATTGAAGACACCCTCCAGCATCCGCTCTGAACGGGGCCGGCCGACCACCTGGGGGAGGCGGGCCAGAATCCTGTCGAACCCGTCCTTGGTGGCCGAGATCGCCTTGCGCATCTCACCCACCTCATAGGAGTCCTTGATCATCCTGGCCTCGGAGGTGAACTCTTCGAGTTTCTCGTCCGCGGCGCGGTTCCTGTCGGGACCGCCGATTCCACTGGCCTTGCGGGCGGCCTCCACCTGGTCGCAGACCCGTGCGTCGGCGGTGCGGATCGCACGGATTCTGACTGCCCCCTCATCGGGTCCCAGATCCTTGGCGATGGCATCGGGGAAGGCGGCGATGTCGCGGGTGGGGATGCCGGTCATGACGGCCAGCTCCTTCAGGCCCGCCCTGGGGCCCACCCAGTACTCCCCGTACTGGGATGACCGGTAGTAGTCCCGAGTGGACTGGTCGGCCCTGGGGTGGACGAAGAGCTCGGGCGTGTGGGTGCGGCCCGCCTTGGCTTCCTCGCTGTGGGGGTCCACCGGGTCCAGGACCAGGACCGAGCCGGGCTCGAAGTCTTCGCCCAGGCCGGTGTAGTAGGCGAAGGTGGTGTCGGGGCGGAAGGCGTAGTCGTTGTCATTGTTGCGGGTCTTGTAGTCACCCGCCGGGATGACCAGGCGTTCGCCGGGGAAGCGACGGCCCAGTTCCTTCAGGCGGCGACCGATGAACCTGCTGGATTCCAGAGGCTCCACCGCGGGTTCCTGGGCCTGCCAGCCGGTGGTCATGAATTTCTGGAAGGCGGGGGAGTTGGGCCGGAGCGTGCGGTTGTTGACCCGGTCGCTCATGTCCTGTTCATTCACGTCGACATTGCCCAGGTCGGTGTCGTTCTGTTCCTTGTCTGCCGGTGTCATCACCATGCCCTGCCTCCTTGGATCGTCAGGTTCGTGACCCGTTTCAGCGAGCCTATGCATGCCCATGGCGCAGGGGCTCGGGGTCTCAGCTGCTGTGCTCCATGCTAGTGCCCGGCGCTGATGAACGCGGAGATCGGCATGTGGCGGGCCGGGTACAATCGGCCATCGGCCTCGGGGGGGGGGATGCAGGGGAAGGGCCAGTCGCTCGGCCCTAAGGGATGAAGGCTTGTCCGGACCGCCCTGCCGCATAGAATAGGCAGGGTCGGTACCACACGGGAGCAGGAGCAAGGGCTGAGTATGTCATTCGAACATCCCAATAGCGAGGGGAAGGGTATTCGCGAGGTGGAGCGCGCCATCATGTCGCGTCCGTCCGAGCATGATACCACCAATCTGGATCTGGACCGGATGAACCTGATTCTGGACCTCATGGGACACCCCGAGCACAGCTTCCGGGTCGTCCATATCACCGGGACCAACGGAAAGGGTTCCACGGCCAGGATGGCCGAGGCCATCGTCCGCACCTACGGCCTGAGGACGGGTCTCTATACCTCGCCGCATCTGGAGCGTATCAATGAGCGGATAGCCATCGACGGCCAGGAGCTCTCGGATGAGGACTTCGTGGATGTATACCAGCAGATTGAAGACTTCATCGCCATGGTCGATGAGAGGTTCGCCAAGGAGGGTCGGGCCCGGATGAGCTTCTTCGAGGTCCTGACAGCCATGGCCGTTTGGGCCTTCGCGGATGCCCCGGTCGACGTGGCCGTGGTCGAGGTCGGCATGGGCGGACTCTGGGACGCCACCAATGTACTGGATGCGGACGCGGCCATCATCGGCCCGATCGACATGGACCACATGCAGTGGCTGGGCGATACGGTCGAGCAGATAGCCACCGAGAAGGCCGGGATCATCAAACGGGGCTCCACCGTCATCGTCGGCCCTCAGCCCCATGAAGAGGCCGTCATGCCGATCATCGAGGCAGCCGCCCGGAAACATGGTGCCGCGCAGACCCTCCGCGATGGCCAGGAGCTGGAGGTGGTCTCCCGGATGCCCGCCGTAGGTGGTCAGGTGGCCACCCTGCGCACCCCGAACGGGGAGTACGACGAGGTGCCCATCGACAAGTTCGGGTCCCACCAGGCCCACAACGCCCTGGCCGCCCTGGCTGCGGCCGAGACCGTCATCCCCGTCAACGGCACCCTCAACCAGGATCTGGTGGACGAGGCCCTGAGCCGGGTCAGGATCCCCGGCCGCATCGAGCAGATCCGTACCTCGCCCACCATCATCATCGACGGCGGGCACAACCTGAACGCCGCACAGTCCCTGAGGGCCGCCATAGAGGAGAACTACCACTTCGAGCAACTGGTCGGGGTGGTGGCCATGATGGCCGACAAACAGGTTGAGGACTACCTGGGCATCCTGGAGCCCATCCTGAACCAGATCGTCGTCACCGAGAACTCCTGGCGGGACAGGGTCATGCCGGCCGAGGACCTGGAGAAGATCGCCAGGCGTGTCTTCGGTCCGGACCGGGTCATCAGGCGGGACTCCCTCCCTGATGCCATCCAGGAGGCCGTCGACATGGTCGATGCCGACGACGAAACCGGCCTGGGCTACGGCAGGGGGGTCCTGATCTGCGGCAGCTTCGTCACGGCGGGCGATGCCCGGACCCTTCTCAAGGAGCACCACGACCCGGATCTGGCCAAGCCCAAGTCGGAGCGTGCCTGATGTACCTCAAGGAGCTGACGCTCAAGGGGTTCAAGTCTTTCGCCTCGGCCACGACTCTCCGGTTCGAGCCCGGCATCACGGCCGTGGTGGGCCCCAACGGGTCGGGCAAGTCCAACATCGTGGACGCCCTGGCCTGGGTCATGGGGGAGCAGGGGGCCAAGAGCCTGCGTGGTTCATCCATGGAGGACGTGATCTTCGCCGGAACCTCCTCCAGACCGCCCCTGGGCCGCGCACAGGTGACCCTGACCATCGACAACACCGACCGCGCCCTGGACATCGACTACACCGAGGTGACCATCTCCAGGACCATCTACCGCAACGGTGGATCCGAGTATGCCATCAACGGGTCGGCCTGCCGTCTCCTGGACATCCAGGACCTCCTGAGCGACACGGGTCTGGGTCAGCAGATGCACGTCATCGTCGGTCAGGGCCGCCTGGACGAGATACTCAGGGCCGATCCCGGCGGGCACCGGGCCTTCATCGAAGAGGCCGCCGGAATCCTGAAACACCGCAAGCGCAAGGAACGCGCCCTGCGCAAGCTGGCCAACACCGAAACCAACCTCTCCCGCCTGGATGACCTGATCGGGGAGATTCACCGCCAGCTGGGGCCGCTGGGACGCCAGGCCAAGGTTTCCCGCCGGGCCGACAAGATCCAGGTCTCCCTGCGCGACGCCCAGGCCAGGATCGATGCCGAGGACGCCCTGAAATCACAGGAGGGACTGGCTGCGGTCCGTCAGGAGATGGGGCGGGTCAGGCAGGATCTGACCGGTCGCCAGCGCGACCTGGCACGGATCAAGCTGCGCATCGAACAGGTGGAGTCGGTGACCAGCAGATCCAATCCTCAGATGGAGCGGATCAACCAGGTCTGGCACGACCTGACCCAGCTCCAGGAACGGTTCCGGTCCATGGCCTCCCTGGCGGATGAGCGGGTCCGATCGCTCCAGGGGCGCATCGTCGACCATCCGGGGGAGGACCCGGATATTCTGCGAAGGCGTGCCAAGGAACTCGAGGACCAGGCCGGGGACCAGGAGGGTCGGGTCTCCCAGGCCCGCATAGCACTGGACAAGGCCGTCCAGGCCAGGGCCGACCAGGAGAAACAGCTGGCCGTTCTCCGCCAGACCCTGACCGAGTTGCGTCAGAATGCCAGGCAGCGTGACGTCAAGCTGAGCGCCCTCCGTCAGATGGTGGCCAAGGAGGAATCCGCCCTGGACCTGGCCCGGCGGCGCAAGGATGACTTCGACCAGCAGGAGGAGGGGCTGACCAGGGATGCGGATCAGGCCAGGCAAAGGCTGGAAGTCCTGGAGGCGGACGCCCAGGACACGGACCAGGAGAACCCCCAGGGATTGGAGACGGCCCGGGAAGCCAGGTCCGAGGCACGACAGGACCTGGACGCCCTGGAGGAGCGGCAGCGGCTCCTTGATGCCCGGATCATCTCCCTGAAGGCCAAGGCCGATGCCCTGACCGACACCATTGAAGGCCGGAATGCCTCGGACCAGCTGACCGGCCAGGATGACCTGGCCTTCCTGGGGTCCGTCACCGACTTCGTCCAGGTGGAGGAGGGCTGGGAGGAACCCCTTGCCCATGCCCTGCGCGACTATGCCGGGGCGATCGTCGTGGATGGGCCGGGCACCATGCTCAAGGCCCTGGACCGGGCCCGGGAGGACAGGCTGGGCAAGGCCGCCCTCCTGGTGCCGATTGATGTGGTAGGAGCAGAAGCGGCCCAGGATGAAGTCCAGGGAGGGGATGGCTTCACCTCTGCGGCCTCCCTGGTCAAGCCGCGTAAGGCAGTCCCCAAGGCGGGGCGGCCCCAAACCGAGAAGGTGCTGGCCGCCATCCGCCTTCTCCTGTCCCGGACGGCGGCCGTGGAGGACGGTCAGGCCGCCCTGGATGCACTGGGCACCGGTGGCTGTGATCGGGCGGTGACCCGTGAGGGCGACCTCTTCGATCGGGTGGGGGCTGTGGGAGGCTCCTCACGGGCCGCCAGCGACCTGGCCCTGGTCGCCCGTCGCGATAAGGCCCTGGCCGAGGCCGAAGAGCTGGGGCAGGAGCTTGAAGCACTGGCGCCCGGGGTGATTCAGGCCCGGAAGGCCCTGGACCAGGCCAACGCCTTGGTGGAGGAGGCCCGGAACCGGCAGACCGAGGCCAGGCTCAAGGCCGAGCAGTCGGCCCGCGACCTGGCAGCAGCCAGGACCCAGGTGGCCCAGATCAATTCCAGGTTCCAAACCCTGAAGGAGCGCAAGGACCAGGCCCAGGACCAGATCCACATGCACACCTTGAAACTGGATGACCTGAAATCGGGCCTGGCCAAGGCCGAGGTCAGCGGACATGACCAGATCGACCTTGACGACATGGACCGGCGGTCGAGGGAGCTGGAAGGAACCCTGGACCAGGCTCGTGCCCAGGAGATGGAGACCCGGATGACCTGGAAGGAGGCCGATCGGAAGGCCGCCTCACTGACCAGGCAGGCCGAACTCCTCAGGGACCAGGCCGACCAGGCCCGGCAGCGTCGTGAGCGCCAGCGGAAAGAGAACGAGCAACGGCATCAGGAGGTAAAGACCCTTCAGGGCATAGCCTCCCAGGCCCGCCGTCTGGCCATCCTGGTCACCCGGAGCATGGAGGCCGCCACCCGGGAGCGGGAGCGCCTTCAGGAGCAGGTCTGCGCCCATGACCAGGAACTTGTCTCTCTGCGCAGGGAACGCGACGGGATGGAGCCCGAGGTGGACAGCCTGCAGGACCGTGAGCACACTCTAGACCTGACCAGGGAGCGCCTGGCCACCGAGGATGGCCAGCTCAGACAGCGAATCCACGACGATCTGGACATGGAGGTCGACAAGCTCATCGGTGAGTACGGGCCCGACAAACCGGTGCCCGTCCTGGACGACGAGGGCAATCCCGTTCCCCTGGATGAATATGGGCCCGACCCGGAATCAGGAGCCGGCACCGATGGTGCCGAAACCGGTGCCGATGAAACCGGACCAGGCTCCGGTAGCGCCGGTTCCGGTGCTGACGGCGAGGAACCTGGCCTGGCTGATGGTCGACCCTGCAAGACCGTGCCCTATGTTCGCGCCGAACAGGTCAAGCGGCTTCAGAAGGCCAAGCGGGACCTGGCGGCCCTGGGCAAGGTCAACCCCCTGGCCACCGAGGAGTATGAAGCCCTCCAGACCCGCAACCGTTACCTGGACGAGCAGCGGGAGGACGTGGTCAAGTCCCGGGATGACCTGATGAACCTGGTCAAGGACCTGGATCGGACCATGGTCCAGGTCTTCAAGGATGCTTTCAATGATACGGCCGATGCCTTCGAGCGGATGTTCGCCACCCTCTTTCCCGGAGGCACCGGTCGCCTGCGTCTGGAAAACCCGGACGACCTCCTGACCACCGGGGTCCTGGTCGAGGCCAGCCCGGCCGGGAAGAAGGTCAGGCAGCTCTCCCTCCTTTCTGGCGGGGAGCGCTCGCTGACGGCCCTGGCCCTCCTCTTCGCCATCTTCACGGCCCGTCCCAGCCCCTTCTACGTCATGGACGAGGTGGAGGCCGCCCTGGATGATGTGAACCTGACCAGGCTGATCAAGGCCTTCGAGCAGCTCCGCGAGCACGCCCAGCTGATCGTCGTCACCCACCAGCAGCGGACCATGAGCATCGCCGACGCCCTCTATGGCATCACCATGCGGGGGGATGGGGTCACGGCCGTCATCTCCCAGAAGCTCGACAGGGAACAGGCCACAGGGTAAACCGTCAGATTCCAGCTTCAGTGAGCGAATTCCAGGGTCAACGGGAGGAGGATTCCCGAACCCTGAGCCCCTTGGCACGGTGCACAGCGGAAAGGGCCAGGACGGCCTGTGAGTCCACGATGGGCAGGTCCGGCATGGGGAAGACCTCGTTCAGGACCGACAGTTCCGTACACCCCAGGAGGACCGTGTCACAGCGGTACCTGTCCAGGAACTCCCGGACCACACCCAGGTAGCGCCCCCGGTCCAGGTGCCCCTCTTTGACGTCCTCGTAGATCAGGGCGCTGACCCTGTCCTGGAGGTCCTGGTCGGGGTCGACCAGTTCATAGCCGGACCTGTCTGCCGGATTCTGGTAAATGGCCGCATGCCGAGAGCCTTCGGTCCCCATGTATCCCATCCGCGGATGGGTCGAGGGGGGAAAGTGGTCCAGGGCCCAGTCGATGGTCTCCTGGGGCATGTCCATGATGGGTACGGGTGTCAGGGCCTGGAGGCGAGGCAGGACCAGGTGGGCCGTATTGCAGGCCATGACCATGAAGGCGGCCCCCATCCGGGTGGCCTGGTCCACGTCCTCGGCCAGGTATGGGTAGGGGTCGTCCCCGCTCCGCCCAAGGATGAAGTCGGTTCGGTCGGGTATGGAGGCGTGGTTGAAGACCACGTAATCCAGGAACTCCTGGTCGCAGGTGGCGTGCGTCTCCCTGTCGAGGACGCGCACGAAGCTCTCCGTGGCCAGGGTGCCCATCCCTCCCAGAACAGCGAAGAAGTTCCTCATGCCAGGTCCCCCTTGTTCTTGTAGTATCGGGCGTAACGCTTGCGGTAGATGGAGAACATGTGCCGTACCATCAGCCAGCGCAGGGGGTTCATGTCCTTCCGGTATTCCAGGGTGGTGCCCCAGTCGCCCCGCTTGATCATGGCCAGGGCGTGGTCCTTCTCCTTGGAGGGCTGGGTGTATGTGCGGAAGAGGTCCCTGGGGATCTCCATCCAGAGCCTGTGTCCTCGACCGAAGACGGTGTGGCCGTCGAAGGGTGTGTCCTCGACCAGGTCATCGACGAAGTACCGGGCCAGGTTGAACCCGTTCAGGGTCACCACGTAGCTGCTCCGTCCCTGGCGCAGATTGATCTCGAATAGCTTGAAGGTCTTGTCGCGCGGATCGTACTTCATATCGAAGTTGGCCACCCCGCGGTAGTCAATGTCTTCCAGGAAGGTCTTGATCCGGTCGAAGATGTCCTGGTTGTAATCGGGGATGATGGCCGCATAGTTCCCCACGGCCTCCGGGGTCGGGTCCTCAAGGAGGGGGTGGCCCAGGAACATCATCCTGACCTGGTGATGCTGATCCACGTAGGCGTTGAGGACCCGCATGTTCTCGTCGCCCCCGGGGATGAAGTCCTGGATGACCATCCGGTCGGTGTACCCGGCCTGGTAGGCCCGGCGGATCATGGTGTCCAGCTCGTCCGGGTCCTGGATGATGAAGGCCTTCTTGCGGCCGGGGAAATCAATGCCCAACCACTCATCGCTGTCGGCCGGTTTCATGGCCACGGGGTAGTCGAAGGGGAGGTTCCTGTGCTCGCCGGCCTCCACGCCCGCCCTGTCCACGCACTTGGTCAGGGGGTGGGGGAGGTCGTACTCATCGCAGAGGTCGTAGAAGGAGGACTTCAGACTGAGCCTGCGGTTCAGGTCGGCATCGATGGCGTTGAAAACGAAGTACCGGTGTAGGGGGGCGCCGACCTGGTCAAGGAGGTTGGCATAGGTGTCCCCGCAGGGCAGGAGGAGGAGGGTGGTGCCGGGGTGCTCCTGCAGGTATTCCCTGGCCCAGTCGGTCAGGGCCTGGACGAAGACCCGGGACCTGGTGAAGTCCCTGACCAGGTGGACGTCGATGATCCGGCTGTACTTGGTGGGCGAGAGCTGGGAATGGGCGAACGCGGTCGAAACCAATCCGTAGGCCTCGTGGAAGGCCCGGGCCATTCCGTAGGCGTTGATGTCACTGCCCAAAATGACCGGTTGAAATGTTCTCATCTGTGTGGACCACCTGCTGTGTTGACCTCGGCTGGAGTACTCGTACGGATTACTATCATATAGTCTGCTCCTGCATTCAGACCGTGGTCTTGCCCGTGGCACCCAGATCATGGCTGCGGATGCCCAGAAGGCGAGCCACGATGTGGTCGTCCCCCTCGTAGGGGGCATGGCCGTGCCCCACCTTGATCCACCGTTCCTCCCCCTTGCCGATGACCAGGATGACCTGAAGACCCTTGCCGTCCCCTGCCCCCTCCTTGAGGGCTGTGGTGATGGCCTGGGTCCTGTCCAGGATGATCGAGGCGTCCAGATCCGGATTGGTCACGTATCCCAGCATCTGCCGGCATACGTGGTCGGCCCCCTCCTCGCCCTCATCGTCCCCGGTGATGATGAGCCGGTCCACCCGGTTCTGGGCGGCTTGGACGATGCCCTGACGACGGTCGATGGCCTTGTCGCCCGAGGATCCGGAGACCAGGGTGACGGCGGGGTGGCGGTCCCCGTACTCCTCATCCACGAAATCCAGGAGGGCACCGACCGAGGCCTCGTTGTGGGCGTAGTCCACATAGACCACCCGATTGCCCGAGGCGAACCGTTCCATCCTCCCGGCTATCCTGACCTCCTCCATGTCCTCCATGGCCTCCCTGTCCGGTTCCAGCCCCAGGACCCGGACCATGGCCAGGGCGGCGGCGGCGTTCAGTGCGTTGAAATCCCCATCCATGGCCAGGTTGATCCGGGCCATGGGACCGGCGGCCGGCCCCACCAGGTAGGTGCCTGATGCGCTGTCGGGGTCTGCACCGTCCTGTCTGTTCCGGAGTCTGACCAGAAAGTCGGCATCCCGTCGGGGGCTGGACCCGGCCGCGGACTCGTCCAAACCGAAGGTGGTCACCTGTACACCCGCGGCCGCGGCATCCTGACGGATCAGGTCGGCGTGGGCGCAATCGGCGCCCAGGACCAGCTTCCGGGAGTTGTAGGTCAGCTGGCGCTTGCAGAAGAGGTAATCCTCGAAGGTGGGGTGTTCGATGGGGCTGATGTGGTCGGGGGAGATGTTGAGGAAGGCGCCCAGGTCGAAGGTCAGTCCATAGACCCGGTCCATCTTGTAGGCCTGGGAGGAGACCTCCATGACCATGTAGCGCATGCCCGCATCCGCGGCCTGCCGCATCATCCTGAAGAGATCCAGCGATTCCGGGGTCGTCAGTTCGGACTCCTGGCAGTGCCGACCGTCCAGGCAGTTGTCGACCGAGGAGAGGAGGGCCGCCCGCCCGCCCGAGATCCTGTTGAGCATGCTGTGGAGGAAGTAGGCGGTGGTGGTCTTCCCCTTGGTCCCGGTGATGCCGATCAGGGTCAGATCGTTCTGGGGGTGGCCGTAGTGGGCGGAGGCCAGGAGGCTCATGGCCTTGCGTACGTCGGAGACGATGATGCCCGGAGCCTGGCACCGTTCGGACAGGTCCACCTGGGCCACGTAGGCCGCCAGTCCTGCCTGGTCGCATCCTTCCAAGTATTCGGGTCTGAAGTTTCCTTTGCAGAAGAGGAGACTGCCCGGCCCAACCTGACGTGTGTCGTAGGTCAGGGTCTTGAATTCGGTCGGCCCCCGATCCGTGTCTGGTGCATTCAGCGACCAGTGCTCACCCTGAATCACCTCGCGGAGCAGGTGGTGCCTGCCCAGTAGATTCAGTGCCGAAGTCATTGTCAGAGCCATGCCGTCTCTCCCTTTGCCTGATGGGAATCTGGTCGAGCTGTCCGGCAGGGCTGGGATGCCGACCGGTACGGCCAGAAACCCAGTCTATATCGACAGGGGGCTGAAAGACCCTGGCGGGGCATCGCCTTGACTGAATGGACAAAAGAGCCCCTCCCCGGGGAGGGGGCAGGATTCAGAGCCAGGCGTCGGATGAAGGACGCCGTCCCTTGGATGTGAGCCATTCGTTGAACTGATTCTGCCAGGTCGTGTGGGCCTCACGCTGCCAGTCCATGAGCTTGTCCAGGGTGATTCTGCCCACCTGCGGATAAAGCGTGGTCATGGGTTCGATCAGGTCCACCGAGGCCACCGTGTCGGCGGTGGCGTTATGGAAGTCCCCGTGGGGGACGACCCCGTAGTACTCGGTCGTGTAGGCCAGTGTACGGCGTCCGGACCGGTGTGAAATGGCCCTGTCCAGAACGAGCGGATCCACAACAAGAAGATCCTGTTCGCTCATCGGTTCCACCCTGCCGGCGCACCATTGACGGATGTCGCCGTTGAGCATGCGGACGTCAAAGGGCGCATTGTAGGCAAGTAGCGGTATATGCCTGCCCTGTGCCGCCATGATGACCTTGGTTATCTGCTCGATCGATTCCGCCGGTTCGCTGCCGTTTTCGGCCAGATATTCGTCGGTGAAGCCGTTGACCCTGCTGGCTCCCTTACTGATGTGCCTACCTGGGTTGATGATCCATTCGGCCACGGCGTCACCCTCATACCCCGTTTGAGGATTACGCAGAACCAGGCTGGCCGAGACGATGTTGTCCTGACCGGGATTGGTTCCCGTGGTCTCCGTGTCGAACCCCAACAACCAGGACCGGTCAAGCCTGGTCGACATATCCTGTTCAGGTGCAGAGTCAAGCGCTTCACGCATGGCTGTAAGAACAGTGTTGATCATGTACAATCACCCCTTCCGTGAACATGGTAGCCGAGGGGGTTCTCGGTTGGGTAGTTTCTGCAAGGGCTGTCCATGTCGGAGCACTCTGCCGGCGACTCGGATGGCACAATGGGAGTGTGGCAGATCAAACAGAGCTCGAAAGCAGGAAGCGCCGGTTCGAAGAGCTCGCCATGCCGGCTGTGGATGTGCTCTACCGCCAGGCCATGAGATTGACCAACAACCCCGATGATGCCCAGGATCTGGTCCAGGATACCTTCGAGCGGGGGTTCAAGGCCTTCGACAGGTTCGAACCAGGCAGCAACTTCGAGGCCTGGATGACGACGATCGAACGCAACGCCTACTTCAACCAGTATCACAAGGCCAAGCGCCGTCCACAGCGGGCCAACGATTCGACCGGTGAATACAACGACTGGGATATATACTCCGCCTCCGAGCACGGGTCCGAGGGGCTCAAATCAGCCGAGCAGGAGTATCTGGAGACCTTTGCCCCCCAGGAGATCATGGCGGCCCTGGACAAGCTCAGTCCTGAACGGCGGCGGGTCTTCATCGATGCCGCCATCGACGGGAAGAGCTATCAGCAGGTGGCCGACGATGAGGGGATCAAGATCGGCACGGTCATGAGTCGGTTGAACCGGGCCCGGTCGCAGCTGCGCCAGGAGCTGGAACGGTACGCCAGGGAGCGGGGGTACGTGTCGGGCAGGTCCAGGTCCGGTCCGGCCAAGTCCGGCAAGCCCTCAGCAGAACCTGGCGGCAGGGGCGGCTCCCGTCCTAGTATGAAGTCAGAGACGGCGACCAGAGGCCGTTGAACAGGGAGCATGGAGTTCCTCGATAATGTTCAGGAAGCAGGGATTCGCGATGGATGGACGCATTGAGATGAGTCAGTACGTCTCTGACGACAATGGAAGAGCCGTCAGTTTCACCAGTGCCAGTCTGCACATCCATGGTGACACCCCCGAGGCCCCATCGGGCGACTGCTTCGACCCGGAGACCTGTTGCGACGAGCGTGAGCGCCTCCTGATCGAGGAGCTCCGCCAGTACCTTCGTCCCCAGTCGGCACCCGCCTGCCTGATCGATCGTCTGCGCCACATGTTCGACCAGCTGGATGAGGCCCCGGTCGAGAAGGGCGATGCCGCACGCCAGGCGTGATTGCCCGCTGACGTGGTTGTTGTTTGTATACCCCTGGTCAACCAGGTGTGGAAATCCGCCAGTCCAGTCGGGAATGAGGGGATTTGCATAAAAAGAACCCCGGTACCGATTGGTACCGGGGCCAACGATCAGGTGTTCGGCCTCTTGCCGTGGTTGGCGGCCTTCTTGCGGCGATCCCTGCGCTTACGTCCGCGCATGCCCATGATGGACTCCTTTGCTACTGATGATCTTATAAGCCTCGCCGATTATCGCACATCGACTTGACCTTTGTCAGATTGTACCCGCGATTGCCTCCGGTTCAGACCCTTTCCGCCCGGTACCCGACCTGGGTGGTGTAAACCGATGCCGGCTGGAGGACCACCAGGTTCTCCCCGGTCCGGAAAGCGTTGGCGTAGGCGGTCATCGGCTCGACGGCCACCCCTGCCGGCCTGAAGGAGGCCTCGAATCCGGTGCCGGTGCAGACCTGCCAGGCCTTGATGGTCTCGTCGCCCCAGAGCTGAACCCTGATTCCGTCGGGGCGGGTGAAAACAGCCGTGCAGGTGCCGTCATCGGCCCTTTCCACGTCCGTCCAGGCGTCATCGAAGGCCTGGCCCTCCAGGCTGGGGCCCTCCCTGAGGTCGGTGCGCCCCCGGACGGGTTCCTTGCCCTGGGGGAGGAGCCGGTCTGGGCTGGCGACGATGTGGGTTGCGCATGGCAGGGACAGGGAGCACCTTCCGTTGTCCTCCTGGATGGCGTCGCCTGTCCCGCCGGCTCCGTTGGCCAGCCAGGGGTGGATGCCGAAAGCCCAGGGGGCGGCCTCGTCGCCCATGTTGGTGGCCGTGGCCGTCATGGTCAGCCCCTGCTCATCAAGGGCATAGGTGATGCTTACCAGGATGTCGAAGGGATAGGAGGCCAGGTCGGGCACCCGCCAGACCAGGGTCACCGAGGACTCGGCCAGGCGTTCCAGCTTCCAGTAGTAGCGGTATCCGAAGCCGTGTATGGCCGTTTTCCTGTCGTGTTCATCGATGGGCATGGAGTAGGTCCTGCCCTGGAAGGTGTATTCGCCATCCTCGATCCGGTTGGGGTAGGGGACCAAAACACAGCCGTTGGAGCAGGGGACCAGACCGTCCGGGTCGAAGGAGGCGATCAGGTCATGGTCCCGGTATCTGAGGACACGCAGGGTGGCACCCAGCTCGGTCACCACCGCCGAGTAGTCCCCATGATGGATGCAGTACTGCTGACCCGTACGCGGTATCGTCTGTCCTATCATCTCGCTGTTATGCATATCTCCACTCCCGTAGTGCTCTTGAAATGTCCCCTCACAATCCTACCCGGTGACACACTTCTTGGCGTTCTTGGTGAAAGAGTGGACCCTTGCATGGCAGCGAGGACCCGCTCCACCTACCATGTGCATGTATCGGCAGTCGCACCCGGGCTGAGATTCAGGGAGACGTCTGCCGGGGTGGGTCATGCTTCCGTAAGGAGTCTTCAGTGTCAGGGTTCAGAACAACCGGTGTCGGTCAGGTCGCGGATCAGCCCGGGCCCCAGGTCCTCAAAGACGACCGGGAGGTCATCCTGGCCGACCCGCGGGGGTTCTGCGCCGGGGTGGACCGGGCCATACAGACCGTGGAGACCATACTGGACACCTGGAAGCCGGAAGGTGCGGAGGCGGCCCCGGACAATCAGGGTGACGGGGTCGGGAACCCCGAGATTCAAGCCGACCTGCCACCGGTCTATGTGCGGCGCCAGATCGTTCACAACCGTCATGTGGTGGAGGACCTGTCGAACCGTGGAGCCGTGTTCGTCGATGAGCTCGATCAGATCCCGGATCGTGCCGCCCAGGCCGGGGTGCCGGTGGTCTTTTCGGCCCACGGCATCGCACCCTCGGTCCAGGAGGAGGCCAGGAGGCGGGGGATGGAGGTGGTCGACGCCAGCTGCCCCCTGGTCAGCAAGGTCCACCGGGAGGTCCATCGTTTCGTCCGTGACGGGTACCAGATCATCTACATCGGCCATCGCGGTCATGACGAGGCCATCGGGGTTGTGGGTGAGGCTCCGGACCATGTTCACCTGATCGAGCACCAGGAGGACGTGGAGCACCTCTATTTCACCCCTGATACCAAGCTGGTCATGCTGACCCAGACCACGCTGAGCCTGGACGAGACGGCCGATATCGTTGCCGCCCTGCACCGTCGTTTTCCCTGGATCGAGGAGCCGCCTGGGTCCGACATCTGCTACGCCACCCAGAACAGGCAGCATGCGGTCAAGTTGGTGGCCAGGCATGCCGACTGCGTGGTCATCGTCGGGTCCGCGAACTCCTCCAACTCGGTCAGACTGGTCGAGGTGGCCCAGGACGTCCTTGATGAACGGTTCCCGGTTGGTGACGCGGGTGCCGGCCATCCCGGGCCCGGCAGGGCCTACCGGGTGGACGATGCCGGCGACCTGGATCCCGCCTGGTTCCAGGGGGTCACCAAGGTGGGGCTCTCATCCGGTGCCTCGGTGCCGGAAGACCTGGTCCAGGGTGTCCTGGATGCCCTGGCCGGGTGGGGGTTCGGGAGGGTCACCTATGCGGAGACCGTCAAGGAGACCATGCACTTCGTCCTGCCCTCGGCCCTGCGCTCGCGTGTTGCCTCCACGGGGACCGGGGCCGCGGCTGCACCATCCGGCGCGTAGGCGGCCGAGTACCGGTCGGGATATCCTTGGGGCTGTTCCAGCAGGCGATCCCGGAAGGGCGGAAGGGCGGTGCCCATGTTGCAGGCAATCAACACCTGGCTTCTTGCCGCCGTCTCCGGCGGGTGGGGGCTCCGGGCCCTCTTCCTGGCAGCCTTCCTCGACGCCCTGATCATCCCCATCCCCACCGAGCTGGTGGTCCTGGCCACGGCCACCTCCTTCAGGGCCTGGGGGTCGCCCCTGCCGGTCTGGGTGGTCCTGGTCTGCACCCTGGCCTTCACCCTGGGTGATGTCTGCACCTACTGGCTGGGCAGACTGGTTCCCCTGCGGCGGATCGTCTTCTTCCGTGGCGCGGGCGGGAAGGCCGTGATCTCATGGGCCCACAGGGCCTTTGAGTATGGAGGCGGGTTCTTCACCGTGGCCTCCCGGTTCGTACCCTCCGGGCGGACCATCATCAACCTGACCGCAGGAGCCGCCCGTTACCCACTGGGCAGGTACATCCCCCTGTCGGCCCTGGCCGGATGCCTCTGGGGTATATACATGTGGATGCTGGGATACCTGGCCTCGGCCTGGCTGGCCAACAACCCCCTGGCCGTCATGGTCCTGGGCTTCCTGGTCGGCATGGTGGTCGGTCTCTTCTGCGACATGCTCATGAAGGCCGTCTCACGTCATCGTTGAGCTCGGCTTCCCGACCGGCCCGAACCGTCTGGTCGTTCAGGCATGGAAAAGGGGCCGCCCCCTGGTTTCAGTTTCAGGGACGACCCCGGTGACCGATTCAGTGAATCGGATCGGTGCTCACTCGCCCAGCTCGGCGAAGTAGAGCAGGGTGCGGATCATGTTGCTGGTGAAGCCGTACTCGTTGTCATAGAAGGCAACGGTGCGGACCAGCTGGTCATCACCGTGGGTGTTGACATCGGTCTGGGTGGCATCGAAGATGCCGCCGTGGGTGTCGCCGATGACATCGGAGGAGACGATGCCCTCATCGTTGTAGCCGTAGTAGTCGGTGCCCTCGAAGGCCTTCTTGGCGGCCTCGTTGATCTGGTCGATGGTGACCTTCTTGTCGAGGACCGTGGTCAGCTCGGTCACGGAGCCGGATGGGACGGCCACACGCTGGGCGTGGCCCTGCAGCTTGCCGTCCACCGAGGGAACGACCTTGCCGATGGCCTTGGCGGCACCGGTGGAGTGCTCGATGGTGTTGATGGCGGCTGCACGGGTGCCACGGGGCTTGCTGCCCTTGGGGCCGTCCAGGAGCATCTGGGAGCCGGTGTAGGCGTGGATGGTGGTCATGTAGCCGATGCGGATGCCGAAGTTGTCGTCCAGCATCTTGACCATGGCGGCCATGGAGCCCGTGGTGCAGGAACCGGCGGAGATGATCTTGTCGGAAGCCTTGAGGATCTTTTCGTTGACGCCGAAGACCACGGTGGGGGTGGTGTCATCCTTGGCGGGGGCGGAGATGAGAACCTTCTTGGCACCGGCGTTCAGGTGGGCCTGGGACTTTTCGGCGGAGGTGTAGAAGCCGGTGCACTCGAGTACGTAGTCCACACCGTCGTTCTTGACCCAGGGGATGTTGTTGGCGTCCTTCTCGGCGTAGACGGGGTATTCCCTGCCGTCCACCACGATGGCGGTGTCGGTGGCGGAAACCTCGACCGGGGTGCCGTCGTCATGACGGAAGTTGCCCTGGGTGCTGTCGTACTTGAGCAGGTAGGCCAGAATCGACGGGGTCGTCAGGTCGTTGATGGCCGCCACCTCGATCTCGGAGGCGTTGCCGCCACGGGCCTGAAGCTCGAAGATGCGACGGAAGGCCAGACGACCGATACGACCGAAGCCGTTGATGCCAATCTTTACTGTCATTAATTTCTCCCTTGGAGACCGGCCGCATACAGAACAAGTGCCTCGGGACTGTACACGTCCACTTACTGATAACATCTCATACTTTAATCGGTCGCCTGTACTTTAACCAAGCGGAAGCCCGGGAAATGTCGGGGCAAAAACGAACATGAAAAATGTTGGGAAATGTTGTACCTTCCTTAAGAGAAACGATCACGATTTGTGAGAATTCCCGTTCACATCCGCCTGCCACCGCTCCCACTCCGGCTGGCGGAACCCGACCAGGACGGTGGACCCGTCCACCAGGATGGGTCGCTTCACCAGCATCCCATCGGTGGCCAGTAGGCGAAGAGCCTCCTCCCGACTCATCTCCGGCAGCTTCCTGCTCAGCTGCATGGACCGGTACAGTTGCCCCGACGTGTTGAAGAACCGCTTGACCGGCAGTCCGCTACGCCCCTGCCAGGCATCCAGTTCTGGGTAGGTGGGGTTGTCACCTTTGATGTCACGTTCGTGAACATCGATGCCCCGGGACTGGAGCCAGGTCCGGGCCCTGGCGCAGGTCGAGCAGCCCCGGTAGCAGACAAAAAGCGGCTCGTCTTCAGGGTTTGTCGTGGATGCATGGGACATGATGATGACCTTTCGCTGATAGCGTCTTCCCCGGGCGTTTCCTCAACCCTGCTCGGTTTCCGTTTTGGTCAGGCCAGCCAGCGGGAGGGGTTGGTGCCGACGATACCCAGGGAGGGGGCCGGGACCATGTCCGTCCGCCAGTCCGGGGTGGGGGCCGTGTCCGGGTAGGTGATGTAGATGATTCCCCGGTCCAGGCCGATCCGGGCGGGGGTGCCGGGAAGGAACTCATTGCTGACCCCGGTCACCTCCAGGTTGGTCATGGTCATACCCTCGACCTGGTACTTGAGCCCCCGCTCGGTGATGCCCTCCGACCGGTCCGTGGCGGAGAGGACCGAGACCATGGCCCGGTCTCCGCAATGCCAGGGGGCGAAGGAGAGGGACCCGCGGCCGATGGCCGTGACGATCATCCTGTCGCCGTACAGGCAGGCACGGCCCCCTGAGGCCGCCACCATGGAAATCAGGTTCAGGTTGGCCAGGGTGTGGTCCATCCTCTTGCCCAGGCCACCGTATATTTGGAAGATTCGGCAGCCGGCCTCCCAGCCGAGTTTGACCGCGGCCAGCATGTCGGTGTCGTCCTTCTCGGCAGGCAGGCGCCGGTATCGGGTGGCGGCCGATGATTGCCGTGATGGAGATGAAGGTGGATCCAACGGGGTTGCATTGATGTCGTCGCCCTGGTCAGGGTCGGTCGGGGTCGGCCGGTGAGCGGCGGCGATGGAGTCGAAGTCGCCCACGACCAGGTCCGGAACGACCCCCTTGGCCGCCGCCTCGTCGGCTCCTCCATCGGCCGCGATGACCATGGCGGCGTCGGGGAATGCGGACTCCTGGCCGTAATACTGGCCCGCACCCCAGATCTGGCATACGTCGGTCTGGATGCCCTGGACTGGTTCCTTCATCCGGGTGCCGCCTTTCGTCGGGTCGTCCCTGCCGGGTTCGCTCACCATCCTAGGCCAAGTGCCTGGGCCGCCAGGGGAATCCACCCCTGGACCAGGGCCATATAGGTCAGGGTTCCGCAGGCGATGGAGGCCATCATGTTCCGTTTCCAGCAGTGCATCAGCACCGTGACCAGAAGGGCCACGGCCTCGTATACGCCGTGGTCGCCACCGGTCAGGGAGGTCTTGCGGAGGGAATAGACCACCAGCATTCCCATGACCGCGGCCGGAAGGACCTGGCCCAGGCGGGTCACGAAGGCCGGGGGTCGATGTCCCTCGGGCCAGATCAGGAAGGGGAGGAACCTGGTGGTCATGGTGCCCAGGATCACGATGCCGATGGTGAGGGTGCCCTGCAGCGTGGTCATGCGCCCACCTCCCGCCTGTCGGATCCGTAGAGGTTTCCCTGCCTCTTCCAGAGGGTCCGGTCGGCGATGGCAAAGACCACCACGATCAGGACCATGGAGGGGATGATGAAGTGGTCCGCTCCGAAGACCAGGAGGCAGATCAGGGAGGAGGCCAGGCCGATCACCGCGGGGAAGTGGGTCCTGGTCTTCAACCACTGGTCGGCGAAGAGGACCGTGAACATGGAGGTCAGAACGAACTCAAGCCCCCGGGCGTCGAAACGCGCCAGATTGCCCAGGACGGCCCCTGCCGTGGCCCCGCCCACCCAGTAGGCCTGGTTGAGGAGGGTGATGAAGAACATGAACCAGCCCCTGTCGACCCCGGGCGGTTCCTTGTTGGAGGAGACCAGGGCGAAGGTCTCGTCACACATGCCGAAGATCAGGTAGGGCTTCTTCCAGCCGGTTCCCCTGAACCTCGGCAGCATGGCCAGTCCGTAGAAGAGATGGCGGGCGTTGACCATCAGGGTCAGGGCCAAGGCACCCAGGGGGTTGAAGGTGGAGAGCAGGAGATCCACGGTCACGAATTCCATGGAGCCTGCGAATATCAGGGCGCTCATGGCCAGGGGATAGATGATGGGGAACCCCTTGCTGGTCATCAGGAACCCATAGGAGATGCCAAGGAAGAGGAAGCCGGCCAGGATGGGCAGGGTCATGGGGAAGGCCGCCTTGAAGGCCTTGCCTGCCACCGAACCCGTCTTGGGATGATCCATCGTCTCCGCCTTCTTTCCTGCCCAGGGCCGCCCGGCCGCCCATACCGGTGTTCCGGTGCGGATATGCGCTCGATGGTAGTCCGAGGTGGAGTACTGCCGGGCAAGGTGTCGGAAATGTGAGAGGAAGGCCCTGAACGGAGGCTGCGCGGAATAGTGCCGGTCCATTCCCTGTTGACCTGCCAAGAGTCACAGGGACGATGGGAGGAATCATGAGAGGAATCAAGGACTCGTTCACGGTGATGCACGGTCGGCCGCATTCCCCGACCATGGTCACCGGGACCCGGACGGGGTCGGTCGGCCAGGCACCGCATGCTACGGGGAATCAGACCCTTACCCTGGCCGGCGGTTGCTTCTGGGGTGTGGAGCGCTTCTTCCAGGAGGTTGACGGGGTCACCGATACCCGGGTGGGGTACGCCCAGTCCAAGGTGGAGAACCCCTCCTACGAGGAGGTCTGCACTGGTGAGACCGACGCGGTCGAGGCCGTCAGGATCACCTACGACCCGGTCAGGGTCACCCTGCGCACCCTGACCCTTCTCCTCCTGGACCTGATCGACCCTTTCTCCCTGAACCGTCAGGGCAATGACCGTGGCCGCCAGTACCGGAGCGGGCTCTACTGGGAACCCGACAGGCGCGAGAGGGAGGAGCCGGTCTTCCGCCGGGCCATCCAGGAGCTGGAGAAGCGGACCGGGCGGCATCCTGTGGTCCAGGTCGAGGAACTGATCAACTTCTACCCGGCCGAGGAATCCCATCAGGATTATCTGCTCAAGCATCCGGACGGATACTGCCACATCCCCATGGAGGCCATCGCCAACGCCTCCAAGCGGCAAGGGTACATCGAGCGGGTCTGGGCCCTGGACCAGGAGAGCTACGAGGTCACCCAGCACGCAGCCACCGAACGTCCCTTCGACAACAAGTACGATGCGGAGTTCCGCCCAGGAATCTATGTGGACGTGGTCAGCGGGCAGCCCCTCTTCTCCTCGGTCGACAAGTACGACTCGGGTTGCGGGTGGCCGGCCTTCTCCAAGCCCATCGATCCGGACCTCCTGGTCGACCGGAAGGACTTCAAACTCCTGGGCAGGCCCAGGATCGAGGTCAGGACGGCCCAGACCGGCATCCACCTGGGGCATGTCTTCGATGATGGTCCGGCGGATCGCGGCGGACGCCGCTACTGCATGAACTCGGCCGCCCTGCGCTTCGTGCCCAGGGAGGAGATGGAGGCACGGGGCTACGGGGACTACCTGCCCCTGGTCGACGGCGGGGAGGGCGGACAGACGGCCTGAATTCCCGCCCGCCCGGGAGGAACCCGGGCGGGCACAGTTCAGACACATGCCTTTGCTATCGTTGATTCCTGGTCTGAATCTATAAGGAGTGCTGCCAATGTGCGGAATTGCCGGGTTTGTCTCTGATGCCCCTGCCGAGGAGAAGACGGCCGTCCTGAAGCGGATGACCGACATCATCGCCCATAGGGGTCCAGATCAGGAGGGACACCTCGTCGACGGGCAGGTGGCCCTGGGGTTCCGCCGGTTGAGCATCATCGACCTCCAGGGCGGCGACCAGCCCATCTTCAATGAGGACTCCAGCATGGCCATCACCTTCAATGGTGAGATCTACAACTACCGTCAGCTGCGCCGGGTCCTGATCGGGAAGGGCCATACCTTCACCACCGACTCCGACACCGAGGTCATCCTGCACGGGTACGAGGAGTGGGGCAAGGACGTGCTGACCCGCCTGCGCGGCATGTTCGCCTTCGTCATCTGGGACAGCGCCCACAAGGAGCTCTTCGGGGCCCGCGACCACTTCGGCATCAAGCCCTTCTACTACACCATCATGAACGGGACCTTCATGTACGGTTCGGAGATCAAAAGCCTCCTGCAGCATCCCGACTTCCACAAGGAACTCAACAGGGAGGCCCTGCGTCCCTACCTGACCTTCCAGTACCCGGCCCTGTCCGAGACCTTCTTCAAGGGCGTCTTCAGGCTGCCCGAGGGACACTGGTTCACCTACCGGGACGGGAAGATGGACATCCACCAGTACTATGACCCGGCTTTCGGGGAGAGCAACCAGGACCTGAACGATCTGGTCGACTCGATCGACAGGACCGTCGAGGACTCCGTCAAGGCCCATCAGGTGGCCGATGTGGAGGTGGGCTCCTTCCTCTCCTCTGGTGTGGATTCCAGCTACGTCGCCGCCCTGGCCCGACCCGAGCACACCTACTCGATCGGATTCGGCAGGGGCACCTACAACGAGTCGGACCAGGCCGGTGAGCTGGCATCCATCCTCAAGCTCAACAACACAACCGAGTCCCTGGATGGTGACCAGGCCTTCCGGTACTTCCCGCAGATCCAGTGGTACCTGGACGAACCCGACTCCAACCCCTCATGCGTGCCCCTCTTCTTCCTCTCGGAGCTGGCCAGCCGCGACCTGCGCGTGGTGCTGAGTGGTGAGGGCGCCGATGAGCTCTTCGCCGGTTACGTGGACTACGGGGTGCACACCCGGTCCAAGATCATCAAAATGGTCACCCGGATGCTGGAGCACCTTCCCCGCAAGGCGCGCTATGCCATCGGCCGCTGGGCCAAGGGGAAGCACTTCCACGGGGCCTGGCACCTCTATGCCAACCTGGCCCCGGCCGAAGAGAACTTCATCGGTCAGGCCAAGGTCTTCGAGGAGGATGAGGCCGGGCGGATCCTCAAACCCGAGTTCCGCAAGGCCCCCACGGTCAAGCAGATCGTGGGCCGGACCTATGGCCGCCTCGAGGGGCGGGACCTGTCCGAACTCAAGAAGAAACAGTATCTGGATATGCACCAGTGGATGCCCGGTGACATCCTCCTCAAGGCCGACAAGATGACCATGGCCCACTCCCTGGAGTTGCGTGTGCCCCTCCTGGACACCCGACTCATGGATGTGGCCGAAAAGGTCCCCACCAAGTATCTGATCACGGACGAGAACACCAAGTTCGCCTTCCGCAGGGCCGCCGACCGGCACATGCCGCGCGAATGGTCCGACAGGGAGAAGCTGGGCTTCCCGGTCCCCATCAAGGACTGGTTGCGACAGGAGAAGTACTACCGCCTGGTCCGCTCGGTCTTCGAGCGGGACTATGTCGGCGAGTTCTTCGACCAGGAGGCCCTCCTGAAGATGATCGACGACAACTACGCCGGCAGGAACGACGCCCGGCGCAAGATCTGGACCGTCTATTCCTTCCTGACCTGGTATGACGACTACTTCGTCAAGGACGGCACCAAACCGGGGCTCTTGGACCTGGCCGACTGAGCGGGAACGGGAATCGCAGGGGTCACCTGCGGATCGGGGTCCCCGTTCCGGGTCGTCATCAGGGTGGTCCTGGACTCGGCGAGGGGCTGGTGTGATCATGTCCACGACCGTGTGGTATAGTATTCCCTGGCTTGAGAAATCAAGAAAGTGGATATCCCACCTGGAAGCCTCCTGTGGCTTCGGGTTCACGATGTGGTTTGGGGCCGCCCGTTTCGGTCATCCAGGCCATACGGAAGGCAACGGTTCCCGTTCAGTGAAATGGTGCCGGCGTTCCTGCGGTGAATTCGATGCATGGGCTTGTTCGGGGGATTGCCCGCCTGCAGTGGGTGTTGTGTGAATTGAAAAGGAGTCATCATTAGCGACGAACCAAGGATCAACGACGAGATACGAGCATCTCAGGTACGCCTGATCGGCCCGAACGGCGAGCAGGTGGGGATCATCGCAACCTCGGTCGCTCTCAATCTGGCCAAGGAGGCGAACCTGGACCTGGTCGAGGTGGCTGCCCAGGCCAAACCTCCGGTCGCCAAGCTCATTGATTACGGCAAGTTCAAATACAACGAGAAGATCAAGGCCCGTGAGGCCCGTCGCAATCAGAGCACGTCGGAAATCAAGGAGATTCGTTTCCGGCTCAAGATCGACGACCACGACTTTGAGGTCAAGGAGGGGCATGTGCGCCGCTTCCTGTCCGCCGGAGACAAGGTCAAGGTCACGATCATGCTGCGTGGCCGCGAGCAGTCAAGGCCCATCGGAGGAGTCGAACTCCTGCGCAGGCTGGCCGATGATGTCGCCGAGTTGGGATCCATCGAGTTCGCGCCCAAGCAGGAGGGGCGCAACATCATCATGACCCTGGCGCCCAAGGGCAAGAAGGTCCACACCCAATCCGAGCAGCGCCGCAGGGGCGGCCAGGCACGGGCCGAGCGTCAGGCACGGCAGGCGGCACGCATGGCTGCCAAGTCCGACGAGACCGATGTCAAGAAGCAGGCCGAGGCCGAGGCGGAGCAGCTCGTAGAGCAGGTCGATGCGGCCCCCACCCCCAAGGCGTCCAAGCCAACCAGTACTTCCCCGAAGAAGATGAAATCCAAGGAGGGCAGCAATGCCGAAGATGAAAAGTAACTCCGCCGCGTCCAAGCGAGTCCGGGTCACCGGTACTGGCAAGCTCATGCACGCAGGGACCGGCATGCGCCACAATCTTGAGCACAAGTCGGCCAAGAAGCGCCGCGCCCTCTCCACGGACGAGGTGCTTGCTCCGAGCCAGGCCAAGAACATGAAGAAGATGCTGGGCCGCTGAGCGGACCGTGGGTCATCGAGTTAGATTTTTAGAAAGCTGAGGAATATCTATGGCACGAGTCAAGCGGGCAGTCAACGCGCACAAGAAGCGCAGGGTCGTCCTTGAGCGGGCTTCCGGCTACCGCGGTCAGCGCTCTCGTCTCTACCGCAAGGCCAAGGAGCAGCTGCTCCACTCATTCAATTACAACTACCGTGACCGCAAGGCACGCAAGGGTGATTTCCGCAAGCTGTGGATCCAGCGCATCAACGCCGGATGCCGAGCCCAGGGCATCACTTACAACCGCTTCATCCAGGGTCTGCGTCTGGCTGGCATCGAGCTGGACCGCCGCGCCCTGGCCGACTTGGTCGTCAACGATATCGACACCTTCAACGCCATCGTGGAAGAGGCCAAGAAGGCCCTGCCCGATGATGTGAATGCGCCCGTAGCCGCCTGAACTCATGCATCGGCCCCACCGATCACCGTTCGGGTATGGGCGCCAAACCGGTTTCCGAACCCCGCCCGGTGCGGGGTTCTTCCGTATTTGACGATTCACCCGGGAGACGGTAGGTTGATTGACGACATCAACGAGGGGGCCTCCATGACCGATGACCACACCCTGGTCGGGCAGGACGGTGCGGGGGTCCCCCGGGCTGACAAGGCGGACATCGGGAAGCCTCCGGCGGCCCGCCCCATACTGGGGTCACGGATATTCCTCTATGTGACCGAGTTCTTCTCGGGCATGGCCGTCATGGCCGCCGAACTGGGTGCCTCCCGCCTTCTGGCCCCCTACTTCTCCTCTTCGCAGATCGTATGGACCATCATCATCGGGACCATCATGATCGCCCTGGCCCTGGGTGCCGTGGCCGGTGGACGTTGGGCCGACCGGAACCCCGACCCGGACAGACTCTACCTGCTCATCTTGGCCGCGGCCGTGTGGATCGCCCTGATCCCCCTGGTCGGCAAGTATCTGATCATCCTGGTTTCAGGTCTCCTGATCGTCACGGTATCCACGAACTTCCTGGTCCTGGCGGCCTTCGTCTCCTGCCTGATCATCTTCGTTCCGCCCCTCTTCCTGCTGGGAACCATCACCCCGGGCCTGGTCAAGAACGCCACCGACTCCCTGGATGACAACGCCTCGGTGGTCGGTCGCCTGAGCGCCTGCAACACCATCGGGTCCATCCTGGGCACCTTCCTGCCCACATTCGTCACCATCCCGGCCGTGGGAACCTTCGTCACCTTCCTGATCTTCTCGGGGGTCCTCCTCCTGGTCGCCCTGGTCTACTTCCTCTCCTCCCGTGTGCACCGCATCGCCTGCGCCGTGGCCACGGTCATCTATGTGGTCTCGGCCGCCCTGTCGCCCCTGACCGGGTTCGCCTTCTGGGAGAATGGGCTGACCTACGAGGGGGAGTCCATCTACAACTACCTCCAGGTCAGAACCCTCTCGGACCGGACCGTCCTGTCGACCAATGTCCTCTTCGGGGTCCAGTCCGTGACCTTGAAGCATCCGGGCATGACCGGCATGTACTATGACACGGCCCTGGCGGCCCCACTCATGGCGGACCAGGCCCGTTCGGCCCTGATCCTGGGCATGGGGACGGGCACCTATGCCCGGCAGCTGAGACGGTACTACCCGCATATGGCCATCCAGGGTGTCGAGATCGACCGGTCCATCAGTGATCTGGCCGTCCGCTATTTCGACCAGCCCGCCGACCTTCCGGTCTCCACCTACGACGGACGGGCCTGGCTGGCATCCAGCAGCCAGCACTACGACCTGATCATGGTCGATGCCTACCAGGACATCACCATCCCCTTCCAGATGAGCTCCACCGAGTTCTTCACCCTGGTCAGGGAGCACCTGAACCCGGGTGGGGTCATGGTGGTCAACATGAACATGATCGACGACGGGCAGGGTTCCATCGATGCCGCCCTGACCGCCACCATCGCCCGGGTCTTCGGGACCGATGCCATGCTGGCGGCCGACGTGCCCCGGACCACCAACCGGGAGCTCTTCGCCAAGCGTCCCGGGGCCCGATCCGGGAGGCAGGCGGGTTCCGGCAGGAAGGCCAGGGACCGGTCCATGAAAGACTTCATCGGGTCCGGCCTCCTGACCGAGGCCGCCGGCAGGGTCAGCCGGGACCAGGACCTGGCCGACCAGATGGACCTGGTCGGTTCCCGGCTGAACCCGGTCCGGGATTCGGGTGGCCGGGTGCTGACCGACGACAAGGCACCGGTGGAGCTGCTGGGCGTGCACGCCATCGACGGAATCATCACCGAGGAGGCGGGCCCCTATCGGGAGATCCTCCGAAAAGAGGGGATCCAGGGCCTGATCAGGGAGGTCTCCTGAGTCAGGACGACACGAGTGGGACCATCTTGATGATTTCTTGAAAACTCGGATCCATCCTTGACCAGTCAACGAGGGGAAAGGAAGGACCCATGACTCTTATCGTCGAAACCAGAGGACTGACCAGGTGGTTCGGGCGTGGCGGGGACCGCAGGGAGGCAGTCAACCGGGTGAACATGCAGGTGGGCCGTGGTCAGATATACGGTCTCCTTGGGCCGAACGGGGCCGGTAAATCGACCACCCTGAAGATGCTGACCGGCATGC
Source organism: Bifidobacterium indicum (assembly GCF_036987015.1). Taxonomy (NCBI): domain Bacteria; kingdom Bacillati; phylum Actinomycetota; class Actinomycetes; order Bifidobacteriales; family Bifidobacteriaceae; genus Bifidobacterium; species Bifidobacterium indicum. Next base: position 188,965 of record NZ_BTXM01000001.1, read on the forward strand.
TGCGCCCCAGCCGGGGGAGCATCCTCTTCCAAGGGCATCCCTGGACCAGGGAGGACCTCTACCGGATCGGTGCCCTGATCGAGAGTCCGCCGCTCTATCCCAACCTGACCGCACGGGAGAACCTGCAGGTGAGGGCCACCCTCCTGGGCCTGGACCCGTCCTGCATGGACAGTGCCCTGCACACCGTGGGCCTGGAGGATACCGGGCGCAAACGGTCGGGAAGCTTCTCCATGGGGATGAAGCAGCGCCTGGGCATCGCCCTGGCCCTCCTGGCGGACCCCGACCTCCTCATCCTGGACGAGCCCACCAATGGTCTGGACCCCATGGGAATCGAGGACCTCCGTGCCCTGATGCGCTCCCTGGCCGACCAGGGCGTCACCATCATCGTGTCCAGCCATATCCTGAGTGAGATCGCCCAGGTGGCCGACCATATCGGCATCATCGCCCAGGGTCGGCTGGCCTATCAGGACCAGCTGGATTCCTCAACGGATCTGGAGGGGCTCTTCATGCAGGTCTGCCGGGACGCCTCCGACCAGGCGGGTGGACGATGAGGGGGTTCAAGGCCGCCTGCCGAGCGGAGGCACTCAAGGGACGGCAATCCTCCCTTCCCTGGCTGTGCCTGGGCCTGCCGGTACTGGTCGCCCTCATGGCCGTCCTCTTCTTCTTCCTTATGCCGGACTCGTACCGGGGAGCGCAATCGCCGCTGATGGCCTACGAACTCTGGAACTGGTGGGCGATCCTGCAACCGGCCCTCCTGGCCCTGGTCGCCGAATCGGTCATGCGTCGGGATTCCCGGCAACACCTCCGTCCTGTACTCCTGCTTCCCCTGGACCCTGGAGTCTCCTTCCTGGCCAAGACGGTGATCGTGCTGGCCTGGAGCCTGGTGGCCAACCTGGTCATATGCCTGGAGGGTTGCCTCCTGCCGGGTCTGATGGGGTTCGTTGCCACCCCTTTTCCAGCCGGTATGGCCGCCTGCCTGCTCAATGTCGCCACGACCGCTTGGCTGATCCCCCTGGGGCTGTGGGGTACGGCCGCGGTCGGCCCGACCTTTGGCATGGCCCTGCCCTTCCTCCTGGAGGTGGGCATCGGCGTGTCGACCTGGGATACCCCGATCTGGTGGTTCCTGCCCCCCACGGCCTCCATGAACACGACGGCGCCGGCCCTGGGAGTCCTGCCCAATGGGCTGCCCGTGGAGGCGGGGAGTGACCTGGCTGTCTTCGGTCTGCGCCCGCTCTGCTCCCTCCTGATCGCCCTGGTCTGCTTCCTTGTCCTGACCCTGGCGGGTTCCCGCTGGTTTTCCCGCAGTGAGGCGGTCTGATGTGCGGTGACCGTGTTCGCAGTCCATCCACAAGCCCTTGGCGGCATCCCGGTAGGTCCGGAGAGACCGCAGATCGCAGGTCCAGAGGGAAGAGGGGTCCGCAACCAGGGCAGACGTCCTCATCGGGTCCCCTCATGACCCTGATCGGGTCGATCAGGGCGGAGGTCATACGGCAGCGGCATTCCCGCCTTTCCGTCGTCCTGATTGGGTTCGCCCTGGGTGGGGTCCTGATCTTCCTGGGGTATTACTCATTCGTCACCTACGATCCCTGGTCGGAGGTGACGGTCTATCTGGAACTGGTGGGTGGCGTCATTCCCCTGGTGGTGGGGCTGGTCTGCGGGTTCGTGGCCGAGCGGGAGCTCCAGGCCGGTGGCTACGCCGCCCTCCTGTCCCTGCCTTCACGCCGTCTGGCCTTGGCGGGGGTCATGATCCAGATGGAGATGCTCTATGTCCTGGTGGCCTTGGTCTCGGTGGGCCCCTTCGCCCTGGGCATGGCCCTCTGGGGGCAGAACCCCCTGAGTATGGGGCTTTGGTTGCAGGTCCTCCTGGGTCTCATCCTGGGTGGTGCCGCACTGATTCCCCTGACCATGGTGATAGCCCTTGCCTGGGGGCGTCAGTTCGGTATCCTGACGGGGGTCCTGGGCAGTCTTCTGGGCTATCTCCTCCAGACCGGTCTGGGCGATCGGATCTGGTGGTTCCTCCCGCCGGCCCTGCCCTCCCACCTGTCAGCAGGTGTCCCGGCCCTGGCGGATGCCGGCCGTCTGGCCCAGGGAGCTATGGATGGCTACCGTACAGTACAGGGGCTGGGATGGGTGATGAGTATCGTACTTGCGCTACTTTCCTGGGTGCTGGCCATGGTCTGGGTGGCCGCCTTCCAACCCGGCCGAGGTCGGAGGTGATGGGATGATGGGGGTGTACAGGCAGCTTACGGACAGCGGGTCAGACCGGACCCGAAGGTGTTGCGAGCCGGGAAAGGGGACCATCCATGGCCAGGATCCTTGCGGTGGATGACGAAGAGTCCATCCTGGACGCCATCCGCATCGGGCTGGGCAAGGAGGGCCATCAGGTCACCACGATCCAGGATCCCCGGAAGGTCGACATGCCCCATCTGGACTATTTCGACCTGATCCTGCTGGATATCATGATGCCGGGAATGGATGGGTTCGAGCTGGTCACGCGGCTCAGGAGGGCCACCAGCGTTCCCATCGTCTTTCTGACGGCCCGGACAGACCAGGCCGATCTGGTCCGAGGTCTGGGGCTGGGGGCTGACGACTACCTGACCAAGCCCTTTCACCTGGCTGAGCTCCGCGCACGGGTCGATGCCCACCTGCGCAGGGAGCACCGCGGGCGCTCGGAGCTGCTGACACTGGGGGAGATCCGCTTCGACCTGTCGGCCAAGGAGCTCTCCTGCGGGGAGCGGGTCATGGACCTGACGCCGACCGAGTATGCCATCTGTGAGTTCCTGGCCCTCAACCGGGGTCACGTCTACTCCAAGGAACAGATACACCAGGCGGTCTTCGGCCTGGACGCACGTGGAGACCCGTCCGCGGTGGCCACCCACATCGCCAACATCAGGGCCAAGTTCCAGGCGGTGGGGGAGGCACCCATCCAGACCAGGTGGGGGGTGGGGTACCTGTGGCAGTGAGCGGGACTTCCTCGACCCGACGGCAGGGCGGGAGAGGGTTGAATACGATTCTGGGCTGGTTCCTGGTCCTTTTCATCGCCGCGGAGGCCCTTGGTCTGGCCCTGCCCCTTCTGTGTATCGATGCGGTCGGCACCGGGGTGATCCTTCCTGCGGACGCCTGTGAGGAATCGGTCGGCGAGTACACCCGGACCCTGATGGACGGCGGCGCCTTCCGGCCCGGCGACCTCCCCTCCTGCAGCACATACATGGAGCTGGACAAGGATCTCCATGTACGCTCGTCCGATATGGATGCCGGCAGTCGCAGCCGGATCCTGGACCGGATCTCAAGCAACGGCCTGAACCCGATGGGTACCTTCGTCGTGGTCCCCCGTGACGGGGGCTACCTGGTGATCGCCTACCAGATCGGTGCCCGCTACGCCATGGATGATCTGAACAGGAGACTTCCCTCCCCGGAGACCGTTCTGAAGCTGTGGATGGCCTTGAACGGCATCCTGGTGGCTCTGGTCGCCATCATTCTGCTGGGCCGGTACCTGCGTCGGGGCGTGGAACCCATGGACCGGGCCGTGGAGCAGATAAGCTCCGGGAATCTGGATTTTTCCGTCGGTTCCTCCACTGTCCGTGAGTTCGATCAGGTCCTGGGGTCGATGGAGGTCATGAGGGCCAATCTGCGTTCCTCCCTGGAAAGCCAGTGGAGGCTTCAGGAGGAGGGGAGACGGCGGACGGCGGCCCTGGCCCATGACTTGAAGACCCCGCTGACCGGAATCGCCTGCTGGGCCGATCTCCTCGGGGAGACGGACCTGGATGCCGACCAGTCAGACTACCTTTCCCGATTGGTCAAGGATGAGGGGAGGATGGAGGACCTGACCGCCTCCCTGATTCAGTCCTCCCTGGATGAAACTGGGAGGGGGCCGGACAGGAGGCCCTGCAAGCTGGGTGAAATAGTGGATAAGGTCACCGATCTTGTCCGGGCCCAGGTGAAGGCCAAGGCCATCAGCTTGGAGGTGAAAAGCCCGACGGACCTTGATGTGGACCTGGATCCGGCCCTTACCGTCCAGGCCCTCGGCAACGTGCTGGTCAACGCTGTGGAGCACACACCCCGCCGGGGCAGCATCCGTCTTGGGGCGGCGATCGGGGACCATCCAAGACGGTTGGTCCTCGCCGTGGAGGACAGCGGGCCCGGCTTCACCCGCCAGGACCTGGAGCTGGCCACCGAGCAGTCCTACATGGGCGACCCCAGCAGGTCCGGCCGTCACTTCGGGCTCGGTCTGAGCGTGGCCAAACGTGATGCCCAGGTGCAGTCGGGCGGCATCACCCTGGGCAGGTCCGACGACCTGGGCGGGGCCATGGTCTCCCTCTGCTTCGGCCTGGAGGAAGAGGCAGGCTAGAATACCGCCTATGACCAGCGAGCGCGGGCGGAACAGGAGGGCATCGGTCCCTGTCGACCTTCCGGTGGGGATGGCTGACCTTCTGGATCAGTTCCTGGCCTATACGGGTGTGGAACGCGGCCTGGCCCCGGCCACTGTCAAGGCATACCGGTCTGACCTGACCATGTATGCGGGCTGGCTGGCCGACCGGGGCATCAGGAGCCTGGACCAGGTGGGGAAGGACGATGTGGAGGCCTTCCTGGCCTGGTTGTCTTCCGAGAGCTCGGCCAGCCGGTCCCGTCGCCTGGCGGCGGTCCACGAGTGGCACCGCTTCGCCCTCCAACAGGGGGCCATCCAAGAGGACGTGTCTCGGGGGGTCAGGGCGCCCAAGGGGGTTTCCTCCCTGCCCGATGTGCTCACCGTTGACCAGGTCGCCGGCCTCCTGGACGCGGCCGCCATGGGAGGGTCCAAGGATCCGGTCGTCCTCAGGGACAAGGCCCTGCTTGAATTCATGTACGCCACCGGGTGCCGGGTGTCGGAGGCCGTGGGGACCGACCTGGACGACCTGGATCTGGATGAGCATGTGGTCCGCCTGACCGGCAAGGGGGACAAACAGCGTCTGGTTCCGGTAGGCTCCTACGCCTGCCGGGCCCTGGAATCCTACCTGAACCTCGGACGTCCCGACCTGCAGGGCCGTGCCTCCAAGGGACGTGAGCCGAGTGCGGTCTTCCTCAACAAGCGCGGAAAGCGTCTGACCAGGCAGTCCGTCTGGCAGATTGTCCGCGATGCCGGTGAGCGGGCGGGAATCCAACGTCCCCTTCACCCCCACACGCTCCGTCATTCCTTCGCGACACATCTGATCGAGGGGGGGGCCGATGTCAGATCCGTCCAGGAGCTTCTGGGCCATTCCTCGGTGACCACCACGCAGATCTATACCCATGTCAGCCCCCAGGGCCTGATCGAGGCCTACCAGACGGCCCATCCCCGAGCGCTTTGACCTCCTCCGGTAGCCGGTGGGTAATGCCGATTGACTGCGCCCGTCCCCGGGCGCTTCGGATTCTTTGACCGGAACATTGCCACTGGTGTCTTTTCCGGTGCCCATCCCGCGAATATGGAGATGCCCATTCCGCGATTGCGTGGCCCTGGGCGGGGTTACGTCCAGAATGCCACGGTTTCGCGCCAATCATCTGTTCTTGTGGACTCTGAGCCGGATGAGGGTGCCAGGGGCCGGACCATCCATTTTCCGACGGGCGTTCGGACACATCGACATCCGCGTCGGGCCCATCGACAAGCCCGTCCTATGGGGATGTTTCCGGGATGTTGGTAGTCTAGAGACATGCCTACGGATTTGTTAGGGCGCGAATATGAGACCTTCGCAGCCCCTGAGCCTTTGAAACAACACGGACCGGCCCGTGTCATAGCCCTGTGCAACCAGAAGGGCGGCGTGGGCAAGACCACCTCATCCATCAACATAGCCGGGGCGCTGAGCCTGTACGGGCGCAGGGTCCTGATCGTGGATTTCGACCCCCAGGGGGCCGCCACGGTCGGGCTGGGCATCAACGCCAACAGTGTGGACAACACCATCTACACGGCAATGTTCGATTCCTCCCTGGATGTGCATGATGTGGTCCACCACACCCGCTTCCCCGGGCTGGACATCATCCCCGCCAACATCGACCTTTCCGCGGCGGAGATCCAGCTGGTCAGCGAGGTGGGGCGTGAGCAGGCCCTGGCTTCGACCATCCGGCCCCTGCGCAGGGAGTACGATGCCATCATCATCGATTGTCAGCCCTCCCTGGGCCTCCTGACCGTCAATGCCCTGACGGCGGCGGACGGTGTGGTCATCCCGGTGGCGGCCGAGTTCTTCGCCCTGCGTGGTGTGGCCCTGCTCATGCAGTCCATCGAGAAGGTCCAGAGCAGGATCAACCCGGACCTGAAGGTATACGGGGTCCTGGTCACCATGTACACCCGCACCCTCCATTCGGAAGAGGTCCTCCAGCGCATATACGAGGCCTTCGAGGGGAAGGTCCTCCATTCCATCATCTCCCGGTCCATCAAGCTGCCCGATGCCACGGTGGCCGGCGAACCCATCACCATGTTCTCCCCTGAACACAAGACCTCCAAGGAGTACCGGGAGGTCGCCAGGGAACTGATAGCCCGCGGCATCGTGGCGTGAAGAGGGCCGTGACGGAACCGTCCCTGGAGGCCCTGGACCGCCGTGGCGACGGGTTCTCGGTGGACCTGGATGTGTACCAGGGTCCCTTCGATGTGCTCCTGAGCCTCCTGGCCAACAGGAAGCTGGAACTGACCGAGGTCTCACTGGCTTCGGTGACCGGCGAGTTTCTGGCCTATGTCAACACCCTGGATTTCCGGACCAGCATGGACCAGGCCAGTTCCTTCCTCGATGTGGCCTCGGTCCTGGTGGAGGCCAAGAGCGCAGCCCTCCTCCCGGTCGAGGATGAGACCCTGCGTGACCAGGCCTCCATGGAGGCCCTGAGGGAGCGTGACCTCCTCTTCGCACGCCTCCTGCAGTATCGGGCCTTCAAGGAGGCGGGGCAGGATTTCCGGGCCATGCTGGCGGCCAACTCGGGCAGGTACGTCCATCCGGGGCGTCCGGACGATGACCTGGCCAGCCTCCTGCCGGACCTGGAATGGGCAACCAGCCCCCAGGATCTGGCCCTTCTGGCGGCAACCGCCCTGGCCAATGCCCCCGTATCCCAGGTCTCCCTGGGGCAGCTCCACGTGCCCCTGGTGAATCTCAACCAGCAGGCCGACCTGGTCCGAACGGCCCTCCTGGACAAGCCTGGCCGGCCCGTGGCCTTCGCCTCCATCATCGCCACGGCCAGGGGGAACCTGGAGGTTGTGGCCAGGTTCCTGGCTGTTCTGGTCTACTTCAAGCAGCAGCTGATCCAGTACAAGCAGGAGGGCCCCTATGAGCCGCTCTACCTGCGTTGGGTGGGCAGCACCGATGCCGAGGACCTGAGGCAGATCAGTGAGGGGGACTTCGCATGATTCAGGACAGCAGGCAGATGCGCACAGATGAAAACCCGGGGGAGGAGGGGCAGGTTCCCTCAACCCACCCCGATACCCGACCCGAGTATGTCGACTTCGACGTGGACGATTTTCCCGGTGGCCTGGCCGCCTGCATGGAGGCCATACTGATGGCCACGGACCAGCCCCTGACCAGTCAGGACTTCTCGCGGGTCCTGGCCGTAGAGCCCGACCAGGCCCAGGAGGCCCTGCAGGCTCTGGCCGATTCCTACCAGGGACGGGGGTTCGAACTCAGGCAGACCGCCCGGGGTTGGCAGTTGGTCAGCCGACCCGACTACCTACCGGTTGTGGCCGCCTTCGTCAAGGATGGGCAGACGGCCAGACTCTCTCAGGCCGCCCTGGAGGCCTTGGCCATCGTGGCCTACCGGCAGCCCGTGACCCGCTCCGGGGTGGGGCAGATCCGTGGGGTCAACTCCGATGGGGTCATCCGTTCCCTTCTGGTTCGCGGACTGATTCGCGAGGAGGGGGCCGACCCGGTCACCCATGCAGCCCTTCTGGTCACCACCGGGATCTTCCTGGAGAAGATGGGGCTGAATTCCTTGGAGGAGTTGCCCTCGCTGGCCCCCTTCCTGCCCGATGAGGAGTCGGCATTGGCCCAGGTCCAGGAGGCCCTGCCGCAGGGTGCGGTCCAGGCGGGTTCCGCCCAGGGTGAGGGTCTGCCTGCGCCTGTCAGCAAAGACGATTAGTATTGTCTCTGTTTGTCCGATTTTTCGGCCATGCCAGTCTGGGGGTCATCGGTGGCTGTCTATACAGTCCTGCCCCCGGCGGCATGATATGAAGCATTCAACGAGAATGAGGTTTTGATGGCGGTACGCGGCGATATACGAAATGTTGCGATTGTGGCACACGTTGATCACGGCAAGACCACCCTGGTCAACGCCATGCTCCAGCAGTCGCACGTCTTCTCCGATCGTGAGGAGGTGCCCGACCGGGTCATGGATTCCAACGACCTGGAGCGCGAGAAGGGCATCACGATCCTGGCCAAGAACACCGCCGTCAAGTACACCGGTCCCCTGGCTCCCAAGCTGGGACAGCCCGACGGCATCACCATCAACGTCGTCGACACCCCAGGTCACGCCGATTTCGGCGGCGAGGTGGAGCGCGGCATCTCCATGGTCGACGGTGTCGTCCTCCTGGTCGACGCCTCCGAGGGCCCCCTGCCCCAGACCCGTTTCGTCCTGCGCAAGGCCCTGGAGGCCAAGCTGCCCGTCATCCTGGTCATCAACAAGACCGACCGTCCCGATGCCCGCATTTCCGAGGTTGTCTCCGAGTCCACCGATCTCCTCCTCGGCCTGGCCCAGGATGTGAGCGAGGAGGGTGTGGACCTGGACCTGGACTCCCTTCTTGACTTGCCCGTCATCTACTGCGCGGCCAAGGCCGGCAAGGCCTCGGTCAACCAGCCCGAAGATGGCGGCCTGCCCGACAACGACGATCTGGAACCCCTCTTCGAGTCCATCCTGACCAACATACCGGCCCCCGAATATGAGGAGGGCGCCCCCCTCCAGGCCCATGTGACCAACATCGACGCCTCGGACTATCTGGGTCGTCTGGGTCTGGTCCGCATCTACAACGGCAACCTGATCAAGGGCAGGCAGTACGGGCTCTCCCGCGTGGACGGGTCCATCGAGAACTTCAAACTGACCGAGATCCTGCGCACCAAGGGCCTGGAGCGTTTCCCCGTGGATGAGGCCGGTCCCGGCGACATCGTGGCCGTTGCCGGGGTCGACGACATCATGATCGGCGAGACCATCGTTGATAAGAGCGACCCCAAGCCCCTGCCCCTGATCCACGTGGACGACCCGGCCGTCTCCATGACCTTCGCCACCAATGATTCCCCCCTGGCCGGCACCGAGGGCAAGGACCACAAGCTGACGGCCCGCATGCTCAAGGACCGTCTGGACCGTGAGCTGATCGGCAACGTCTCCATCAAGGTCCTGTCCACCGACCGCCCCGATGCCTGGGAGGTCCAGGGCCGTGGTGAGCTGGCCCTGGCCGTCCTGGCCGAGCAGATGCGTCGTGAGGGCTACGAGCTGACCGTGGGCCGTCCCCAGGTGGTCACCAGGACCGTGGACGGGAAGGTCCAGGAGCCCATGGAGGCCGATACCATCGACGTGCCCGAGGAGTACATGGGTGCCGTCACCCAGCTCATGGCCGACCGTAAGGGCCGGATGGACACCATGACCAACCATGGATCGGGCTGGGTGAGGATGGAGTTCACCGTCCCTTCCCGTGGTCTCCTTGGCTTCCGCACCGCCCTCCTGACCGCCACGCGCGGTACCGGCATCTCCTCGTCCATATCGGCCGGGTACGCCCCCTGGGCCGGGGAGATCAAGACCCGCCAGAACGGGTCCATGGTCTCGGACCGCTCCGGCAAGGCCAGCCCCTATGCCATGCAGAAGCTCCAGGCACGCGGCGACTTCTTCGTCGAGCCCCAGTCCCCGGTCTACGAGGGACAGATCGTCGGCATCAACAACAAGCCCGGTGACCTGGACATCAACATCACCCTGGAGAAGCACATGACCAATATGCGCTCCGCAACGGCCGATGTGCTGGAGACCCTGACCCCTCCCATCCAGATGAGCCTGGAGGAGTCCCTGGACTTCGCCAACGACGACGAGTGCGTCGAGGTGACCCCCGAATCCATCCGTGTGCGCAAGATCATCCTTGATCGTGACGCCTGGTACAAGTGGAACGCCCGTCAGCGCCGCGCCAACAAGAAGTGACACGGGCCGACCCGGCCGCAGCGCTGGTGACCGGATCGTACTAGGCTGATTCCCATGGCGAAACAGCATGATGAGACCCATGCCGGTATCGAGGCTGCCAGTGGGGCACAGCAGGTGACCAGGCGTCAGATGATACGACCCAGTCGGTATCTCCTGGCCCTGGTCATTGGCGTTCTGGTGGGCATCCTGGGCACCCTGGTCCAGCGTTCCGGAGCGGCCGCCGGCATCCCCTGGGGGATGATTCTGGCTTACATCCTGGTGGCCCTGGCCTCCTGGCGGGTCCGCAATGATTCCGGCACCCTGGGCCTCTCCCTGCACCTGGTGGCCTCCACGGTGGTGGTCTGGCTCCTCTCCATGAGGGGACCGGGTGGGGACGTGCTCATGCCCTACGCCGACTTTCCGGGTTTCTTCGCCAAGTACGCCGTCTTCCTCTGGATGGGAGGACTGGTTCTGATTCAGTTCCTGGCCCTCTGCCTGCCCCGGTCCCTGTTCGATGATGGTCTGATCAAGGAGTGGCCGGCAAGGGGTGGGGCGGAGGCCGCAGACACAGCCCCGGAAACAGGGGAGACCCTGGCCGCTTCCTCCACCGGGGAACCCCGCGCATGAGCACCGGTCAGACTTCCCGGGTCGACCTGTATTATCTGGGCCCCCAGGGGTCCTTCACCCACCAGGCCGCCGTCGAGTCATCGGCTTGCATCGGGCCGGCCCTGGGCAGGCAGGTGACCCTGGTCCCCTGCGACAGGGCCACCCGGATCGTCGATGCGGTCGAGGCCGGGAGGGGTTGGGGGATCATCGCCTGGGAGAACAATGTCGAGGGGCATGTCATCCCCAACATGGACGCCCTGATCGACTCCACCAACGTGGCCGGATTCGGCAGGACCGGCCTTTCCATCGTCTTCGATGCCTTTGTGCGTCCCGACCATGGGGACCTGACTACGATCAGCGCCCACCCCCATGGCCTGGCCCAGTGCAGGGAGTTCATCCGCAGCACCGGATTGAGGGAGGAGGCCGCCTCCTCCAATGCCGCCGCCTGCCGTGACCTGAGGCGGGACCAGGTGGCCCTGGGACCCAGGATCTGCGGGTCCCTGTATGGGCTGGAGACCCGCAGGAGCGCTGTCCAGGACTACCGGGGCGCCCGTACGGACTTCCTGCTCCTGGCCCCCAGGGGGGAGGCCGCCGGTCTGGCCAGGGCCATGTTCGGCCAGCCGGAGCCGTGCGGGCAGGGTGACGCCGAGAACGGTGCCCGGTCCGGCAGCCATCGTGAATTCGAGTCCATCGTCACCTTCATCCCCCTCCACACCGGGTCGGGTGTGCTGGCCGACCTCCTGGACAGACTTCGGGATACCGGCCTGAACATGACCTCCTTCATGTCCCGCCCCATCAAGGGGAACGACGGGACCTACAGCTTCATCGCCACCATCGACGCGGCACCCTGGGAGCCTTCCCTGGGGGGTGTCATGCAGGACTTGCTGGACCGGGGCGACTGGATCAAGACCCTGGCCGTCTACCCCAGGCGGGAGCGGCCCGATCCACCCGTTTTGGACTGGATGCTGCCCAGGGCAGGGGCCTGGATGGAGCGCCACCTGGATAAGCCAGGGATTGATAAGGAGTTGCTATGGTAAAGGACCAGCGTTCACAGGCGGAACCGGTATCCGAATCAGGCCGGGTCGATGGCGACGACCTCCGGACGGGGTCGGATGCCATGCACCCCATGGCGGGTATGGCCGCCTCGCCCATCCTGACCTCGGCCCACAAGATCGCCGTGGCCGGACTGGGGTTGATCGGCGGCTCCCTGGCCAGGCGATTGGTCCGCCACGGCCGCTTCGTCGTGGCCTGGAACCATACGGACCGACCATTTGAGGCGGCCCGGGCCGAGGGAATCCGGTGTGTGGAGACCCTGGAGGACCTGGCCAAGGGCAAACCCGACGTCCTGATCCTGGCCACTCCGCTCCGGGCCATGCCGGAGATGCTGGGACGGCTGGCCCCGGTCCTGACCCGGGGAACCACTCTGACCGATGTGGGCAGTGTCAAGGGACTGGTCCGTCAGCAGGTCCAGGAGGCCGGTCTGGCCGACCGGTATGTGGGGGCCCATCCGATGGCCGGCAGCGAGTTCTCCGGTTACGAGGCCTCCGACCCGAACCTCCTGGAGGGGGCGCTCTGGGCCCTTACCGTGGACGAATACACCGATTATGGACGTTTCCTGACTGTGGCCGACACAGTCACCCAGGGCCTGGGGAACCGCCTGATCGTCCTGGATGATCAGACCCACGACCGGGCGGCCGCCCTGATCTCCCACATGCCCCATGTGGTGGCCACGGCCCTGGCCAACCTTCTGGTGGACTCGGATGACAGGAATGTGGCGGCCGCCCTGGCCGCCGGGTCCTGGCGCGACATGACCAGGGTGGTCCTGACCGATCCGGACCGGACCGAGGCCATGGTGGACGAGGACGCCGACCAGGTCGCCGGTCTCCTGGACGATATGGCTGCAAGATTGACCGATATGGCCGGCAGCCTCCGGGGCGGGGATGACCGGGACAGGGCAGGCATCCATGGCTTCTTCAGCCGGGCTCAGCCTTTCAGGGACTATAAGGCCGCCCTGGCCTCTGATCGGGTCCAGGCGGAACCGGCCGGTACCGACAGCCAGTCGGCCAGGTCGGACCTGACCCTGACCGATAAGGGTTGGCGGTCAGAGCTTCTGGACTCCGCCCGCAGGGGTCAGGAGGTCGAATCCTTCCTGACCACCCACCTGGCCAGGGTCATCCAACTGCCCAGGGTCGGTGACTGAGTCCGGCTTCCATATCCGATTCAGTTCCGGGCAGGGTCACCGGCATCCTGTCTTCCTGGTCTGTTCCCGTCATGATGCCCCAGGGGGTATGTCCGTTCCGGAATGGGTTTGATGCGGATGATGCAGACGGCAGGCAGCCGTACCTCCTGGCCCTCTCTCGACCCGTTGGCGGCGGGATCCCGGTTCAGGACCAGGCTGGTCCCGTCCCAGGAGATGACGTGGCCTAGGTAGTCGCGGAACTTGAGGCGTCCATCCTCGGGGTCGCGTCCCTCCACTGTCCTGACCACAACGCGGACTCCGGACGGTATCTCTTCTGGCAAGGGCATGGTCCACCTCCGGGAACAGTATATGCGGCCCCACCCCGGGTAGACTTGGTGGGGCGGACGGGAGGTTTCAGGTGGCCTTTGAAGACGAACTGGACGGGTATGTGCGCTACCTGGACCAGGTCCAGGGCAGGAGCCCTAACACGGTGCGTTCCTACCGGACCGACGTGGCCTCCTTCCTTCATCTGATGGACCTGCGTGGCATCACCGAACTGAATGCCATAGACCTTCCTGCCCTGCGCTCCTGGCTGGCCCATGAGGCCAGATCCCACGCCCGGTCGACCATGGCCCGAAAGACGGCCGCCATCCGTTCCTTTTTTGTCTACCTGGCCGATCATGGTCTGGTCGAGGTGGATCCGGCCCAGGGGTTGAAGTCCCCCAAACAGTCCGAACACCTGCCACGGATACTGACCGGGTCCCAGGCCGAGCAACTGATGGACCGGGTGGATTCGGCCCCCGTCGAGGAGGAATCGGATGAGGACCTGGCCTGCATCCTCCAACTCAGGGATGCGGCCATGCTGGAACTCCTCTATGCAACCGGGATGCGTGTGGCAGAGCTGTGCGGCCTGGACCTGGTCGACCTGAACCGTCAGTCCCGTACCGTCAAGGTCCTGGGCAAGGGGCGCAAGGAGCGGGTCATTCCCTACGGACTTCCCGCTGAACGGGCTTTGGACGGCTGGATAGAGCGGGGCAGGCCTGAGCTGGTCGGACGTCTTGGAGACGGGCGATCTGGCCGCGGGGCCTCTTCCGAAACAGACCATGAGGTTCTCCATACGATTGTCGGAGGGGATGCCAGGGGTGGAGAATCCGTTGACCAAGACCGCCCGGGAAGGCCCTCCCGGACTTCCGGCGATGATGTGCGGGCCCTCTTCCTGGGCGCCCGAGGACGCCGGATCGGCCAGCGTCAGGTCCGGCAGGTGGTCCACAGGGCGGCCGACCAGGCCCAGGTGCCCGACATAGCCCCGCATGCCCTGCGTCATACTGCGGCCACCCAGATGCTGGACGGGGGAGCGGACCTGCGTGAGGTCCAGGAGATGCTTGGGCATTCCTCCCTGCGGACCACCCAGCGCTACACCCATGTTTCCATCGAACAGCTACGGCAGCGATACCGGCTGGCCTTTCCCCGGGCCTGAGTCTCGGTTCCGCGGATCCCCGGTGTTACGGGGCTGGGACGGCCTGGCCCGGTCCATCGGGAGGGGGAGGTTTTTGCGAAAGGGAGGCAATCGTACGAGAATGAACGGTACTGCACGCAGATGCATCCGAGGTTTGGCCGGGGCGGCTTCCTGGGGTGGCGTGCGTGGTCATGATGGTGAATGTCCTTACCGGTTTCGGTAGGCAGGAGTGGAGTGTGATGACAAAGAGATCCGGCATGGCGCTTGTGTCGGCCGTGGCCTGTTCCCTGACCCTGGCACTGGGAGGGTGTGGCGGATCCGGCGACCCCGGCCAGGCCACCGACCATCCCCTGAACAACACGATCATCTCGGTCTATGGATGCGAACCCTCCAGGCCCCTCATTCCCAGTGACTCCGTGGATGAGTGCGGAGGGCAACTGGTTGATGCCATGTTTTCCCGTCTGGTGCGGTTTGACAGCAAGGGCAGGCCCCAGAATGACCTGGCCGCTGAAATCACCCACAATGACCGGATGACCAGGTACACGATCAAGCTGGTTGACGGGAGGTCCTTCTCGGACGGCAGCCCGATCACATCCCGCTCCTTCACCAGGGCCTGGTCCTGGGCGGCCAATGCCGCAAACAGACAGGCCGGGGCCCGCTTTTTCTCCAACATCAAAGGGTATGGGAACCTTCAGGAGTCCGACACTCCGAAGGATGCCCAGCTCTCCGGTCTCAAGGTGGTCGACGACCTGACCTTCACGGTCGACCTGACCGACCCCTCCGCCACCTTTCCCATCCAGGTGGGAACGCCGGTCTTCGCCCCCCTGCCTCATTCCTTCTACAAGGATCCCCAGGCCTTTGGTTGCAGGCCGGTTACATCCGGACCCTACAGGTTTGAAGCATGGCTTCACCGGAAGGTGGTGAAAATCCGCAGGAGCGCCACCTATACCGGCGATGCCGGAGCCAGGAACGGGGGAGTCGATTTCAGGATTTACCCGGATGCGGCAACGGCCCTGGCCGATGTACAAGCCGGTCGTCTGGATGTGATCACCACCATCCCCGCTTCGGCCCGTACGAGTTTCGTCAGTGATCCCGGGCTGCAGTCCTATAACAAGGCAGGGTCCAACCTTGAGATGCTGACCATCCCGGCCGGGGTGGAGCATTTCGGCCATGACAGGGAGGGACGTCTGCGTCGCCAGGCCATCTCCATGGCCATCGACCGGAGGTCCCTGATCGAGAAGACCATGGACAACCTGGCCCAGCAACCCTCGGACTTTACCTCCCCGGCGATTCCCGGCTGGTCCGAGGACCTGACCGGGGAGGACCATCTGAGGTACCGGGCCGATAAGGCACGGACAACATGGGCCCAGGCCGATGCCATCAGCAAGTGGCCACAGGACAGGCCCCTGTCCCTGGTCCATACGGACGAGGGCGGCACCGAGGCCTTCTACAAGGGGATGGCCAGGTCCATCCAGAACACGCTGGGTATCCAGGTCGAGGCCAGGGCGGCCCCGACCACCGCCGATCTCCGGACCGGGTCCGAGCGGACGCAAGGCGGCCAGGCCGACTTCTTCTCCACCCTGGTCTCGCCCGATTATCCCTCTCCGGAGGCATACCTGAACCAGGAATTCGTGTCTTCCGCATCAGGACCGGGAGACGAGGGAACCCGGGCTTATGACGACCGGGGATTCAAGGATCTTCTGCACCGGGCCGCCCGCGCCCAAGGGGTCGACCAGGCCAACAGGCTCTATCAGGAGGCAGAGGAGACCCTTTTGGAGGACCTGCCCGCCATTCCCCTGTACACCCCCAACAACACCGGGGCGGGGGCCAGGAGGGTTCAGGGTCTGGTTCCGGGTTGGAAAGGATGGCCTTCCTTCTGTGACCTTTCCAAGGACCACTAGGTCCTTGATTCCGACCTCATCCGTCCGGTATGGTGGATACCCTCCTGATTATGTGGATCAATTGATCTAGAATCTGTATTCGTCGCGGGGAAGTGGACAAAATCTTCCTTCCCGCTTCGTACCAAAAGGAAACAAAAGGAAGAAGCAAGTATATGAAGAAGCAATCGGTTCTGACCATTGCGGCGGCTGGAGTGTGCTCTATGTCACTTCTGCTCAGCGCCTGCGGTGGTTCGGGCGATTCTGCCGGCAGTGCAGATGCCAAGGGTGGAAGCGACACCATGGTCAGCGTGTTCAACCCAGAGCCCGCCAACCCCCTGATCCCCAGCATGACCAATGAGGTCGGCGGCGGCAACCCCATCGACATCCTCTTCTCCAAGCTGGTGCGTTTCGACAGCAAGGGCAAGCCCAGGAACGAGATCGCCAAGGAGATCAAGGCCAACGCCGACAACACCCAGTACACCGTCACCATCAAGGACGGTTGGAAGTTCTCGGACGGTACCCCTGTCACCTCGCAGTCCTTCACCAAGGCCTGGTCCTGGGCCTCGAACGTGAACAACAAGCAGCTGGGTTCCGGCTTCTTCTCGAACATCAAGGGCTATGGGGACCTGCAGAAGGAGGGTGTCGCGGGCGACGCCCAGCTTGCCGGTCTCAAGGTGGTCGACGACAAGACCTTCACCGTCGACCTGTCCGAGCCCTCATCCACCTTCCCGATCCAGGTGGGCTATACCGCTTTCGCCCCCCTGCCCGAATCCTTCTACAAGGACACCAAGGCTTTCGGTCAGAAGCCGGTGACCGTCGGTCCTTACAAATTCAAGTCCTGGGAGCACAACAAGGCTCTGACCCTGGTCAAGGACACGAATTACAAGGGTGGCGTCGTCGTCAAGAACGGCGGAGTGGAGTTCCGCGCCTACACCGATCCGACCGCGGCCTACCGTGATGTCCAGTCCGGCCACCTGGATGTGCTCGACACCGTGCCGACCTCGGCTCGCAAGACCTTCCAGAGCGACAGCTCGGTCCAGGCCATCAACGAACCGGGTTCCGTCATCCAGATGTTCACCATCCCCACCTACATGAAGCACTTCGGTGAGGACCAGGAGGGCAAGCTGCGTCGCCGCGCCATCTCCATGGCCATCGACCGCGACCTGATCATCAAGAAGGTCCTTTCGGGCACGGGCGTGGAGGTCCATGACTTCACCTCGCCCGCCATCCCCGGATACGCCAAGAACCTGCCCGGTTCCGACGTGCTCAAGTACAACCCCAAGAAAGCCAAGGAACTGTGGGCCGAGGCCGACAAGATCAGCCCCTGGACCCAGGCCGACACCTTCAAGATGGCCTACAACGCCGACGGGTCCCACAAGGAGACCTATGACGCCGTCGCCAACTCCATCAAGAACACCCTGAACATCAATGCGGCCGGCAACCCCCTGCCCACCTTCAATGAGTTCCGCAGCAACGTCCAGGGCCGCAAGTTCACCGACTCGGCCTTCCGCTCGGGATGGCAGCCCGATTACCCCTCGCCCGAGTCCTACCTGAAGAGCAACTTCGACTCCTCCGCGGCCGATGGAAACGGATCGAACGATGGCGACTACAAGAACCCCGAATTCGACCAGCTGATGGTCAAGGCGGCCTCGGCCAAGAGCCTTGACGAGGCCAACAAGATCTATCAGCAGAGTGAGGAGATCCTCTTCAAGGACCTGCCCGCCGTGCCGCTCTACTACATGAACTCCAACGGGGTCGCCGGCAAGGACGTCAAGGGCTTCTCCTTCACATGGAAGAACACCCCCGACTACGCCAGCCTCAGCAAGTGACCTTGGCCAACGGGTACTCCCCGCCGACTCCTTGATTCGTCGGGAGGGGCCTGACGACCGGTGTGGGGAACGCAGCATCCCCCACACCGGTCGCTTCTTTCCCGGGTCGTCTCCGATGCCCATCCCCGGAACTGGGGTGGGACGCAAAAACCCTGTTAAGAGATGCTGGTAGACTCGAACAAGTATTTTTGAGGCGACCTGGTTTCAATCGAAATCCTGATCGCGGACCACAAAGGAGACAAAGCCGATGGGTAAATATCTTCTGCGACGAATTCTGCAGATGATCCCCGTCGTTCTCGGCACCACGCTCTTGATCTACGCGTTGGTCTTCGCACTCCCCGGCGACCCGGTCGCCGCCATGTTCGGAGACAAACCCGTCAACCAGGCCGTGGCGGCACAGATACGTTCGGAGTACAATCTCGACAAGCCGTTCATCGTTCAGTACGTCCTCTTCCTGAAGAACGCCCTGACCCTGAACTTCGGTAACACCTTCGCCGGCCAGCCTGTGGTCAGCGTCATCGGGAGGGCCTTCCCCGTCACCGTCAAGCTGGCGCTCATGGCCTTCGTCTTCGAGGGTGTCTTCGGGGTTATCTTCGGCATCATCGGAGGCCTGACCAAGGGCAAGTGGTCCGACAACGTCATCCTGGTCCTCTCCCTCCTGCTCATATCGGTGCCTACCTTCGTCACCGGTTTTATCCTGCAGTACCTCTTCGGTGTCAAATGGCACGTGCTGCCGGCGACGGCCGGTGCCAACCCGGGCTTCATGGACCTGCTCATGCCGGCGGTCGTCCTGGGGTCGGTCTCCATGGCCTCGATCATTAGGCTGACCAGGACCGAAATCACCTCGAACATCTCCGAGGATTACGTCCGCACGGCCCGGGCCAAGGGCATGAGCAACCGGCAGGTGATCCTGCGGCACGTCCTACGCAACTCCCTGATCCCTGTGGTCACCTATTTGGGTGCCGACATAGGCGGACTGATGGGTGGTGCCATGATCACCGAGCGAATCTTCAATATCCAAGGGGTCGGCAACACCCTCTTCCAGGCCATCCTGCGCGGGGAGGGGACCCTGGTGGTCTCCATCGTGACCATCCTGGTCATGATTTTCGTCATCTGTAGTTTGGTGGTCGATATGCTCTATGCGGTCCTCGATCCTCGTATTCGGTATGCGTGAGGGGGCCGATTCCATGACTGATATGACTATGAACGAATCCAATGAACTGAACCAGAGCCAGGCCAAGGTCTTCTTCCCTGACCCACTGCCCGGACAGGAGCGCTTCGTGGCTCCCATCGAGGAGACCCCCCTGCGCGAGGTCGACTCCGTCGATGAGGATGTGCCGCCGACCAGCATGTGGGCGGATGCATGGATGACCCTGAGACACAATCCCATGTTCATCATCTCGACCATCCTGGCGATCCTCGTGATCCTGGTGGCCCTCTTCCCATCCCTCTTCGCCAGACAGGACCCGAGTGCCTGCACCCTGGCCAATTCACTGGAACCGGCGCGTTCCGGCCATCCCTTCGGATTCGACCTGCAAGGATGCGACGTGTACAGCCGGGTGATCTACGGCGCTCGAACCTCGGTCTCCATCGGCATCATGACCACGATCCTGGTCACGATCCTCGGTGGTGTGATCGGAGCCGTCGCGGGCTTCTTCGGAGGCTGGATCGATGCCCTCCTGAGCCGGGTCACCGACATCTTCTTCGCCATCCCCATGCTCCTGGGAGCCATCGTCCTTTTGCAGATGTTCCGCACATCCACATCCCTGTGGAAGATCATCTTCACCCTGACCCTCTTCGGTTGGGTCAACATGGCACGCATCACGAGAAGTGCGGTCATGGAGGCCAAGAACCTGGAGTTCAACACGGCGTCGACCGCGCTCGGGTCCTCGCCGATCCGAAACCTGTTCCGGCATATCATCCCCAACTCCCTGGCTCCGGTCATCGTCATGGCCACCACCTCCATGGGTACCTACATCGTTTCGGAGGCCACCCTGAGCTTCCTGGGCGTGGGATTGCCCCCGACGGTGGTCTCCTGGGGCGGCGACATCTCGACGGCCCAGAACCTCCTTACCACCAATCCCTCGGTCCTCTTCTATCCCTCCGCCGCCCTGGCCATCACCGTGCTGGCTTTCATCATGATGGGTGATGCGGTCAAGGATGCCCTGGATCCAAAGAGCAGAACGGCCTGAGTGGAGGAAGCATGAGTCAGGAAGAAAACATGGCAGTGAAGGCCGATCAGCAGGCGGACGTGGCATCCTCCGGCCCTCTTCTGGAGGTGAAGGACCTCAAGGTGGACTTCACCTCCGATGGTCGTGATGTCCATGCCGTCCGTGATGCCTCCTTCAGTGTCTATCCCGGACAGTGGGTGGCCATCGTAGGTGAGTCCGGTTCCGGAAAGTCCACCTGCGCCATGAGTGTTCTGGGCCTCCTGCCCGGCACGGGCAGGGTGGTCGATGGGAGCATCAGGCTACAGGGCCGTGAACTGGTCGGACTGGGCCGGAAGGAGTATGAGGACCTGCGTGGTTCCCATATGGGTCTGGTTCCCCAGGATCCGATGAGCAACCTGAACCCGGTCTGGAGGATCGGGTCCCAGGTCAAGGAGGCCCTGGTCGCCAACAAGATGGACGTCTCCCGGGAGAAGCGCTCCAGGCTGGCCCAGGAGCTGGCCTCCTCCGAGGACATCAAGCTGAGGTCCTCGGACGATGAGCTCTTCATCTCTTCTGCCGACCTGCCGGGGCTTCTGAAGGCCGCGCGACAGGTCCTCGACGAGGCCGGCGTCCCCAATCCCGACAAGGTCATGGAGACCTTCAAGGGGGAGTGGGATGTCGGCTCGGAGACCAGGTGGGGTGTGGCCAGGTCCCTGATTCGGGCCGGGGTCGGTGAGGACCGGGCCTGGGGAATCGCCAAGGCCCATGTGACCGGTTCAGACATGAATGACCGGATCGCCGGTCTCCTGTCCGAGGCGGGCCTACCCGATGCAGCCACCCGTGCCCGTCAGTACCCGCACGAATTCTCCGGCGGTATGCGTCAGCGTGCGCTGATCGCCATAGGTCTGGCATCCAGGCCCGACCTCCTGATAGCCGACGAGCCCACCAGCGCCCTGGATGTAACGGTCCAGAAGAAGATCCTGGACCACCTCAAGGGGTTGACCGACTCCCTGGGCACGGCCGTCCTCTTCATCACCCACGATCTGGGTCTGGCCGCCGAGCGTGCCCAGCACATCGTAGTCATGTACAAGGGGCAGGTGGTCGAGTCCGGCCCCAGTCTCGAGGTCCTTCAGCACCCGCAGCATCCCTACACCAAGCGTCTGGTCCAGGCCGCACCGTCATTGGCCTCCCAGCGCATCATCTCCGCCAAGCAGCGGGGGCAGGATGCCGAGAGGCTGATGGAGCACCACGTCAAGGGCGAATCCACCCTGGAGCGCAGCGAACACGTCATCACGGTGGAGCACCTGACCAAGGAGTTCAAGCTGCCGAGGAAGCGGGAGCTTTTCAAGGCGGTCGACGACGTCTCCTTCTCGGTCAAGCGGGGCACCACCCTGGCCATCGTGGGGGAATCCGGCTCGGGCAAATCCACCGTGGCCAACATGGTCCTCCACCTGCTCACTCCCACCTCCGGCACGGTGACCTACGAAAACCAGGACATATCCGGTTTCAAGGGGCACGAGCTCATGGAGTTCCGCCGGCACGTCCAGCCGGTCTTCCAGAACCCCTACGGTTCCCTGGACCCCATGTACTCCATCTACCGTTCCATCGAGGAGCCCCTGCGCATCCACAGGATCGGCGACAGGAAGTCGCGTGAACAGCGGGTTCGCGAGCTCCTGGACATGGTCGAAATGCCGGAGTCGGTCATGGGACGGTATCCCAATGAGCTCTCCGGCGGTCAGCGTCAGCGTATAGCCATCGCCCGGGCCATGGCCCTCAATCCGGATGTGATCATCTGTGACGAGGCCGTTTCAGCCTTGGACGTCCTGGTTCAGGACCAGGTGCTGCGTTTGCTCAACGACCTCCAGGCCGAGCGTGGTCTGAGTTACCTCTTCATCACCCACGACCTGGCTGTGGTCCGTCAGATCGCCGACGAGGTTGTGGTCATGCAGCAGGGTAGGCTGGTCGAGCACGCCACCACGGATGAGGTGTTCGACCATCCGCAACGCCAGTACACCCGTGACCTCCTTGACGCCATCCCCGGCGGCAAGTTGCGTCTGGGTCTCGATTAGGCAGACAGGTCGGCCCCGCGCGCAGGGGTGCAGGGCCGACCACGAAGACGTCGGGAAGGCGTCACGAGGAAACGAGGCATCATGGGACTGTTTGGTTTCGGCAGGAAGCACAAGGATGACCAGGTTCACCAGGACCGGGATTCCCCCGAGCTGGAGTCCGAGGATCCGAAGGATCAGGGCAGGAAGGCCGATCAGGAACCACGGGATCAGGATGACCAGGCTCGCGAGTCCGACCAGGTCGGGAAGGATGAATCCAAGGCCGAGCAGTATCAGGTCCATGGTCTGACCAGCGGCGAGCGTGGTGTGGACCACGGTCCCTGGGACAGCGAGGATGAGGACGTTGTCGACTACGATGACTACCTTGACATCGGTTCCCTGATGCTGCCCTTCCTCCAGGGCAGTCAGCTCAGGCTCAAGGCCAACGGGAGCACCGGGGAGGTCCTGGGCGCCACCATCACCTACGGGTCGTCAAGCCTGGAGCTGGAGGCCTTTGCGGCCCCCAAGACCCTGGGACTCTGGGATGATGTCCGTGCCGACCTGCTCAGGGCCAATCCCCGATGCCAGGAGGTCGATGGGGTCTTCGGCCAGGAGCTGGCCCTTCCGGTCAATGTTCGTGGCAAGGACCTGATGACCCGTGTGGTGGGCATCGACGGTCCGCGTTGGATGTTGCGGGGGATCTTCTCCGGTCCTGCCGCCAAAGGGGGCAAGGAGAAGGATCTGCTCGACCGGTATCTGGCCGATCTGGTTGTGGTCAGGGGCGATGAACCCCTGGCTCCTCGTGATCTGATTCCCATGCATTCACCGGTGACCCCGGACGAGCGCAGGGCCGACTCGGGCCAGGGCGGGGACGAGGGCGACAAGCCCAAGGACACCATTCCCGAGAAGCCCGAGGGGCCTTTCGATTCCGACCAGCAGACCGAGGTGAAGACCACATTCTCCCGTGGTCCCATGTTCTCGGAGGTGCGCTGAGACCGTGGGCGGAAAGGGGCAGGATGACCGGCCTTCCGACACGGAAGAAAGGAAGCATACCGGTCTGGCGGCACTGGCCGATGAGGATTTTTCGGTCTACGAGGCCATCGGAGGCTGGCGGGGGATGGTGGAATCCCTCCTGCCCGGCCTGGTCTTCCTGGTCGTTTTCCTGGTAACGGGGAACCTGGCCTGGACCGTCGTCGCGTCCGGCATCCTGGCCTTGGTCCAACTCCTGCTGAGGCTCCTGCAACGGCAGTCCTTCCTCGGGGCTCTGACCGGTCTCCTGGGGGTCGGCATCTGCCTGGTCTCGGCCTGGCTGAGCAAGGATGCCCGTAACTATTATCTGCCCGGTTTTCTGATCAACTCCTTCTGGATCCTGGTCCTGGGAGGCAGTCTGGTGGCCCGGGTGCCCGGGATCGGAGCCCTGGTGGAATACGTGCGCCAGCCTGTTCTCTCCGGTTTTCGAGCGTGGCTGAACTCCTGGCGCTCGGATCGTGCCCTCCTGCGGGCCTATGCCAGGGTCACCCTGGTATGGATCCTGGTCTTCATCATTCGCCTGGTGGTGCAGGTACCGCTGTATCTGGCCGGATTGGTCGGTCTCCTGGGCGCTGCGCGCCTGGTCCTGGGCGTGCCACTCTTCGCTCTGGCCATCTGGATTTCCTGGCTGATGATTCGTGATCCCTTCCACGCCTTCCACACCAAGGCGGACCTTGTCGATGCAGGGCATGACGGTGACGGGGGAGTCCGGGGCTGAGACCGCCCGGGTGTGGCCCACAGGCGGTGACGAAAGGCGAGTATGGGCGTTGAGCTTCGCATGGAACGATATGCTGACCAGGGCCGGTGCGTGGCCCATCTGGACGGGCGCGTGGTCTTTGTCCGCTTTGCCCTCCCGGGCGAACTGGTCCGGGTCAGGTTGGATGAGCCCCACAAGCGGCAGGACAGGTTCTGCACCGGCGAGGTGACCGAGGTCCTGGAGGCCAGTCCCGACCGAAGGGAACCGGTATGGCGCCTGGCCGGCCCCCTGGCCTGGGGTGGCGGCTTGGGAGGCGCCGACCTGATACATGTCTCCCT
Organism: Bifidobacterium indicum; assembly: GCF_036987015.1. Lineage (NCBI taxonomy): Bacteria > Bacillati > Actinomycetota > Actinomycetes > Bifidobacteriales > Bifidobacteriaceae > Bifidobacterium > Bifidobacterium indicum. The sequence goes on from NZ_BTXM01000001.1 coordinate 213,254, forward strand.
GTCCGGGCAACTGGCCTGGAAGGCCGACCTGATCAGACAGCAGATGGAACGACTGGGCGGCATCCACCTCGAGGTGCCCATCACCCGCCCCGATGACGGCACCTGCCGGGATGGTCTGCACTGGCGGACCCGTATCGACCTGGTGGCGGATGACCGGGGCAGGCCTTCCATGCGGCGACGTGGTTCCCATGACAGGATAGCCCTGGAGACCATGCCCCTGGCCTCCAAGCGACTCCTGGACAAGGCGGACAGGCTTGGTCTCTGGGATGGGGGATTCGACCCCGGAAGCAGGATACGGATGGCCGTGCCTGAGCCTCCTGACGGTCAGGTGGATGGGGAGAACTTCGCCTTGCTGGTCAACGGAAAAACCAAGGAGGGGACCGACCCCCTGACCGAGCAGGTCCGGCCACGTACCGATCAGGCCGATGAGGCCACCTTCACCTACCAGGTTGATGCGGACGGGTTCTGGCAGGTGCACCGCCTGGCGCCGGGCCTTCTCTCCGGCACGGTCCTGACCCAGATCAGGCAGTGGCTTGCGGGGAAGATGGCCCCGGTCATCTGGGACCTCTATTCCGGTGCCGGCCTCTTCACCCTTCCCATGGCCGCGGACTTCCAGGGGAAGGCGCGGATCCTGGCCGTGGAAGGTGCGGCGGGGGCCGTGGCCAGGGCCCGGAAGAACCTTGCCGATGCAGGCCTGGCCAATGCCACGGTCAGACGAGGCGATGTGGAAGGTGTGCTCAGGCATGGGATTCCCAAGACGCTGGCCCATCCGGACCTGGTCCTCCTGGACCCGCCGCGGGCCGGTGCCAGGGCCGCGGTGTGCAGGCTCCTGGACCAGGCCGGTCCCTCGACCATCATCTACGTGTCCTGTGACCCCACCAGTTTGGCCAGGGATGCAGGGACACTGACCTCGCTCGGGTACAAGCTGGCCCACATCCATGCCTACGATATCTACCCCATGACCCACCATGTGGAGACCATGGCCGTCTTCACCAGGTAGGCCACGAGGTGAAGGTCGCCATCATCTCACCGGATGAACCTCAGCGGATGGCGCATTTCCGGCGGGAGGATCGGTTTTCGTCTAGAATACCGTTGATGGCAGGAATGACGTGCGGAACGGGCGGACCGGGCAGGTCCGGTGCTCCGATTCTGCCCGTCCGCAGGCGGCGTAAGGCACGTATTCCCCTGGTTCTGGTCCTGGCCTTGATTCTGGTTGGTCTCTTGACGGGCTGTGCACCCTCCCACAAGGCTGTGGGTGATACCTGGCAGCCATCCACCGTGGACCATGATGGGGTGGACCGCTCCAATGTGCTGGTATCCCTGATCGGTCGGCCCTCTTCGTCGTCCGGTACGGCTCCCAAGGACGTGGACAGCCGGATTCTGGCCTCCCTCAAGGGCCAGCGCATGGATGGGTACTACTGGCAGGCGGCCTCGGCCCGGGACCAGCAGGCGGGTGTGGAGGATGCCGTCAACCGTGGAGTCAAGCTGATTCTCCTGGATGCCCCGGCGGAGGGAGATTGGATTCCATCCCTGTCCCAGGCCAGAAAGGCCGGGATACCCGTGGCCGTCATTCCGGAGCGGGGGGCCACCTGGGAGGGCGGTCCTGGCGGCGTCTACTACGCCGCCACCCTCAGCCTGGAGGCCGGTACAGACAGGGGCAAGCCGGTACTCCTGGCCGATGCCCTGCAGAACATCATCGATGACGGCCCGCATGCCCGTACTCTGCGGGTCACTCTGGGTCAGGTGGAGGATCGGCATGAGTGACGGCAGAAAAGACAGGATCCCCTCCTTCCCCCAGGTCGGGGAACCGGGGCTGACCAGTGTCCAGGTGGAGGAGCGCCTGGAGGCCGGACAGGTCAACAGGACCGAGGAACGGTCATCCAGGACGCTGGGGCAGATCATCCGGGCCAACGTCTTCACGCTCTTCAACGCCATCATCCTGGGGGCCATGGTGGTGGTCCTCCTGACCGGTCAGTGGAAGGATGCCGTCTTCGGCCTGGTCATCATCATCAACACCGGGATAGGCATCGCCACCGAGCTCAAGGCCAAGCGCACCCTGGACAACCTCTCCATCCTGGTGGCTTCGGACTACTACGTTCATCGGGAGGGATCCGATCTGCGGGTCTCCCACGATGCCATCGTCAGGGATGACCTGTTGTGGATCCGTTCGGGTGACCAGATTCCCGCAGATGCCCGCATCGTGGAATCCTATGGTCTGGAACTGGATGAGTCCATGCTGACGGGGGAATCCAGGACCGTTCGCAAGCAGACGGATGACAAGGCCTACTCGGGTTCAACGGCGGTCTCCGGCATGGCCCTGGCCAGGGTCACGGCCGTCGGGGCGGGTTCCTACGCGGCCACCCTGACCGCCAAGGCCAAGGTCTTCAAGAAGGTGCACTCCGACCTGAACGAGGGGATCAACACCATCCTCAAGGTCATGACCGTCGTGGTGGTGCCCCTGTGCATCCTCCTGATCTTCACCCAGATGCGCACGGTGGGTGGGTTTCAGACCGCACTGGCCAACGGGACCTGGCGGCAGGCCGTCGTCTCGGCCGTGGCCGGGGTGGTCGGCATGATTCCCGAGGGTCTGGTCCTCCTGACCTCTCTGAACTTCGCCCTTGCCGCCATCCGCCTGGCCAGGAAGCAGACCCTGGTCCAGCAGATGGAGTCGGTGGAGACCCTGGCCCGGGTCGATGCCCTCAACCTAGATAAGACCGGGACCATCACCGACGGGGGCATCGTCTTTGATGCCATCCACCTCCTCGACGGTTCAGGCAAGGAGGGGGAAGCTGTTCTGAGCCAGCCCCTGGTCGATGTCTGTGCGGAGGAGAATCCCAATGCCACAGGCCGGGCCATCATGGAGGGGCTGCCCCAGGTTCTCCCCTCCGGGACGGTCAAGGCCCGTCTTCCCTTCTCTTCGGCCAGGAAGTGGAGCGCCATCCTCGACCAGTCCGGCAGGCTCTGGTACTTCGGGGCTCCAGAGGTGCTGATGGCCACCCGGCCTGATGCCCACCCCCAGGTGGATTCGCAGGTGGCTGGTCTGGCCGACTCCGGCTACCGTGTGCTGATGCTGGCGGACGGTGGGCAGGTGCCTGCCGGCGACCTGAGATCGGATTACTTCCAGGAGGCCGGGTCCCTGCCCACAGACCTGGTACCCATGGCCCTGATCACCTGTTCCGAGCGAATTCGGGATGATGCCGCCCCCACCCTGGCCTGGTTCAGGGAGCAGGGCGTGCGCTGCCGGATCATCTCCGGCGACAACCCCGCCACGGTCGCGGCCATCGCCGGCAAGGTGGGCCTGACCGGTGCCGCCAAGCCCCGGGCCATGGATGCCCGGAAACTGCCGGAGGACCTGGAGGAACTGGCCGAGGTCCTGGAGCGGGTGGATGTGCTGGGCCGGGTCCTGCCAGACCAGAAGAAGGCCATCGTCCAGGCCCTGCATCTGGGTGGTCATACCGTGGCCATGACCGGGGACGGGGTCAATGACTCCTTGGCCCTGAAGGAGGCCGACCTGGGCATCGCCATGGGGAATGCGGCCCCGGCCACCAAGGCCGTGGCCGAGGTGGTCCTGGTGGATTCCAAGTTCTCCCATCTGCCCGACGTGGTGGCCAGAGGGCGTCAGGTCATGGCCAACATGGAACGGGTGGCTGGTCTCTTCCTGGTCAAGACCGTCTACTCGGCCCTGATTTCCCTGGGTGTGGTCCTGACGGCCATCCCCTTCCCCTACCTGCCCCGGCATATCACCTATATCGGTGCCCTGACCATCGGCACCCCCGCCTTCTTCCTGGCCCTGGCCCCGAACACCCGGCGCTACCGGCCCGGCTTTCTGAAGCGTGTCGTCGCCTTTGCCCTCCCGTCGGGACTGGCCACCGGGCTGACCATCCTGGTCGCTGCCTGGACCCTGCCCGGCATCCTGGGTCTGAACAGGTCCGATTCGGCGGATTTGACCGGTCTGCGGTCCATCTGTGCCATCATCCTCTTCTTCATGGGGGTTCTGGTCCTGGCCCAGGTGGCCCGCCCCCTGCGTTCCTGGCGTGGCCTCCTGGTCTTGGTCTTTGCCGCGGCGGGGGTCATCGGGGCCTTCATACCCCTGGTGGCCCGGTTCTTCGCCATCACCCTGCCCCAGGGGCGGGGCCTGGCCCTGACCATCGTATTCGTCCTGGCGGGGGCCGTCCTCATGGCCCTGGTGGTGTTGGCGTATCCGCCATGTGTGCGGTTCATACGCCAGTTAACACACGGGCGGTAGAACAGGGAGCATATTCCAACGGTGTCCCGTTCCCCCGGGTGGCTGTCCAAGTCGGTTCCTTCGCCTTGCAGGCAGGCATCATCGGCAGGGTGCATGGGACTGCACGAGGAGGATATGCCCATGACTGACAGGCCGACCGAACAGGGACTGTCCAGACTCCGGGTGGGGGATCGGGAGTTCGACTACTACCGCATCGCCGACCTGCCCGGCCTGGACCATCTGCCCTACAGCCTGCGTGTACTGGTCGAGAATCTGGTCCGCAACCGGGACGGAATCAACATCACCGATGACCAGGTGGATGCCCTCCTGGGCTGGGACCCGGAAGCCGAGCCCATCCATGAGATCCAGTTCTCGCCCAGCCGGGTGGTCATGCAGGACTTTACCGGAGTCCCCTGCATCGTCGACCTGGCCACCATGCGGGATGCCGTCAAGGACCTGGGCGGTGACCCCGAGGTCATCAACCCCCTGGTGCCCGTCCAGATGGTCATCGACCACTCGGTCCAGATCGACCTGGCCGGGGTGCCCGGGGCCATCGAGCACAACATGGACCTGGAGTATCAGCGCAACCGGGAACGTTACCAGTTCCTGCGCTGGGGGCAGCAGGCCTTCCGGAACTTCCGGGTGGTACCCCCCGGGACCGGCATCATCCACCAGGTCAACATCGAATACCTGGCCCAGGTGGTCATGCGCAAGGAGTCGGATCAGCCAGGTGGGCGACCCCTGGCCTACCTGGACTCCTGCGTGGGGACGGACTCGCACACCACCATGGTCAACGGGCTGGGAGTCCTGGGATGGGGCGTGGGTGGTATCGAGGCCGAGGCGGCCATGCTGGGCCAGCCCATCTCCATGCTGGTGCCCAGGGTGGTCGGTTTCAAGCTGACCGGTTCCATCCCCGAGGGGGTCACGGCCACCGACGTGGTCCTGACCGTCACCCAGATGCTCCGGGAGCATGGGGTCGTGGGCAAGTTCGTGGAGTTCCACGGCCGGGGCCTGGACCAGGTGCCCCTGGCCAACCGGGCCACCCTGGGGAACATGAGCCCGGAGTTCGGCTCCACCTGCGGTATCTTCCCCATCGACGGGGTGACCCTGGACTACCTGAGGCTGACCGGTCGGAGCGAGGACCAGGTTGCCCTGGTCGAGGCCTACGCCAAGGCCAACAGGCTCTGGCACGACCCCGATGACCCGAACTACACGGAACCCGTGTACTCCGAGACCATGGAGCTGGACCTGTCCACGGTCAGGCCCTCCATCGCCGGCCCCAAGCGTCCCCAGGACAGGATTGCCCTGGACCAGTCCAGGCAGGCCTACCAGGCCGCACTTCCCGACTACGAGACCTCGGCCACCGACCATGAGCCGGTCCCGGTCCACACCAAGACCCACGGCGACTTCGACCTGGCCAACGGGGCCGTGGTCATCGCCTCCATCACCTCCTGCACCAATACCTCCAACCCCTCGGTCATGGTGGCGGCCGGTCTCCTGGCCCGCAAGGCCCGTGCCCTGGGGCTCAGGCCCAAGCCCTGGGTCAGGACCTCCCTGGCCCCGGGCTCCCAAGTGGTCACCGACTACCTGGACCGGGCCGGACTGACCGAGGACCTGGATGCCCTGGGCTTCGAGTTGGTGGGCTACGGCTGCGCCACCTGCATCGGCAACTCCGGCCCCCTAGACCCGGCCATCTCCCGGGCCATCAATGAGCACGACCTGGCCATGACCGCCGTCCTCTCGGGGAACAGGAACTTCGAGGGCAGGATCAGCCCTGACGTGAAGATGAACTACCTGGCCTCGCCGCCCCTGGTCGTGGCTTACGCCCTGGCGGGTTCCATGAACATGGACCTGGTCAGGGAACCTCTGGGAGAGTCCCCTGACCAGCACCCGGTCTACCTGCGAGACATCTGGCCCTCCAACAGGGAGGTCCAGGAGGTCATCGACCGGACCCTGGACCGTGACATGTATTCGAAGGACTATGCCCAGGTCTTCAGGGGGGACCAGCACTGGTTGGGGCTGGATGTCCCCTCCGGCCGGCTCTTCACCTGGGACCCTGACTCCACCTACGTGCGCAGGCAGACCTTCTTCGACGGGATGGCCGCCGCCCCCGACCCCCTCCGGGACATCGAGGGGGCCAGGGTCCTGGCCCTCCTGGGCGACTCGGTCACCACGGACCACATCTCCCCGGCGGGTGCCATCAAGGTCGAGAGCCCTGCCGGCCGATACCTGGAGGAGCATGGCATCGCCCCCAAGGACTTCAATTCCTATGGGTCGCGGCGTGGCAACCATGAGGTCATGGTCCGTGGCACCTTCGGGAACATCCGGCTGCGCAACCAGCTCCTGGCCTCGGTGGGGCAGGAGGTCAGGCCCGGCGGGTTCACCTATGACTTCCTGGCCAAGCGGCCGACCACCATTTTCGAGGCCTCCCGGGATTATGCCGGTCAGGGTGTTCCCCTGGTCATCCTGGCCGGGAAGGAGTATGGGACGGGTTCTTCGCGCGACTGGGCCGCCAAGGGGACCATGATGCTGGGGGTCAAGGTGGTCCTTGCCCGGTCCTTCGAGCGCATTCACCGCAGCAATCTGATCGGCATGGGTGTCCTGCCCCTCCAATTCCCCCAAAACCAGTCGGCCGAGAGCCTTGGTCTGGACGGGACGGAGACATACAGCTTCGAGGGGGTTGAAGACATCAACCGGGAGATACCCGATCAGGTCAGGGTCACGGCCCTCCGCCGGGACGGTCAATCCGTCGGTTTCCGGGCCAAGGTTCGCATTGACACCCCCGGTGAGGCCGAGTACTACCGCAACGGGGGCATCCTCCAGTACGTGTTGCGCAACCTGATGGGGGAGCGGTAGGTCTCTCTCGGTCGGGCGCGATTACAACGAGGACTGGTGGAGATGGCCTGGTCGCAATGGACGACGGCTATCATGGCCGGCCCTTTATCCAGGTCCGGGTCGGGTGGGCTGATCCGTGGCCGGATTGTGACGGGTGCCTGAATTCGCGCACCAAAACAGCCGGGGCGGCCGGTTCAGGTCCGACCACCCCGGCTTATGGCCGGTTGCAGCTCCGCTCAGTTGCGGTTGCCCACCAGTTCCAGGATGTAGATGAAGAGGTTGACGAAGTCCAAGTAGAGGTTCAGGGCGCAGAGGATGGAGACCTTCTTGATGACCTCGGTTCCCTGGTTCTCATAGGCCGCGAAGATGAGCTTGGTCTGCTGGGCGTCGTAGATGGTCAGCCCGGCGAAGAGGACGATGCCGACACCGGCGACCACCTTCAGCGCCGTGTTCGAGGGGGCCAGGAACATCAGCGCCACCTGGACCACGATCAGGAAGAGCAGGGCGACCAGGAAGACGGAACCCATGCCCATCAAGTTCCTCCGCGTGGTCAGTCCCAGCATGCTCAGCACGAAGAAGAACCCTGCGCAGACCACCAGGGTCAGCAGGATGGCGGGTAGGGAGTAGGTGACGAATATGCTGCTCAGGGTGAAGCCCATCAGGGCGGCATAAAGGTAGAACATGACCCTGGCCGTCGATGTCCGCATCTTCATGACCCTGGCGCTCAGGAAGACGGCAAAGGCCACCTGGACCAGGGCCAAGCCGATCCAGCCAATGGTCCCTGTGGCCATGACGAAGGCGTACAGCAGTCCGGAGGTGGCTGTCAGGTAGGCCACCACCGCCGTGACCAGCAGGCCGATGGCCATCTCACCGTAAGCACGGGACATGGAAATCCGCTCCGCCTTCTCGAAGGAAGAGGTGGAGTCGGTGTTGATCGGCGCCGAGGGCACTGCCTGGGGCTGTGGCATCTGCATGGCCGGGGCCTGCGTATAAGCGGCCTGGTTGTACTGGCCCTGCGGTGCATACTGTCCCTGGGGGGCGTACTGGGTCTGCTGGTTCTGCTGCCCGTACGGCTGTTGCCCATATTGGCCCTGCTGCTGGTTGAACGTGTTGAAGTCCTGGTTTCCTTGGGGCTGGTCTTCAAATGCCATAGCGTCCTCCTCGGGGTCCTGAGATTGGTGATACACCAGATTATATTAAGTTTACATGGTTGAGCCCACTGGTTCGCGGGTTTTCCTTAGAAGCAAGATTCAAGAAATATGAATCACTATTTCAATATGGCACCATTTTTTTCAATCTTAATTTTGTCATGAGAATGGTAAGACAAAATAGTCGGTTGGGAGGAACAAAGAACTTAACTCAGGACAATACAAGATCTGAGAAGTAACCCATGTCAGTGTGTGTGAACGTTCCTATTAACAATCCACGATCTAGGAATCGGTTAAATTCCTCGCATGATGTCTCAGGCAATAGTGCACAACCATGGCAAGCTGCCAGATTGCAAGAATTTGGGCCCTGCCCTTGCTCACCGGAATCCATACATACTGGGTCTGTTGAGCACCAACGCGCATTATCGATTGCTCTGGCAAATACCTCCAATAGTCGATCAGTGGTCGCCATCCTAACCAACCCTCCAAGTGTGCCGTCGGAATCACCTGCCGCAGTATATATAAGTAAACCACCCATTTCTTCACCGACCTTGGTGGAAGCATATAACCTTTCCCGAAGGGCAGCGGAACTATATCCGCACGTGAAAACGAGTTGATTAATGAGAATATGGCTCAATGTATGCAGTAGGACGAAACGTGGAGTAAATTCCCTCGGTTCTAGTCCGCTGCTTTTGACAGCCTCAGCATACCTTGTGTTGATCAGACTGCTCCGGTGTACAACGTCTGGTCGTTTCTCCCAGTTCGATAATCTATCCTTATTCAGTTCAAGGTATATCCCCTCCCCTTTGACGACACAGGCGGGAAGCCAATCTTCTAACTGTGAGTTGATGGGTTTACGACGCATCAACCTCTTACCCTTATCCAAGCCAAGATGTGTATCGCGTAACCGAGTAAATCCACGCAGTGCACGAGTTTCCTGAAGAGTAGTGACTTGCCGGACCCTATCAAGATATGCCAATAGGGGTTTAGGAGTTTCAGGATTTTGGCAACGGAGATATGAATGCGAAGGAGTTTCTCTCAAGTATTCGTATTCAGGGAATCTCCATGTATTTCTATCGGAAAGAACCTTCTCTTGAGGAACTTGATTAGTGGTTTCTAAGACAGGATTGGATGATATTGGCTCCTGTGTCAGAGGTCCTGCGATGTTTTTTACAGCAGCGAGTATTTGATTGTCGTCAAAATTAGATAAGACATCCTTGTTGGAGTTTCTTAGGATAGATGGGATCTGTTGTTCATTAATGGTGTTATCCGCTAATAAAAACTGAATCAGCGAAATGGCCGAGTGAAAATTAGTGCTACCTACTATGTTTAGTAGATCCTCATCCGCTGGATCATTCTGGTAAGGAATAAAAATTGATGATTCAACTTTCGGGAAGTAAATATTTCCAGCTGATCTTAGAGCTCCCTGAAGTTGTTGACCGCATCGGGTTTCTTTAAGCTGGAGCCACGGCTCTGCCCCTCTGCAAAGAAACGGTCTGCCATCCTCGTTAAGTCGGGAACTTAAATCAGTTGATTCTTCATTAGTCACCGAACTGAGGTGCGCTGATGTGATGCCACGCAGCGTGCGAGTTCTCTTGCAGGTATCGCATTCAACTACCTGTCCTTCCAAACTTCCTCCACCGTGCGATTTGAGTCTGAGTGGTCCTGAACAGTTGGGGTTATCTGTTCGATGTACCCATTCATTAAAAGGAAAATCAGTAATATGTCCTTCTGCACAAATTGCCACAAACGGTACTTGTGACATCCGAGTTTTGGATTGTCGGCAGTCGCATGTTGCTGGTTCAATAGCTGTCAGCGGAACCAATTCTAGTCGTTTGCAGTACATGCAAAAATGCCAGCGAGGAAAGCGAAGCACTGGGACATGGATTCTATAGGTAGAATCAGCTTTAGAGATGTCCGAATCCCGATAATCAGGTGGCAGGCGAAATGATCCAACTCCTAGTCGTTGTTCCAGCCTCCAATCATGTATTTCAAACTCGGTTGTATTAGGTTTAGTTTGGTGGCTGCCGTCTGTGTACCAATAATCAAGGCCTGCTGTGATGACTGAGGTTCCATCCACTAGCGTACTCATCGCACCAACCCCAAAGGGGGTAATAAGTTGGGACCGCCTGATTTTTCCTTTTGTCATCTGACCTGCTCCTGATTATCTTTACCCCGGCCATCTTCTGCTGCATAAGATAGTGATATTTCCAGTTCACATTCAGCGTCGACATTGCGCATGCTAGTTGGCACTTCCCACACAAGGGCCTGTGAATCGGCGTTGTTCTTCAACCCTGCATACATCATAAGGCCCTGCTTCGGATTTCCGCCATGAGGATTTGCGGACCATTCAGTTCTTTCCCCGTTTTCCCAGTTTTGTTGAATTCTGTCGATTTCAGCAATTACATCCTGTTTGGAGGACGGGTCGGACAGCTCTGCTCGTTTTATGATTACTTGAGCAGCTTGATTGAATTCTGACTTAGGGAACGGATATGGTTTCATATCCGACGAGTTGGTCTGACGAATATATGCCAGAATCGCAGCATGAAGCGCTCTCTTAAGGACCGGATGTGCGAATGGTGTAACTGATGTCGGTTCCACTTGTGCATACAGACGTTCATGATACGTTTGGAAATGTTCGAAATGACTACGGTCCCGAGGTTTTGAAGCGCCATAAATAGTGATGACCAAACCGGGTGAGATGTTCGGTTTTCTGCCGACTCGACCGCTTACTTGAATATATTGCGCTGTCGTCTTTGGCTGCCCCACAATAGTCATTAGACCTAATCGGTCAATATCAATTCCAACCTCAATGATGTTCGAAGACAGGCAAATGTCTATACTACTGTTATTGTTTCCGTAAGGTACCGCAAGTTGTTCAATGGCCCTAGGGATTTCATCATTTCGCTTTCGACTTGTAAGCTCTAAGATCTGTCTTGGCCAGCGTATCTCACTCAGATGATCCCGGTTTCTCAAGCCCGTGAGGTAGTCAGGCACATCTGACTGAAGTAAAGTGACAGTATTACCCAATTCGCGAAGGCTGTTGAAGAAGTTCAGATTCGTCCAATAACCATCACGGTTTTCTTTGGGGATATTTAAGGCAGCCTCAAGAGTGGAAGCGGCTACACGGACTTGAACTGTTTGGGTTGACCCCAGAGAAGCGCTAAAAATTCCAAGATATCTTCTGCCTGGCGTGGGCAACCCTTCATCGTCGACTTCCGGTTCAGCGAAGAAAGAGTGTCCCTCTTCAAGTCCATGTGGCGGGAAAATAGCCGTTTGTTCGACTTCTCTGCCATACAAAGCCAATATCTGTTCTTCGTAACGTCTAGCTGTTGCTGTGGAAGCAATAATCTTCGGAGGAACAGGAGGTGTCGCCTTATCGCGATGATCAGTACACAGTTCGTCAATTACAGGCTCATACAGGCCGATCATAGAACCAAGCGGGCCAGAGATGAGATGAAGCTCATCCTGGATAATCAAGTTCGGCGGAGTGCACTGTTGCTTTCCGAGTCCATCTCTGCCAAATATGCTCTTTGCCTCAGGCACCCAAGCTAACATGGCAAATTTATCTACTGTTCCAATAACAATTGATGGTTTTTGCTCGTAAATATCTTCGTCTACAACATAAATTGGTAAGCCATGCTCCTTATGCGAGTACCAGCAGTTTGGATCAGCACAGCGGAAACGAACACTTCCCTTGCTTTTTTCATAGCCAAAGATGTTATTTCCGCCTCTGCGATGCGGACGTCTAACTGGTCCCATTTGAGCGCCACACCAGGGACAACGAAGAAGAAGGAACGGATTGGCTGTGTCGCGTTCATACATCTTTTCCAAGCTTTTTATCGCGTCTTTCTTGTGATTCGGGGTAGTGGATCCACCCAGCCAAGCGCCTATGCTGAACGATTTTTCGCCAAGAACAGATGGATTATCAGCCCTAATTCTTTCTAAAACGCAAATAAGCGAAGCTGCACGCTGAAATTGCTGTGTTGTGAGGAGTCTCAGAGTGTACCGCATAATGGTATCGGTTCCGCAGTCTTCTGGGTCTTTCAGTCTTCTCAACAGCAAGCTGAATGCACTGGCACCCAAGTAGGCTTCAGTTTTACCACCACCAGTGGGGAAATAAATAAGGTCGACCGTCGACCTGGTTGGCTGTGTTTTATCTACTAATTCAGGTAAAATGGCCAAAATAAATGCTATCTGGAACGGTCGCCAATTTCCCAGCCCAGGTTGAACTGGCAAATCTGGTAATGGCGAGAACTCTGAAAAATGAGGATTGAAAGTACCTGTGCCCTCTTTGGAGTAAGTAACTTTTCTAAGCGGTAATCTGGAATGGAGCTGCTGATATAGCATCGCCTGATTCATCCATCTAAACGCTTGCGCGGTATCAGACTTATTGTCCTTTATGACTAATTTCCATCCGTCTTGCATTCTTCGCAAAGCGGTTTTGCATAATTGTAAATTCCTCTTAGCAGCCGATTGATAAACATTTCCAAGTCCGGTTGCTGTCTTCTCTTCTTGTTCAATCCAATTCTCATATAGACTCAGTAACTGTTGAACCTGATTATTTCCTGTATCAGTACCCATCGCGAGTTCGCGCATGCTCACTTGCAATTTCTTTTCAGTCTCAGGAATACTGATGTCCGGCGTAAGATTAGGCACCTCGTAGTATGGCATTGGCTCGGCATTTATCCGATTGACAGTTGATGACTCTTTCCATGTGGCTGCGCAGCCGTGTCCAACGGCATACGTTAATTGCTTGCGATAGAGAAGATTGATTGTCTCTTCTTCAGGGGTTATGATTGAGTGTTGCTCTTCTGGGTAGGGCTGAAATGTGGCATCTCCCGTTGCCTCAATCTGGAAATGCGCTTGGAACAAGGCATTCTCCGGGCCATACGCAGACGTTGTATTACTGATAGAAACTGTGACCAACCGGCTATCTTGGTCTGTTTCCTTGGGAAGTGTCCTGGAAAAAAACTGTGCAGTGGGTTTTACTCGAGGAATTTGGTCCGCATCTTCCGGCATAATTACAATTTCTGTAAGCTGTCGCTCCTTCATCAATAATTCACGGGTAACCAGTCCCTCAAGTTTGAAAGGTCGACGAATCCACCACGTAAAGGTGTTTGCATAATTGGGTTTTCTGATGGTTAATTTATCGTAGTAGGCACCCTTAACCGTTATCAAAAAACTACCAGTTGACGGTATTCTGCACTTGAATGATATGGCCATTGAAGACGGCTTGTATTTATTGGCGTCTGATAAATCAAAATCATCCGAATCTGCAACGCTGTCATCAGGTTCAGTTATGAACTTTTGTCCTGCTAGTTCAACGGTACTCTCCTGAGAAGGAAGGCCACATATAGGGGTCTCTTCATCGATTTGGTTATCCTTGCTTGCACATGCCGGGTGCAGGACTCCTACTCCATATCGATGTAGGGGATCGCTGTGTGTCAGAATCTCTTGTCCCGTTGATTGGTCGTAATAGACGGAACCAGTTTCTTCATTAGATAGGAATTCAACAGTACCGCTAGAACAATCTAAAGGAGTTCCATAACAAGTGTCGATGTCGTCTGGGCCGTACAACTCTCTGCGGATTGCTGACTCGATTATTTTACGTGCTTCTTCCCCCGCCATGGTGCTCCAATCAGCCAACGACTAAAACAATTACAATCAATATACATGACAGAGTTGAGGTTCAATTCAAACTTGAAAGCCGTATCTCACACTTCTACCCATTTTGACCAAGTTGTGACGTGTGAGAATGCGGTATGTGTTTTTTGACGAGGTACAACTTGTTCATAGGGAGAAATAGCCAGCACCTTTGCAACAACCATATTCCTTAATTGCGCCTGCTTCGGACTGAGTTCGATGTAGCCGTTGCTCCCGAGTTGTTTGAGAGTTGAGGAGGGGATATTAACAAGCTCATTTTCCAAAGCACGTCGTACTTCCCGCCCCAGACTTAGTCGTTTACTGCGCAGCTGTGTCGCGTTATCGAAATAACGTTGATCAGGCAAATTGAGAAGTCTCAATAGCAAACGGAAATCCATCGAGCGCTGTGGTCTATCCACGTCAGTGGCAACCCATTCTTCCGCTCGGGTATAGGCATGGATTTGAGCATTTCTCAGTAATTCCTCAACCTGCTGCTTGTTGTGCGATGAAATCAACTTCCGCAGGGCTTCTTTCCAAATAGACTGTGTGCTCAGAATGTCGTGAGACCTATCACCAAAGCTGTTTATAGCTTCTTCATAGAGGGAACCTTGCCCATATTCATCATGTCGTAAAATAAGGAAAGCGCCAGGACACAACATATCGAATTGTAGCCTCGAGAGTCGGCTTCCAGTTGTGGAATTCGGATCAAACGTCTGTACTTCGTCCTGTTCGCTTAAGTAGCAGGCAAAATCCCCACTGAGAATAGTCAGGTGAGCTTTTATATCATTTTCACCACAATCTGTGTTGTTTATTTCAGATGTTTGCCAGTAAGGCTGTGGGAGTAGTTCCTGTTCAGATAGAGGAGTGGTTTCCACCCTTTCATCTGATTCTAGCCCATGACTTTGCCCCATAGGATGTTTCTTTGGTTGTAATTGGATAAAGCCTTCAGAGAATTCGTCCATAGGCGACTGTGGCAGGTCCAGCATCTTGAACCATGATGGCATAAGAAATGTAAGCTGCGAACTTACGGGTGAATATAATAATGAAGTTGGGTAAAAAAATGGAGGACCGACTACGTAAAGTTGTTCAAGGTTATCTTTGACTTCCGATAAATCTCCTTTGCAAAAGATCTGCGTGGAAATGCCTTTCGACTGAAACCATGAAGATACCGAGGACTGCGTTACTTTGCTGGAAGTAAGCACAGCGCAATTCTCTTCGCCAATTTCTCTTATACAATCTTCTAAAGCTGAACCTATCGGGGAAGGAATCGTTTTTACATAGTTGCATAGGTTTTCTATGGAATCGAAAAGTTGTTGAGTATCAGTGTTAACACCGAGGTGGCATTTCTTTATTTCCTCAACGGCAGTATCCGCAGCATAGGCTACCCGCGGGTTGAATTCCGAGGGTTGAATATCAGTAATCAGGCGACTTCTGAGTGCTTTTACTGTATTAATAAGTTCTAAAGTCAACTCTGAATCTTTAGTCGAGATGATTAATTGTCGTAGTACCTGGTCGACTTTTGAGCCAACATCATCAAAGACTGGTATAAGTTCGATGTCTAGAGTATGTGGGTTGTCAGCAAGTCGGTATTTAGCGTTGATGGTTTCCAGTTTATTCATCGTGGTACCTTAAAAGCCAGAGCTCTGATACCTTCCGTGGGCTTCCAGGACATTTCTTTTTCCAGACTTATTGGTGTTCCTCGGGTATTGCGCTTTTGTAAAAGAAAATCAGTAGCTTTTTCATTGATCACGCTTTGGTCCAGGATGGTGATTGCTAAGGGGCAATCAATCTCATCGAGTTGATGGATAGCAGATGTGCCATCGAATATCGCTGTTTTACATTTGTGAATGTCTTCGATTTGCGTCAGTTCTTCAGACGTGAAGAGTCGAGTGGTTGCAGTTGCGGTCTTTTCCTCTAATTTCGGCAGCACGATACTACCTATGCGGATGATCGAGTTTGTATCATCATTGCTGGTAATTAGTGTCTCGAATTCATCTTTGAACTTGCTTTTGCTGCCCACTAAGGTAAGTCCTTGAGGTGGATTGCACAAATACGAAATCCACGCTTGTTCCGAATTGGTAAAGGGGCCGAATGAGGGAACAGGAGGAAGGTCGTACTTGCCGGTACGTTCTGTCTCGTCTATGGGTGTTATTGCTTTGACTACGCTTGTCTTGAAAGTTCTTCCATCTACAGAAAGACGATCGACTGTGGGACGAAGTAGTTTGCCAACAACTATATAGTCTTTTGTTGCCATTCTGACAAAGGAACCCGGCCTTATTGATTCGAGGGAGACTTGGACGGAAGCGCTGCTTGGTTTGAATGCCTTCATCATCCATCCAGTAGCGATTAGCACAGATGCTAAATCTCTTACAGGTATAGAAACTGCAATAATCAGTTGCTCATTCGGCTGGATGCCATTTGTTTCAAAACAGAACTTATATGACTGAATTCCAAGATTCAGGAATTGGTTAACCCATGGTGTCGCCCTAAAACAACTATCTTGCTCTTCAGCCATTTCAAATTGCATTTCACGCAACTTCCAGTGCTCGCTGTATTGCGACTGCTAGAGCATACGCCAGTGGTGGTGGTACGGCATTAGATACTTGCTGTACTTGCGCAGAAAAGCTGCCCGTCAGCTCAAACTCTGTCGGGAAGCCTTGTAGCAGTAAGGCTTCATAGATACTTAGGCGCCTTTTCCCATTCGGATGTACATGTATTTCACGGTGACCATATGCAACAGTAGGACTTGGTCTGTCCCAATCCAGTTTTCTGAAGCTGCGACTTTGGTTTGAAAAACTGTCGGGGTTGGTAAAACGTGGAGACTTTGGTTGCATCGTCCAGTGGTTTGGATGGAATTTATTCACTACAGTTTTACCTCGGCAACAAAACGATGGATTCGGTAGGTCGCCTATTGTCTCTCGTACTGTTTTATTGCCGGTTATTTCACGCTTAGGCTTAAAGGCTTTTAACGCTGTCTCGGATTCAAAGGCAGCTATAATAACTCGATTCCTATGCTGCGGTACGCCAAAGTTATAAGCATCAAGTTCATTCACAACTTGATGCAGCCCGAGTTTGTGCAATTGATCTATAATTCCGTTGAACGTTTTTTCGTGCTTTTTGTCCTTAATGCCAATAACATTTTCAAATACAATAAACTCAACATTATAACTTGCGGCTAATTCACTTACAATATTCAGATATAAACTTGGTAATTGATTGCGGGGATCATCTGCTGTGGATTTGGTATTGGAACGAGAGAATCCTTGACAAGGTGGCCCACCTATAACACCTATCGATTCCCCAGGGGTGAGGTGCTTGGCAATTTCTTTGACTAATTTTGTTGCTCCCATTTCCACAAGGTCAGCTTGTTCACAGAAGGTTTGAGGAAAGGCATTCTTGTGAGTAGCAACAGCGTCTGGATCTTTATCAACGGCAAAGATTATTTCATAGTTGTCTTTTTGGAATCCCCAATCAAGGCCCCCCGCGCCAGAAAAAAGGCTTACTATTCGTGGAAGTTTCCCCTCACCGGGATTGACCTTACTTGCAGGAATGGGGCGTCCAGTTGAAGTGCACACATATCAAGTATACCTTGTGGCAGGCATGCGGGTATTTGCATTCAATATCGTTCTCTTATAACGGTAAAGGTTGTCTAATTGGCAAGGTAAAACAGTTACGAGTGCTTGGGCTCTTTAAAGCGCCTACTTTGTTTTTGATGTCATTTTTTGTCTTTGGTTAGTAAGCGTAATTGAACTTAGACTGTGTTTACATGCTCAATACAATCAAGCAAGGAGCGGAACCGTATGAGTGAAAACGTCACCGACACCATGATCACCCTGAACAATGGGGTTGATATTCCCCAGCTGGGATTGGGCGTCTTCCAGACCCCGGACGGGCAGGCCACCAGCCAGGCGGTGACCTGGGCCCTCCAGGCCGGGTACCGCCACATCGACACGGCGATGATCTACGGCAATGAGGAGTCCGTGGGGCAGGGGATGCGCGATTCCGGGCTGAAGCGCCGGGACATCTTCCTGACCACCAAGTTGTGGAACGACGACATCCGTGCCGGTCGGACCAGGGAGGCCTTCGAGGAGAGCCTGGACAGGCTGGGCACCGACTACATCGACCTCTACCTGATTCACTGGCCTGCCGAGGGTTGGCAGCAGGCCTGGGAGGATATGGAGGAGCTCTATACCCAGCGCCGGGTGCGGGCCATCGGGGTCTGCAACTTTCAGAAGCACCACCTGGAGGAGCTTCATTCCATCAGTTCCACCAAGCCGGCCGTGGACCAGGTCGAGTCCTCACCCCAGTTCGTCAACCAGGAGCTGATCGACTACTGCCACGGGGAACTCCGGGTGGATGTCGAGGCCTACAGCCCGCTGGGCGGCACGGGCGGATCCGTCCTGACCGATCCCAGGCTCGAGGCCATCTGCAGGAAGGTCGATCGGTCCCCGGCCCAGGTCATTCTCCGCTGGCACATTCAGCGGGGTCTGATCGTCATCCCCAAGTCCACCCACAAGGAGCGGATCGAGGAGAACGCCCGGGTCTTCGACTTCGTCCTGGACGAGGATGATATGAGGACCATCTCCGCCATGGATTCCGGAGTCCGCCACGGTAGCGATCCGGACAACTTCGACTTCTGATTCCCCTTTATGTGTGTTGACTCCTGAACGACCGCTCCACGGAGTGGGGCAGGCATGGAGGCCGTATGCAGGACAAGGCCGGGTGGAGTTGGTGAACTTCCACCCGGCCTTGCCGTCTGTTCCGTCTTCAGGATCAGCGTTCGGCGGAATCCTGAAGACGGCCGCCGATTCGCATGTCGGAACCGTTGGCCAGGTTGGACTTGGCGGCCCGGATGGCGGCGTCATCCGATTCCTGCTCCTGGGGCGACCCCGAGATGTCGCGGTGGATGGACTGCATCTGCACCTCGATGTTCTGCAGGGACCGTGCGCAGTCAAGCAGGGTCTGGGAGTGCTCCGCCAGACGGTTGTCGGGCAGGTTCGATTTGTAGCGGAGCTGATGTTCCAGGGAGGCCCAGTAATCCATGGCGATGGTTCTGAACTGCACCTCGACAGGGGTGTAATGGGGGCCGGAGGTCAGGAAGACAGGCACGGCGTAGATCACGTGGAGGGAGCGGTATCCGTTCTGCTTGGGGTTGCGGATGTAGTCCTTGACCCTGAGCACCTGGATATCGGACTGGTCCGACAGATAGCGGGAGACCGAATATACGTCATCGCGGTAGTTGCAGATGACCCTGACCCCGGCCACGTCGAAGATATGGTCCCGGACCGACTCGATCGATACGGGCAGATCCTTGCGGCGGAGCTTGCCGACCAGGGAGTCCACGCTCTTCAGGCGGCGTTCCATGTGGTGGATGGGATTGTGGCTGAACCTGACCTGGAATTCGGTGTCCAGAACGTCCAACTTGGTCGAAATCTCATACATGGCCCCCTCATATGTCTGCATGAGGTTGACGAATTCGACGATCTCGTCCTTGTCCAGGCTGGGGCGGTTTTGCTCATCCAGGTCCGCAAGCCGTTGTCTCATCTCGGATGCACTCATGGTGTTGTTCCGGTCAAGTATCACACAAACCTCCCAGGCCGTCCTTCATCAGACACACCACCATGGTACGCACATGCTGCGATGGCTTCCTGGACGTAGCCTGTGGATACAATCGGGCTTATGAAGACAGGACAGGGCGTGGGACCCGCCAGGGTGGCTGACAGGGCGGTGGCGGACCGGGGCGTCTATTACGTGCACACCCTGGGATGCCAGATGAACGAGCATGACTCCGAGCGCATTGCCGGGGTCCTGGAGGCCCAGGGATACCGGCCGGCCAGCCACGAGCAGATCGAGCGTCGCGAGGTGGACGTGATGGTCCTCAATACCTGCGCCGTTCGTGACAACGCCACCCAACGGATGTATGGAACCATCGGGCGATGGCATCGCTTCAAGCAGCACAAGCCCGACACCCGCATCGCCGTGGGAGGGTGCATGGCCCAGAAGGACCGCGACCGGATCACCCGTACGGCTCCCTGGGTGGATGCGGTCTTCGGCACCAAGAACATCGGTTCCCTGCCCAAGCTGCTCGACCAGGCCGAGGCCACCGAACGGCCCCAGGTGGAGGTCGCGGACGACCTGACGGTCTTCCCCAGCCAGTTGCCCACGGTCCGTGCCTCGCGCTCGCAGGCCTGGGTCTCCATCTCGGTGGGATGCAACAACACCTGCACCTTCTGCATCGTCCCTGCCGTGCGTGGCAGGGAGCGTGACCGGTCCATGGGCGACATCCTGGAGGAGATCCGGCGTTGCGTCGATGGGGGAGCCCGCCAGGTCACCCTCCTGGGTCAGAACGTAAACTCCTACGGGTGGTCGGTGGGAGACAGGTTCGCCTTCTCCAAACTGCTCAGGGCCTGCGGGCAGATCGAAGGCCTGGAGCGGGTCAGGTTCACCTCGCCCCATCCGGCCGCCTTCACCGATGATGTGATTCTCGCCATGGCCCAGACGCCCAATGTCATGCACCAGTTGCACATGCCCCTGCAGTCCGGTTCCGACCGGATCCTGCGGGCCATGAGGCGTTCCTACCGGTCCCAACGCTTCCTCTCCGTCCTGGACAAGGTGCGCCGGGCCATGCCCGATGCCCAGATCAGCACCGATGTCATCGTCGGCTTCCCCGGGGAGAGCGAGGAGGACTTCCAGGAGACCATGTCTGTGGTCGAGGAGGCCCGGTTCTCATCGGCCTTCATCTTCGAATACTCGCCCAGGCCGGGCACCCCGGCGGCCGGGCTGGAGCAGCTGCCCAAGGAGGTTGTCCAGGACAGATTCGAGCGTCTCCAGGCCCTTCAGGAGTCCATCACCCAGGAGCAGATGCAGGGCTTTGTCGGCAGGCAGGTGGAGGTCCTGGTCGAGGGAGGTCATGGCAGGCACGACCGGACCACGCATCGCCTGACCGGGCGTGAACGGACCGGCGTCCTGGTCCATATCGGCCGGCCCCGGGGTCTGTCGGAACCGAAGGTGGGCGACCTGGTCACCTGTACGGTTACGGACTGCGGGCCTCACTATCTGATTGCCGATCCCGACCCGGAAGCCGGCCAGGTCTATGAGGTCAGATAAGGCGGAGGTATCCACCCGGCGGCGGATCGTCTCCATCGTCGGCCCGACCGCTTCGGGCAAGACCGGCCTGGGGGTGGCCCTGGCCCTGGCCCTGCGTGAGCGCGGCGAGCAGGTCGAGATCATCAATGCCGATGCCTACCAGATGTACCGGGGAATGGATGTGGGCACGGCCAAGCCCACGGCCCGGGAACGGGCCGCTGTTCCCCATCATCTGATTGACGTGATCGACCCTTGGGATGCCATGAGTGTGGCCCGGTTCCAGGAGATGGCCCGGGCCCTGATAGGTGATCTGCGTGGGCGGGGGGTCAGGCCCATCCTGGTCGGCGGGTCGGGTCTGTACACCCGAGCCGTCATCGATGACCTCTCTTTCCCCGGGACTGACCGGGCGGTGCGGGTTAGGCTGGAGAATCGCGCAGCGGAGGAGGGGCCGGGTCTGCTCTTCAAGGAGCTTGAGGAGAAAGATCCCCAGGCGGCCGCCAGAATGGATCCAAGGAATGTCCGGCGCACGGTGCGGGCCCTGGAGGTCATGGAGATCACAGGCCGTCCTTATTCCGCCAGTCTGCCCCGGTACCGTTACCTCCTGCCGGCTGTTCAGATAGGTCTGGACCTGCCCAGGAGGGAACTGGACGAGCGCATTGATCGGAGGACCGAGGAAATGCGCCGCAAGGGCCTGGTCGATGAGGTCAGCCATCTTCGTGGGCATCTGGGCACCACGGCCGCCCGGGCGCTGGGATACCCGCAGATCGAGGATTACCTGGACGGGCGCATCGATGAGGATCAGGCGTTTGTCCTGATCGCCCAGAAGACCAAGCGACTGGCCCGTAAGCAGATGGGGTGGTTCGGGCGTGACCCTAGAATCCACTGGCTGGATGCCCTGGCCCCCGACCTGATCGCTCAGGCCCTGGCCTTGGTGGACCGGGCCGACCAGGGCGACTTCGACCGTGCCGATCTGGAGGCCGACCGGGATGCGGGTCTTCCCGGCACCAGGCATCCTCTGGGTTCTCTGGGGGAGGAATCCATCCGACACCCGTGTTGACTTCAAGTACTCGAAGTTCTTAGGGTAACGGGTATGACAAGCATCACGGAAGTCGAACCCCAGGCAGGGCACGCCCAGTCCGACCAGGAGGGGCCCACTCGCTGGCATACCATCCGCCAGGCCTCGCTCATGACCGGCCTTCCGGAGTCCACGCTCAGATACTACGAGTCCATCGGCATCATCCCACCCATTGCCAGGGACCCGTCCAGCGGACATCGGTCCTACAGCGACCGGGACATCGACCTCCTGCTGACCGTTTCCTGCCTGAGTGCCACCGGCATGTCCCTGGAGAACATGAAGGAGTACCTGGCCAACCGCAGCCAGGGTGCCGAACGGGCCGGGCGGCAGATGGAGCTCATGGCGGAGCAGGGTCGCCGTCTGGATGTGGAGATCGAACGCCTTCAGGCACAGCGTCGGTATGTGGAGGTCAAGGTCCACTACTGGCAGCACGTCCGCGACCATGATGAGCGTGGTGCGGCACAGATTCTCGACCGGGGGTCCTCCATCATCGAGGCGGCCCGGTCCAGCGCAGTCAACAGGATCAACACAGGCAGGCAGGCTGACAGGAAGTCGGCAGACAGGAGCAGGCAGTCATGAAGGCAGTGATTTTCGAGGGAACGGGTGCGGACGGCCTGGTGGTCAAGGATGTGCCCAGGCCGGAGATTCAGGAACCCACCGATGCGGTGGTTCGCGTGGTGCGTGCCTGCGTCTGCGGATCTGACCTCTGGTACTACCGCGGGTTGACCGACATGGCACCGGGCAGCACGATCGGTCACGAGGCCATCGGTCTGGTCGAAGAGGTGGGAAACCAGGTGAGCGTAGCCAAGGAGGGTGATTTCGTCATCGTCCCCTTCCCCTTCAGCTGTGGCCACTGCCCGGTCTGCAAGGCCGGTTTTGAGTCCGGCTGCCCCAACGGGGGCTTCTTCGGCGGCGCACCGGGTATGGGTGCCCAGGCCGAGTACTTGCGCGTGCCCCAAGCCAACGGAACCCTGGTGGTCGTGCCTGGTGGGGTGGAGCGTGCCCGGGACTTCTCCGAGGGGATGCTGGACTCCCTCCTGACCCTGTCCGACGTAATGGCCACCGGCTACCATGCTGCGGTCAGCGCCGAAGTGAAGCAGGGTGACACCGCCGTGGTCATCGGCGACGGGGCCGTGGGCCTGTGTGGGGTCCTGTCCGCCAAGCTGCGCGGGGCCGAGCGGGTGGTGGCCATGAGCCGCCACCAGGATAGGCAGGAGCTGGCCAAGGCCTTCGGGGCCACCGACATCATCCCCGAACGGGGCGATGAGGGTGTGCAGGCCGTCATGGACCTGACCGGTGGATACGGTGCCGATGCCATCCTGGAGTGCGTCGGTTCCCAGGAG
This sequence comes from Bifidobacterium indicum, assembly GCF_036987015.1. Lineage (NCBI taxonomy): Bacteria > Bacillati > Actinomycetota > Actinomycetes > Bifidobacteriales > Bifidobacteriaceae > Bifidobacterium > Bifidobacterium indicum. The sequence continues at coordinate 236,612 of NZ_BTXM01000001.1, forward strand.
GCCAACGAGAGCGCCTTCGCCATGGCCCGTCCGGGTGCCATTGTGGGCAGGGTCGGGGTTCCCCACGACGTGACCATTCCCGCTCTGGAGACCTTCTACCACAACATCGGCGTCCGCGGAGGATCCGCCACCGTCCACACCTACGACGTGAACGGTCTCCTGGACCAGGTCCTGGATGAAAAGATCAACCCGGGCCGCGTCTTCACGGCCAGCTTCGACCTGAACCACATCCGCGATGCCTATCGGGCCATGGACCAGCGCAAGGCCATCAAGTCCCTGCTCAAGGTCAGTGAGATCTGACTCACCACCCGTTCATCGCCCCTGCCGGTCTGCGTGCTTCGCGTCCGGCAGGGGCATTGTTTTCCAATGGTGCAGAACCGGTTCCGGTCCTGTTGTGGCGATTCACCGGTGCCGTGGGCTGACCGAGTCGCTGATTTCCCGGTTGGACGGGACGGGTCGAGGGGGGCAGCCTCATGAATCAGTGGGCCGGACCCTGGTCCCATCCGGCGATCAGGAAGATCCTGGTCGGATTGACCGGTCTGATGATGGCGGCGAAAAGGGCCATGAGCCCAGACAGGTCGCCCAGATATGCCCGGTGGGTGGCCTCCTGGTAGGCGTGGCGGTCCACCGTGCCCCAGTCCAGGTCCCAGCCGGCATCATGGGCCAGACGGGATGCGAAGATGCGCAGGGTCATGGCATTGCCTCGGTCGAATGGGTGGAGAAAACCCAGTTCGTCATAGTAATAGGCCAGCCTGTCGCGAAAGTCGGGCCTGTCCAGGCTGGTAAGGTTCCGTTCGGAGGCCAGGCCGCTGCCGATACTGGCCGCCCCCTGGTTCAGGAGTGCAGGGGGAAAGTACCCCTTGGATGAAGAAGAGATCTGGTCGGCCGTCCGTAGCCGGCCGGCCCAGGGCCCAAGGCCCCCGAACAGGCGGATGTGGATGGCCCGGAGTTCATCCAGATCGCTGCTGGCCGTCCACGGATGCCGGCAGACCAGGACCGTCCTGACGAAGACCGCATCGGTCGGCAAGTCTGCAGTTCGTTCATTTTTCAATGCTCGTGGTGCTTCGTCCCCCGCATCCAGCCGCTTGATCAGGGCATCTTCATCGATGTCCCCGGCCGAATAGGCGGCAGCCAACCCCATGGCCCGGGCGCTTGGCTCCAGTCCGTCGATCAGGAGGTTGCGGCGGGCGAAGGCGATTGAGCTCTCGCGTTCGGCAGGTGTCATGTCATTGATGCTAGTACCGGCGGCCGGGTGGCGCCACCGGACGCCCAGTCTGAATTCTTTGTGGACGCTGGCCATACCGACTGCGCCGGGGTGGAGCCTTGGGTAGTCTGAAAGACGTTATGACACAAAAGCAAGACACAGACAGGAAGGGCCGACCCGGCTTATCGAAGTCCGGAGACGCCAGGAAGGGCGGCCGGTCCTCGGGGTCGAACCAACCCCAGGAAGCCCTCTGGCACCAGGTCCTGCTTGCCCTGCCCAGGGGAATCGGCTCCCTGATCCGCGGACAGACGGGTGATGAGTACGATCCGGCCTACCGCAAGGATGGGATCTGCTTCATCCTGGTCATTGTCGCCGTATTGTTCTGTGCCAGTGAGTGGTTCCGGGTCGACGGGTTCCTGGGGCGCGGCCTGCATATCGTGGCCTCCGGGGCCCTGGGTCTGTGCAGCATCATCCTGCCCGTGGTCCTCCTGATCGTGGCCTATAGGCTGGTACGGTATGCCGGTCATGAATCCGGGAACACCCACGTCATCGGCGGCCTCTTCATCCTCCTCTGGTCGGTCTGTTCGATCATGGACGCCATCATGGTGTCGGATCAGGGCGGATTTGATTTCCAGGCGGTCAGCGGTTCCGGTGGCCTCCTGGGGTTCGCTCTGGGTTCGCCGTTGGCATGGGGTCTTTCCAAGGCCTTTGCGGTCATTCTTTTCGTCATCGTGGCCCTCTTCGCCCTGATGCTGATTTTCCGGATTCACGTCCGGGACATCTTCGACTGGTTCCGCGCCCTCTTCAGCAAAGGCGGGGGAGCGAAGCCGGATGATGTGCAGACCGGGGTCTTCCCCAACGAGGTGCGATTGGAGGACGGCACCCTTGATCTGGCTCCGGGTGTTCCCACCCACGAGGGGGATGGCCAGGAGGAGGCCGCCCCCGCCGAGCCCTCCAAAGGAAACTGGTTCCAGCGACTCTTCCACCGGAGGGGTGCGGATAAGGACGATGACCGCCTGGAGCATTATGAGGCGGATGATCCCTTTGACCACGCGGCCAACCTGCCCAACTCCCCGGTGGATCCCTATGGTTCCTCTCCTGATGTGGATGGGTCCACTGCAGATGATCTGCCCTTGTCCGGAGGGTTCGGTTCTGGGGCGGATCCTGCGGGAGACGAGGGTGATGCCGGCCAGGATCCCGCCACCGGGCAGATGCCGGTAAGTCCCGCAGCCCTGTCCGGGGTGGGGGCATCCGACCCCTGGGCCGCCGCTGCGGCCGCAGCGGACACCGTTCGGATGGGCCAGGTGGAGTCGCCTGCCGCTACCGACAGGGACGATTCTCCTGCTGAATCGGACCGTCCGGACGTACCGGTTGACGAGTCCCTTCCTTATGTCCTGCCCAGCGCGGATCTCCTGTCCAGGGGCAAGCCCCATGCGACCCGGACCCAGGCCAACGAGAACGTCATCAGGGCCCTTCAAACCACCTTCCGTCAGTTCGACATAGACGCCAAGGTGGTCGGTTTCCTGCGTGGCCCCTCGGTCACCCAGTACGAGGTGGAGCTGGGACCCGGGGTCAAGGTCGAGAAGGTCACCAATCTCCAGCGCAATATCGCCTACGCCGTGGCCAGTTCGGATGTGCGTATCCTCTCACCGATTCCCGGCAAATCGGCCATCGGTATCGAGATCCCCAACGTGGACCGTGAAATCGTCCACCTGGGCGACGTCCTGCGTTCGGACCAGGCCCGGAGCGATGACAATCCGATGATGACGGCCGTCGGCAAGGACGTGGAGGGTCACTACGTCACTGCCGACCTGACCAAGATGCCCCACCTCCTGGTGGCGGGTGCCACCGGTTCGGGCAAGTCCAGCTTCATCAACTCCATGCTGGTCTCCCTGATCATGCGGGCCACACCGGAGCAGGTCCGTCTGATCATGGTGGATCCCAAGCGGGTCGAGCTCAGCGCCTACGCGGGCATCCCCCACCTCCTGACCCCGATCATCACCGACCCCAAGAAGGCAGCCCAGGCCCTGGAGTGGGTGGTCAAGGAGATGGACGCCCGCTATGACGATCTCCAGTTCTTCGGATTCCGTCATGTCAAGGACTTCAACAAGGCCGTCCGTGAGGGCAAGGTCCATGCCCCGGCCGGGTCCAACCGGAAGGTGGCTCCCTACCCCTACCTGGTCGTGGTGGTCGACGAGATGGCCGACCTGATGATGGTCGCCAAGAACGATGTGGAAAGCTCAATCCAGCGCATCACCCAGTTGGCCCGTGCGGCCGGTGTCCACCTGATCCTGGCCACCCAGCGCCCCTCGGTCGATGTGGTGACCGGCCTGATCAAGGCCAACATCCCCTCCCGGCTGGCCTTCGCCACCTCCTCCTCCACTGATTCCAGGGTCATCCTGGATGCCACCGGGGCCGAGACCCTGATTGGCCAGGGCGATGCCCTCTTCCTGCCCATGGGTCAGGCCAAGCCCACCCGTGTGCAGGGGGCCTGGGTCTCCGAGTCCGAGATCCGCAAGGCGGTGGACTACGTACGGACCCAGCGCAAGCCCCACTACCGTGAGGACATCGAGCAGATGGCCGACACGGCTGAGAAGAAGAACGAGATCCAGGAGGAGATCGGTGACGACATGGACGAGCTCCTCCAGGCGGCTGAGCTGGTGGTGACCACCCAGTTCGGATCCACCTCCATGCTCCAGCGCAAGCTCCGCGTGGGCTTCGCCAGGGCCGGTCGGCTCATGGATCTCCTCGAGTCAAGGGGCATCGTCGGACCGTCCGAGGGGTCCAAGGCCAGGGAGGTGCTGATTCAACCCTCCCAGCTCCAGGAGGCCCTTGCCTTCATCAGGGGTGACCGGTCCACCATTGGTCCGGCCCGGTCCGAACCTGACGGGGATGGGCAAGCGGATGGCTGAACTCCGGTCCGGTCAGGCATGGTGTGGACTACCGTTAGTATGGCACTACAGCGCGGGATTGGGATGCACGGAAGAAGCTGTGAATAAGGAGTGGTAATGCAGGAGCATGCCGAGTCTACGACCTCCGGTGGGAAGCGCTCGCTTCTCGACGGGTGGAACAGTCCACCCAACCTGGTCACCTATACCCGGATTCTGCTGGTCATCGTCTTCATCGTCCTTGATGTCATGGCAGGAGACTGGGGCCATGACAATATGGGGCTACGCTGGACCGCGGCCATCCTCTTCATCATTGCCGCCTCGACCGACAAGCTGGACGGCTGGATGGCCCGCCGCTACAACCAGGTGACCGAGCTGGGCAAGCTTATGGATCCCATAGCCGACAAGCTTCTGATCTGCTCGGCCCTGATCGTCGCCTCCCTTCACCACGAGGTCCGGTGGTGGATCACCGTCCTCTTCCTGATTCGCGAGATCGGCATCACCCTGCTCAGGGTCATGGTCATCAACAAGAAAGGAATGGTCATCGCCGCCTCCAGGGCCGGCAAGTACAAGACCCTCCTGCAATGCTTCGGTCTGGGGATGCTGATGGTCCCCCTGGGGTCCTACTGGTCAGGGTACCTGCCCCTTACCCAGGCGGTCATCATCCTGGCTCTGGTCCTCTGCCTCTATTCGGGTGGGGAGTACCTCGTCGGGGTCTATGGCGTTGGCCCAAAGGCAACCTCCTCCCGCTCCTGACGGTTCGCCCGGGGGTATAGTGGGGGCAGATTCCCCGTCTGGCATGGCCCGGTCTGCCCGCCTTCTTACGGGGAGTGACGAGGTGACCAATGACAACAGACATGCAGCAGCGATGTGACGATTTCGCCAGCAGGGCCATGGATGTCTGCCGTGATTCCCGCTACTACCTGGCTGCGGCCGAATCCCTGACCGGTGGGCTCCTGGCCGATGCCTTCGTCAGGATCCCCGGGGCCTCGGACGTCTTCCTGGGGTCGTCGGTCACCTACGATATCGCGGCCAAGGCATCGGTCCTGAAGGTCAACCACGACCTGCTCAGGATCCATGGGGCGGTCCACCCCCGAGTGGCCGAGGAGATGGCTCTGGGCACGGCCCGCCTCTACTCCCGGTATGACTGCGAGGGCAGGGTGATCGGCATGTCGACCACCGGAGTGGCAGGCCCGGGGCCTGACGGCGACGACCCCGCAGGCCTGGTGTATATCGGATTCGCCCTGCCCAGGCGTCTGGTCAAGCCGACGGCCATGCATCGGGAACTGGTGGATGATTACCGGACCTTTTCATACGAGCTCCATCTCGATGGTGACCGGGAAGAGGTCAGGCGGGGGACCGTCATGCAGGTGCTCGACCGGTTGGACAGGACCCTCCAGCTCTATACGTGACCTTGGTCACAAACACTCCCTTCCGGTTCCTCCGCTGGAATAATCCATCTTTATCCCTGTTGGTCACTATGTAATGGAATACAGGAAGCAAGAAATGGCGAAAGGGGCTGCAATGGCCAGCACCGAGACCGTGATGACTCGAAACGACACAAGGTATGAGGTCAAGCCGACCGCACCGGTGGCGGAGCGCAATGCCCGTGTGCGCGATCTGACCCCCGCCCAGCGCCGTGCTGTGGTCTTCGCCCAGCAGCAGGTGGTCAAGGCCAGGGCTGCCAAGAAAGCCAAGGAAGAGCGGCAGGCCAGCCTGAATAAGATGTGGATGGAGGAAGACGGCATGGAGGCGGGCAGGCAGCGTGCCTCCTCGACCAAGGAGACCCAGGCGGTTTCTCCCCATAGGGTTTCCCTGCGTGAGGCACTGGGGCATGTCCTGCGCGAGCTCCGTACCGGTGATCACAAGACCCTGCGCGAGGTCAGCGAGAAGGCCGGCGTATCCCTGGGCTACCTGTCCGAGGTGGAGCGCGGTCAGAAGGAAGCCAGCTCCGAGCTGCTCAGCTCGATCGCCGATGCCCTGGGACTGGGTGTTCCCCAGACACTGCGCATGGTCGCCGACTATCTGGAGTCGACCCAGGAGTAATCCTTCGGATTTCTTCATCCTGGTTTCCTGACCCCATCTGCATGGCTTTCGGTTTGGGATGTAGACCGCAGGTCGGTTGCTGAGGAAGATGGTTCTCAAGTATGTGGTGCAGGAAAGGCGTCCGGTTCGTATAGTCCGGACGCCTTTCCTATGCGTCTTGGTTGGTGCTGGGCTTGGCAGAAAGCTGAAGCGGAGGTGATTGCTTGTGCGCGAACGGGAGTTCTGGCAGCTCTTGGAAGAGGTCTTCGGGCGTGTCTATGGGCGGAGCCTGGCCCGGGACCAGCGGCTGAACAAGTTGGATTCCATGACGGTGGTGGAGGCCCTTGACACGGGCGTGGAACCCCGCGTGGTATGGAACGTCCTCTGCGATCAGATGGAGATTCCCGATTCCCGGCGGTGGGGCAAGGACCACAATGCCCCGCCCATGCCTGCTGCCTGATTTGGGGCCTGCTCCGGCCTGGTCAATCGGTTGTATCGCCTGCGGCAGGGTTGACGGGTGGTGGAGTCGCCATGAAGGGGATTCACTCCCTGAGAAGGGTTTCGAACATTTGTTCGTATCGCAGGATATACTATTCCTCAGATGATTCGGGTGTCTTCTGACGTCCGACCACATTGATCGGACTGTTGCCCTGGAGGGCGGAGGGCGGATAGCCTGAGGTTCGTAAGGTCGTTTTGGGAAAAGGAGAGCCATATGGCACGACAGAGCAGCAGTGGCAAGGCGAAGAAGGAAGAAGAGAAGGACGGGATCGATCCCCGTCGTCAGGCCGCCTTGAACACTGCCCTTGCGCAGGTTGAGAAGAACTTCGGCAAGGGTTCGGCCATGCGGCTGGGAGACAGGCCGGCACAGGATGTCGAGGTCATTCCCACCGGCTCCCTGGCCTTGGACATGGCCCTGGGTATCGGCGGTCTGCCCCGCGGCCGCATCGTTGAGATCTATGGTCCCGAATCCTCGGGTAAGACCACCCTGGCCCTGCACGCGGTGGCCAATGCTCAGGCCAATGGGGGAGTGGCGGCATTCATCGATGCCGAGCATGCCCTGGACCCGGAGTACGCCCGGAAGCTGGGCGTCGATACCGACTCACTGATCGTCTCCCAGCCCGACAATGGTGAGCAGGCCCTGGAGATCGCGGATATGCTGATTCGTTCAGGTGCCTTGGATGTCATCGTCGTCGACTCGGTGGCCGCCCTGGTGCCCAAGGCCGAGATCGAGGGCGACATGGGAGACAGCCATGTCGGTCTCCAGGCCAGGCTGATGAGCCAGGCCCTGCGCAAGATGACCGGCGCCCTGGCCCAGGCCAACACCACGGCAATCTTCATCAACCAGCTCAGGGAAAAGATCGGTGTCTTCTTCGGCAGCCCGGAGACCACCACCGGTGGTAAGGCCCTGAAGTTCTACTCTTCGGTCCGTCTCGACATCCGTCGTATTCAGACCCTGAAGAACGGGGACGAGGCTGTCGGCAACAGGACCAAGGTCAAGGTTGTCAAGAACAAGATGGCCCCGCCCTTCAAGATTGCCGAATTTGACATCCTATACGGTGAGGGCATCTCCAAGGAGGGGTCGGTCCTCGACATGGCCCTGGAGACCAATATCATCAAGAAGTCCGGATCCTGGTTCACCTATGAGGGTGACCAGTTGGGTCAGGGTCGAGAGAATGTCCGTCAGTTCCTGAAGGACAACCCCGGTCTGACCAAGGAGATCGAAGACAAGGTCAAGGCAGCCTTCGGACTCATGCCCGAGTCCAAGGACGATCACGGTTCCCAGTCCGGAGACAAGGACAGGTCCATACAGGGCAATGCCGGGTCTCCTGCCGCCCCCGGCTCGGGAACATCAGCGGACGCTGCCAAGAGTGCCCCAATGACGGCTCAGGCTGCATGATCCCATGATTTCGGCCGAGGACTTTCTCAAGTCCAATTCGATCCTGCTCCCCCAATCCGGGGAGCAGAAAGCTTCCGCTCTCGCCGAAGACGAGGCCGGAAGAGCCCATGGTCAGACTGGCCATGCCCAGGTGGAAGCTCGTGCCGACCACGGAGAGAATTCCCCTGAGCGGTCTCCGTCTGAACACGGGTCCGTGGAGGAACCGCATCTGCCGTCTCCTGCCGTACTTGTGTCCGACACCTGGGTGGAGGATGCTCATCTGCATACATGTGGCCGGTTGGGGTCCCATGCTGGTGATTCAGCTGCAGGCAGCGCCGATGACGAGACTGGGAGCCGCCGGACCAGGTCCAAGCGCAGGGGCAGGCGCCGGTATCCGGTACGTGAGCCCAAGGCCGGTGGATTTGGTGCCGGTGGGATGACGAATCCGGATGTCCGTGCCGATGCAGACGATGTGGATGCCTGTCGTGAAGCGGCCCTGACCCTCTTGGACGCTGCCGCCCGGTCCAGTGGAGCCTTGGCGCAGCGCTTGTCCAGGAAGGGTTTTGATGAGCCGACCATCGAACAGGTGATAGCCAGGCTTACCCGGTTGTGCCTTCTTGACGATCGCAGCTATGCCCAGGATCTCCTGCGCTCATGTCTTCATCGCACCATGGGGGAGCGTGGTGTCCTCAATGAGATGACCCGGAAGGGGTTGAATCGTACCCTGTCCGAGGAGGTCATAGCCCAGGCGGCTGAAGAGGGACTCTTTGTGGACTCCGCCTACGAGCTGGGTCGCAAGGTCGCCAAGAGGACCGAAGGTCTTGATCTTCGGGTCCGCAAACGCCGCCTCTGGAGTGCCGGATCGCGGAAGGGCCACGACCCGTCCCTTCTGACCCGGGTGGCCAATGACCTCCTGGTCGAGTCCGATTGAGGTGGTCGAGGCCAGGCTGTAGCAGGGGTGCAATGAAATGAGACCTCTCATATACCCCGGGTTCTGTCATCCGCCGAATGGATCCGACGGAAGGATGGCCATCCATCTCGACCTGACGTTGCCGCCAGGCTCTAGCGGCCTACCCGAAGGCGGGACGAGCAACCCCTGAATGCCTTCTGCTTGGCCTTGCTCCCGATGAGGCTTGCCATGCAACCGCTGTCACCAGCGGCCCGGTGGTCTCTTGCACCGCCGTTTCACCCTTACCTGCCCTAGGGACAGGCGGTCTGTTCTCTGTTGCGCTATCTCTCAGGTCGCCCTGGGCGGACGTTATCCGCCATCGTGCTCTATGGAGCCCGGAAGTTCCTCAGCCATTCCCAAGAGGAATGACCGCGGCCATCGAGAGGTCTCGAGTGGTCAGCCTATCCCAACCGAGCGACGGGTGCCGATCCTGATTGCATATGCGCATGGGTGCGCACCATGGAGTGTCGGTTGTCCTGACTGGCCGTGCCGGAGGACCACGGGTGGGATTTGCCGGTTCGTCTATCCTTTTCAGCTACAATCGGAAATACAGTCGACGGCGACTTTTCCCGCCGTCGCACCAGCGGCCCGGCCGCTTACGAATGCAAGGAGATTCTCATGGAGATCGTCATTACCGGACGTCACACCCAGATCAAGCAGCGGTTCCGTGAAGTCGTCGAAAGCAAGATGAATCGTGTAACAGCCATCGCTCCTGATGCCCAGCGCATTCAGGTCGTGCTGACCCATGAGGGCAATCCCCGTCAGGCCGATAGCGCCAAAAGGGTCGAGCTGACCGTTCTGGCCGGCAAGACCGTGATTCGTGCCGAGGCCTCCAGCGCCGACGAGTTCAGCGCCCTCGACATGGCCCTTGACAAGCTCACCCTGCGCCTGCGTCGTGCGCGTGATCGCCGCAAGGACCACCGTCGTGGTCTGGACCATGCCCCCCTGCCGGTCGAAGTCCTGCCCGAGGAACCCCGGCGACCCGAGGAGGTGTCGGCTCCCGATCCCGACAACAGCGCCCAGGATGCCGTGGCATCCGACCTGGAGCCAGGTCAGTCCGTGGAGGTCCAGGTGGGCGACACCCCTATAGTCATCCGCCGCAAGCTGCACATTGCCGAGCCCATGAGCATTGACGAGGCCCTGTATGAGATGGAGCTGATAGGTCACGACTTCTTCCTCTTCGTCAACAAGGAGACCCACCGTCCCTCCGTGGTCTACCGCAGGCATGGATGGAGCTATGGTGTCTTCGAAATCGACACCCCTGAGCATGTGGGCAAGAAGTAATCAAGGTAGGGATACCGACTGGGCCCGTCAGTTCCGGGTGGCCGATTGGACGGCCCGGGCTGGCGGGTTCGTCGAGCCTCCAGGGAGGTCGTTCGGGTCGGCGCGGGAGGTTGGATACGGGTCCGGGGATACCCGTATCCGGGCATCGCGTCGGTCGCCCACGGTATGCCTAGTGAAAATCTGTGCATTCGCGTAATATGGTGAAAGTCTGGGCCTCCGTCGGTACATGATGGTGTAACGGGGGATTGAATGAACGTGTAGGGAGCGCAACGTGGTATCAGTCTTGGACAAGGTCCTTCGTATGGGTGAGGGACGGCAGATCCATAAGCTTCAGGGAGTCGCCGATGCGACCGATGCCCTAGAGGACAAGATCTCCGCCATGGAAGACGAAGAACTGAAAGGCCAGACGGCGAAATTCAAGGAGCGTCTGGACAGGGGCGAGTCCCTTGATTCCCTGATGCCAGAAGCCTTTGCCACCGTCCGCGAGGTCTCCAAGCGAACCCTGGGCCAGCGTCACTTCGATGTCCAGCTCATGGGTGGCGCCGCCCTCCACTGGGGGAACATCGCCGAGATGAAGACCGGTGAAGGCAAGACCCTGGTCGCCACCCTGCCCAGCTACCTGAACGCCTTGGAGGGCAAGGGTGTCCACGTGGTCACGGTAAACGACTACCTGGCCTCCTACCAGAGCGAACTCATGGGCCGTATCTTCCGTTTCCTGGGGATGAGCGTCGGCTGCATCATCACCGACCAGAAGCCGACAGAACGCCGCAAGCAGTATCAGGCGGACATCACCTACGGAACCAACAACGAGTTCGGCTTCGACTACCTGCGCGACAACATGGCCTGGGACAAGGCCGATCTGGTCCAGCGTGGCCACCACTTCGCCATCGTTGACGAGGTGGATTCCATTCTGATCGACGAGGCCCGTACCCCTCTGATCATCTCCGGGCCGGCCGAGGGCGATGTGACCCGTTGGTACCGTCAGTTCGCCAAACTGGTCCCCAAGCTCAACCGTGACGAGGACTACGAGGTCGACGAGAAGAAGAAGGTTGTCGGCATCCTGGATCCCGGCATCACCAAGATCGAGGATTATCTGGGCATCGACAACCTCTACGAGCCCGCCAACACGGCCCTCATCGGCTACCTGAACAATGCCATCAAGGCCAAGGAACTCTTCCTGCGCGACCGCGACTACGTGGTCCAGGGCGGCGAGGTTCTGATCGTCGACGAGCACACCGGCCGTCTGCTCAAGGGCCGCCGCTACAATGAGGGCCTCCACCAGGCCATCGAGGCCAAGGAGGGTGTCGAGGTCAAGGCCGAGAACCAGACCTTCGCCACCATCACCCTGCAGAACTACTTCCGCATGTATGACAAGCTGGCGGGCATGACCGGTACGGCCGAGACCGAGGCCGCCGAGTTCATGAACACCTACAAGCTGGGCGTCCTGCCGATTCCCACCAACAAGCCGATGATCCGCAAGGACCAGGATGATCTTATCTACCGGTCCAAGAAGGAGAAGCTGACCGCCATCGTCAAGGATGTGGCCAAGCGCCATGCCAAGGGCCAGCCGGTCCTCCTGGGTACGGCCTCGGTCGAGTCCTCCGAGGTGGTCTCCTCCCTGCTTGATGTGGCCGGAATCGACCACCAGGTCCTCAATGCCAAGCAACATGCCCGTGAGGCCTCGGTCGTGGCCGTGGCCGGTCGCAAGGGCGCCGTGACCGTGGCCACCAACATGGCCGGTCGTGGTACCGACATCATGCTCGGCGGCAACGTGGAGTTCCTGGCCGATCAGCAGCTCAAGGAGCAGGGCTACTCCCCGGACGACACCCCGGAGGAATACGAGAAGCTCTGGCCGAAGACCCTGGACGAGGTCAAGGAGCAGGTCAAGGACGAGCATGAGGAGGTCGTCGAGCTTGGCGGTCTCTACGTTCTGGGCACCGAGCGCCACGAGTCCCGTCGAATCGACAACCAGCTGCGTGGCCGTTCCGGCCGTCAGGGAGACCCGGGCGAGTCCCGCTTCTACCTGAGCCTGGAGGATGACCTGATGCGGCTCTTCAACACCCAGCTGGTGGCCAGGGTCATGTCGTCCGGCCTGCCGGAGGGTGAGCCCATCGAGTCCAAGAGCGTCTCCAAGGGTGTGCGCAACGCCCAGAAGTCGGTGGAATCCCGCAATTATGAGATTCGTAAGAACGTCCTGAAGTATGACGACGTCATGAACAAGCAGCGCAAGGTCATCTATGCCGAGCGTCAGGCCGTCCTCCAGGGTGAGGATATCCATGACGATGTCATGCGCTTCATCAAGGAGACCATCGAGTCCTATATCCGCGGCGCCCAGAAGGGCTCCGACAAGCCCAAGGATTGGGATGCGGACGGGCTCTGGAAGGCCTTGGCCTCGGTCTATCCGATCACCCTGGACCAGGAAGAGACCATGAAGTCCCTGGAGGGCACCAAGGGAGACAAGGCCGTCAAGGCCCTCCTGGAGAAGGTCCTCGGGGATGCCGAGGACATCTACCATGAGCGTGAGGAGGAGCTGGGCGAAAGGGGCACCCGCCAGCTGGAGCGCCAGGTGGTCCTGTCGGTCCTCGACAGCAAATGGCGCGAGCACCTCTATGAGATGGACTACCTCAAGGACGGTATCGGCCTGCGTGGCATGGGCCAGCGTGACCCTTTGGTCGAGTACCAGCGCGAGGGGTATCAGATGTACAACTCCATGATCGATGCCATCAAGGAGGAGAGCGTCCAGCTCCTCTTCAACGTGGACCTCTCCCAGATCGCCGCCAGCCAGGAGGCCGAGGAGCTTGCCCGTAAGCAGGATTCCAGCCAGGACGGCGAGGACCTGTCCGATCGGGATGAAGGCAAGAGCGCATCAGAAGATGAGGACGATTCGGAGGAAGTCAGCTACGAGGCGCCTGAGGAACCCGACACCGAGGATGAGGATGCCGAAATCGACCAGGTGGCCAGGGAGAAGAAGGAATCCGAGGATGAGGACGGATCCGAGGGAAATGAGCCCGGCCCCGCTGTGCTCGGTCCCGAACCCCTGAGCCATGCCGAGGGCAAGGTTCCGGTCAGCAAGCGCCCCAAGGCCGAAGAGGAGCACTCTCCCTGGGCCGATGGCAGGACCTTCCCCGGTACCTCCAGGAACGCTCCCTGCCCCTGCGGTTCCGGTCGCAAGTACAAGATGTGCCACGGCCAGAACGAGAAGTGACGGTACCGGTCAGCGGGTGTTGAACCTCAAGGCTGATGATTCAATGGACGGCCATTGCCCCATGGGTAATGGCCGTTTCCATATGCCGGTCAAGGGTTGACCATCATATGGGACGCCCCTGAGGCGGTTGAGTGCAGGGGAGTAAACCTAGAGCAAACAGCGACGCACCTCACGTCTCCCAACCAAAGGAAAGAGTCATCATGCGGCCACCTACATGGAAATCCATCCTGAACTCGCTGGTGTCCGGTCGACACCTGAGTTCGGATGAGACCGAGTGGTACATGAACGATCTCATGGACGGGAACGCCGACCCGGTCCAGGTGGGCGCCGTACTCGCCATGCAGTCGGCCCTGGGGCTGACCAGTCAGGAGGTCGAGGGGGCGGCCAAGGCCATGGTGGGCCATGCGGTACCGCTGAGGGTCAGCGGCGACGTGACCGATATCGTCGGTACCGGCGGGGACGGGGCCGCAACGGTCAACCTGTCGACCATGGGAGCCATCGTCGCCGCCGCGGCTGGGGTCAGGATCGTCAAGCATGGGAACCGGGCCGCTTCCAGCAAGAGCGGAACAGCCGACTGCCTGGAGCAGCTTGGTCTTCCTTTGGACCTGTCTCCCCGAGAGGTGGCGGCCATGGCCGATCGGTTCGGCATCACCTTCGCCTTCGCCAAGACCTTCCACCCTGCCATGCGGTTTGTGGGCCCCGTCCGTTCGGCCCTGGGCATTCCGACCGTCTTCAACCTCCTTGGACCCCTGACCAACCCGGCCCGGCCCCGGTACGTGGCCATCGGGTGCGCCCAGCGCCAGCTCAGTCCCATGATGGCCCAGGTCTATGCCTCACGCGGCCAGGAGGGCATGGTCTACACCTCGGCTGAGGGGCTTGACGAGATGGCCCCGACCGGTCCGGTGTCCATTTGGGAGATCCACCAGGGCCAGGTGGAGGAGCGGTCGTTCGACCCCGCCAGGGAGCTGGGTCTCGACCCCGTCGACCTGGACGACCTGCGCGGTGGTGACCCCGCCTTCAACGCCAATGTCGTCAGGGACTTCCTGGCTGGCAAGTCCGTTCCTTCCCGTTCCACGGCTCTGCTCAATGCCGCATCGGCCATCGTTGCTGATGGTTCGCAGATCGACGCCGGTCCCGGGACCGACCTGACCACCCGTTTCGGCCAGGCCTACCAGCTGGCAGCAGAGGTTGTGGACCAGGGCAGGGCCGCCTCCCTGTTAGCCGAGTGGATCCAAGGTGCCCAAGCTGCCCGGTCTTCCTCGGACCAGGACTGATCCGAGCCGCGGGCGATCTCGACCATCTTGGAATACAGCCCTGCGCCGGTCGATGCAACTGACTTCAGGACAACGGCACCATGCTGATTCATGCCCTGCCGGGTGGCTCTCCGGCAGGGCATGAATCAGCATGGTCCTCCAGTGTCAACGTCGGTAGATGCGATCGTCATCATCGAAAAGACCGCTGGAGGCATCCCGGAAATGCTTCCTGTCGATAATCAGCCCGGCAATGCCAATCAGGAGGAGGAGCCCCGCCAGGGTGCCGGTCAGTCCGGACCAGCGCGGGGTGAAGATGGTCAGGAGGAAGCAGACCAGCCCCAATACAGTCAAGATGATGAAGATGATACGGCTCCTGCCCAGGTCGCTCAGGTCCGGGTTTGGCGGGGTGAAGATCGACGATTGGTCCATGACCTCGTCGGTGTCCAGCCAGCTGTTGCCCCGAAAATCACGGGGCCCGGTCCCGCCCACGAAAGAGTCCCGATTCAGGTCCTCGGCTTTCAGGGCCGTCTGTTTCTCGGACTTGCGGGCCTGTTTCTCGAACTTCTTGGCCGTCCTGGATGATTCCAGAGCATCCAACTCGTCGGCGTGCGAGTTCAGGAAGTCCTCCCAGGCCTCGTCACCCTGTTCGGCGCCGGTTCCCTCCCCGCTGTTATACTGTTCCCCGGCGTTGTTATTCTTGTGCTCGGTCATGTACCCATCGTAACCTCGGCGGAAGGCATCCGCTACCAAGGAGTCCTTGTGCTGTACTGGTTCTTCGTCAAACTGCTCGGCCCCCTGGCGCGTATCTGGTTCAAGCCGACCGTCGAAGGCACGGGGAACATTCCCGAGAACGGAGCCGTCATCATCGCCTCCAACCACCTGGCGGTCATCGATGATGCCCTCCTGCCCATCACCTGCCCCAGGATGATTCACTTCATGGGCAAGGCCGAGTATTTCAATGGCAAGGGTCTCAAGGGCAGGTTCAAGAAGTGGTGGTTCAGTTCAGTGGGTGTCTTTCCTGTCGACAGGTCGGGTGGTTCCAAGTCGCTGGGGGCCATGGAGACGGCCCGATCCATACTGGAGCATGGGCACATCTTCGGCATCCATCCGGAGGGTACACGCAGCCCTGACGGCAGACTCTACCGGGGGCATACCGGTGTGGCCCGGCTGGCCTTCGAGACCGGTACCACCGTGGTGCCCGCGGCCATCATCGGCACCAGGGAGCTTCAGGAACCCGGACGTGTGCTTCCCCACCGGGGCAGGTCCCGGGTCATTTTCGGCAAGCCCATCATCGTGCCCTATATTCCGGTCAACAGACTGACCCATGAGGAGGTCCGGAACCTGACCGACAGAATCATGCAGGAGATTCAGGAGATGAGCGGGCAACAGTACGTGGACGTCTACGCTCAGGTCATCAAGGCGCGTCAGGCCAAGGAAGTACAGGACTGACCCATAGGGGTCGCCGAGGAGGTGGCCGTACTCGGAGCCGAATCGTTCAGACCACGGTCAGGGTCACGACGGATGGCGAACCGTCACCCGTGACAACTCTGACCTGGCTGCCGGGGTTGGGGTCCTGGAATCGGACCGTGTGGGTCAGATTGCCCAAGGGGGCGGAGATGTTGACCCTGAGGCCGTACCCTTCCAGGATCCTCGTGGCCTCGTCCTGACTCCTGCCTTTGACATCAGGCATGGTGATCACCTGTGGCCCCCTGGAAATCACCACGCTGACGGTATCTCCCCAATGGAGCTGTTCCTGGGCCTGGTGGGAGGCGGAAATCACCGTGTCTCGGGGCACCTTGTCGGACCAGTCCTGGCTGTAGGTGACTTTGAGGTGGAGGGCCTCAAGAGCCGCATTGGTCTCTTCCTTGCTCTTACCGACGATATCGGGCATGGCCACAGGCATCCTCCCCTTGGAGAGGACCAGGGTGACCCTGGTATCGTGCCGGGTTGTGGTGCCAGGGACCGGGTCCACTGAAATGGCCGCCCCCTCGGGTACATCCATTGAGTACTGGTCCTTGGACCGGTCATGATCGATCCTGCTGAATCCGGCCGCTCTCAAGGCTTTTTCAGGGTCCTTGCCTTCGGGGGTGCCCGCAGTGAGCAGGTCCTCCGGCACCGTGGCCCGGCGAACGCCCTTGGAGACGGTGAGATTGAGCCGACCGGTACGTTTGCTGACACGGGCGCCGACCGTATCCGGATCTGCGGCCATGATGGCACCCTTGGCCACACGGTCGCTGTAGTCGTATGCGGTATCGACATCGATTCCCGAAACCTTGAGGGTGCGGGCGTATTTGGCGAAGTCGGCGCCGATCACCTTGCAGTCCTGGTCCTGCGCACAGGCGACATCATCCGGCTTGGGCAGGATGCGGTAGCTGCCCGGGCCGAAGAAGTACCACCAGGCACCACCACCGCCTCCTGCCAGGGCGATGACGAGGATGACGATCAGGGTGATAACCAGGCCGCGATGCTTCCGACCCTTGGGGTTTCCGGAACCCGCGGGGAGAATTGCCGCATACTGGGCCAGGTGTGCTGTTCCGGTCTGGAGGCCCTGGACGTGGGTGTCGTTCCCGCCTTGGACGGTCCTGGCCTGGTCTGTGGTCATGGCAGGCATGACCTGGGTCCGTTCAGGGTTGACATGGTTCAACAGGTACCGGCGGGTTCCCATCGGGTCCGCGCTTCCTGCCAAGTTTCGGCCGGACTCCTGGGGAGGCACGGGAACGGGTGAGATAGGGGAGACCGGCTGGTCCATGGCGATGGTGGCATCATGCTGGTCGGTCTGCGCCGGGGTTGATGCTTCCCGGGATGCGGCCGCGGTCGTCTGCAGGTCATCAGCACCGGCCTCTGGCACAGGTACCTCCGGGGCGGGCACGATGAACTGGAGGGCCTGCATGTCCAATCCACGCTGGACCCTGTTCAGTTCGGTCAGGGCCTGGGTGGCATCCTTGGGTCTGCCCTCGATGGAACGCCTGGTCAAGCGTGAGACCAGGTCCGAAACGGATGGATCGATGCCGGGACAGACCCGGGTCAGGGCGGGTACGTCTTCGTGGACGTGTTTGAAGACGATGGTGACCGGGTTCTGACCGGCGAAGGGGACCGCCCCTGTCAGCATCTCGTAGGCGATGATTCCCACCGCATAGAGGTCGCCCTGGGTGGTTGCCTGGTTGTCCTCGATGGTTTCCGGGGCCAGGTAGGCGGCGGTTCCCAGAAGCATGCCGGTCGAGGAGAGGGTGGCCTGGGAGGTGGCCCGGGCCAGACCGAAGTCGGTGATTTCCACATGGCCCCGGTCGTTTATCAGGATGTTCTCCGGTTTGATGTCTCGGTGGACCACACCGGCCTGGTGGGCCGAAGAGAGCCCGTCGAGGATCTCACCCAGGATGCGCATGGTCTCCCGCAGGGTGAAGGTGCCCTGACGGCCCATCTCCTGGCGCAGACTGATACCGTGCACATACTCCATGACCAGATAGTCCAGTCCCTTAAAGAGGCCGGTGTCATAGACCTGGACGATGTGGGGATTGGCTATCGCAGCGGCCGATTGTGCCTCCCGGCGGAATCGTTGCTCGAACTGGGCGCGATGCGGGCCCTGGGCCAGTTGGGTATGTATGACCTTGACCGCCACATGGCGGTTCAACCGTTCATCCAGAGCCTCATAGACGGTGGCCATCCCACCCTCTGCCACCTTGCGCAGGATGCGGTAGCGGCCGTCGATGACCCGGTCCCTGGTCGTATCTTCCGCTTCACTCATGCTGGTATCGTATGGCCTTCTGGTCCCTGGGAGGCCGGTTCAGCCTCATTGTTCATCAAATCCATGCCCATGATACCCGGGAGCCGGAGCATCGGGCATAAAACGGCGGCAGGCCTCCTCGATGATCGAACCTTGTTCCTCGTTCATGGACAGCTCCTGCCTGAGGGTGCTGATTCCCGCCTGGACCGACTGCGAGAGACGGTCCAGGCGCCGGCGGCTTTTCTTCACTGCCCCGCTGGTTTCCATCAGGTGACGGGTCCAGTCCACCTGATCCGGTGTGCGGTGGGGGGCCGCATAGGTCTCCCTGAGTCTTGCCGCGTCAGCCGGATCGACCAGGGAGAGGGTATCGGCCAGGAGGACGGTACGCTTCCCCTCCAGGATGTCGCCGCCCTGGGGTTTGCCGGTCTGGTCGCTGCGGCCCACCACGTCCATCAGGTCGTCTCTGAGCTGGAAAAGGAGTCCAAGGTCCAATCCCAGGTCGTAGGACAGCTTGCGGGACTGGTCCGGGTCGATGCCGCCTGCCATCAGCCCCAGTGCCAGGGGGGCCATGGCCGTGTAGGAGGCGGTCTTCCATCCCATGGTCCTCAGGGCCTCCCGTTCCAGCTGGTCGGGATGGTCCAGGGGCATGACCTCCATGCCCATGTCGAGGACCTGTCCGGTCTCCACGGCGGTCTGCATATCCAGGAAGGTCTTGAGTATCTCCCCGCACGAAGGCAGGGCGGAGGCGGCCTTGGAGGCCATATCGGTGCTGGCGGTGGCCAGGAGGTCTCCCAGCAGGATGCCTAATCCTTGACCCCTGGGCGTTGCGGTTCCGGGAGCCGGACGCTCTGCCGAGGTGGCCTGGTCTGGTTTGCTCCCGGGGTCTGTCAGGTTCGACAACACCCTGTGGGCGGATGGTCTGCCGCGGCGGAGGGGGGAATTGTCGATGATGTCATCATGGACCAGGGCACTGGTCTGATATACCTCGAGGGCGCAGGCAAGATCGAAGGTCGCCTGGTCTGTCTGGTCGGTTTTCCCTTCCCTTGTGCTGGCCGCCCGGTAGGAATCCCACAGGAGGAGGGCCCTGAGCCGTTTGCCGCCTCTGCCTGCCAAACCCGCTTCGGCCCAGACCGCATCCAGTGTGCGGATGGATGTGGGGACTGGACCGCCTTTTCCTGCGCTGTCATGGAGGTCCTGGCGGCAGGCCTCGACCAGTTCGCTCATGTGCTCTTCGATGGCCTGGGGTGTGAGGGTGTCCATAGGTATGAGCCTATCCGCAGATATCCCCAGGCATCAGGCTCCTCATGACAGGAGGGGTATTCCACTCTGGTCGCATGACTGCTCGGGAAGATGGCCTGATTTGTTCAGGGAAAGGAGAATCCTCCTGTGGATGGGCTGCCACGCTCGACCACATTACCTGTAAAGGCGTGCATCCTTCCGCTGCCGATGACAGGCTGTACACACGAAACCAAGCGGTTCCGGTGGTCCACGGTTGCAATCCCCGCGGGCAGGAAGCAGATCGGCAGGTCGGGAGGGGCCATAAATGACACAGGGAAATTCAGTTGAGGCATGGGTCGAGACCTTGGATCTGCGTGAGGTTCTTTCCCCATCCCAGAAGGAATCCATTCTGACCCGGTACCGGGCGACCAGGAGGGAATCCGGGGTCGAGGAGGCCGACAGGGCCTGGCTGCAGGCGCCACTCAAAACCTGGTTCTCGGTCCTTAAGGTGGCCGGTACGGAGGCACGGACCGATGCGGGTGAGTGCGCCGATGCAGGTGACCAGGCCGGGGTGGAGGTTCTGACCGGTCTTGGCAACCGATCCGATTCGGCAAATCAGGACGATGCGGATGAGCAAACCCGGGGGATGGGTGATGGCAGGGGCATGACCAGGAAGGACATGGCGGTTCTGGGAATACTGATCGGTGAAACCCTGCCCATCCGTGATGGGCTGATCGTTTCCTTGATGTATACCAGGGATGACCTGGACTTCTCCAGACTTCTTGATCTTTGTCTGCGGCCCCATAGGCCGGACAACGTCGCCCTTCTCTGTGAGACCCTGGATTCGGCCTTCAAGGACAGGCGCTTTCATCCCAACCTGTCCAGGTGTCGGGCAGGACTCCTTCTTCTGGACAAGATGGCCCGGTTCATGTGCCCGGGGCATAAGGCCCAATCCCGGGCCGTGGCCGCCTACGCCCTCTGGTGGATGGGTGGGGATGAGGCCGCCGACACGGCTCAGAAGGCCCTGGAGGATGACGGGCAGTGCAGTCTGGCAGCCATCGTGCTCAGCCTTACGATTCACGGCATCCTGCCGGCTTGGAAGGAATCCGGCTGAATCGGGAATAATCGTCCCACGGAAATGGTTCACTGTATTGAGTCATGGATTTGACCTTGCCACAGCTGTGCCCATAGGACGGTTTGCAGGGTGGGTATATCTCAGGAGGATAATTTGGCCGCTAAGGACACCAAGTCAGTCGAGACAGCCGAGGTGGACACCGAGAAGGGCAAGACCCGCGCGACTTCCGGTACCGACCGGAGTGAAAAGGGCGGCAAGGCCAAGACTGGGACCCAGGCCAAGGGCAGGAACACAAACAAGACCACGGCGGCGTCGACAGCCAGGAAATCCTCTGCCAGGAAGACAACAGCGGCCAAGTCAACCGCCAAGAAGACGACAGCCACCAGGTCCGCTTCCACCAAGGCCGGTGCATCCGTCAGGGAGGAACCCGCCAAGGCAGGTTCTAAGAAGGGGAGTGCCAAGTCCGCCGGCAACAAGACATCCTCCTCCAAGCCTTCTGAGGCCAAGGCCGGGTCCGCCAAGAAGACGACCAGGAAGAGCACCTCGGCCAAGGCCGGCAAGCAGGCCACCAGGCCTCTTGAAGACACGGCCCTGGAGGACCGGACCGGCGAGGACGAGTTCGATGACACCACCCTCGAAGAGGACGATGACCTGGAGCCCGATGAGCTGGACAAGGACCAGGACCAGCTGGAGGATGAGCCCGGAGAAGACGACGAGGAGGAGGACGAGGCCCGCGACGTCCTCGAGGAGGCCGAGAAGGACCGGAAGGCCGCCCACGAGATGGCCGCCAAGGTCAAGGGCGCCTTCGTCGTCGATGATGCCGAGGACGACGAGAATGTCACTCCCTCCGGCAACCCCAAGCGCCGTGTGGTCACCGCCGGTGCCACGGCGGACCCGGTCAAGGACTACCTGAAGCAGATCGGCCGTGTCAGCCTGCTGAACGCCGAGCAGGAGGTGGACCTGTCCGAACGCATCGAGGCCGGCCTCTATGCCCAACATCTGCTGGACACCGAGGGCGAGGGGATGGAATTCAAGCGTCGGCGTGAGCTCAAGTGGGCGGCCAACGACGGGAAGAAGGCCAAGGACCACCTCCTGGAGGCCAACCTTCGTCTGGTCGTCTCCCTGGCCAAACGATACACCGGCCGTGGCATGCTCTTCCTGGACCTGATCCAGGAGGGCAACCTGGGTCTGATCCGCGCGGTGGAGAAGTTCGACTACACCAAGGGATACAAATTCTCCACCTACGCCACATGGTGGATTCGTCAGGCCATCACCAGGGCCATGGCCGACCAGGCCCGTACCATACGCGTGCCCGTCCATATGGTCGAGGTCATCAACAAGCTCTCCCGCGTCCAACGCCAGATGCTGCAGGACCTGGGCCGTGAGCCCACCCCGGACGAACTGGCCCGGGAGTTGGACATGCCGGTCGAGAAGGTCCAGGAGGTTCAGAAGTACGGCCGAGAGCCCATCTCCCTCCACACACCCCTGGGAGAGGACGGCGATTCCGAGTTCGGGGACCTGATCGAGGATACGGATGCCATCGCCCCCTCGGATGCGGTGGCCTTCTCCCTCCTCCAGGAACAGTTCAAGCAGGTCCTGGAAACCCTCAGCCCCAGGGAGGCTGGTGTCATCAAGATGCGCTACGGCCTGGAGGACGGCCAGCCCAAGACCCTGGATGACATCGGCAGGGTATACGGGGTCACCCGTGAGCGCATTCGACAGATCGAATCCAAGACCATGTCCAAGCTGCGTCACCCGTCGCGTTCGCAGACCCTTCGTGACTTCCTGGACCAGTGAGGTCAGGCGGGGAAACCCGGCGCCTGTCGGGGGTCCCTTGCTAGAAATGGGTGACGGTAGGTGAGGTCAGGTTCCCCGGGTCGGCCCGGAATCATCCGGAGTGGCGTGCGGGGCCTGCCCACGGTTTCTAAGGTGGACAGCGAGGAAAATGGCTGGCAGCAAGGCTGAGACGGGTAAGGCATACGGCGCCAATAGTCTGACCGTTCTGGAGGGTCTGGACGCGGTACGTAAGCGCCCCGGCATGTACATCGGCACCACCGACAGCCAGGGGCTCATGCACTGTCTCTGGGAGATCATCGACAACTCGGTCGATGAGGCCCTGGCCGGGGCCTGCACCGAGATCACGGTCATTCTCCATCAGGACGGTTCCATCGAGGTGGATGACAACGGTCGTGGCATTCCGGTCGACATCGAGCCCAAGACGGGCCTGAGCGGTGTTGAAGTGGTCCTGACCAAGCTCCATGCCGGGGCCAAATTCGGCAACGCCTCCTACAATGCCGCAGGAGGTCTGCATGGTGTAGGCTCATCGGTGGTCAACGCCTTGAGCTCCCGTCTGGACGTCGAGGTCGACAGGGACGGCAAGACGCACCGGATGCAGTTCCACCAAGGCCATCCCGGTGTCTATCAGGATGTGGATCCCGAGCATCCCACGCCGGATTCCCCCTTCAAGCGCACCAGAAAGAACCGACCCACACCTCTGCAGGTCATCGGGAACGTGTCCAAGCGCAAGACCGGAACCAGGGTCAGGTACTGGGCCGACCCTGAGATTTTCAACTCCACCGCGAAATTCTCCTATGAGCAGCTGATTGACAGGGTCAGGCAGACCAGCTTCCTGGTTCCCGGACTGAAGATCACGGTCATCGACGAACAGGTGCCGGCGACGGGCGACCTGGACCAGGATCGGATGCTGGAGGTTGATCATGATTCCTCCCGGCCCGTCGACTCTGATCCACCTTCTGAACCGTCGGTGGATTCCACAGGGGAGGAACCTGAAGCAGGGTCGGCCTTCGCGGCTCAGACGCGCAAAGAGAAGACCGGGGTTTCTGACTTGTCCGATCAGGGTGACGGGGCTTCTGACTTGCCTGATCAGGGGTACGTGGCCCCCGGCCCGACCGAGCAGGCCGATCAGGCCATGCTGGAACCGGTCGAGGGGGTCAGGCACCGTCGTGTCGAGGAGTTCCTCCACACCGGCGGTGTCAAGGATTTTGTCGACTTCCTTTCCAAGGGGGAGCCCGTCAGCGATGTCTGGCACATCACCGGCGAGGCCACCTACCAGGAGGAGACCCAGAAGGTCGGTCCTGACGGGGAACTCCATGCCGAGCAGGTGGAACGGACCTGCGGGGTGGATATAGCCCTGCGCTGGGTCAACGACTACGATTCGGTCATCCGCAGCTTCGTCAATGTGGTGGCCACGCCCGGCGGCGGCATGCACGTGGACGGATTCATGAACGCCATGACCCGCCAGGTTCGCAAGGCCGTCGAGGCCAATGCGCGCAGGCTCAAGGTCAACCTGAAGGATTCCCACAGCAAGATCGAGCGTGACGATGTCCTGGCAGGCCTGGTGGCCGTGGTGACGGTCCGCATCGCCGAGCCCCAGTTCCAGGGGCAGACCAAGGACGTCCTGGGAACTGCCCAGGTCAAGCCCCTGGTGACCAGGATGACCGATGACCAGTTCGGTCAGATGATCACCGGGGCCAGGCGGGGCTTCAAGGAGCAGTCGGGCAGGGTCCTGGAGAAGATCGTCGGTGAGATGCACGCCCGCATCCAGGCCAGGAAGACCAAGGAGGTCACCCGGCGCAAGAACGCACTGGAATCCGCCTCCATGCCCTCCAAGCTCTCCGACTCCATGCCGGGCAATGATGACATCGCCGAGCTCTTCATCGTGGAGGGGGACTCCGCCCTGGGTACGGCCAAGGCGGCCAGGAATTCGATGTTCCAGGCCCTTCTGCCCATCAGGGGGAAGATCCTCAACGTCCAGAAGGCCTCGCTCTCCCAGATGCTGACCAACAAGGAATGCGCCTCCATCATCCAGGTGGTCGGTGCCGGATCCGGCGCCGGTTTCGACATCAATCAGTCCAGGTACAACAAGGTCATCATGATGACCGATGCCGACGTGGACGGGGCCCACATCCGCATCCTCCTCCTGACCCTCTTCTACCGCTATATGCGCCCCCTGATCGAATATGGCCATGTCTATGCGGCCGTGCCGCCCCTCCATAGGATCGCCCTGGCGGGCAAGCACAAGGGTGAGTTCATCTACACCTATTCGGACGATGAGCTGGAGGGGAAGCTGGCCGACCTGCGCAAGCAGCACATCGACTACAACCCCGATGTCCAGCGTTACAAGGGTCTGGGCGAGATGGACGCCGACCAGCTGGCCGATACCACCATGGACCCCAGGACCAGAATGCTGCGTCGGATCCGTATGGAGGACGCCGAACGGGCAGCCGGGATATTCCCCCTGCTCATGGGTGACGATGTGCCGCCCCGCAAGCAGTTCATAGTGGACAATGCCGATGATTTCGATCGAAGCAAGATCGATACCTGATTGGCCCTGAGTCCGGCGTGGCGGTCACGGTGCAAACGGTGTCGAGTCTTTTGCTCCCTTCCGGAGCTTCAAACACCACCCGCCGGAAGTGGGAGGAGTGATGGTCATGTCGGATGGACTGGAAGGGTTCTCCCCGCAGACGGTGGCCTGGTTCAGGTCGGCCTTTGCCGATGGCCCCACACCCACCCAGGTCCAGGCATGGCCTGCCATTCGCTCGGGTCGGGATGTCCTGGTCATCTCGCCCACCGGGTCCGGCAAGACCCTGTCGGCCTTTCTCTGGGCCATCGACTCCCTCATGTCCGCAAAAAGCAATGGGGAGGCCGGTACCGGGCAGGGGCTGTCCGGGGCCAAGAGCGTCAGTATCCTCTACATATCGCCGATGAAGGCACTGGGGTCGGATGTGGCCAAGAACCTCCAGGCCCCCCTGGCCGGCATCGCCAGGGAGTACGGGTCCGGAGCCGGTCAGACTCCCCGTGTCAGGGTCGGGGTCCGATCGGGTGACTCGGATTCCCGCGAACGCCGGGCCCTGGCCGTCCATCCACCGGATATCCTGGTCACCACCCCAGAATCCCTCTACCTGATGCTGACCTCCAAGGTCGGCAGGACCCTGGCCGGGGTGCATACGGTCATCGTCGATGAGATCCATGCCCTGGCCGGCAACAAACGGGGTGCCCACCTGGCCCTGAGTCTGGAGCGTCTCGATGCCTTGGTGGGGAAACCTGTCCAGCGCATCGGCCTGTCGGCCACGGTCAAGCCACCCAGTGAGGTTGCCCGCTTCCTGGGCGGTGCCAGACCTGTCACCCTTATCGAGCCCAAGACTCCCGCCGCCATGGAATTGAACCTGGTCGAACCGCTGGCCGATATGGAAGACCTGGCCGCGGGTGGGGCTTCCGGGCATGATGATCCCGACGTTCAGAGGGCCGCAGGATCCATATGGCCGTCCGTGGAGCGGGCTGTGCTGGACCAGGTCCCGGTCCACAGGACCACCCTGGTCTTCGTCAATTCCCGCGGCCTGGCCGAGCGTCTGACCGCCCGGCTCAACGACCTGTATGCCAAGGACCGTTCCGGAGAGCAGCCGGAGGCAAGGGGCCTGGCCCATTATGACTCCGCTACCGGCTCCACCTCCGAGCGGTCCGGGGGAGCGGAACCCGCCCAGGCCATCGCCATGGCCCATCACGGATCCGTCTCCAAGGAGCGACGCCACCAGGTGGAACAGGACCTCAAGGCAGGACGGCTGCGGTGCGTGGTGGCAACCTCAAGCCTTGAACTGGGCATCGACATGGGGTCGGTCGATCTGGTCGTCCAGGTCAATGCCCCCCTGTCCATCGCCTCGGGCCTGCAACGTGTTGGGAGGGCGGACCACCAGGTGGGCGGTGTCTCCCATGCCCTGCTCTTTCCCCTGACCCGCCAGCAGATACTTCTGGGCACGGCCAGCGCTGAGGGGATGGAGGAGGGGGACATCGAGGCGACCGTCATCCCCTGCAACCCCCTTGACATTCTGGCCCAGCAGACCGTGGCCGCCGCGTCCATGGAGGGTACGCCCTGGTCCGTCGTGCGGCCCCCTTCACAACCCTGGATGAGCGGGTATACCGGTCGGTTCTGGCTATGCTCAGCGGCGAGTTCACCTCCGAAGGGTTCACGGCCTTCCGGCCGATCCTCGTCCGGGACCGGCAGACCGGCAGGATCAAGGCCCGTCCCGGGGCCCAGCGCTTGGCTGTGACCTCAGGCGGCACCCATACCCGACCGCGGCACCTACAGCGTTGTCATGCCCCCGGAGGAGGCTGGTTCCAAGCCCCGCCGGGTGGGGGAGCTGGACGAGGAGATGGTTTACGAGTCCCGTAAGGGAGACGTCATCACCCTGGGCACCACCTCCTGGCTGATTCAGCAGATCACCCGGGATCGGGTGGTTGTGGTTCCTGCGCCGGGCAGGTCGGCCCGCTTGCCCTTCTGGCACGGGGACGGGTTGGGTCGGGATCCCGGATTCGGAGCCAGGGTCGGTGCCCTGGCCAGGGATCTGGGACGTGGCCTTGAACCAGCCATACGGTCAGTCCCTGGGCAGGCCGACTTTGTGGGGCCGGTTCGCAAGCGTCTGGCCTCCGATGGGCTGGATCGGAATTCGATCGACAATCTGGCCGCTTTCCTGGCCAGGCAGGAGGCCAGCACCGGGGTGATCCCCGATGATCGGACCCTGGTTGTGGAACGGTGCCCCAATGAGGAGGGGGACATCCGGCTGATCCTGCACTCGCCCTACGGCAGGAGGGTTCACGACCCCTGGGCTCTTGCCATCTCGGCTCGGCTGTCCCGCAGGCGCGGGTATGACGGTTCCGTCTGGGCTGGCGATGACGGGATCCTCGTGCAGATTCCCCAGGCTGATGCGGACATGAGCGATGAGGAGATCTTCCTCTTCAGGCCGGATCAGATCGAGGAGGCCGTCCGTGACCACCTGATCGGTTCCGCCCTCTTCCAGACCCGCTTCCGGCAGTGCGCGGCCCGGTCCCTCTACATGCCCAGGACCGAACCCGGCAGGAGGGTCCCCCTCTGGCAACAGCGGCTCAAGGCCTCCCAGCTTCTGGATGCCGCCTTGAAGAAGCAGGGCTTTCCCCTGGTGGTCGAGACCATGCGGGAGTGCCTCCAGGATGTCTACGACATGCCTGCCCTGCTCGACCTCATGACCGACCTGGAATCGGGGCGGGTAGGGATGGTCCAGGCCCGGACCGAGTCCCCCTCGCCCATGGCCTCCAACCTCCTCTTCGGGTATCTGGCCAACTTCATGTACCAGTACGACATGCCCCGTGCCGAGCGGGACTCGGCCGTCCTCTCCATGGACCCGGAGGTCCTGGAGTCCATGATCGGCCGGGTCAACATGACCGCCCTCCTGGACCAGGACGTGGTTGACCAGGTGGAGTCCGAACTGCAACGTCTGGCCCTGGATCGAGGGGCCAGGGGCGAAGAGGGACTCGCCGACCTCCTCAGGGTCCTGGGACCGCTCAGCCTTGACCGGATCGTGCTCAGGATGCGTCCCTCCGGTGATGTCGACGAGGTCCAGGACATGTTGGCATCCCTGGCGGCAGATAAGCGGGTTGAGCGGATCAGGATGGCCGGGAAGGAGCAATGGATCTGGTCAGGCCACCAGGAGCGCATCCTGGCGGTTTTCGGTAGGCGGGCCTTCGAACAGGATCAGGACCGGGGTGCCTTGACGGAAGACCAGGACCCCTCCGGTATGGCCGGGGGCGGCACCTCGGCCGGAGACGGTGACCAGTTTGATGATCTGGTCCTCCAGTATGCAGCCACGCACGGTCCCTTCGGCACCGAGGTGCTGGCCGAGCACTTGGGGCTGGGCCTGGCCCTGGTCCGTCGGGAGCTGGGATCACTGGAATCACGGGGGCTCCTCCTTCACGGTGATTTTCCAAGGCCCAACACGACCCCGCCCCCGGAGGCGGCCTCTACTCAGGAACAGCCCTTATCCAGGGACTTACCGGAATACCAGGGCTCGGGATCCTCACCCGCGGGTGAGGACGGGGCCGGCGGATCCAGGCAGGATAGGCTCAGCTGGCTTCACCCGGAGGTGTTCAGAATACTGCGTGCCCGGTCCCTGGCCAAGGCCCGTAAGGCCACCCGACCCGTCACGCAGGAGACCTACAGCGCCTTTCTTCTGGAGTACCAGGGGCTGGGACCCGTCGGTCGCGAACCCTACCAAGGTCAGGATGGTCTGCTTGAGGTGATCGCCCAACTCGAGGGGCTCTACCTTCCCGTGGGACTCTGGGAATCGGCGGTCTTCCCCAGTCGTATCCGTGACTACAATCCCTCCCTGCTCGACGGTCTTTTGGCCTCCGGCCAGGTGGTATGGCTGGGTGGTCAGACCGGTGGGGAGCCACTGGGTTCCCTTGCCTTCTTCCTGGTCGAGGACATCGACTGCTTGGTTCCTCCTCTGCCCGGGCTCCATGGGGACGGGGACGAAGTGGGGGCCGAGAGGGCGGGGGATGGTGGTAGTCCTGAAGATGCCATGGTTGCCGCCTTGCAGGGCGGGGGTGCCTACCGTTTCGAGGACCTGGTCAACCTGTGTCGCTCCGGTGAATCGGAAGCGGGATCAGGGCGGAACCGCGAGACCATGGCAGAAACCCTCTGGCGGCTGGTCGGACAGGCACGGGTGACCAACATCTCCATGGCGCCCGTCAGGGTCCTCCTTCAGGGATTCTCCCAGGCGAAGCCGACTACATCCCGACGGCCCCCCTCCCGCCTGCGAGGCCTTGGTCGGCCGGGTAGGCGGGCACCTGCGATGCCTCAATCGGCCTCCATCATGGCCGCGGATCAGGGACTATGGACCCTGGTCAGGCCTGCCGAGGGGACCGTTTCGTCAGACCAGGCAAATCGGGAACCCGGCAAGCCTGAGGTCGAGCAGGGGGCCGAAGCCTCCCGCCTGGTCCAGTCCACACGGCTCCTGATCGACCGGTATGCACTGGCGGCATCGGTCCTCCCCGAGGCCAGGGAGAGCGCTGGCGGATTCTCCGCCATATATCAGGTCTGCCAACAGATGGAGGATGCCGGACAGTTGATTCGGAGCGTGGTGGTCCAGGACTTCGGCGGTGCCCAGTTCACCTCCCGGGAGACCATCGAGGACCTGCGGCGGTATGAGGAGGAGCGGGAACGCCCCTGGCAGGGTGGTGGGAGCAGGCAGCCCGAAGAGGTTCAGCCCGGCATCGTCATGGATGTAATCGATCCCGCCAACCTGTACGGATCGGCCCTGGATTGGCCTGCTCCGGCCCCGGTTCCAGATGCTGACGCCATCCTTGAGCCGCTGCGCCCCATCAGACGGGCGGGAAACCTCCTGGTCCAGATTGGTGGCAGGGCCGTTCTGTATGCAGCCCCCAAGGGGCATCGGATCCTGGTCTTCGAGGGGGCTGACCGTTCTCAGGCAGGGGAGGCCTGCAGGCAGTTGGCGGCCTGGCTGAGGCGCTCGCAGATTCACACAGCCCTCTTCAAGGACGTCAATGGCGTTTCCCTGGGGCAGCGCAATCCTTATACGGATGCCATGCGCCAGGCGGGTTTCACGGCAGGTCCGGGCGGCATGCGACTCTACTGAGCCTGGAATACGCCGGTTTCATGGCTGCAGGATGCCGACGGCCTCAGGCCACGTAGGCAATGGGTGCGGCCAGCTCCTGACCGGAGGCATCCCTGCGCATGTCCACATCAGGGAGCTCCACGGGGGCACCAGCGGCCGTTGAGGCGTGAAGCGGCCAGGGACCCACACAGGCCGTCAGGAGGGTGTCCTGCCCCTTCAGGAAGCGCTGGGAGCGTACCCCGCCCGTTCCGCGTCCCTTGACCGGGTACATCTCCAGGGGGGTCACCTTGGCTGCGCCGTTCTCGGTTCCGGGCAGTGCCTCCGAATCGCCGGCCACGGTCAGGATCACCGTACCGGACTGAGAGGTCAGACCAGCTTCGGTCTCCTGGTAGGTCCAGGCCAGTTTGCCGGCGGGCGCCACGGCGAATGTGCTGACCCGGCAACCCTCATCCAGCCTGATTCCGGCCATGCCTGCGGCGTTGCGCCCCTGAGGGCGTACCTTGTCGGCCTGGAAGGTGAGGAGGCTGGCATCCGAGGACACGAAGACCAGACGGTCCTTGTCGTCGGAAGGTGCCGCGAAGACCACCTCGTCTCCCTCCTTCAGATCGATGATAGGCCAAGAGTCCATGGTTGTCGGTGCCTCACGGTTCCAGCGCTTCACGGTGCCCTGCCTGGTGCCTATGGCCAGGGGGGCGGTGCCCTTCAGGTCGATGACCGTCACGGCCTCCTCCCCGGGAAGGGGATCGGTGCTTTCGGTCCCGCTCAGGAGTTCGCTTCCGTGGACCCCTCCGGTCAGGCTCAGGTTGGCCGTGGCCGGTATGAGTGGAAGGTCTGCCACCTGGGCGGTGACCAGACGCCCGGCCGAGGTGACAAGACCATAGGATGAGAGCGTGGTGGTGGGGAAGATGGCCAGAATCTGGTCATCGGTCGCCCGTCCGTCGACATTGCTCCTGCTCTGCCAGACCTCCATGGCACCGGGTGTGCTCCGGGCCAGGAGACCAGTGGCGCTCATCATGACCGTGCATGGCTGATCATCAAGTTGGAGACTGGCCCCTGCACCGGCATCGCTCTTGCCGGGTTGGCCGGCGACTGCCAGGGCCCTGGTGGCGTTGGCCAGTCTCCGCGCGCTTTCCTCGTCCTCCTGGGCGGTGACCGGTGCCAGTTCGCCGGAGGGCTCCTGGTCCAGGATCACGGTCCGGCGGGGGTCGCCCCACTCGTCAACGGCCTTGTCCATCTCCTCGATGACCACCCGGTCCAGAGCCGTGGCGGAACCGAGGATATTCTCCAGTTCTTCCAGTTGACGGCGCAGATCGTCCCGTTCGCTTTCCAGCTCGATCCGGCTCATCTTGGTCAGACGGCGCAGGCGGAGGTCAAGGATGTACTGGGCCTGGATCTGATCCAGGTCGAAGACGGCCATCAGTCGGGTCCTGGCCTCCTCGGCGTTCTCCGAGCTGCGGATGACCTGGATGACCTCGTCGATGTCAACCAGGGCCAGAAGCATGCCCTCGACCAGGTGGAGACGTTCCTTGGCCTTGACCCTGCGGAACTCGCTGCGCCGTCTGATGACCGTGCGCCGGTGCTGGACCCAGACCTCCAGGAGCTCCTTGAGTCCCATGGTGTGGGGACGCCCGTTCACCAGGGCCACGTTGTTGATGGTGAAGGAGTCCTCCAGGGGGGTGTACTTGAAAAGCTTGCCCAGGACCTTGCCCGGATCGAACCCGGTCTTGATCTCGATGACGATCCGGGTGCCGTTGTGGCGGTCGGTCAGGTCAATGGCGCTGGAAATCCCCTCCAGCTTGTGGTTCTTGACCCCTTCGCCGATGCGTTCCAGGACCCGCTCCGGTCCGACCATGAAGGGGAGTTCAGTGACGACGATGGCCTTCTTGCGGGCGGTCACGTTCTCGACATGGGTCACCGAGCGGGTCACGAAGGCCCCGCGGCCCTCGGCATAGGCCTGGCGAATCCCGTCACGTCCGACGATGACGCCTCCGCCGGGGAGGTCCGGACCGGGAATATAGCGCATCAGGTCGTCCAGGCTGGCATCCGGGTGGCCCATCAGGTACTTGGATGCGGCCACCACCTCGCCCAGGTTGTGGGTGATCATGTTGGTGGCCATGCCCACGGCGATGCCGGAGGCCCCGTTGACCAGGAGGTTGGGGATGGCCGAGGGGAGGACGTCCGGCTCCTTCAGTTTGTTGTCGTAGTTGGGGGAGAAGTCGACCGTGTCCTGGTCGATGTCGGCATTCATGCCCAGAGCGGCCGGGGCCAGGCGGGCCTCGGTGTATCGGGAGGCCGCCGGACCGTCATCCAGGGAGCCGAAGTTGCCGTGTCCGTCGACCAGGGGCAGACGCATGGCGAAGGGCTGGGCCAGGCGGACCATGGCCTCGTAGATGGAGGAGTCCCCGTGGGGGTGGAGCTTGCCCATGACCTCACCCACGGCACGGGCGGACTTCATGTAGGGCCGGTCGGGGTTCAGGTTCATCTGACCCATCTGGTAGATGATTCTGCGCTGCACCGGCTTGAGACCGTCACGGGCGTCAGGCAGGGCCCTGGCATAGATGACCGAGTATGCATACTCCAGGAAGGACTTGCTCATCTCCTCGTTCAGGGGGGTTTCGACGATGTTCTCCTTGACCTCCCGGGGGTCGTACCCGGCAGCCTTGCTCCTGCGTTGCCTTGCCATGCTGTCTGCTCTCCTGCTTCCTGACGTTCCGCCCTATGATAACTTGATGGACCGCCAAACGGATCCGACAGGGCTGGCGGGTGGCCTCTTATCGGCAAAGGGTGATTGAATAGGGGATATGGGGCTGGATGTACCGGAGATGAAGGAACTGCTGCACCCCACCCTGCCCCTCCACTATGGGGATCAGATTGGCGAGGGGGAGGTCGGGGGTCCCCGTCATCTCTCCTCGGTTCTGCCTGCCGTCAGCGCGGCCATAGGCCATCCGGTTTCGACCCCCATGCACCCTTCTCCCAGGAAGCTCCAGGAAGCACTGAGCCTGCCCGATGCCAGGTCGGCGGTTGTGGTCCTGGTCGATGGACTGGGTTTCTGGAACCTGGCCACCCGGGCCGGGCATGTGCCCTACCTGCGCTCCCTTCTGAACGAACCCCTGAACCAGCGTCCTCTGACCACCTGTCTGCCCTCGACCACGGTCGCCGCCATGGGGGTCTTCGGTACCGGCACCTGCCCCGGGCTGACCGGGATGACCGGCTACACCCAGCTCAATCCCGAGAATGGCCTGATCAGCCAGATGATCCAATTCCGGAATGCCATCGACCCCCTTGACCTGCAGCGCCAGCCCACGGTCTTCGAGCAGCTGGCAGCCCAGGATGTCAGGGTGACCTCCTGCGGCCTTCCCCGGTTCCGTGATTCCGCCCTGACCCGGGCGGCACTGCGGGGGAGTGATTACCGGTCTGCCGATCATTCGCGTCAGCGCATCATGGACACCGCCAGGGCCGCTCGTGAGCCGGGTCTGACCTACCTCTACATTCGTGACGTGGACAAGGTGGGGCATCACCGGGGCTGGGATACGCCTGAGTGGATCGCCGCCCTGGAGGGTGCCGATTCCCTCCTGGCCCTCCTGCATCGGAGCCTGCCCAAGGGAACCCTGGTCCTGATCGTGGCCGACCACGGCATGGTGGCGGCCGACCCCCACCAGAGAATCGACATCGCCCGGGAACCCGTTCTGAAGGATGGGGTGGACCTGGTGGGAGGGGAGCCCAGGGCTGTCATGCTCTACGCCCGGAAGGGCACGGATCCCGGGGCCATAGCCGAGCGCTGGAGGAACCGACTGGGTGACCTGGCCCAGGTCATGACCAAGGAGAAGGCCATTGGAGCCGGTCTCTTCGGTCAGGTCGAGGACCGGGTCAGACCGATGATCGGTGACCTGCTGGTCCTGGCTCATGACCGGATGACCCTGGTCGATTCAAGGATTCAGATCGACGCGGCCACACGCCTGCCCGGGGTGCACGGTTCATCGACGATTCTGGAGACGCGGATTCCCTGCCTGATCGACCTGGTCTGAACCCCGGTCGGATTCGATTGAGCTGCCTGGTCATCGTCCAGGTTCGCTCCTGGCCGGAATCAGTCGCCGAAGAGGATTTCATCCCAACTGGGAACTGCGGAACGCCCAGAATGCTTACGTTGGCCGCCCTTTGTCCGCTGCTGTGGCTGCTTCATCGGCTGCTCGGATTTTCGATTGCTCGGGTCCTGCCGGGGGAGGGTCTGGGTCTGTGCTTCCTGCTCGCGGGAGGCGGCCATATCGAACCCCTGTCTGGCCGGTTCCTGGACCGGCATTGCCTGTTTGGCCTGATTGCCATCAGCGGTTGTTTCCGTTGCCTGTGACTCGGCGGACCGGAGGAAGGAGGGCCTGGTCTCATCGTCCAGATTCTGGCGGGTCTCCTTGGGCTGCGGTTTCTCGGCCGACGGCTTTCCGTAGAGCCAGGCGGTCAGGGCGGAGTGCCTGTCGCCGTCGTCCGGCTTCGGATCTTTGCTCCCAGGTGTTTGCGATGACCGGGGCCTGTTGCTTACCGCCTCGGCAGCGGTCATGGGCGTGCTGCCGACGGAGGTTCGTATCGGGGCGGGGTCGTACTCCGGCCTGGTCTGTTCCCCCTGGAAGGAACCCTGTCCGGTTTCAGTGGTTTCGGGTTGAGCTGGGAGGGGCTTCGGCTCGTCGGTCCGGCACGGTTCGGCCTGCTTTGGAGGGGCCGGGGAAGCCATGTCCCCGAGCAGATCGGCCAGGTTGGACTGGTCAAGGAGGGTCCTGGCCGCATCGTTCAGGCAGGTCACCGTATTATCGTGCATGTTCCAGGCCCACTGGGCATTGACTATCCGCTTGTCGATCTGGATGACCCCGCTGATCTTCCAGGGTTCATATCCCTGTCGGGTCGCCTCCCAGATCAGGTTCTTCATGGTTGCACCCGCCTGCCGGAGTACCCTGGCGATCAGGTCCTGGTTGGTGTGTCCTGCCGACCCCTTGGGGGCCTGCATGGTCAGGAACTGCTCGATGGCATATTTCTTTTCTGTTTCGACCGGGGCCGCGAAACGCCGAACGAGGGCTTCGTTGACAGCGAATTGTTGAGCTACGTTGGCGGGGCGTGCCCCGGCCCTGATCGCGGCCTGTATCGACGAGACCGGCAGGGGTGCGGCTGCCTGCGGGCGGGGTGTCCCCTCCTCTTCCTCCTTGACCTGCTTGGCCTCGAGAATGGCGTGATCAAGCGCATCGTCGACTGGTACGGCGAAGTGCCGATGGTCACATACAAAGACCAGATCGCCCTTCTCGCTCACATGGTCAAAGCGGGCCATCCTGATCCCATTCTCAGACATGCACGCCCCTATCTCCTCGGTGGTCACGGTTTCTTTCATTGTGCCCTATGGTTTGTATTTTACGTGCTTTTGAAATCGTGTATCCTATGCGCAGTACATGTCGTATATGCTTCACCGGTGAACAGGGCCGGATGATAATGAAAGGGTAATGATGGCACAGGATTACGATTCCCCCCGCGATAAGGACGAAGATGAGGAATCCCTGCAGGAGCTCGGCAAGACCAATCAGGATGCCGGAGCGGACCTGGATGATGACGAGAACGCCATTGCCGAGGACTACGAACTTCCGGGGGCCGATCTGAGCAACGAGGATTCCTCCGTCACCGTCATCCCCATGCAGGGTGACGAGTTCATCTGCTCCAGCTGCTTCCTGGTCAAGCACCGCAGCCAGCTGGCCTACGCCACTCCCGACGGGCAACCCGTCTGCAAGGAGTGCGCCGCCTGATGGCCTACGACGAGACATACAACGAGCCTGAATCCATCGAGGTCCTGGTCAAGACCGTCGGTGGACCGGACGGGGAAGCGACGGGGGACCCGGTCCCCCTGGTCTATGCCATGGAGGGTGATGCCGGTGCCGACCTGAAGACCAGGGAGGCCGTGGAACTGGCCCCCTTCCAGCGTGCCTTGGTGCCCACAGGCATCGCCCTGGCCCTCCCGGCGGGGTATGTGGGTCTGGTGCATCCCCGCTCCGGACTGGCCGTCAAGCGGGGTGTCACCGTCCTCAATGCGCCGGGGACCATCGATGCCGGGTACCGGGGTGAAATCAAGGTCCCCCTGATTAACCTGGATTCCGACCGGACGGTCCGTTTCCAGCCGGGCGACAGGATTGCCCAGCTGGTCATCCAGCGGTACGTCCAGGCACGGTTCATCCCCGCGGCATGCCTTCCCGGTTCGGCCCGTTCCTCACGGGGTTTCG
Organism: Bifidobacterium indicum; assembly: GCF_036987015.1. Lineage (NCBI taxonomy): Bacteria > Bacillati > Actinomycetota > Actinomycetes > Bifidobacteriales > Bifidobacteriaceae > Bifidobacterium > Bifidobacterium indicum. The sequence goes on from NZ_BTXM01000001.1 coordinate 272,956, forward strand.
GTTCCACGGGAGTCTGATTCACGAAGGCAGACACGGTAGGGGTTTGACATGCCCGATGCGTGTAGGATTGGTGCATTATCGGACATTGGAGGCTTGATGGTCGCTATGGAGGGCAGCGTCTGCGGCAATGACGTGAGCGGCAAGGGTCCGTCTGAGCTGTCCTCCCGTGCCCTGGGGTGCGAGGTGAGCGACAACCCCCTCAACCCCCTGGTTCCCATACGGCAGATCTGTCGGGAGCATCATCCCGACGAGGACCTTTCCATCCTCCAGAAGGCCTATGACCGCGCGGTGAGGCAACACGCCGAGCAGAGGCGCAAATCAGGAGAGCCGTACATCATCCACCCCCTGGCCGTGGCGCAGATCCTGGCCGACCTGGGCATGGGGTCGACGGTGGTCTCGGCGGGCCTACTTCACGACACGGTCGAGGACACCGATTACACCCTGGACGAGTGCCGGGAGGAGTTCGGCGATACGGTGGCCGGACTGGTCGACGGGGTCACCAAGATATCGAAGATGGACTATGGGGATTCGGCCCAGGCCGAGACCACCCGCAAGATGATCGTGGCCATGAGCCGTGATGTGCGTGTCCTGGTGGTCAAGCTGGCCGACAGGGTCCACAATGCCCGGACCTGGCGGTATGTCAAGGCCTCCTCGGCTCAGCGCAAGGCGCGCGAAACCCTGGATGTATACGCCCCCCTGGCCAACCGCCTGGGCATGAACGCCATCAAGACCGAGCTGGAAGAGCTCAGCTTCAAGACCCTCTATCCGAAGATCTATGACGAGATCGTGGTCCTGGTTTCCAGGCGTGCAGGGCAGCGTGAGGTCTATCTGCGGCAGATCCTGGACGAGATCCATGAGGACCTGGATTCCCAGGGCATCGACGCCCAGGTGACTGGCCGACCCAAGGACTACTTCAGCATCTATCAGAAGATGATTGTCCGAGGGCATGATTTCGCCAACATCTACGACCTGGTCGGGGTCAGGATCATCGTCGATTCCATCCGCGACTGCTATGCGGCCCTGGGTGCCGTCCACGCCCGCTGGTCCCCGGTGCCCGGGCGCTTCAAGGATTACATCGCCATGCCCAAGACGAACATGTACCAGTCCCTCCACACGACGGTGGTGGGGCCGGGGGGCAAGCCGGTGGAAATCCAGATCCGGACCTGGGAGATGCATCGCAGGGCCGAATTCGGCATCGCGGCCCACTGGAAGTACAAGGAGAACGGGTCGGCGGGCCGGGAACTCTCCCAGCCCGACAAGTCGGATGTCAAGCGTGAGAAGCAGGAGGTCAGCGAGCTCTCCCAGGAGGATAACCTCAAGTGGATCCAGCAGCTGGCCGACTGGACCAGTGAGACCCCAGACTCGGACGAGTTCCTGGGCTCCCTCAAGGACGATCTTGGGTCATCCGAGGTCTACGTCTTCACCCCCAAGGGGAAGATCGTCTCACTGCCGGCCGAGTCCACACCGGTCGACTTCGCCTATTCGGTCCACACCGAGGTGGGGCACCGAACCATGGGCGCCAGGGTCAATGGGCGTCTGGTCCCCTTGGATACCAAGCTTCAGAACGGCGACACGGTAGAGATACTGACCAGCAAGTCCGATACCGATGGGCCGTCCAGGGACTGGCTCAGCTTCGCCAAGAGCCCCAGGGCGCGCAGCAAGATCCGTCAGTGGTTCAGCAAGGAGCGTCGCTCCGAGACCATCGAAGAGGGCAGGGATGACCTGATCAGGGCCATGCGCAAGCGCAACCTGCCCGTGGCCACTCTCCTGACACCTGAAGCCATGGTAGGTGCCGCCGATGAGCTGAACTACCCCAATGAGGACGCGATCTATGCAGCCTTAGGGGATGGGCAGGTCTCCACCCAGAACGTCATCTCACGTCTGGTCCGTGATGCCGGCCGGTCCAACCTCGAGGACGAGGTGGAGCAGGAGGCCATACCCCTGCGCCAGGTGACCAAGGCCTCCCGGTCGGAGTCCTCCCAGGGAGTTTCAGTCAAGGGTGTGGACGATGTCTGGGTCAAGCTGGCCCGCTGCTGCACTCCGGTACCGGGTGACAGGATCGTCGGGTTCATCACCCGGAACCAGGGCGTCTCGGTCCATCGGGCCGACTGCCAGAATCTCTTGGACCTGAAGCGCAACCAGCCCGAGCGCATCGTCGAGGTCTCCTGGACCAGCAAGCAGGGCACCTTCATGGTCCAGATTCAGGTCGAGGCCCTGGACAGACCCCATCTCCTCTCGGACATCACCCAGGTCCTCTCGGACCACGGGGTGAACATCCTCTCGGGCAGCCAGTCCACCGGCCGTGATCGGGTGGCGGTCAGCCAGTTCGTCTTCGAGATGGGCGATCCCCAGCACCTTAACACCCTCCTGGCGGCGGTACGCAAGATTGACGGGGTCTTCGACGCCTATCGCCTGACCGGCGCCAAGGGTTCGGCCACTCCGCACATGCGCAGTATCTAGACCCTTGCCGTATCAGGGCGGGAATAAAGACATGGAAGAATAAAGATATGAACGAGGGGTCCGCACCTGGTTGGTGCGGACCCTACAGGTTCTGCCCCGGATACGGGACGGAAAATGTACCGGTTACTTAACGGCGTTCAGCCACTGCTCCTTGGTGGCCTTCTCCGTCTCCAGCTGACGCTTCTTGTCGGGGTCGGTCTCCGCGGCGATCTGCTGGTTGAGCTCATCCAGTTGGGCCGTGAGCTGCTCCTCGAAGCTGGACACGCGGGCGTCGGCCTCGGGGTCGGACTGGTTCCAGGCGGCATCTTCCACGGACTTGATCTCCCGGTCGACTGCATCCATGCGCCCTTCAATACGGCGGACGTCATAGCGTGGGACGTACCCGATCTGGTCCCATTCCTCCTGAATGGAAGCCAGGGCCTGACGGGCCTGCTTTGCTGCCTTGACATCCTTGACCGGGAGGAGGGCCTCGGCCTTGGTCAGAAGGGCCTCCTTCTTGGCCAGGTTGTCCTTCTCGTCCACGGAGGTCTTGTCGCGGTCGGCCTGCCTGGCATCGAAGAAGACATCGGCCGCCTGGCGAAAGCGTGCCCAGAGCTGGTCATCATCCTGACGGCCCGCCCGTCCGGCCTGCTTCCACCGGTCCATGAGCTCATTGAACTCGTGGGAGGTGGTGCCCCAGTCGGTCGAATCCTTGATCTTGTCGGCCTGGGCGATAATCTCCTCTTTGATGCGCTTGGCATCGGCGCGCTGGGAGTCACGCTGCTGGGCCCACTTGCGCCTGGCCTGGTTGAAGGTGGTCCGGGCGGAGGAGAAGCGCTTCCAGAGGGCGTCGGCGTCGGTCTTGTCGATACGGATGGTTGTGCGCTGGTGGTTCTGCCACTCCTCGAAGAGGGAGCGGAACTTGTCGGCGGTGGAACGCCAGTTGGTCGACTCATCCAGGGAATTGGCCAGTTCCTCGGCTTTTTCGACGATGGCGGTGCGTTCCTCGATGGCCTTGGCCATGGCCGCCTTGCGGGCCTCGGCCAGTTCCTCCTTCTTGACCTGACCCTGCCTGGTCAGATCCTCCAGTCGGGTGCGGAGGGAGGCGATGTTGCCGACGACATCGGGTTCCTTGACCTCCTCGCCCAGGCTCCTGATCGACTCGTCAATCTCGCGGGGCTTGACCTTTGTGGTTTTCAGCCGGGCGTCGAAGAGATCCAACTTCTCCTTGATGTCCAGGAAGCGGCGTGCGTAGAGGTTCAGGGCCTCGTCCTTGGTGGCATGGGGGAATTGGCCTACCTGGCGCTCCGTCTCGCCTTCCTTGACGAAGACGTTGCCCCGGTCGTCCACGCGGCCAAAGGTCTCGGCCTCCTTGATTTCCGCTTCGGAGTAGGTGGGGGCGCTGGGTGCCGGAGCCACATGGGGGGTCTTCTTGGCGAAGGCGGCAGGGGTGGGAGCTGGGCCCCGTGGCTTGGCCGGTGCCGGGACGGGTGCGGGAGCAGATGTTGCTTCCGGATTCCCGACAGGTGCAGGCGGCACAGGAGAGGGTGTCGGTGCTGCCGGAGCAGGTTCAGACCTGGGCTCTGCGGGAACCGGGGCCGTCTGTGCTGGTGCCGGGGTCTCTTCAGGGCTCTCGGCTGTGGCAATGGGTTCGGCGCCGGCCTGGGGGGTCTCGGCGGCAGTGTTCTCCTCTGCCGTCTGATCCGTGCGCTGCTCCTCCTCAGGCGTCTGGGTGTTCTCGGGTGTGGTGGCAGTCTCGTCGGCCATGGCCAGCTCCTTAAGCTTGTGTGTTGGAGAGATCGCAGAATACGGCGATGCCATTTTCCTTGACCTCTTCTATTATAGGTTCTTATGGCAAAAGGCGCATCATTATCAGGATTTCCGGAATGGCTGCCCTCCCAGCGGGTGGTTGAGCAGCGGGCCATCGATACCCTTCGCAGGGTTTTTGAGCTCAATGGCTACATCGGCATAGAGACCCGGGCCGTCGAACAGGGCTCCAGCCTGCTCAAGAAGGGGGAGACCAGCAAGGAGATCTATCTCCTTTCCCGCCTGCAGGATCTTGGCCAGGAGAAGGACGTGCCCGTCGAGAACCGTCTCGGTCTTCATTTCGACCTGACCGTGCCTCTGAGCCGGTACGTGGTCGAGAACAGCGGTCAGCTCACCTTCCCCTTCAAGCGCTGGCAGATTCAGAAGGTCTGGAGGGGGGAACGGCCCCAGGAGGGTCGGTTCCGCGAGTTCGTCCAGGCCGATGTGGATGTGGTGGGCAACGGTGACCTGCCGGACCACTATGAGGTCGAGGTGCCCCTGGTCATGCTCAGCGCCCTGGAGGGGCTACGGGCCCTGGGGCTCCCCAAGCCCACCGTCCACGCCAACAACCGCAAGCTCTCCGAGGGGTTCTACCGGGGGATAGGACTTACCGACATCGAGGGTGTCCTCCGTGAGATTGACAAGCTGGACAAGATCGGGGCCGACGATGTGGCCAAACTCCTGGTCTCCGAGTGCGGCGCCAGCCAGGACCAGGCCCGTGCCTGCCTTGACCTGGCCGAACTGACGGCCCAAAATGGCACCCAGCTGCGTGAGCGCTTCGAGGCCCTGGCCGACAGGGTCGGGATCGACATGGCTTCCGATGCCTACAGCCTGGCCATGGAGGGACTGGGGACCCTGGCCATGATCATCGACGAGGCGGATCGGATCCGGCCTGGTTCGGTCATTGCAGACCTGAAGATCGCCCGCGGACTGGACTACTACACCGGGTCCGTCTACGAGACCTTCCTGGAGGGGGCGGAATCGCTGGGTTCCATCTGCTCGGGCGGCCGTTACGACAACCTGGCCTCCCAAGGCAATCGGACCTACCCGGGAGTGGGCCTGTCCATAGGGCTCTCCCGTCTGCTCTCCTACCTGCTGGCCCAGGGCGCCCAGGCTTCGCGCGTTTCCCCCGCCACGGTCATGGTGGCCGTCTGGAACGAGGAGGAACGGCCCGTCAGCAACCACATCGCCCAGGGTCTGCGGGCACGGGGGATTGCGACCGATGTTGCACCCACCGCCGCGAAGATCGGCAAGCAGATTCGTTATGCCGACCACCTCGGCATTCCCTATGTCTGGTTCCCCGCCCAGGAGGATCAGGAGGAAGGGGACCAGGTCAAGAACATCGTCACCGGGGATCAGGTCCCCGCCGACCCGGTGTCGTGGACGCCCGATAGCGTATACGCCCGGCAGACAGTGGAATTCAAGGCCTGACACAGGGCCAGGCGAGCACTATGGAGGAACGAGGAAGCATGGGCCATTCGGCTTACAGAACCAGCTACGCCACGGAGGTCACCGAGGCCAGGATCGGCGAGGAGGTCACGGTCGCCGGTTGGGTGGATCGTCGTCGCGATCACGGCGGCGTGGCCTTCATCGATCTGAGGGATCGTTCCGGTCTGGTTCAGATCGTCATCTATGACGAGGAGGTTGCCCGCCCCCTGCGTAGTGAGTTCGTCATTCAGGTCAGGGGGAAGGTCAGGGCCAGGCCCGAGGGCAATGACAACGAGCACCTCTCCACAGGCCACGTCGAGATCGTCGCCGATGCCATCACGGTCCTCTCCAGGTCCGACGCCCTGCCCTTCCAGGTCTCCACAGCCCTGGAGAACGAGTCGGAGAACAGGCTGCCCGGCGAGGATGTCCGTCTCAAATACCGGTACCTGGACCTGCGCAGGCCCTCCATGCAGCACGCAATCCGTCTCCGGGCCAAGATGAACAAGGCCGCACGAGCAGCCCTGGACGACATGGACTTCTGCGAGATCGAGACACCCACCCTGATCAAGTCCACCCCTGAGGGCGCCCGTGACTTCCTGGTTCCGGCCCGCCTGGTGCCCGGCTCCTGGTACGCCCTGCCCCAGTCGCCCCAGCTCCTCAAGCAGCTGCTCATGGTCGGTGGGTTCGAGCGCTACTATCAGATCGCCCGTTGCTACCGTGACGAGGACTTCCGCGCCGACCGCCAGCCCGAGTTCACCCAGCTGGACATCGAGATGAGCTTCGCCTCCCAGGAGGACGTCATGGCCATGGCCGAACAGGTCATCGCCGCCGTCTGGAAGGCCGCCGGGTTCGAGGTCAGGCTCCCCATCCAGCGCATCTCATGGCATGACGCCATGGATAAGTACGGTTCCGACAAGCCCGATCTCCGTTTCGGCAACCAGATCGTGGAACTGACCGACTACTTCAAGGACACCCCCTTCAGGGTTTTCCAGGCCCCCTACGTGGGTGCCGTGGTCTACAAGGGGGCCGCGGACCTGCCACGCAGGCAGTTCGACGCCTGGCAGGAATGGGCCCGGCAGCGTGGGGCCAAGGGTCTGGCATACGTTCAGTTCTCCACGGATGGTGTCCTCAAGGGCCCCGTGGCCAAGAACCTCTCCGACCGGGAGCGTGAGGGTCTCAAGGCGGCCGTTCATGCCGAAGACGGGGATGCCGTCTTCTTCGCCGCCGGGCGGCGTGAGGTCTCGCAGACCCTTCTGGGTGCGGCCAGGGTGGAGATCGCCCGCCGCCAGGGTCTTCTCAAGCCTGATGAGTTCGCCCTGGCATGGGTCGTGGACTTCCCGCTCTTCAAGCCCACCGATGACCCGGAGGACGACGATGTGGCCGTTGGCCACTCCAAGTGGACATCCATGCACCACCCCTTCACCATGCCCTCCGCCGACTGGATCGACACCTTCGACCAGGACCCTGAGCATGCCATGAGCGATTCCTATGACATCGTCTGCAACGGCGAGGAGATCGGCGGTGGTTCCGTCCGTATCCACCGGGACGACATCCAGGACAGGGTTCTGAAGGTGCTGGGCATCGGGCAGGAAGAAGCCCAGGAGAAGTTCGGGTTCCTACTGGAGGCCTTCAAGTATGGAGCACCTCCCCACGCCGGCATCGCCTTCGGATGGGACCGGACCGCTCAGATCCTGGCGGGCGTCGATTCCATCCGCGATGTCATCGCCTTCCCCAAGTCAGGTGGCGGTCAGGATCCGATGACCGGTGCCCCGGCTCCGATCTCCGATGATCAGCGTGCGGAGACCGGCGTCGACTACGATCCTGATGAAGTGGGCAAGGCCGACTGATAGCCGTATTCCTTGCAGGGGAGGACCGCCAGGTTCGGTCCTCCCGTTCTTGTCTGTGATGTTCCACGGTGGTCTCGGTCCCCGGATCTGATGGTCGGCTATGCTCTGTGTCGGTCTTCTCGAGTCCCATGGGCAGGTCATGGCGGCCTTTTCGTGTGCCGCTGAGGAGTCCATGCAATGCGATGTGCGGGGAGGATTTCAGGTTTCAGTGCCTGGTTGCGCCCACTATGTGAGACAGTTTCTCCCGTCTCTGACCCCCTGGAGATTTTGGCGACTTTCCGGCGCTTTCGCGCACCCCTGAACCTCCCGTGGATTTGGAATCCGTTCCGTTATCTGCCAGCTAACAATCCTTGGGTACACTGCCGTCTATGAGTGAAACCGAGACAAGAACCACGCCCATCGACGCAAGTCGTACTGATAGGGGCGCCTCAGCAGCAACAACAGCCACCAGGCCCCTGGTGGAACTGTCGCATGTCGAAAAGCACTTCGGCTCCCTCCATGTCCTCAAGGACATCAACCTGCGGGTCAACATGGGGGAGGTCCTGGTGGTGGTCGGGCCTTCCGGCTCCGGGAAGTCGACCATGTGTCGGACCATCAACAGGCTGGAATCCATAGACTCCGGCGTCATCAGGATCGATGGTGAGCCCCTGCCCCAGGAAGGCCGGGACCTGGCCAACCTGAGGGCCGAGGTGGGCATGGTCTTCCAGTCCTTCAACCTCTTCGCCAACAAGACCATACTGGAGAACATGACCCTGGCTCCGATCAAGGTGCGCCACATGGACAAGAAGGATGCCGAGGACCTGGCCATGGATCTCCTGGCCAGGGTGGGTGTGGAGTCGCAGGCCTCCAAGATGCCCTCCCAGCTCTCAGGCGGTCAACAGCAGCGTGTGGCCATCGCCCGCGCCCTGGCCATGAAGCCCAAGATCATGCTCTTCGACGAGCCGACCTCGGCCCTGGATCCTGAGATGGTCAACGAGGTCCTGGATGTCATGATCCAGTTGGCCCAGGAAGGTATGACCATGATCTGCGTCACACACGAGATGGGCTTTGCCCGCAGGGCCGCCAACAGGATCGTGTTCATGGCCGATGGGCGCATCCTGGAGGAGGACACCCCGGATGGGTTCTTCGACCATGCCAAGACCAAACGTGCCCAGGACTTCCTCTCCAAGATTCTGACCCATTGATTCTGGTGGCGGCAAGACTTTGAACAGTCATAGAAAGAACGTTGAATGAAAGACACAATGCAAGGAACGGGGATTCATGCCAGGCGGTTCTTCCGCAATCTGACGGCCTTCCTGTGCGCCCTGGCCTGTCTCTTCTCCCTGACGGCCTGCGGGTCAGACAAGGAGGCCGGAAAGATTCGTATAGGGATCAAGTTCGACCAGCCCGGTCTGGGATTCAAGAAGTCCGGCACCTACGTGGGCTTTGATGTGGATGTGGCCACCTACGTGGCCAACAAGCTGGGGTACTCGAAGGATGACATCATCTGGAAGGAGGCCCCATCCAAACAGCGTGAGGCCATGCTCCAGAACGGCGATGTGGACATGATTGTGGCCACCTACTCGATCACCGATGAACGCAAGAAGGCCGTCAGCTTCGCCGGACCATACATCGTGGCCGGCCAGGACCTGATGGTCAGGACCGATGATCACCAGATCAACGGACCGGAGGACCTGAACGGGAAACGCCTCTGCTCGGTGACCGGTTCCACTTCGGCCGTCACCGTCAAGCAGAAGTTCGCCAGCGAGGTCCAGCTCATGGAGCAGCCGGGGTATGCCGAATGCGCCACGGCCCTTTTCTCGGGGATCGTCGATGCCGTGACCACCGACGACATCATCCTGGCCGGTCTGGCCTCCGCCTCCCGTGGGCGTCTCAGACTGGTCGGCAAGCCCTTCACCCAGGAACGCTATGGGGTGGGCATCAAGAAGGGCGACAAGGCCCTGGCAAAGAAGATCAACGCGGCCCTGGCCGATATGGAGGCCAACGGCTCCTGGCAGCGCGCCCTGGACAACAACACCAGGGGAACCCACTACAGACCAGATCCCCGGTACAATCCGCCCAAGCCTCAGGAAGGGGAGTGATCATGGGTTCCGTGCTCCAACTGTTCTCCGAGTACAATATCCCGGGCGCTTTCTGGGTCAACATCCAGCTGACCCTCTGGTCCGCCCTCTTCTCGCTGATTCTGGGTGTCATTCTGGTTGTCATGCGCATCTCTCCGATCTCCTCCATGAGGGTCTTCGGCAGGACATATGTGGAATTCTTCCAGAACATGCCTCTGACCATCATCATGGTCTTCATGGTTCTGGGGGTCTTCGCCCAGCTCAAGTTGAGCTTCTCGACCGTCTTCTCGGTCAACTTCTTCTGGTTGGCCGTTGTGGGGCTTTCCCTCTACACGGCGGCCTTCGTCTGTGAGTCCTTGCGTTCGGGCATCAACACGGTTCCCCTGGGTCAGGCCGAGGCCGCCAGGGCCCTGGGGCTGAGCTTCATCCAGTCGGCCTCCGAAATCATCCTGCCCCAGGCCTTCCGCGGATCGGTGGCCCCCCTGGGCAACACCTTCATCGCCCTCCTGAAGAATTCGACGGTGGCTGCGGCCGCCTCGGTGGCCACTGAGAGCTCCTCCCTGATGAGCGAGATGATCGAGTACCATGCCAATTCCATCGTGGCCATCTTCCTGATCTTCGCCCTGGGGTATGTGATCCTGGTTCTGCCCATCGGGGCCCTGACCACCTTCCTGTCCAACAAGCTCGCTGTGAGGAGGTGACCCGGATGGCACAGACAAACGAAAGTTCGCTCCTCTTCGACCAGCCCGGTCCCAAGGGTCGTCGCACCATCCGCATCGCCAACCTGATTGCGGCGGTGATCTTCGCCCTGGTCATCCTCATGATCCTGATGCGCCTGCACAATCCGCCGGATGGGGAGAACCAGCTCAGTTGGGAGCTCTGGAAGCCCGCCCTGGATTACGAGGCCTGGTCGGACTTTTACCTGCCAGGCCTGTGGCTGACCATCAAGGCCTCGGTGCTGGCGGTGATCGGGTCCGTCCTCTTCGGTTTCATCTTCGGCATCGGGCGTCTCCTGCCAAATCTCATCCTCCGGACGGTTTCCGGGGTGATCGTCGAATTCTGCAGGGCCGTGCCCGTGCTGATGCTGATGATTTTCTTCTGGCGCTGGTTCGCCTTCTCGGGTGTCAGCGAGGCCTCCTACTGGGCCGTGGTCCTGGGACTGATCCTGTACAACGGTTCGGTCGTGGCCGAGCTGATCCGCTCTGGTGTGGGCAATCTCCCCAATGGACAGCGTGAGGCCTCCCTGGCCCTTGGACTGACCAGGACCCAGTCCCTGATGCAGATTGAGGTGCCCCAGGCGGTCTACGCCATGCTGCCGGCGGCCGTGACCCAGCTGGTCGTGGTCCTCAAGGATACGGCCTTGGGCTCGATCATCATGTATACCGACCTCCTCCAGGAGTCACGGCGCCTGGGATCCATGTATTTCAACATTCTCCAGACCCTGGTCGTAGCGGCCGTGATCTACTTCCTCGTTTGCTTCCTTCTCTCGCACTTCGCCAGGTGGCTGCCCAAGAAGATGCAGGAGCGGACGGCGGCCCCGGCCGACTTCGTGGAGCCTGTGGCCCCCCTGGCCATCATGGATCCGTCGAATGTCAACCAGATCGCCGTGGCCAAGGAGGTTGACGAGGACAAGTACGGTGGCGCCCCCAGGCAGTACCACGCCCACCACCGCGGCTCCAACGCCTCCATCAAGCATTGGAAGAAGACCAGGTACATCCAGGGGTATGACAGGACACAGCCGGATACGCTGGTCGACCCGAAGAGCCTGGATATCCCTGAATTCCTCAAGCCTTCCCCACCGCATAAGGTCAAGGGCGGCAAGGGGAAGAAGAAGGGGAACGGCCACTCCAAGGGTTCTTCGGACACTCCGGACAAGGAGTCCTGAGGAAGGTTCCCGAACGCGGCGCCCCCGCATACGGCAGGCCGGTCATGACCGGGCTTGTCCTGGCGGGGGCGCCCTCTGTATGCGGCAGCCCGATATCGTGTACCTCGTTCCCAATCAATACCCAGTGATGGCGTGTTTGTGTGAGGTTCCCGGCACCAGTCGTTTCCCGGTCTAGGTCGGGGGGAGGTCCATGAAAGGCCATCTCTTGTGGTTGCCGGCGGATAGACTGGAGGACATGTCTGTGTCAGCAAGCACCCAACCCACCTCATCCGAACCGGGGGAGACCTCGACGATCGGAGGGGGTGCCGAACCCGTCTCCTTGGGCGACCTGGTCCCGGGCATGGGGGAGCCGCGCAACCTGACCGATGATGACATCTATGGGCGCTTCTTCCAGTGGGTCGAGTCGAGTGGCATCACCCCCTGGCCCCACCAGGAGGATGCCGTCCTCTCTCTGGTGTCGGGCAATCATGTCATCCTGTCCACGCCGACCGGGTCGGGCAAGTCCATGGTGGCCCTGGCCATGCATTTCATCGCCCTCTGCACCGGCAGGCGCTCCTACTACACGGCCCCCATCAAGGCCCTGGTATCGGAGAAATTCTTCGACCTGGCCAAGGTGTTGGGGCGTGACCGGGTGGGGATGGTTACCGGGGACACCCATATCAATACGGATGCACCGGTCATCTGCTGCACGGCTGAGATCCTGGCCAATCAGGCCCTGCGCGAGGGGCGGCAGGCAAATATCGGCTGTGTGGCCATGGACGAATTCCACTATTACGGGGACCCGGATCGGGGCTGGGCCTGGCAAGTGCCCCTCCTGACACTTCCCGACACCCAGTTCCTGCTCATGTCCGCCACCCTGGGCGATGTGAGCCAGATCGCCGAGGATCTGGAGAGGAAGACCGGAGTGGATGTGGACATCGTTTCCGATGCGCCGCGGCCCGTACCCCTGTCCTATGAGTACGTCGAAACCCCTCTGCCCGCCACGGTCGAATCCCTGATGGAGGAACAGGACACCCCGGTCTACATAGTCCACTTCTCCCAGGATGCCGCTCTGGAGACGGCCCAGGCCCTGTCGGCCACCGGGGTCTCGGACCGGCAGCAACGTGACCGGATCAAGGAGGCCATGGCTGGGACCCGGTTCACCACGGCCTTCGGCAAGATCCTGCAGAGACTGTTGCGGACCGGTGTCGGCATTCATCACGCCGGCATGTTGCCCCGGTATCGTCGCCTGGTCGAGCGGCTGGCCCAGGAGGGGCTCCTGCCGGTCATTTGTGGTACCGATACCCTGGGGGTGGGTATCAATGTTCCCATCCATACGGTCCTCCTGACCGGGCTGACCAAGTTCGACGGGTTCAAGATGCGCAGGCTCCGGGCCAGGGAGTTCCATCAGATCGCCGGTCGTGCGGGTCGGATGGGCTTCGATACCCAGGGCCTGGTGGTGGCAGAGGCCCCCGAATACGAAATCGAGAACGCCAGGGCCGTGGCCAAGGTGGGCAATGACCCCAGGAAGCTGAAGCGGATCAAGAAGAAGAAACCCAAGGAAGGGTTTGTCACGTGGAGTGAGGGGACCTTCGACAAGCTGATCCATGCCAGTCCCGAGACCCTGACCCCCCACTTGAAAATCACCCATTCCATGGTCCTGAACGAGGTGGACCAGGGTGGCGACGCCCGGGCCCGTGTGGATGATCTGATCGAGGATTCCCGCCAGACCCCCCAGCAGAAGGAGGACCTCCAAGACAGGGCCGATGAGATATTTCAGACCCTGACCGACTCCGATGTCATCGAGACCGAGCGGAACCCCGATGGTGGGCTGAATTATTACACCACTGTCGACCTGCCCGAGGATTTCGCCCTGGACCAGCCGCTTTCGCCCTTCCTTCTGGCGGCCCTGGAGCTCCTGGATCCGGAGGACCCCTCATACGATATGGACCTGATCTCCCTGGTCGAGGCCACCCTGGAGGACCCCAGGCAGATCCTCAAGGCCCAGCAGCGCCGGGCCCGCGATGCGGCCATCCAGGAGATGAAGGAGGAGGGGCTGGAATACGAGGACAGGATGGAGCGTCTCCAGGAGGTGACCTACCCCAAGCCCTTGGAGGAGATGCTGACCCAGGCCTTCGACCACTATCGGAAGGATGTTCCTTGGGCCAATGACTATGAGATCCACCCCAAGTCCGTCCTGCGCGACATGGTCGAGACGGCCTCGGACTTCAACGGGTACATATCACGCTACGGCATCTCCCGGTCGGAGGGGACCCTCCTGCGCTATCTTTCGGACGCCTACCGGGCCTTGGACAGGACGGTTCCCGAGGAGTACCTGGACGACCGCCTGGACGACATCGTCTCCTGGCTCGGGTTGATTGTCCGCTCGGTCGATTCCAGCCTGGTCGACGAGTGGGAGGCCGCAGGTGTTACGGATTCAGGGGAGAGGACCGGCCTGGACGCCGCACCGCCCAGTCAGGCCGATCAGGTGGTCAGGGACCGGCGTGGGCTGATCGTCCTGGTCCGCAATGCCATGTTCCAACGGGTGGAGCTGGTGGCCTATGACAGGCCCGAACGCCTGGCCGAGTTGGATGGCGACTGGGGGTATGGCCTACGGGCCTGGCAGGATACCCTGGATGACCTCTACGAGGAGCACGAGGGGATACGGACCGATGCCCAGGCCCGGTCCGCCGACTACTTCAGCATCGACCAGAAGGGGGAGTCGAAAAACCATACCTGGAAGGTCCGTCAGATCTTCGACGACATGGAGGGGGACCACGACTGGGGGATTGTCGGTGTCGTCGACCTGGATGCCACCCAGGACAGCGGTCAGGTGGTCTTCAGCGCCTACAAGGTCGGTCCCATCGAAGATATCCTGGACATCTGAACCGGCAGACGCAAGGGTCCCTGTCTTCGGTTACGCAATCCGAAGACAGGGACCCTTGCGTGTAGTAGGCTTGTTTCCACACGGGGCTTTTCGGGCCAGGGAATCCGTCTCCTAGAGGACCTTGGAGAGGAAGGACCGGAGCCTGGGGCTTTGGGGGGTGCCGAAGATCTGTTCGGGTGTCCCTTCCTCCTCGATCACTCCGGCATCCGTGAAGATCACCCGGGAGGAGACCTCCCTGGCGAATCCCATCTCGTGGGTGACCAGGATCATGGTCATACCGCCCTCGGCCAGGGACCGAATGACCTCCAGCACGTCGCCCACCATCTCCGGGTCCAGGGCCGACGTGGCCTCGTCGAAGAGCATGACGGCGGGATTCATGGCCAAGGCCCGGGCGATGGCAACACGCTGTTGCTGACCGCCCGAAAGGTCGGTGGGGCGTACGTCCGCCTTCTCCTTGAGTCCGACGATCTCCAGAAGGTCCAGGGCCTGCTGGTAGGCGTCCTCCTTGGGGGTCTTGTGGAGCATGCGCGGGGCCAGCATGATGTTCTCGGCCACGCTCATGTTGGGGAAGAGGTTGAAGTGCTGGAAGACCATGCCCACATGTTCACGGACCTTGTCGATATTGGTCTTCGGGTCGGAAAGGTCCATTCCGTAGACGGTGACCGAGCCGGAACTCGGCCGTTCCAGGGCGTTGATGCACCGCAGAAGGGTGGATTTGCCGGCACCCGAGGGGCCGATGATCGAAATGACCTCACCCGATTTGACCTCCATATCGATGCCCTTGAGCACCTCGGTATCGCCGTAGCGTTTGTGTAGGTCCTTGATCATGATGGCCACCCCGGTCTGTCCCTGCTCGTCGCTCTGCTGGGTCTGACGGATGCGCTGGGTCAGTCGGCTGGTGTCCATCGCGGAATCCTCGAGTTCGCTCTTGGTCCGGTTCAGTGTCTGGTTCATCGATTCATCCTTTTATCGAGAATATTGGCCAGCCATGTCAGCAGGGTGATGGCCACGAAATAGATGACACCCACCATGAAGAGGGTTTCGGTCACGCGGAAGTTGGCCGCATAGATCTGCTGGGCCTGGTAGAGCAGTTCGCCGAAGCCGATGGCCAGCAGGAGCGAGGAATCCTTGAGCATGATGACCAGCTGGTTGATGATGGACGGAGTCGCGATGCGGACGGCCTGGGGGAGAATCACCCTGCGCAGGGCCATCCGGCGGGTGAGGCCCAGGGACCGTGCTCCCTCCATCTGCCCGGTGTCGACCGATTGGATGGCCCCCCGGACGATTTCGACCAGGTAGGCTCCGGAGTTCAGGGAGAGGGTCAGGGCACCGGCCAGCCAGATGCTGATCTTATGGCCGATCAGCTGGGGAACGCCCAGGTAGAAGAAGAAAGCCCAGACCAGGACGGGTGTGCCTCGGAAGATGGCCACGTAGATCCTGGCGACCCAGGAGAGTATCCTGTTGGGGCTGACCCGCCAGAGGCCGAGGATGATGCCGATCAGGAGAGCAATGACGAAGGCCATGGCCGTAATCAGCAGGGTGTTCTTCAGACCCAGCATCAGAGCGGGGAAGGATTGACGGACCAGACCGAAGAAGCTGAGCTTGTGTGCCGCCGCCCCCTTTCCGGTGGTCCCCTGCCCGCCAAGGTACTTCTTGAGAAGTTTGTTGTAAGTGCCGTCGGTCTTCATCTTGGCCAGGCCCTCGTTGAAGGCAGCCACGAAGTCCTGGTTCTGCCCCTTGTTGACGGCCACCCCGTAGGAACCGCCCCTGACCTTCGCGGTGACGGTCTTGAGCCCGTTGCCCTGGGTGATGCCATAGGCCAGGACGGGGTAGTCGTCGATGACAGCCTGGGCGTTGCCGGACTTGACCATCTCGTACATGGTCGAGGACTGGTCGACGGCCTTGACCGTGTACCCGTACTTGGACGCGTTCCTCTTGGCGAAGGCCTCGCCCTCGCTGCCCGTCTTGACGGCGACGATTGCGCCCTTGAGATCCTTGTACCCCTTGATCTCTTCATTGTCCTTGGCGATGGCCATCTGGACCCCGGAATCGAAATATGGGTCCGTGAAGTCATAGACCTGCTTGCGGTCCTCGGTGATGGTCATACCGGCTATGACGGCATCGGCCTGCTTGGAGGTCAGGGCCTGGAGGGCGGCATTGAAGCCCAGGGACTGGATTTCAACCTTGAATCCTTCGGTCTTGGCGATCTGCTGGATCAGATCCATATCGATGCCGACCAGTTCGCCTGTCGTGTCGCGGAACTCGAAGGGGGCAAAGGTGGTATCTGTGGCGATTCTGAAGGTCTTTCCCTTAACCGCTCGGGAGATGGTGGAGGCCTGAGCCGGCGCCCCGGTGGTCACCACGGTCCCCGCCAGGGCGGCCATGCCCAGGAGCAGGGCCAGAAGGGCCGCAACCCACCTGGACAGGCTCTGGGTCCCGCCTAGAACTTTCCTCAGAGGCATCACGTGCATCCCTTCCTGTCTGTTCTTGCCCCATCGGGGGCATGGATACGAAACCGTGCGTTTCAAGACGTGTCTCACAGCATGGTCCACCCGGTATAGGGATCCGGGCACGACACAAGTCGCATCAAGGCATTGGTCCCGCCTGTGAAGTCGAACAATACTGTACTCGCCGATGGTTACGAACCGTTGAATTCGCGTAAGGCGATGAGTCTTGTTGTTCGTCCATACCGTCCCCGGTTCTCGTCGGTCTGCCTGCGGCCCGTCCTATGCTGGAGGGCAGTATCGGTGCTTGGATGCGGTCAGTGTACAAGGAGGACTTTCATGGTAGATGATCTGTTCCAGGTGGCGGATCCGCCACAGGACCATACCCTGCCCCTGGCCGTCAGGATGCGCCCCACCAAGCTTGACCAGGTGGTCGGGCAGGACAAGGTCATCGCCCCGGGCACGCCCCTGGAACGACTGGCCCAGGCGGATCCGGTCAACAGGCTGACCGCCCCAAGCTCGATCATCCTCTTCGGGCCTCCCGGTGTAGGCAAGACCACCCTGGCCTACATCGTCGCCGGTCAGTCAGGTCGGCATTTCGAGGAGCTCTCAGCCGTCACCTCCGGGGTCCGTGAGGTGCGCGACATCATCGCCCAGGCCCGGGACCGCCTGGTAAGCCGGGGTCAGGAGACGGTTCTCTTCATCGACGAGGTCCACCGGTTCTCCAAGTCCCAGCAGGATGCCCTCCTGCCCAGTGTGGAGAACCGTGACGTGACCCTGATCGCCGCCACGACCGAGAACCCCAGTTTTTCGGTCATCTCCCCCCTGCTTTCCCGATCCGTGGTGGTGAAGTTGGAGGCCCTGGATGAGGAGGACATCAGGACCCTGATTGAACGGGCCCTGAAGGACGAGCGGGGACTCAGGGATCAGGTTCGACTTGATCCTGCGGCCTTGGACCAGATCGTCCGCTTCGCCGGAGGGGACGCGCGCCGGTCCCTGACCATCCTGGAGGCGGCGGCTGGTGCCGTCACCGAGGGCAAGACCCGGGCCAAAAGTGCCCGCCGCCCGGTCATCACCGCGGACGTGGTCTCCTCGGTCATGGACGTGGCGACGGTCAGATACGACAAGAAGGGCGATGACCACTACGACGTGGCCTCGGCATTCATCAAATCCATGCGGGGGTCGGATGTTGACGCGGCCCTGCACTACCTGGCCAGGATGATCAGGGCGGGGGAGGACCCTCGCTTCATCGCCAGGAGGATCATGATCGCCTCGGCCGAGGAGGTCGGTATGGCCTCCCCGGAGGTCCTGCAGGTAACGGTGGCGGCGGCCCAGGCCGTGGCCATGGTGGGGATGCCCGAGGCCCGGCTCATTCTGGCTGAGGCCGTCATAGCGGTCGCCACGGCTCCCAAATCCAACGCCAGCTATATGGCCATCAATGAGGCCCTGGCCGATGTGGATGCAGGCAGGACAGGTCCGGTTCCCCTCCACCTGCGCAACGCTCCCACCAAGCTGATGAAGCAGTGGGGCAACCACGAGGGTTACCAGTATGCCCATGATGCCCCGGGGGCCGTGGCACCCCAGCAGTACATGCCGGACGGCCTGGTCGGGCGGCGGTATTACCACCCCAACGATCGCGGATACGAGCACCAGTTGGGGCCCCGCCTGGCGGCCATCAGACGGATACTGGACCAAGCCGGTGATTCACCGGACGAATCCCATGAGGGGTAAAGGAAAGCAACGGAATCTGCATGCGGCACGGCTCTTCACCATGCTGGTCGGCTCATGCGTGGGCCGTTTCCCTCCAGGCACCTGACCATCATGTTCCTCAACCGGTGCAACGGGTATGGCTGTGCCCCGACCCGGAAAGGAATCGGGGCACAGCCATTGATCAGACCAGGGAAATATCAGACATCTGTAGCCAGAAGCCGGTTGTACACGCAACGTAGTTCATCGTGGAAGCCCTGTGGGTCGATCTGGGGATTCTGCTCGAAGAGTTCGACCCACCAGTTGTTGATGGCCTTGATCCTGTCCCGGGCCATATCGGCTCCCTCACGGGTCAGGGCGATGATGTTGACTCTGCGGTCGGCGGGATTCTGTTCGCGGCTCACCAGACCCTGGTCGGTCAGAGTCTTCAGGTCCCGGGCGAGCAGGCTGGGGTCCACGCTAAGATCACGGGCAATCTGCCGTTGGCTCAGTCCCGGGTGGTCATAGAGATACATGATCAGGTCGCTTTGCGTCCCCCTGATGCCGTTGTCCATGACATACCTGTTGATATCGTTCTTGGAATGCCTGTAAATGCCGGCAATGCAACCGCTGAGGTTATGGTATTGCTTTTTCTTGAGCATCGTTCCGTTGCCTTTCCCTAGCCAATGCGAGCATCAAACCGGCATAGATTTCATGCTCCCCTTCGTGTTCCGCACCTGCCCGGGCATGCCCCTTGTTTCATGTGGGAACAAGCAGAACCAGGAACAATAGTACATATCATGGAACCAAAATTGCAATATTCAATTGATTGCAAAGCGGCCTAATCATTTGGCCTCGTGTGATAAGGCGGGTATTCGTATGGGGGGAGCCGATTTCCCGTCTTTTGACAGCATCGGTGATCTTGGTTTCTTTGCTGTCATTACTCCACGATATGGTTCGCTTCGTTTTGCGGACGGGAGCGGAAACGTCGGTATGCGGGTACTGGATTCCGACGTGACCTTCACGATGGTGAGAGCCTGCCCGACTTCCGCTTCCTCACCCTGTACCGGTATGGCGGCCTGGCCGGGTTCTGCGCCCACCGCCATGTATTTCGCGCTCAGGTACAGGTCGGGAAGGACGGCCCAGGAAGAACTGGACGGGCCATGCGCCGGTTGACCTCCGGACCCGGTTTTGATATGGACGGGCTGGTCGGGGAATTCTGGGATCGGAACATGCACAGGGTCATGGATCGGTACCGGCCCCGGGAGGACGACGTCGTGCTGCCGGCAGGTTTTGACCTTCCTGTTGGAGAGGCCTGCCGGCGCATGGGTGTGGGCGGGTGCATCGGATCCACCCTTGACCAGGGGACCTTGGAGGTCGGACACCTCGACTTCGGCCCGGGCAAGCCCCGTTCACTTCCTTGAGATGGTCGGGGAGGGGCACCGTGATTGATTTCTTCCGCAACGGCAGCGGTTTCGATGCCCTGATGACCGGTCTGGCCAGGAAGGCCTATCTGGTTGAGGGGGGAGGGCAGTGCCGCCGCATCAAGTGAGTGACCCCGCCCCGGAGGTTGGTCAGGCCTCGAAGGGATAGACAAGTCCCCACTGGTGGCGAATGGAATCCATCAGCTCCATGATGCGCAGGGTGTCCTGGTGGGGCATCTCCGGGCACTCGGTCTTTCCGTCCAGGATGGCTTCCGCTGAGCTGGCCACCTCATATTCATATCCGGTCAGCTGGGCGGGGATGGGGTAGCTGCGTGTCAGCCTGTGGTCGGAATTATAGAGGTCCAGGGATTCCACGTTGTTGATGTTTCCGCACATGAGGTACCCCCTGCTTCCCCAGACGGAACCGAACCGGTCGCTGTCGGAGACCATGGAACTGGTCGCGGCCCCCATGGACCCATCCCGGTAGAACAGGGTCATGGAATTCTGGCTGTCGACCCCCTCGGGACTGCGGACCCAATCCGTGCTGATTCGCTCGATGGGCTTGGGCCCCATGACCATGTCGATGAAGTTGAGCGGGTAGACACCCACATCCAGGAGGGCGCCGCCGGCCAGGGCGGGGTCCGTCATCCTGGCCTTGCCGGTGGTTACATAGCCGAGGTTTCCGGTTACCGTCTGCACGGTACCCAGGTCTCCCGAGGCCACGACCTGGTCGATGATCGAGCGTGAGGGCATGTACCTGGTCCAGATGGCCTCGGTGCAGAGGAGCCCGGTCTCCCGTGAGGTCTTCAGGACCTGCCTGGCCTGTGATGCGTTGGCTGTGAATGACTTTTCGACCAGCACGTTCTTGCCGGCCTTCATGCAGGCTATGGCCTGTTCGGCATGCAGGTTGTGGGGGGTGGCGATGTAGACCAGATCCACATCGGAATCCTCCAGAAGCTCCTGATACGAGCCGTAGGAGCGCTCGAATCCGTACTGGGCCGCGAAGGCCCTGGCGCGCTCGCCGCTCCTGGCGGCCACTGCATAGGGGGCTATCAGGTGGCTGTACCGCTCGTCCATGGTCATCATGACCAGGGTCTTCGCCAGGGAGTGGGCTATCCGCCCGGCCCCGAGAATGGCCACTTTGACGCGAATCCTCTTCTGCTCGGCTTCCTGACGTTTGCCGTTCAATCTACTCATCCTTGACTCCTTTGTTGGGATCGTCCGCCTCGTCGGTCTCCCCGATTCGACCGGGGTCGGTGAGGGCTTCATACAGGTCGTTCAGGGTCTTCTTGCTGTGGGCGGCATCCAGCTGGCACTCCCAGACCGTGAAGACCCTCCACCCCATGGCACGCAGTTTGCGACCCTGCTCCAGGTCACGCTGACGATTCCTTGTCAGCTTGGTGGTCCAGAATTCGACGTTGGACTTGGGAATGGAGAATTTGGCACAGCCCTCATGCATGTGCCAGAAGCAACCGTTGACGAAGACCATGGCCCTCCATTTGGGCAGGACCACATCGGGGTGGCCCGGGTACCTCTTGTCGTTCTTGCGGAAACGAAGTCCGCGGGCGAAGAGGTAGGACCGGACCTGGCGCTCGATGGAGGTCTCCTTGCCCCTGATGCGGGACATGGTGTAGCTGCGGGTGCCGGGCTTGTACTTGCTTGGTATCGTCTTGGAAGCCATGCCCGGACCGCCGGCTCAGAGCACTTCGATGCCGTTGATGAAGACCGGTTCCTGGGGGCGGTCGCCGGAGTCGGTGGCCAGGGCATCAAGCTTGTCGACAACGTGCCTGGAATCCTCATCGGCCACCTGGCCGAAGATCGTGTGGTGGCCGTCCAGCCAGGGGGTGGGGACCGTGGTGATGAAGAACTGGGATCCGTTGGTGCCGCGGGCCTGTCCGGTGGCGGGGTCGCGGCGGAGTCCGGCGTTGGCCATGGCCAGCTTGTAGGGCTGGTCGAAGGTCAGGGAGGGATCGATCTCGTCATCGAACTCGTACCCGGGGCCGCCGGTGCCGGTGCCCAGGGGGCAGCCGCCCTGGATCATGAAGTCCTTGATGATACGGTGGAAGGTCAGGCCGTCGTAGAAGGGGTCCTTCCGCTCCTTCCCGGTCTCCGGGTCCGTCCAGGCTTTCCTGCCCAGGGCCAGGTCCAGGAAGTTGGCCACGGTCTTGGGGGCCTGGTCGTCAAAGAGGTCGAGGCGGATGTCGCCTTCTGATGTGTGCATGATGATGGTAGTCATACACTTGATTCTTTCATGACTGCACGACGCCCCGGCCCTGGTCGCCACCTGGTCAGAGGATGACGGCCCCGAAGGGCATCAGGGCCAATTTGGCCATCTTGAAGGACTGGAGACCGAAGGGGATGCCGACGATGGTGATGAGGTTGAGGAGACCGGCCGTGAAGTAGGTCAGAGCCAACCACCAGCCTCCCAGGACCAGCCAGACCAGGTTGGCCAGGGTGGATCCGACCTGCCGATGAGGGCCCAGATCAATGAGATGACCAGGCCGCCCAGAATGAGCCAGATGATGTTGCCCAAGAGTTTCATGAGTTCATGTCCTTGCATGGGTTCGCCTGGTTTGTCCGGCGGTCCCCGTTCGTCCTGACTGCCCGGCTTCGCTGATCCGTCTGCCTGATCGGGTCCGCCAGGGTTCTTTGATCGTTCCGCCCGGTTTCGGTCTGCTTCTTGGACAATGCCACTATCACGGCTCGTGTGGCCTCGGTGATGTCTTCGATGATGGTGGAGACCATCTTCGGATCGGGTTCCCCCTCCCGGTTGTCCAGGGCGTCAATCAGCCGCATGCCGGATTGGACAATGCCCCGGGTGACCTCCACGCCGGTTCTGGCATC
This sequence comes from Bifidobacterium indicum, assembly GCF_036987015.1. Classification (NCBI taxonomy): domain Bacteria; kingdom Bacillati; phylum Actinomycetota; class Actinomycetes; order Bifidobacteriales; family Bifidobacteriaceae; genus Bifidobacterium; species Bifidobacterium indicum. Next base: position 295,685 of record NZ_BTXM01000001.1, read on the forward strand.
GTCGGGCCTCAGGGATTGCCAGGCGTCGATCAGGGGTTGGTTCACCTGTCGATGGAAGTCCACCATGGCATCTGTGGTCAGGTCGGACGGTTTGGTCTGGTCCTGCCCCCGGTCGAAAGGCTGCCCGTAGAGGAAGGACCGCCGGAACTGGGTGTCGTTGCCGTCCGTGTAGAGGTTCATCAGCCAACTGTGGCCATGTCGGCCGGCCTGAACAAGATTGGTCCGGGTCCAGGCCAGGATGACCTCCTCTGCGGTTCCGGCCCGGGCCAGAGCCTTGGTCAGGGCCTGGGCCCAGACGGGCAGGTGGACCTCCAGGACCATGTCGCAGAGCTGGTCGGTATCGGCGGCGTACCGGTAGAGCGAGTTTCGCGCCATGCCCGCCTGCCTGCTGACCGCCGCCATGGTCAGCCCGCCCCGTCCCGAGGTTCTGAGGATGCGCTCGGCGGCTGCAAGGATGCGCGAGCGGGTCCTGGAACGATGCTCGTCCAGGCTGGCTTCCTCGATTTTCGGCATGGTCCTCCTCGGGTTGTGATTCGGGGGTCGGGTGTCTGCCGGCCCTGTGGCCTCCTGGCCTTCCCGGGTCTCTGTAAGGAATCCTATGGCCTAAGGGGAGTGGACTCAACCGGGTTGTATTCCTTTGGCTCCGAATGCTGATGAGACCTACCTGTTTCTTCCAGGCCGGATTCCGAGGTTCAGCCTTGAGCGAGCGCGCGTGTCGGGACTTGTCAATGACATTTTCGCGACGTATAGTCTCAAAAAGTTCCTGAAGGAGGGACTGAAAAGCTTGGATGGACATCAGGTTCCAAGGATTCCGGAAGGTGAAAGAGGGGGGCACGGGATGAGTCAGGATCAGGTTGCTGGGGGGAAGCGGTCCCAGGCCGCAGGGGAAGGCCGGACCAGTCCGGTCGGAGCCATGGACACTGCCGGGAAACCACCATGGAAGGCGCTCTGGGTCCTGGCCCTGGGCCTGGCCATGATCGTTCTGGACTCTTCCATCGTCAACGTATCGATACCGGCCATCATCAATGCCATCCATATCGACATGACCGATGCCCAGTGGGTCACCGCCCTCTACAGCATCGTCCTGGCCGCCCTCCTCCTGCCCGCGGGGCGTCTTGGTGACATGGTGGGGCGGAAGCGGATGCTCCAGGTGGGCACCGTGATCTTCGTCCTGGGTTCCCTGCTGGCGGCCTCCTCCACGAGTGGTTCCTGGCTCCTGACGGCAAGGGTCGTCCAGGGCATCGGCGGGTCCCTGGTCATGCCCTCCACCCTCTCCTCGGTTTCGGCCACCTTCCGCGGCAGGTACCGGGCTGCCGCCTTCGGGGTCTGGGGGGCGGTCATGTCCGGGGCTGCAGCTGTCGGACCCTTCCTGGGTGGACTGTTCACCTCCACGATCGGTTGGCGCTGGATCTTCCTGGTCAACCTCCCCCTGGGGCTGATCGTCATCCTGACCTCCATGGCCTTCGTGCCGGAGACCAGGTCCGCGCCGGCTTCCGGCACCAGTCGATTCGGGTTGCTCAGTGACTGGAGGGGGATTCTCCTGTCGGCGCTTGGCTCGGCCTTTGTGGTCTTCGCCCTGATCGAGGGGCAGACCTACGGGTGGTTCAGGCCTTCGAAGAAGCTGGTGCTGGGGCCCCTGGTCTGGTCTGTCAACGCGCCCGTGTCCCCGGTGCCCGTCAGCCTGGTGGTGGGGCTGGTCCTCCTGATCTGCTTCACGCTGGTGGAGTTGCGCCGCAAGCGGCAGGGCCGCATCATCATCCTTGACGTGACCATGTTCACCATCGGCACCTTCGGATGGGGGAACCTGACCGCCGCCATCATCAACGCCGGCCAGTTCGCCGTCATCTTCATCCTGCCCCTCTATATGATCAATGCCCGCGGTCTCAGCCCTCTCCAGGCCGGTTCGGTCCTGGGCATCATGGCCCTGGGCGCCGTCTTCTCCGGTGGGCTCGCCCGGCTGGTCTCCGCCCGTCTCGGTGCTGGCGGCACCGTCCAGCTCGGTCTGGCCATGGAGATTCTCGGGGTGGTCGCCTCGGTCCTGCTCATGCGTGGTTCCGTACCGGTCTGGACCATGCTGATCACCCTGATCATCTACGGAACCGGCCTGGGCTTCGCCTCCGCCCAACTGACCAGTCTGGTCCTGTCTGGCGTGCCGGTGGCCCAGTCCGGCCAGGCCTCCGCCACCCAGTCGACGATTCGGCAGTGGGGCACGGCCCTGGGTGCCGCCGTCTCGGGCACCGTCCTCTCCGCAGCCCTCAGCATGGTCATGCCGGCCCATCTGAATGCCATCCCCGGTCTTCCGGCTGGCGCGGCCAGGGGACTGGTCCAGTCCGTCCGTTCCTCGGCCGGCAACGTCATCTCCTCCTTGAGGATGCAGGGTGCCTCCGGTCGCCTTGGCGGACTGGGCCCCCAGGTGACCCAGGCGCTGACCCAGGGCTTCACTCAGGGTGCCCAGTTGGCCATGGCCTTCGCCGGGGTCCTTCTCCTGGTCGGGTTGGTCACCTCGGTCAAGGTCAGGCAGGCCGCTCGCAAGGCCGGTGCCGACAGGGTCTGATATACCGCATGCAGGACCGGCCCCGTGTGGTCACGTCGCGTTCCGGGATCGTTCCGGAGTCGTGGGCGTGACCGGTCCGAGTCGCTGACGTGATTGTCGCCGATGTCATCTTGCGTGACCGTTCACCAGCGTCGGCCTGATCGTCCGGCGTCGTCAGCACCGGTCCTGAGCCTGCTGGAGCAGATCCGCCTGGATAGGTGAGGCGTGATCCCAAGATTGGTTCCCGGTTCTCACGCCGAGCCGGACGGTTCGGCACTGGAGCGGGAAAGGAATTCGGCGCGGTTGCCCCTTCCCGGCACCTCTTCGGTTTAGAATCGCCAGTATGAGTATGGAAGAACGCGATCAATCATCGGATGGCTCCCTTCTGGTGGCCTTGGCGCAGATCGACACCTGTGTTGGCGACCTGGACGGCAACGCCGCGAAGGTCATGGATTATTGCCGCAAAGCCGCCTCCCGGAAAGCCGACATGGTGATCTTCCCCGAGATGACCCTGACCGGGTATCCGATTGAGGATCTGGCCTTCCGGGCCACCTTCCGCCGGGCCGCATGGGCCAGGGCCGACCAGTTGGCAAGGGACCTGAAGGATGCGGATCTGGGTGACCCCTATGTGGTGGTCGGCACCGTCGGGACCGACCGGGAGCATGACCGACCGCGCAATCGCATGGTCGTCCTCCACGATGGTCTGGTCTGGGCGGGATACGACAAGCACTTCCTGCCCAATTACGGGGTTTTCGACGAGTATCGAATCTTCACGCCCGGGGAAAAGAGCGTCATCCTCGACATCAAAGGGCGGCGCATCGGCCTGGCCATCTGTGAGGACATCTGGCAGGAGGGCGGCCCCATCAGCGACATGGCCGCCAAGGGCATCGATCTTCTGGTCACCATCAACGGGTCGCCCTTCGAGGAGGGCAAGGGGCACGTCCGCCGGGAACTGGCGGCCAAGCGCGCCCGTCAGGTCAAGGCTCCGGTCATCTATGTCAACCAAGTGGGCGGCCAGGATGATCTGGTCTTTGACGGTGGCAGTTTCGTGGTGGATGCCGATGGGGCCATCCTGGAGCATTCCCCCCAGTTCGTGGAGCACCTGGGGTACTGGGCCCTGTCGGCCTCGGGGGAGTCGGGGGCATCCGCCCAGCCGGTCAGATCGCTTCTGGCCGATGACCTTCCCGGCGATGAGGAGGTCTACCGGGCCTGCGTGCTTGGACTCAAGGACTACATGGTCAAGAACCATTTCACAGGGGTCTGCCTGGGTCTGTCCGGGGGAATCGATTCGGCCCTGGTGGCGGCTATTGCCGCGGACGCCTGTGGCGGCTCCAATATATGGGGCATCTCCATGCCCAGCCGATACTCCTCCGAGGGGTCGCGTGACGATGCCGCAGACCTGGCCCAACGACTGGGTCTGCATTATGAGGTCAAGGCGATCGGCTCCGAGTTCGATGCCTTCCAGGATGAGCTTCATCTGGAGGGGGTGGCCGAGGAGAACATCCAGGCCCGTATTCGCGGGGTCATCGTCATGGCCTATTCCAATTCCAAGGACCTCCTGGCCCTGGCCACCGGGAACAAGTCCGAGTTGGCCTGCGGGTATTCGACCATCTACGGAGACGCGGTGGGCGGGTATGCGCCCATCAAGGACCTCTTGAAGACCAGGGTATGGGAACTGGCCAGGTGGCGCAACCAGGAGGCCAAGCTCCATGGTCAGGTCGAACCCATTCCGGTCAATTCCATTGTTAAACCGCCATCGGCGGAGTTGCGCGAGGGGCAGAAGGATTCCGACTCCCTGCCTGATTACGCCCTCCTGGACCAGGTGCTCGAGGCTTATATCGAGAAGGCGCACGGTCGTGAGGATCTCCTTGCCGACGGATTCGACCCCGAAACCGTCAACACGGTCATGCGTCTGGTGGACCGTGCAGAATGGAAGCGGCGCCAGTACCCCCTGGGGCCCAAGGTCACCTCGCTGGCTTTCGGTCGTGACCGCCGCCTGCCCATCACCAATGCCTTCAGGGAGTGATGCGAAGCAGTGATTCAGGGCGGGCCGGGCCGCTCATATTCTCGGAGGATGATTCGGTGCCAGAAGTGGTATCTGGGCCTGGCGGGATCTGATTCCACCAGGTTCATCGGCAAAGAGGCGATCATGGCTGAGCAGCAGGGCGAGTGGTTTCTCAACACGGTGACGGGTAAGCCCGAATTGGGCAAACTGTCGCCATCGGACTACCGGATGGGTCCCTACCCTTCCTATGAGGACGCACTTGATGCGTGGAAGATCGCCAAGAAGCGCAACAAGGTCTGGGAGGAAGAGGACCGGCGTTGGCGCCGACAATGGGAGGGAGACCCGAACGGGTCATCAACCGGCGGAGATCGGGACCAGGGTCAGGACTGAGAAAAGCGATGCCCGCCGCAGGGCCGCTTCGTTTTGGCCCGGAGTGCAGATGGAGTCAATCGCTTGGACCTGAAATCCAGGTTGTCGTCTTGCTTTTACGACGAAGGTCCCTCGTCAACGCTTGTAAGGGGAAGCTTCAAGACTCGGTTGGCTCAATGTGACAAAGCTCACGTCCATGGCCGACTTTCGGCGTCAATCCCCACCCTATACTGGACGTAACAGTGGTGTGAGGAAGCGCCATTGACATATCAACAAGGAGTTGAGTATGACAGCAGTTGAGACCATGTCAGTCTCACCCGATGAGCTGCAAGCCAAGGCTTGGGACAGCTTCAAGGGTGAAGACTGGAAGAAGAACATCGACGTCCGTGACTTTATTCAAAAGAACTACACCCCCTATCTGGGTGATGAATCCTTCCTGGCGCCTGCCACTGAGAAGACCAAGTTCCTGTGGAAATATCTCGACGACAATTTCCTTGCCGTCGAGCGCAAGCAGCGCGTTTACGATGTAGACACTCACACACCCGCCGGTATCGACGCTTTTCCCGCCGGATACATTGACGGCAAGTCGGCTGATGAAACACAGGATAATGTCATCGTCGGCCTGCAGACCGACGTTCCCTGCAAGCGCGCCATGATGCCCAACGGTGGTTGGCGCATGGTCGAGCAGGCCATCAAGGAGGCCGGCAAGGAGCCCGATCCGGAGATCAAGAAGATCTTCACCAGGTATCGCAAGACCCACAATGATGGTGTCTTCGACGTCTACACCAAGCGGATTAAGCTGGCCCGCCACAACAAGATCCTCACCGGTCTCCCTGATTCCTACGGCCGTGGCCGCATCATCGGCGATTACCGTCGCGTGGCCCTGTACGGCATCAACGAGCTGATTGCCCGCAAGCAGGCCGACAAGGATTCGATTCCTTACCGCAATGACTTCACCGAGGAAGAGATCGAGCACTGGATTCGCTTCCGCGAGGAACACGCCGAGCAGATCAAGGCCCTGAAGCAGCTGCTGAAGCTGGGTCAGGAGTATGGCCTGGATTTGAGCCGTCCAGCTCAGAACGCCAAGGAAGCCGTCCAGTGGACCTACATGGCATACTTGGCATCCGTCAAGAGCCAGGATGGCGCGGCCATGTCCATCGGTCGTCTTTCGGCCTTCTTCGACATCTACTTCGAGCGGGACTTCCAGAAGGGTCTGATCGACGAGACCGACGCCCAGGAGATCATCGACAACATCGTCATGAAGCTGCGTATCGTCCGCTTCCTGCGTACCAAGGACTACGACAATATCTTCTCCGGCGATCCCTATTGGGCAACCTGGTCGGATGCAGGCTTCGGCGACGACGGCCGTCCGCTGGTCACCAAGACCTCCTTCCGCCTGCTGGCCACCCTGACCCTGGAGCATCTTGGGCCCGGTCCTGAGCCCAACATCACGATCTTCTGGGATCCGAAGCTGCCTGAGGGCTACAAGCGCTTCTGCGCCCGTATCTCCATCGACACCTCGGCCATCCAGTACGAGTCCGACAAGGACATCCGCGCCCACTGGGGTGACGATGCAGCCATCGCCTGCTGCGTCTCCCCGATGAGGGTCGGCAAGCAGATGCAGTTCTTCGGTGCCCGTGTGAACTCCGCCAAGGCACTGCTCTACGCCATGAACGGCGGGCGTGACGAGATGACCGGTATGCAGGTCATCGATGAGGGCATCGTCAAGCCCGTAACCCCCAAGGAGGACGGCTCCCTGGACTTCCAGGAGGTCAAGGACAACTACGAGAAGGCTCTGGAGTGGCTGAGCGAGACCTATGTCGAGGCTCTGAACATCATCCACTACATGCATGATAAGTATGCATATGAGTCCATCGAGATGGCCCTGCACGACAAGGAGGTCTACCGTACCCTCGGTTGCGGTATGTCCGGCCTGTCGATTGCCGCCGACTCACTGTCCGCCATCAAGTACGCCAAGGTCTACCCGATCTACAACAAGGATGCCAAGGGCACCCCGGAGTATGTCGAAGGTGCCGACGACGACCTGATCGTCAACTACAAGACGGTCGGCGAGTTCCCGATCTACGGTAATGACGATGACCGCGCCGATGATCTGGCCAAGTGGGCCGTCTCCACAGTCATGGGTCAGGTCAAGCGCCTGCCCGTCTACCGTGGCGCCGTGCCGACCCAGTCCATTCTGACTATCACCTCCAACGTGGAATATGGCAAGAACACCGGCTCCTTCCCCTCGGGCCACAAGAAGGGTACCCCGTATGCACCTGGTGCCAACCCCGAGAACGGCATGGATTCCCACGGCATGCTGCCCTCCATGTTCTCCGTCGGCAAGATCGACTATGACGATGCGCTCGATGGCATCTCGCTGACCAACACGATCACTCCTGACGGTCTGGGTCGTGATGAGGACGAGCGGATCAACAATCTGGTGGGCATCCTGGATGCCGGCAACGGACACGGGCTCTACCACGCCAACATCAACGTCCTGCGCAAGGAGCAGCTTGAGGATGCAGTCGAGCACCCCGAGAAGTACCCGCATCTGACCGTGCGCGTCTCGGGTTATGCGGTCAACTTCGTCAAGCTGACACGTGAGCAGCAGCTTGACGTCATCTCTCGTACCTTCCATCAGGGTGCCGTGACCGACTGATTGATTTCAGTGGTCCGACCCGTTGAAAGACGGTGAGCCGAAGGGGGGCGGGGCAGATACCCCGCCTCCCTTCATTTTCGTAGTCAGGAGGTTCCAATGACGGAGGCCATGACCTTCCACACCACCCAGCCGCATATGCTCAAGGAGTCCAAGGCATACCAGAGCCAGACCCTGATGGGGGGATTATCAGGGTTTGAGTCACCTATAGGGTTGGACCGGCACGACCGGATGGCAGCCTTGAGAACAGGCGATATCGGTTTTGTGCATTCCTGGGACATCAACACCTCGGTGGATGGACCGGGCACCAGGATGACGGTATTCATGAGTGGTTGCCCACTCCGGTGTCAGTACTGCCAGAACCCTGATACCTGGAAAATGCGTGACGGGCAGCCCGTCTATCTCCAGGCCATGATCGACAAGGTGGCCCGTTACCAGGACCTCTTCAAGGCCACAGGAGGCGGTATCACCTTCAGCGGTGGCGAATCCATGATGCAGGGGGCCTTCGTGTCCAGGGTCTTCCGTGCAGCCAAGGAGATGGGTGTCCACACCTGTCTCGATACCTCAGGCTTCCTCAACCGCAACTACACGGACGAGATGATCGACGACATCGATCTCTGCCTGCTGGATGTCAAGTCGGGTGACGAGGAGACCTACCAGAAAGTCACCGGTGGCACCCTGGCCCCGACCATCGCCTTCGGCAAGAGGCTGGCCGAGCGCGGCAGCAAGATCTGGGTACGGTTCGTTCTGGTCCCTGGATTGACCGACTCGGAGGAGAACGTGGAAAAGGTGGCCGAGGTCTGTGAGCAGTTCAAGGATGCCATCGAGCACATCGATGTTCTGCCCTTCCACCAGCTGGGCAGGCCGAAGTGGCATGAGTTGCGCATTCCCTACCCCTTGGAGGATGCCAAGGGCCCCTCGGCGTCCTTGAAGAAGCGTGTGACCGAGCAGTTCGAAGCCCATGGTTTCGTGGTGTACTGATCATGGAACGGAAGACCCCGACGACTATCAAGTTGGCGGGGTCTTCTTCTTGGGCTATGCTTTCTGCCGTGCGAGGACCCAGGTGAGGCACCTCCGGAAAGAGAACAGGTATGGAGGATAATGCCCGTCGAGAGGACGTGACCGTCCGCTACCGGTGCCGTGCAAAACCGATACAGTCAATCGACAAACGATCTCAGCTGCTGACCGAGCCGCGGGGCGGTGTTCCCCAGGTCGTCGATGATCGGCAGGGATTCGTCAAGGCCTGTCGAGATCTCTCCCTGGCTGACGGGGCACTGGGTGCCGATGCGGAACGTGCCTCCGGATTTCGCTATGGGCATGATGATTATCTGGTTCAGTTCAAACGTGGTTCCTCCCGGATCATCCTTCTGGACCCGCCGGCCTTGAACCGGGCGGGATGCGACTGGAATGACTTCAACCAGGCCGTGGAAGGTGTCCAGTGGATCATCCACGATTCTCCTCAGGACCTGCCCGGTTTCCATGATCTGGGTATGAGGCCCTCGTCCCTCTTCGATACGGAGCTGGCCGCGCGGCTGCTCAATCTCAGGCATTTCGGCCTGTCCGCGGTGACCGAGCACTTCCTGGGGCTTTCCCTGGCCAAGGAACATTCAGCGGCCGATTGGTCCTACCGGCCGCTGCCCAGGGACTGGCGAAACTATGCCGCCCTTGATGTGGAGCTTTTGGACCCCCTCCGGGAGTGCATGGAGAAGGAACTTGTCCGGCAGGGCAAGGAAGACTGGGCCAGGCAGGAATTCGAATGGCTCCTGACCGATCGGATCCAGGGTAAACCCAAGCAGGAGCAGCCCTGGCGGCACTTATCCCATATCAGTGCCCTGCGTAATGACAGAAGGGGCCTGGCCGTGGCCAGGGCACTCTGGACCAAGAGGGACCAGCTGGGCAGGGAGTACGACATCGCCCCCAATCTCCTCCTGACCGACAAGTCCATCATCATGGCCTCGCAGGTCAAGCCCCACAACGCCGCCCAGTTCCGAGCCGTCCGATCTCTGAATGAACGGGTCAGGATCCACACGGGAGGCGAGCAGGACAAGATGTTCGAGCGGTATGCCCCCATCCAGCGTCAGGTTCGACCCAGGATCTGGAGGGAGACCATCATCGAGGCCCTGAACCTACCCGATGAGGACCTCCCCATGGGGCCAAAGGTGCAGACGGACCAGAACAACGCCCCCAGGTCCATGCAGGTCTGGCGACAGCGCCATCCCGACCGGATGGCCAGACTTCAGGCGGCCCGCAGGATGGTGGCCCGTATAGGGCAGGACACCAATACCCCGGCCGATGTCCTCATCAAGCCCAAATACCTGCGTAACCTCTGCTGGACCGACGAACCCGGCAAAAGGGATGTCGCCGACTTCCTGACAGAGCAGGGAGCCCGACCATGGCAGGTTTCCCTCCTGTCAGAGTCCCTAAGTCGAGCTATCATGTAACGGTTGCCTTACTGGCAGATCAAACGGTTTTGATGAATTGGAGCGCAGCGTGAAAATCAGCGTCAGGAACCTCGAGCCCACCAAGGTCAGGCTCACAATCACCGTCGACAAGGACGAGCTGGACCCTTACCTGGACCAGGCCCGCAAGGAGATCGGCAAGCAGGTCACCATCCCCGGCTTCCGCAAGGGGCATGTGCCCGGAGCGATCATCGATCAGCGCGTAGGATTCGCCAGTGTTGCCGGCGAGGCCATCAATGCGGGTGTTCCCGAGATCTATTCAAAGGCCCTGGCCGAGAAGAAGCTGCATGCCATGGACCAGCCTCAGATCGACGTCAAGGACGTACCCCAGTCCGCCAAGGACGATACCAAGCTGAAGTTCACTGCCGAGGTGGAGATTCGCCCCAAGTTTGACCTGCCCGACTTGGATGGAATGGAGGTCGAGGTCCGCAGGCCCGAGGTCAGCGATGAGGACGTCGACAAGCGCCTGGACAACCTCCGTCAGCGCTTCGGCACCCTGGTCAGTGTCGATCGCCCCGCCAAGAAGGGCGATTACGCCAGCATCGACCTGGATGCCGTCATCGACGGTGAGTCCGTGGACTCCCAGCAGGGCATCAGCTACGAGCTGGGCTCCAACACCATGCTTGACGGACTGGATGAGGCTCTGGACGGCCTGTCCGCCGACGAGGAGACCACCTTCGAGGGCACCCTGGAGGCCGGTGACCATCAGGGAGAGAAGGCCCAGATCAAGGTCAAGGTCAACTCGGTCAAGGCCGAGGAACTGCCTGATCTGGATGACGAATTCGCCAAGGAGGCCTCGGAGTTCGACACCCTGGACGAGCTCAAGGCCGATGTGCGCAAGCAGTGCGAGAGCGATGCCGAGGGACGTCAGGCCACCGATGCCCGTGACGCCTTCATCGCCAAGCTCCAGGAGGGGTTGGATATCCCCGTCCCCAAGGGCATCGAGGCCAACATGGTGACCGAGCAGCTCAAGAACACCGGCAAGGATCCCGAAAAGGCCACCAAGGACGAGAAGGCCGAGGCCGAGAAGAACGTCGATAAGGAACTGCGCGACCAGATGACCCTGGACGCCCTGGCCGAGAAGATGGAGGTCAGCGTCAGCCAGGTGGATGTGACCAACTTCCTGGCATCGATCGCCCAGCAGTACGGGATGGACCCCTCCGCCTTCATCAACTCCATCGTCCAGAACGGCCAGCTGGGTTCGGCCGTCCAGGAGGTCGGTCGTTCCAAGGGAATGCTGGCCGGTATGCGGACCGTGACCTTCAAGGATCCCGAGGGGAACGAGGTCGATCTGAGTCGGTTCCTGGGGTCCGACGAGGAGCAGGGTGAGTCCATGGAGGACCAGGACGAGAGCGTCCAGGCCGCCTCGGCAGCGGCTGCCGTGGCTGACGAGCTCTCGGGTTCCGCTGAGGAGACCGAGGACGAAGACAAGGGCTGACCTCCCCATCCACGGGGACCGGGTCGCTTCGGCTGCCTGTGCCCCCCCCCCCCCCCCCCCCCCCCCCGGTGAGATGACCGCTTGATCATGGGATGCCCGGCGATGACTTCGCCGGGCATCCTTGTGTTTGTGCCCCGGCCCGGGCGCATCCCACCTGGCCCGTGCAAACCCTCCAGGGGTTGCGCAAAGAGCGGAAGTCCCCCCATGCGTCGGTTCCGGGCGCTAGGCTCGAATGCATGACACGTTTATCGAAGGAGACACGGTGAGCAATACACTTGCAACCAGCCCCGTCATGGAGGAGGGGGAGGCCCCTGCGGTGACCGACCCCATTTTCAACAGACTGCTCAAGGACCGGATCATCTGGTTGGGTGATGAGGTCAAGGATGCCAACGCCAACGTCATCTGCGCCCAGTTGCTGATGCTGGCGGCTGAGGACCCCAAGAAGGACATCTGGCTCTATATCAATTCCCCCGGCGGTTCCATCACGGCCGGCATGGCCATCTACGACACCATGCAGCTGATCGAGCCCGACGTGGCCACCGTGGCCGTGGGCATGGCCGCATCCATGGCGCAGTTCCTCCTGTCCAGCGGGGCCAAGGGCAAGCGTTTCGTCACCTCGCACGCCCGGGTCCTCATGCACCAGCCCTCGGGCGGTGTGGGTGGCACGGCCACCGATGTTCGGATCAACGCGGAGCTGATCATGGACATGAAGAAGTCCCTCTCGGAATTGACGGCCGAGCAGACCGGGCACACCCTGGAGGAGATTTACCGCGACAACGAGTACGACCACTGGTTCACGGCCCAGCAGGCCCTGGAGTACGGCTTCGTTGACAAGATCGTGACCACCCCGGGCACCATGAGCGCCCAGGAAGGGAAGTGAGCTGTTCCATGGCATCAGAAGAAGCGAAATTCGTGGCACGGGCCCAGCGTCTGGCCGGCCCCCGTGGCCTGGCGGCCATGCCCCAGGACAGGTATGTGCTTCCCCAGTTCGAGGAGCGCACCCCTTATGGCTACAAGCGCCAGGATCCCTATACCCGGCTTTTCGACGACCGGATCATCTTCATGGGTGTCCAGGTCGATGACACCTCGGCCGATGACATCATGGCCCAGCTCCTGGTTCTGGAGAGCCAGGACCCCAACCGGGATGTGATCATCTACATCAACTCGCCCGGTGGTTCCATGACGGCCATGACCGCCATCTACGACACCATGCAGTACATCAAGCCTGATGTGCAGACCGTCTGCCTGGGGCAGGCCGCCTCGGCCGCAGCCATCCTCCTGGCTGCCGGCACCAAGGGCAAGAGGCTCATCCTGCCCAATGCCCGGGTGCTGATCCACCAGCCGGCCATGGAGCAGGACTTCGGCAAGGCCACCGAGATCGAGATCCAGGCCAAGGAGATGCTGCGCATGAGGACCTGGCTGGAGGAGACCCTGGCCAAGCACACCGGTCAGAAGGTCGAAAAGATTCGCAAGGACATCGAGATCGACACCATCCTCACGGCCCAGGAGGCCAAGGAGTACGGGATGGTCGATGAGGTGCTGGAACACCGCAAGTAGGCGGGCCCTGCACGGTTCCATTTGGGGAGAGACCCTGGTCCCCGGTTGTGCACTGGTTCAGACGCAACCGGGGATTGTCATGACGGACGGGCCCACCCTGGCCTATCATGGGTAAGAATGGGAGGGATTCCTGTGGGGCCTCGCCGATTCAACGGGAAGGTTGAGCGATGGGACGAGTGGTCAGTTACAACGACGGCCTGAGCCGGTGCGAGTTCTGCGGGAAGAACGAGCACCAGGTGCGCCGTCTGGTCAAGGGGCCATCGTCGGCCATCTGTGACGAGTGCATCCAGCTCTGCATGCAGATCATCCAGGAGGACAAGGCCAAGGATGCCGCCAAGGACCGGCGCTCCCTGCCGGTGCCCAGCCGTATATTCGACTACCTGAACAGGTACGTGATCGGCCAAGAGGCGGCCAAGAAGACCCTGTCGGTGGCCGTCTACAACCACTACAAGCGGGTCAATATGGAGTTGAGCGACCTGCAGTCGGATGTGGATGATCCGGACCAGATCCCCATGGTGATCAGATCCGATGACGGACAGACCGCTGGGGTGCAGGCGGATCCGGCCCTCCGTGCGCAGGTGGCCAAGTCCAACATCCTCCTGTTGGGGCCGACGGGTGTGGGCAAGACCTACCTGGCCCAGACCCTGGCGAGAATCATGAACGTCCCCTTCATCATCACCGATGCCACGACCCTGACCGAGGCCGGGTATGTGGGTGATGACGTGGAGACGGTCCTGCAGCGGCTCCTTCAGGGGGCCAATGGAAACCTGGACAGGGCCCAGCACGGCATCATCTACATCGACGAGATTGACAAGATAGCCCGCAAGTCCGGCGAGAACACATCCATCACCCGTGACGTGTCGGGGGAGGGTGTTCAACAGGCGCTTCTCAAGATCATCGAGGGCACCGTGGCCTCCGTTCCCCTGGAGGGCTCCCGCAAGCACGGTGAGGCCAGGACCGTCAAGATGAACACCCGGAACATCCTCTTCATCTGTGGAGGGGCCTTCGTGGGCTTGGAGGATATCGTCCGCAGGCGTCTGGGGGTGCATGAAAGCGGATTCTCGGTCTCCCGGGCGCAATCGCAGGTTCCCGACGAGGACATCCTGGCCCAGGTGAACGCCGATGACCTGGAGGAGTTCGGACTCCTGCCCGAGTTCATCGGCCGCCTTCCGGTCGTTTCGACCCTGAGGCCCCTTTCGGTGGAACAGCTCAGGCAGGTTCTGACCCAACCCGACAACGCCCTGGTCAACCAGTACCGGCGCATGTTCCTGGACGACGGCACCGACCTGGAGTTCACTGACGAGGCCCTGGATCGGGTGGCCGACATCGCCATGGAAGGCGGGGTCGGGGCCAGGGGTCTGCGGGGTATCATCGAGCGGACCCTGGAGGATGCCATGTTCGAGATTCCCGACAGGGATGATGTGACCAAGGTCCTGGTAGACACCGAGGCCGTGGACGGTCTGCGCCCGCCCCGGTATCTGAGCGACCGGTCCCCCCGGAAGAAGGCGGACAGGCGAAAGGCCTGAGCCGGTTCCATCCGGTCTGTTGGGCGGAGCGGATAGGATGGAAAACACTGCGGCTCGCCGATGGGTGACAGGTCCGGTCCCCGTCATGGGCCGTCAAGGTCATACTTGGGAGGTATGCCCATGGGCAAACGCAACGCGGTGGTGGTCACGCACAGCAGCGTGCGCTCCAGCGGCAACCTGGTCAACGAGGTGGTCCATCAGCTCCAGACCGACGGCTTCAGGGTCGACATCATCGACAACATCGAGGCCCCCGCCTTCGGTGAACCCTCGCAGCGGGTCCAGGACGACACCGAGATCGTCATCGTCCTGGGAGGGGACGGGACCATCCTGCGCGCGGCCGAGCTGGTGAAGTGCACCGAGGTACCCATACTGGGGGTCAACCTGGGCCATATCGGGTTCCTTGCCGAATTCGAGAGCTTCCAGATAGGGGAGGCCATCCGACGGGTGGCCGACCACGACTACTCCATCGACGAACGCATGGTGGCCCATGTGGACCTTTGGCTTCCGGGGGCCGATGAGCCCCTGACCGACTGGGCCCTGAACGACATGACCCTGGAGCGCTATGACCGGGGCAAGATGATCGAGGTCTCCGTACGGGTGGACGATGTGGAGATGAGCTCCTTCGGGTGCGACGGAATGATCGTGGCCACCCCCACCGGGTCGACCGCCTACGCCTTCTCGGTCGGGGGGCCCATCGTCTGGCCCGATGCCCGTTCCCTGCAGATGGTGCCCATCGCGGCCCATGCCCTCTTCGCCCGATCCCTGATCATCGGCCCGGATTCCACCTTTACCCTGGACATCCTGGGGGACTCCCAGTCGGCCGGCTGGATATGCAACGACGGGCGGCGCCAGCGCGAGGTTCCCAGGGAGTCCCGGGTCGTCGTCCGTCAGTCCCATGACATCCTTCGCCTTGCCCGCCTGTCCGGAGTGCCCTTCACCCAGCGGCTGGTCTCCAAGTTCGACCTGCCGGTTGTCGGATGGCGCGAGCAGCACAAGCCCAACCTCCCCGGGGCCGGTACCCGGGTACCCGACGGGGGCCGCTGATGCTGGAAGAATTGGAAGTCCGTGATCTGGGACCCATCCACCAGGCCTTGCTGCGACCCGCTTCCGGCATGACGGCCATCACCGGGGAGACCGGGGCCGGCAAGTCCATGCTGCTCAATGCCATCAGACTGATCTCCGGGGCTCCGACCCGGTCCGACCTGGTTGCGCCGGGTTCTTCCGAGGCCTGGGTCCAGGGCATCTTCCTGCCGGAGGGGGATCGCGCCCCTGTCGAGGTCATCAGCCAGGCGGGACTGCCCGGTGAGGAGGATGGCCAGATTTTCATCTCCCGGTCGATTCCGGTCACGGGACGTTCCCGGGCGAGCGTCAACGGGCGGACGGCCCCTCGTTCCTTACTTGAGGAGGTCTCCGCCGACCTGATCACCGTGCACGGTCAGGCCGATCAGCTGAGGATGGCCGCTCCGGGCCGGCAACGGGACTTCCTGGATGCCTATGCCCGTGACGGGCAGGAACTGGCCGCCTTCCGTGCGGCCTGGGCAACCTACCAGGAGACCAGGGAGCACCTGGAGACCCTGCGCAATCAGGAGACGGGCATGGCGGCCCAGGCCGACTACCTGCGTGAGTCCATTGACCGGATTGATCGGGTGGATCCCCATCCCGGGGAGGACGATGATCTGCAGCTGCAACGCGACAGGATTGAGCATGCCGCCCAGATCAGCCAGGGGCTGCGGGTGGCGCTGGGAGCCTTGGATGCCTCCCAGGTCGATCCTGACGGGGATGGGCCCTCGGTCTCAGGACTGATCGACCAGGCCATCTCCGCCCTGGATGGGATCGGGGTGGATGGGGTCTTCAAGGAGAGCGCCGAACGGCTGCGGTCAATCAACACCGACCTGGCGGACCTGGTCTTCACCCTGAGCAGCGAGGTGGATGACGAGGTTCAGGAGGGCGACCTGGACAGGATCAACGCCCGGATCCACGATCTATCGGAGCTGACCCGGCGTTGGGGGCCCACCATTGATGATGTGCTGGCCTGGCGGGAGAAGTCCCGGTTGGACCTGGAAGATATGGACGCCTCGCCCGAGAAGCTCCAGGAGCTCCAGGACCGGTGCGACCTGGAGAGGGACCGGGCCCTGCAAGCGGCCAGGGCTCTTTCTCGGGTTAGGGACAAGGCCGGACGAGACCTGGGTGGCAAGGTCTCTGATGAGCTGAAATCCCTGGCCATGGCAGGGGCCGGCCTGGAGGTCAAGATCGTCCAACGGCCCGACGAGGCCCTGGATTCGCAGGGGCTGGATGATATAGCCTTCCTCTTCACCCCCTACCCGGGGTCGCCCCGGTTGCCCATGGGCAAGAGCGCCTCGGGCGGTGAGCTGAGCCGTCTGATGCTGGCCATGGAGCTGGTGGCGGCCGATGCCAGGGCCATTGATCGGAAATCCGGAGACGGCCGGGATGAGGCCGGGCCTTCCATGACCTTCATCTTTGATGAGGTCGATGCCGGTGTGGGCGGTCGTGCCGCCGTGGAGCTGGGACGTCGTCTGGCCAGGCTGGCGGCCACATCCCAGGTGATTGTGGTCACCCACCTGCCCCAGGTGGCTTCCTGGGCCGATGCCCATTTTGTGGTCTCCAAGGGGGCCGGCCAGGCTGGCGGGGTGGAAACGGTCATAAGTCAGGTCAGCGGTGAATCCCGCCAGCGGGAAATCGCCCGCATGCTGGCCGGGAGCGAGTCGGAGACCTCCCTGGAGCATGCACGGGAGCTCCTCGATTCCAGCCGTCTCTAGCTGATGCGGGAACGTTTTTCACCACATCGAAGCATCAGGGGTTCGAAAAACCGGAAAGGATGGCCGTCCAGGATGACACAGCCTGTCAATGCCGGTAAGGGCGCTATTTTCGATTTGGATGGGACCCTCTTGGATTCCATGGGTGTCTGGGCGGAAGTGGACAGGATCTTCTTCGAGCGTCGTGGCATTCCCATGCCCGCCGACTACGCCCACGAGGTGGCGGCCATGCAGTTCGGCGACATAGCCGACTACACCATCAGGCGATTCTCCTTGGATGAGGACTGGAAGGACCTGATGAGTGAATGGAACGATACTGCCCAGGAACTGTATGCCACCAAGGTCAGGCCTAAGCCGCACGCCCTTAACTACCTGCATCACCTGCGAAATACCGGGGCCCGATTGGCCGTGGCGACCAGTCTGGCCCCCCGGCTGAGGGAGACCGCCCTGGAGCATGCCGGCATCCGGGATTGCTTCGACATGGTCTGCAGTGTCGACGACGCCGGTCCGGGGGGCAAGGAGCGCCCGGACATCTTCCTCCATGCCGCAAGGGGGCTCGGTCTGCCTCCTGAAAGGTGCACGGTCTTCGAGGACATCCTTATCGCGGTGCGCACGGCCAAGTCACTGGGCATGCGGGTCTGGGCCATGTATGACTCTTCCTCCGACAGGGACTGGGAGCGCATCTGCCAGGAGGCGGACGGCGGCATCCACGATTTCGAGCAGGCGCCACTCCGGATCTGAGCGGTCCTTCATCCCTTTCTTCGCCCAATGAGGTAATGCATAAGAGCGAACCGTTCTTGCAGGGGCCTCACAACGTCTCATGGGCGAACCTGAAATCACGGGCATGACCATCACTGTGAACAGGCTTCTTGCCCCCCCCCCCCCCATGAAGCCGATTAGGTTCCATGGGTGATGTCTTTCGACTGGGAGATACGGGCAACTGTTATATAACCGACTTGCACAGTTGGCCAAACTGTTATATTGTATAACTTAACAGTGATACAGCCTAACCGGGCGGTTCCTGTTCAAACACAGAAGGAGGACTGGATGAAACTGATCATCTCATCCGTGTCCGGAAAGCCGATTTACCAGCAGATAGAAGACCAGATACGTTCTGCCATCCTGTCCGGCGACCTGGCGGCGGGGGAGGGGCTCCCCTCTCTCCGCCACCTGGCCCGCGAACTCAGGGTGTCCGTGCTCACCGTGACCCGGGCTTACAACGAACTGGCCCAGGAGGGTCTGGTGGAGAACATCCAGGGCAAGGGGACCTTCGTCATGGACCGGGGCAATGAGGTCATGCGCCGGCAGCTCCAGAACAGGGTCCAGAACCTCCTGCAGGAGGCCGTGCAGGTTTCCGCCCAGGCAGGCATGGGCCCCGAATGGGTCCGTACCAACCTGGAGCAGGTCCTGGATGACACCGTCTCCGACTCGGTACCTGAGCGAGGGGCCGGGGAGACGTCAGGATCCGTATCCGCATCTGGTCCTTTCTCGTCAGCCGGTCGTCGGCGACCAGGGAAGGGAACGGAATCATGGCTGCAATAGGTCAGGATGATGTGCAATACGCTCTCCGTGCCAGTGATGTCGGCAAGCACTTCCGGGCGCGGCCTGATCATGACCCGGATTCCAGGGGACCGAAGGGACTTCTTGGCAGAGGCGGTACAGGAATGGCGGCCAGCAAGGAGGGATTCGGTCTCAAGGACGTGACCCTTGATCTT
This sequence comes from Bifidobacterium indicum, assembly GCF_036987015.1. NCBI lineage: Bacteria > Bacillati > Actinomycetota > Actinomycetes > Bifidobacteriales > Bifidobacteriaceae > Bifidobacterium > Bifidobacterium indicum. The sequence continues at coordinate 314,720 of NZ_BTXM01000001.1, forward strand.
CCCTTGGGATACATCATGGGGTTGATCGGTCCAAACGGCGCCGGCAAATCAACCCTGATCAAGCTGATCCTGAACATGATCAGGCGAGATTCGGGTGACATCCAGGTCCTGGGACGAGACAACATCCAGGAGGAGGAAGCCATCAAGGGCGATCTGGGTGTGGTCTTCGACTCCATCTTCCTCAACGGCCAGTGGTACGTGGAGGCGGCCGAGAGGATCATGGCGCCCTTCTACCCAAGATGGAACTCCCGGCGCTATGCCGACTACCTGCAACGGTTCGGACTCCAGCCCGGGCAGAAGATCAAGAAGCTCTCCCGGGGCATGCAGATGAAGCTCATGCTGGCCATCGCTCTGAGCCACGATGCCAGACTCCTCATCCTTGACGAGCCCACGAGCGGGTTGGATGTCCTCTCCAGGGACGAGCTGATGGACATCCTCGTCGACTACATAGCGGATGGGCGGCATTCGGTCCTCTTCTCCACCCACATCACCGCAGACCTGGAGAGTGTGGCCGATTTCATCACCTACATCAATGCAGGATCGGTCTATTTCACCGGTCCAAAGGACGAGTTCGAGGATTCCTTCATGCTCGTTCAGGGGGCCCATGGCGATATCAGCCGGGCGCAGGAATCCATGCTCCTGGGTCTGCGCGCCTATGCCACCGGCTTCGATGCCCTGATCCGAAGCGAGGACAGACAGACCTTCCTGGAGGCCGCCGACCCTGCACATTCCGGAGTCCGGGAAGGCCGTTACCAGATGCAGCGTGCCGATTTCGACACGGTTATGCGTCTGACGGTCCATGGGCCGCGACAATTGGGGAGCACCCCTGAATTCCATAGCGTGGATGGCGGAACCGCCTCCTCCCGGGTGAAGAGCGGTGCTTCCCTGTCAGTCCGGAATGGCCACGAGGGAGGCAAACAATGAATCAGATAATGCTGGCGGCCAAAACCGACTGCAGAAGTTGGTCTCATCGTGGCAGGGCTTGGATGATTCTTGCCATCCTCGGGGCCTTCCCTCTGGTTTCGTGTCTGCTGATTGTGCTTGTCGGTCTGGGCGATGAGGTCTCTGATGTATTGGTGGGCCTGTTGACAGGCAGCTGTTTCGGTCTGATGATAGGTCAACTGGTGGATTGCTTCTTCAACTTCGATGGACCTGAAGGCAACCTCTTCGGACTCATGCCGGTACAGAGGAAGAATCAGATTCTGGGCAGGTATCTGTATCTTCATCTGACTCCGCTGGGAATGGGTCTGGGTTTCATCCTTATGGTTTTCACGGCCCGAGCCTACCGGAACAGGGTCCTGGACTTCAGCGGTGCCGTGAACGAGCTCGGAAGCATCGTCCTGGCTGGTCTGGCGCTCCTGGCTCTGGGTATGGTGTTTCTTGACCTGTGTCTGCCGCTTTTCTATCGCAACACCGCCACCCAGGCGATGTTGAAAATATTCACCTATGCTGTCGGGTTGATTGTTCTCGGTCTCCTGATTGCCCAGATACCCCTGGATTGGTCCGCCTTCCTTAGCGAGGTCCTGCTGTTCTTCTCGGCCAATACCTGGCGGACAATGCTGATCGGTTTGGCGCTCCTGGTGGTCATCGATCTGGTTTCCAAGTACATTTCCCGACAGGCCTATCTGGCCAAGGATCTATGACCCTTCCTCCGGTTTGCTCAGTTGGCATCCGGGCCGGATTGTCTTGTCTCCGTGGACAGTGGCTATGAGGCCAACGCCGGAGTTGGCCGGCAGGCCTTTTCCAAGGGAAGGACACTCGTGACGGCAGGACTGTGAACCCAAGGTCCGTCGGCTTTTGGCTAGGCCCTCATCTCTATGGCAGCGCGGCGGACATAAGCGGGCATGTCGGCGATGTCGATGCAGTCCTCGAAACGGACCTCCTCGGTCTCCAGGTTGCGCAGGTTGACCGGGGCCGTGGTGCCGGTGGCCTGTGCGATGGCATCCATGCAGGCGAAGTCGCTCTCCGGGGTGTCCAGTCCCAGGGACCGGCCCACCACCCGGGGGAACTTGTAGGGGCTGGCGGTCGAGAGGAGGACCCGGGGGATGCCGTCCTGACGGCGCTCGCGGTCCATCACATGGTAGCCGCAAGCCGTGTGGGGGTCGATCAGGTAGTGGTGGTCCTGCCAGCAATCGTGAATGGCCGCCGATACCTGACCCTCATCGGCCCAGCCGCAGGCGAAGAGGGACTGGATCCTGGCCAGGAGGTCGGCCGGGACCTGGTAGCGGCCGGTGGTGGCCAGATCCTCCATCAGGGAGGCGATCAGTTCCGTGTCGCCGTTGGACATGTAGTAGAGCATCCGCTCCAGGTTGGAGGAGATGAGAATGTCCATGCTGGGGGAGGTGGTGGTGTAGAAGGGCCGGTTCCTGTCGTAGACGCCGGTGGTCAGGAAGTCGCTCAGGACCTTGTTCCGGTCCGAGGCCACGGTCAGCCGGGCCACGGGCAGGCCCATCATCCTGGCATAGTATCCGGCCAGGATGTCGCCGAAGTTGCCGGTTGGCACGCAGAACTCCACCGGGTCGCCCACCTGTATACGGCCCTGGTCGAGGAGGGAGCCGTAGGCATGGAAGTAATAGACGACCTGGGGGACCAGGCGCCCCACATTGATTGAATTGGCCGACGACAGGACGGTTCCGGCCCCACTGGCCAGATTCGAGGCCAGGTCCCGATCGGCGAAGATGGTCTTGACGGCCGACTGGGCATCGTCGAAGTTGCCCCGGACGGCGCAGACGCGAACGTTGGAGCCCGCCTGGGTGACCATCTGCAGCCGTTGCACCTGGCTGACCTTACCCTCGGGGTAGAAGACCGTGATACCCGTGCCGGGTGCATCGGCGAACCCTGCAAGGGCGGCCTTGCCGGTATCTCCAGAGGTGGCGGTCAGGATCATGATCCGCTGGTCCGCCCCGCCCTGGGGGAGGGTGCGGCTCATCAGCTGTGGCAGCATCTGCAGGGCCACATCCTTGAAGGCCGAGGTGGGTCCATGAAAGAGTTCCAGGATGTAGTCATCGCCCACCTTGGTCAGGGGGGTGATCCTGGGGTCGGACCACTGGTCCCCGTAGGCGGCACGAATCGATTGGTCCAATTCGTCTGCCGTGTAGTCGTCCAGCAGCAGTCCCAGTATCCTGGCTGCGGTCTGCTGGTAGGTCTGACCGGACAGGCAGGCCGGATCGACCTGGACCGATGCCAACCGGTCGGTGACGAAGAGACCGCCGTCCGGGGCCATGCCCTGACGGATGGCCTGCCTGGATGTCATGGTCCGGTCGTTGTTGCGTGTGCTGTGGAATGCCTTCATGCGGTAGTGCCCTTCCGCCCTGGTCTCTCACTGATGGTCCCCCCGCAAGGCGAACCGGATATGGGTTGATTCTAGCCCAAGGTACGGCCGAGGTGGCCCTGTACAGCCGAGGGGCAGAACCGTGTTCCAAGAAGACCGAAGAGGGTATCCTGATTCCACACCTGCCCAGGCCCGGTTCACAATGTGGACACATTCTAAGAGAAATGGCTGTTTCGTTAACGTGGCCAGCGTACAGTATTGCCAATCAGTCCTGAGTGAGTGCGGCTGAGCGTCAAACAAAAGGAGAGACCGATGGTCGAAGAGAAACTGGTACAGCAATACGACGATGCCTTCAACTCTTCGATCTCGCAGGTCGATCCTGAGATCTCCCGGCTGCTTGATCATGAGTTGGACCGTCAGCGCGACGGTCTTGAGATGATCGCCTCCGAGAACTTCGTTCCCAGGTCCGTCCTGCAGGCCCAGGGGTCCGTGCTGACCAACAAGTATGCCGAGGGCTATCCGGGCAGGCGCTACTACGGCGGCTGCGAGTGGGTCGACCAGGTCGAGACCCTGGCCCGCAACAGGGCCAAGGAACTCTTCGGCGCCGAGTACGCCAATGTCCAACCCCACTCCGGGGCCCAGGCCAACGCAGCCGTCTACCAATCCCTGATCAAACCGGGTGACACCGTCCTCGGCCTGGCCCTGGACCACGGCGGCCATCTGACCCACGGCATGAAGATCAATTTCTCCGGTCGTTTCTACCACGCGGAGGCTTACGGGGTGAACCCCGAGACCTTCCGCATCGATCCGGAGATCATCCGTCGGCGTGCCAAGGAGGCCCACCCCGCCCTGATCATCGGAGGATGGAGCGCCTATCCGCGCATCGAGGACTTCAAGGCCATGAAGGAGATCGCCGACGAGGTGGGTGCCAGGTTCTGGGTGGACATGGCCCACTTCGCAGGCATGGTGGCGGCCGGTCTGCACCCCAGCCCGGTTCCCTATGCCGACGTGGTCTCCTCCACGGCCCACAAGACCCTGGGAGGTCCCCGTTCGGGCTTCATCCTGGCCAAGGAGGAGTACGGCAAGAAGATCAATTCCGCCGTCTTCCCCGGGAACCAGGGCGGCCCGCTCATGCACGTCATCGCCGCCAAGGCCGTTGCCTTCAAGCTGGCTGGAACCCCCGAGTTCAAGCAGCGCATGCAGCGCACCCTTGAAGGGGCCAAGATCCTGGCCGAGCGCCTGATGGCCCCCGATGTGGCGGCCAACGGGATCACCGTCCTGACCGGTGGAACGGATGTCCACCTGGTCATGGTCGACCTGCGCAACAGTGAGATGGACGGCCAGCAGGGGGAGGACCTCCTGGCCCAGGTCGGCATCACGGTCAACAGGAACACGGTTCCCTTCGATCCCCGTCCGGCCTCCGTGGCCTCCGGTCTGCGTATCGGCACCTCGGCCCTGGCCACCCGCGGCTTCGGCAATGCCCAGTACGAGGAGGTCGCCGACGTCATCGGTACCGCCCTGGCGCAGGGCAGGAACGCTGATGTCGATGCGCTCAAGGCCCGTGTGGACCGTCTGGTCGAGGAGTTCCCGCTCTATCCGGGACTCAATCAGACCCACTGATTGCAGGAATCGTCCATCCGTGACCATCAGGAAGGCCCGGCCGGAATCCGGTCGGGCCTTCCTGCCATTTCAGCAGCCCCGGCCAGGACATGCCGAATGGATCCTCGGCACTCGCCTCTTCGCAATCCGACCGCTGCTTCGCGTTTCTGCGACGGACACCATTGCTGGGCGAATCGGGCGACCTCAACCTCAGGGTTACAATCAGAGCAGTGATAAGGATGGGCCATCGGCCCCGGAGCGTGAGAGGACCGCAGGATGAGTGATCAAGAGACCTCCCTGAGTCAGTCGGATGTCTCCGCCAGGGTCTGCGCCATGGCGGACCGGGCCGCCAGCGCCCAGACCAAGCTGGCCATGATGGATGGGGACGCCAGGAACGCCCTGCTCACGGCTCTGGCCGATGCCCTGATCGCCTCGGCCGAAGAGATCGAGGCCGCCAACCGTTCCGATCTGGATGAGGCCTTCGAGTCCGGTATGTCGGCCGGTCTGATCGACCGGCTCCGCCTGGACAAGGTCAGGGTGGCCGCAGCGGCGCAGGGGGTGCGTCAGGTGGCCGCCCTGCCCGACCCGCTCGGCAGCCTGGTCCGGGGGCATGAGATGCCCAACGGGATGCGGCTCAACCAGGTCAGGGTCCCCTTGGGGGTCGTGGCCATGATTTACGAAGCCCGCCCCAACGTGACCGTCGATGTGGTCTCCCTATGCCTGAAATCAGGCAACGCCGTCCTCCTGCGTGGTGGCCACGCGGCGGAACGGACCAACCGGGCCCTGGTGGGCCTGATTGGCAGGGTCCTTGATCAGGGGGGTCTGGACCCCGCCCTGGTGGCGGCAGTGGACGAATTCGGCAGACAGGGTGCCCAGGCCCTGATGCAGGCCCGGGGTCACATCGACCTCCTGGTGCCCCGTGGTGGTCGGGGGCTTATCCGGAGCGTCATCTCGCAGGCCACGGTGCCGACGATCGAGACCGGGGCCGGCAACGTCCACATCTATCTGGATCGTTCCGCCGACCTGGACAAGGCCATCCCGGTCATCATCAACGCCAAGACCCAACGCGTCGGGGTCTGCAACGCCGCCGAGAAGCTGGTCATCCACCGTGACGTGGCCGCCAGGTTCCTGCCCCGGATCGCGCAAGCCCTTACCGCCGCCCAGGTGGAGCTCCACCTGGACACCGTCTCCATGGACATTCTCAGGTCCCTGGATGCCGACCAGGGAGACCAGGGGATTTCCCTGCCGTCTGAACTGCTCATGGAGGCCAGGCCCGAAGACTGGGAGACCGAGTACCTGGACCTGAAGATGGCCGTCAAGGTGGTCGACTCCCTGGACCAGGCCATCGATCACATCAACCGGTACTCCACAGGGCACACCGAAGCCATCATGGCCGAGGACTATGAGGCCATCGAGGAGTTCACCAAACGGGTGGACTCGGCCGTGGTCATGGTCAACGCCTCGACCAGGTTCACCGATGGCGGCCAGTTCGGCATGGGGGCCGAGCTGGGCATCTCCACCCAGAAACTTCATGCCAGGGGCCCCATGGGTTTGCAGGAGCTGACGACCACCAAGTGGATTGGCTACGGAAGGGGGCAGGTGCGCCCGTGAACGAAGAGATTGAGGAACTGTTCCGTCAGGAGCAGGACAATCCACGCATATGGCTCCGGGTGGCATCGGAGCGGCTCAGCATACTCAGGTATGTCTTTTTGGTCCAGATAGAGGACGGCATCCCCGATGCCGAGCAGCGTGCCTGCCTGGAGTACGCCGATGCGGTGCTGATCGGTTGGCCCGACGAGGTTTCCGAGGAGGTCCGCGACCCGAGTGATGAGGAACTCAATGAGGTCCGCCGCCAGATAACGGTCATGGAGAACCATGTTCCTGACTTCCGCAAGCAGGAACAGGATGGGAAGATAGCCGACCTGTCGGCCTCCCTGGTCACCATCACCCAGTGTGTGGCACAGGTGCGCCGGGCCTACCAGCCCAACTTCCCCCTGCCCACCTTTGCGGAGATTCGCCGGGTGGTCCAGGAGGAATGGAATGCCGATATGGAGCGGATCGATCCGGACCGGGTCAGTCCCAGTGCCGAGCAGCTCAAACAGGAGGTCACTGAGGAGAAGAAGGAGAATGCCTTCCTGGCCAAGGCTGAGGACCAGGAGGAGGCTTCCGGGGAAGCCGAACCGTCCGGGGAGGCCCGATGAATCCGGGGGAGTCGGACGGGAACCGCAAGATGTCCGACCTGTCCAGGAAGGACCAGCCCAGTCCGACGGAGCCCACGCGGCTCCATACCGATGCCCCCGGGGTGGGTACACGCCCCAGGGTCGGAATCATGGGCGGCACCTTCGACCCGATCCACAATGGCCACTTGGTGGCCGCCTCGGAGGTGGCCTGGGTCTACGACCTCGATGAGGTCATCTTCGTGCCGACCGGCCGGCCTGTCTTCAAGTTGGACAAGGCCGTGACCAATGCCGAGGACCGTTATCTGATGACGGTGATCGCAACCGCCTCCAATCCCAAGTTCACGGTCTCCCGGGTCGATATCGACCGGCCGGGCATCACCTACACCGTCGACACCCTTCGTGATATTCAGCGGTTGAGGCCGGACAGCGACCTCTTCTTCATCACCGGGGCAGACGCGGTAGCCGAGATCATGCGATGGAAGGACGCCGATACCATGTGGGACCTGGCCCACTTCGTGGCAGTGACCCGGCCCGGGTATTCACCCAGCCTGCCTGCCCTGAACCTACCCGACCAGAAGGTCGACATGCTGGAGATCCCCGCTCTGGCCATCTCCTCTACAGACATCAGGCGGCGCTCCGCCAAGGGGATGCCGGTCTGGTACCTGGTGCCCGACGGGGTGGTCCAGTACATCAACAAACACGGTCTCTACAGTCGTGGTGGCGAGTCCGACACGGACTGAGCCCGGTCAACACGAACTCCCCGCCGTGTCAGTGCGCGCGATTATCATGGATGCTGTCCGCTTCAGCGACAACAACGTTTGGAGATATGGTGAGTGCAATCCTCAAAGGCAGACCAGGCAAAAATCTCATTCTTGTAACGGGCAGAACCCACCCGAGGCTTGCGGCGGATGTGGCCAATCAACTTGGCATCGAAGTTCTGGAAACCACGGCCTACGACTTTGCCAACGGAGAGATGTACGTGCGGTATACGGAGTCGGTGCGCGGGGCCGATGTTTTCGTCCTGCAAAGCCACGCTGACCCTATCAACAAGTCCATCATGGAACAGTTGATCATGATCGATGCACTGAAGCGCGCCTCGGCCGGCAGCATCACCGCCGTCTGCCCCCTCCTGGGATACTCCCGCCAGGACAAGAAGCATCTGGGTCGTGAACCCATCTCCTGCCGACTCATGTTCGACCTGCTCAAGACCGCTGGTGCCGAGCGCATCATGTCGGTCGACCTGCACGCCGCCCAGTCCCAGGGCTTTTTCGATGGCCCGGTGGACCACCTGATCGCCATGCCCGTCCTGGTGGACTATGTTCGTGACAGGATGGACCTCTCCAAGGTGGCCGTGGTCTCGCCCGACGCCGGCCGTATCCGGGTGGCCGAGCAGTGGGCCCAACGCCTGGGCGGCGTTCCTCTGGCCTTCATCCACAAGACCCGCGACGTCACCCAGCCCAACAAGGCCGTGGCACACCGCGTCGTCGGCGATGTGAAGGGGTTGGATTGCGTCCTGGTCGATGATCTGATCGATACCGGTGGCACCATCGCCGAGGCTTGCAACGTGCTTCGTAAGGCCGGTGCCAGCTCCATCACCATCGTGGCCACGCACGGGGTCATGTCCGGTCCTGCCGTCCAGAGGCTCCAGGACTGCGAGGCCAAGGAGGTCGTCGTGACCGACACGGTCCCGATTCCTTCCGAGAAGCGTTGGGATGGACTGACCGTGCTCTCCATCGCCCCCCTCCTGGCTTCAGCCATCAGGGCGGTCTTCGAGGACGGCTCCGTGGCCAAGCTCTTCGATACCTACCCGGCCCATCACGGTCAGGGATTTCTCTTCGCCTGAGCGGCCCGGGGCCGACATATGCTGGCCGCGCCGGTATGACCGGTGTGCCGCTATCGTCGGTTTGTGGCATAATGATTTCGGTGGTGCACCTTGCTTCCGCCTTTCCCCCATGGTGTAATGGCAGCACACGGGTCTTTGGAACCCTTGGTCTTGGTTCGAATCCAGGTGGGGGAGCTTACGCTCGCCGATTCCGGTCGGAGACGGCCTTGAGGGGTTGGTGATCAACCGAAAGGAACTGATTTGGCAGTCAAGAAGATCGAAACCTGGCTCACCGATATGGATGGGGTGCTGGTGCATGAGAACACCGCCCTGCCCGGAGCTGCCGAATTCATCGAAACGCTGAAGGAACATAACCGACAGTATCTGGTACTGACCAACAACCCCATTTACACACCGCGCGACCTCTCGGCCAGACTGGGCCGGAGCGGCATCGACGTTCCTGAAGACAAGATCTGGACCTCGGCCCTGGCCACGGCCGACTTCGTCTCCCGCACCATCCCGCGCGGATCTGCCTATGTGATCGGCGAGGCCGGTCTGACCACGGCCCTCCACGAGGCCGGGTTCATCCTGTCCGACATCAATCCCGACTATGTCATCCTGGGCGAGACCAGGACCTACTCCTTTGAGTCGATTACGACGGCCATCCGTCTGATCCTGGGGGGTGCCCGGTTCATCTGCACCAACCCCGATGCCACCGGCCCCAGCGAGAACGGCGTTCTGCCGGCGGCCGGATCCGTGGCTGCCCTGGTGACCAAGGCCACCAACCGGGAGCCCTACTTCGTGGGCAAGCCCAACCCCATCATGTTCCGCACCGCCCTGAACAGGGTCGGTGGACACTCGGAGACCACCGCCATGATCGGCGACAGGATGGATACGGATGTGGTGGCCGGCGTGGAGGCGGGCCTCAACACCTTCCTGGTGCTGACGGGCATCACCAAGCGCGAAGAGGTGGAGACCTTCCCCTTCAGACCCGATAAGGTGGTCAATTCCATCCACGACCTGATTGATGTCGCCGAAAGCGGGGTGGTGGAGTTTTGATGCCGGAATCAGGGCTGACGGCGGGCATCATCCTGGCCGCCGGTGAGGGTACCCGCATGCGTTCCTCCCTGCCCAAGGTCCTGCATAAGCTTGCCGGCAGGACCTTCCTTGAGCGGGTCATGGCATCGGTTACGGCCCTGGATCCGGGGCTGACCGCAGTGGTGGTCCACTTCCAGGCCGAGAAGGTGGCCGAGGCCGCACGTTCCTACGATGGCCAGGTTCGCATCGTCCAGCAGGACGATTGCCCCGGTACCGGCCGCGCCGTCCAGTGCGCCATGGACCAGTTGCGTCAGAGCCTGGATCCGAACGGGTACGTGCTGATAGCGGCCTCCGATATGCCCCTTCTTGACACGGACACCCTTCGAGGCCTGATCGACCACCATGTCAGGACCGGAGATGGGGCCACGGTCCTGACCGCGAACCTGGACGATCCAACCGGGTACGGGCGCATCATCCGTGACCAGGACGGGCGGGTGCTCCGCATCGTCGAACAGAAGGACGCCACCGGTACCGAGCTTGCCGTCAAGGAGGTCAATACCTCCGTATACGTCTTCGACGTTGACGTGCTTTGCCAGGCCATCAGGGGGCTTCGGGACAGCAACGCCCAGGGGGAGTTCTACCTGACGGACGCCCTGGAGGTCGCCCGCCAATCCGGTACCGTCGGTGCCTTCACTGCGCCCGACCCACTCAGCGTCGAAGGTGTCAACGACAGGGTGCAGCTGGCTGTCCTGGCCAAGGACCACAACATCCGGGTCTGTCATGAACTGATGCGGTCCGGGGTGACCATCCTGGATCCGGCGACCACATGGATCGAGGACGATGTGTCCATCGAACCCGATGCCACCATCCTGCCCGGGTGCCTCCTCCAGGGGCATACCGCCATTTCCGCGGATGCGGTCATCGGTCCCTATACCACCCTGATTGATGCGACCATCGACCAGGGTGCCACAGTGGAACGCTCCAGGATTCAGGAGACCCACATCGGCGCCAGGGCCAGCATCGGGCCCTGGACCTACCTGAGACCCGGCAACGACCTGGCCGAGGACACCAAGGCCGGAGCTTTCGTGGAGATGAAGAAGGCCCATATCGACCATGGGACCAAGGTCCCCCACCTTTCCTATGTCGGTGACACCCATATCGGCCACGACAGCAATGTCGGGGGTGGAACCATCACGGCCAACTACGACGGGGTCCACAAGAACAGGACCGAGATCGGGTCCGGGGTCCATGTCGGTGCAGGCAACCTTTTCGTGGCACCGGTCCAGGTGGGCGACGAGGCAACGACCGGGGCCGGGTCGGTGATTCGTCACCAGGTTCCCGAAGGGGCCATGGTCTACTCCACCAACGATCAGCACACGGTCGGGGACTGGAAGCCCGAATGGGAGCGTTGAGCGTATCCCGCCCGGCGCGATCCCCTCACTTGGAACCGGGTTCCTCCACCGGTCGAGGAGTGAGGAATAATGACAGGTAAGATAAACCGAGCAGTTTCCGAGACCTCGGACAGATCCAGTTGAAAGGCATATCAGTGCCAGCATTGCAGGATTCCATAGACGCGGTACGGGTGGCCGCCAAGGCCGCCAACGATATCAAGGCCATGGACATCGTCGCTTTCGACGTGTCCCAGCCCATCGCCATCACGGACATCTTCATGGTGGCCACGGGCGGCAACGAACGTCAGGTCCTGGCCATCGCCGAGGAGGTGGAGAAGCAGCTGCACATCCAATGCAAGCGTGACACGCGTTCACGCGAGGGCATCGACGAGGCACAATGGGTCCTCCTGGACTACGGCGACTTCGTCATCCACGTCATGCACAAGCAGGCCCGGAAGTACTATGACCTCGAGCGTCTCTGGAAGGACTGCCCCCAGGTCGACCTCCAGCTGGAGCACCGGTTCACCCTGGAGGATGACCAGACCGATGAGGACCCCGATTCCATGATGGCCGGTTTTGAGGATACGGACATGCGCAGCAGGTTCGCCTGGCCCGACCGGGACGAGGAGTCCTTGTCATGAACGAAGGGGCGGGTTCTCTTCGTCATGTCCGCTCCCTGACACTGGTCAGGCATGGGCAGACCAACTACAACGCCAGGCATCGCATGCAAGGGCAGATTGACATCCCCCTGAATACGACCGGCCGTTGGCAGGTTGAGCGTTCGGCCGAGGAACTGCGCCGAGAATACGTCGATACCGTACCCGAGGGACGCAAACAGCTGGTGGTCGCATCCGACCTGTCCCGGGCCATGGACACGGCAAGGGCCTTCGCCGATCCACTGGGGGTGGAGGTCCATCCCGATACCCGACTGCGTGAGCGTGGATTCGGCGACTGGGAGGGTGTCAGTGCCGCAGAGGTCATGGACCGGTGGCCCGAGGACTATACATCATGGATGTGTGGCGGCGGCGGTGAGCTCAAGCACGGCGCGGAGTCCAAGCCCCATGTGGGGGAGCGTGGATTCGAGGCCATCACCGAGTGGGCCCTGTCGGCCGACGAGGACACCGATCTCTTTGTCTTCTCGCACGGTTCCTTCATCTCCCAGGCTCTTCAGGCCATTCTGGGCATGGCGAAGACCTACCCCGAGTATGTGGGCATGGTGACCATGCGCAATGCGCATTGGGCCAGACTTTCAGCCAGGAGCATGGAGGACGGTCAGTTGCGGTGGTCCATGATCGACTACAACAGGGGCCCGGCCATCGCCATGCGAGGAGACTGGGATCGCCCCATGGGACTGGTCGACCAGGACTGATTACCGCTGCGCGAAACCTTCGGGCGCCAGCCAAGAGGGGCCGGGTCGTAACCATTCGGCCTTGCGCGAGTGCGGCCTGCATACCCGGAGGCCTATCACAAGTTCGACACAGGTCGGCGCTATCATGATTCATCAGTACACGCAGCCGATGGGTATGAAGGAGCCGGGGGTTGAAGAATTTCTTCCATGACATTTCGTGGGCCCAGATAGCCGCCGGAGCCCTGGCTGCCATGACCTCGTTCTGGCTGGCGGCCAAGATCGGCGTAGCAGGGTCCATCATTGGAGTGGCCATAGGTTCCATTGTGTCGGCTGTGGCCTCACAGATCTACAAGAACGTCCTGGAGGCCTCCGGGCAGAAGTTCCAGGAGACCGTCATCGGCGGCGATGACGACAAGAACGCCGTGGACACGACTGACGATACTTCGAACCGGGAAACCCAGACCATGCCCCAGGTCGGTCGCGAAACCACGGTCATGCGGCCTGTGGGTGGGAAGACGGGAGGCGGTCAGGCCTCAGGAGAAGAAACGACCCTTTTGCCTCCGGCCCGGCATGATTCCGGCCGGACCACTGTCATGCAGCCGGTTTCGGCCGACAACGGAGGGAGACAGAACGGCGGCAGAACCGTGGTATCCACCAATGGGGGAGGAAATCACCGTGGTGATGATGCCCTCGGTGGTTCCCATCAGGGTGGTCGGGCCATTGCTCTTTCCCCCGCCCAGATCAAGCGCAGGAAACGGAACATCATCATCGTTTCCGTGGTCAGTGCCCTGGTGGCGGTCATCCTGAGCGCCCTGGCCATCAATCTCCTGACCAAGGGTGAGGGGACCGACCATGTGGTCCGCAACGTGGTCAGTCCATCGACCACCGAGCAGACCACCGAAGGCAACCCTACCGAAACGACCCGACCCCAGGATGAACGGGGGGAGACGAATCAGCCCAGTGTGACCACCCAGCCCAGCCAGGGGCATACCCAGACGCCCCAGCAGACCACCAGACCGACCCAGCAGGAGCCTGAACCCAGTCCGGACGCCTCGAACTCCAAGACCCCGACAGCTCCTGAAACGACACCTACAACAGGGTCGTCCCCGGATTCCGCATCCCCGGCACCACCGTCAAAGGCGGCCCAGTAGTCAGCCTTGGGTCTTGTCCGGGTGCCACGGTCAGCGTATACCGGTAGAATCGGTCCTGATGGATGATGGACTTCATCCAAGGAGCCGATGACGGTTCAGCGAAATATGTCATCTAGATAGGGGTTGCCATGCGTAAGGTTCTATGTTCTCCCGGAAGCTATATCCAGCAGGAAGGTGCCATGGGGCAGCTGGCCGATGAATATGCGGCCATAGGTTCCAGAGGCGCCCACATCATCGTCGATCCGATGATCGACAAGCTCTATCACGATCAGATCGTCTCCTCCTTCGATCAGAAGCAGATGCCTTATCAGCTCATGGAGTTCGGCGGTGAGTGCTCCGCCGAGGAGATCGACCACCACCGGGAGCATCTGGGGTCCAGCGATGTGGTCATCGGCATCGGTGGCGGCAAAACGCTGGATACGGCCAAGGCCGTGGCTTTCTACGCCCACCTGCCGGTCATGATCGTCCCCACTGCTGCATCATCCGATGCACCCTGCTCCCGTCTGTCCGTCCTTTACCGTCCGGACGGCGTTTTCGACAAGTACCTGCCCCTGCCTTCCAACCCCAACGTCGTTCTGATGGATACCGACATCATCGCCAAGGCCCCGGTGCGGTTCCTGGTCGCAGGGCTCGGTGACGCCTTCGCCACCTATTACGAGGCAGCAGCCTGCGTGCGGTCCAATGCCATCACCATGACCGGAGGCCATGCCACCAACGCCGCCTTCACCCTGGCCAAGCTCTGCCACGACACCCTCCTCGAGGATGGGGCCAAGGCGGTTGCCGCCGCAAAGGCAGGCATCCGCACGGCCGCCCTGGAGAACATCATCGAGGCCAACACCCTGCTCAGCGGACTGGGATTCGAAAGCTCCGGTCTGGCTGCGGCACACGCCATCCATGACGGGATGACCGCCCTGGAGGGCACCCACAAGATGCTCCACGGGGAGAAGGTGGCCTTCGGCACCCTGGCCGAGTTCGTCCTGGAGGATCGCTCATTCGACGAGACGGCTGAGGTCTATGACTTCTTCCGTCAGGTCGGCCTGCCCACATCCCTGGAGGAGATCGGCATTGGCGACGCCACCGACGAGGACCTGCTCAGTGTTGGCGAACATGCCTGCGGCCCTGATGAGACCATGGGGAACATGCCCTTCGAGGTCACCCCCGTCGACGTGGCCCACGCCCTGCGCGCAGCCGACGAGGTGGGGAAGCGTCTCTGATCCCTTGAATTGCAGGAGGGCCACCGCTGTGAAGCCGATGGCCCTCTTCTATATGTACTTTGTTCGCTTATCTCAGCATGGACGAGACAGCTTTCCGTATGGATTCCGCATCCGGGCAGGTGGCCGGTCCACGTTGCGTGGTGGAAAGGGCTCCTGCGCAGTTGGCCCAGATCAGTGCTTCCTCCATGGGCATGCCTTGGAAGATGGCTGCGCAGAGGACACCTGCGTGGGCATCTCCGGCTCCGTTGGTGTCAACAGCATTGACTCGCGGAGTGGGGATGTACCGGCATCCCTTCGTATTGTCCGGCTGACAATACCATGCTCCGCGGGCACCGGCCCTGAGAATTACCGGGCTGCCGAGACCTAGACAGAGGCTGCTGCAGATGGATTCCGGTTCGGTCCCATCAGCCGTTGCAGGCCTGCACCCAAGGCGGTCTGCCAGGATTGGTCCCTCACGCTCGTTGAGGGACCAGATTGGATGAAGACCGTTGACCGTTTTGAGTACGTTCAGGTCTATATCGGCCACCATGGGCCCGATATCGAAGAGGACCGGTAATCTGTCCCCCTGGTGTTTCCTGGCGAACCCGACCAGACTTCGACTGTTGTCCTTATGGCAGAAGGAATATCCGCTCATGTAGATGACATCACCGGCAACTAGGCTCATGCCTTCGTAGGTACCTTCGGGTACGCGGGTTTCGGCTCCTCGTGCGGAGACGAAGGTCCGTTCACCCGAGGGTTCAATCAAGGCGATCGAATATCCGGTATCGCAGTCGTCGAGGACTGGCCCCTTGGCGGGAACCTGTATGGATGCCAAGGCCTGACGGGACATATCCGCCATGGGTCCTGTACCAAGAGCACCCATATAGGAAATCGGGGCCTCCATTTGCCTGGCGGCACGGATTACGTTGTATCCACCACCGACCGCCATGGCACTCCGAGTGGCGAATATGTCCCCACCGCGCTCCGGGAGGTGGTCGATATCCATGCTCAGGTCCACCACCACCTGACCGAGATGGAGAATGCAAGGTTTCCTGGTCGCTGAATCGGATTCATTCATGGTTATTCTCCTTCATTGCTGCGGATTCCCCGGAGAGGATATGCAGAAAGCCATAGAGGATCCCTCCCAACAGGAGGGAGACAAGCCATGCCAGGCCATTCCTGCCCAGGAAGCTTTCAGCCAGGGGGCCGGAGAACCAGATCTCATCTTTGGAGACCTGGGCCGTCACGAAGAGGAAGCCTGCAATGATTCCAACCAGCCAGCTGATGATGGCCGGAAGATTGATTCCGTGCCAGTACCAGTAGGGGGAGTCGGGTTGAAGATTCATGAGACCGTCGGCATCATAACGTTTGCGGGAAATCATATCTGTCAGGAAGATACCTGCCCAAGTGCTCAACGGTATGGCCAGCAGGGAGATGAAGGTGACGAAGGGACCGTAGAAACCGCCTGATCCCAGGGTGAAGTATAGGGCTCCGCAAGTTGTCACCACCACATCGACGATGACCGCATAGGCGCGGGGAATCCTGATGCCCAGGGTGATGGTGGTCAGGCCGGCTGAATAGACGGAAAGGTTGTTGGACATGAGCAACCCGGCGAAAGCGGCAACCAGATAGGGGATGGAGACCCATGCAGGAAGTGCGCCACGGACAGCGGCTACCGGATCAGCAGCGGCGGCAATGGTTGAATTGCCTGCGGTCAGTGCTGACCCCAGGCCGATGACGACGACAAGAGGTATGCCGGCTCCGGCTGCGGCGCTAAGAACCAGGGAGCCGGATTTTACCGAGGTTTTCTGGTAACGGGCCATATCCGCACCGGAATTGACCCAGCCGATGCCCGAGCCGGCGGCAATGGTGCCGATGCCGATTAGAAAGGCGCTGGCTGAGCCGGGTGCATTACCGACAAAAGAAGACCAGTCGACGGTCGTTGCCAGATAGATTGCCACCAGAAGGGTAAGTGCTCCGAATACCCAAGTGGCCCACTTCTGCACGTTGAGGATGAAGGCATGACCGGCGGCCGAAACGACCACCGTCAGCGCCACGAAGATGGCAATGCAGGCGAAGGTCAGGAGGGGAGAGTGCTTGGCATCGGCCGAGGTGCCGAAGATGATGGCTAAGAGCGACAGTAGCGCGAATGCCCCGGTCATCGTGTTTACCGTTTCCCAGCCCAACCTGGAAAGGAGAGCCACGAGTGTGGGGCCTGCATTGCCTCTGACACCGAAAATGGCTCTGGATAGGGTAAGGGTTGGGGCTCCGCCCCTTTTCCCGGCTATGGAAATCACGCCCACCAGTGCAAAGGAGCCGAAAGCTCCGATGATCGTAGCGAGGACGGCTTGCCAGAGGTTGAGCCCCTGGGCAATCAGGGTGGCTCCGAGAGGTATTCCCATGATGGAGATATTGGCGGCGAACCAGACCCAGAACAGCTGACCGGGTGATCCGTTCCTTTCGTTTTCGGGCACAGGTTCGATGCCTCTTTGCTCCACCCTGGAGAGAATGGTGCTCTGTTTTGTTGTAGTTGGCATGTATTGTCTCCTTTGACTCATGTTGAACATTGGAATCGGCATGCTCCGGGTAGAAGATGTGGCATACAGCAATGTGGCGGTCTGCGAGTTGGCTGAGGCTGCCGCAACCATGAAAGGTGTCAGATTTCGGCCCGGTCGGAATAGTTATCTCAAGGCGGTTAGCGCACGGGCCGCTTTCGGCAGGTTGAGGTGGGATACCGCGGCCACCTGCGAACATAATGCGGCATCGAAAGCGTCGGGACCGGCACAGGCACCAGTCATGGCACCGGTCATCGCGGCGATGGTATCGGTATCGCCGCCAAGGTTCACCGCTGTGAAAAGGGAGGTTTGGGGGTTGTCCGCAAACCTCCAAGCCAGGGCAAAGGAAGCCGCGACTGATTCATTTGATTCAACCGAGGTGCCGCAGTCCGCTATCAGGTGCTGCTCGAAATCGTCTTCGTCCAGGAATTCCTCGGACAGATGTATTGCCTGACGGGCACGTGCGGGGACAGAAGCCTTGGGTGTCCAGGCTCCACGGGAGTCCATGGAGTGCACCACGCGCAGGGATTCTTCCAAAGCCTCGCGAATGGGCATTCCCTCAACCCCCAGGCTCACCACCGTGCTGATCAATGCGGCGCCTTGGAAGCCCGCAACCGTATCGTGGGTGACTTGGCAGGACTCGTAGATCCGGTTCGCCAGCGTCCGCGTATCATCAGGCCTGTTGGCTATGCCGACGGGGGTGACACGCATGGCTGCCCCATTGGTGGTACCGGTTTTCCCTGTGCTTGATATGTCCGCACCCTGACGAACCTGCTCCAGGGCCAGCTTGGTGGAGGGTCCCAAGAGATCGAGCGATCCTCGGGATTTCATATCGTCCTCCCAGGCCAGAAGGCGTTTAGAGAAGTCAACGGGGTCGATATGGCCCCGGCCATTGATGATTAAATCTGCCACAATCAATGCCTGTTCCGTGTCATCGGTGACTGAACCTGCAGGCATACCAGGGGCGATGGGTTGATTGGGTATAGCGTCACGCAGGGTATCAACCCTGCCATAGGCTTCACGAATGGCTGCTGGACTCATGCTCTGCGTGGGCATGCCCAGTGCATCTCCCAGCGATAATCCCGTCAATGCACCAAGGGCGCTTTCTTCAGTCTTGTTCATTGCTCTGTGTACCTCCGAATTCGATGTGCAATGTGAAGTGCTCTGGATTTAAGTAGGACGTAACGAATTCCACCAGTCGATTGTCCTTGTCGAAACTGGCCCTGTCCACAATCAGGAAAGCATGGTCTCCGGTCATTCCCAAGGGTTGCCTATACTCTTCCGGTGGCAGGTCCACACGGGCATCCTGGACACCGCTGACAGGTTCGAGGCCCGCGGCTTTCATGGTCATTGATATGGAGTCACCAAGCAGACCGCGTTCCATGAGCAGGTCGAGAACCGGGGTGGATGGCAGGTGTGATATTTCCACTGAAACGGGAATGCCCCCACTCAGTCTGCGCCTGACGATCTTGTACATATCGACGTCTATCCCGTATGCTCTGCCTAACTGTTCGGGTGCTGAGCCCTTGGTGGTGGAGAGGATTTCCGTAGTAGTGGGGGAGCCTGTCTGAGCTGTGGCTTGCGCCCATCCCCAGGAATGCCGCATGTTGTGACCGTGGTAGGAAACGAAAGAGCCCACACCCGGTCTGGTGGTCACCATCCTGCGCTCGTTGAGTATAGCCAGGGCGTTGCGTAAGGTTCCGCGGGCGACGCCGAACTCTTCGGCAAGAGCCTGTTCAGAGGCCAGACGTTCCTCATTCTGGAGCTGCCCCTTGATGATACGCTCCGCAAGTTTGTCGGCGACGGACTGTGACTGCAGTCTGTGCGCCTTTGCTGATTTCTTGCTGCCATCGTTCATATCTGTATTGTACCTTAATAATGTCGACATGTCCAGTACCTGTATAGTACATGTCTATTCTTGGTTTGTTGTCGTATAGCTGAAACAAGTGTGACAGGATTGAAATGGAACGTAGTCGGCATGGTTTGAATCATGTCGTCGGCCGCGGCATGCAACGCCGTTACAGTGACCGAGGGTCGATGACGGCTTCGGCTTGACCGGGCCGGAATGGTCTGCCCGGTAGTGCCTTGTTCCTCTGATCGTGAGTTAGCTTCCTCTGACGCCACGGGTGCGTAACCTTCCCTGGGTTATCCCGCCCGGTCCTGGACCGTTCTTGCAGAACACAGACACCTGCGGGATGCTCTTAGACCGGTGGGAAAATCAGGAGAAAATGAAAAGGGCTCCCGGGAAACCCCGGAAACCCTGTCCGTGGAGCTAGGGGGAATTGAATTATAGGTGCTCTAAAGCAAGTAATATCAACGTTTCAAAGGGGCTAACTGTATTGCTGTCATATGAGTTGTCCTATCCGTTGGGTCTTACTCACTGCCTCTCAATATGAAGCCTGACGATCGCGGATTTGAGAGGGACACCATGGACCGGTATCCACTTTTCGTGCTGTATGGTATCCGTTCCGGTCTGCTTGACCGATGCTCTTAAATTCTATTCCTGCCTGGTTGATTGTCTCCAGAACCTGTGGCTCATGCCAGAATACAGCTTTAACTAGACAGGAGAGCGTAAAAGAGCAGAGAGGCAAAATCAAAAACCGGAGAGCGGATATTCCCGGCTGTTCTAGTGTACTTCTGGGGGGGGGGTCGTGGAAAGGTTCGTAGGTCCTATATGTCTTAAGACTTGCAGTCTGTAATGGTCGATTATGAGGTCGTTGCCTAATTCTGTTGCTTCTCAGTTGGTTATTGGCCCAAAGCACGGTCTTTATGCTAGTCTGCTTTGCATTCTATGCCTTCAGCCCTCTTCGCGTGTTTGAAAGCAAGATCAATTGAATCCCGATCTGATTTATCTTCATCGAGTTCCTGTGCATAGGAGATTAGCCCGTCCGCTGTGACTATGCCCAGTTGAGTATCTTCGACTTTCAGCCCTTCCGTGAAATCAGAGGTGTTGAATTTACCGATGATTACTTTAGATTCACCTGGCTTGAGGGTGACGCCGTTATAGTGACACATGCTAGATACACTTGTTTGCTTATTACCCAACCTCAACGAGAGTATATTCGCCTGCAACCTGCCGGTATTGGAGATCAGGAACTGCTGCTCCACCACGCCATCTTTATGCAGGTCGACCGACATCGACCCGTTGCTGTCCAGTGTTTTGGTTGCAACGAGATATCCATTCATATTGTCTACAACAAAACTAAAACGAGGTCCTGAATTGGTCCATTGCTCTTGCGACTGTTTAATGCTGCAGCTTGACCAGGCATTAGATAATATTATTCCGACAAGGGATACAAGTATGGTTATTATCTTGCCGATCTCCCATTTATTCTTGCTGGTGGTGACAGCATCCTCTTGTTTCTTGGGCTTATTCTCTTTTGGTTTCGCGGATGTTGCTTGCTGACTTTGTTCTTTGTTTGTTTCACTTTTTTGGGGCTGTTTTGCTGTCGGAGACTTAGGTTGATGTATCCGCTTTCTGTTTTTCTTTCTCTGTCCTTTTTCCTTCCTTGCCATAATTCAGATGCTAACAAAGCCATGTTCCATGCTGAGGACTTAGTAGAGAAAGTCACGGTCGTATACCCTGATGGGGAGCAGGTCACCTACCATAAAACAGAGATGAGCATCGCACAGAACCCGAAGTTCGTAAGCAGCATGGGCAAATCGCTCTCGGGCCCTGCATCCCAGGAGGGTGTGGAAGGGCAGAGATCTCAGCCGATGGCATGGCTAAGGATGTGGACCGGGACACCGCCAAAGAGATGGCTAATTGGGAACCATCGGAAAAGGTGGTGGATGAGGTTGATAACGAACTCACGGTCCAGCCCGTGGATGCGCACTTCAGGTCAGGTAAACGCTGGCATGTTACGGCAGGTGGAGGAACCGACTACGTGGTCGACATTGAGGACAAGGAGTTCATCAACAAGATTGAGGACGGGCTTCGTATAGGCATCAAGGATGTCTTCAGGGTTTCCATGCATACCATCTCAACATTGGGAAGGGATGGGAAGCTTCGCTTGAAGCACACGATAACCAAAGTCATGCAGCATGTACCCGTGTCGAGAACCGATCAAGGCACTTTCGATATAGAAATCTGAATGCGAGAAGCCCCTTGGAGCAAGGCTTGATGCAATTGGAAAATCGTTCCCAAATTCTCGGTGCTGTGGATAAGGGACGCGACAGGGTTATCGTAAATGCTGCTGAGATGCGGCCATCTTGACAGTCAGTTGGCGTTGCAGAAGTCGTTTGCCATGTTGGTGAAGTCCATGCTGGATATCTTTGCTCCTGGAATGCCGGGGTCGTCTTTCCATATCTCACGTGGGTCAGCTCCAAGTCCCCGGTCCTTAGCTGTTCCATTCCCGTAGTACTCCCTGCCGGATGTACTTATGGTAAAAGCGCCGGCGCCTTTACAGTTGATTTTCACTTCATTCTCTTCCCAAGGCCATTCGCTGTCGAACTGCTTTGAGTAGGACATTTCCGTGACGGTTTCCGACTTGGTTTCCTGGCTTCCACAACCAGCGATGCCAATCATCAGTCCACAACACGCAAGCAAGGCCACAGCTTTTCTTTCCATCACATCTCCCTTGGTCTGATCGCATTCACTTGTAGGATACCGCCGGATGGAATCCGGGCTCATCGTCTATTGTCTGTCAATGCTGACTCTTGATTGTGTAAGACAGTTTCGGCACCCGTCCAACAAGGCCCTGTAATCCTGGATGACTCGAAGGGTAACGTCGAGTTCGCAGGCGATCTGGTACGGGTCTCCCTCGTACATGGTTTCAGCGGTCCGGTACTCCAACGGGTCGATCAGCTTCAACGCGGTCTCCCTCCGGGTCCGGTGCTCGACCCGGGTGCCGAACAGGCAGTTCTTGGTCGAGTCCTTATACGTCCAGTGGATGAGCTCGTGCAGGAGGGTGCACCGCTTCTGCGTGTAGGTCATACCACGATCGATGAGGATAGTGCTGGAGGGGTACGGTTACTGCACTCACACCAATGGCGTCTGCCGGTTTTCCCGTGCGGGTTTTTGTGCGCGGGGTTTTTCTGCTATCGCTTTGGTGAATTGATTCCTGTATTCAGTCATGGTCTCTCCTGACGATCCAATGATTGTTGGAGAATGGAGTCAATGGCGAAAGGCATGCGAGGAGGAGTTGTCATGGGTGAACACGGTTTGGCAGGGTCTACAGGCATCCAACCAGCGGGAAGGCAGCCGGGTGAGCCCGGGTCGACCGGGGGGGAGCCCGCACAGGGGACGACCAGTGGAACCGGTAGCGTGCGGGGGAATGGTGGGGGGCTTGGGCGGCGCATCATCGTGATCACGGTCATCGTGGCCGTGATGGTTGCGGCTGTGGTTGTGGGTGTCTGGGTGTTCAGGCAGCGTCATGCCAGTGCTCTTGAAGGCTGCGACCATGCCTACCAGTCGTACACGGCCGGTGCCACCAAACAGCGGCACGCGCGGGAGGAGGCCAGGAGGACCCTCCAGGCCACACCCGAGCAGAAGGTGGCCGACCCCGCCACCCGCAAGACACTGGAGAGGACCGTACGGGAGCCTGCGGGCCACACCACCGCCACCTGCACGGCCAACCAGGACACCGGACAGTTGGACCGGAACAGGGACGGGCTGGACAAGGCCGCCACCACCAACAGGGCACTCGTCGACCGGTACAGGGTGGCCATTGCTAAAGTACGGGCCTCCGTCGGGGTCAAGAGCCTGGCTGATGGGAAGAAGGGCTTGGATGACGTCATCAATTTGGCTTCCTCCCTGTTGGGCGATTCAGACGGGAAGGTGGCGGACAATGCCGCCAGGGACGCCTTGGCCAAAACCATCGACACAGCCAGGCAGGTCAGTGGCAGGAAGGGTGTGACCGATCCGAAGATTTACACGGACGCGAGGAAGGGGCTGGAGGATGCCGTCAAGGCCGTCAACGACTCCATCGGGCGGAAACAGGCCGCCGACGCGGCAGCGGCCACGCAAGCATTCACACCCACGGCTCCCGCGACGGGAAGCTCCCGAACCGGCTACACCAGTGGCGGCTACGCGGGCGGTACACGCTCAGGTGGTGGATCTGCGCCTATACAAGTCCCTCATCCACAAGTTCCACAAGGCGGAAGTTCGTCAAACAGTGGCGGATTGGTAGATATGGGTGGTTCCTGGACACCGGGATCCGACCCAGTTATGACTAATCCATAGAAAATGGATTAAGAATTGGAAGACATAAGATGAATTAACAATTACGGTTGCCGATTTGAGAGGGACACCATCGTCTGGTACCCACTTCCAGCTTGCTTGTTATCCGTCCAATCTGCT
Source organism: Bifidobacterium indicum (assembly GCF_036987015.1). Taxonomy (NCBI): domain Bacteria; kingdom Bacillati; phylum Actinomycetota; class Actinomycetes; order Bifidobacteriales; family Bifidobacteriaceae; genus Bifidobacterium; species Bifidobacterium indicum. Next base: position 338,569 of record NZ_BTXM01000001.1, read on the forward strand.
TGACTGATGGTCTCGTATTTACTCCTGCCTTGTTGATTCTTACCTGAACCCGTGGCCTATGGCAGAGGTCACATCCTGCAGTGGGTGAAGTCTGGTTAAAACAGGCATGCGAAACCAAGGATCAGGAGAGCGGATACTCCCATCCGGTCGAAGGTCCGTTTGAATAGCGGAGAAAGCCATCCGTCGAAGGGGCGTCCAGGACCACTATTCCGTGCGCCCGTAGTCCTTGTCCGATGTTGTAGGGAAGAAGCTGTTCCTGAGGAAGGCAGTTTTCTGAGCTGTCGCTGATGAGCGTGGAATTACTGAGAGTGCCGTCGCTGGATATGAACTTCCACGCAGCCGGGGAGCCCAGCATGAGGACGCCGTATTCGGGTTCGGTGAAGTCTTTTGTGGTTGAGGCATCGATGTCCAGTCCTACCAGGTGGTGACCATCTGCGGGTGGTTTATGATTTTCAACCGTGCACTGCTGGTCTATGGTGATGCTGTTTACGTTCCATTGTGCGATGAGTGTTTGTGAGGATTCGGATTTTCTGATTCCTGCGGTTTCGCCGATATGCTTGACCAGGTTGCCTCTTGTGTTTTTGCTTGGGCTTGGTTGTGGTTTGTGTGTGGTTGGTGACTGGGCGGGGCTGTTGGAAGCTTGGGATGTGTTATTGGTCCCACATGCTGATAGGCCTCCCATCAGCAGGCAGATGATGGTGAGGGTGCATAATCTCTTTTTCATAGGAACCTTCCATGTCGTCTGCGACTTTATACAAAAGCTATCAAAGTCGGGGGACCAGGCTTACTGGTACTGGATTCCGACAATAGGCCTTCAGCATTTGCGACTCTGACGATTTGATTGTCCTATCCAGCAACTTCGGGGCCCGGGGCTGCTTGCAGCTTCTGGTTATCTTGCTTCATCGCTTTGGTAGGGAGCGGGTATATGGTCGCTTCAGCGTAAGGTGCGGTAGATAATGCCTTTGTCCATGACAAGGAGCTTCTGGAAGTCCTTTAACACCTGGAATGTTACATTCAATTCGCTAGCCATTTGAAACAGGTCCCCATCGTAGGCCAGTTCGGCTGTTTTATAAGATTCAGGATCTATGAGGCGAAGTGCTGTTTCTCTTCTGGCCCTTGTCTCTTCTTTTGAAACCATCAGAGATATGCCGGTATCGCGGTATCTGGCATGGCATAGTTCGTGACAGAGGACACAGCGTTTCTGAAAATCGAAGAGATTGCCATCGATGACGATGGTTTTTACCTGGTCCAAATAGAAACCACATAATCCACTGCCAAGGTTCCTTTCCTTGACGCCTACTCCAAGCTGCTCTGCTTCCAACAGAAAGGCATCGTAGCTGTTTCTTGTTGGCTGGTAGGTTGTTCCGGTGGTTCTCACTCTCTCGGTGTCTCCCTTTCTATCTCTTTGAGATCGTTCTGGTTGGCGGCAATGTCGAAGGCGTCGGGGTTGGCGACTACTTCGTCGATGAACACATCAATGTCGAATCGGCCGCTGTCGTCTTTGGACAGTGACTTCTCCAGCTGATCCAGAACCGTCGAAGGCGACAAGTTGAAAAGGCGGCATAGTTGGATGAACTCATCAAGGGTCGGAACTCCTGAATCCATGTTGAGCATGCCGCTCAGTCTTCCATGTTTGATGCCCGTCAACTGTTCAATGGTGCGCAAAGACAGGTTTCTTGAATCCTGTCTGCGCTTCTCTTTGATGAACATGACGAAGCGTTTGTCCAGTTCGGACCAGGTGCGTCCCTTTAGTGCCATGCGCCTAGTCTAACCCAAGTGTCCAAATAATACGACACACAGAGAACCGGACTTGTCTTAGTGTCCAAATATTTGTACAGTACAGATATGACCAAATATTTGAACAAACTGACTGGTGTGGCGGTTGATGAACTGCAGCGTGCCAAGAGAGCGGCTGGGCTTAGCAACATACAAGTTGCTGGGGCTTTGGGTCTTAACCGTCAGACTGTCGGTACTCGTTTCCAGAACAAGAACATGACGTTGGACGAGTTCATCAAGACGGCGATGCTCTCGGATGAACGACCATCCGACATATTGAAACGCGCCGAAGTGCATGCGACCCTTGCCAGCCAGGAAGGCGAGAAATGACATGTACTTCCGCAAACCAAGTGGCAGATCAATCACCTTTGGATCAGCAAATCGTTCTTCTGCAACAGTTGGCGCGACTAGTGGCTCTCCTCGAACAGTTGTCGCGGGAGGTGTCGGCTCCTCCTCAGCAGGTGGCTGTCCCGTTGAGGCAGGCCACGAAGATGCTGGGCATGAAGGACGAGGGGTTCACCAAGAGCCTGATCAAGGCCGGCAAGATACGTTCCCGCAAGCACGGCAAGACCGTCCTGGTGAGTGTGAAGAGTATCCGCCAGTACATGGGGGACGAGCCGAAGAGATAACGGACGGCTCCCACTGTCTGCTGACACCCAAGGATGTACGCGAGAAGGGTTTCACCTTCTCCACCCGAAGGAAACACGACTGGTACGACGCCGACGAAGTGGATGCCTTCCTTGACCTTGTAGAACAAACCATCAAGGAACTCGGCAGATACCCGGCACTTCTCGAAATGGACAAGCAGACACTGCAAGCCGAAAACACCCGACTACTCCTACGACTCAACCAAAAGAAACCCCGAACACACGCCCACCCCAAACACATACGGAAACACCACCAGCGCCACACAAAACACCAACCACAAAACACAAGCACAACAAACAACCGAAAGCACAAACCATGAAGCCGACAAACAAGGACATCATCCTGATTGCGCTCGCAGCACTGAACGCAACCGTTGCTTTCTTCGGTGGAGCATGGTTCATCTACGGGCTCCTGAATCAGGTCCTGTCCATAATACCAGCGCTCGCCATGATCCTTGGCATCATCGCGTTCCACGTCTTCATGAGCTTGCTGGAGAAGGAGGACCTGGGATGAAGACAGCAGGTGGCAGCAAGAGGCCTATCAGTGATGAAACGGCGCTGGAGCATGATGGCCTGCTGGTCGGGCTGTGTGTCCATTTCATGCGGTTCCCCTCGTTTCGTGAGGCCCTCAAGCAGTCAGACGAAGACATGTGGAAGTACCTGTCCGGGTTGACCAGGGTCAGGATTCGGAAAGGAATCAAGGCATGAGTGGAGAGACTCTTCTTACGGTTGTCGGCAATCTCACGGCGGACCCGGAGATCCGGACGACCAGCAGTGGCGGCGTTGTCGCCAACCTGACCATTGCCAGTACGCCACGGCAGTACAACCAGGGGTCGGGCCAATGGGAGGACGGGCCGGGCCTGTTCATGCGCTGCTCGGCATGGGATACCAGCTATAACCCCATGGCTTCGAACATCCAGGCGAGCCTGACCAAGGGCATGAGGGTCATAGCACGGGGACGCCTGGTGCAACGCTCCTACGAGGACCGGGAGGGCAACAACCGGACGGTCATGGAGCTGCGGTTGGACGAGATAGGCCCGGCCCTGTCCCGTAACACGGCACTGGTCACTAGGAACCAGAAGATCGACGACGGCCAGCAGCGGGGCGGATTCGCAGGGGCCGCGCGCAACCAGGCCAGCGGTTTCATGGACACAGGCGGGCCGATGCATTCTGCCCCTGGCCGGATGCCGCCCGCGTCCCCGGGGAACACCACCCCTGAAGCGTCCGCCCCTTCCACGGCTCAGGGCCCATGGTCCCAGCCTCCGGCCGACGTGGACGGGGGTGACAACCATGACGAGCCGGAGTTTTGAACCGACGCGAAAGGAACCCTCGCGGGGAGCCGGGAAGGAACGGTTGCACGCTGGGCATGAGGACAACCGGGGCCGGAGCCTGGGTTTCCACGCCGCCGGCCAGCCGATCACCAAAGGGAGTGTGAAGCCCTACATGGGTGCCCGTGGTCATGCCATCCCTGATGATCCGAGACTTGCGGCCTGGGAACAGACCATGGCCTGGAGCGCGAAGGCTGCCATGGCCCGGGCGGGGTTGCGCCCATACGATTGCCCGGTCCGTGTTTCAGCCGAGTTCCGATTGCCTTGCCCCGCCAGCCCGGCCTTCCGTGTCCCGGCCACGGCCGCTGACAAGGACAAGGGCGGTGGGGACCTGGACAAGCTGCTGCGCGCCCTGGGCGACGCCTTGCAGTCGGCCGGCGTGGTCCGGGACGACAGCCGGATCAGTGATTACCGGGATTGCATGAAGAGATACGCGGATGACAGGCACCCCATGGGTGTGACCGTGACCGTAACCCCTTTGGGAAAGGAAGAACAGTGAGCAAGCACAAGAACGGACGCCAGGCACGTAGCCATATGAGGCAGCGGGAAGCGAGGAAGCGCCGTCCCCATCAGAAGCACGAGGAGTCCTCAAGGCCGGTTCGTGAGGGTTTCTAGGGAGGATCGCAGGACCGTGTGGCAGACCATATTGGCGATCCTGCTGTATGTCGCGGCCGGTTTCCTTGACTGGCTGAATGGGAGAAGATCATGAGTGTACAAGCGGTCAGTTGGGCGCTGAGGGATGCGCCTGTGGGTGGTGACTGCACCAGCCGTCTGATCCTGGTGATCCTTGCGGACTATGCGAAACCGGACGGCAGGGGTGCGTATCCGAGCGTGCAGACCGTCAGCCAGGTGGCGCGGGTGTCCGAGCGGTGCGTGCGCCAGCATCTGAAACGGCTCCGGGAGGATGGGGTCATCCGTCACGGCGACCAGAAGCTGGTGTCCCATGTGCGTGCCGACCACAGGCCCACGGTGTGGGATCTGTGCATGCGGCCGGTGGGGGAGTCGGGCATGCCCGTCACCCAGGAGCGGGCCATCTCCGCCGCCATACCAGAGGACGGGGTGAACGGGACTGCACCCCGCATCCTTGACCAGTCTCAGGAACCCAGTGATTCCAACGATTCCCGAACCATACCCGACCACGGGGTGAACGGTACTGCATCCCGCGATCCCGCCAACGACCTGAACCAGACTGCACCCCGCACCAAGCCACGGGGTGAACGAGCAGGTATCCACGGGGTGAACCAGCGTTCACCCAAACCATCAGTAGAACCATTAACTACATCCCCTATAGTCCCCAACGGGGGCGGAAACCCACAACACAAGACCCGACGACACCACCTGCCCAAGGACTGGCAACCCAACCAGGCCGCACGAACCTACGCCACCGAGCACGACATCGACCCAGTACGCTCCGCCGAACGGTTCCGCCTCTGGGCCGAAGCCGAAGGCAAACGCCTCACCGACTGGGACGCCCGCTACATGCTCTGGCTCACCAACGAGAAACCCACACCCCCGGAACAGAAACCAACCCCAATCCCACCCCGCAGAACCCCACAACCCCACAAGCACACCGCAGGATGCGAACACGTCCAGGCTCTCCTCGCCCCATACGACCCCACCCTCGACCACACCAACACCACAGGATTCGGCACCAGCCCCCGAACCCAGGCCGCATGGACCATAGCCGACACCCTCAACCAAGGAGGAACCCACAGCCAAGCACTCCAAGCTGCGGGACTTGCGAACTACGCTAAGGAGCCGATCCATGCGTGAACCCTACTACCGCGACGAAGGTGTGACCCTATGGCAAGGCGACGCCCTCTCAGTCCTCAAGAGCCTGCCTGCGGACAGCGTGGACTGCATCGTGACTTCCCCGCCATACTACGGGTTGCGCGACTACGGTGTGGACGGGCAGATAGGCCTTGAGGAGACCCCGCAGGAGTATGTGCACCGTCTCGCCGGTGTCTTTCATGAGGCCGCCCAGGTGCTCGCGAAAGACGGAACCTTGTGGCTGAATCTGGCCGATTCGTACTCAGGGTCAGGTAAAGGACGCCAAGGAGACGGCACGAGAGCCGCCTACTCCGGCAAGCAGGCCACCAACAGGGGAGCCCGCGTGGGGAAGCTGACCTCAGCATGCCGGTCCATCAGAGCCAAGAGCCTGCTGGGCGTCCCAGTCGGTGAGGCGTTCGCACTGATGGATGACGGGTGGATACTCCGCAACAACATCATCTGGTATAAGCGCAACGCCATGCCCACCAGCGCTGCCGACCGTCTGGCCGTCAAGCACGAAGACCTGTTCCTGCTGACCAGGTCGGAACGCTACCACTTCGACCTGGATGCCATCAAGGTGCCCGCCACTGTGCAGAGCGAAGGATCACTCACATGGGACAGGGACAGCGACGAACCCAACCGCCCAAGGCAGACATACAGCCAGCACAGGCGTGGACGCGCCCACTCGGCCACCAACCCGATGATGGCTAATCCGGGGGACGTGTGGGACATCCCCAACCAGCCTTTCATGGGTGCCCATTTCGCCACCTTCCCGGAAGCACTGCCCACCACCTGCATCCAGGCCGGCTGCCGACCTGGAGGAACAGTACTCGACCCGTTCATGGGCTCGGGTACGACCGGATTGGCGGCCCTCAAGTCAGGATGCAAGTATGTGGGCATCGATATCAGCCGCGACTACCTGGACCTCAGACTTAAAACCAGACTCGCCCAACCCGCGCTCGCAGTTAGGGGATGAAGAAGTGGTGATGAACGATGAGATTATCAATGCCGACTTCAAGGACTACGAACAGTATGAGGTTGGCAAGTTTGATCTGCTTCTGTCGGATATCCCTTATGCTCTAGGTTCTGCTGCTGACGGTTCGAATCCCATGTGGTACAAGAAAGGCGATAACAAGAAGGGTGTTTCGGAGTTGGCGGGGCAGCCTTTCTTCCAGACGGACGGGGACTTCGATCTCGGTTCATATGCCCGCGTGTGCGCGGCACTATTGAAACCGTCGACTGGGAAGCCGGGGGAGGATGGGTGTGTAATCACCTTCTGCTCATTTGAGCAGCAGGTTCTCTTGATATCCGTCATGAAGGAGCACGGCTTTAAAGGGTATATCCCGCTCAGTTTCGTGAAGAAGAGCAGTCCACAGGCGTTGAAAGCGAACCAGCGGTACTGCGGTGCAACGGAGCATGCCATCGTCTCGTACAGGGGGAAACTCCCCTTGTGGCGGAATGGAAGACAGATGGTGCTTGATTGGATGCCGTGGCTGGCCAAAGAGCAGACAAGATTGCATCCCACGCAGAAGCCACAAGCTCTTATGGAGGAGCTGATCAGGCTGCACACGAAACCAGGGATGCGGGTCTGTGACCTTACTTGCGGATCGGGAACAACCTGTGCGGCCGCAAAGCACCTGAATCGGCATTATCTGGGATTCGAGATCGACTCGACTTTTGCCAAACTGACTCGCCAGCGCTGTACGGGCGAAACGACAGTGATGGATCTGTTGGAAACACTGGAGGCAGCATGAGCGGGGTTTACCGTCCGAGTCTCGGTCGGTTTCTAGAGAACAGGAAGGACACGAAATGGTAGGGAAGACGGACGAATACGGCAACCAGGTGCTCGATCTTCCGGACGAGGAGGATGGTGACGTCCTGGGTTCGGAACCGAGACTGATCTACTTCCCTGATGAGGGGAACTTCCAGTTGTCGGGTCTGGAAGCCAGTTACACCAATATCACGAAGCGGCAAGCCCGGCAGATGGTCGACTTCATCAACCATGCGCTGAAGGGCGATCTCTCCGTGTTCCCCCACCACGCGAAGAGGATGTTCTCGGACGTGAGGGAGGCGATCGACGACAGGTACGGGACCGGTGGGGAGGATCTGGACAACCTCGCATATTGCTTGGGTCTGGACGACGCTCAGCCCATCAGGGACGCGACCTCCGACATCCAGGGATTCACCCATGCCGGGTTCGGGCTTGTCGTGAATCTGCTGGAATCACTGGATCTCGATATAGGCGTTTATGTCTGAGGAAGGCGGAAAGACCATGGGCGGTGAGGAGATCAGGAAAGCCCAGGAGAAAGCCTGGGACGAGGGAGCCATCCACGCTTTCAGACATAGCGGTGAAGGGTGGAACGGCGAGTACCCATTTGATGACGGCAAAGACCCCAGTTTCATACCCGAAGTCACCAAGAACAACCCATACAGGCAGGAGAAGGCAGCATGAGCGACACAGGACAGATTAGCGACGGATACCACACGTTTGACGAGTTGTACCGGTATCGGATGATCTACCACGCCTGGGCCGTAAGGGCATGGCAGCAGGCCGGTTACCCGGTCGTCAAGTCGCACCGGCATTCCGACGGGGAGTCCTGCTTCGGTGGCGGCTGGTTCATCGTCTCCGCGCAGCTTCCCACGGGCCAGGTGAGCAACCACTACCAGGACGAGTACTGGGACCTGTTCGACTGCCCGGAGGTAGAGAAGGCCCCTGAGTGGGACGGGCACACGCCACAGCAGGCGGCGGACAGGATCGAAACCGCACTGAAGGAAGCAGCATGAAGGCTATGACGATCATCACGGCGAAAATCAAGCCGAGCATCTACAAGCTCATCGAGCAGGGCAGGAAACTCTACGAGATTCGGGACGAGGGCTTCCACCAGGCTGACGCGATCCGGTACGTGGACGCCGAGACAGGGAAAGTGCTGGGAGTGTACTGGCTGGGACCGGAGGATGACTTCGACCGGACTCACGATCCGCTCATCCAGAGCCTGTCAGGAGTCGATGAGAGGACCTTCCACCGTCTGTTCCCCAAGACGGAAGAGCGCTTCGGGATCCTCACCAAAGGAGTGGATCGTCTTCACGTTGCGCCCATCCGGTCTCGCACCAGCCTGAATGACATCTTCCCGGAGGAGGCGGCATGAGTGACAGGTTGATGACATACCATCGGTTGGCCTGTGACTGGCCGGGCTGCAAGGAGACCGCCCAGAACGACCTGTACGACGGCAATGCCACTTACCAGGAGGCAGTAGGCCAGTGGGCTTATTTGCCAGAAGAGGAGTGTAACGAGTTCCTGGATAAGGACTTTCTGCATGATCCCGCCACGGGACTGGATTACTGTCCCGACCATTGGCATTGGGATGGCAGCCGCCGCGTGCCCGGGCCCAGGGGGCGGTCATGAGTGACATGACCTTTCCCGCGCATACGCTGGCATGCGACTGGTCAGGATGCGAGCAGACCGCCAGCGATGACATGTACAGCGCCTGGGAAAGCTACGACACCGCCGTAATCATGTTCGCCGACCCAGGCAACGACGGTGAATGGCTGCACACGGACGACGGAAAAGACTATTGCCCGAAGCACTGGCACTGGGACGACGAGCATGGACGAGTCCCAGGGCCAGAACCGGAGGATGAGACATGACCGGGTTTATAGGGCCGGAGGAATGGGCCGAATGGCCGCCCGAAGAGAAGCCAACCGAAGACAGGTACGATCTCAGCATCCGCGACGGGTATGGCTTGCCGGAAATGTCCCTGGTCGCAGTGGATGGCGGCATTCGCCTCACCCTCAGCGAGGGGCGTGACTTCGTGGGCAAAACCCTCACACCGGACATAGCGAGGAGAGTCGGGGCCTGGCTGCTTGACCAAGCTGGACGAGGACACAGGCAGGAGGAGGAAGCATGAGCAGCGCCAACATCACGATCTCGGAGGATGACATCTGCAAGACCATAACCTGCCATCCGACAATTGACTGCGGCGGCAGCTACGTGGATATCGCCATTTTCAAAGACGGGGAGACCAACATCCAAGTCAAGAACCCCACACAGCCGGACGATCAGGGCTGGCCGTGGACATGACCAAAGCAGAGTCAGCGGAGATGGCAGAGACCATCCTTGAAGCGATTAGGGAGGAGGGCTCATGAGCGAGGTGGTAATCCAAGCACGCATGCCGGTCTGCGACTGGCCTGGATGCCAGAGGCTGGGCGGCAGCCTTGAATGGCTGCACACGGAAGACGGACAGGACTACTGCCCGGAACACTGGCACTTGGAAGGAAACGACCCGACCCCCGGCCCGGGATCAGAGTCCGGGCACTTAGTGGGTAAAAGCGCGGAGGAAGCATGACTGCCAAGATCATCCTGCTGGCAGTCGCCGTGATCAGTGCGGGGGTGTTCACACTGGCAGCGGAGTGCGCCTTCAATGCCGATCGGTTCGGAGTCTCGGTCGTGCTCGGCATCACCGCGGGGCTCAGCATGATCAGTGCAGCCTCCATGTTCGCCGTAATCGCTATTGAGGTGTTCTCATGAGTCGTCTCAGCCAGTGGAACACAAGCCCAACACCGGGTGCATTGCAGTCAGTGGACCATATCCGAGACATGTTGCGGGAGATTGATGAGCGCCTTGAACAAGCCGGAGAGGATTGCCATCCAGGTGTTCGTGTTTGCCAGGGAGATGTGGCTTCTAAGGAAAGCTATGGGGTCACTGCGGAACAGTGGGATCGCATCATGGCGGATTATCCCGCTGGCGCGGAGGCGGTATTCGTCCTTGTTCTCAATCGGATCGTGACGGTTCAGGAAGCCAGCCAGGTCCCAGTCTCGGAATGGAAGGAGACCTATGGGGGGATGCTGTCAGAGCTTCCTCTTTCCTGGCAGCAGCTACAGGATTGTACATGTTTCATGCGGTGGGCCATAGGACAGAACAGCCGAGAGGACCTTTCATGAGACGTTCACGGAAGACCATGCAAGCCATAGAGGACATCCGTCACAAGGTCCCAGACGAGGTTGTGGCCAGCAGGTACGGCATGTTCCCATCCCAAATCAAGGAAATCAAGCAGCGCATTGACATGTATGGCGGATACGAGGAAGGACCTGACTTTTGAGTGAAGTCGAATCGTGGGTGCTGGCGTTCCTGCTGGTCTACCTGCCGATACTGCTCATAACAGTACCAGCCTGTCTGGTATACGACTGGGCGCACGAACCCGACCATTCACAAGGCTTCACCCGGTACGCCAAACAGTCCTTGCACCAGTCAGCCAACGAACTCGCACACAAGTTGAAGGACAGCGTAATAGCAGTAGGAAGAACCTGCCTGGACGCCCTGACCAACATCACTCGAACAACCCAACAAGCAAGAAGAAAGATCATGAAACCACAACAAGCCAAACCCCAACGCCTCCTCTGGATCGACATCGAAACCACAGGACTTAACCCCAACAAGGACAGCATCCTCGAAATAGAAACCAGAATCACCAACAAGGAAGCCAACCACACCTACGACAAACTCCACCTCATCATCAAACCCACCACCAACCCACTAACCCGCATGGACCCCAAAGTCCAACACATGCACACCACCAACAACCTCATAGAAGAAACCAAAACAGGCACACCACCACAAACAGCATGGCGCCTCCTCAACGCCCACCTCAAACACGCCAGCCACCAAGCCACACTCCACCCCACCGGCAGCAGCATCCACTTCGACATCGACTTCCTCAAACCCCACATCCCCAACCTCAACACCTACACCAACCACCAATGGAACGACCTCACCACCATCCGCAACATCCTCCAAGACACAAACCCCGAAGCGCTCGCGGCCATCGAGGAGGGATTGCCCAAGACCGATGACAGGACCGGGCACTGTCTGGACCGTGACATGGAGCAGTACCGGCGGATGATCGCCTGGTGCACGGATAGGGCCTAACGTAACCGAAACCAGTCAGGAACATCAGTCAGAAAAGAGAAAGGAAGAACATGTTATCAGCGAACGCCAATGAGGTCCGTGAGGCCTTGGAGACCGACCCTGCGGACCGTACCGTCAGGCAGAAGCTCATCATCCAGCGTATGCAGGGGAGGAGTCCGATACTGCAATTTGTAGATACCCCTCCAAAGGACAGCGAGGAGTTGGCACCCAGGGTGCGTGTCTCGCACCTGACGAGATCCAAGATCTTGAAGAGGAACCCCGGGAGATGGGCGCTTCTGATGACCTGCACCAATAGGAGACGAGCACGGGCCGTCTACGCGAATGTTAGGAACAACCGTTACAGGGACGCCTACCAGCCTTTGGCTGACTTCCACTTCCGCCTGCGCGTGAAGAAGGACGGGACCGCTGAACTCTACGGCATGTATGCCGCTAGCGCTGGTGACGGGTTTGGCAAGGGACGGAAGGAGGAACCGAATGACTGAACTCAGGATCATTGTGACCGGGGGGAGAAGCCGGAACAGGAGAGAGGACTATCGGACCCTGGAAGAGGACATCCGGCGCCTTGATGCCCAGCGGGGTGATGCCGCCGGTGTGACCATCATCCAGGGTGGATGCCCGGACGGTATAGATGCGATGGCCCGTAGCCTTGCGCGGGACTACGGTTTCCGAGTTGAGACCGTCCCTGCAGACTTCGACCTGCACCCTGATGATGCCGTTGAGGTCAGCAACCAGGAGATGGCGGACAGGGGAGCGCGGATCTGCATCGCCTTCCCCAATGAGAGCGGTCAATCCCTGGGAACGTGGGACATGGCCCATCGTGCCATAGCCGCGGGCATCAAAACCGTGATCTACCCACAGGGTAAGGCCAAGGAGGTGAATACGGGAGAGGAGAGTGAAGCATGAGCGTTCCCTCCCGAGAAACCTGCCGTCTGGTGGATATCCGCGACAGGCAGGAGTGCATCAGATGCGGCTCCCCTCTGTGGGGGGTCTCGGCCAGTCGCCATCACAGGCATAAGCGCAGCCACCCGTTCCCTGGGCTCCACCAGGCGTCGAACCTCGTCCTTCTGTGCGGTTCCGGTACAACGGGCTGTCATGGTTGGGTCCATGGTCATGAGAGGCAGTCACGTCGGATGGGGTGGATTGTCAGCGCGTATAACGACCATCCCGAGGGCGTTCCTATATGGACCAGACGCCACGGCTGGGTACGGCTCGACGATGCGGGCGCTTACATGGAGGTGACCCCTCCCACGGACCTTACGGATGATGAGTTGCAAGAGAACTTGAAGGGTGGTGGGTTCCGTGGCTGACGACAAGACCATGCCCGAGGATGAAACGACCACGGCAACGGGTCTGACTCGGCGGAGCCGTTCTGACTCTGCCGGCGTCGTCTCCAGAACCAATATCCAACTTGTGGACTCCTCGAATGACTGGCTGACCCCCGTTTCCGTGCTCGTATACCCCGATGGGGAGCTGATGCGGCATGAAACCATGAAGCTGCGCGAGAACGTCTCCTTCGACGATGCCCTGGCCGTCACTCAGTATGACCATCGCAGGGTGACCATTCGGTTCAATCGGCGTGACCTGTGCATGCGCGTGATCGTCCATGAGTGTCTCCATGCAGCCCTTATCCTGCACGACGTGATCGTTGATGACTGGCGGGATGAGGGCCTGTGCCACATCATGGACGACCTGTTCGTGCAGGTACTGGCCTGGCTCATTGACGATCTGCATATGGATGCCCTGGGCCTGGAACCAGAGGAAGAAGAGACAACAGAAAACAAGGACGAAGGGGCGGACCATGAACGCTGAAATGCCGACAAGCGATGACATCAGAACAGCCCTGGAGGGGATACTGCCGCCCGGCCAGCCTTGGGTGCTGGTCACGGACTGGACCAGTCTGCAGGAGCAGGTGGCCGACCAGCAGGAGGGGAGTTTCGCGGACAGAACCAGCACCACCACCCCTATGGCCCAGAGTTACCTGGTCACCAGAGGGCTGCTTGAGTACGGCAGGGACGGGCACCGTGTCATCAACGCTGTTCCTGCAGTGGAGGAGGACTGATGAAACGCTGCCCGGTTGACGATAAAGCGATGGAAGTCCCCTACGTGCTCTGTTCCGGGTGCAGGGAACTGCTGGGAAGGGAACTTGCTTGGCTGGTGAGTATCAAGCCGGACCTGTACGCGGTGGCCGCCAAGGAGACGAAACAGCAGACCGGGCCAGTGGCCCGCACCTGCCAGCCCGCAGGCGCCGCTCCGATCAGGTGGGACGCCATGGGGTACGTGCATGACCTTCAGTCGCTTCTGGATGCCCTGCACCTGGATGCGGCGGTGAAACATGATATGGACGTGGTGTGGCGTAAACCCGCCGCTGTGGAGTATGTGGGGCTGATCCAGGACCTGTATAGGGGCATAGGGCGTATCTTCGCCATGCGTAGACCGAGTCTGAAACAACTTGCTTGTTCCCGGGCGGAGGGCACATCCTCGCAGGTGGCGCATCTCCTCACTGGTCAGGGTGTCAAGGTCAGCGAGCGCGCTATCCGGGATTGGGGTGCTCGTGGGCTTGTTGGTCGTCGTCGTGGTTCTGATGGGCGGTTTGTGTATGAGGTCGGGGAGTGTACTTGCATGGTATTGGAGCGGGTTCGGGTTGGTCATTGCTAGGGTTGATTGTGTTTGGGTTGGGTGAAACTGTTTTGCGAAAGGTATGGTGATATTTTAGCCATGTGGGGTAATTTTTTAAGTGGATTTGGTGGCACCCTGCTCGGTGCTCTCGTTACCGTAGGTTGTTTTTTTGGCAGGTCGTGGCAGCAAGATCGCAGGGATCGGATGTCTTACAATCGGGATTCGGTTATTGATGTTGCTAGCGCGTATATGCATCATTGCGAAGATCTATTCAAAGCAGAAGGTATTCGTCTTACTGATTGGGTTAATTCCGAAATGTGGGGATATGAGGAAGGGCCATTTAATGCTAAGTTACAGGGGTTGTCAAATTCTGCTCGTAAGGCTGTCGACGAGGATCGCGACACATTGATATTGAGGTGTCCGAGAGCTGTTGAGGAGATTGAGGCTTTATACGATGCTGCGGGTGGGATGAGTGCTGAGAAGGATGTTGAACGCAGGGTAGCGGATGCTATGGGTGATGGGAGTATGGAACCGGATCCATGTTTAACTGACGCTGCAGTAAAAAGATATCAGGAAGCGAAAAGTGCCTTTAAAGAGAAAATTATGACGTTGTCGGGTTTGTAGGATTCGCTCCTGTCGTTTACTGTGCTGGTGTCCGTTTGACTTCACACGGTCTGCCGGTAGTCTTGTATACAGTTGGTTTATTGTATAGGCCGGGCATTGGTGTTCGGCCTTCTGCATATCTGATCCATGGTGTTGTTTGACCCGCGGGCTATCGGCCTGACGGGTTTTCTTGTATTGAGAGGAGTTGAACAAGTGAGCGAGTGCCTACCATTCCTGGAGGAGGACGATGTAGCCCTGTACGGGTGTGACATGATGCGGATGCTGGAGGTCCTGGAGCCGGTCAGTGTTGACGCCATCCTGACGGACCCTCCGTATTCGAGTGGGGGCCGTACCTCCGCCGAGAGATCGCAAAGCACAAAAGCGAAGTACATGCAGTCCGATAGCACGAAGAAGTACAAGGACTCCCTGTCCGACTTCGCCGGCGACAACAAGGATCAGCGCGGATACCTGAAATGGTCGGAGCTGTGGATCAGTGAAGCCATGAAGGCTCTGAAACCGGGCGGCATCATCGGCCTGTTCACGGACTGGAGGCAGCTACCCGTGACCACGGACGCCCTCCAGGCGGCAGGCGCCATCTGGAGGGGAGTGGTGCCCTGGCACAAGAGGAACGCCCGTCGCCAGCGCGGCAGGTACGCAAACAACTGCGAATACCTGGTATGGGGCACCAAAGGCGAGCGCGGTATGAAGGACTACCATTACGCGCTTGAGGGGTTCTTCGAGATTACAACGGTGAGTGCGGTCAAGCGTCGGCATGTGACGGAGAAGCCGGTTGAGTTGATGCGTGACCTGGTGCAGATCGTTCCCGAGGGGGGTACGGTTCTTGACCCGTTCATGGGTTCGGGTACGACCGGGGTCGCCTGTGTGGAGGAGGGTCGGCGGTTCATTGGCTGTGAGGTGCTGCCGGTGTATCAGCAGGTTGCTCGTGAACGGATCACGACCGCCCGGATCGGGAAGGCGGCGTGATGAGGTCCGAATTGGAGAACCGTGGGGTCGGTTTTGACCAGGCGTTGGCCCATCTGAAGGAGGGGCGAGGTGGTATCCGCCTTCCCCGGTGGAGTCCGGAGGTCCACGTGTACCTGCATCGTCCGGCGCTTGGTGAGCCGATGACTCACCCGTATCTGGCTGTGGAGAGCAGGTTCGGCCTGGTGCCCTGGATTCCCACGCAGGTTGAATTGTTGTCGGATGACTGGCTTCTATGCTGACAGGCTATGACGAGGCCCGAGCCAGCCACCCCGCAGGCCGCGAACGCAACGAACGGCCCGGGGGAGTGGAAAGCCAGGACCTTATCGAGGTGCGCGCCCCGGACGGTCATATCGCCCTCCACAAGTACTGCCGGGGATGGAAGCGCTCGCGGAGGGGCTTCCTTCGCATCATCGGACGGTCAGGCCGGCTCATGGCCGAGTATGCGCCTGGAGGGTGGATGGATGTCCACTGGCGCAGCCTCAAGTTCCTTAATGAAGACCCGCACGGGGAGGAGACACAGCAGTGACCAGTGGGGAAGAAACCAGCCGGGATGTTCAGCCTGTGAGTGAAGAGGAGTTCCGTTCCGATCTGCAAGCACTCGCCATCCTGATCAGCCAGCTACACGATATCGAGGATCCGGCCATCCACGTCACCTACGACCAGGCGGCCGGGCACCCCACCACCACGCCCGCAGGCAGCAGACTGGCCGCCACGGAGCTCCTGGACAAGGCGCACATCAACCTGGCGACCCTCGCCCGCATCCTCAACATCCCAGGACCCGAAGACCCGGACCATCAGAACCAGGCGACCTGGCACACCGACATCCACTACGCGCGCCAACTCGCCACCCACCCCGGCCTGGCCCTCACACCATGCGAAATGCAGCTTTTCGCCCAGGAAACACACTGGATCGTCACCCGCGCCCGCGAACTCACCAACCCACCACAACAACCCAGCATCATCATCGGCCCATGCCCCAACCCCCAATGCGGCCACACCCTACGCGGCAACCCCGGAGACCACACAACCACTTGCCCCCACTGCCACAACACCTGGCAGACCAACACCATCCGCAACCTCAACTACCACAAACTCCTCAACAACAAACACAGCCGCTCCTGCACAGCCACCCAAGGCGCCCGCATCCTCAAAGCCTGTGGCATCACCATCAGCCCAAGCACCATCCGCACATGGAAACAACAAGGCACCATCACGCCCAACGGCACCAACCAACAAGGACAACCAACCTACGCGCTCGCCGACATATTCCAGAGGGTAAGCGCCAAGCAGCCTGGTAGTGGGAACCGGCCTGGGGTCTCATGAGCGGGGGAGCGGGAGCCGGGGTGGTTCGGCGCGTACCATTGATGACATGCGTAAAGAGTGCCCCATTTGCGGTAAGGGGTTTGATGCCCCTCCCAGTGGCGCCAGGACCTGCTCCCGTGAGTGTGCGTGCAAGCTCAAGTCCAGGAGCCATACTGGGGTGCCCAAGGGGTCGTGGAACCAGGACCGGGCAGCGGTGGAACGGAATCTGCCCGGGCTCAGGCGGCATGCAGCCATGAACCGTGACCGGATCATGACCGACCCACGCAACCGTCGCGGGCCGCAGCATCACACGTCCGCGCTCTGGGTGTTGCGAGACCCCGCAGGGGCGGAGTGGCGGGTGAACAACCTCAAGGATTGGGCCCGCACCCACGCCCATCTGTTCGGGCAGGAGGATGGTGAGCCGGGGGCTGTCAGGGTGTGCTCGGGCATCCAGCAGGTCAAGCAATCCATGCTGGGCCGACGCCGTAACGCAGTGGCGTCCTACAAGGGTTGGACCTTGGTGTCCTGGTCGGGCAGAGCGGACCAGTCTTGAGCGTGGTACACTGATGCGTGTCGACGGCTTGCCGTTGATGTGTCTCCCCTCGCGGGGAGTGGATTGAAATCAGCTTTGTATTGTTGACAGCAGTGTTGACGACATGAGGGCCGGGATGAAACCCGGCCCTTTGTTTATCCATCGCCACCAGTCAGTCGTCAGCCTCCAGCCACTCCGTATCAGGGTTGCGGCGGCCAGCCTGGTAGGTGTCGTGCACAAGATCCACCACCTGGCCCGCCTGCTCCGGGGTGAGCGTGTCCAGGAGTCCCTGGGGGATTCGTCGCAGGCAGGTGGCGAAAGTCCCGCCAAAGGAACCGAACCGGCTGTATTGGCGTATCTGCTGCAGCCGCAACTCGTGCCGGCGTTCTTTCGCGTCCATGCTCTTCCACGCGCTTGGATTGAGTGCCTCATGCATGCGCAGACGCTTGTCAGGGCAGGTTTCCGTCTCGTCAATCATCCAGTCCCCGTCCTGCTTGTGGGCGGAGCGGAAACCACCCCGGTCAGCCGTAAGCCGGACAGTTTCCGGGTCAAGGGCGATGCGTTGTGCGTAGTCGTTCAAAGTAATCTCACTCATGGTGTCCTCTTAATGTTGTGACGTTGAGAAAAGGGGCCGTGCCCTCCAGTTGTGGAAAGGCACGGCCCTGGTTTGCAGTGATTCGTGGTCAGTCCGGCCAGTCTGGGCTGAATCTGCTCGTGGCGAGTTCGGCGTGTGTGCATATGCGCCTCATGGTCACAGAACGGGTTGGATTCGGGGGGCTGTAGAGCACCAGCACGTCCTCGCGCAGATGGAACTCCATACAGCCGTTATATGTGCCCCCTGGCTTGTTCAAGATGTGCGGGAAGTACTCTTCTGAGACAGTGCCTGATACCAGCAGCTCTTCGAGTAGCAGGTTCTCCAGTTCCCTCGCCAGTTTCGGGTGTTTCCTGGCTAACCGTCGTAAATCGGTTTGGAACTCGCGCGAGTATCTAGCTTCGAGAATGGGCAACGCCGGTCTCCTCGTCAATCAGGCGGTCGAGGAATCGTCTTGATTGGTCTAAGGTCCGGCAGACTACCGTCCCATCCGGCAGTACGGTCTCATTCGCCAGCTCGTGTGTGTACGCCCGTAGCATCTCTTTCAGCGACTTGCCCTGCTCACGGGCGGTTCGCTCTCCTTTGCGCACGTCCTCCGGGTCCAGGTCGACCTTAAGTGTGACTGTGCTTTTCTGCTTGACCATGGTCGCCCCTTTCGTGAGACTGTTGGTCAATTCTATCGCTTCGGTCATGATTCTCCTTTCGTTTTCGGGTGAATACTCAGGAGAATAGAAGACATTGAATCTTTGCGCGATAAAAGCGAAACCGTAAGTTCGAGCAATATGCTTTCCCCAGATGGGCATTCCTCGTTTGATACAGCCAACATTACGCTGGAGTTCAAAGATGTATGCTTTTCTTACAATACAGCGGACAAAGATGATGAACGAAATACCACTCTGCAGAACATTAGTTTTAGCGCAGTCCCACACCAAAGAACCGTCATCGTGGGCTCGTCGGGTTCAGGTAAAACTACGCTGCTTTCCCTATTGGAGGCTTTTTATAGGCCGGATTCGGGGCATATCCTATACAACAATGTTGACTCAACTGATTTAAATGCCAACGATATCAGGAAAGTAGTTAGCTATATTGAACAAGATGCTCCTATATTCTCCGGTAGTATTCGAGATAATCTAACGATGGGAACCATCGAAGCAAGCGATGAGACATGTTGGAATGCGCTCAAGCTCGTCAATCTTGATACAAAAGTTAGGAATCTCGAACAAGAGTTAAATACGCAGGTCGGTGAACAAGGCCACTTCCTGAGCGGCGGAGAACGTCAGAGACTTTCCATCGCCAGGATTTTGCTGCACAGAAAACCTGTCATTCTCTTAGACGAGCCTACGTCAAGCCTCGACTCAATCAACCAACAGAAGATAAATGCTCTACTACGCGAGATATTCTCCGAACAAACCGTCATTGAAGTAGTTCACAGAATGTCAACAATTGAGCCAGGTGATCAAATACTGGTCATGGAAAAGGGCAAAATCGTCGCATGCGGCACGCATGACGAACTTAAGATTTCCAGCCCAGCTTATAGGGAACTACTACAGATGCCGACCATTAGCCAGCAAACCACAGACAATTAAATGTGATGACTTTGTGAATTCTTGTATTTAAATGTAGATACACTAATCTCATAACGGTATATTTAATGATGTTAGAAGCCGCCACTGCCTCCATCATATTTATATGATGTGCACACTAGGGCGGCATTTTCTTTACCTAAAGGGGATGTACTTGACATCATTGGATGCAGCAATTGAAGGTCCATCTCTACTCAAAGGAAAGTTGCCATCTTAAAAGGCGACGTATGGGTACTTAGCTATCAAAGGCAATGAGCAAGTTATTAATATTCAAGAAGCGAGTTAAAACAGAAGTTGACACTGAACCGGGTTCTGATAATATTACTACAAAGCATAGTCCGCAACGATGGGAGACGCAATGATTGGGGAAGCTGTATACATGCGGGCGACGCACCCAGGATCTCCTTTCTTTGTCGATAGCCGTAGTCTCATGGCACATGCCGAAGAGTCATGGGATCCTGAACCTGACTGTCCGATAGGATGGGCTTCAAATAAATCCGTAGTATGGACATATATGCAGCCGACTGCTTGCATAATGAGGACCCACGGATGGAAAATTCATGTGACGGCTTCCCTTGACAATGCACAATCAGTTTTAGAAAAAGTTTCTAAAATCTGTATTTCAGAGCATGTTATGTTCAAATATCTCAGGGATAAACAACAGTACCGATCCTCCAATACCAAATATGCAGGACGCAGCTCTATAGGAATATCGCCCCATGACAGCGTTTATTTCAGTACTCGTTGTCGTGGGGCTTTATAATCGCATGAGGTCTGGCGATACTCTGATCTCAGTACCATGAAGGTTAATATTATGCGTGATGGTGTGGTAGTAGCTGAACAGCTAAGTAAGAATTTCGTCTCGGGTGACGGGACTCCCACTGTGGTGTTCAATGATCTTTCTTTTGTTGCTGCTGGTGGTGCCATGACCGCAATTACAGGGCCCTCTGGATGTGGTAAGAGCACCTTGCTATATTGCCTTTCTGGTCTTGAACAGCCATCTCAAGGAAATGTGTGGGTGCTGGGTGAGGAACTAACTAAGAAGAACCAGCGTAACTTGGCTTTGTTTCGCAGATCGCATATCGGGTTTGTGTTTCAGTCCTACAATCTTGTCCCGTCCATGACCGTTCGTGACAATATCCTGCTCCCCTTGACTCTCAGCCATCGCAAGGTCGATCAAGGAAGCATCGATGCCCTCATGGATAAGTTCCACTTGAGCGGGCACGACAATGACGCAGCTAGTTCGCTCTCAGGTGGTGAGCAGCAGCGGGTATCCTTGATTCGCACCTTGGTCGCGGATCCCGATGTTGTGTTCGCCGATGAGCCGACAGGTGCTCTTGACCAGAAGTCCGGACAGTTGGTTTTCTCGCAGTTGCGGGACTTCTCCCATCGACCCGGTAAATGCGTGGTCGTGGTCACACACGATCTCCGCCTGGCCCGGCAATGCGACGTCGTATACACCATGAGTGATGGCGGATTTGTCGCATCAGGGAATGTGGAAGAGCAAGCGTAGTTATTGCCCTGATTCTGTATGGCGATGCGGCGTGAAAGGTGTAAGTCATGAAGTGGGCGTTGAATGATCTGAAAGCCAATAGAGGAATCTGGGCCGGTGTGTTTCTTGTGCTTGTGGTCACGCAGACGATTCTGTGCGCCATGAGTGTATGCAAGGGAATCAATGATCTCAAACATGATTCCCCGGGGGAAGTGGGTGTGGTATCTCACCATCTCAGCACTAACGTGGACTCGGTCTACCAGATAGCAATGGTCCTGGGTTGCCTGGTCATTATGGTGACGATTCAGGCTTCCATAAGGCAGCGGCGGAAGGGACTTGCATTGTTGTCCCTGCTTGGTGCCACACCTAGGCAGGTGCTGACCCTCACCATGGTGCAGGTGTTCGTGCTGACTCTGATCTCCTCCATCGTTGGTATGGCGCTGGCGCCAATTCTTGCCCCACGGATTCTAAAGTTCCAGTTGGAGGCCGTGCTGTTACCGCCGCTTATCACTTTTACTTGGCAGGGTTTCTTAGACTTTGCTTTGAGGGGGCTTGCAGTCGGTTTCATTGTGGCTTTGTTGGGTGCTCTCTTTACTCTGCGTGCTTTGAGGAAAGTGCTTCCGGTTGAGCTGCTGAGAGGTTCAGGAACTGAGGAAGTCCACGTCACGAGAGCTGGGCGCGGTCTGAGGAGATTCCTTATTATCGGTGGTTTCATCGCCCTGCTGGCACCGGCTGTCGCTGCCGTCATCCTGGTGTTGAACGACCCCAAAACTCTGAGTAAGACCCAATTGGGCATCATCATGCAACCCATGTCATTAGGCCCGATCATCGCGATACTGCTGTTTCTGGTCGCTCTGGCCTATTCTGGAGGACCCATCATCCAATGGGCCACCAAAACATGGACGAATCTGGTTCCTGTGCAATCCGATGTCTGGAAGATCGCACGGGCACAAGCCATTGTGAGAAGTCGCGGGAAGGCATTCGGCTCCACCATCATCTCACTGACTGCTTGCCTGTTCCTGCTCGGTGGATTGTTAATCACAGGTCAAACCAGTACTGCTGCCATAAGTGGCTTTCCCCAGTTGAAAGACATGGGATCAGCCACACCGATAGAGCTTATGTCCAGCCTGTGGTCGGCCTTGCTCATTGCTGTAATCGGTGCGGTCGCCAGTTTCGCCATCTCTGCCAAGGAACGCAACCTTGATCTGGCCCTTATCTCCATCGCGGGCGCTGTGCCCGGACAGCTACTTGCCATATCGGCCTTGGATGGTTTCATCCTCGTGACCACCGGTATCCTTATCTCTGCGGGGGCCACCTTGCTCGTCGGAGTTTTCACCGCTGTGACATTCCTCCCTCTTTCCAAGAATCTCTTTGTAGTGGTCTTCCCCTGGAAGTTCTTCATTATCCTTGCTGTGCCCATTATCGCCGCGGGAACACTTTCCACATTTTTCTCTGCACGTTCTAGTTTGAAGCGATCGGCAATTGAAACCGTCCAAACAGCCATAGGCGAATAGCGGAAATCATGTCAACTATGCAAACTCAGCAACGTCAAAAAACCACAATTTTTAATGTATTCAGACTATTGAAACCGCACACAGCTATCACTGTTGTTGTGATGTCTGTGGGTATAGTGTCTTCAGGTCTGGCGTTACTACAACCTCTGTGTGTCAATTATCTTCTACACGCCATAGAACAGAGTCAGAAGTTGGTGAGACCAATTGCAGTCTTGGCGCTTTTGTTTGTAGCAGGCATCGTCCTGGATGGTTTGGGATCCAATATGGCAAACCGCCTTGCGGCGAAAATAGTTTTCGATAAACGTAGCAATCTCATTACCTGTATCCTCGGCCTGCCGGTACAAGAGTATGATAAGAGGGAGTCGGGTGACTATGTCTCAACTGTCATCTCAGATACTAATGAGTTACGCTCAGCCCTGTCATCAGACTTCTTTAAAGTGGCCGCGAATCTGTTAACAGCTTGCGGATCAGCTGTCGCTATGCTGTTCATTGATACCAGACTCTTTGCCGTGGCACTTATAACTTCGTGCACATCCATTCTGTTGATGATTGCTGCTTCTTCTCGTCTGCAGGCCTATACCGAACTGGTACAAGCTAAGACAGCAAGACTGTCTAATGCCATACTGCGATCATTAGCTGGAATTCGCACAATTAAGGCCTTTATGGCAACAGTGCCTGAAACGAAAAGAGTAGTCGGTACCGCAGAAGAAGTGTATCGGGCAACAGTAAAAGTGGCCAACAAGGAAACAATCATTCGGTCCATTGTGAACTGCGCCATACAGCTGACCTTACTAATCGTTTTTTCCTTTGGCGGCGCGGAAATAGCGAAAGGGGATCTTGATATTTCTAATTTCATCTCCTTTTCAATGTATTTGACTATGGTTGTTTCTTCGCTAAGCTCCTTTTCCTCATCTATAACCACGGCTTTCAAAGCTTTAGGACCACTCAGCAGTCGCCGTTCCCGTCGGCTTGGGTCCAGTAGACCCATTCAAGGGGAGAGCTATCGCACAGCCGCTCCAGTTCGGGTTGCCAGCGTTCTACCGGGATGGCGGACACCTGTTCGGCTGTCGCGTCCTGGTTGGCGATAAGCAGGTAGGCGGTTTTGAAACCCGCCGGGGCCTGGTCCCCTTTGAAGACGGCATCCCAGTCGGCTTCACGGATCGACCCGTCCTCACCCAGCCTGTAGACGCCTTCCCCCGGGCTGAACCTGTCGGGTTGTGGTACTGCCAGCAGGTCCCGGTCGATTCGCTCGTACAGTGCCTGTACCTGGTCGCTTGTCCAATATTGTGTGTTCTGTGTCATCGTCTTTCTTCCTTGTCTCGTGTCAGGCGGCTTCTGCCAGGCTCTTCGCGTACTGCAGGGCCAACGTCTCGACTTCCGGCTGTGAGCCCCTCGCGTAGCCCTGTTTCCAGGCGACGACCACGCGGGTTCCGGCTTTGGCGACGTATGCGACCCTGTGGTGCAGACGGCCGAACCGTCGCGGTTTGCCGGCCCCTTGCAGTGCGGGGCAGGTGTTGGACCCGACCGGGACCATGGCCTCCATGATGTCCGGTTTGGTATCCGGCTGGTCGGGGCTCATCTCCTCCAGGACGTCATCCACTTCGCGGGGGTCACAGCCCAGGAAAGCGGCCATGACTTCATCCCCGTCCTCCTCCGTCTCGGGTTCCGGCCGGCGCGGGTACTGGTACTCGTCATCGACCTTGGTGATTCCGTGCTCCCGGTCGGCGTCGGTCAGGTCATCCAGCCCTTGGGTCATGGCATCAGGGAGCCAGCCACCTATCTGTTCGATGGCCGACTCGTAGATTCGCTCGTCTTCGGGTCTCAGCCGTTCGCCGCCCTCGTGTCTTAGGACGGCTGCCCGCTCCCTGACCTTTGAGGCCTTGTGGTCCATGGGTCTCCAGTAGGTCCCGTACCTGCTGTGGGTCAGCTTCCAGCTTTTCGCCTGTTTGAGGTCCAGCCACCACCAGCCGGCTTCGTCCGGTTCGTTGGTGTCCTTGGTGCTCCATAATCCCGTTGTCAGTCTTCCCATGATGTCGCTCCCTATCCTCGCTCTTGTCAGTTCCGCCAGCTTGCTATCTTGGCCCCGTACACCAGCAGGTAGGCGGGTGACCCGTCGTGCTTGTCCCAGTAGCACACATGCTCCCAGCCGGACGCTCCCTTGTGGCCGTCCCAGGTCGGGCATGCGGGCACGCCTTCCAAAGTGACGGGTGTGGATACGTGTACATGTGTGCGGGGGTCCAGGTCCCAAGGCTCCGGCTGTATGGTTCCCGTTGTGTCGGTCTCTTCCTGGTTGGTGCTGCTGCCGCAGGCGGCAAACCCCAAGGTCAGCGCCAGGGTCAATGTCACGGCTATGATGCGGTTCCTTGTGCTCATGTCACTCGCCCCGCTTTTCCGCGCTCCACACGACTTTGTCAAGGCCGTCCGGGCTGATGCTGGTGTGGGTTTTCGGGGTGCTAATCTCCTGGCCGCCGAGTGTCCTCATCCAGGCGGCCCCTTTCTTCACGTTCCGCATGAAGTCGATGCACTCCCCGCCTTGCGCTACAACTTCACGACGTGTCTCCTGCCATGCTTCTGTTCCAGAGGTCCGCGTGTAATAGGTCTTGATGATGATGTCCTGCATGATTCCTCGCTTCCTTGCGGGGGTGCTAGGATATAGCACGCCCCGCATTTTGATGGTTTGGTAGCTTGATATTTGTAGGGTGTAACCGTGGCGATTGCCCTCGCCACGGTTTTCCTTTTGCTTGGGTGAGCCCGATTCAGTCACCCTTTCCCGCTGCTTGCAGCAGGTCGATCCAATCGTCCGAGTCTATGTCGTCGTATTCCACATGATGGGTTTCCATGTAGTCGTCGACACTGTCGACCAGCTCATCCATCCTGAAGTTCTCGTCGGCCCATGCGTCGATGTCGTCCACTCCTGTGGTCACGTCGCAATTGATGAAGTAGTCGACGATTTTGGCCTTGATGTCGGTCTTGCTCATGTTCCCTCGCTTCCTTGCGGGGCTGTAGACTAGTACAGCCCCGCATTTTGATTGATTGATGAAGTTGATTGGTTACTTGAGGGGGAGAGGTCTGACAGTGACGGCTGTCAGGCCTCGCTTACTTTTCCGCTGGGATGTTGTCGGTCACTTCTTCAAGTGTCCCGCCGAGCACGTGTGCGAACTTCTTGGCTCTAGAGGCGACCATGTCCTGGCCGTGCTCGTACTCGCTGACGCGCTGTTGCGGGATAGACATGGCATCCGCAAGGCGGGTCTGTGACCAGCCTTTGCGTTCCCTCAACTGTCTTATGCTCATGGTCCTGCCTTTCGGTCAAGACCAGTCTACACGACTAAGCGTGTACCTCGCTTATGGTTCCACTCTTCAGTTATCAAGCGTCCCGGCTGTACCGCGTTCGGGCTAGGTCTCGCGGGGTATCGGGTTGGTGTCCCTTGCCGACTTTCCGCGTGCCGCTCGCCCTACTGACTGCCGATGAAGTTGTCCAAGCTGTTGTGTTCCTTGCTTGTGACTACCACTATACACGTTTAACCGTGTAACGCAAGACACGGCGTGTCGCCTTTGTTTCCAACGTTTCCGAGGTTCGACCTTGACAAGCCCGAGCCCTCGACGCACCATAGATGTACATTCAGATAATTGTCAGGAAACGTACAGACAACGTTCAGGAAGAGCCCGGCCGGTAGCCGGGCTCTTTGCGTATCCGTCCCCGCACCACCCGCACCCTGACCCGTGTACCGGCATGCGTGCGCGTGTGCGCGTGCGTGAGCGTGCGCGTGTGTGTGCGCGTGCGTGTGTGTGCGCGTGCGTGCGTGAGCGCGCGGGCCCGTGTGGGTCTGTGGGGTCGGTCTCTGCCGGCTGTCCTGATAGGGGGGGTGGGGGAGTGTCCCCCCGCCCCATAAATACGGCCGCAGGGTGTCGAGTAAAAAACCCGAATGGGTCCCCGGACCCTTTTGCGTTTACCGTGACAAGGCTCGGAAAGGGCATCACGGTGCGGATTGGTCGGGGTTGTTGATCATTGAAGGAGGGCCGACATGGCCAACAGGAATGAACAGGGCGCCGCTGCATCGGTCAAGGTGAATCTGGACACCGCTCAGGTCAGGGCCGACGTGGCCAATCTGTGTGATGCCGCTGCCCAGGCGATCCTTGCGGGCTGCTTAGGGAAGAAGGGGGTGCCCGCCTTGGTTCGTCGTGAGATGGCGGCCTGCCTCATCGACGCCGCCGAGGCGCTCACCGAAGGCCCGGGAAGCGTGGATGAAGAGGACGGCCCCGAGGATGGGGTGTCCGAGACGGGGGAGCCGGACATGGAGCAGGAGGATCGCACAGAGGAGCACCCCGCAAGGAGCTGGCTGTGAGCGCCAGCCGGTGGAACACGTCCCGCCGCCGAGAGCGGTTCAACCCCGGTTGGTCCCGTCGGCGTCTGGAGATCCTCGACAGGGACGGGCACATGTGCCAGTGGCCGATCCTCGACGCCGCGACCGGTGAGAGACGGCTGTGCGGGATGCCGGCCCGGCAGGTGGACCATCGACGACGGGCCAAGGACGGCAGGCCCGATGACGACAGTTGGACGAACCTGTGGAGCCTGTGCGACACCCATCACCAGTACAAGACGGAGCAGGAGGCTGCGGAGGCCCGTCGGGCCAAACAGCGCAGACGGGAGGAGAACCGATGGTACTCCCATCCGGCGTTCCGGTGACCTCGGACTGCTTGATCGCCGGCTGCCGTGAGGAGCCGGTGGCCGAGGGGCTCTGCCGGATGCACTACGACAGGATGCGCAGGACCGGGAACCCGGTCAAGCAGCGCCGCAGCCGGGCCTGCCTGGTGTGCGGGCGGTACTTCGAGGCCGAACGCAGCACGAAGAAGGTGTGCGGGCCCACCTGCAGGAAACGTTGGCAGAGGATGCGCGAAGCCAGCGGCTTCCGGCTCGACCCGACCCCCAACCCGTTGAAGAGCGTGGACTGGGAGCATCCCCGCGAAAAGGAACCCGAGCCTGTCATGGCCGAGGTGTTCACAGTGGGGGACGTGTGGCATGCCAGCAGGGGAGCCTGCCTGGTGTGCGGCGGCATCGTGAGAAGGACGGCAGGTCCCCGCGATCCCGCCTATGGGATATCCGTCTGGCGTGTGCCACCCGACAAGGGCGGCCAGCCCCGCCTGGCGAACAAGGCCATTGTGCATCCAGCCTGCGAACGACGGGACAAGAACGGGATACTGAGGACCTGCCATGGAAGGAAGGGTGCATCCCATGGCGGGAAACGGACGAAAGGCACACAAGGACGCAGGCGGAACCAACCCCGTCCTGCGCAAGCCTGACGGGATGGTCGGACCGGACCTGCCCGAGGGCCTCCTGTCCAAGAACAGGTCCTGGAACCCGCATGTGGTGGACTGGTACGACCAGTTCCGCATGTCCCCGCAAGCCTCACTGATCCGCAGCGACCCCATGTGGATGGCCCTGCAGGTGGCGTTCATCGAGCTCGACGAGATGATCTACACCGGCAGGTACGGGTCCATGGGCCCGGAGGTGAGGCAGATGTTCGCCCAGTTCGGGTGGACCCCGGCCAGCCTGCGGGCCATGAGGTTCGACGTTCCCGAGGCCGACGACCTGTCCGCCAGCGAGAACGGCGAGACCGGCGCCATGATCGACTTCGAGGACTTCAGACGACGCCAGGGCGCGGTGGGCTGACCCATGCACACCATGATCCCCGATCTGAGCGCCGAGGATCGCCGCCGGTCCCTGGGCTGGCTGGCCATCTGGTGGATCGAGACATTCACCGTGATCGGCAGGGGCGCCGCCGTAGGGCAGACGATCCGCCACTCGCCCGAGTACATGCAGTTCATCGCCAACTGCTACGCGCTGAACGCGAACGGCAGACGACGCTTCAACCGGGCCAGCCTGTGGCGGCCCAAGGGCTGCAACAAGAGCGGCCTGGGCGCCGAGATCGCCATGTTCGAGGCTCTGGGACCCTGCAGGTTCGACCACTGGGCCGAACCGGGGGAGACCTACACGTTCCTGGGCTGCACCTACTACTACATGGAGGGCGAACCCGTGGGCCGGCCCGTCCAGCAGCCTTCCGTGCTGTGCATCGCCACGGCCGAGGACCAGTCCAGCAACGTGTTCGACTCGATCTACTACAACTGCACACAAGGGCCCCTCAGCCAACTGTCCGGCATGGGACTGGACGCCGGCAGGACCAGGATCGAACTGCCCGAGGGCGGCATCATCAGCCCCTCCACATCCGGGGCCAGCAGCAAGGACGGCGGCCTGCAGACCTTCATCGACTTCGACGAGACCCACCTGTTCAACACCCCCGCCCTGCGGCGCGTCTTCAAGACCCTGCAGCGCAACCTGCCCAAACGAAGCCTGACCGACGAACCCTGGCTGCTGGAGATGACCACCTTCTTCCGGCCAGGGGAGAACAGCGTGGCCGAGGACAGCTACAAGTACGCCGAGGACATCCTCCAGGGGCGCATCAAGCACTACGCCGGCCTGTACTTCGACCACCGGTACGCCAACCTGCCCATCGAGGAGTTCGGCGACGAGAAGAAACTGATCGGCGCACTGCACGAATCCTACGGGTCGGCCGCCATCTCAGAAGACGGCAAGGACCACATCATCCTGCCAGACGGCCGCATGCAGACCGTCGGGCAGGACGGGCGCAGCGAGGACGGCTGGTCACTCAAGGACCCCGGCGTGGAACCGGGACCATCCAAGGACGGCTGGGTGGACGTGCACGACATCGCCGGACAGATCTACCAACCGGACTCCGACCCCAACGACTCCATCCGCTACTACCTGAACTCCAGGGCCAGCAGCGAGGACGCCTGGCTGACCGAAAGCCAGATCGAACGCCACCTGGTCCACCGCGAGGAGATGGAACAGGCCGCCAACAGCCACGAACTCGACGGCGCCTGGAAACGCTGGATCGACCCGGACGAGGAGATCACCCTCGGATTCGACGGCTCCGTGTCCAACGACTCCACAGCCCTCGTCGGCTGCCGGGTACGCGACGGCATGATCTTCCTCATCCGGCTCGCCCAGGCCCCGGAGGGGGCGGCCGCGGCCGGATGGCACGTGGACAGGGACGCCTTCGACGCGACCGCCAGGACCATGTTCGACAACTACAACGTGGTCGGCTGCTACGCCGACGCCGCCTACTTCGAGAGCATCATCCAAGGATGGGAACGTGACTACGGCGACGGGATGAGCGTCTACGCACGCGGCAACTCCTACCAGATGCGCTTCTACACCAACAACTGGAGCCGGGAGATGTACCGCAACCTGGAGAACGCGCACACCAGCTTCAGCTACGAACCCATCGACGACCCCGACGAGGAACCGGACGCCGGCCAGATACGGCTCCTCGCCGACCCGAGACTGGTCGACCACTTCCGCAACGCACGCCGACGCGACCGGTCCTTCGGCTACCTGATCTTCAAGGACACCCCCAAATCACCCCACAAGATCGACGCCTGCATGGCCGGCCTGCTCGCCTACTCCGCACGAGAGGCCTACATCGCACAGCCCACCGAAGAGCAAACCAGCTTCGTGCCCATACGGATCGGATAACCGGAAAGGAGACACCATGGCCGAAACGACCCTGATCACGACCCCAGGAGACGACCCGGACGGGGACGCGACGGTCCTGGACCGGCTGGCGCAGGCGCTCGCCGCCCGCAACAGGGAACTATGCACCCTCAAGACCTTCTACGACGGACAGGAGAAGGTGCCCACCGAGAGCCTGCCACCGAACACGGGGGTGGAGGGCTCCCACATGTACCGGCACTACGTGGAGCTCGCCCGGCTCGACCTCGCCAGGCCCATAGCCGACGCGGTCAGCCAACGCCAGAAACCCAACGGGTTCCGTCTGGTGGGCGACAAGACCAAGCGCAGCACCGAGGCCGACGACATGTGGAAAAGGGCCCGCATGCCTCTGACCGCCACCGACATGTTCCGCGACGTGTCCAAGTACGGGGCCTCTTACGCGCTGGTCACCGCCACCGGGCAGCCTTCGCGGGTGACCAGGCTCAGCCCCTGGGTGTGCATCACCTCCGACGACGAGCAGTCCGCCCTGGTCTACACATACGACGAGACCGAATCCAAGGAGCACCTGGTCCTGTACCGGCTGATCCGCGCCGAGGACGGCTCCGTGGACCGCGTCTACTCGCGCGTCGCCACCAAGGACGCCCAAGAGCGCAGCCTGATAGCCGAGGAGGACAAGGAGAGCGTCTACCGTCAGGCCAACGAAAGCGCATCGCACGCTCCCGCGTTCGAACCCGGATTCGCCTGGGAGGGCGAGAAGAGCCAGGACGGCTACGAGTTCGCCAAGACCTGCGGGACGCTGCCCGTGGTCAGGATGGCCAGCCACGACGGGGCCGGCCAGTTCGAACCGCACCTGAGCACCCTGCGCCGCATCGACCAGGAGCTCTTCCAGCGGCTGTGCATAGCCAGCCTCCAGGCCTTCCGGCAGCGCGCCATCAAGAACCTGCCCAGCGCCTACGGCAAGGACGACCCGCTCGTCAAGGCCGGCAAGCACAAGGCCGGCGACCCGATCGACTACACGGAGATCTTCTCCCAAGGGCCCAACACCCTGTGGCTGCTTCCCAAGGAAGCGGAGATCTGGGAGTCGCAGATCACCGACATCCAGCCCTTCCTGTCCAGCGTGAAGGACGACGTCAAGTACCTGGCCGCATCCAGCAACACCCCGCTCGACATCCTCAGCCCCGACGTGCAGGGCAGCGCCGAGGGGGCCAGCCTCAAACGGGAGGGCCTGGTCGCCAAGGTCGAGGAGAACAACACCCGCGCCAACGACTCCTTCGTGCGCATCATGCGCCTGGCCCTGACCGCCGCCGGCAACCGGCAGGCCGTCGACCAGCAGTTCGAGACCGTCTGGCTGCCCATCAACCCGCCCAACGTGCTCGAACAGGCGCAGGCCGCCAGCTACGCCAGGAACAGCCTGCCCGTCAAGACCCAATGGCGTCTCATCTGGGGCATGAGCGAAGCCGAGATGGCCGAAGCGGAGACCGACATGACCGACATGGCCTTCCAACAGGCCTGGGCCCGGAACCTGCAGGCCATGGACGGCCAGCTCATCCAGGACCAGGACGCCACGGACGGCCTGGACCACGGCGCACAGCCCGAACCTATGCCCGATACGGAACCCGCAGGCGATGAGGAAGGCCCCCGCCCATGAGCAGCGCCAGCCTTGCGACCGCTACGGCATCGCTTGAGACGATGCGCCGCGCGGCGGTCGAAACCTACCTGAAGACCGCGCGCACCTTGTGGCGGGGCCTGCTGCCAGCCGACTGGTGGAACGACGCGGTGACCGTGGCAACGGCCGCCCGGCTGACCCTGATCGAGCTGGAGATGATCGCCCAGGTGCGCAGGGCCGCCGTCAGCTACGCCGACGCGAGCCTGCGCCTGGCCGGGTACACGCCCAAGGGCCAGAACGACAGGCTGGTCTACCCGAGGGACAACACCGACCCCTGGACCGTGCAGCAGCGCCCGGCGGACACATACCGGCACAAGGCCGCCGGGCACCCGTCCATCCGGCCTGAACGGTGGCCGGACAAGGACGACGATTACTACCGGACCGTGCAGCAGTGGATCAAGGACTCGTTCGACCGTCTCCAGGCGGTGGCCGAGATGGACGCCACGGCGGCCATGAACCAGGCCGTCTCCGACCGGTTCCTGTCCAGCGGCGTCAAACAGTACCGGCGGGTCATCCACCCGGAACTGTCCAGGACCGGCACCTGCGGGCTGTGCGTGGCCGCATCCACCCGCGTCTACCGGATGAGGGACCTGCTGCCCCTGCACGGTGGCTGCAACTGCACGATCAGCCCCATAGGAGCCAAGGACCCCGGACTCGACCTGACGGCCGATGACCTGCGCGCCCTGTACAGGAAAGCCGGGGGGACCAGCGCGGCGAGGCTGCGCCGGACCAGATACCGGGTCGAACGGCACGGCGAACTGGGGCCGACCCTCGTTCCCGCCGATTCCACACCATCGCGGGCCGCCCCCACCTACCACAGGCCAGACGCGGCGACCACCCGCAGACAGACGCAACGCATGCTCGACCACGCCGACACGTTCGCCGCCGCATACCGGCAGGTGGCCCGCACCGGCGAGGAGTACGCCTTCCGTCTGGACGGCAAGAGCTACCGGTTCAAACCAACCCCGAAGCTGAAGCAGGCCCAGGCATGGCAGGAGAGCTTGGCCCGACAGCTCCGCACCAGACTGTGACACACAAACCGAACACAAGGAGAAGGCGACATGCCAACCAACACACAGCAAGACCCCGGAACCGACAAGGGTACAGGGCCCGGACCCGACCAGGCGTCCCAGGAAGGCGAACCCCGCAAGGAGGAGGCAGCCGGACAGGGATACCCGCCGGACACCCCCGTAGCGGAAATGACCCTGGAACAGCAGGTCGCCTACTGGAAGCAGTACTCACGTAAGCACGAGTCGGAATCCAAGGAGACCCAGACCAGGCTGGAGAAGGCCGACAAGCAGCTCCAGGAGGCCAACAAGCAGCTCCAGGAGTCCAACAGGCGCGCCGACCTGGCCGGCCTGCGCCTCCGCCATCCGCACCTGAGCGACGACATCATGCAGTACGCCCCGGCGGAAAGCGACAAGCTGGAGGAATTCGCCCAAGCTGTCGAGGCGCTGGCGCAGCCGGACAAGGAACCCGAACCCGCCGACCCCAAGCCCGCCGACCCCAAGCAGGCGACGGGAAGCGAGGGGAGCGGCGGCAGCCCGACATCCGCGAAGGCCGACGCCCTGGCCGCGTCAAGCATGAGCCACCAGGGCGGGTACACGCCGGCAACCACCTACGAGGAGACCCTCAAGAAACAGACACAGGCGCTGATGAACCAGCGCCAGGAAAGGAACAACGCATGAGCGAAGTGAGCATGGTCCACGACACGGGCAGCACCGCCGTCCGGGACGACAAGTCATGGCTGGTCAACAGCCGAAGCGGAGGCGTCAAGAGCGTCACCCTCGACCTGGACACCTTCAAGGGCAAGGCCGAGTACGTGACCGGCGCGTCGGGGGAGGCCTCCCAGTTCTACCTGCGCAGCGGCATCCCGCTGGCGCGGGAGGACAGCGGCCTGTATGGACCCTACGACCCGGACGCGAGCGACGGCAGGCAGAAGCGGGTCGCCGGCTTCCTGGAATCCAACGTGGAGGTCAAGGCGACCCTGAACGGGTGGAAGATGGACGACCCCAACGTCGGCATGCGCTACCGGGCCGACATCCGCAAGGAGAACCTGCCCGTGACCCTGGCCGACAGCACGAGTTTCGCCGGGGACATCTACCAGGTCCCCGAGGACGGGGACGTCACCAGGCTCAGCGCCTGACCGCCAACCAGCAAAGCAACCAGGGGCCGCCAAGGGGCGGCCCCATCCATATGTGAAAGGAACAACAGATGGCTCAAGGCAATCTGAACAAGGAGATCATCGCCCCGGCGGAGGCCTCCGGCATCGCGCAGGCCGCGTTCGACGTGGCCGAGCAGGCCCTGCCCATGACCGCGGTCATGCCGGACAGGTCCAACGGCGGCAAAACCGAAGCGACCTGGACGCCCAACCTGACCCCCATGGAGGCCGATACGCTCGGCTTCCGCGCATGGGACTCGGAGACCGCGTACACCCACACCGAGGACCTCAACCAGGAGATGACCGCCCCGCTTCTGCCGCTGACCGGGCGCATGCCAATCAGCGAACGCGACGTGATCGGCAAGCTCTCCAACACCACTTGGATGAAGGACCGGGCCTCGCAGATCCTCACCACCCTGGGCACCCGTGCGGCCCTGCGCATGGAGATCGCCCGCGTCAACGCGCTGGTGGACGCCAGGTTCTCCATCAACGACAACGGCATCCACGGCGTCTGGGACTTCAAGCGGGCATCCAGCCTAAACGTCACCGCCGCCAAGTCCTGGTCCGATCCGACCGCCGACCCGGTCAAGGACATCCAGGACTGGGCCAAGCTCGTCCGCGCGGAGAACGGAGGCGTCCCCCGCGCAGCCATGACCACGTCGGCCATCATCGACGCCCTGGCCGTCAACCCCTCGGTCATCGCCCTGTACACCGCCAGGTCGAAGGACAACCCGGCCCGCATCCCCAGGGACGGCGTCTTCCAGGTCCTCTCCCAGTACGCCGGCCTGAGCGACGTGCGCATGGCCGACCTCCTGTACCAGGACGTGTGCGAGAAGAACGGCTTCCTGCTGCCCGGCGGCGGCACCTCGCTCTTCCCGGAGAACACGTTCGTGCTCCTGTCCTCCTTCAACGACCAGAGCCTGGGCTACACGCTCTCCGGCCCGACCGCCGAGGCCGTGTCGGACGACTACGAGATCGGCAAGAGCGAGAACAGCGGCCTGATCGGCGCCCTGTTCTGCTCAGGTCAGCCCGTCCGCTACGACGTGTACGTCAACGGTTCGGGCCTGCCCGTCCTGGTGCACGCCAACAGCACCCTGAAGGCGGCCCTGCCCGCGCCCAGCTCCCGTGAGGCCATCGACGCGAGGTCCATCGACCCCGAACCCGAGAACGACCCAGTGCAGGAAGACAAGAAAGGGAACAAGGACGAGGGCAAGCCGGACACCAAGGACGAGGGTAAGTCCACCGCCAGGCCGGACGCCAAGCCCGGCAAGGGCAAGGACGACTGATGCCCTCCGATCCCATAGAGGGCATCGACTGGATTCAGCAGATGCGCCTGTGGGGTGAGGAGTCGCCCGAGTCGTTCTCCGAGCGGCTGCCCCAGAACTGGATCAAAGCCCAGTGCAGGGTGGCCGCCCGGCTGGCCCTGGCGAGCGTCCCCTCCGCGAAGGACGACCTGGCCGACGGGAAGCTCCAGGAGGAGACGTTCAGCTACGTCGTGTGTCAGATGGTTCTCCGCAAGGCACGCTACCAGGCCATGAAAAGCGAGAACGACGGCTCCTACCAGTACACCAACGTCGGCCCCCAACAGGCCGACGGCGGATACAGCCCGTCGCCTAACCTGTACATATCCAAGACGGAACGCACCCTCCTGGCCGGACAGGACGGCGACCGCACGCCCCTGGGGTCCGTCAGCATGGAGGCCGAACGCATATGGACGGGATGAACGGCCCCTACCTGTACGACGAGGAACCCGCAGGAGGCGAAGGCTACCTCTTCCAGGGCAGACACCCCCGCCAGCTCTTCGACAAGGACCAGGTCATCGTCCAACCACGCAAACCCGTCAGGACAGCACACGGCAACAAGTACGAAAACGACGGCGAACCCGTCAGGGTTGTGTGCAGCGTGGAGGGACGGGCCCAGCAGGCCGGCATGTTCTCCATCTCCGGAGCGGAGGACAAGACGCCACAGAACCAGGGCGGCCTGACAGAGGTCACCCCCATCCAGATCCTCGCCAGGGAATGGCCCGGAGACATCCACAGCCTCATCTGGTGGAAAGGCGACTGGTACGACGCCGACGGCAGCCCCGTCACCAGGGACGCCGGCACACCCGAATCCAGACACGTCGAGATACGGGCCCGCCGCACAGCCATCAACATCCCCGAACCACACATCCAGGAAGGAGCGCACACATGGGGTACGTGAGAATCGACCCCCACATCGGCACCAAGGTCGCCGACCGGTTCGGCCCACGCATCACCCGCGACCACGCCAACCGCATCCAGGCCAGGGCCAAGGCGCTCGCCGACGCCCGCGCCAAGCACAGCAGCGTCGCGGACCGGATCGACCTGAGCGTCCACCACCATGGCACCGACCACCGCGTCGTGCTGAGCGTGCGGGGCCGTGACGGCAGCCAGATCGCCAGCTTCCTGGAGTGGGGCTACCACAACGTGCGGGCCGACCGGGACATGCCGGGCCTGCACATCATGCGCGACGCCGCATTCGGGGGCTGACGATGGGAACCGGCATCTTCGAGGCCACCGACCCCGCGCTGGGTGCGCAGATCGACGCCGAAACCCTCCTGCACGACCTCCTGGATGGGGCGCTGCAAGACCCGGCATGGGCCGGCACGGCCCTGACCGGTGAGATGGACGTCCAGGTCGCATCGGACGCCACACGGGGCCAGGTCGTCCTGTACCAGTGCGGACAGCCGGTCCACGTCGGCTTCGACGTGTGGCGTTTCACGGCCACCATCTCGGTCCTGGCCAACGACCCCGTCACGGCCTGGCGCCTGGCCAGCCACCTGTCATCAGCCGTCCCCTCCTGGACCTACGGGAAGGGGCCGGTCTGCTCCTCGCGTCTGACCGCCGGCTTCCACCGGTCGGCGGACATCAAGGAGAACATGCCCAAGGCAAGCAAGGAATACACCGCAGACATCCTCGTGGAGGCCAGAGCCGCCAGGGGGGACACCAACAGAAAGGAAACACCATGCCCATGAAGAAGAACGAAGGGTCTGACACCAAAGCCATCGAGGAGGAGGGGATCGAGGCCGCCGAGGCGGGGATCGAGACCCGCGACGACCCCGCACCCGCAGGGTTCGGTCTGGGGACCAACAGCAAGGCCCTGTTCCAGCCGAAGCGGGGCACCGTGTTCGTGGCGCCCAAGGATACCGAGCTGCCCACCGACCTGTCCAAGCTGCTCATCTCCTGCGAGGGGACGGGCGCATGGTCCAACCTGGGGCACACGTCGGCCGACAACCTGCCATCCTGGGACTCGGACGGCGGGGACGCCACCAGCAAGGACTCCTGGAAGACGCCGGGCGCCCGCACCACCTACGACGCCAAGACCGTCAGCGTCTCGGTGAAGTCCATCCAGGCCGACGCCAAGACCCTGAAGTTCATCTACAACGGGTGGGAGCAGGCCGACCCCGCCAAGCCCAAGGGCGTCGTCATGAGCCTGGACCCCGCGCCGCGCGACATCGCCATGGTCGTGGTCTCCTACGATCCGGGGACCGACTCCAACTTCGGCATGTACATGCCCAGCGCCTCCATGAAGGCCGACGGCATGCCCGACCTGAGCAGCGACTTCGTGGAGTTCGGCTTCAAGGCCAACGCGCAGTCCAGCAACGTCCTGCCCGCAGGACCGAACGGCCAGGAGGGAGCGTTCATGCTCCTGACGCCCGAGTACTTCACCGTCTGACACCGACACTTGCGCCCGCCCCCTCAACTCTCTCCGCCGGGGCGGGCGCAACCCCACCCCCCGCAAGGGGACAGAGCGGAGAGCAACGGCCCGGCCGCGCCGGATACGGCCCCAACGAAAGGCGGAGAGATGCCCGACAACGAAGAAGACACCCAGAACATGAACGCAACCATCCCGGAGGAGACCCCCGTCGAGCCGGAACAGCAGCCGCGGCACGCGGCCGAAGGGACGGGCACGGACCCCGGCCAGGCCCAGGCCGACGCGCAGCCCGAGACCCTGGACGAGCTCAAGGAGCGTTTCCCCGAGTTCGCCGACCTGCCGGACCTGACGCCCGCGCAGGAGCTCGACCCCGTCACCGCCGCGAAGGTCATGACCTGCCACGCGCAGATCCTGGAAGGCATGGTCTCCATGACCAAAAGGACCGAGGACGGGGACCCCTCGAAGCTGGACCAGCTCGACTGGGCCGTGTACAGCGAGTACATCATCGAGACCGCCGACCCGGTCCTGACCACCATCGCCGTGGACGACCAGGCCTGGAAGAAGTGGTGCAAGGGCCGCAACCCCTACCGGCTCGTGGACCTGTTCTTCATGCTGGTCAACCTGTACGCGGGTCAACTGGGAAAATCCGACGGCTCCGCAGCCTCTACGGACGCTGCCCCGTCCAACTGACCTGCGACTTCCGCCGCTACTACGGCATGGACCTGCCCGAAGCGTACCGGCATGAGGACCCCTCCCTGATGGACCGGTTGACGGCAGGACTGGAACTGGTCGACGAGAGCCTGTACCGCCAGTGGGTCATGGAACACGCCGAGCAGGGCGGCCGGGCAGGCAGGGACGGGGACGAGGAGCCGCGCCTGGAATTCCACTCCTGGAGGCAGGAGACGGCCCTGCTGCTGGACCTGCGCAACTACGCGGCCATGCTCGTCAACTCGCGGCTGGAGGACAAGGCCAAGCCCATGCCCATGATCCGGTATCCGGGGACCCCGCAGGAGGGGAGAGGGGACACCGGCAAGCACGCCACCACCCTGCAGGGACTGAAGAACCTGGTGGCCGGAGTTTGACAGGACGCCGGCCACCAGGGCCGGCGTCACCACCACGGAAGGAGCCTCGCCATGGCCGACATGTTCATTGGCGGCAAGATCGGCATCGACGTCAAGCCCGACACCACGGGGTTCGGGGCGGAACTGGATGCCAAGCTGCGCCGCTACGCCGCCAAGGACATCAGCGTCCCCGTCCGGTTCGACCCCGACGCGGCCCGCTACCGGAGCGTCGCGGACGGCATCGACGGAAGCCGGCTGAACGTGCGCGCCGAGATACGCGGCGACGACAAGGCCCTGCGCGCCCTGACGGACAAGTGGGACGCCGAACGCATCGACATCACGGCCAGGCTCGATCCGAAGATGGACGACAAGCGGCTGGCCGAACAGCTCGCCCACGCGCAGAACCGGATCGGCAACGCCTTCGCCAAGTCCGCCTCCAGCCGCAACGACACCATCCTCGACGGGATGGACAGCAGACTCAAGAAGAGCCTGGACAACAACATCCGGGCCCTGCACGAGCAGGAGAAGGCCGCACGCCACACCCTGCCCGTCATCGACGACATGACCATGAGCAGCGCCGGCCTGAAGGCCAACAGCAGCGACGCCAGCCGGTCCTTCACCCGGATGCGCCGCGACGCCTCCGGCACCATCGGCCGCCTCCAGGAGATGAGCGGTCACCTCAAGAGCATGCAGGACGCGCTCCTGCGCAGCCGCCCCATGGGGGCGGACCGTTCCATCAACGACCAGGCCAACCGGCTGCGCCGCGAGTACCAGTGGTCCATCGACCAGCTCAAGAAAAACCCCGGAGCCAAGATCAAGGTCGATGTGGACGGCTACACACAGGCCGAAACCAAGCTCCACAAGCTGGTCCAGGACACCGAGCGCCTCTCCCGTAAGGAAGCCCGTATCCGCATCTACACGGAAGGCGCTGACCGGCTCCAGGACCAGCTCGACTCCCTGCGCCACCGGTACATGAACCTGCCCGCAGAGACCAGCCGCAGCATCCAGCACACCATCGACAGGATGCGCCACGCCGCCCTCAAGGTCGGCGACAACGAGGACAGCAGATACACCATCAACCTCGACGCCGACACCACCGAGGCCCGCCACAAGATCAACGAGTTCCAACGCAAGAACGACAAACTCCAGATGGACCTCGACCTGCAGACCGCACTGGCAAGCGTCCACATGGCCGAGTTCACCCGGCCCCGGAGCGTCACCGTATGGGCCAACTTCAAGGGCACCAACCTCGGCAAGATCCTGAACGGCATGACCATGGGCGCCACCGGCCTGCAGGGCGTGTCCAACGAGTTCGACCGCCTCGTCAACCTCTTCGACACCCTGGACCGCAAAGTCCCCAAGGTCACCCTCCTCGGCACAGCCCTCGCGGGACTCGCCTCCGGGACCCTCAACGTCGCCGGAACCATAGGCGGACTGGGCACCAGCATCATCTCCATGAGTAAGGCCGCCCTCGCCGCCCCAGCAGCACTCGGAGGGCTTGGAGCCGCCGGGTACGGGATCTACGCAGCATACAAGCAGGCCTCCGACGCCTTCGACATCACCACCACCAAACTCGACGGGCTCCTCACCAGGGTCGGCAACACCTTTTGGGACCAGGCCCGCGACCCCCTGCGCGACCTCGCCAACGACATCGCCCCCACCCTCGCCGACGGGCTCGGCAACGTCGCCATCCAGGAAGGCCACATGGCCGCAGGCATGGCCGAAGTGGTCCGCCAGGCCAACCAGCAGGGACAGATCAGCCACATCCTCGACAACACCACACGGGCCGTGGGCCGTCTCACCCCGGGCATGCAGGACCTCCTCAAGACAGTCCTCACCCTCGGCGACCGCACCAGCGACTACCTGCCCCGCATGGCAGGCTGGATCAGCAACCTCACCGCCCGCACCGCCGAATGGGTCGACGTGGCCGACAAGACCGGCAAAATCGACCAGGCCATCTTCGACGCCACTACCCAGGCCGGCTTCCTCAAGGACTCATTCCACAGCCTCTCCGGCATCCTCTCCGGCACCTTCGGCACCATAGCCGAAAGCCAGAACGGCATCGAAGGCCTGAGCAAAGCACTCCACAACGCCGACCAGGCCGTCAACTCCGTCAGGTTCCAAGCCACCCTCCGTGAATGGACAGCCGGCGCGAAACAAGCCAAGGACGAAGTACGCGGCAGCTTTACCACCATCGGCGACACCGCCTACAGCCTGCGCGACACCACCCGGGCCGTATTCCAGGACTCCGGCAAGATCATCAGCGCTTCCATCCAAGGAGCCAGCAGAATCCTCACCGCCTCCGCCCCCGGCATCCGCTCCTTCGCCGACGGCGCCACCAGCGGCATCACCAAACTCTCCAAAGCCGCAGGCGACACCGCACCGATGTTCAACAACCTCCTCAGCATGACCGGCCGCCTCGCCGACACCTTCGGAGGCACCCTCGGCAACAGCCTCAAAGCCGCCTCACCACTCATCCAGGCGCTCGCGGCCGGCACCGAGGCCGTGTCCTCCGCGTTCGCCAAGCTGCCGGCACCCGTGCAGGCCGCCATCGGCATGTGGATGACGTTCGGACGGGCGGGGAAGGGCGCCCTGGACACGGTCAAGTCCAGCATGATGCAGCAGATCCTCCAGCAGGCGCAGCTCAACGCCAGCCTGCAGCGTCTCGGCATGACCGGCGCCAACGTTGACACCAGTTTCAAGAGCGTGGCCGGCACCTGGGCCAAGATGAAGATCGGGGACCTGGGAGGCCAAGCCAAGTCCGTCGCCGAAGGCATCGAATCAGTGGGGGCTGCCTCCGGCAGGGCCACCGGGCACTTCTCACGCCTCAAGGAAGGCGCATCAGGCCTCTTCCAGGCCATGGGCGGGATCAAGGCCCTGGGGACCGACGTGGCAATAGGGGCCGTCACTCTGGCGGTCAGCGCCTACAGTATGCACGTCGCCAACGCCCAGGCAAGGCAGCAGTCCTTCAACAGCGCCCTGAGCGCCGCCGGAGATGCAGCCGAGACCGCGAAGAACGGGATGAGCAAGGCGGGCCAGGCCATCCGTGACGCCTTCAAGGACAACAACATGACCGGCTGGCACATGTGGGACAACTGGCAGACCGGCGCCAACGGGGCCGAGGACGCCATGAAGAAGCTCGGTCTGTCCAGCAGCAGCGTGTTCGACTCCATCGAGAAGGGCGGCCCGGCATACGACAGCCTGATCAAGTCACTGGACAGGATGGTCGCCTCCGGGTCCACCGTCACCCAGGGCCTGACCGGGCAGACCACGAGCATGACACAGCAGGCCCAGACCGCCAGCAAGCTCTCCGAAGTGGTCAGGCAGCTCCGCGAAAACTATGTGGAGGCGGCGGCCTCACTGGGCAAGGCTAACGGGTACGGCGAGGACTACTCCCGCAACCTCGCCAACCAGGTGCACAACACCGACGAGCTGAACAAGCTGCTGGCCTCCGACACGGAACGCCAGAACATGCTCAACGAGGCCCGGCAGAAGAGCACCAGCATCCTTGAGGAGCAGCAGAACGCCCACATCCGTGCCGCCTCCGCCGCCAGTGAGTACGGCAAGACCGTGGACACCATGGGGCAGCAGATCAGCCGTGTGCAGGAGCTCGCCGCCGCGGGGCAGCAGGTCTGGGACGCGAACAAGAACAGCTTCGACTACATGAGTGAAGCCGGCCGCACCGCGTCGGACAGCCTCACCAAACTCGCCTCGGATTCGAACGACTACCTCAAGGCCATGGTCGCCAACGGGGCGGGCGCGGACGAGGTGCGCGGCAAGCAGGCCGAGATGGCCAACCAGTTCCTCCAGACAGCCGAGAGCATGGGCGTGCCCGAGGAGGCCGCCCGGCAGCTCAGCGAACAGTACCTGATGACCCCGCAGACCATAGAGACCGAGTTCAAGGTCAAGGCCGAACAGGCCAAGGGTCAGCTCATGCAGATCGCAAGCGACCTCCTGGCTCTCTTCCCCAAGGAC
The DNA here is from genome assembly GCF_036987015.1 of Bifidobacterium indicum. NCBI lineage: Bacteria > Bacillati > Actinomycetota > Actinomycetes > Bifidobacteriales > Bifidobacteriaceae > Bifidobacterium > Bifidobacterium indicum. The sequence continues at coordinate 381,297 of NZ_BTXM01000001.1, forward strand.
AAGGGCCTCCAGGCGGACCAGGCGTACCGGTTCGTCATCAACGCCATCACCAACGGGCAGATGGACGTCAACCAGCTCTCCGACACCATGACCAAGCTCTCCACCGGCAAGTATGTGGTCGTCATGACCGCCGACAACCAGCAGGTCATGCTGTCCAAGGAACAGGCGGAGGCCGGCCTGGCCCAGTTCGACGGGAAGGAGTGGAAGACCAAACTGACCGCCGAGGACTTCGCCTCCGGCAAGGCCGAGAACCTGCTGAAGACCTTGCAATCCTCGGGACTGGACGGCAAGACCATCCGTCTGCTCCTGGATGCCGACGACAAGGCGTCAGGCAAGATCAAGGATGTGCAGGGTCTGGCCCACACGCTGGGTCTGTCGGACGACGACATCAAGCTGATTCTGGAGTGCCAGGACAACGCCAGCCCCAAGCTGGAAGCCGTGAGGCAGAAGCTCAGGAGCCAGGGGCTCAGCGACAAGCAGATCGAGTTCATCCTGGACCTGATCGACAACGCCAGCTCCAAGCTCGATGGGGTCGAGAACAAGAAGAAGAAAGCCGTGAAGGGAGCCTCGTTCACGCTTGATGCCGACGACAGCCCGTTCCAGGGCAAGGTCCGCAACATCGATGCCATGGCCCTGCCCGACAAGACCCTGAACATCCAGGGAAACGACGGGCCAGCCATCACCCGCTACAACGGGCTCAGCTCCCTGCCGGACCTGTTCAAGAGGATGTTCCTGAACGGGGACAATACGAACGCGAACAACAGCTACGCCATGGTCGGATGGCTGCCCAACCTGCTCAAGTGGATGTTCCTCAACGGGAACAACAACGACGCGAACGGCCGTTACAACGCCATCCAAGCGCTCGCCAACATCCTGAAATGGCTGATCATCAACGGCAATGCTGATGACGCCAACAACAAGATGAACAGCATCCGTAGCTACCAAGGTGTCACCCTGGCGACCGCCTATGCGGCCATCAACGGGAACAGGGGAGCCTTCGACGCCATGGCCAGATCCATCAACGGGTCGGTTATAGCGACGGCCTACGTTCGCGTGGAAAAGCAAGGTGGCGCGATCCAAGCCGCAACAGGAGGACGAATCTACGGCCCTGGAACCAAGACCAGCGACAGCGTCCCCGTCCAAGCCTCCCGCGGCGAAATGATGCTGAAGGCCGCAACCGTAGACCGACTCGACCGCATGTACGGGCGAGGGTTCCTCAACACGCTCAACGCAACCGGCTACATCCCTGGGACCTACGCCGCGAAAGCCATGAAGACCACATCCAAACTCGCCAACGTCGCAGGAATGGCCAACGGACTCAACATCCAGGTGCAAGTCAACCCCAAGGTGGACATGCAGCCCGTCGTCAACGAACTCCAGAGCCTGCACGAGGAACTCGGACCAATCATCGCAACATCGGCCCCTGCCCCTCCCGGCAGCAGGGACCTAAGACGCATGCTGCACTAGAAGGAAGGAGACACCATGAAGGAACTCAACTACCGGTCGGGTGTCACCGGCCGGAACCTGGACCTGGAATCCACCGACGTATGGTTAGGCCCCGCACGCTCCTTCAGAAACCGCGTCTGGTCCTACAAACTCGGAGGACGAGGAGCCGAACAGATAACCAGAGACGCCAGAGAAGCCAAACTGACAGTCGAATACGGATCACGAGAAGCCATGGACAAGGCCGAAGAACAATTCGAAGCCGACCTGACCGCAGGCCGACCAGGAGTCATATCCGCCTACACCATGAACGACAAGGAATGGACCCAAAACGCCTACATCCCACTCTCCGAATCCACCGACGACCGACACGGCCTCACCTGCGACCTGACCATCCTCCTCCTCGACGGAGTATGGAGACACCAACTACCACCAACCGACTTCAACACCAGCATCGACATCACCTCCGGCATCTACCTCGACCTGCCAACAGACGTCCCATACGACCTCAAACCCGGCAGCATCAGCCAGAAGATAACCAACCCATCACTCACCCCAATGCCATGGATCAGCCACATCTACGGCCCCTGCACCGACCCCTACTTCCGCATCAGAGGCAACCTCTACCAAGTCAACTGCGAAGTACCACCCGACGGATACCTGACAATCACAGCGCTCGCGGGACAGAAGAGCGTCATCCTCACCGATGCCGTCGGAGGCCGGACCGACGTGTTCGCCAAGGCACGGCGAGGCAGGGGGCTCAATGGCGGGGAGTACATCTTCCAGCCCATCCCCGCGGGCACCAATGAGGTCACCTGGCCCAACACGTTCGGCTTCGACATCGCCATCGTGCAGGAGAGGAGCACCCCACCATGGTCGATCTGATCGTAGCCAGCGGTGCGAGCAGGTACAACATCGAGAGTTGGGACATCGACCTTGCCTACGGCACCCAGGACGGGGAGAACGACTTCTGCCTGACCCTGCACCGGAACCTGCTCATCGACAAGAACAGCATCATCCGAGTGGACGGCTCCGACATAGGCGGGATCGTGGACGAAAGGACCACCAAGAAGGAGACGTCAACAGGCGGGTCCGTCAGCTACAAGGGCCGAACCTGGAGCGGCATGCTGGCCAACAAGATTCTCTCACCCGACGCAGGCCAGGACCACCTCAAGGTCTCCGGCGCCACCACACAGGTCCTGCGCAATCTGATCAGCCGCATAGGACTGGCGGGCGTCTTCATGGTGGACCCGTCGCCTGGCTCGGTCAACTACCGGTTCGACAGGTACACCGATGCCTACACCGGCATAACCAAGATGCTAGCGTCGAGCGGCATGCGGCTGAAGTTCCAGAGCCGCCAGGACCAGACCTTCATCAGTGCCGCCGCCATAGTGGACAACACCGATGTAATCGACTCTGACCTGATCGACTTCACGTCCACGAAGACCTACCGGCGGGTGAACCATCTCATAGGGATGGGGGAGGGAGAGCTGAAGAACAGGGTCATCGTCCACTACTACGCGAACGAGAAGGGCGAGGTCAGTCAGAAGCAGACCCTATTCGGCATCGACGAGATCACCCAGACCTACGACTACAGCAACGCGAAAGCCGACGAGCTCAACGAGAAGACCAAGGAGAAGCTCAAGGAACTCCAAGGGGAGGGCAGCATCGAGGTCACCGTGCTGGATGGCGCCACATACGAGGTCGGAGACCTGGTTACAGGCAGGGACAACAGGACCGGGGTCACCGTAAAAGCGCCGATAGTGAAGAAGATCATCAAAGCCGACCACGGTCTGGTCAGCGTCGAGTACCAGGCCGGCGACGACGGCAAGCATGGAGCGGGGAGCCTCTCCGGCAACGCCGAATTCGGCTCGCCCTCCACAATCATCCAGGCCGGCAACGGTTTGACCCTGATTGGCAACACCCTGAACGCCGACGTCACTTCCGCCGACCTGCTTGCAGTCAGCAAGAAAGCGGACGACGCGGCAAAGACGGCATCGGACTTCGGGGAACAGATAGGCCAGGCCCAGCAAGCCGCCAAGGCGGCCATACAGGAGGTCGCCGGAACAGCACCCATCAAAACAACCAAGACCGGAGCCAAGGTCACCGTCTCCTTGGGAGAGGTAACGCAGGCGGAGTCCGGCTCCATGAGTCCCGCCGACAAGAAGAAACTCGATGGGATCGACGACAAGGCCAACAACTACAGCCTTCCCGTCGCATCCGACAAGGCACTGGGCGGAGTACGACCCGACGGAACCAGCATCACCATAAGCGCCCAGGGGGTCATCTCGGCCCACGCCACAGGTCCCGGCAACGCATCCAGCTACCCGGTGGGCAGTGTCATCACCAACACGAACGGAGCCAACCCGGCATCCGTTTACGGAGGAACCTGGCGGCAACTGCCCTCGCTCGGCGCCTTCACATGGGAAAGGACAAAGTAATGGCAAAACAGAAAGGCATCACGCGGTTCACCTGCGACCGGTGCAACACCGTGGAATACCTGCCCGAGGGGGACCCGCACATCGACGAATGGCGCGAGATCCAGCACATCACGGCCGACGGCACCCAGAACACCAGACTCCTGTGCAAGAGCTGCCACCCGACCTGGCACACCTTCGCAATCCAACAGGACAACGAATTCAACCAATTCATGCTTCAGAAAGACCGGGACAAGGAGGACAAGACCAATGACCGTTGAACTCGTACACGGATTCGCAGGAACCCCCCATATCGACGCGAACGACATCGCATCGTTCAACACGGGCATAGTGGGCGGGGGAGATTACGTGCTCAACACCAAGGAGATGCTCAAGGCAAACATGAGCAACGCCAACACGTTCGTGCTCGCAAGCGGCGACCTGCTCATGCAGGGACGCCATGTGACCTTCACCTCCTCAACCTCGGCGACTGTCGTTTCCGGCGCCCAGGGGGTGAAGAGGAACGACCTGGCCGTTTGCCGATACTCAAGAGCGTCCAACGGCGTCGAGACGGCGGAGCTGAAGATCATCCAGGGAGCCGCCACGCAGGGCACACCAGCCGACCCCGGATATCAGAAGGGCCGCATAATCGAAGGCGCAACCGTCGCGGACATGCCCCTGTACCGCATCCCGATCTCCGGCATCACCCCCGGCACTCCCATCCCTCTCTACAACCGCATACCCAGCATGTGGGATTCCGTAACCCACATGCGGACCGGCAGGAAGACGTTGACTTCTGAAGGGACCGATTCCTTAAGGTTGTTCGACCAGCCTCAGTTCACTGCGATCGCCGGCAGGTCATTCGACCCGGCCCGGGATTTTGTGGCAGTCATGCTGTCGAATCGGGCAGACTCCTCGACAACATCCGCAATCGCTTGCGACTACGTGCCGGGAGTGAAGTGGCTGACCGTCAGGATGAACAAGCCCACTAACAAGGGTGCTCTCATTGACATTTCTTATTTGATCGTACTGGGACGGTAGAGCTGGCCTGTTCAGATGAGCCATGTCGCGTGGATGAAGAGGTCGGCGAAGGCGGCCCCTGTGAGGGTGTCGTTCGCCACTCCGAGAGTCCCGTCCGGGTCGGCGTAGAGGTGACTGACGTTCCGTCTGCTTGAGGTCATCCAGACCCGTGCGGACGGACGATAGCCGGCCGGTATGGTGGCAACCACCCAGCCGCTTTTCCAGCCGCCGGGACGGCCGATCACGCCCCGGAGCTCCACCAGGTTCCCCCATTTTGCGACGCAGAGGTGGGGGTCATCCGTCTGTCCCCACTGCCACCCTCCGCTAGGTGTGACCTGTGTCCACCCCGTGCGGGTTACGGAATGCTAGTCGGACAACCAGGAGCCCTGCAGAGAGAAGTAATAGCCCACTGCCCCAGATCCACTTATGTACATGATCCCGTCGGAACCGATTCGCAGATTGAATGACTGTGAGTTGTTGCCCATGAACAGGACCGTCGCGGACGTGTTCCTGGCAGGACGGTACTGGGCTGGCAATGCAGGTTCGTTGGCTTTGATATTGGTCAGGTTAGAGAAGGTGGAGGATAGGTTGATCTGTCCCGTGGCTTGGACCAGCCGACCGAACTTGACCAGTTGCATCTTTTGAGACGAGAAAGGAACAGGAGAGGTCGTACTTTCCAGTGAATGGGTTACGGAATCCCCTTTCTACTTGCTCATGATCGTGTTGGCCCATTGTTTCTGTGCCTCTTTGAGGACATCGAGGTCGGGTCTGAGGTAGTAGCGTGCGGTGGTTTCGATGCTGGAATGGCCCAGGGCGCGGCTGACGACGGCCACGTCGACGCCGGCGGCGAGGGCCGTGGTCGCCCATGAGTGGCGCAGGTTGCGTCTGGGCACGCAGGGCAGGCTGTGTTGGCGGCACCATGCGCGGTAGCGTCTGTCGACCTGGTTCGGGTTGAGGTCCCCGATGAGACGGCCTTTGCCTTTGATCTGGCGTAGTCGCATGACGGCGAACCGGGGGAGGACCACGGTGCGTCTGCTCAGTTCGGTCTTGGGTTCGACGGTCAGTTCGTGTCCGGCGACCCATTGCAGGCCGCGACGGATGTGGACGTGTCCCGTGGTCAGGTTGATGTCGCCCCATTCCAGCCCCAGGGCCTCCTCGGTTCTGAGGCCCAGTGTCGCCGAGCAGATGAGCCAGGCCTCCAAAGGGTGGCCGTAGAAGCCCTGGAGGAGTTGGCGGATCTGTCCGGCGTCGAGGACCTCCGGCTGGTAGTCGGTTCGTTTGAGGGGCCTGACCTGGATGGTGGGGTCGCGTTCGAGCAGTCCCCAGCGCATGGCTTTGCGCAGGATGGAGCGGAACACGGCCCAGGCTTTCCGGGCTGCGCCTTCGCTCGGCATGCCGGCCATCCACAGTTCTATCCGCTCGGCGCTGACCTCGTCGAGCTCGACGTCTCCGAACTCCGGCAGGATGTGCCGGTCGAGGGCGCTCCTGTAACCGATCAGCGTGCATTCGCGCAGCCCCCGGCAGGAGGGCATCCACTGGTCATTGACGAACTCCCGGACAAGCATCTCTTGTTTCCAATCCAACTAAAACCCACACGGGGAATCGTCCTTCCGGGCGTGAATGCCGTGTGGGTTTCCTACAGGTACGAAAGGCAGTATCGCATATGCTCGACTCGTTGACGGGTGGCCTTATCTCCGACGCGGTGGTGATCGCCCTGCTTGGCCTGATCGTGAAGATCTGGCCGAGAGGGCTCAGCGCCCTGGCCACTTGGCTCTATTCACACGTCGACCCGGGCCATCTCCCTTACGACTCCGACATGAACCGGCACTGGCGTCAGACCAGCGAACTGCGCAGGCAGACCGAGCAGGTGCAGGACCAGCTCAGGGAGATCCGCAAGGACACCATCAAGAACACCCTGGTCAACCTCATGGAACAGCCCGGCGACCAAAGCTCTAAGGTCCGTTACGAACTGTCGAAACTCGAATCCCTGGACGCCCACTGCTGGGTCATGCAGGAAGCCGAGGACTACCTGGCCCAACACCACAGGAAGGGGCGGTCATGAACAGACGAACCGTGCTGACCATCCTGGGCATCGTCGCCTGCCTGTGCCTGGCATCCGCAGCCGTCTTCGGACTGGCCCTCCTGCTCGGGTCGGCACTTCGGAACCTGCTGAGAGTCCTGGTCCTCTTCCTGCTGGCGGCAGCCTGAGCACCTTCCACCACTTTTATCCACGGCCATCCTCAACCGAGGGTGGCCTTTTCTATGCCCGGAGACGGGCGGAAAGGGGGCCGTCATGGCCGACCACCAAGTGCACGAACACCAACCGCAGGGGGAGACCCTGCCACCCGACGACATACCGGTCATCTCTGCCGAGGAAGCCGCCCAGGCTCTGGAAGGGGGGCGGGACAATGGCTGATCTGAACGTCCTGATCGACCGTATGCGCTACTGGTGCGACATCGCCGACCTCGGCTATTCGCAGTCGGACCGGTGGAACATCCGCAACGGCGGCAACGCCGACTGCTCCAGCCTGGTGATCTGGTGCCTGCGGGAGGCGGGCTTCGACACCGGGTCGGCGACCTACACCGGGAACCTGAGCCGGGAGCTGACCGCCAGGGGGTGGGTGCGGCTGCCCAACAACGGCAACCCCCTGCCCGGGGACATCCTGCTGAACGACCTGGACCATGTGGCCGTCTACCTCGGCGGCGGGCGTCTGGCCCAGGCCAGCATCAGCGAGAACGGCACCGCCTGGGGTGCCGGCGGCGACCAGACCGGCGGGGAGACCAACACCAACCCCTACTATGACTACCCATGGGACTGCTACCTGCGCTTCTCCGGACAGCAGACCCCTGTCGCGCCGGTCTCCCTGGCCACGCACGTCCACTACGGTGCCCATGTGCTCGCAGGCTCCTGGCAGACGGAGGTCACCGACTTCGGGGAAGGGGACGACGGGTTCGCCGGCGTCCCGTTCGCCTCGCATGACCTGATCTACATGCGTGCGGACGAGGGGGACCTGCGCTATCAGGTCCACACCATCGAGGACGGCTGGCTGGACTGGGTCAACCAAGGCAACCCGGCAGACACCGTCAACGGGTGCGCCGGCATCGTCGGCCACACCATCGACGGCATCAGGATCTACTACACGACACCGGCCGGCAAGACCCTCTCCCAGGCCTGGTACAGGAGCCAGACAACCGCCCGGGAGGGATGGCTCGACGTCGTATGCGACGACGGCACCAGCAACGGCGGGGACGATTACGCGGGCATGTACGGCGAGCCCCTCGACCGTCTCCAGATCGCCATCTGCGACCAGAACCCCTATAGATAAGGAGTCAATCATGACAGACAACCTCATGCCCGAGCACGCAGCACCCAGACACGGAGACGACTACACGCCCGTCTTCAGCGACCAGGTGCGCACCTGGGTCTACGTGTTCGGCCTGATCGCCTCGGTGGTCGGCCTGGGCTTCATGTGCTTCGGCCACCCCGAGATCGGCGGTTTCATCTCGACAGCCGCAGGAGCCATCGCAGCCGGCTTCGGCGTCGCCTACAACCCCGTACGACTGTCAGGCAAGTAGCACTTTATAGGACTTGTAGGCAAAAAGTGCTCGTTTGCAAGAAAAGTGCAGTATCGCCCCTGCTCCGGGAGACCGGATCGGGGGCGATCGTCGTATATACGGATATGCTTATAACATGGATAATTCTCAAAATCTGTACAAGCAAGAAGTCGTCCGCGATGTGAGGAAATGGTGGCCGTTGCTGACTCCTGAAGAGCAGCAGACCATCAAGGATCTGTATCCAATGGGTCGACACTCGGAAGACATTCCGGCACCGCTTCCGGTCAGGTTGGCTGAGAAAATAGACCGGTACCGGCGGTCAACGAGTTTCGGGACGATTGATATGGAAGAACCATGGCAGACCGGCCCTGTTGAGCCGAACCACCCATTTGAGCCTGCACTATTGGATTGTGAAGTGGAAGAGCTACACAAACTATGGAAAGAAGAAGAGAATAAAACTACACCTCAAAAGTGAGGTTGATTTATCTCACCCTTGAAGGAAACAGGCTATCCCTGCTGGTCATTATCGTCTCTGCGTTATTCCACGTCGTTCCACCGCCCTGCCTCTCGCTGAAGATCAATCGGCGGGGCCTTTGTAAATTCAGGGTGTCATTTTGAAATAAAGTAGTTACTCTCTTTCGTTTTGACACCCATTTTTTACACTGCTCTATCTTTGCAGGTCGCACTCCTATACGCTGGCCTTATCGTGCCATGCGGGTTTCCCCCGATTGCCGTATGGCACGTTTCACTGCCGGATAACCAGCGTCGGTTGTCCTATCATCCACTTATGCCCTACATCCCCGACGACATAAGCCAAATACCAGATAACCACCCCGATCTCCTTCCGGCGCCCCAAGATTGCAAAGAGAGACTCACCATCTTACTGCATAAACAACTCGACCAGATCATAGACCAGGAACACCAACCAGGGCACAACAAAGAAGAACAACAACAACTCAAAGCACTACACCAACAAATACGTCAGGACCTCACCGCCATACGATACAGCGCCAGAGAAGCAGACATCATCCAACTCGAACGCAAATACCACACTCACAACTCCTGAAGCCGGGCCACCAGATCCGCACGCTGCCTCTCCAAACCGGCAATATCCTCATCAATCCTCCCAATCCGCGCTCGCAGGAATTCCGGCGTCTCATCCGGCAGGAGATTTGCACCCAACTTCTCGGCCAGGATGTCCTTACGTTTGTCGATGGAGTGCTGGTAGCGCATTGCAGTGTCCACATCAGCGTGGCCTGCAGCATCCATAAGCTCCTTAACTGTCGCGCCTTCTGCAGCGAGCCAGGTCAGCCCGGTATGGCGGAGATCATGGAAGCGCAGATCTGGTCTACCTGCTTTGATCCTGGCCTTACTGTACCAGGAACGTAGGGAGTTGGGATGGACAGGTTTGGTGCTATCGGTCAATTCGGGGAAGAGCCATGACTTTTCACCGCGCGGTACTTGTTCCGAGAGGAACTGCTGGAGTAGGGGCAGCAGTTGAGGGGGGATACGTTCATCTCTGATGCTCCTTTCCGTTTTCGGGGTATCTGTCAGCTTTTCCGAGTCCATTGTTACCCTGCCACGGCGGATATGCAGTGTTCTCGTTTTAAGATCGACATCCCGGCGCTGGAGGGCACAGACTTCACCTATACGCAGACCATCGCCGAACACTGCCAGGTAAATGCTCATTCGGTATCGCATCGGCATAGCATCGTAGATGGCCTTGACCTCTTCTGGTGTGGCTGGGACGGTCTGCGTTTTCCTTCCTGGATGAGAAAGGGGCTTTGTGCACGGGAATACGGGTATGAGTGGAGGCTCCCCGTGGGCTCCAGGTTGGCTCGCGGTCCTCAGCATGGCCTTTAGTGCCTTGTAAGCGTTCACCTTCATCGACGCCTGGTCTGATGGCATGGATGCCAGCCACTGGTCGATGTCAGCCTGGGTTATGTCGATTAGTCTGGTTGTGCCGAACCACGGGAGGACGTGGTTCTCGATGTCCTTACGCAGGTGGTATTTGCTCCCGGCCTTGAGCGGTTTCCCTTTATATGTTCGATGTTCTAGCCATGATTGATAGTAGTCGTTTACGGTTAGACGTTGCGAGGCGGTTTGCCGTTTCTTGACGATGGCTGGTTCCCAGACTCCGGCTTCGATTTGCTTGCGTGCCTTACTCAGCCAGGCTCTCGCGTCATCCTCCATATCTGGTTTGAAGGTCTTGCTTTGTCTGGCCGCAAGGTTGGGCCATTGTTCGAAGGCCTCCAAAGGCGTGGGGAACGAGGCAACTATCCTGGTAGGATTTGCTTTGTTTGGTTTGTAGAGGATGCTGCCGAATGCCCTGGTTCTTCCCATGCCTTGTCCTATTAGTTGTCCTATTAGAAACCGATTAAAACGGTCCGAAACCGCCTAAAACCCAGTATATGGTGAGAGCGGGAAATGCCCCAAAACAATGGGATTGCAACAAAAAAGCCGCCCGAGTGAATCGAGCGACTAATTTCTTGTGGAGCTAGGGGGATTCGAACCCCCGACCTTCTCCATGCCATGGAGACGCGCTACCAGCTGCGCCATAGCCCCGTGCTTCTTGAGCCTTGCTTATAGTACACCAAGGTTCAAGAGAGGGGCAAATCAGTGTGTCGCCTTGATTTTGCAAGGGTTGGCAGGGTTGTGCATGTGAAGCGGGTGGGTCTGGGCTCAATGAGACCTCTGCCGGTCTTCCTGCGATAGCATGATAGACAGTGCACACGCCCTGACTGGTTGATGTCTGGTGTACGGGATACTTGGGCATGACACGTTGATGAGGTGTGAGGAAAGGCAGGGTCGATGGTCATGGAAGACGAAACTCAGACCAGAGGCAGGGAATCCGAACAGGTGATTGTGAACTGCCTGCCACTCTCCCAGGAGGAGCGCAACCGGTTCGTTGAGGCGGCTGACGGCATGCGGCAGGAGTTCATCGTGGATCCGGCCATGCGCAACCAGATGCAGTGGCCTATGGGCGTGCCTGAGATGAACAGGTCCGAGGCGACGATCATCTTCGGCAACCCGCCCGCCGACCAGGTGGCCCAGTGCAGGAACCTGGCCTGGTTGCAGACCTCAAGTGCGGGAGTGGACGCTTATCTCAAACCCGGTATCCTGCCTGAAGGGGCCGCTCTGACCAGCGCCTCGGGCGTGTATGGACAGTCTGTGTCCGAGGAGATGTTCGCTATGATGTGGGCCCTTCTGAAGGACCTGCCCGCTTACCGGGACAATCAGGACAAGGGGCTATGGCAGCCCCGCGGGGCCGTGTACTCACCCAGGGGAGCCAAGACCCTTGTTCTGGGAACCGGGGACCTGGGAGCCAGCTTCGCCCGCCTGGTCAAGGCCGTGGGCGGTGCGACATACGGTATCCGCCGTCATCCCGAGAAGCCGGTCGAGGGGTTCGACCACCTGGCCGGATTCGACCGGGTAGACCAGCTCCTGCCCGACATGGACATCGTGGCCATGGCCCTCCCATCGACACCGGCCACCCACCACATCATCAACAAGGACCGTCTGGCCCTGATGAAGCCGACAGCGGTCCTGATCAATGCCGGCAGGGGGGATGCCGTGGATTGCCAGGCCCTGGCCGAGGGCCTGGAGGCGGGACGGATCCTGGGTGCCGGACTCGATGTGACCGAACCCGAACCCCTGCCGGTGGGCCATCCCCTCTGGTCCCAGCCGCGGTGTCTGATTACCCCGCATGTGGCCGGCGGGGCCCATCTGGCTTCGAATGTCGATAAGATCATTGAGATCTGCCTGGATAACCTGCGTCGCTTCCGGGCCGGTCAACCACTTCGCAACCAAATGAGGTGAACGTGCGCTCAACCCCGGGAACAGACCGATCCATGCATCGAAAGCACCACCCGGCGGTTTGGGTGGCAGCCATTGTGGTCCTCGCCTTGATCGGAGCCGGTCTGCTATGGGGTCTGCCCGCCCTCCGTACTCGGGCTCGGGGCCGGTTAAGCAACCAGTCCACGGAACAATCCAGCCAGGCCGGGGCGTCCGAACAGGAGGGGAAGGACGTTCCGGGCTTTTCTCCCAAGCAGACCGCCGCCTACCCCAAGTTGAAGTCCGGCATTGATTACGATCATGACGGGGTGGATGACTACACCGACCTGGTCCGAGGTGCCCACGAGGGTGCCGAACGGCATCGCAGGTATGACACCGGCTATTACCAGGGCGGATATCCCCCTGATGATCGGGGAGCCTGCACCGACGAGATCTGGCGTGACTTCAGCCATGCGGGTTATGACCTCAAGGCCATGGTGGACGCGGATACCGCCGCGAATCCGTCCGCCTATGCGGGTGCCATATCCAGGCCGGATCCCAACATCGACTTCAGAAGGACCAACGTGCTCGGGGTCTTCCTGGGAAGGTACGCCCAGTCTCTGACCACCGACACAGCCGCCCATGACCAGTGGCAGCAAGGCGACATCGTCATTTTCGACACCTCATGGCATATCGGCATGGTCTCCGACAGGCGTGATGGGCGGGGCGTGCCTCTCCTCCTGCACAACATGGGCCAGAAAGATCGCGAGAATGACTACCTGGGGTCCGCCTCGCACCGTCCCATCACCGGACACTACAGATTTGACGCCTCCAGGATCCCGCAATCCGTTCTGAAACCGTGGAGGCAATAGAAAACCCCCGGAAGGGAATTCGGTCCTGCGGCCGCCGGTACATCCCCGGGAAGACCCTCCCGGAACCCCTGATGGGGGTGGTTGCGACTATTCTGCAAGAATTGGGATCGGTACCGATGAACGGCTTTGTTGGTATCGGGTTCTGCGGATAAGCGTGGCAACAGTTGCCCGGTCTTGAGCGAGAGGCGGTGACGGCGATGATGAGGGTATTCAGCACCATGAACGGTCAGATCGAGCAGATCAAACAGGGGGAAAAGGGATCCTGGATATGCCTTTCCGCCCCCACCGACGTGGAACTGGCCAACGTGGCCCAAAGTACCGGCATCGACCTGGCCGATCTGCGCGCCCCCCTGGATGACGAGGAGCGCTCGCGTGTGGACGTCGAGGATGACTACACGATGATCATCGTCGACATTCCCCGGGCCGAGGAGCGTGACGGGCGCGACTACTACGAGACCATCCCTCTCTCCATCATCGTCACCGAGAACCTGATCGTAACGGTCTGCATGCAGGATACCGTCCTACTCCATCCTTTTATGGAGGGCACCATCCGGGGGTTCAACACCTTCATGAAGTCGCGGTTCATCCTGCAGATCCTGTATAGGAACGCCACTATGTACCTGCGCTACCTGCGCATCATCGACAGGGAATCCGACAAGCTGGAACTCAAGCTCCGCCATTCCATGCAGAACCGGGAGATCCTGATGCTCCTGGAACTGAACAAGACCCTGGTCTACTTCGCCACGAGCCTCAAATCGAACGAAATCGTCCTGGAGAAGCTGACCAGCCTGGAGCGGATCAAGCAGTACCCGGATGATGAAGACCTCCTGGGTGATGTCATCACGGAGAACAAGCAGGCCATCGAGATGGCCAACATTTACTCGAGCGTGCTTTCGGGCATGACCGACGCCTTCGCCTCGATTGTGTCCAACAACGTGAACAATGTCATGAGGATCTTCACGATCATCTCCATCAGCATGTCGGTGCCCACCCTGATCTTCTCCATGTACGGCATGAACTTCAATGACGGCATGTTCGGTATGCCCTTCACGGACAAGCCCTGGGGGTTCGCGGTGGTGGTGATCGCCTCCATGCTGATCACCGGCCTCGTTACCTGGTTCCTCACCCGGTCCAAGATGTTCAAGTAGGAGGACCCATGAAAGCGCGCAAGCTGGTGGCATCCCTGACCGCCCTGATGCTGTCCCTGCCCCTGGCCGGGTGCGGGCAGTCCGCGGCCCAGTACGACGTCAGCTCGATCGGCCCCAAGATTCACGTGGGCATCTCCTTTGACCAGCCCGGACTGGGCTTCGTGCAATCGAGGAATTACCAGGGGTTCGAAGTGGATGTGGCCAAGTATGTGGTCCATGAACTGGGGTATTCCCACAGCCAGATCGTATGGCAGCAGGTCCAGCCCGGTGACCGCGAGCGCATGATCACCGAGGGCAAGGTCGACATGGTCCTTGCCGGCTATTCCATCACCCGGGCCAGGCAGGAGCTGGTGGATTTTGCGGGGCCTTACTTCCTTGCCGGGCAGGATCTTCTGGTCCGTCGCGGCCAGGAGGAGATCAGCGGTATCAACACACTGGATTCGAAGCGGGTCTGTGTGGCCAGGGGTTCCTCCTCGTCCGAGGTGGTCAGACGGCGGGCGCCCCGGGCCCTGGTGCAGGAGCGTGACCAGTTCACCGAGTGTGTCACCGCCCTCCTGAGCGGGGATGCCGATGCGGCCAGTGGTGATGACTTTGCCCTGGCGGGTCTGGCCAAGGTGCGCGGGGGCGAACAGCTGCGCCTGGTTGGTGCCCCCTTCACCCAGGAGCATTACGGCATTGCCGTTTCCAAGGACGACCCGGAGCTGGTCGCCACGATCAATGCGGCACTGAGGCGGATGTTCAAGGATGGATCCTGGGAACGGGCCCTGCTGCATGCCTCCCGGTCCATAGGGTTCAAGACCGAGCCAGCTGCCCGTCAGCCTGTGCGTCTGGACGGGGCCCCCTCGCAGGAATAGCCGGAGTCGGACGGCCCGTCTGATCCGGCAGGGGTGCCGGGTCGGTCCTGGCATGGGGCAGGGCAGGCTGTCCTCATCCGACCGCCTGATTCGCCAAGTGGACCTCGGGTGGCCCGTGTCCATGTGAATGGCGATAATTCAGCTTATGAACGCGAATGAGAACAGGGGCCAGAATCGGTCCCAGGAACCAGATCAGCCCAGGTACCGCTACGATGCGCAGATGGCCCAGACCATAGAGGAGCACTGGCAGAAGGAATGGGACCAGGAGGGCGCCTTCTGGGCGGCGAACGTTGCGGGTGACCTGAAGGATTCCAAGGGCAGGAACGCCGAGGGTCGCAGCCCGTACTTCGTCATCGACATGTTCCCCTACCCCTCGGGCAAGGGCCTCCACGTGGGCCACCCCCTGGGATACATCGCCACCGATGTGGTCAGCCGCTACCACAGGATGAAGGGGGAGAACGTCCTCCACGCCATGGGGTACGATGCCTTCGGGCTGCCGGCTGAGCAGTACGCCGTCCAGACGGGGCAGCATCCCAGGGTGACCACCGAGCAGAACATCGCCAACATGCGTTGGCAGCTCCACCGGCTGGGATTGAGCTTCGATGACCGTCGTTCCTTCGCCACGATCGACAGCGATTACGTACGGTGGACCCAGTGGATCTTCTCGCGCATCTATGAGTCCTGGTACGACACCGAATACCGGCGCAGGGATGGGGGTGTCGGTTCCGCCCGCCCCATCAGCGAGCTGGAGGAATCCTTCAGGTCGGGTTCCCGGGCGATTCCGGGCTATCCCGACCGGACCTGGGATGATCTGGACCAGGCCGAGCGTTCGGATGTCCTCAACGATTACCGACTGGCATACATCTCCAAGTCGCCTGTCAACTGGTGCCCCGGTCTGGGCACGGTCCTGGCCAACGAGGAGGTGACCGCCGAGGGGCGCTCCGAGCGTGGCAACTACCCGGTCTACCAGCGTGAGCTCAAGCAGTGGTCCATGAGGATCACCGCCTACGGCCACCGCCTGGTCGAGGATCTGGACATCCTGGACTGGCCGGAGAAGGTCAAGCTCATGCAGCGCAACTGGATCGGGGAGTCGCATGGTGCCTCGGTCCTCTTCAAGGTGCCCGCCAAGGATGGCGAGAGGACCATGGAGGTCTACACCACCAGGCCAGACACCCTATTCGGGGCCACTTTCGCCGTGGTTTCGCCCGAACATGATCTTCTCAGGCATGTACCCGATCAGTGGCCGGAGGGGGTTCCCGAGGACTGGAAGGGCGGCTATCCCGATCCGTCGGCAGCCGTCAGGGCCTACCGTCTGGCCGCCGAGGCCAAGACGGCCAGGGACAGGGTGGATGAGGCCGGCGAGAAGACCGGGCTCTTCACCGGGCTCTATGCCGTCAATCCCATCACCGGGGCCAGGCTTCCGGTCTTCACGGCCGACTACGTCCTGATGGACTACGGGACGGGTGCCATCATGGCCGTCCCCGGTGGGGATCAGCGTGACTACGATTTCGCCACCAAGTACGGACTGCCGGTCATCTATACGGTCAAGCCACTGCCTGATTCAGGTCAGGACCTGGCTGATTTCGAAGGGAAGGCCCCCTTCGTCTCGCATGACGGCATCGTCATCAACTCGTCCATCGAGGCCACCGAGGAGGCTGGTGATGCCCTCAGTCTGGACGGTCTGCGCGTGGACCAGGCCATGGAACGGGTGACCTCCTGGCTGGAATCGGCGGGAGTGGGCAGGGGAACGGTCTCCTACCGGCTGCGCGACTGGCTCTTCTCACGTCAGCGCTACTGGGGTGAGCCCTTTCCGATCGTCTATGACGACCAGGGTCTGCCCCACCTGATTCCCGACGACCAGCTGCCGGTGGCCCTTCCCGATGTGCCGGACTATTCGCCCAAGACCTTCGACCCGGAGGATTCCGAGTCCAATCCGGAGGCTCCGCTCAGCCGCAACCAGGACTGGGTGGATGTGACCCTGGACCTGGGCGATGGCCCCAAGGTCTACCATCGTGACACCAACACCATGCCCAACTGGGCCGGGTCCTGCTGGTACTACATGCGGTACATCGATCCTCACGACACCAAGCACATGGTGGAACCCCGGGAGTTCGACTACTGGCTGGGTCCCAACCATAACGCAACGGCCGGTGAGTCCGGTGGTGTAGACCTCTACGTGGGCGGGGTCGAGCACGCCGTCCTCCACCTGCTCTACGCCCGGTTCTGGCACAAGGTGCTCTACGACCTGGGATTCGTCTCCTCCAAGGAGCCCTTCCACAGGCTCTTCAACCAGGGCATGATCCAGGCCTACGCCTACACCGACAAGCGCGGGCAGTACGTACCCGCCGCCGAGGTTGAGGAGAGCGAGGAGGACGGCAAGACCATCTACACCTGGCAGGGGGAGCGGGTCAACCGTGAGTTCGGCAAGATGGGCAAGAGCCTGAAGAACATCATCACCCCGGATGACATGTACCGCACCTACGGGGCCGACACCTTCCGGCTCTATGAGATGAGCATGGGCCCCCTGGACGAGTCCCGCCCCTGGAACACCCGCAACGTGGTGGGCGGTATGAGGTTCCTGCAGAGGCTCTGGCGCAACGTCGTCGACGAGTCCACCGGTCAGGTGGTGGTCGATGAGGGTGAGTTGGACGAGAAGACCCTGAAGCTGCTCAACCAGACCATCCATGACGTGACCGCCGAGATGGAGGGGATGCGGCCCAACACGGCCATCTCCAAGCTGATTGTGCTCAACAACCGCCTGACTTCGCTGAAGGTTACCCCGCGTGCAGCCGTTGAGCCCCTGATCCTCATGCTGTCGCCCATAGCACCCCACATCTGCGAGGAGCTCTGGAACAAGCTCGGCCACCAGGAGTCCATGGCCCACGCCGACTGGCCCACCTGGGATGAGCGGTACCTTGGGCAGGATACGGTCACGGCTGTCGTCCAGGTCAAAGGGAAGGTCCGCGGCAAGCTGGAGGTCGGTCCTGACATCTCCGCCGAGGAGCTGCAGGCCAAGGCCCTGGCCCTGCCCGCCATCCAGGAGCGACTGGGCGGCAAGGAGCCACGCAAGGTCATCGTCAAGGCGCCGAAGATCGTCTCCATTGTTCCAGCCTGATCGACTGTGCGCCCGCCACCGGTGCATACGGTTCGATGCATGATGGATCGGGGTGCCTGCACTGATGGACATCGGTCGCCTCTGCCGTGACGTATTCCACCTTTGACCACATTCCCCTTCCCGATACCGGGGAGGGGTTTTTCATGCCAGTCTGAGCCAATGAGTGCAGATTCCCCATATGGCGGCCACGAGGATGAAAGCTGGACCGCCTTCCTGGACCCTCCAGCCCCTCGTGCCGAACCAGGGGAGGGGGAAGCGGGCGCCGTTCCGGCACCGTGTTCGCCTCCGCCTCCCGGACCGCCCCTTATCGGTCGGGCCATGACCGCCCTTCCGGAGGTGGGGGCGACAGGCGTCGTCAGGGATAAGCCCCGCCTGATCTTCAAACCCGCCCATGCCCTGGCTGCCATCCTGGTTCTGATGGTTGCCCTGGCGGCGAGTCTGACCCTCTTCATTCAACAGTCAGCCTCCCTGGCTGGGTCGTTCGGGGAATCGGGCAAGGCTGCCGGTACTGCGACGGATGGCAGGGCGGCAGACAGGAAGAGGGAGAAGAACGGGAAGAAGGAGCAGTCCCCATCGGGGGGTAAATCAAGCACGTCCGGCTCTGGGAAGGTGTCCGGTGACGGTAAGGATGCCGGGCCTGGTCAACCTGCGTCCGGTTCCGCGACCGCACCTGACTCGTCCGGGTTTCCACCGCCGCAGGTCCGGAATCCGGCATCCGGTGCGGGAGATTCGGGGGCAGGAGGTGGTCCTGTTACGGGCCAGGTGGATATCAATACGGCCACCGTCGAACAGTTGCAGGGGGTCAGGGGGGTAGGACCGGTCATGGCCCGGCGCATTGTCGAGCATCGTGGCCGTATCGGCAGGTTCTCATCAGTGGATCAATTGCTGGATGTCTCGGGGATAGGGCCCAAGACCCTCGAAAAGCTGCGGGCCTTCCTGGAGGTCCAGTGAGGTGGGAGCTGGGCCTGGGTACAAGGGTCGAATCCTCCTATAAGGGCCGTGAACTCACCTATCTGGGGCGAGAGCAGGGAAGCCGGGATTGGAGGTTTCTTCCCGTGGCCTGTACGGCATGGGCAACGGTCCTGGCTGTGCAACACCTCTTTGGACGACATCATCTCGGTCTGGTCAGGCAAGGTTCCGGAAGCCCCCGGGCGTCTGATGATGGTCAGATTGGTTCGTTGGGTGCCTATTGGTGGTGTTTGGCCGCTTTGGTAGTGGTGATTGTCCTCGGTTCAGGGGTTCTTATGGTCCTGCGCTACCTCGGCAGAGGAAAACCGAGGAAAGGAGACACTCGGGATTCCCCTTCTTCAGCGGCCGGGGGAAGGAAACCGCTCCGGCGTCTGTGTAGACAGGTCGGGGTCTGTCTGCCTGGTCTGGCGGTTGTGGGGACCACCATCATGATCATGTCCCTGATTACCTTGGTCGCCCAGGTGGCCGAACGGTCTGGACCTGCATACCGTCAGGCCATGAGAGGAAAGATCCGGGTCGAGGTTCAAGGCCGCCTGGTGTCACCGATGGCGGCTTCGGAACGGCTGGGTTGGGATTGCCATGCAACCCTGCATATGGACTTCATGCTGGCCGGTGGGGTTGGGATGCCCACTGGGGAGGAGGTCATCCTGTATGCCAGGGGAGGAGCCTGTCGGATGGGCCAGGCTGGGCGCTACCTGATCAAGGGTCTCCTGACGGCATCGGCCTTCGGACGTAATCCCCTATGGGTCGAGGCCGAGGATGGTCCGATGCGGGAATTGGACCGGCCTGGACATCTGTACGCAATGGTCACACGGATGCAGGAGGCCTTTCTGGTGCAGACACGGCAGTTGAGCGACCAGGGCAGTGTGCTGGTGCCGGGTCTGACCATGGGGATGCTGGGCAATGAGGGAATGGTTGCCGACGATTGGTCCGGTGCAAGGCCTGAACAGGTGGTGGAGCCTGTCTATGCGGCCCGTCTCAAAGAGAACTTCAAGCGGTCCGGTATCATCCACCTGATGGCTGTTTCCGGTGGCCACTTCATGATTCTGGCCGCTGTACTGACGCGCCTGCTCAGAGCCCTGCGCTCGCCTCCCCTCCTCACAGGCGTGGCCTTGGCGGGGACCTGTCTGGGCTTGGGGCTGATTATGGCCCCCTCTGATTCGGTGCTCCGAGCCCAGGCCATGGGGTTGTCGGCCGCCATGGCAATGACGGCCGGTCGTCGGTCCCAATCCATAAATGCCCTCTCCTGGTGCGTGCTCCTGATTCTGATGGCCAAGCCTTCCATGGCCTCCAGTTTCGGATTCGCACTCTCGGCAGCAGCGGTGTTGGGTATCAGTTTGCTTGGGGAGGGACTCTCAGACCGGCTGGGGTATCATATGCCGACCATCCTTGCCCAACCATTGGCCATGACCCTGGCCGCCCAGGCTGGGACCCTCCCCGTTCAGCTTCTCATGTCGCCGCAGATATCGCTCTTCTCCCCGATTTCCAATCTGGTCGTCGCCCCCGTGGTGGATGTTGCCACCCTGGCCGGTCTGGCCGGACTGATGGTCTCATGGGTTTGGCCTGGTCCGGGTCATTGCCTGGCCTGGGTGTCTTCTCTGGGAACCGGGGTGATGGAGGTTGGAGCGACCTGGCTGGGTGGATCGGATATGGGGGTGCTGGCCTGGCCGCCGGGAGGCCTGGGCCTGTTGGCCCTGGTCCTGACTGAGTTCGGCATCCTTCTCTTTCTGCGCCTGATTCGGTTGCTGGGATTGGCTGTGCTGGATCCGGAATCCGGAGGTGCGGATGGAATCGGTCTGCCTTTCAGACCTTCGATCTGGTTCAGGGTGAGCAGGTGGTTCCGTCAGACACAGGAGATGGCATCGTCGGCACGGTTCGCCTCCCGGAGGAATCCGGATAAGGAGAGACGGAGACACCTGTCAATGTCCAGCGATACGGGGAAATTTGAACCATGACGAAAGCTCAACAAGGAAATGCGCCTGTCATGATGGTGGTCGGCGGAGATCTCTTCCTCAACGGGCAACGTGTCAAGGAACTCTGTGCCCGGGCCTGCAAGGCCAACCCCGACTGTGAGTTCCTGGAACTCAATGGAGCCACCTGCGACTCCTACACCTTCGAGGAGGCGGTCAGTCCCTCCCTGCTCAGTGACCGATCGGTGATTCGCATGGAGGATATGCAGCTTGCCGATGAGGCCCTGGGAGATGCTCTGATCGCCTACTGCAAGGAGGCCGTCAAGAATCCGCAGGGCAGCAGCATCGTCATCTGCCGACATGATGGGAGCAACCGGGCCAGGCGTCTTCTGGACCAGTTGGCCAGGGCAGGGGCCGTCAAGGAACAGGTGCCGGATTTGAAGAAGTTCGAAGCCAGGGTCAACTTCGTCTATTCCCAGTTCGAACAGCGTGGACGGCGGGTGGAACCGCGAGCCGCCCAGCGGTTGGTGGACGTCCTGGGAGAACGGACCCCCGAGCTGGCTTCCATGTGTTCCCAGCTCTGCAATGACTTCGACCAGAATCCTCTCACTCTGGACATCGTCAATTCCTACCTGACCGACAATCCCGCAGTCAGCGGGTTCGTCGTGGCGGACCTTGCCCTGAGTGGACACGGTGCTCGGGCCGTCGTGGCGCTAAGGTCGTCGATAGGGCAGGGCAATGACCCCATCTCCCTGATCGGTGTCCTGGCCTTGAAGCTGCGGGTCCTTGGCAAGCAGGCGGCAATCCAGGCGGGCGCAATCACCACCGCAGAGGCCAAGTCCGCATACTGGCAGTTGCGTGATGCCCGCAGGCAGCTGCGTGGTTGGAGCTCGCAGGGCCTGGCGGATTGCATCGAAGCACTCGCCGCCGCTGATGAGGAGTGCAAGACCAATGGCGGAGATCCCGAATACGCGCTGGAACGGGCCGTTGAACTCATCGCCTCCAGGGGGAGGGCCAGGGTATGAGCCTGAAGCTGGTGGGTGATGATACTGGCGAATTGCGCCTTGCCGTTCCCCGGAGTTCAGATATGCAGGATCTGGGTGGTCTGGTGGCCTCCCATCTTCACGGAGGCGATGTGGTCGTGCTCTCAGGACCCTTGGGGGCGGGGAAAACCACCCTGGCCCAAGGGCTGGGCAAGGGCCTGAAGGTGGATGGGCCGGTGGTTTCGCCCACTTTTACGATTGCCCGTGAACTCCATGGCAGTCTGGCTGATGGAAGAGCGGTCGATCTGGTTCATGTGGATGCCTACCGCCTGGGCGGGGAAGGATACGAACCCGGTGAAGACAGTGTGGGTCGGCTTCTTGATGAACTGGAATCCCTTGGGCTGGATGAGGAACTGGAGGAACCCGGACAGGAGACGGTCGTCCTGATGGAATGGGGTGAACAGATGGCATCCGCCTTGGCCGATCAACGTCTGGAAATCATCATCGACAGACCCCTGGAGGGGGAAATGGATCCTGATCTGCCACCGACCAGCCGGGGACAGCGTTTGGTTACCCTGCGTGGGGTAGGCTCGTCCTGGGTATCAAGATTGAACTCCCTGCGGAAGGTGGTCCAGGCATGAGTGGCCAGGAAGGTCATGGTTCCAAGAGCAAGGTGGACGAATCGGTCCTGGTGGTCGACACCTCCTTCGGGTCGACCGTCGGCATGCTGGGCCACGAGCCATGGGTTGAAACGGACTCCAAGTCCCATGTGGAGCATCTTCAGGTCAACATAGCGACCGTGGTCGCCGATGCAGGTCTGGCTCCCGCGGACCTGGACACGATTGTGGTCGGACTGGGCCCTGCCCCCTTCACCGGTCTCAGGGCAGGTATAGTCACGGCTAAGGCCCTGGCGTATGCCACAGGGGCGAAATTGTTGGGCCAGGACATTCTGATGCCCCAGGCCCGGTTCGCATACCGGCAGGCCCTGAACCAGCGTGGGACCACCTCCCTTACGGATCAGCCGGATCAGGCGGGAATGAAGACACGGATTCTGTCCCTGGCCGTGAATGATGCACGACGTCACCAGTTGTATTTCCGGCTGTATGACGACTTCGGCCAGGCTGACCATGGCGGTCGCCCGCTTACCCCCATGGATATCGATTATCCGGACGCGATAGCCAATCGGCTCGCGGGGATTGTCGACGAGTACACGGCATCGGATCAACCGGTCCAGGTCGTCATCAGCGGGCACGGGGCGAGGCGGTACGAGGACAACTGGCGGGCATTACTGCCCGAGGCCCTCGTCTCAGGTGAGTCCTTCCTGGACAGCGGTGCTGCAGGTTTGGCCCTGATGGTGGAGTCGGCCAGGAGCCGGGAGCCGGACGGACCGGAAGGGGAGACGGTCGAACCGCTCTACCTGCGCAGGCCCGACGTGTCCGTGCCCAACCCGCTCAAGCACGTGGTGAAGTCCTGATGATCCGACAGGTGGAAGAGCGGGATTTGCCGGTCCTGGCCCGGATGGAAGAGGAGATCTTCCAGGGGTCCTCATGGAGCCTTGAGGTGCTTCAGGCTGAATTGCATGCCCCCGCCAGGACCTATCTGGCCTGTGAGGAGGAGGGGGGCATCCTTGCCTACGGGGGTTTCTGGTTCAATGGGGAAGAAGCGGAATTAATGACCATCGGTGTTGCCCCCTCGGCCCGTCATCGTGGTCTGGGCCGGTCCCTGCTCACGGAATTGTTCGACCAGGCCAGGGAGCAGGGCGCGGGACAGATGTTTCTCGAGGTTCGTGTGGACAATGATCCGGCCCTGGGACTCTATCGGAACATGGGGTTCCGGCAGATGGGACTGAGGCGGCGGTACTACCAGCCGGAGGGGATTGATGCCTTTACCATGGTCAAGGATCTGCCAAGGAGCCTTGGCCCGGTGGGTGGCGACAGGAATGGCCTGGGTAAGGAGAGTGTGACGGACAATGAGTGAGCCTGTGGTGCTGGGCATCGAATCTACCTGCGACGAGACCGCTGCGGCCCTGATCCAGGGGGATCGGTTGCTTTCCAATGTGGTGGCTTCGTCCATGGATCAGCATGCTCGTTACGGCGGTGTCATTCCCGAGATAGCCTCGCGTGCCCATACCGAATCCTTCGTGCCGGTGGTCTCCCGGGCCTTCCTGGAGGCCGACATGGATCTGAACCAGGTGGATGCCATAGCGGTTTCCGCCGGACCAGGGTTGGCGGGATGTCTGGCCGTGGGCGTTTCCGGTGCCAAGGCCCTGGCCTGGGCCGCAAATAAGCCCCTGTACGGCATCAATCACGTGATCGGGCATATAGCCGTCACCCAGCTCCAGTTCGGTCCGTTCCCCGACGACACCCTGGCCCTGATCGTTTCCGGGGGTCATACCTCCCTCCTGCACGTTGGCGACATATCCCGGCAGGTGGACGTGGTCGGATCCACCCTGGATGATGCCGCCGGCGAGTGCTTCGACAAGATCGCCCGTCTGCTCGGCTTCCCATATCCTGGGGGGCCGCACATCGACAGGCATGCCCGTCTTGGGAATCCCAAGGCCATCCAGGTGCCCCAGGGCCTGACCAAGGGGAGGGCCGGCGCCGATCATCCTTATGATTTCAGTTTCTCGGGGGTCAAGACCGCTGTAGCCCGCTGGATCGAAGGGCAGGAGGCGGCCGGGCGGGAGATTCCCGTGGACGATGTCTGCGCATCCCTGGCCGATTCCGTGGCCACCGTCCTGACCAGGAAGGCCATGGCGGCCTGTCGGCGGTTCGATTCCGACACCCTGGTCGTGGGGGGCGGCTTCTCCGCCAATTCGCAGCTGAGGGCAAGGCTCCAGGAGGCCGGGGGCCAGGAGGGCATCAAGGTCAGGATTCCGCGGATCGAACTCTGTACCGACAACGGGGCCATGGTGGCCATGCTGGGCGTCAACCTGGTCAAGGCCGGCATCGGTCCATCCTCTCCGGGCTTTTCCATAGACTCGGCGATGCCCATGGATACAATAGTCATGTAGCACGATTGGACGGGTCGACCAATCGACACGCCAATTTGCCTCAAGCCGTTCTGGGGAATAAGATATTGAAACTGTGTTCAGCGAGAGTTGAACGGGATATTCCCGCATAGCTCAGTTGGCAGAGCGTTCGACTGTTAATCGAAATGTCGCTGGTTCAAGCCCAGCTGCGGGAGCTCGATGGCCGCCGGTCTTCCGGCGGCTTTTTTATATCGTGATGGTGGGCGGTAATGGTCCGCATTGTTTCATTTTGCCGGGTCAGCGCTCAAGCAGGGCCTTGAGGATATCCATGTCGATGTTCAGATCATCATGGGTGCGTGTCCGGACCCGTCGGTATTCCAAGGGGGTGGTTCCCGTCCGGTCCTTGAACTTTCGGCTGAATTGTTCGTTGCTCTTGAAGCCGCAGCGCCTGGCCGTCTCCTGAACCGGGATGTTGGTCATGGCTATCAGATCGTAGGCCTCGTCCATCCGGATGCCCTCTATGTATTCACGCATGGTGGTTCCCATGACCTGGTGGAATCGCCGCGAGAGGTAACTGCGATCCACATGCAAGCCCTCGGCCACGTCCGAGGGGCCTACACCGTCCTGATGGTGGCGGGCTATGTAGGTGACGGCCCTCTGGACCACCTCGTCGCCGGTGACGGCGTTCTGTTTGAGCCCGCCGCTGGACACCAGATGCCGGGCCAGCTGGTGGAGGAAGTCATAGGCCAGGGAGTTGAGTTTCAGTGCATCACCGACGCTGCCATCCGTGTAGGAGAAGCAATCGGTGACCAGTGAGAGGAAGGGCTTGAATTCGTCCACATGGAAGACCGTCCTGCTGGTGTCCAGGCCGATCTTCGTCAGGGTATCGCGCTGGGTGGTACCGTTGAAGCCCATCCACAGGTAGGTCCAGGGGTTCCTCTCGGAGGCGTGGTATTCGATGGGGGTATCCGGGCCGACCACGAAACCGTCCTTCCTGTGAAGGTGGTATTCGGTCTCGTTGACCCTGACGGACCCGGTACCTCCCAGAACGATGTGGACGATGTCGGTGGTTCGCAGGGCCGGACCGAAGGAGTGCCCGGGTTGGGTCCTCGAGATGCCGCAGACCGCGAAGGTGATGTTCTGCGCGCTTTCCACCGGCTGTTGTATGAACCAGACCGCATTCTCCATTGTTGACCCCCGATGATGGGCCCACTCCTCCCGGCCGGGGCCCTGCGAAGAGGTCGGCGAAGAAGGTCGTGGGTTTGCGATTCGCTGCCCGACCATCCTAGAGGTCGGGCAGCTGTTTCCCACTGAGAGATGAATCAGACGCGTCTGATGGTGCGAGGGAGGTTTCGGATGCCCAGTCCAACCAGAATCAGGGCGAAGATGACCGCCAGGATGATGAAGGGGGCCGTCAGTGAATCGGTGCCGAAGATGTTGCTGACCAGGCCCATGAAGATGGGCGAGACGAAGTTGCCGATGTTGCAGCCGATCAGGACCAGCGAGGTTGCGATGGTGCCCATCTTGGGGCTCATGATCTCCCCGATGGTCGTATAGATGTAGGGGAAGCACCAGGCACCGGGGATGCCGATGATCATCATGCCGATAAGGGCGAAGGCGAAGTTGTGGATGGACAGTGCCATAAGCACATTGCCCACCACGTACAGGGCCACACCCATGTAGAGCACGGCGATGCCGATTCGCTTGTTCAGCCACCCGAACACGAATCCCGCCAGAATCCCCAGGATGGGCATCAGGGAAAGGAAGAAGCTGGCGTTGTATCCCTCGCCCTTGATACCGACCGCAATGGAGGGGAATCTCAGGGTGGAACACAGGGAATCGAGAACCATGAAAACGGCGAAGAGCACCAGAACCCAGACGAAGGGGTGGAGGTGGTCCTTGTCGGTGGTGACCGTTCCTGCATGCTCCGCCTTCTTCTCGGCCTCTTCGGCAATGTCGGTCCGATCGGGTTCCGGCACGGTCAGATAGAAGAAGATGGCCAGGGGGAAGGCCAGGAGGTAGATGGCATAGGACCAGTGCCAGCCCAGGGAGAGCAGGAGCCCGGCCAGGATGGTCAGGAGGCACTGGCCGATGTTCTCCATGGATCCGCGGTAGCCCAGGAGGGTGGCCCTGGTGTCACCCTGGTAGAGCTCGCTGATGATGTTCACGGCCAGGGAGTTGTAGAGTCCCAGTCCGCACCCCAGTAGGAGCCGGCTGATGAAGATGAGCGGGTAGGTGGTGGCGATCATGGGGGCGGCCCCACCGACCCCGGCCAGGATCATGGCGCAGAAGATGGTCCGTTTGGTGCCGAAGTGACGTTCAACCAGGCCGGAGAGGAGGATGAAGACGATGACGGCCAGACTGGGAATGGTCGAGAGGAGCTCGTTCTGTGCCGTGCCGATCTGCAGGTCATGGCGCATGGCCGGCAGGGCCCCGTTGATGGCCGGTGCGCTCGTCAGCATCAGCGATATGCCAAGGATCGCTGCCTTGGTTAGGGCGCTCTGGCTGGAACTGGTTGATTTCATTGATTGTGCTCCTTGATGTGGCAATTACAGGGTTTGACGGTCCATACCCATGGGTCATGGACCGAAGGCGGCGGGATCAGTCGGCCTGAAGGACGAAGAGACGTGAATCGAAGTCCTTGGTGCTCCCCAGGGGGTTGACCCCACCCATCTCGCCGGAGGCAGCATCGGAGTCCACCATGCCGACCCGCATCAGCTCGTCTCCGCGCAGGGTCAGACCCTGGATGGTTGAGGGGCCGGTGCAGGTGATTCGGTAGTCCGCCTGAGGGTCCAGGCCCTGGAGTTTCAGACTGGTGTAAGGGCCATTGGGTTCGAGGAGGATGGTGTAGTCGCCGATGATAACGGTGCGTCTGTCCTCGGAGACCACCATCCATGCGCACCTGTGGTTTCCGTAGGGTGCCCGCAGGCGATAGAAGGAGCCGGTAGCCAGGACCTGGCGGTGTTCCTTGTAGAAGGCGACCTGACGATGGACCTCCTCCATGTCTTCCTCGCTCAGGGTGCCGAGATCCAGTTCGTATCCGAAGGTGCCGAAGAGGGCCACATTGCCACGGGTCCTGATTGGGGTGACCCTGCCGGTCTGGTGGTTGGGCACGATGGAGACGTGGGCACCCATGGCACTGGGCGGGTAGAAGAAGCTGGTGCCGTACTGGATCTTCATCCGCTCCACTGCATCGGTGTCATCAGAGCACCATATCTGTGGGGTGTAGTAGAGCATCCCCATGTCGAAGCGGCCGCCGCCTGAGGCGCAGCCTTCGATCAGCAGGTCGGGGAAGGCATCCAGGAGACGCTGGAGAAGGTCGTAGACCCCCAGGATGTAGCGGTGATGGAACTCGCCCTGGGATTGGGGCCCGCGAGTGGTGTCGAATCCTTCGGAGACAAAGCGGTTCATGTCCCACTTGATGTAGGAGATATTGGCCGTGGAGAGGATGTGATGCATCTGCCGGTAGATGTTCTCGACCACATCGGGGTTGGAGAAGTCCAGAAGGAACTCGTTGCGGCCGTGGTTCATGTGCCGGTCCGGGGTGTGGATGGCCCAGTCGGGGTGGGCACGGTAGAGGTCTGAGTCCTTGTTGACGGTCTCCGGCTCGAACCAGAGACCGAACTTCATTCCCATGTCGTTGATTCTCTTGGCCAGGCCGGTCAGGCCCCGGGGGAGACGTTCCTTGTTGGGGATCCAGTCGCCCAGACCCGCCGTATCGCCATTGCGTGAGCCGAACCAGCCGTCATCCAGGACGAAGAGTTCGATGCCGGCCTCCTTGGCTTTGGAGGCGATGGAGACCAGGCGATCCTCATTGAAGTCGAAGTAGGTGGCCTCCCAGTTGTTGATCAGGACCGGACGTGCCCGCTTGTTCCAGGGGGAACGAATCAGATGGTCGCGGACCATGGCATGGAAGGCCTGGCTCATGGCCTGATAGCCGCCTGTGGTGCAGGAGACCAGGGCCTCGGGGGTCTGGAAGTCCTGGCCGGGGGCCAGACGCCAGGCGAAGTTGGCGTCGTTGATGCCGGTCTGGATGCGGGTCACCCGATAGGTGTCAACCTCGGCGTGGAGATCGAAATTGCCAGAGTAGACGAAACCGATGCCCATGGTCTCTCCCATGGTTTCGTTGGTGCCAGGGCGGGAGAGGATGGCGGTCGGATTCAGGAAGTGGCCGCTGGCGTTGCGCAGGGATGATATCTCCTGAATCCCCTCATGAAGGTGGTGGGTGTGCGGGTGGCGTTCCCGGGCCCAGGCCCCTGAGAAGATGGTCATGTCGTAGTCGCTGTCGGGCATATCCAGGCTGAGGCTCATGGCCCGCTCGACCACAAGATGCTGATTCCCCTCATTGATGATCCGGGCGGAACGGGCCAGGATGGGGGATCCGTCGAAGATGGTGTAGTTCAGGGCTACTTTGAGTCCGGTGAGTCCGTCCCTGAGGATGATTCTGAGGGTAGTTGCCTCGTCCTCGCCGGCCCGGGTGGCCGGCAGTCCCTCAAGTTCGGGCTTGCCCTCGATTGTCTCATAGTCCAGGTACTGAAGGTCGGTCAGGGTGGAACCGTTCTCCTGTCGGACGGAGATGGCGGGCTGACGGTAGTCGCCGGTCCCGTATTCCGGATACTCCTGGCGTAGGTGTTCCAGGGAGTAGGTCATATCGCCCTCGATCCGGCAGGTGGCGGTGGGGCGGTGTTGGAGTTCGATGAGGTGGGCGAAGCTCTCCCTGTCGGCTACTGCCTGGCCGAAGTAGAGGTTGAGCAGCTTGCCTTCCCCGTCGACCTTCATGATGTAGCTGATCAGGCCATTGGTCAGGTGGAACTGTCCATCCTCATCATGGACGATCACACGGGCATCCTGGTCCTGTGACTCGCGCTTCCTTGTAGCCATACCTGCTCTCTTCCTCGAGGATTATCTTCCTTGTGCGGTTCGGGTGATCTGTTCGTCACTGTCTCATCCTCAAACCGACATTCACGATAGGGGCGATTTCCCGTCGTGGTGAGGGGAAGGGGCGGCCTGTTGTGGACTGTTTCCAACCTGGTGTGACTCGCTTGGTTCGCCTTCCCCACCGCACTCGGTATTCGGACCACACAGGCTCTTGGGGCCCGGTATTGCTTGCTTGGGCAGGCCTGACCAGTCGATTCCCGGTTGTATCGTGTGCGATTTGCCGGTGGGGGGTTTTCCACAAATCATCAATCGGGTCCAACAACCTGACCCGGTCTGAACCGGGCATGATTCCGCGCGCAAAACCACCGGCTGTTTTTTCGGAATCTGACGAATCACCGGGCTTGTTGATTGTTCCGGGCTGTGGCCAATTATCAGTTCACGTGGTTGCTCCCGGTGGAAAACGATCGATTGCCTCTTGGGGGGGCTTATCGAGAATTCACCCTCGACCACATTGGGCCGCAACAATGGTCGATGCCTCATGTCGTGGATCAGACTGGTTCCAGGAAATATGAAAAGGAGGCGTGTGATGGGCTGTGAAACCCTATGGAAGGCGGCAAGGCCGGGCAACGCATCGAAGCTGTCAGGGGAAACAGGATTGAGGGTCTGGAAGGGTGTCCACAGGCTTTTCATTTGTTGCTTTCTTTGCGCCTGTACAGTACCCTTCGGTCATCTTCTTCCCGAGGTCCATGCCGGGGAACCACTTGAGACCGGCAAGGTCGGTACCGCAAGTCCCGGTCCAACAAGCGCAGGTGCTGCAGACCTCGGAGGTTGCCAGGCAGGGTGGGTGCGTCCGGTCAGGACCACGGATGACCGTACGGCGTCGAAGCCGGTCAGGAAATTCGATAGGCCGGCGCATGACTGGCTTCCCGGGCATAGGGGGGTGGACCTGGCTGCCGATCAAGATGCCCTGATACTGGCGCCGGAAGCGGGGGCCATCGTTTTCGCCGGTACAGTGTCCGGAAAGTCGGTGGTGTCCATACGTCACGGATCTGCTGGAAGCCTGGTCTCCACCTTTGAACCGGCAAGAACATCCCTGCATTCCGGCGACCGGGTCGAACGTGGCGCGGTGTGGGGAACGGTTCAGGGCCATTCGGACCACTGCGATGGTGTCTGTCTGCACTGGGGGTTGCGAACCGTCGACAGGAACTATCTGAATCCGATGTCCAAGGTGGACCGGCACCGCATCCTCCTCAAACCCGGTTGATGACTGGCCGGTATGGTTCTGGTCCGGCGACAACGGCATACCGGATGCATCAGTTCAGGTACTGGGGGGAATATGCAAACAAGATGGGCCCCTTCTGCAATGGCGAACATGGTCGGGATAGAATCGATAATCATAGTGCAACGAGCAGGGAGCAATCATGCAGAAGGAATTCACCCGTCCCCTGGAAGAACCGATTGACAGTGATTCCAACGTCTTTTCCGTCCTGCAGGACAGGGTCCACAGGAAAGGCGACCTCCCCCTCATCCAGTACAGGTCCAAGCAGGGCTGGTGCACCATGACCGCCAAGGAGGTTCAAGACAAGGTCGTCGATCTGTCCAAGGGGCTGATCGCGAGGGGGATCAAGCCCGGGGATTCCGTGGCCATCATCTCCCACACCCGTTGGGAGTGGACGGTTCTGGACCTGGCCA
Source organism: Bifidobacterium indicum (assembly GCF_036987015.1). NCBI lineage: Bacteria > Bacillati > Actinomycetota > Actinomycetes > Bifidobacteriales > Bifidobacteriaceae > Bifidobacterium > Bifidobacterium indicum. The sequence goes on from NZ_BTXM01000001.1 coordinate 412,898, forward strand.
TCATGTCCATCGGTGCCGTCACCGTTCCGGTGTATGAAACCGACTCGCCGGCGCAGATCAGGCGCATACTCAACGATTCCCACGTCGTCATGGCCTTCCTGGAGGACGAGGAGATGAAGACCAAGGTGGACCTGGTCCGTTCCCAGTGCGCCTACCTGGACGATGTCTATGTCATTTCCCGGGGGGCTCTGACCACCATGACCGCCTATGGCAACGGGGTGTCCGAGGAGGACTTCCAATCCCGTGTCGCTGCCGTCAGGGGTGATGATCTGGCCACCATCGTGTACACCTCGGGGTCAACCGGCAGCCCCAAGGGGATTGAACTTAGCCATGGCAACATCATCTTCACCATCCGGTCAGGCATCCAGGCCGTTCCCGACATCTGCCTGGGTCCCGATAGGCGCCTCCTGCTCTGCCTTCCTCTGGCGCACGCCTTTGCCCGCTGCTTGCAGTATTTCGCCATCGGTACCGACCTGGTCTTGGGGCTGACGGGGTCCATCAAGAATCTGCTCCAGGATATGCAGACCTTCAAGCCCACCTTCATTCTTGCCGTGCCCCGGGTTTTCGAGAAGATCTTCAATGCGGCCTCCCAGAAGGCCGGAACCGGCACCAGAGGGCGCATCTTCCTGGATGCCGTCAAGGTGGCCCGGCAGTGGTCACGGATCCAGCAGGAGGGCGGCAGCGTTCCCATGGCGCTCAGGGCCAAGCACGTCATGTACACGGGCACCGTCTACGAGCCCATCCAGGAAGCTTTGGGAGGTAACGTCCAATATGGCATATCCGGAGGTGCCCCCCTGGATGACGGCATCGCCCACTTCTTCAACGGCATCGGGATTCCCCTCCTGGAGGGCTATGGTATGACCGAGACCATGGGACCCGTCGCCGTCAACCCGACCGAAGGTTATCGAATCGGCACCATTGGTCTGCCCATGCCGGGAATCACCGTGGCCATCGACGAGGAGGGCGAACTCTGCATCAAGGGCCCCGACGTCTGTCTGGGGTATCACAACCATCCGGAGATCACCACACGGCAGATTCGTGATGGTTGGCTCATGACGGGGGATCTTGGCAGCATCGACGACCAGGGATTCATCCAGCTGACCGGGCGCAAAAAGGAGATCATCATCACGGCGGGCGGTAAGAACATCTCGCCGGCTGTCTTGGAGACCGCAGTGCAATCCTCTCAGGTCATCAGCCAGTGCATGGTCATCGGCGATCGACGGCCTTTCATCGCCGCCCTGATCACCCTGAACCTGGATGAGGCCAACCGCTGGCTCCAGTCCGAGGGTGCGGAGCCGGTCGGGAGCATGACCGAGGCAGTGGCGAACCCCATCATCAGGACCGAGGTCGAGCGAGCCGTTGATGCCGCCAATGCCCAGGTTTCCCAGGCCGAGTCCATTCGTCGTTTCAGAATACTGGACGAGGACTTCACCCAGGAGGATGGTCTTCTGACCCCGACCTACAAGCCACGCCGCAAGGATGTGATGGAGCGGTACAGGGATCTGATCGACAAGGAGATTTATACGGGAACAAGCACTGATTCTCCCCGGTTGCCCGTCCGGTAGGGTCCGTCGAGAACCGCCTTCGGGAACTTGATGCCTGGCCGGGAAGTTCCCTATGCAATCGGCTCGTTCTGGTTGGTGTGCGACCACACCCTGTCAGCCCCTCTCAGAGACCGGCTTCGGCGGGTTTGATGTAGTTGGTGTCGATCAGGGTGCTCTTGAGGTTGGATGCCGAGACGGCAACCTGGGGGCGTGTCAGACGGTTCACCTTACGACCGGAGAGGGTTTCCTGACCCACGGCCGGAAGGTTGCCCGGCAGGGTGCCATCCTTGTTGAGATTTTCGCAGACGGCGGCAATGTCCGCAGCCAGGCCCTTCCTGTCTTCGATGGCCGTCATCCACTGTTCCCCGTCGACGATCTGCGGGATGTTGTCCACGTAGGCCCCATATCCGCTGATGATCGGCCAGGCTGAATGGTCCGCATTGTCATCCGACTTTGCCCGGGTCCCGTCCTTGGACGTCGACTGGGGAGACGCCCCCTGATCCGGCTGTGTGGGGTCCGCATCCTGGCGTGGTGCCTCGCCCTGGGCGGGCTTGGGGACCTTTTTCCTGTGCAGGTCATGCTTGCCGGTGATGGATCCGACGATGCCGGATATGGAGATCTCGGGATTGATGTCGGCGGCCGACCCGGTGTATCCCAGGTCGCCCAATTCGGACACGACGCCCGAGACGATGAAGTCGTTCATGGCCAGGATCCCGTCTACTGCCGTATGAGTCCTGCTCTGCGAGTCCATGTGCAGACGGGCGGCGACCTCCTTCTTGGTGGCCGACGCATCCTTGCCCGGGTCGAAGGTCACGGCCATCCAGTCCTTATCGGTGGTCTCCTTGGTCAGCAGTCCCGAAGGGCTGACAGCCCGCCCGTCCTTGAAGTAGGGGCCCAGCACCTGCCAGATGCCGGCGAAGGCCTGGCGGGGGAAGGAATTCGTCTCCTGGTTGGTCTCCCGGTCATTCCGGGCCTGTTGTGTACCGGTCGTTTCCTCGTCGGCCGGACGCCTGGGCAGGAGTACCTCGATCCTTACCGGATTGTCCTTGCTGGCCTTGTCCAGCTCCAGTTTGCTGGCCAGTTTCGTCGCCTGGAACTCGCCGATGCTTCGAGCATTCGACATGTCGACGAAGAGGTCCGGCGACAGTTCGGGAATGTCATTGGCGAGGAGCACCACGTGCATCCCTGCCTCCTTGGCGAGCTTCAGCGAGGAGACCAGTCGGTCATAGGACTTGGATTCGCCCTCTTCCTTATCGGAGGAGGATTTGCTGGATGGCTTCTTGGTTGTTTCCTCGTCGGAGGAGTCGGTCGTGGGAGACCCGGTCCCGGAGAATCCCGTCTCAGGCGAGTCGCCCGTGGATGTGTCCTGCGCGGAGGACCCGTCATGCCCGGTCTTGATCTGGGGCTGGGTCACATAGTCACCATACTGTCGGGTGATGGAATCGGGGGAGGTGAAGGGGGCGATGACCAGGGTGGTGGGGGAGACGGCCTTCCCTCTTTTATTCCCGCCGGCCAGGTGCGAGACCACATAGTCCTGCAGGTCCTTGCTCTGATCATCGAGACTGGAGTCGGTAAAGGTGGTGACCCGCTTTCCGTCGATATGATGCTTGGCCAGTCCGTCCTTGAGTTCGGGAACCAGGGCGGCCCACTTGTTCAACGGGGTGTGCTGGGAGAGGGTGATGCCGTCCGAGGGGGTGAAGATGGCCACATTCCCCGGGTCGGAGACCTTGGTGGTGGTAGGGGTTGCCCTCGTCTGGCCGGTGGATTGCATCCCACAGGCCCCGGTCGTCAGGACCAGGGCCAGGGAAGCCAACACTGCCAGGACACCGTTTGCGCGATTGTTGCCACCCGACCGTTTCACATCCGCTCCCTAGGATCCGATTCGAACCCGACGGAGATCGGGTTCCGGCTTCCCATTGTATGGGTAGACCAGGGCGGGATGGCAAAGACGGCGGTTATTCACATCCGCTCCCGACAGCCGGGCGGGTTTCCGGGTTAGTCCAGCCCCTGGCTGATTCGCCTGGCAAGCCCCTGGGACAGGGCCTGCATGAAGTCCTCCGTGTTCAGCCAGGGCTGGGTGGGGCCGACCAGAGCGGCCAGGTCCTTGGTCATCTTGCCGGATTCCACGGTTTGGATGACCACATCCTCGAGGGTCCTGGCGAACTGCCCAACCTCCGGGGTTCGATCCAGCTTCGCCCGCTGCCTGAGCCCACCCGTCCAGGCATAGATGGAGGCGATGGGATTGGTCGAGGTCTCCTTTCCCCTGGTCCAGCGGCGGTAGTGCCGGGTGACGGTGCCATGGGCGGCTTCGGCCTCGACGGTGCGTCCATCCGCGGTCATCAGGACGGAGGTCATCAGCCCCAAGGACCCGAACCCTTGGGCCACCGAGTCGGATTGCACATCCCCGTCGTAGTTCTTGCAGGCCCAGATGTAACCGCCCGGCCATTTCAGGGAGGAGGCCACCATGTCATCGATCAGGCGGTGCTCGTAGGTCAGCCCTTTCTGCTCGAACCGTTCCCGGTATTCCTCCTGGTAGATCATGGCGAAGATGTCCTTGAAGCGCCCATCGTAGGCCTTGAGGATGGTGTTCTTGGTGCTCAGATAGACAGGGTAGTGTCGTATCAGTCCATAGTTGAAACAGGCCCTGGCGAAGTCGGTTATGGACTGGTCGAGGTTGTACTGGACCTGCGCCACACCCGCCCCGGGGTAGTTGTAGACCAGGTGTTCCATCGGTCGACCGCCGTCTTCCGGGGTGAAGGTCACGGTCAGGCGCCCCCTGCCGGGGACCCTGAAGTCGGTGGCCTTGTACTGGTCGCCGAAGGCATGGCGGGCCACGACGATGGGCTTGGTCCAGCCTGGGACCAGGCGGGGGATCCCGTTGATGACAATCGGTTCACGGAAGATGGTCCCGCCCAGGATGCTGCGAATGGTCCCGTTGGGTGACCTCCACATCTTCTTCAGCCCGAATTCCTTGACCCTGGCCTCGTCCGGGGTTATGGTAGCGCACTTGACACCCACATGTTCGCGTTGAATGGCTCTGGCGGCGTCGATGGTCACCTGGTCATCGGTAGCGTCCCTGTGCTCTATGCCCAGGTCGTAATAGTCCAGGTCCAGGTCCAGATAGGGCCTGATCAGCTGGTCCTTGATCATTTTCCATATGACCCGGGTCATCTCGTCACCGTCCAGTTCGACGATGCGGCCCTTGACCTTGATCTTCTTCATGGGACCTTCCCTCTGCATAGCAACTGAGACATCAATCCGACCGGGATGGATGGTGCATGCTACATCACCGGTCACATCATCACCAGTCATATGTAGACCCCCAATGTTTCCCCCGGTCACAGGGACGTAACCTGCCCGTAGCAGGAGAGGGAGGGATGGCCATGGCGCTTACTGCGGGGTCATTGCGGGGCACTATCCTTGGTAGTCATGACACAGGAAACTGAAATCGGTCTCGGCAAGAAGGCCACGGTGGCCTACACCCTGGATGACATATCCATCCTCCCCTCGCGGCGCACCCGCGATCCCAAGGACGTATCGACCGCCTGGCAGGTGGATGCCTATGAATTCGACATCCCCCTGGTGGCCGCCCCCATGGACTCGGTCACCAGTCCAGCCACCGCCATAGAACTGGGCAGGCTGGGTGGACTGGGTGTTCTGGACCTGGAGGGTCTGTGGACCCGGTATGAGGATCCACAACCCCAGTTCGAGCGCATCGCGGACGCGGACCCGGACCAGGCCACCGAGGTCATTCAGGAAGTGTACCGGGAGCCCATCAAGCCCGAGCTGATTACCGAACGGCTTCATGAGATCCGCCAGGCCGGGGTCACCGTGGCCGGGGCCTTGTCGCCCCAGCGCACTCAGGAGTTCTACTCCATCGTGGTGGATGCCGGTGTGGACCTCTTCGTGATTCGCGGCACCGCGGTCTCGGCCGAGCATGTGTCGACCACCCATGAACCCCTCAACCTGAAGCAGTTCATCTACGATCTGGATGTTCCGGTCATAGTGGGCGGTGCGGCCACCTATCAGGCCGCACTCCACCTGATGCGCACCGGTGCGGCAGGTGTCCTGGTCGGGTTCGGAGGCGGGGCCTCATCCACCGACAGCGCCACGATCGGCATCCAGGCGCCCATGGCGACGGCCATCGCCAATGTGGCCGAGGCCCGCAGGGATTATCTGGACGAATCCGGTGGCAGGTATGTTCAGGTCATCGCGGACGGGGAGACCGGTACTTCCGGTTCCTTCGTCAAGGCGCTGGCCATGGGTGCCGACGCGGTCATGCTGGGCACCCCCCTGGCCAAGGCGAATGATGCACCGGGACGGGGTATGCACTGGGGTGCCGAGGCCCATCATCCCGAGCTGCCCAGGGGCCGCAGGGTGAAGGTCGACCAGGTGGGTGACCTGCATGAGATCCTTTTCGGACCCAGCAGCAGGACCGACGGCAGTCTCAACATGATTGGCGCACTCCGTCGTGCCATGGCCTCGACCGGATACGTGGACGTAAAGAGCTTCCAACGGTGCAAGGTCGCCGTAACCGCAGGTGTCCAGATCTGATTCGTGGGGTTGTCGGTCAGGGGTTCAGATTGTCCTGACCGGCTGTGATACGCCTGCAGGCAGACCGATTCCTCTTGACGCAAGATAAAGCCTCACCCCAGGTCTGAGTGTCAAGTTAAATAAATGTGATTTAACTCACACTTTACTTTTCCCTCTCACTTCCATAGCGTTGACACTAAGTTTCGGGCCTACCTGGACTCCTCCAGGAGGCTTTGTGGTGAAATTGTTCCTCGGGGGAGGAGTGCGTCATATGACGCGTGATGACTATGACAAATGAAATCAATCTTGCTCCGGTTTGGGAAGACAAGCAGAATCAACCGGCCATCGGTCAGGACGAGTCGGGAATGTCCGTGCCGAGGAGGAGCGGATACGAGGAGACCATCCTGATCGGGGAGTCGAAGATTCCCGTCAAGGTAAGGACGATCAACACCTTTGGTGCCGAAGAAGTCACTGACGGTCGGACCATGGAGACCTTCGTATCAAGTCTGTGTTCCCTGGTTGTCCGATCGTTCGAATTCCTTCGGGGGAGGCTTCCGTTGAAACCGCTGGAACGCGCATGCACCTATCAATGCAGGCAGCGGCTGCGTGTTTTTGCCGGTCTGTTGGGGACCACCAGGCTGGGGGTGGCTGCGGTCGGGGAGGATGGGGCCGAGATACATCTGCCACTCATACCCAAAAGCGTGGAGATTTTCAGATCCTCGCCCAAGGCATATAACGTCACCTTGAGATTCATGGTCGGCGATCTGCCGATGCTGGCCAACGAGGTCGTGCGGCTATTGGGTTCTCGGTGGGTCTGTACCGAGCTCGACATGGGGTAGGGCGTCCTCTTGGCGGGTAGCCGCCATATGATGGAACCTATGTTGCGCGAATATACGGTCGAAATTCAGCATCCCACGACCGACGAAGACACCATCTATTCACTCCTTGCCAAACGCACGGCCAGGGATCCCGACGAGTTGGTGGCCCAATGGCAGGATCCGATGACCAGGAACTGGCACGACGTCAAGGCCGGCCAAATGTCGGAACGGGTACGTGCCGTGGCCAAGGGAATGCTCGCCCTGGGGGTCACCAAGGGCAGCACGGTGGTGATCTATGCACCAACCAGTTATGACTGGGGGGTGACCGACTTCGCCTGTGCAGCCATCGGAGCGGTCTCGGTCCCTATCTACGAGACGGATTCGGCCCGCCAGGCCCGGAAGATCGTCAAGGACGTGGACTGCGTCCTGGCCTTCGCCGGTGATTCCGACCATGCCCAGATCCTGGAGCAGGTCAGAGCATCCTCGCCCAATCTCAAGTATGTCTTCAACTTCCAGGAGGGCGGACTGAATGCCGTCAGCGATTTCGGCCAGTCCGTCACCGACGAACGTCTTGACCGGGCCATCGCCCAGGTCAAGGCCGACGACCTGGCCACCATCGTCTACACCTCGGGCTCAACGGGAGAGCCCAAGGGGGCCATGCTCTCCAACCGGAACTTCGTCCACATCGTCTTCGTCGGCTGGGATGTGCTCTACCACATGTTGGCGGCTCCGTCCAGACTCATGCTCTTCCTGCCCCTGGCCCACTGCTTCGCCCGCTACATCCAGTACGTGGCCATAGGCGCCCAGGGTGTGGTCGGATACGTCTCCAACGCCAAGCACCTCCTGACCGACCTGCGCACCTTCCGGCCCACCTACCTGCTCGGCGTGCCCAGGGTCTTCGAAAAGGTCTACAACGCCGCCTCGCAGAAGGCCGGCACCGGTCTGGCCGGCAAGGTCTTCGCCAAGGCCACCCGGCACTTCACCAAGTGGTCCAAGGATGAGCAGGACGGGCGCGGCCACTCGCCCCTGACCCGACTGGCCCACACCTTCTATACCAGGACGGTCGGCAATACGATCGAGTCCGCCCTGGGTTCCAACCTGAGCTACCTGGCCTGCGGCGGCGCCCCCATGAATGCCGACCTGGCCCATTTTTTCAACGGGATCGACGGCATCACCTTCATCCAGGGCTATGGGATGACCGAAACGGCCGCCCCCTGCATCGTCAATTTCGAGGATGCCAACGAGGTCGGATCCGTCGGACGGCCCGGATCGGGCATCAAGGTCAGGCTGACCGATGATGACGAACTCATGGTCAAGGGTCCCAGCGTCTTCATGGGCTACTACAAGAACCACGGGCTGGACAAGACCGTTCTGGACAAGGACGGATGGCTCCACACCGGTGATCTGGCGCAGATAGATGACCAGGGCTTCGTCTTCATCACAGGCCGGAAGAAGGACGTCATCATCACGGCCGGTGGCAAGAACGTCAGTCCTGCCCCGCTCGAGGACGCCATCTGCACCTGCCCGATCGTCTCCCAGGCCGTCGTGGTCGGTGATGGCAGGCCCTTCATCGGTGCCATCCTTACCCTGGACGAGGGGATGCTCAAGTCATGGTTGTCCGCCCAGGGCCTGGATGCCAACATGACCATGGAGGAGGCCAGCCGCAACGACGCCATCCGAGCCTTCATCCAGCAGTATGTGGATCAGGCGAACAGCAACGTCTCCCGGGCCGAATCGGTCAGGAAGTTCGTCATCCTCGACAAGGACTTCAGCGAGGAGGACAAGACCCTGACCCCCAGTATGAAAGTGGTCCGGCCGGAGGTTCTCAAGCAGTATGCCGACGTGATCGACAGGGTCCTCTATGCTCCGAGGAATTCGGGCAAGTCGGCAGTCAATGCCAATCCCTTGGTGGCCAAGGCCAAGTCGACCGTGAGCGACTCCCTGGCCAACGTCTCCGGTATGCTCCGTGAAACCAGGGCCGATACACGGCCTGACGCGAACGACGAGGGCCGCTGCGAGGCCGACCGGGATGACCAGGAAGACAGCACAGGCAAGGAGTAAGAATAGTGGCAATCCGTACCATCAGAGTGGTCCCCGATCCGGTGCTGCGCACCCCCTGCGACCCGGTCAAGACCATCACCCCGGCCGTCAGAAGCCTGGTCCAGGACCTGGTCGACACGGTGGACGACCCGGGCAGGGCCGGCCTTTCGGCCAACCAGATCGGTGTGAGTCTGCGCGTCTTCTCCTACAACGTCGGCGGCAAGGTGGGGTACATGATCAACCCGGTCATCGACGAGACCGATGGTGAGCAGTACGGTGAGGAGGGATGCCTCTCCCTGCCCGACCTCTGGTACCCGACCAGGAGGGCCGAGTATGCCAAGGCGCATGGCATCAACCTGGATGGGCAGACCATCACACTTGAGGGGCGGGGGATCATGGGCCGGATGATCCAGCACGAGTGCGATCACCTGGATGGGCATGTCTACATCGACCGCCTGGAGAAGGATGTCAGGCGGAAGGCCATGCAGGCGCTTCGATCGGGTCGGTGAGTGGCTCCGGAGACCGGTTCGGCCCTGCATTGAAATCAACTGCAGGTGGTATAGTAGGAACTCGTGTGCCATTCGGTGAGAGCCACTGTCACGGGTGGTCTTTTACAATCCTGTATCCAACCAGGCACACGTACATCGCGTCATGTCCGCGACGCCCTGTGTCGGTCGGCCCTGTTCGGGGCTGCACGCAGGCGCACATGGCCAGGCAATAACCGACAATGAAAGGCAATGACATGGCACAGATCACCATGAGCGAGATGTTGAAGGCCGGCGTTCACTTCGGGCACCAGACCCGTCGCTGGAACCCCAAGATGAAGCAGTACATCCTGATGGAGCGCAACGGGATCCACATCATCAACCTCTTCAAGTCGCTCGACCTGATCGACAAGGCTTACGATTTCATCAAGGAGACCGTGGCCCACAACGGCACCGTTCTCTTCGTCGGCACCAAGAAACAGGCCCAGGAGGCCATCAAGACCCAGGCCACCAGGGTGAACATGCCCTATGTGTCCGAGCGCTGGTTGGGTGGCATGCTGACCAACTTCCAAACAGTGACCAAGAGGGTCGGCCGTCTGAAGGAACTTGAGGAGATGGACTTCGATGATGTCCACGGCTCCGGTCTGACCAAGAAGGAACTGCTTCTGCTCCGTCGCGAAAAGGACAAGCTGGAGCGTCAGCTTGGCGGTATCCGCAACATGAACCGCACCCCCTCCGTCCTCTTCGTGGTCGACATCAACAAGGAGGCCCTGGCTGTCTCCGAGGCCAAGAAGCTGGGTATCCCTGTCGTGGCCCTGGTCGACACCAACACCGACCCCGAACTGGTCGATTACCCGATTCCCGCCAACGATGATGCCATCCGTGGCGTGGAACTCCTGACCAGCCTTATGGCTGACGCGGTTGCCGATGGTCTGCTGGAGCGATCCGGCAAGGCCGCCAAGGCCGAGGAGACCGGCGACCAGCCCATGGCCGAGTGGGAGAAGAACCTGCTTGAGAACAAGGAGGGCGAGGCTGCCGAGGCTGAGGCCCCCAAGTCCGAGGAGACCCCGGTTGCACCTGCGGCAGAGGCCGCCAAGGCCGAGTGATTTCGGCTTAGTGAACCAGAAAATCGTTTCTTTCCGTCCCGACCGAGTGCCGGGACGGTTCAGATAGGAGTTGTTATGGCAAAGATCACCGCTGCACTGATCAAGGAGCTGCGTGACCAGACCGGCGCTGGGATGATGGACGTCAAGAAGGCCCTGACCGAGGCCGATGGCGACATCGCCCGGGCCAAGGAGATCATTCGCGCCACCGGCATCCAGGCCGCGGGTGCCCGTGAGGGCCGCAAGGCCCAAGAGGGTCTGATCGCCTCCACCATCATCGATGGCGGCCAGGGTCAGATCGGGTACGCCGTCGAGCTCAATTCCGAGACCGACTTCGTGGCCAAGACCCCCCAGTTCGTGGACTTCGGCAAGGAAGTCATCGAGGACGCCGCCAAGGCGGATGCCTCCGATGCCGACCAGGTTGCCAAGGCCCCCTCCAAGGCCGGTACCGTCAATGAGACCGTCGAGGAGGCAGGTGCCCTCTTCCATGAGCACGTCAAGATCGGTCAGGTCGCCAGGGTCGAAGGTCCGCACGTCGAGATTTACTCCCACCGCAAGTCGGTCGAGATGCCCCCGTCGATCGTGGCCATGATCGCCACCGACGAGGCCGGTGCCTCGGTCGCCCATGAGGTGGCCCTGCAGATTTCGGCCATGAATCCCAAGTGGCTCTCCCGTGATGACGTCCCCACCGATGTGGTGGAGTCCGAGCGTCGTGTGGCCACCGAGAAGTCCCAGGCCGAGGGCAAGCCTGAGCAGATCATCCCCAGGATCGTCGAGGGCAGGCTGAATGCCTTCTTCAAGGAGAGCGTCCTGCTCGAGCAGCAGTACGTCAAGGATTCCTCCAAGACCGTCGGCGACCTTTTCAAGGAGGTGGGTGGCGAGGCCCTGGCCTTCGCCCGCATCGAGGTCGGCAAGGGTGACGAGGAGGAGTAAATCCGCTCCGGTGCCGATTGCGCACGGGTAGATTCTCACCGTTCAGAGGAGGTGACCCATATGGTCGCCTCCTCTCGTCATGTCCGGGGGAGGGAAACCAGGTGGAGGCCGGGTGCTTGTCGGTCTTCAGCGGTATCCTGAAAGACGGTCCATTTGCTTGGTTTTACAGCAGTAAGGAAGGTTCCCGCATGACCCGATCCGACAGACTTGAGAGCGAATCATTCGGAGGACGTTCCCTGCGCAGCATCGTGGATGGCGCAACGAGCGGCGGGCAGTCGACCCCGAGAAGGGTGCTTCTCAAACTGTCGGGTGAGGCATTCGGCGGCGGCCGGGTAGGCATTGATGTCGACGTGGTCCAGCGCGTGGCCAAGGAAATCGTCCAGGCCGTCAAAACCGGAGTCCAGGTGGCCATAGTGGTCGGCGGTGGGAACTTCTTCCGTGGGGCCGAGCTCAGCCAGGCCGGCATAGAGCGCTCCAGGGGAGATTACATGGGCATGCTGGGCACGGTCATGAACTGCCTGGCCCTCCAGGACTTCCTTGAGCAGGCCGGTCAGGCCACCAGGGTGCAGACCGCCATCACCATGGGTCAGGTCGCCGAACCCTACATCCCCCTGAAGGCCATCCGACACCTGGAAAAGGGTCGTGTGGTCATCTTCGGAGCCGGTGCCGGGCTTCCCTACTTCTCGACCGACACGGTCTCCATCCAGCGTGCCTTGGAGATTCACTGCTCCGAGGTGCTCATGGGCAAGAACGGGGTGGACGGTGTCTACACCTCAGACCCCCGCAAGGATCCGTCGGCCCGTATGTTCACCCGTCTGAGCTACCAGCGCGCCCTGGTCGACAACCTGGCCGTCATGGATGCCTCGGCATTGTCCATGGCCAGGGACAATGCCATGCCGATTCGGGTCTTCGGACTTGAGGGGACCGGCAACGTCACGGGTGCCCTCCAGGGTAAGGAACTCGGCACACTGGTCATGAACGGGCAGGACACCGCCCGCTGACCGTACAGCCGCCGTCTTGGTCCAAGCGGGCCACAGGCCGTAGAGTAGTTGACAGGCAGAGCCTGCAGTGAGCAGGAATGCACCCAGCAGCAAGGAGCAGATCATGACCACAGTGGTGGATCAGGCCAAGACGCAGATGGACAAGACCATCGAGGCCACCAAGGAGAACTTCGCGGGAATCAGGACGGGCAGGGCCAATCCTTCCTTCCTCAATGACATCATGGTGGACTACTATGGTGCACCCACCCCCATCAAGGCCCTGGCCTCCATCGGCGTGCCCGAGCCCAGGACCCTGGCGGTGACCCCCTTCGATGCCTCCCAGGCCGGCGCGGTCGAGAAGGCCATCAGGGACTCCGATCTGGGTGTCAACCCCAATCGTGACGGCAACGTGATTCGCGTGACCATGCCCGAACTGACCGAGGACCGTCGCCGCGACTACGTCAAGATCGCCAAGACCAAGGCCGAAGAGGGCAAGGTCGCCGTTCGCAACATCCGTCGCAAGGTCAAGGAGGATCTGGAGGCCAAGGTCAAGGACGGCGACCTGGGTGAGGATGAGGGCAACCGGCTGCAGAAGGAGCTGGAGACCATCACCAGGCAGAAGAGCGATATGATCGATCAGCTCCTGGAGGCCAAGGAGAAGGAGATTCTCGAGGTCTGATGCACTCGGAAGGGTCCGCCATTCATGAGTACTAAGGAAAACCCCGCCCAGAAGGCAGGTCAGGATGCGGTCGCATCCCTGAACAGGCGTACCGGTCGTAACATGCCCCAGGCGGTGGCCACCGGCGCCCTCCTGGTGGTCATCATCCTGGCCTGTATCCTGGTCCGCATCGATGCCTTCATCTTTCTGATCGTCATCTTCATGACCTTGGGGCTCTGGGAGCTCAGGGTGGATTTCGCCACCGTCGGTATGCACATACCGGTGGTGGAGCTGTGGGTCTGCTCAGCCGCCACCATGTTGGCCTCCTTCTACGCTCCCGACCATGTGGCGGTCATGACGGTCGGAGTCCTGGTCACGGCCCTGGTCGGGGCGCTTGCAGCCACACGAAGGCACCACCTGGGAGGCCGCCTGGTCAAGGCCGTCGATGCCAAGTTATCGGGCAAGGACGCTGATACCACGGCCGACGCCTCCTATGAAGCCGAGGGGGGAAGGTCACAAGCCGGCAGCCTGGCCAATGTCGGTGTCACCATTTTGACCGTCATCTACATCACCCTCCTGGCCTGCCTGATCACCCTGCCCACCACCTTCGGGGGGCACCCTGCCGCACATGCCTTCATGGTGATCTTCCTGCCTGCCCTGAGCGATATCGGAGGGCTCCTCTTCGGGTCCCTCTTCGGTCGGCACAAGATTTCACCCCGCATCTCTCCCGGCAAGTCCCTGGAAGGGTTGACCGGCTCCATGCTCTGCTGCCTGGTCGGCGCATTGGTCATCTTCGCGGCAACCTATCCCATGGCCGACTGGGGACGGATCTGGTGGGTCGCCCTGGTCATGGGCATCATGGTCGGGGCCACCGGCACCTTCGGTGATCTGAGTGCCTCGCTGATCAAGAGGGACTTGGGCATCAAGGACATGGGCCACCTCCTCAAGGGGCACGGTGGGGTGCTGGACAGGGTGGATTCCATCCTCATGTCCGCACCCTTCATCACACTGGTCCTTTTGACCACTGGTCTGTGACCAGGATGACGGTCTGTTCGCCTGCCGACAGGTCCAGGGTTTCCAGGAATTGTTCAAACGGTAGATATCAGGATGGGGTCGAGATATGACAGACGAAGAGATGGACGGTACCAAGCCTGAAACCGGTATCACCCCCGGGGGTGGGGAGGGTGATTTCAGGGACGTCCTGGCTGCCGACCATGCGCGTAGGGGAAAACCACCACGGCACTTCGTCGACATGGACCAGGAGGAACGCCAGGAGGTATGTGGTGAGCTGGGTCTGCCGAAATTCCGTGTCTCCCAGCTGGCCAACCATTACTTCAACCATCTATCCACCGATGCCGATACCTTCACCGACATCCCTGCGACCGGACGAAAGTCGGCGGCCGAACGGTTCTTCCCTGACCTGATCACCCCGGTGACCGTCCAGAAGGCGGACCAGGGCACGACCGTGAAGACCCTCTGGGAGCTGTTTGACGGGTCGAGGATCGAATCGGTCCTGATGCGGTATCCCACCAGGGCCACACTCTGCATCTCCAGCCAGGTCGGCTGTGGAATGGGCTGCCCATTCTGCGCCACCGGTCACCTGGGTCTGACCAGGAACATGTCGACCGGTGAGATCCTCGAACAGGTCAGGGCGGCCTCCCACATGATGCGATCCGGCCAGGTCGCCGGAGGCCCTGGGCGGCTGAGCAACATCGTCTTCATGGGGATGGGGGAGCCCATGGGGAACTACCGTGCCGTCCTTTCCGCCGTCAGGCAGATCAGCGCCCTTCCGCCCAAGGGGTTCGGTATTTCGGCCCGCAACATCACCATTTCCACTGTCGGAGTGGTTCCCGGCATCCGCAAACTGATCAAGGAGGGGATCCCCGTCCGTCTGGCCGTCTCCCTCCATGCGCCCAGCGACAGGCTGCGTGACGAGCTGGTTCCCATGAACCGCCGCTTCAACACCACCCAGGTCCTGGATGCGGCCCATGACTACTATCTGGCCAGCGGCAGGCGGGTCAGCATCGAGTATGCCCTGATGCGGGGCATCAACGACCAGGCCGAGCACGCCCGCCTCCTGGCCAAGCGGCTCAACCATTACGGGGATGACTGGGCACACGTGAATCCCATCCCCCTGAACCCGATCGAAGGGTCGCGTTGGACGGCCTCCAAGCCTGAGGACGAGCAGCGCTTCCTGGATATCCTCCATGGGGCCGGTGTCGCCGCCACCATGCGGGATACGCGCGGTTCCGACATAGACGGGGCCTGCGGCCAGCTGGCGGCCAAGTCCATCAGGCTCCAGGCCTGATCCGGTCGGGCTCATGCGGACCTGTCCGTTCTGTAATGTGGACACCTGTTGATGGGCCGTAGGATCCGGCACTAGGGTGGTGCCTCAAGAAGACTGGTCCGGGCGAGGAAGGTGGGTGGCATGACGGTAGCGGTTCGTGTCATTCCCTGTCTGGATGTCGATCAGGGGCGAGTGGTCAAGGGGGTCCACTTCAAGAACCTGCGTGATGCGGGTGACCCGGTCGAGTTGGCCTCGACCTACTACAACCAGGGTGCCGACGAACTGACCTTTCTGGATGTGACCGCCTCGGGGAGCGGCCGGTCCACCATGGTGGACCTGGTAAGGCGTACCGCCGACCAGATTTTCATCCCCCTCACCGTCGGCGGGGGCGTGCGTACCCCGGAGGATGTCGACACCCTCCTGCGGTCGGGGGCCGACAAGGTCGGCATCAACACGGCTGCCATTGTCAATCCGAAGGTCATCGGCGATATCGCCGCACTATTCGGTCGTCAGGTCCTGGTGCTTTCGGTCGATGCCCGCAGGTCCACTGCAAAGGGGGTCACCTCGGGGTATGAGGTGACCACCATGGGGGGCCACCAGTCCACCGGGATCGATGCCGTAGCCTGGGTCAAACAGGCCCAGGAGCTGGGTGCGGGTGAGATCCTCCTCAACTCCATGGATGCCGACGGCACCCGTCAGGGATTCGACCTGGAGATGATTGCCGATGTGCGCAAGGCAGTCTCCCTTCCCCTCATTGCAAGCGGTGGTGCCGGCAAGGTCGCCGACTTTCCCCCTGCAGTCAAGGCCGGGGCCGATGCGGTCCTGGCGGCCTCCGTATTCCATTTCGGCCAGGTGTCCGTCCAGGAGGTCAAGCAGGCGCTCCAAGCGGCCGGGTATCCGGTTCGATGGCAGGCCTGAACCAGCCCTGATGAATCCATGCCGCCTGGTGTTTCCAGGCCGGGCGGGAGCACCACACCCTACAAGGAAGAACAGACCGGGATCGGTCGGATGAGCCGAAGCAACAAGGAGGTTGGGGACCAATGTCACAGTCCTCGAGCAAGAAGGAATCGCAATTGGACCCGGAGACAGCGGCCAGACTCAAGAAGGATGACCAGGGTCTGGTGGCCGCCGTCATCCAGCAGTATGACAGCCTTCAGGTGCTCATGGTGGGGTACATGGACGAGGAGGCCCTCAGACGGACCCTGACCACGGGCAGGGTCACCTTCTGGTCGCGGTCCCGGCAGGAATACTGGCGTAAGGGAGACACTTCCGGGCACGTCCAGTATGTCAAGGGGGTCAGTCTGGACTGTGACGGTGACGCCCTCCTTGTGCAAGTGGACCAGGTGGGGGCGGCCTGTCACACCGGTGCCAGGTCATGCTTCGAGGCCGGAGGACCCTTGCAGGCGGTCCAGGGCGGCCGGGTCCGGGGCGATGCCCAGGAAGTGGATGGGGACGCGGATGCAGACAGACGCTAAGGTAAAGGGAGTGAATACTCATGAGGCTGGAGGGAAGGGCTCTATGACCGTTTTGGACGAACTGGTGGCCGGTGCCGTGGAGGATGCCAGGGCTCGGGTGCGGGAAATCCCCCTGGAGAGGCTCAAGAAAGAGGTCCGTCAGCTGAAGCGCAGGCCCCTGGATGCGGCCCTCCTTCTCAAGGAGAGTGCCGGCATTCCCGTCATCGCCGAAATCAAGCGTGCCTCGCCCTCCAAGGGATTCCTGGCGGACATCAAGAACCCGGCCGCACTGGCCAGGGAATATGCCAACGGAGGGGCCTCGGCCATATCCGTCCTGACCGAGGGCAGGCGCTTCCTGGGTTCCCTCGACGACCTACGCCAGGTCAGGGAGGCTGTCGGCATCCCCGTCCTCAACAAGAACTTCATCGTCTCCGACTATCAGGTCTGGGAGTCCAGGGCCAACGGGGCCGACATGATCCTCCTGATCGTGGCCGCCCTGGATGACACACGGCTCAGGCATCTTCTGGTCCTGGCCGAGAGTCTGGGACTGACCGCCCTGGTTGAGACCCATGACCGGAAGGAGATCGATCGGGCCATAGCGGCCGGTGCCAGGGTGATCGGCATCAACGCCCGGAACCTGAAGGACCTGAGCGTCGATGTGGACCAGTATGCCAGGCTGTCCTCCAACCTGCCCGAGGATGTGGTCAAGGTGGCTGAATCTGGGGTCTTCGGCACGGTTGAACTTGAGCAGTATGCCAAGGCGGGGGCCGATGCGGTCCTGATCGGGGAGGGGCTGGTCACATCCCAGGACCAGGAGGGGACTGTCCGGATGCTGGTCCAGGCAGGTCACCGGTTCAAGGCCTCCCAGGCCATGCCCCTCTCGACCCATGACGGCCCCTACTTCGGCCCCTATGGAGGGCGGTACGTCCCCGAGGCCCTGGTGGGTGCCCTGAACGAGTTGGAACGGGTATACGGGCAGGCCAAGTCCGATCCGGACTTCCAGAAGGAGCTGGGCAGACTCAACCATGTCTATGTGGGGCGGCCATCGGCCCTGACTCCTGCCCCCCGGTTCGCCGAGTTGATCAGCGGCCGGGTGGGCGGTCAGGTAAGGGTTTTCCTGAAGCGGGAGGACCTGAACCACACCGGTGCCCATAAGATCAACAACGCCCTGGGCCAGGGCCTTCTGGTCAAGCGGATGGGGAAGAACCGGGTCATAGCCGAGACCGGGGCCGGTCAGCACGGAGTGGCCACGGCTACGGTCTGCGCCCTCCTGGGATTCAAGTGCCGCATCTACATGGGCCAGATCGACGCCCGTAGGCAGGCCCTGAACGTGGCCAGAATGCGGATGCTTGGGGCGGAGGTCGTCGAGGTGACGACCGGGACCAGGATTCTCAAGGATGCCATCAACGAGGCCCTGCGCGACTGGGTGACCAACGTGGAGACCACCCACTACCTGCTGGGTACCGTGGCGGGTCCGCATCCCTTCCCCACCATCGTCAGGGACTTCCAGAAGATCATCGGCGAGGAGGCCTCCGACCAGCTTTCGGCATACGGCATCGACCATCCCGACGGGGTGGTGGCCTGCGTCGGTGGCGGGTCCAACGCCATCGGCATCATGAACACCTTCCTTGACGATCCCCGTGTTTCCCTCTACGCTTACGAGGCCGGGGGAGACGGGCCCAAGTCCGGTAAGCACGCCATCCGTCTGACCCCCGGTACGGGCCAGATCGGTGTCTTCCAGGGGACCAGGTCCTATCTGCTCGAGGATGACCAGGGGCAGACCCTGGACACCTATTCGATTTCCGCAGGTCTGGACTATGCATCGGTAGGGCCGGAACATGCCTGGTTGCACGACCTGGGTCGGGTCCGGTACGACTATGCCACCGACCAGGAGGCCATGCAGGCCTTCAGCGATCTTTGCCGCACCGAGGGAATCATCCCGGCCCTGGAATCCTCGCATGCCCTGGCCGGTGCCACCAAGGCCGCTGCCGACCTCCTGGGCAGGGGGGTCGAGAATCCCGTCATCCTGATCAACATTTCGGGAAGGGGCGATAAGGACGTGGCCACGGCGGGCAGGTGGTTCGGATATCTGTCCGAGGAGGAGGCCAGCGCCTTGGAGGCCCAGGGCGGACAGGACAAGGGCGGTCAAACGAAAGAGGAGGACCGATGATGGTCGACCAATCAAGACAGGCAGCGGCTTCCGCCCAACCCAGGGGATTCAGCCGCAGGACCAGTCCGGTGGCGGCCACCCTGGAGGCTCTCCGCCAGGAGGGCAGACCCGCCTTCATCGGGTACTTCCCCTATGGATTCCCTGACGAACCCACCTCCCTGGAGGCCATGCGGGTCATGGTCCGGAACGGGGTCGATATTGTCGAGATAGGGTTGCCCTACAGCGATCCGGTCATGGATGGTCCCGTGATTCAGGCGGCCGCCAAGTGCGCCATTGACCAGGGGGTCACGGTCGGAGGTGTCTTCGATGCCGTCCGGCAGGTCCAGGAGGATGGTGCCAAGGCCCTGGTCATGAGCTACTGGAACCTGATCATGCATTATGGGGTGGCCGAGTTCGCGGAGGGGATGGCCGATGCCGGCGGTGCAGGACTGGTCACCCCCGACCTGATCGTCGATGAATCGGGGGAGTGGATCGAGCAGTCCGACCGGTATGGTCTTGACCGGATCTACCTGGTGTCGCCCGATTCCGCAGATGATCGCTTGGAGCTCACATCACGCGCAGCCAGGGGGTTCGTCTATGCCACCTCCCGGATGGGTGTGACCGGTGAACGGACCAGTATGTCCGGGTCGGCCAGGGAACTGGTGGCCCGGGTCAGGCGTGCCGGAGCTCCTTACGTCTGCGTGGGCATCGGTGTCTCGACCGCCCAACAGGCCTCCCAGGTCGGTGCCTATGCGGACGGGGTCATTGTCGGTTCCGCCCTGGTTCACTGCCTTCTGGATGACCAGGGCAGACCCCGCAAGGACCGCAAACGGGCCCTGGACGACCTGGCTTCCGTCTGCTCCGACCTGCGCTGGGGCATCAGCCAGGTCAAGAGGTGACGGGGCTGTAAGGCCCAGGGGCTAAACTGTGGGTCTTATGACGTTTGCCTACATTCCATCGCCAGGAATATCCAGCATTCACATGGGGCCGGTCACCATCAGATTCTACGCTCTGACCATGCTTCTGGCCATCGTCGTGGCCGCCTGGATCACCGCCAGACGCTGGAGGAAGGTCGGTGGACGGTCCGAGCAGATCCTGGACATCGCCATCTGTGCGGTACCCGCCGGCATCATCGGTGCCCGGCTCTACCATGTCATCACCACCCCCGAGCGGTACTTCGGGGCCAAGGGTAACCCTGCCGACATCCTCCGAATCTGGCAGGGCGGCCTGGGCATCTGGGGGGCCATCCTGCTGGGAGCCCTGGCAGCATGGGCCTGGTGCCGCCACAAGGGCTATCCGACCGCCCTTCTGGCCGACACCGTGGCCCCGGCCCTCCTGGTGGCCCAGGCCATCGGGCGTCTGGGCAACTGGTTCAACCAGGAGCTCTACGGGGCTCCCACGACCCTGCCCTGGGGACTGAAAATCGATGCCGCAGGTTCCGCCATCGGCAGCAGCGAGCAATGCTATGACGGAGCCACCTGCCCAACCGGCACCCTCTTCCAGCCCACCTTCCTCTACGAGATGATATGGAATCTGATCGGGGCGGCCCTCCTGGTCTGGATCGGTCACCGGGCCATCAGGATCCTCAAGGCCGGTTCCCTCTTCGCCCTGTACGTCATGTGGTACACCATGGGGCGCACCTGGATCGAGGCCCTCCGCATCGACTTCGCCCACGAGTTCCTTGGGGTCAGGGTGAACGTCTGGGTCTCCATGACGGTCTTCCTCCTGGCCGCTGTCGCCTTCGTCATCATCCTGCGCAGGGGCAAGCCGACCTCCCTCCTGGCCGAAAAGCTGCGGACCATCACCGAGCTGGAGAAACGGCAGGAGGCCATCTGCGAGGGCAGTCGGGACAGGGACGCCCGGGCCGGGAACCACGATGGGCACGACCAGGGCTTGAATTAGGGTCACCGGTCTGTCGTACAACATAGAATGAGATTCATGAGCATTCAGATAGCACCCAGCATCCTTTCCGCCGATTTCGCCAACCTGGAGCGGGACCTCAGGGCCATTTCCACGGCCGACATGGTCCACGTAGATGTGATGGACCATCACTTCGTCCCCAACCTGACGCTCGGGGAGCCCGTGGTGGAACGGATCTGCCAGGTGACCGACCTGCCGGTCGATGTGCATCTGATGATTGAGGACCCCGACCGATGGGCCCCGGAATTTGCCAAGCTGGGTGTCGCATCCGTCACGTTCCATACCGGAGCCGTCCATGCCCCGGTCCGCCTGGCCCGCCAGTTGCACAATATGGGTGTCAAGGCCTGTCTGGCCGTGCGACCTGCCGAGCCCGTCGAACCCATCTTCGACATCCTCGAAGAGTTCGATATGATCCTGGTCATGACCGTGGAGCCCGGCTTCGGCGGCCAGAAGTTCCTGGACAACCAGATGGCCAAGACCCGTCGTCTCCGCAACGAGATAAGCGCCCGTGGGCTGGGAACGCACATCCAGGTGGATGGCGGGGTCAGCCCAACCACGGCCCCCATCGTCGCCGAGGCCGGAGCCGATGTCCTGGTGGCGGGTTCAGCCGTCTATGCGGCGTATGATCCGGCCAAGGCCATCGACCAGATCAGGCGGGCCGCCCAGGAACGGTACAGGGACTGACAGGTCCGGACAGAAAGAACGGGGGACGATGACCAATGAAGACCTTCGATGAGCTGTTCAAGGAGCTCTCAGCCAAGGCCAGGGAGCGCACAGTTGGTTCACTTACCGTGGATGAGTTGGACAAGGGTACGCACTTCATCGGCAAGAAGATCGCCGAGGAGGCCGGTGAGACCTGGATCGCGGCCGAATACGAGGGAGTGGATCGGACTGCCGAGGAGATGAGCCAGCTGCTGTATCACCTGCAGGTCATGATGATCGACAGGGGCATCAGCCTGGAGGATGTCTACCGGCATCTGTGAGCCACCCTTCCATCCGTCATAGATTCGCTGCCGTACTAAGGAGGTCACCATGCTGAAGGTTGCGGTACCCAACAAGGGTATGCTGTCACAGCCGGCATGGAGGTTGCTGTCAGAGTCGGGATACCGGCTGCGCTCCAACGACCGGCAGCTGGTGGTCGAAGACGTAGACAACGGCATAGAGCTCTTCTATCTGCGGCCCAACGACATTGCGGTCTATGTCGGCTTGGGTACGGTCGATCTGGGCATCACCGGGCGCGATCTCCTGCTGAACTCCGGCACGCAGGCCGTCGAGGCCCTGAAGCTGGGTTTCGGCGTCTCGACCTTCCGTTTCGCGGCTCCTGATTCCAGTCCCATCCGTACCCTGCAGGATGTGGACGGGAAGCGGATCGGCACCTCCTTCGACCGGCTCCTTGAGGACTACCTGGCCGGTAAGGGACTCAAGGCGGAACTGATCCATCTGGATGGGGCCGTCGAGTCCTCCGTTCAACTCGGGGTGGCCGATCTGATTGCCGATGTGGTCTCCACCGGCACCACCCTGCGCAATGCCGGCCTTCGCATCTTCGGGGATCCCATCCTTCATTCCGAGGGGATCCTGATCAGGTCGCCCCATCTGGATTCCGATGATGAGCGTCTGGCCGTCATGTCTCGGAGGCTGGAAGGCGTCCTGACCGCCCAACGCTATGTCCTGATGGACTACGACATCCCCGTCGAACGTGTCGCTGAAGCGGTCGGAATCACCCCGGGCTTCGAATCACCCACCGTTTCGCCACTCCACGACAAGCAGTGGGTGGCGGTCAGGGCCATGGTCCCCAAGGATCAGGTCAACAACCTCATGGACCGTCTCTACGGGGTGGGGGCACGCGCCATTATCGTCACGGCCCTCCAAGCTTCTAGAATGTAGCATGATGGCTCTGATTGATCGAATTTCGCGCAGCAGGTACAGTCCTGAACCAAGGTCGGTGATATTCACCATCCCCAACGTCATCAGCCTGCTTCGTATCTGCTCCATACCCCTGATTGCCTACCTGGTGGCAAACCGACATCTGATCATATCCCTGGTGGTGCTTCTCATATCGGCCCTTTCGGACGGGGTGGACGGAATCATCGCCCGGCGGTTCAACCAGGTGAGCAAGCTTGGGCAGATTCTTGATCCGGTGGCCGACAGGTTGCTGATCCTTTGCTCGATCCTGGCCCTGAGCATCGCCGATATCCTGCCCTGGTGGCTGATGGTACTGGTGGGGGCGCGCGATGTCCTTCTGGGTATCCTGACCCTGGTCCTGGCACAGCATGACTACGGTCCCCTCCCTGTCCACTTTGCAGGGAAGACGGGGACGGCTGTTCTGATGCTGGCCATACCCGCCCTGATCTTTGCCGACGTGGGGCGCACCCCCCTCTTCCGTATCTTCCATCTCGTGGCCCTGGGCGCCGTCATTTGGGGGGTGGCCCTATACTGGCTGGCCGGATTGATATACGCCTATCAGGGAATAGGCCTCCTCAGGTCGGACAGCGATCATGACTGACCCCAGCCCAACCCCGGTTTCATTCCCCGTGCCGCCCGACCGTGCCTTGATCCACCGGAGGGCGGTCTTTTCTCATTCGACGGCCAACCTGGAGACCAGGTATGTGGACCGCATGACGGTTGACAGCGCCACCGCGGCCGTCCATCGCAGGAGGCTTGCCGACGAGTCCCTGCGGCTGATCGATGACTTGACCAACCGGCCCATGGACCCCATGTTCGAGGATGCACGCCTGCTGCCCAGGGAGGACCGCTCCATCTTCAGTATCTGGCTCAACCGCATCCTGGTCTTTGCCATCTGCGTCCTGGTCGGGCTGGCAGGGACAGGCATTGTCCAGGTGCTCCACAAGGATCCCCGTCAGAAGGTCCGGGAGAAGCTGATCTCCCAGGTGGAGGATGTGAACAAGCGTTCCGACGCACTCTCCCGAGACATCTCCTCGCTCAGGGGAAAGATCGAGGGTCTGTCTGCCAAGGCCGGAGCCCCTGCCCTGAGTCAGTCCCAGGCCCGGGATGACGTGACCAACGGGTCTTCTCAGGTCAGGGGGGAAGGCGTCGTCATCACCCTGGCCAACCCGATTGCCTCCAAGGATTCCCAGGACAAGGGTGACCCGATTAAGACCGTGACCGACCAGGATCTGCAGTGGTTCCTGGCCAAGCTCTGGTCGGCCGGAGCCGAGGCCATTTCCATCAACGGGAACCGGATCGGCACACAGACCTCGGTCAGGACGGCAGGACAGACCATCCTGGTGGGCACGGCCTCCATCCAGGCCCCATACCGGATCGAGGCCATCGGCGACCAGTCCCGGCTGGGAGACATCCTTCAACGCGAAGACCTCCAAGGCCGGCTCAGCAGTTTCAAAAAGGCCAATATCACGGTCAATATCTCCAAGGAGCGTGAAATCACCCTGAACGCCCTTGGACTTCCCAACCTTTCCTATGCCAAAAGGAGTCAGTGAATATGACGGCAGTACTCGGACTGGTTCTCGGCGTTGTAGCGGGCATCTTCCTGCAACCGGACATCCCCATCGGCCTTCAGCCCTACCTGCCCATCATGGTCGTGGCGGCCCTTGATGCACTGGTGGGTGCCATCCGCTCCTACTTCGAGCGCAGCTTCTCCGACCGGGTCTTCGTGGTCTCCTTCATATCCAACGTAATCACCGCAACCCTTCTGGTCTTCCTGGGCAACCAGCTGGGTGTGGGCTCCCAGCTCTCCACGGCCGTCATCGTGGTCCTGGGCATCCGCATCTTCTCCAACGTCTCATCCATCCGTCGTTTCATCTTCAGGGGATGACCACCAAATGAGGCCTTTCACGCATAAGAACGGAGACAGACTCCCCAAGAGCATCCCTCCCAAGGCCAAGGGGAGGGTGCATGCCAATGACGATGACACCCAGACCGGTGCTTTCCCGGTGGTGCGCCGCAGACCACCCAGATCGCTGAATGCCAACGCCAACCGGGCTCGTCTGGTCACCAGCGTACTGGTTGCGCTGATGTGCGCCCTCCTGGGTTTCGGTTACGCCGTTCAGGTCCACAACAACCAATCCTCCTACCAGTCACTCTCCGAGGAGGAGCTGGTTCGGCTCCTGGATGAGACCAGCACCCAGGTCGATAAGCTGGAGGAGCGCAAGAGCCAGCTCAACCAGCAGCTCGCCTCGATCAAGTCGGCCGCAGACAAGCAGAAGGAAGCCGCCAGGATCGCCCAGCAGAACGAGCAGAGCTCGGGCCTCCTGTCCGGGCGGCTTCCTGCCCAGGGCAGGGGAGTGGTGGTCACCATCTCCGAGGAGACCGACCGGGTCGACGCCACCACCATGTTCAATCTGATCGAGGAGCTCCGAAACGCAGGTGCCGAGGTCATCTCCTTCGGTGACGTGCGGGTGGTCACCAGCACCTATTTCCTGGATACCAAGTCCGGTCTGGAATGTGATGGGAAAAAGATGAAGGCTCCCTACACAATCAGAGCCATAGGCGACCCCGATGCCCTCCAGAATGCCATCCAGATCGCCGGCGGTGTGGGGTCCAGAATCAAGGTCCAATACCATGCCTCGGTCGGTGTTGAGCAGTCCAATAGTGTAAAAATCGACCAAGTTCGTCGTGGCCAGGATTATCAGTACGCAAAGACTGTAGAATAGAGCATTATGACAGAACCTATTCCAACTGCGGGAGAAACCACCATCATCGGTATGCCCGCTCTGAATATTCCGGTGACGTCCAATGGAGACCGCCCTCTGACCCAGGATGACCTGGATACGATGGCCCGGTTGCCAGAGGGTACGGCCCTGCTCATCTCGACCCGGGGAGCGGTTTCAGGGTCCCGGTACCTGCTCGACCAGGACCAGGTGAGTGTAGGCAGGGATCCCAAGGCGGACATCCTCCTCGATGATTCCACGGTCTCCAGGGCACATGCCATCTTCCGTAGGGTTCCGGGCGGCTTCCAGGTCCAGGACACGGGAAGTCTGAACGGAACCTATGTCAACCGGGAACGGGTCGACCAGGCTGATCTGCACAACGGTGATGAGATCATGATCGGCAAGTTCCGGCTGGTCTTTTTCGACAACAAGGCGGTTGTCGCCAGGTAGTGACCGGTTCCACCAGGTAGGAGGAGTTACCATGACCGATCGGACGGGATCCGAGGGCGGGGGAGAGGTCTCTTTCGGCAGCCCGGACCATCTGATTCAGGGGGCACTCTTCACACCTGAGCAGGCCGAGGGAATCACCCGCGGATATGGGGGTACGGTGGCGGCCAAGGTGGCCGGCATCACCTACCGGCAGCTGGATTACTGGGCCCGGAAAAGGATAGTGGAGCCATCCATCAAGTCATCGCACGGGTCCGGTTCCCGCAGGCTGTATTCCTTCAAGGACGTGGTCATACTCGCTGTTCTGAAGCGGTTGCTGGATGCCGGGGTCAACCTGGTCAATGCCACGGCGACGGTTGCCTACCTGACCAGGAGAACCACGGCGCAACTCGAGGATGTCACGGTGGTCTGTGACGGGGGCCAGGTGATCGAGTGCAACGGGCCAGACCAGGTCTTCGCGCTGATGAAGTCCGGCAGGGCGGTCTTCGCGATTTCCGTGGGGGCCATCTGGCATCGTATGGATGTGGATCTGGAGACCTGCGACCATGTCGATCTGGAAAGTGGCCAGGTTCGTTCGGGCCTGCCCGACAGGCCCATTGATGAGCTGACGGCCATGCGGTTGCGTAAGCGCCTGGAGCTCCAGCACAGGCAGCGTCAGGAAGCTTGACCCTTCCGGCTTGTCGCTCTCGTGCGAATTCGCGCACACATGCGTGCACGCATTCAGGTATTCCCGAACTCCATGTAACTCACGTATGCAGCGGTACCCACAGGTGAATCTGTTCTGCTGTTATGAGCCTGACAGTCTGATTGACCATGCGGACCAGACATCGCACGGGTAGTGCTGGATGAGTGGGCATCCCATAATCGATATCCAATTTGACATAACGTACATTATCGGCGTCAAGTGAAACGACAATTCTCTCGCTTGATCCGATCGTGTTCAGTGGTTTAGGCGAAATACTCGCCGACGGCCTCTGATAGCTGATCTATACGATCGATGATCCTGTAGGCCCCGTGATTCTTCAGCTCGTCAGGTTCTGCGTAGCCCCAGCCGCAGCCCAGGCAGTCCAGACCCATCCGCCGGGCCCCATCGGCATCTGTCCAACGGTCGCCGACCATGAGTGCCCTGTCGCCGCGTTCCGGAGAGAATCCCAGTCCGTCGAAGGCATAGGCGATGACCTTGTCCTTGGTTGCTCGGCTGGCATCGGTGCTGGCACCGTAAATCGCATCGAGATGATTCGTCAGGCCAAAGTGGTCGCAGACGGGAATGGCCTGATATTCGGGCTTGCAGGTGGCAACGGCCAGGATGAATCCCTGCTTCCTCATCACATCCATCTGGTCTATGATTCCGGGGAAAACGGATGCGTAGAGACAGCCGGGCACCCGGGCGTTTGGATTCGACGGATCGGGGAAGGCGTCCACAGCGGCATAGTAGTGTCGGTAAATCTGTACGCCGTGCTGGATCCGGCTTTCAGGAACATGGTTCCGCTGCAGGGAAACCGCGATGGACGGGCCGATGAACCTGCGCAGTGCGGCCTCATCAGGTATGGGAAGGTCCAGTTCCTCGAACACCTTGACCACCGATGCCAGTATGCCTGGATGGGATGAGGTCAGCGTGCCATCCAGATCCAGCAGCACTACCTTACGGGCTGTTTGGGTCATCGTATTCAAATTCCGGTTTCACCTCATCTGCAGGTCAAAAAATGTATGAAGAGCGATACGCGGACTCACTCATAGTCCGGGAACCAGCCTTCATGGTGCATCTTGAGCCGTTTGTCAAGCACGGTCTGCAGTTCCTCCTCGGAACGGCGCTCCAGGAGCATGTCCCAGTGGGTCCTGGTCGGCTTCCCGTTCTTGCCGATCCCCTCGTCCTCGTTGCCCTCCAGGTGGGCAATCTGACCGCAACGGCACTCCCAGTCCTGGGGAACCTCGGCGCCCTCGGCCAGGGGCAGGATGGTCCGATGGCCCTTGGGGCAGACATAGGCGACCTCACTGCGGGCCGCGAAGTCCACGTTCTGGTCCGATTCCAGTGACTTTGCCCCGATGCTCATGCCGCGAAGGCTGCGCTCTGCCATACTTCCTCCATTACGTTCAGGTCCTGTGCTTCCAAGCTACAGAACAGCATTGACTTGCCTTTTATTCCGGGGCTTGGCCCTGGGCCTCACTCCACGCCGGTATATGCCACGATGCCACGGTTGACCTGGTCGGCGGCGATGCCGGCCCGGAGTGCCAGACGGTGTCCGCCCGACCCCAGGAAGGGTTCGACCTGGACGATCTGGGTGAGCACGTCCGAAAGGCGCTTGGCGTTCCGGACAAAGTCCCCGGCGGTCAGCTCCGTGTCCTTCAGGATGGTTGCGAGTGAATCTCCACAGGCCCAGTCGTAGACCGTCCGTCCCAGGCCGAAGTCCAGGTCGTCGGGCAGATCCAGCCCGGCATCCTCGCACTCGTCCCGGACCAGCTCCCACTGCCTGTTCATGGTGGCAATGGCTCCGGCCAGGGGGGAGGACCGGCGACCGGGATCACCCTGGTCCCCCACTCCCCTGCGCGATTCATAGACCATTCCCGACATGGCTGCGGCCAGTTCCTCGGGTTCCAGGTCATCCAGGATGCCCTTGTCGAGAATCTGGGCCAGGGTCAGGTCCTGTTCGCTGTATATCCGCCGCAGGAGCTGCCCCCGTCTGGTCAGTTGATAGTTCTCATCGTCGACCTGGCGGATGTACCCCAGGTCGGTCAGGATGGTGCAGATCCTGTCGAACTGCCTGGAGACCGAGCCGGTGCGAGACTCGTACCTGTCCTCGGCTTGTTGGAGTTCCTTGTTCTCGCGAATCCAACGGTTTCCCCACCGCATGTGCTTGGGGAGATCCGGGCACTGACGGCAGGGGTGGTTGCGCTCCTTCTTTTTGAGGTGCTCGATGTGCTCGTCGAGCCTCCTGAAGGCGCGGTTGCGCTCACGTTCATTGCGGAAGCGCTGCTTCTTGAGTTGTCGTCGATCGTTCTTCTGGGCCGAGGAGAGATCGGCCCTGATCTTCATGAACTCGATCAGGTCGCCGTGGCTGCACTGGGCCGCCTCGCTGTAGCCATCCAGGGCCTCGGTCAGGGTCCGGATTCTGGCCTCCAGTTCAGAGGCCGACTGGTTGGCCTCCCACTGGGCAAAGGAGTGGTCCAGGGTGTCGCGGGCCATGCTGTAGGTACTGGAATTGAGCAGGTTGACGGCCATGTTGAAGGTCGGTTTGAAGCTGGAATGCAAGGGATAGACGCGCTTGCTCGACAGGGCGGCCATGGTCTCGGGGCTGAAGTCGCGATGGTCAACCACCACCACATGTCCGATTTCGTCGATGCCGCGTCGGCCGGCCCGCCCGGTCAGCTGGGTGAACTCCCCCGGTGTCAGGCCCACGTGGCCGGTCCCGTCGAACTTCTCCAGCTTCTCGACCACCACGCACCGTGCCGGCATGTTGATGCCCAGGGCCAGGGTCTCGGTGGCGAAGACCACCTTGATCAGCCCAAGTTCGAACAGATGTTCGACTATCTGTCTGAAGAGGGTGACCACCCCGGCATGGTGGGCCGCGAAGCCCTGCTCCAGGGCGAACCTGAACTGGGTGAACCCCAGGGCCTTCAGGTCCTCATGGCTCAGCTGGCCCTCGGCCATGGAGTCCACGATCTGGTGGATTCGGTACGCTTCCTTGTCGGTGGTCAGCTGGAGACCCGCCCGGGTGCACTGTTGGACGGCCTGGTCGCAGCCTGTCCTGGAGAAGATGAAGTAGATGCCGGGCAGCATGCCCATGAAATCCAGCTCATCCACGACGTCGGCCCGGCTGGGGCGGTAGCGCTCCCCCTGACGGCGGTCCTGACGCCCGGCTCCCCCGCGTCCGTGGCGGTTCCGGCGATGGCGGTCGCCATCCTGTCCCCGTGCGCTCCTCCTGGCCTCGCCTTGCCTGTTGAGCTGTGCCAGTCGGTTGGCCAGACCGGGGTTGATCCTGCTGGTCTGCCGACCGGAGCCGTCATGCCTGTACAGGTCGATGATCTCCGGCTCGGTATGCCTGTCTGCCTGGACCAGAACATGCTGTTCCAGGGGTACCGGCCTACGCTCGGAGACCACCAGCTTGGTCTTGCCCCGAACGGATGCGATCCAGTCCGAGAAGTCCTCCACATTGGAGACCGTTGCCGAGAGCCCGACGATGCGGGTGGACCGGGGAAGGTGGATGATGACCTCCTCCCAGACCGGCCCCCGGAACCTGTCCGCCAAATAGTGGACTTCGTCCAGTACCACATACCGGAGGGCCGAGAGGGTGGACGAGCGCTCATAGAGCATGTTGCGCAGCACCTCGGTGGTCATGACCACGATATCGGCCTCGGAGTTGATCGAGGTGTCACCGGTCAGCAGGCCGACATGGTCCTCCCCGTACCGGGCCACCAGGTCGTGGTACTTCTGGTTGCTCAGGGCCTTGATGGGGGTGGTGTAGAAGGTCTTGACGTTCTGTTCCTGGGCCAGGAAGACCGCGAAGTCTGCCACGATGGTCTTGCCGGCCCCGGTGGGTGCCGCTACCAGGACGTTCTGGCCGTCCTCCAAGGCCTCGATGGCCTCCACCTGGAACCTGTCCAGGGGGAAGGGCTGCATGTTCTGGAAGCGTCCGGAGGCCCCCGTCATGCGCCTGCGCTGCTTGTTGAACCTGGCATATCGTTGCGAGGGACTGAGCGTCTGGTCCGATTCCTGACTATCCTGATAATGATGACCTGACATATTCCTCCGATGATGGAGCCGGATTGACTGCCTGCCCCTGAATGGCTTGGACGGGATCGGCCATCCTTACCGATTGAAGTGCTTCCAGCGTGCCCAGGCTACCTCATGGTTCCTCCGCCTGGAGTCCTTGCGCCTGAGCAGGTCCGCATGGGCCTGGGAGTATCGGCCGGATGCCTTGCTCAGGGGTTGGGCGAAGAAAGGGCCTTCCGCCTGGTCCTGATGCCCGGCCTCACCGGCAGGCGGCTGGGGCATGTGCCGGCTGATTGTTGCCCCAACCTGACCGATGGCCTTTCCGGCCCGGATGGCGTGGAGTATGGCATAGATCGCCCCAATGACCAGCATGGCAATCATGAACAGGGTCAACGGTATCCAAACCCATCCCGGCATAATCAGCTCCTTTTGCAGCCTGAAAGCGCCGAGTGCCTACTCGTCGCCGTGGTCGTCCCCGGCAAAGTCGTTGATGGTGATCTCCCGTTGGGCCCGCGCCAGGATCATTGTACGCATGGTCTTGGGTGCCACGGCGGTGATGTGCTTGGCGTGGGCGATGCAGAAGGCCACGAACCAGGAGTCCGAGGAGACGGTCAGGTGGACCTTCTGGCCGGTGCCGCACGGTTCGACCGATGCCCCCGGCAGGGACTTGATGTAGGGCAGGTCCGGCCTGTCGGTGATGAAAACCGCGGCCGTGCCGTTGTCGAAACTCCACTTGCGCAGCTCGCTGACCGGCACATCGGGGAACTCGACCTTGTGACTGGGTTTGACGATATCCGCATGCTCGATTCTGGCGATGCGGAGCACCTGCCACTGCCGGTTCCTGCCTGTCCCCTGTTTCAGGTGATGCGTTCCCTTGGATCCCGAACCCGAGTCGGAGGGGGCATCCTCGGCTGACGTGCCCTTGGCTGCGTCGCCGATATCGGTCCAGACGGCGGCATAGTAGACACCCTCATCCACGAAGATCTTGGCCGGGGCCACCACCTTCCGCCTGGTTCTGCCGGCGGCGTCGGTGTACTCCATGTCCAGGAGGGAATCGGTCTTGATGGCCCTGCGGACCACCGAGAAGCTCTTGGGCTCGGTCTCATACCCGGTCAGGCTCAGCCAGGGGGTCTCCCCCGGCCCCACGTGGGTGCGCAGACGCTCATAGAGGGATTCGGCCTGGGTGCGGGAATCCTCCGGCAGGAGGGGCGAATGGGCCAGGTAGTTGAGCGAGGCGGTCAGCATGCTCAGGTACTGGGGCGATATGCCAGCCAGGCGTTCCAGACCCAGGGAGTTGGTGGCGGAGACGATGCCGCTTTCATCCAGGAGGGACCAGTCGATGTCGAAGAACTGGCTGCCGGCCATCTCGCCGTCATCCGAGACCGTGGTCAGGGTGTTGATGTCCTTGCGGATGATGTTGACGAATTTACGCAGTTCGTCGGCGCTCCGAGGAGTGCCGACGAAGCGCTCGGCCAACTCGCTCAAGGAGAACTCCTCACCCAGGTGGGCCGAGAGGAAGAGCATGAGCCTGAGGCGGCGGTCGACCTCCGACCCGGTCTGGAAGGAGGAGGCACTGGCCCGCCTTGCGTGGGGCAGGTCCATATCATCATCATCCATGTCGATGGCGATGTGATCGGTCTTGTTGGAGCGTGCGATCTCCGGGGGGACCACGGTGGCGGCACCGGGACTGATGGATTCGTCGGCCAGTTGGAACCTGGTGGCGGCGTCCAGCCTGCGGTGGAAGGCGTCGACGGCCTCCTGAGGGCTCACGATGGAGGCATCCGGGTGCTCCAGGACGAACATGGCCAGGTCATCCGAGTCGGCATAGGCCACATTCAGGTTCTCCCCGTCCACGTCGATAGTGGCGGCGAACCGGCGTGAGTCGATGACCTTGACGAGGTCATCGGGCAGGTGTTGGGTTCCCAGGCCGGGGGCGATGGAGTCCAGCCCCAGGCCTGGGATGGGCACCTGGGGCACGCGCGGGGTGGTGCGTGACAGGGGCCGCACCGGTTCCTCGCAGGCCTCCTGGGACATGGCAATGGAACGGGCCAGGTAGTTTGCGGCGGCCAGGACGGGCATCTCCTCCTGGGCGAAGTGCACACGGATGCGGGGCTCATCTCCCAGCTGCAGGCGGTAGGAGGCGAAATCCTGCCCCTCCGACTTGGAGGAGTATTCGGGTTGCCGGGATTCGATGGCGATGCCCATGGCGGCCAGCTTGGCCCGGTCCCTCTGGAACTGCTTGGCGAAGGCGGCCTTGGCGGCCTGGTCGGCCAGTTCACCGTATGAATCCGCATAGGCCTTGACCCGTTGGGCAATCTGCCGGGAGGTCAGCCATTGCGGGAAGGCGGAGGATAAAACGGCCAGGACATCAAGTTCGTGCTTGCCCCACTTGTCCGAGAATCGCCGTCTTCCGTTCGTGCCTTCTGCCATCAGTCCTCGCGTATCGTTATGGTTCGTACACCAGTGCGCCCTAAAACGCACTTCTCACTATCATAGATTCTTTTTGCTGCCGGTGGGTACCAAACACTGAAATACGGTACCATTTCTTGACAGGCTGAACCCCCCTGCCCGGGCCCTGGCTCAGACCCACTCGTCGGGCTCGACACCCTGGGGTCCCACGTACTGCCCATTGGGTATGTAGGAGGACCTTTCCGGGTCTTTCAGGTGGGCGTCCGAGTAGAGGGTGACATCCCTGCCGAAGGTCCAATCCCCCTCGATGGTGACGGAGCTGGCGGCGGCCAGATCGGGAACCCCGTAGGGGAAGCGATCATCGAAGTCCGAGATGTACTTGTAGTACCGTTCGTCCAGCTTCACATCGGGGAAGTCGTAGTTCCCGTCCTCCATCTCATAGGAGTCCGTCAGGTGGAACCGGTCGGATCGCATGATGAAGAGGTCGTTGGTGGTTTTGACGGGCAGGAAGCGCATCCTGTCCACCTGGACACAGGTGGCCCCCTCGAAGAGCGTCGCCGCGGATCCCATGGCCGTCTCCAGTTGGACCACGGGGGTGGTCGATGGGTCGGTCGGGTCGACGGTCTTCCGGTTTTCGATGATCGGCAGCGGGAGCACCCCTTGATGCTCCTCCAGCTTTTCCTTGAGAGCGTCCACCCTCACCCAGATGCTGTTGGTGTTGAAGTAGGGGTGCTTGTGGATGGACATGGCCGAGGCCCTGTCGCGGGGGTCGACCTGGGTCATCTCACGCAGGATCAGGTGACCGGTCTTCCTGTCTATGACGATGTGGCCACCCTTGCGATCGGCCTTGGTCCGCATGGCCACTTCGATCATGAAGGGGGAACCGGACTGGGCGAAGTGGCCGGCCAGGGTCCTGGACGGCCTGGCGCCCAGGTTGTCGGAGTTGGAGATGAAAAGATATTCGATGCCCTGGTCCTGAAGTGTGTCGAGCAGGCCGGACTCCCAGATGGTCGAGAAGATGTCGCCATGACCCGGGGGGCACCATTCCAGTTCGGGCTGGTCCGGGTAGGAGACGGGTTCGCCGGTCTCGACGATGATCTTGGGTTCGATGTGCTGGATGATCTCCGTGGGGACCGTGTCCGGGGTGAACCGTTTGTCCTGGTTGATCACCCGCATGGTGTCCTTGGATGTCCTGAAGGAATTCATGAAGATCAGGGGAAGGGGAACGCCCAGGCGTTTGCGGGCGGTCAGGACCTGCCCCAGGATGATGTCCAGGAATCGCATCTGCCGTGCCTTGTGGCGTCGAATCGGCAGCAGGGACTTGGCCTTCTCCAACCCCATGGAGGTCCCCAGGCCTCCGTTGAGTTTGAGGAATGCCGTCCGGGAGAAGGCTTCCAGGGCCATATCCATGTCCATGGTGTCATGAATCTCCTTGATGCGCGGGACGTTCTTGAGTGGTACCACATCGGATTCACGGACCTTGCCCCCGAAATCGCCACTGCTCCATGTTTCGTACAGGTGCCTGAACTGTTGAATGGAGAGGTCGCTCATACCCCCGGCACGCATCTTCGCGGCTGAGAGATCAAACCCTTGTTCGCTCATGAATCCCCTTTCGGGCTTATCGTGCTACTCGGAAACACCGTTCCAGAGTAATTCCATATGACATTCCATGATAGCAACCGCGCCCGTGCTCCCCCACCCGTGGTGCAGAAGGCGGCCGAAGCGTGGCGAGACTCGCCACGCTTGGAAGGACCGCGGCATTGTGCTAGTATGTCTCCTCGGTGCTCATGCACTTCGGGCCGTAGCGCAGTTTGGTAGCGCACTTGACTGGGGGTCAAGGGGTCGCGGGTTCAAATCCCGCCGGCCCGACGAGATAGCAACAATTCCAAGGGGTTCGCCCCTTGGAATTGTTTGTATGCCCCCAATCGGGCACATTCCGGGCACATCGTATTGGTCTTATGTGCCCGACGGGCTCATTGCGGCCTCACCATGTTGGTCTCGATCAGGGCCAAAACATCCTCCTGCCGGTACCTCACCAGATGCCCTATCCGCACATATGGAAGCTCGATTCTCTGCGCCCTCCAGGCGTTCAGGGTGCTCACCGGAATCACCAGGATCTCCGCTGCCTCGGCCGGCGTCAACAGCTTGGCCGGCACCGGGACCGGATTCCCGGTCGTCATCTCCGTCATTTCGCTCATACCTGCTCCTATGCGTCAGCGCGGGCCGCCGTGAGCCTGTGCGGTTCAGTGCTAATCGGAACGAGTTGTTATGTGACGCATAGAGGTTGATATGGCAAAGGCATGGATACACGATAGATGGCTGAAAAGCGCGCAGGTCGCCATCACGGAAGGTCATCACACGAAGGTCGAACCGCCTTCGTCGGCGAAGCATTCTCTGGCTATGCACGCCGACGAACCCGACAAGGCGAAAGTGCCCGAAAGATTCAAATCGAAGGACTTCGCGAAGGGGGCGCGCTGGGAGGTGCGCTGGAGGGCGGACGGCGTCGGGAGGCGCAAGCTGTTCGGCTACCGGTCCGACGCGGAGGCGTTCATGGCCGAGATCGAGGACCGGATACGCTCGAACCGGTACATGGACCCCAAGGACTCCTGCAGACCCTTACGGCAGGCGGCCGACCTCTGGCAGCAGGGCCTGGCCGGTACGATCAAGGGCTCGACCGAGGGGCGCTACAGGCGTGAGCTGCGCGTCTGGGTCCTGCCTCAATGGGGGAATGTGGCCTTGAAGGACATCACCACGGTGCGGATCCAGCACTGGTATGTCAGCCTGGCGGAGGGTAAGGCGCCTTACGGCGGTGAACGCGGCTGCGGTTCCGCGCTGTCCGCCTCCTCGATCCGTTCGGTGGGCAAGATCGTGTTGGGCTCGATCCTGGATGTGGCGGTGGAGAACCGCTGGATTGACGCGAATCCGGTGGCGAAAGCCAAGGTGCCGCACAACAGGGCGGTTCAACGGAGGATATATCTGGCTCCAAAGGAGATCAAGGTCATCGCGGGGCAGATGGACGAGGCCAATGCCACGGCCGTCTACCTGCTTGCGTACACGGGGCTCCGCATCGGCGAGGCCCTGGCCCTGCGGTGCGGGGACGTGGACTTGAGCAGGAACAGGATCAACGTCCTGCGCACGTAGTCGGTCGATGCGGGCTCACGCTTGGTCGAGACGCTGCCGAAGGGCAACAGGACCCGTGTCGTGCCCATTCCCAACCAACTGCTGCCCAGGGTCAAGACCTTGTTGGAAGAGCATGGCCCGGAGGACTATCTGCTGCGCGGTCCGCGCGGCGGCAGGCAGAGCACCACCAACTGGAGGAACCGGGTGTGGGCGCCGGCATTGCGGGATGCTGGCATGCAGGATATCGAGGGGTTGGTCATCCACTCCCTGCGCCACACCTACGCTTCGCTGGCCATCAAGGCCGGGGCGGATGTGAAGACCCTGCAGGCTGTCCTGGGCCATGCCTCGGCCACCGAGACCCTGGACACCTACGCGGATCTGTGGCCCAGCCGCACCGGCGAGGTGGCGGAAGTCATCGGCCAGGATATCCGAATCTGACCGGATGCGCATTTCGCCTTTGCTGCGCACATTCTGATAGATGGTCTGTCTTCGAAAGGCGCCAAGACCCAGATGGTGCTTGTGCTCTTTACTCAGTACAAGCACCATCTGAGTTACGGTTCATCAGGCATCAGGCAAAATGGAAAAGCTCCCAGGAGGGCCTGATCTGAATAATCCAGAGGGACGATGATGGCTGGAGGTTGAGAAGAACTGCCCCTAACTCCTGCCAACGCCGGCGTGTTCTATGTGCGGACTGATACGAGCCGAAACAGGTACATTGCTGTATCAATGTGCCCGAAATGTGTCCGATTGAATCGGTAAAAAGAGTCCGGTTTTCGAATTGTATACTTAATCCCTCGATATTGACAGGCACGTTGAGCCTTTCCTTGTTGGACAGCGCGTTTCCTCCGTATTAGTTTGTACAGCAGATGCCCCATAGCCAGCACCAGTGGCCTGGGTGCATCTTCTTCCGGGCGTACCAATTCAGTCAAATCGATTTTACTGGTGGCTGGTTTGTTGGGCTGATTTTTCCCTATTTGTTTCACTCCCCTCATCTTTATCACTAAAAAGGTGAGCAACTTGTTCAACTGAAAGGGAGCCTTGCAATCTTGTGGGTATGCGGCTGGAACACATAGTGACTTCGTCTAAGACCTGGAGGAACACCGACTTATCCGGCTTGCTCGAAGATTCTGTCCTCCTGGCCCATTCCAGCATAAGTTCAATGGCAAGCTCCACCATGCTTGTGGATGACAGGATCGCGTTCAAAGATTCGGGCTGCTCAAATACTGCATGCCGAAGAGTGCTCGACCATGTGGGTATTTTTGCGTAGAGAGCGTGAAGCAGGGTTTCGTTCTCCAGTATCAGATGCAGTCGTTGGACGATGGTCCCAACGTCTTCGATTGTGGCCATATCTGTAAGACCGGTGATTGCACGCGAGAAAAAGGCAATCGGCTCTGCTTCCGTATTCGCTGCATCAAGCAGCTGAGCTAAGAAAAGATCCCATGCCTGTATGTCATGAGGCAAACGCAAGATGATATCTTCTTTTTGTGGGAAATAGCGAAAAAGAGTGATGGGTGTCACTCCGGCTTTATCCGCGATTTGTTTGACTGTAACCTCGTCATATCCATACTCCGCAAAGAGCTTCAATGCACATTCACAGATATAACGGCGGGTCGATGCCTTTTTGGATACCTGCCATTTTTTCCGAGCTATAACTGCTGCTGTCGAAATGCCTCGCATGTCAGTTTCCGTCACCAATTCCTCCAGCTCATTTTTTGTCTCATACCGGCATTTTATCCGCTTGCGAGGTGAACGCGGCCGCGCCTCCCCTTGGCGGCTGCCGATGAGAAAAGTGGTCCAGCATTGACCCTATAGTTCATATGTAGTTGTATTACATTTTAATTTTAGCAGATACCTTGCACATCAGGAGCGACAAGCAAGAAAACCTGTTACAGGAAATCAAACGGATTCTGGGTATAACCGTGGAACCGAGAGAGGTGCAAACATGGAGAATTATCAGGTAATCTGTGACGGAATCGGCGACGATAAGATATTTCTGCCGGTGCATACAGGTCGCGGAGAGGACTTGTCCCCAGGTTTCCATTTGTCGTCTCTGCCTCAAGGTACGCAGACCCTTGCGATTGTATTAAGGGATGAGAGCCATCCACTCTTCGGATCCATGACGCATTGGCTGATCTGGGATTTGCCAGCTAGCTGCGACATTGAAATGAACATTCCTAAAAAGGGCAATCCAGGCAGAGGAGAGGCAAGGCAAGGGATCGCCTATGGGTGGCATCGGTATCGTGGGCCTAAACCTCCAAGGGGAACAACCCATAAGTATGTCTTCACTGTATTTGCGGTGTCACAGAAGCTTGATTTAGGCTGGCTGACAACATATAAACGGCTTCTCGAATCCTTGCAAGACAAGGTGCTAGGCAAAGGCAGTGTCGAGGGTTTCTACGAATGAGTGACGCAGAGGAGGCATCTCCCACTGCCCTCCATGCTACGTCACCGTTGTCTGCAATTCTGCCAATTCTCCCGCGATTGGCATTGATGTGGAACTCAATGAACGGCTTCCATGTGAAGCATTGGAACTTACTGGTTCTCAAAAAAACGAGATGAGATGAGTCGCCAGTTCAGCGGGACCGGAATCCATACCCCTGATGAATCAGCTTAGTTGGGATTGCACGTACCTATTCAGGACCGATGGTAATTAATTGTAAAAGTAGAGGTGTGAAGTGAAAATAATTCATTAAGGAATGGCTGATGCTTGTCAGCCTCTGTGTAGCTGAAGCCGTATTGTTTGTCAACACGACTGCATTCAACCTAGCTCTTCCCTCAGTAGCGAGATCATTTAATGCGTCCACTGCCGAGCAGCAATGGGTTGTATCTGTTTATCCATTATGCTTCGTGGCGGTGCTGCTTATCGCTGGTTTCTTTGGTGACCTAATCGGGTACAGACATGTTCTCCTAACCGGATTGACTTTATACGCTGCTGCTTCAGTTCTGGGAGTCGTGGCCGCCAATATGGTAATGCTCATCGCTGCGCGAGCCTTGCTCGGTGTAGCTGCTGGAATGTTCATACCCATGGGCCTTGCTTTGATTACCACCTCATTCTCTGCGAACAATAGGAGCAGGGCGGTGACGATTTGGACGGTGGCTGGGACACTTGGCATTCCCCTGGGGCCGATCATCGGTGGCGGGATGACCCTCGTCATGGGATGGAAAGGTCTGTTCATCTTCGATGTCATAGCTATGGCGGTTGCGTTAGTGCTCAACTGGACCTTTCTGCCCAAAGATCGGGCTGAAGGACGGGCTAAGACTAAATTCCCTCTGCTTCAATCCTTGCTTATGATCGCGGGAGTTAGCCTGTTGTCAACAGGACTTATCAACGCGCAAAAGGCGCTGTTGTCATGGGCGACGTTGCTGCCGTTTCTCTCCGGTCTCACCCTAGCCTGGCTTTTTGTGTTTGTCGTCGGTCGCTCGGATACACAGCTCACCGATTTGAGTCTTATGCGGTTCACCTCATTTAAGGTCAGTTCTGTTGCTTTGTTGCTTTTGAATTGTGCAGCTTTTGGGGTTACTTTTATCCTTCCTACGTATTTGGAAGCGGTAAAAGGTCAGAATGCGCTAACTAGTGGTTTGATGCTCATGCCGATGGTCGCTGCTGCTATAGCAGGCGCTATGCTGAATAAGAGTTTTTTCGATAAGATTGGTGAGCGAAGAGCATGTCTGATGGGGCTGTTCTTTATAGGGTTTGGTCTGCTGACTATTGCTTTGGGGATATATACAGGAGTCTATGGCATCTTGGTTGTTGGGCAGATTGTCGCAGGTATTGGTATGGGATCAGGTCAACCCGTCTCCTTTAGTTGGGCATTTTGCGATGTACCATCAGAGCGCTCAGGCAAGGGATCGTCACTTCTCTCAGTATTTCAACAGTTGGGTTCGATACTCGGGATAGGGGTATTCGGGTCCATACAGGGGGCTCTATATGTTAGAGGTTTGAGCTCGGAGGTACAGGGTACGGGGATGGCAGTAGCTAATACTGTTACGGCATCGCTTCAGCAAGCAACAAACATGACAGGACAGGCTGCTGCTCTAAGGCAAAGCGCTATCCGCGCATATGTGTCTGCTGGCACGGCAAATTTCATAATCAGTGGCCTGATAGTAATGATTGCACTGATGGTGGTATTCCTTATTGTCACGCAAGCCGATGGGAAAAGTGTCTTAGCCTGAATGGCGATGCTGCTTTAAAAGCAAGGGATGCTGAGTTCTATAGATACGGTCTTATCTTGCTTGACCAGAACAGTGTATTAAATCGTTTCTTAATCTCGGTGCGTTCGACGATGTTGCCACGGTGTCAGGACCGGTTTTGGGGCAGCTAAATATGGTTCGACTCCGCCATATATCTGCGACTCGTGACTCCTAATCGGCTTTGCACAGTCCCGATGCCCACGGTCATTAAATGTCGCCACACATCGATCTGGGCATCGGAACTGTGTCGAGCCCGTATTTGCGGCAACTTAGCGACGATGTTGTAATTTCAGTCTTTCGGTCACCGCGGATGCGGCAAAAGTAAAAGTCCAGAAAAGCTTCTAGATGCTCTCGTCCAGTGTGGGGCAGGGCATTCGGCCAGCTATGCGTCAGCGCTGACGCATAAGAAAGGCATGAATTCTGTTACCTCCATACGATTTGGGGAAATCGTAGACCAGTACTCCAATCCCTGTCGGCCGGGAACCGCCGCAGCGAAGCTCAATAAGCTGCTGCGGAACCCAAGCCTGAGCTCCGACCTGGTTCAGAACGCCATCATCGACGCGATCTGCGATGTAATGAGGCTGCATCCAGAGCGGGAGCTCACCGAGCGCTATATTGCGGGTATCGCAAAGAGCATCCATCTAATACGCTAAGAGTTGTATGAGAATCACCATTATTTGAATCAAGCGACCAGGTGAATCCTCCGTCTGCTTTTTGCTGTAGCAGTACATAGTCGGCCAGCTTGCAATTGCGCTCGTCTTCCGGACAAAAATAAGAAGAGTAGTTGAGAACCATTCCATCAATGCATAAGTCGGAGGGGATTTTACTTTTGGAGGGGTTAAGGGAACCATCAGTATCCATGCAGTCCGTGAACAGCCGTGAAACCATTTCCCGGCAGACAGCTGTAGATGGAGAGACTTCCAGATTGTGCAAATCCAATAGTGTGTAATGCGTGCTGGTCCATTTTGGCTGGTAGTAATAGTTCCCCCATTGCCCATTGGGATGTTGGCAGGCAAGAAAATGGGAGCCCCCAACCTTCCAATGCAATGCGTTCTTGCAGTGAAGATGATACATCTTCGTCACTTTCAAGTAAGTACCTATGTACTTGATATTGAATGGAAACGTCACCGGTTAGAAGCCACTCCACAGCTGTATCCGTCATGCCGGTTGTATCTTTCCCCACTGTCTTCCCGCGATATTGTGACTTCAAACTTCCCCAATCACCTGCTCTTTTCGGATTTAATTGCAGCCTTGCCTCGAAGGCCTATGATGGAGAGCATCAGTAACCAGAGGATTGGGTAGGCTACGAGGGCCGGGACCAGGGATCCGCTTGCGAGTCTGACCAGGTGTGCCAGGATAAGGGCTGTGCCAAAGAAAACCAAGGACAATGTGACCATTTTCCACTGACCTTACGCTGGAATGCCAACGCGGATAGGGCCGCTACCAGCAGCAGCCAGGTAAGGGGGTAAGAGGTTAGGCCCAGCATCAGCGATCCGGTAACATAGTGGGTCGCATGGGCGACAATCAGGGCCAGTCCCAAGCAGCTTGCGGCAAGACTTAATATTCCCCTGCCGGTATACGCTTCGGCGCTTCCAGGGGAATCTGGTGTGGTATCAACAGGCAGGTCCTTATTCATATCTCTTCATCTCCTGTAAAGTCTCCGACAAAAAACCAACAGCAACCATTAGTGCAATGATCCCGGTCTTCAGACCGGTCAGCCCAGCAGCAAATCCTCCAGGCTCCGGCTAGGTAGAAAAGGGCCAGGGCGACAAATCAGAAGACGGGTGAGAGAGGGTTCTTTATCAGCTCTGCCGGGACTTACGTTCCTGGACAGGGTCCTTGGGCGCTTGAAGACTGTGGGGTAAGCTTATCCGTTCTCCTTGTGGTTCATGTAGTCAGAATGCCAGGAAGACCTCTACTGTAGCTTTGCTATCGACTTTGAGAGTTCCTCCATGGCCTTGGTCAGGGACAGCTCGGGATGAGCTGTCCGATAGGCCTTGATCTCGGTAACGCTGAGGTTGGGATCGATGGTCTTCATGTCTACCGGCCCCTCCCGGTGACGTTCGTAGAGAGTACTGGTTAAGGCTGTCAAACCACCCGACAGCAGGAGGATGATGGCCCAGGCCAAATGGTGCGGGTACATGTATACCAAGGCTGAAGCAATGAGCAGCACCCGGTCAACAGCGTCTCCAGAAGGAGTCGTATAAAACGGCTCATATGGTCCTCCCCTTCCTATGTTGATAGGGCTATGATGCACACCATTGTCATCACTGAGCTTCCCCATTCCAATACGGAAGCCGAAAGCAGGGCCTAACATTCCGTTTCATTCTGTCATAATGATCAGCCCCTGTCTACCAACAACAGGGGCGCCCAGAGGCATCAACTTGCGTTCTCGGCATCCTGCCCACCTCGGCTGCTGCTGTCCCCAAACCACCCCAACGTCCTTGGGTTACCACGAGTCCCACCGGACTGTGCCTTTGGTTCGTTTCATGTCCATCGACAGGGAGTGAATCCAATCCGGGCGCATCCGGGGTGCATCGCCGCCCCTTGGCACCTCCGCCCATCCTGAGAGAGCGGTGCCTGGAGTCGGTCGCCATATGCCACATAACTCGCCGGTCGGCAGGGGCTGGAGGTGGCTGCGGCCCAGCAGAGGTCGACCGGTCCTTTTCCAAGGGGGCATGGTCATATCCCGCCGGGCCGACGGGCAATAACAACGATCCAAGGCCACAGGCCTTGGATCGTGTGAATGCACAAGCCTTTGGCAGGTGCTACTTCTTCAGGGACCTGGCGTACTTCCTGATCTTTTTCAGGGCCCATTCATAGTGGCTTGAAACGTTGGAGACGAAGGAGGTGCCGAGGGTGTACTTGCCGGTCCAGGGGAAGTAGCCCGGCGTAAAGAGCTCCTCGTTGCTGAAGGACTTCATCAGGTCCATCACCTTGCGGTGGCTCTCCTTGAGCTGGTCAAGGGCCTGAGCGTACGGGGTGTCCTGATGCTTCTTCCAGAACTCCTGGTTCATTTCCCCGTAATTGCGCCAGTTGTACCCTTCAGGCAGGAAGTCCTTGCTGACGCCCTTCTGGTTGCTTTCGACCCAGTCCAGGAGCAGTACCTGCCACTCGTAGAGGTGGATCAGCACATCCCGGATGTTCTTGTCTCGCCTCCAGTGGGCCTCCTTCTCCTTGTTCAGGTCGAAGTGGAATTCGCCGTTGAGCTCCTCGGTGCTCATGGAATCGAGAAGGGACATGAGCTTATCGAATTGCTCGGTACTGGCTGTGACCAGTTCGTCTTTGGTCTTGGGTCTGGGCATGGGTTTCTCCTTGCTTGTGTTTGGCTTCAGGGATGGATTCGAGTGCTGGTGCCTTCTCTGTCTTCCTCATGGTGATTCTGGTGGTGCCACCGCTTCAGACTGGGGAGGAAGGCCCCCAGATATGAAACGGCCACTTCGACGCTGACTCCGGTGGCTTCCGCAAAACAGGGGGCGGTCGATTCTATAAGGTCATCCATCTGCTGCTGTGTAAAACTCCCGGAGTGGTAGCACCACTGGCAGTAGTCCGGATTCCTGCTCCCGTCGTCCTCCCTCCCCTGCTCCATGCCGGATGAGGAAAAGGGGGTGCCGCAGGATTGGCATACAGGCCCCTCGGGAATCTCCAGAAGCTCCACCACCGGCACCTCGAGTACGTAAGCGATCAGCTTGGCCATGTCGATGCTGGGCGAGGTCTTCCCCGTCTCCCACCTCGAGACCGCCTGGCGGGTGACATAGAGTCGGGCCGCCAAATCGGCCTGGGTCATGTTCGCTGCCTTACGCAGCCTGGGAAGCAGGTCCCGTATCGGCATGTTCAGTCCTTGTCGAAGGTGCAATGGTCGGCGCAAGCCGACAGAGACAACTTTATCAGCCAATTGCTCGACCACCAGCGGTTGCAACAAATCGTTGCGGGCGCCAACCGCAACAAGTGCCCAACCGCGGCAAACCCGTCAATGAGGAACCGTCATCCGTCCCCCAGAAGGGGCATGCGCCTCCCGAAACCCAGAACCTGATCGGCCAGAGGCACCGGATACGACGACTGGGCTTGCCGGCCACGAAAGAGGGTCAGGTGGCAGGCAGGACGTATGCGGAAGAACATGGAGCGGCCCGGGTGGCGCAAACTTGCGCA
Source organism: Bifidobacterium indicum (assembly GCF_036987015.1). Lineage (NCBI taxonomy): Bacteria > Bacillati > Actinomycetota > Actinomycetes > Bifidobacteriales > Bifidobacteriaceae > Bifidobacterium > Bifidobacterium indicum. The sequence goes on from NZ_BTXM01000001.1 coordinate 457,451, forward strand.
CTGTTGCCGCACGCAGATCAAAACCAGCCCGGGGATGACTGGGTATGGGTGGTGGTCAGTCGGTACCCATATCCCGGTGGTAGGCCATGGTCCAGAACTGGACCTCGGCCCGGACGCTGGCACCGAAGATTCCAATCAGGTGCCGGCGTTCGCGGGAGCTGCGGTCCTTCCCCATCTGGTTCAGTGTTTCTATGATCCACTGGTAGGAGGAACGGTATTCCTCAGAGGTGTACGTATCCAACCAGGGCTTGTAGGGGTTGGCCATCAGTCCTTTGCGGTAAGCGGTTACCAGGCGTCTTGCATAGTCGTCATAGGTCCAGGCGCATGGGAGAATCGTGGCCAGAAAGGCGCAGAAGTCCCCGCCCTGGGCCTGGACCAGCATCTCATTGGTGTAGGCCCGATTGGCCTGGGACTGCCTGGTTCCCTTCATATCCGTGGCACTGATGCCCCAGGTGGCCATGTAGGCCTCGTGGAGGCTTTGCTCGGTGTGTACTATCCGATACTGCATGAGGATGCAACGTCGCTGAAGTTCCGCATCGGGTGCGCTGACCGATCCCAGGGCACAGACCTTGGCATATTGGGCCAGGTAGAGGTAATCCTGAAGAAGATAGAACCGGAAGGACTCCTGCGGTAGGGTGCCCCGGCCCAGACCCTGGACGAAGGGGTTTCTGTATCCCTCTTCCCAGGTATTGGCCACCGATTGCTTCATGTCCTGTGTGATGGTCATGCCCGGTCTCCCAGGGTTGCGTCAACCACCGCTCTCAGGTGCCTGCTGGCCTTGCAGATGTCCTTTTTGCCCAGGATGGCGGAGACCAGGGCGAAACCGGCGATGGGGCCGGATTCCTTGAAGGAGGGGATGTTGGTCTCATCGAGCCCGCCTATCAGGACTATCGGGATCCGCACGGCCGATTGAATGGCTTTCAGGTCATCGCGGCCAATGGTGAAGGCATCCCGCTTGGTGGAGGTGGGGAAAACGGCCCCCACCCCCAGGTAGTCGGCTCCCCCGTCCTGGGCACGGCGGGCCTGGTCGGGCGTCTGTGCAGAGATGCCGATGATCCTGTCTGGACCCAGGAGACGACGCGCCTCGGTCACCGGAATGTCGGACTGACCCAGGTGGACGCCGGCCGCCCCGCAGGCCCAGGCCACATCGACCCGATCGTCGATGATCAACGGTACTCCGTAGCGGTCCGTTACCTGCTTGACCGCCTTGGCACGCTCGAGGAACCGACCGCCGTCGCTCCCCTTCTCCCTGACCTGGACCAGGGTCACCCCTCCCTGAAGGGCCCGGGTGACTGCTGAGGTCAGGTCGGGTGTCAGTGTGCTGTCCGTCACCAGGTAGAGGCGGTAATCCATCTCAGGCTTCATCGTGGTCGCCTTCTTCCTGCAGGGTTGCATCGTCCATCAGGGAGATGGCATCAATCAGGGCAGAATGGAAACTGCCTGTCCCCAGGCCCCGGGTGGCCTTGTCGGCATGTTGGCCGGCTATGCCCATGGTCTCGATGCCCCAGAGGGCGCTCATCAGGGGCTGGTCGGGAAAGGCTCCGCAGAAGGCGCCCATGAGCGAGGCGGTCATGCATCCGGTGCCGGTTACCTGTCCCATCCGGGCGGACCCGTTATGGATCATGAAGGTGGTTTCGGCATCGCTGACCGTGTCTACCTTGCCTGTGGCCACGATGACCGAACCGGTGCGGCCCGCGAGTTCCCTCAGGAGGTGGGCCGAGGCCGTCTTGTCCCTGTCGACTTCGGACACATCCACCCCCTTGGCCTTGCCCGCTTTGCCGGCCAGGAAGTTGATCTCGGACAGGTTCCCCTTGATGATGAAGAAGCGGACCTCCCGGAGCAGGTCCTCCAGCGTCCGGTTGCGAAGTCTGGAAATGCCTGCCCCGACCGGATCGAGGACGACCGGAACATGATGTTCGTTGGCCACCCTGCCTGCCTTGAGCATGACCAGGGCGGATTCCTCATGCAGGATGCCGATGTTGATGACCAGGGCATCGGCCATGGCTACGATTTCGTCCATATCGGCCAGACTGTCGGCCATGATAGGCGAGGCACCGATGGCCAGGGTGGCGTTGGCGCAGTCATTGGCGGTGACGATGTTGGAGATGTTCTGGATCAACGGGTTTTTCGCCCGCAGGGTTGCTATGGGGTTGGATGAAGCAGATGTCATTGCCGGGCCTCCTGACTCCTGGTCCCCGCCTCGGGGAAGAACCGGTGGAAGTGATTGGTGGGGCCGTGGCCATGGCCAAGGGGAAGTGCATGTTCGATCGCTCCGGTGACATAGGTCTTGGCCCGGCCCACGGCCTGGTCCAACGGAAACCCCAGGGCCATCCATGAGGCGATGGCCGAGGAGAGGGTGCACCCCGTACCATGCGTGTTGGTGGTTCTGATGCGCGGCACGGAGTAGTAGTGGAATTCATCGCCGTCATAGAGGACGTCGATGGCATCGCCGATGGCGTGACCACCCTTGACCAGGACCGCGGCATGGCAGCCGGCATTGATGGTTCGGGCGGCCTCCTTCATCTCGTCCAGACTCTCGATGGAGCCTCCTGCGATCCGCTCCGCTTCGGGGATGTTGGGGGTCAGGACCGAGGCCAGTGGCAGGACCCTGTCGATCAGGGTTCTTACCGCCTCATCCTCCATCAGGGAGGACCCGTTCTTGGCCACCATGACCGGGTCGAGGACGATGGCCGCGGGCTTCCATTCCTCCAGCCCGCTGGCCACGGTCTCCATGGTGGTGGGATTGGAGAGCATGCCCACCTTGACGGCATCGGGACGGATGTCCTCGAAGACCGCCCGCATCTGATCGCGGATGATCTCCGGTTCGATATCCTGGTAGGTGATGACCCTGGCGGTGTTCTCGGCCACCACCGAGGTGATGACCGACATGCCGTAGACCCCGTGCGCCGAGAAGGTCTTCAGATCCGCTTGGATCCCCGCTCCCCCGCTGCAATCGGAACCGGCTATGGTCAGTGCCGTTTTCATACCGCTGCCTCCTTGTACGCAAAAGGGACGTCCCTCAGCCTGAGGAACGTCCCTTGCCGTCGATGCGCTCGCCGGTTCCGCGACTATTGCTCCCTACGCTGGTCTTAACCAACAGGTTCAAAGGGTCAGGTTCCACCTTCTCAACGCGTACCGCGTTCCCCTGCAAACTCATCTTCAATTATCGGGCACCAGTCTATGCCCGGATACATACATGAGCATGGAATCATCCTGCATGGTAGGCTTGAACCATCGTTCACACAGGGGATGTTCGGCTATGAGGTAGCCGTTTTATCAGATGGTAAGGGGAATGTCCATGCATCTTCGATTGGTAGACGGCAAAATTCGGATGGTGCTTGCCGTCCTTCTTACCCTGGGATTAGGCGGATTGGGTCCGATTGTATCGGCCCAGGCGGCCAATCCCGTGCCGCGGTTGCGCACGTGCACCGTGGGAACCAGTACCATATCCGACTGTTTCCCCGATGCGAATATGGCCATGGCCGTTTCGCGAAATCTGAGCAAGGCGACCACCGATGTGTTCACCCTGGCTGATTCGCAGCTGTCAGGGTCTCTGACATTGAACAGTGCACGCATCCGAGACATCGACGGCGTGCAGGAATTCACCCAGGTGACCGATCTCAATATCAGTGGAAACCAGGTTGAGGATATCTCCGCCCTGGCCGCCATGACCCAGCTGACCAGGCTGAATCTTAACAACAACAAGATTTCAGACATCAGCTCCCTCAGTGGCCTGACCAACCTGGTCAGTCTGAAGGCATCATTCAATAAGCTTGATGATACTGCTCCGTTGAGGTCCCTTGCCGGAAACCTGAAATACCTGGAACTGGTCGGCAATGGCATAACCGATATGCAACCCCTTGGTGCCTTGACCAATATGGAAACGCTGAATGTCAGCGCCAATTCCATCAGCGATGCCTCGCCCGTCTCCGCCCTGACCAGGATGATCCGATTCGAGGCCTATGGGAACCGGATATCCGACCCGGCGCCCTTCGCCCATTTGAACCGAATCAGCACGCTTAATCTGCGCGCCAACGCGATTTCCGATCTTTCGGCATTCAACGGGTTCGCCGACATGACCGATCTGGATGTTCTTGATCTTTCCGATCAGGCGATCATTCCCGACCCCATCCTGGCGGACAGGACGACGACGCTTGAAGTGCCCACCGCCTTCGTTGATTCCTCTGCCGGAACCTATGCGCCCATAGTTTCCAGCAATCCCACAGGCGTCACAGATGCTTCCGGGGAAAAGGTGACCTGGCCGGTCAGGGATCAGGGCAATTATTTGGTCTACTTCTCGTACACAGGCTCCATACCTTCGGGTTCTTACCTCTATTCCGGATTCGTGGGGCAGCAAGTCCTTCCTTCGGTTACGGTCACCTACGACACCCAAGGGGGTTCCGTGGTGCCCCGCCTGTTGCTGGGAGTAAACGATGTCATCGGCAGTCGGAAACCGGCCGACCCGGTCAGGACCGGTTATGGCTTCAAGGGTTGGACCACGGACCTGGCGGGTACGGCTCCCTACAACTTCAGTGACCCTGTTGCCGCCGACCTGACCCTCTATGCACAGTGGCAACTCAATACGACTCCTCCCAATCCCGGTCCGGGAGGTGGCGGGACCCTGCCACCCACGCCAGGCCACGGTGGAACACCCGCACCCTCCCATGACCCGGGCAGCGACCGGCAAGGGCAGAACGTCCAGCTGGCTCAGACCGGAACCTCGTCGGCATTCATGATCCTTGCCGGGCTCGGTTTTGCTGCGATGGCAGGAGTCTTCCTGGTGTTGAGAAAGACACTGACCTCCCGCTGAATTCCGTGACCGGACGTGCCTGAAGCGCCTGGGACGGACGAAAGGAAGCAGGTTCCCGGACTGGCCTGATGGTCAAGTCAGGGGACCTTTTCGTCTTGCCGGCGTCCGCAGTTACTTCCGCTTCTTCTCGCGGATGTGGACCGAAATCTGTATCGGTGAACCCCGAAAACCGAACTCCTCACGCAGGGAGCGTTCCAGGTACCGACGGTACCCGTGCTCCAGGAACCCAGAGGCGAAGACGACGAACCTGGGCGGCCGGGTGGAGGCCTGGGTGGCAAAGAGAATCCTGGGCTGCTTACCGCCCCGCAAGGGGTGGGGATGGGCGGCCTGGACCTTGCCCAGGAAGGAGTTGAGTTTCCCTGTGGGAATACGCTGGTTCCATGAGTCCAGGGCGGTCCGCATGGCCCGGGCCAGGCGGTTGGTGTGCCAGCCGGTCTTGGCCGACAGGTTGACCCGCTCGGCCCAGGTGACACGGTCGAACTCCGTCTCCCAGAGACGTTCCAGTCGCTGACGGCCGAAGTCATCCAGGAGGTCCCACTTGTTGAAGACCAGGACGATGGCGCGACCGGCGTCCACGGCCTGGCTCATGACCTTCAGGTCCTGGTCGGCAATGGGTTGGGAGGCGTCGAAGAGGATCAGGGCCAGCTCGGATCGTTCGATGGCGGCCTGGGTGCGCAGGCTGGAGTAGTACTCGGCCCCGGAGATCTTGTGGAGGCGGCGCTTGATGCCCGCCGTGTCGATGAAGAGCCAGTCCTCACCATCCACATTCACCACCTCATCGACCGGGTCCCTGGTGGTGCCGGCCAGGTCGTGGACCACTGCCCGTTCCTCATGGGCCAGCTGGTTGAGCAGGGAGGACTTGCCCACATTGGGTCTGCCGACCAGGGCAACCCTGCGCAGCCCCTCGGGGGTCAGGAAGCCCGACGTCTTGTCGGCCTTGCGGAGCTGCTCCAGGGCGGCATCCAGGAGGTCGCCGATGCCCCGGCCATGCATGGCGGAGATAGCGTAGGGCTCGCCCAGCCCAAGTTTCCAGAACTCGGATGCCGTGTAGTCCGCCATCCGGTCATCCAGTTTGTTGACGGCCAGAACCACGGGTTTCCCTGACGCCCGGAGCATTTTGACGATGCGCTCATCACTGGCCGTCAGGCCCACCTGCCCGTCCACGACCAGGACGACGGCATCGGCCAGTCCCACGGCCACCTGTGCCTGGGAGGCGATGGCGGATTCGATGCCCTCCACGTCGGTCTCCCAACCGCCGGTGTCGACAAGCTTGAAGTCGGTTCCGGCCCACTCCGCCTCGTAGCTGACCCTGTCGCGGGTGACACCGGGGGTGTCCTCAACGACGGCTGCCCGGCGACCCAGGATCCTGTTGACCAGGGTGGACTTGCCCACATTGGGCCTGCCGACGACGGCCAGGACACCCACCGGTCTGGGGGCCGCCTGTTTTGTCTGTGAGGTGCCTGATCCAAACAGGAGGGTGCGGTCCTCCTCGTCCAACTCGTACTCGTCCAGTGCCTGGGCATACTGGCCGTAAGAGTCCTCCTCCATGGCCCTGGAGACCATGTCGATCAGGGTGTCGAGCGTCTGCTCGAAGGTCATGTCCGAGTTGTCCACGGTTGCGACACCCGGAGCGGCCTCGTTGAAGGAGGTGACCTTGGCGTCCTTGGCGTCCCTGGCGGCCACGTTGTCGGCACCTGCCCCCGATTCCTCTGCCGTCTGCCCTGATCTGCGGGCCTCACGGACCTCCTCACGGGCCGTCAGGAGGACACGGACCTGGGCATCTGGTGCGACCACGGTGGTGATGTCGCGTCCCTCGGCCACGATTCCACGCCCGCCTGATATGGAATCCGTCTCACCCTGCTCGGCGATGATCGCCTGCTGGGCGGCAATGAGCACCCTTCTGACGGCGGGAATGGAGGAAACGGCGGAAACGTGGGAGGAGACCTGTTCGGAACGGATGTCCTGGCTGATATCCTCACCGTCCAGATGTATCACCGGGTTGTCGGGGTCCAATCCCATTTTCAGGTGGCCATCGGTGATGGAGGCGGCAACCGCCTCGGTGATGGCCTCCTGATCGGGATGGTCGGCGTCAAGATTCAGGCCCTGCCTGAGGCACCAGAGGGCGCTGGCCCGGTACATGGCCCCGGTATCAAGGTAGGCCAGTCCAAAATGCTCGGCAAGGGCCCTTGAGGTGGAGGACTTACCGACTCCGGCCGGTCCATCGATTGCTACGGTGATCACAGACCCACCTCCTTGTCGAGGGACTTGATTTCGGCCGGAGAAAGCACGCGATAGGAACCGGGCTTGACCTCACCCAGCTTGATCGGGCCGATCTGGGTGCGTACCAGGCGGGTGACCGGGTACCCGATGGCCCCGAAGATGCGCCGCACGATCCGGTTCTTGCCGGAGTGGAGGACCACCTTGACCAGGGTGTGTTCCCTGTTGTGGTCGACGATGGCACAGTGATCCAGGCGGATCAGGCCATCGTCCAGTTCCACCCCCTGCCTGACCAGGCGTCGGCAGACGTTTCCCCCGATATGCCCCTGCAAGGTGGCGATGTAGGTCTTTTTGACCTCGTACTTGGGGTGCATGACGTGCTGGGCCAGCTCCCCGTCATCGGTCATCAGGATCAGGCCCTCGGAATCATAGTCCAGTCGACCCATGTGGAAGACGCGTTCGTACTTGTCTCCTATGATGTCGCGCAGGGTGAAGCGACCCTTGGGGTCGTCCATGGTGGAAAGGACCCTGCGCGGTTTGTTCAGGGCCAGGGTGATGTGTTTGTCGTTCAGGTGGATCCTCGACCCGTCCACCCGGATCCGCTGATGATCGGGGTCGACCCGGCTGCCCAGCTCGGTGACCAGTTCCCCGTCCACCTCGACCCTGCCCTGGGTGATGATCTCCTCGCACTTGCGTCGCGATCCGAACCCGGCCTGGGCCAGGATCTTCTGAAGACGTACTCCCTCTTCATCGTTCTGGCGTGCACGGATGGCTTGCGAATATGGATGTGGCATCGTTCTCCCAACGTGGCCTGTCTGAAAAGACGTATGACTTGCTAAGAGGCCCCTGTTGAGACCTCGGGCCTGACCGGTTGTTCGACCCGGCAGGGCCACCGTATAGTATAACGGATGGATGGGATGTGCTGCTAGTATGGCATACGCCGTCAATGAATCAGTTTGAGGAAACAAAAGGTGGGGATAAATGAACGTGGAGCCAACCGCAGAACCGCTTGCTCAGCATGCCTTGGAGCAGAACAGTGCGGCAGATGAGATCGAAGAGGTACAAGAGGTGACCGGAATTTCCGCACCAGTGGATGGCCATCGTCAGGGATTCCGGGCCGGGGATGTGAGATGGATCAGGGTCGGGGCCGAGCTGGTAGGGACTTTCCTGATCTGCGCCGTGCTCTACTTCGCTTTCAGCTTCGGACAGATTGTCCTCGGGCAGCCCACGGTCATTCTTCCGGCCATTGGGACCGCCCTGGTCTATATGGCCGTGACCGCCATGTTGGGTTCGATTTCCGGCGGGCACTTCAACCCCGCTGTGACCGTGGCAGCAATGTTCACCTCGCAGATATCGCTGATTGATGGACTGCTCTATATCGTGGCTCAGCTCTTGGGCGCCATCGGCGCGGGATTCCTCCTGATCCGTATCCTCCCCACCACCCAGACCATCCCGGCCAAAACCTGGCTTATGTTCATGGTCAATGGGTTCGATGCCAATTCACCGGCCGCGCCCACGCTGAGCCAGCAGCATATCACTTTTGGCGCGGGTATCGCCATCATCGTCGAATTGATCGGGAGCCTGATAGTGGTCGGGGCCGCCATCGCCACCATGCGTTCCGATGGTACTGCCCGCAAGAACCACGGCCTCTATACCGGCATGGCGTATGGAGCAGGCACCCTGATCGCCTATCCGGTCACCAATGCCGCCCTGAATCCGGCCCGCGCCACCGGTATCGCCATCTTCGCCCAGGCCAAGCATATGCCTGCCTCCCCGATTTCCCAGCTCTGGCTCTTCTGGATCTGCCCACTTCTGGCCGCCTCGCTGGTGGCTCTGGCCGTCATCATCTCGAATATTGTCACCGATGGCCTGAACAACCGGGCCAAGGATGCAACCGCTGTCGAAACCGTTGCCGAAATGGTCGATGATTCCGATGAGGATGCGGTTGCAGAACATGACAATACTGCTGATACCGATTCATCCGAGGTGGATTCTTACCTGGATAACCTGAATGAGGCAGGCCCGGATGGCCGGGATTCCTCTGACTCGGCTCTCTAAAGGAGCAACTGGATGCTCAGGTAGGTCAGGAGAAGGCCGATTCCCAGGCAGATGCCGATAAAGGAATCGAAGGCCACGGACCTGACCTTCCAGGGGCTCCGCTCCCTGAGAATCAGGCGGAGCAGTCCCGATACGATGGCCGCGACGGACACGATGACCGTCGCGGCCATCGTGTTTCCGAGTAGGGCCACCAGTGCAGAGACGATGACGAGCAGGAAGATGATGCCCTCGAAGAGGGGCCGACCTTCGTGCGATTCGGAGACGTATGGGTGGCCGTGAGGGCCATGGACAGGTACTTCCCCGGAATCGCCCGTCCGCGTACGGCGGGACAGGGAGGACATCTCCTCCCCCTGGTCTGCATGCTGTGCCGCCGATTTCATCACTGGCCTTTCTGCAATGACGCTCTTTCCTTTCGAAGACTACCAGCCCTGGTCAACAGGGTGCGGACGCCGGGAAGTCGTTTGATGAGTCGACCTTGGCACCAACGGTCCAGGTCAAGTGGCGACTGAACCGGCCCCGTTGCCTGCCAACCTCCTCCACTCCAACCGGTTCACGTCCAGCAGTCACCTTGCAGTGGCCCCTATGGCGGCCTGGTTACGGCAGGGAAGCAAAAAGGTGCCACCGCCCTTCTGGAGCGGTGGCACCTCCCATATCAACAGGAGTGAATGGTTCGATCAGCGGTTGTGATCGAAGATCAGATGCTCGTTGGCGAAGGTGTCGAAGCCCAGGCTGAAGAGTTCGCGTCCATACCCGGAATTCTTGATTCCACCGAAGGGTAGTTCGGGCATGGTCACCCAGCCGCCGTTGATGAAGGTCATGCCGGTCTCGATTCTTCTGGCCAGTTCATCGGCATGGTCGATGTTTTGGGAGAAGACCGTTCCGCCCAGGCCATAGCTGGAGTCGTTGGCCAGTTCGATGGCCTCGTCCTCCGTATTGACCTTGTAGATTGTGGCTACGGGGCCGAACATCTCCTCGTCGTAGGCCGGGTTGTCCTTGGTGATGTCGGTCAGGATGGTCGGCATCAGGAAGGCTCCTGGGGAATCGACGGGCTTGTTGCCATAGGCAACCTTGGCTCCGGCTGCAATGGCCTGGTCCAGTTGCTTCTGGAGGCCGTCGCGGGCGTGTACCGTGCACATGGGGGCCATGGTGGTCTCGGGGTTGCTGGGATCTCCCAGGGTCAGCTTGGAGAAGGAATCCACCATCATGGAGACGAAGTCGTCGTACTTGTCGGCCATGACGATGAACCGCTTGGATGCACAACAGACCTGGCCTGCGTTCATCAGCCTGGCGCCGGGGGCGACCTCTTTCAGGAGGTTCCAATCGGCATCATTCAGGATGATGAAGGCATCATTGCCGCCCAGCTCCATGGAGGACTTCTTCAGATGCATGCCTGAAGACTTCGCCACGGAGGCCCCGCCACGCTCGGAGCCGGTCAGTGCGACACCGGCCACACGCTTGTCGGCAATGGCCTTGTCCACCTGGTCGTAGTTGATGAAGAGGTTTGTCAGGCTTCCCTCGGGGGCACCGGCGCGCAGAACGGCATCCTCGAAGGCCTGGGCCGAGGCCGGCACATTGGAGGCGTGCTTGAGAATCATGGGATTGCCCAGGATGAAGTTCGGGGCGAAGACCCTCATGATCTGGTAATAAGGGAAGTTCCAGGGTTCCACCATGACCAGGACGCCGGTAGCCTGCTTGACGTAATAGGCCTTGCCGGCAGGGTTGTCCAAGGGGGTGGGCTTGAGCAGGTCCTCAGCCTTGTCTGCGAAGTACTGGGCGATGTCGGCGCAGAGTTCCACCTCGGCACGGGCCTCGGTGATCAGCTTGCCCATGTCCTTGGTCAGATTGGCCGCCAGGGCGTCCTCCTCCTGACGGAAGATCGCCGCCACCTTCCCGAGCTGGCTCGCACGCTCCGAGGGGTCGTCATCCTTCCTCCACTGTTTGTAGAGGGCATGACCGGTGGCCAAGGCCTCTTCCAGATCCTCATCTGTGGCATCCGGATAAGTCTTGATCAGTTCATTGGTATAGGGGTTAACGGTCTGATACGTCACCTTGATCTCCTTCGAATCGTCGGTAACCAGTCAGCATCATTGCTGATAGTTCAATCATAATATCACCGCGGCCCCGGCAGGGCATGCATGCCAAGTGTGAAAAATCAAACAGTCGAAGACCCGACACGGCCCTCCCCTGCCAGGGTTTCTCTCTCAGTGGAAGAAGTGTCTGGTCCCGGTCAGGTACATGGTCATACCAGCCTGTTTGGCCGCCTCGATGACCTCCTCATCCCTGATGGATCCGCCGGGGTGGACGGCGGCGATGACACCGGAATCGGCCAGGTATTCCAGACCATCGGCAAAGGGGAAGAAGGCATCCGATGCTGCCACCGAGCCCTTGGATCGGTTGTTGCCCCGGTCCAGGGTGTTTGCCCGTTCCACGGCCAGGTGGCTGGAATCGACCCTGTTGACCTGGCCCATGCCGATGCCTACGGTCGCACCATCATGGGCCAGAAGGACGGCGTTGGATTTTACGGAGCGAATGGCCCGCCAGGCAAAGGCCAGGTCGCGCATGGTCCGATCGTCGGGCTCCTTGCCGGAGACCAGCCGCCAGTTGGCCGGATTGTCGCCGGGGGTGTCGATCAGATCCTGGGACTGTACCAGGAGGCCCCCGTCGATGGGGCGCAGGCTGGGCTGGTGGCGGGGTGGACGCTCCACCTTGAGGATTCGGAGGTTCTTCTTGGTCTTGAGGAGGTCCAGGGCCTGGTCCTCATAACCGGGGGCCACGATGACCTCGGTGAAGATGGGCTTGACCTGCTGGGCCATGGCCAGGGTCACCGTCCTGTTGGCTGCAATGACACCGCCGTAAGCGCTCATGGGGTCACAGGCGTGGGCCTTGCGGTGGGCCTGGGCGATGTCATCGCCGATGGCCAGTCCACAGGGATTGGAGTGTTTGACCACAGCCACCGCGGGCTGGTCGGCGAAATCCCATACCGACCGCCAGGCAGAATCGGCATCCACATAGTTGTTGTAGCTCATGGCCTTGGCCCCGCCCAGTTCGGTGGCGGCGGCGAATCCCGTCCGGTCCAGCGGATCCAGGTAAAGGGCGGCCTCCTGGTGGGGGTTCTCTCCATACCTGAGTTTGTGGGAGAGCCGCCAGGTCCTGGTAAGGTTGGCCGGCGCGGACCCTGTACCGGTATCTGCGTCATCGGTGCTGGTCCAGTGCTTGTCCGTCCACTCGGCGATGGCGGCATCGTAGGATGCCGTCATGGCGAAAGCCTTGGCGGCCAGGGCCTGACGCTCGGCATGGTCAAAGCCGGTTCCGGACCTCACCCGTTCCGCGGCAAGGGGGTAGTCGGCAGGGTCGGTGATGACGGCCACGCTGGCATTGTTCTTGGCTGCCGCCCGGACCATGGCCGGACCACCGATATCGATCCTTTCCAGACAGGATGCCGGGTCGGCACCCGACAGGACCGTCGCTTCAAAGGGGTAGAGGTTGACCACGACCAGGTCGAAGGGCTGGATGTCCATCTCCTTCAATTGCCTGGCGTGATCCGGGTTGGTCATGTCGGCCAGGATGCCGGCGTGGATGTGGGGATCCAGGGTCTTGACACGCCCGCCGAGGCACTCGGGGAATCCGGTCACAGCCTCGACCGGGGTTACCTCCACTCCCAAGGACTCCAGTTTGGCGGCCGTGCTGCCCGTGGAAACAACCTGGGTACCCGCCTGAACGAAGGACTTGGCCAGTTCCTCCAGCCCCGCTTTTTCATAGACCGATACCAATGCCCTGGTGATCCTTCTGGTGGTGACAGCCATGGCGCTCCTTAGATTGGTTGGTTACTGGTTCGGAAAATGGTTCTTGGACTTCGCGCTCCTGGCCCTGCCAGAGGTAGGGCCCTGGTGCTTCTGCGTTTCGGAGGAGACAATGCGGCGTGGTTCCCTGACGGGGTCCTGCCCAGGTTTGGATTCATTCCCATCCCGGTTCCCGTGGTCGGTTGGATGCGTTTCGTCGCCCTCCCGAGTGTCCTCTCCTCGCTGTTTCCGGGTCTGGTCGTCATCATCCTGCCCGGTGAGGCCGGTGACCAGGGCCCCCTCCTTCTGAATATGCGATTCGACCTGGTTCCACAACACCAGCAGGGATCCCGCCAGGATGGTCATGATCCAGCTGGTTATAAGGCCCATGCCCAGGGATATGGCAATCATCTTGCCGGATGCAGAGACGGAGACCCCCACCGAGGCCAGGCGCTGGGTGCCCAGGGCCCCATTGGACAAGGCGAAGAGAAGGATGGAGATGACCAGGCAGATCAGCCAGGCCAGGACCATGGCCAGGGTGGCCAGTAGAAAGCGCTTGATGACGGTCCTGGAGAGAACGCCATGCTTGCGGACAGTCGCTATCAGGCGGTAACTGCGTGGACCCAGGAGAAGCAGGAAGCCAAGAATCAATCCGGCCAGAAGGGGAATGTTGAGCAGGAGTGTCCTCACCTGCGAATTGGTAACCGGATCGGGGAAGAGACCGAAGAGGGGAACCGACGGCAGGCTCTTGGCATGCCCGGACCAGAGGGTGAAGGAGGCCAGGTCACCTATGGCGAACCCGTCGGCAAGGAGCCAGGAAAAGGCCCAGATCACCATGGTGGGCAGCCAGGCCAGGGAGGCGATTGAAGTGACGACGGATGAGGCGGTACCCATGCGGGCCAGGTGGAAGAGTCGGCCCACGGCATCGTGGTAGAGGGCCAGCCAGCATATCAGGGTGATCAGCCCCATCAGGAGGAAACCCCCTGCCAGGGCTGTACCCCAGGAGAGGCCCAGGCGGACCGATCGACGCAACCAGGAGGGAATCCCGGCCTGGACCGTGGACTCCCACCAGTCATGGAATCCCTCGGATGTGACCAGGGCCAGAAGGTATCCGATGAGGAAAACCAGCGCGGTTTTGAAGAGTATGGCGGGTGTGGTGTCCACCTGGACCGCCTGCGTACCCTGGAGGATGATCAGGTTCATGACCATCCAGGTCAGGGTGCCCAGACACCACCCTCCCGTGGAGGTGCCGAACCGGGAGACCAGGGCCCTGATCAGCCAGATCATTCCTATGGTCAGGAGGAGGGGAATGATGGTCAGGGTCAGTGACCCGGCGGTGAAGCCGCATCCCTCGGTGAGGAGGATCAGGGTCTCCGTCAGCGGGACCGTGGCAATGGAGAGGGAGGGGCCGCCCTCCTCTATCGAGATGATGAGGAGCATCAGGGCCATGCAGACACCCAGGGTCACGGTGTAGATCGCCATGGCCAGGAAAGCCTCCAGAGCCCCCCTACCCCAGGTCCTGAGACGGGAGATCATATGATGGCATGCTCCCTGAGAATGTTCGTGGTCAGTTCGGCGGTCTGGCCGGGGGTGGTGCCGACCGGAATGCCGACCGATTCCAGAACCTCCTTCTTGTCCTGGGCGGTTCCCTTCCCACCGGAGATGATGGCTCCTGCGTGGCCCATCTGCTTGCCCTCGGGGGCGGTGAAGCCAGCGATGTAGGCGACGATGGGTTTGGTCATGTGGGTGGCGGCCCACCTGGCTGCATCCTGCTCGGCCGTGCCGCCGATTTCGCCGATCAAGACACAGGCCTTGGTCTCCTCGTCACGGTTGAAGGCCTGGAGGGCCTCAAGGATGGTGGTGCCGACGATGGGATCGCCGCCGATGCCCAGACAGGCGGTGAAGCCGATGGAGGCCAACTCACCCATCAGCTGGTAGGTCAGGGTGCCCGACTTGGAGACAAGTCCGACAGGTCCCCGGCCCACGATTCCGTCCGGGATGATGCCCAGATTGCTGCCCCTGGAACCGGGCTGTGAGGGCAGGGTCATCAGACCTGGGCAGTTCGGGCCGACGATGCGGCATCCCCGATCCTGGGCCAGGGCCACACAGTAGGCGGTGTCTGCCACAGGGATTCCCTCGGTGATGACCACGATCAGGGGGATCCCGGCCTGGATGGCCTCCACCATGGCATCCTTGGCGAAGCGCGGAGGGACGAAGATGACCGAGGCTGCAGCATGGGTGGCCGTGACGGCCTGGGTGCAGTCGGCAAAGACCGGAACGGACTCGCTGGTTCCGTTTGCCAGGGTGAATTCGACCCTGGCGCCGGCCTTGCGGGGGTTGACCCCGCCGACGATCCTGGTACCTGCCTGAATCATCCTGGCCGTATGGACCATGCCCTGGTGGCCGGTCATACCCTGGACTATGACCGTTGCCCCGTCTTCGATGAACAGGGTCATCGTGCACCCTCCTTGAAGTCGGAAGCTTCCTCGGCAGCCAGACGGACGGCCTGGGCGGCCGCCTCCTCCATGGTGTCGGCCACCTTCAGTCGGGCATCATGGCTGTCCGCGATGATGCGCAGGCCCTCCTGAGCGGCGTTTCCATCGAAGCGGACGACGATTGGTCTGGGGTCGTCACGGTGTGCGACGGCCTGTACAATGCCCTGGGCCACCTGCTCACAGGAGGTGATGCCTCCGTAGACGTTGACCATGACGGACCGCACCTGGGGGTCGGAGAGAACCACATCCAGGCTGGTCTCCATGACCTGGGCCGAGGCGCCGCCGCCTATGTCGAGGAAGTTTGCGGGTCTGACCGCCTTGCCCTGGTCCTGACCTGCCCCGGAGACCGCATCGAGGGAGCTCATGACCAGGCCGGCGCCGTTTCCGATGACTCCGACCTGACCGTCCAGGTGGACATAGTGAAGACCGTTATCCTTGGCTTTGCGTTCGTAGGGGTCGTCCTGTCCGCTGTCGGAGAAGCGGGTCCATCCGTCATGACGGAAGGCGGCGTTGCCGTCCAGGGAGATCTTGGCATCCAGGGCATCGAGATGCTTGGTTGACTCGTCGTCCGGGTCCCCGACCTTGGCCAGGGGATTGATTTCCACCAGGGTGGCGTCGCAGTCCTGGAAAGTCTCCCACATATGCAGGAGGATGTCGGCCGCCTGGTCCAGATCGGCGTGGTAGAAGCCGATGCGTCCCGCCATGGCCTTGGCCGCCTGGCGGTCGAAGACCTCCAGTGGGCTGATGTGCAGGCGCTTGACGGACTCGGGGTGCTGTAGGGCGATGGCCTCGACCTCGGTGCCGCCGTTGGCCGTGGCCAGAACGTCGTAATCCCGCGAGGCCCGGTCCACGGAGATGGAAACGTAGTATTCGTGGAGGATGTTTTCGGCCTTGGTGACCAGTACCCCCTTGATGGGATGGCCGGAAACGGACATGGGGAGGATTCGCTCAGCCAGCTGCACGGCCTCTTCCCGGTTGTCTGCACGCTTGACCGCGCCCGCCTGACCCCGGTGACCGATGGTGGCCTGCCCCTTGATCATGCAGGGGTACCCGATGGTGTCGGCGGCTTCTCCGGCCTCCTCGGCTGTAGCGGCATAGATGGCCCTTGGCTGGGGAATACCATGTTCCTGAAGCAACTGCCTGGCCTGGTACTCATAGAGATCCATGGTGTCTGCCCCTCCCCTCTGTAGTCAGGCCGGCATGTTGAGCAGGCTGGTTACCGGATATGCGTCCAGGGCCTCACGGCCGTGCAGGCCATTGAGCTCCATGACAAAGCTGAATCCGGCCACCTGGCCCCCGGCCTGCTCGATGAGGCGGGCTGCGGCCTGGGCGGAACCACCGGTGGCAATCAGGTCATCAACCACCAGAACACGCTGGCCGGGCTTGATACAGGACTTCTCAACCTCTATCTTGGCATTGCCGTATTCCAGGGAATACTCCTGGGACAGGGTCTCGGGGGGCAGCTTCCCCTCCTTGCGCAGGGCCAGGAATCCCTTGCCCTCTTTGGCGGCGAGCTGTGGGCCGATCAGGAAACCGCGAGCCTCGAGGCCGGCAACCAGGTCGAACCGGTCGGACTGTATGGGGAGATTCCTTTCCATGGCCTCAAGCAGGATGGCCAGGCCACGAGCATCGGCCAGGGCCGGGATGAAGTCCCGGAAGAGGATACCCTGCTTGGGGAAGTCGGGTATGGTACGAATCAAGGAGATGAGATACTTGGCGTCGTCCTCGCTCACGCCCTCGAGCTGTCCGATTCTGATATCGTCCGAATGAGCCATGGTCTTCTTTCTGTCTCGCTCCTTGGATCTGATAAGACTCTGTAATCATACCTGTTCAATATCACAAGGAGGGTTCCGCAACTATAGGTCTCGAAACAGGTCCCTTGCCGACCGAACAGGCTCAGCCAGGACCTACTGACGCGAAGCTGCGGACTTGTCCTCATTCTCATCGGCCGTGTGGGAGTCGTCTTCGGAGCCGGAAGCGTCATCCTTTGCTGACTCATCCTTCGGGGCTCCGTCATCGACCTGGCCACCCTTGACGGATGCGGTCTCATCAGTTGACTGCCTGGTCGAGTCGGCGGCCGCCCCATCGGGGTTCTCGTCCTTGTCCGCATTATCCTCGCCCTCTTCGATTTCGGGCAGGGGGTTGCCGTTTTCATCCACCTCGTCGTCATGGACGTAGGCGGGGACGATCGGTGGCTTGGTGATGGCCTGGATGCGCCAGCGTGAGAGGGAACCCTCGGAGTCGAGGACCACCTGTTCCTTTTCCTGGTCGACGGAAACGATCTTGCCCAGAAGTCCCGTGCTTGTGGCCACTTCATCCCCAGGCTTCAGGGAGGCGCGGAAGTCCTGAACGGCTGTTTGCTGTTGCCTGTTCCTGCGGCTGCTGAACCACATCATCACAATCATCAGGGCGATGATGACGATCATAAAAAGCATGGATTCCATAATTCCTGTCGACTCCTCAAATTGTGGCCGGAACGTTCAGTCGGCCATGCAAGCTGTCCGAAGTATTCAGTCTAAAACAGCTTCATGACATCCTTGGTCGGTTTTTTGCCCAGATGTTCCCAGGCCTTGGCGGTTGCCACACGCCCCTTGGGGGTGCGTACCAGGAAGCCTTCACGGACCAGGTAGGGTTCGCACACGGTCTCCACGGTTTCTGATTCCTCCCCGACCATGGCGGACAGGTTGTTCAGGCCGACAGGCCCCCCGTCGAAACTGTTGACGATGGCGTTGAGCACGGCCAGGTCCAGGCGGTCGAGTCCTTCGGAATCGATCTGGTAGAGGGAGAGGGCATCCTTGACGTCGTCGGGGCCCACTGCCGCCAGATCATGGACGATGGCCCAATCGCGCACCCTCCTCAGAAGCCGGTTGGCTATTCTGGGTGTGCCCCTGGATCTCAGGGAAAGCTGGTGGGCGGCGTCTTCGTCCAGGGAGAGACCAAGGACCTTGGCCGATCGCTCAATCAGCTTTTCGAGCTCCTCGTGCGGGTAGAAATCCAGGTGGGCCGTGAATCCGAACCGGGCTCGGAGCGGGGATGGGAGCATCCCCTCCCTGGTGGTGGCCCCGATGACCGTGAACCTGGGCAGGGTCAGAGGAATCGATGATGCTCCTGGGCCCTTGCCCACCATGACATCGACGCGGAAGTCCTCCATGGCTATATAGAGCAGTTCCTCGGCAGCCCTGGGCAGGCGGTGGATCTCGTCGATGAAGAGGACCTCACCTGCTTCCAGGGAGCTGAGGATGGAGGCCAGATCACCTGCATGCTGGACAGCAGGCCCGGAGGTGATCCGGATGGGGACCTCAAGTTCGTGGGCCACGATCATGGCCAGGGTGGTCTTGCCCAGGCCGGGGGGGCCTGCCAGGAGGATGTGGTCGGGTGCAACACCGCGCTTTTTGGCTGCTTCCAGGAAGAGCCTGAGTTGGGCCTTGAGCCTGGGCTGGCCGATGAACCCGGCCAGTGTTTCCGGACGAAGTTCCTCGTCGCTGACTGGCTCACCCTCGATGGGTTTGGCCGAGACCATGCGCAGTGATTCCTCATTGGCATCCAGATTGGCGGCTTCATTCAGGGAACCTGCCATGTCAGCGTCCCCTATCAAGGAGGGCCAGGGCCTGTTTGAGGACCTTGGGTACGTCCTGCCTGCCCAGGGGCATCGGGAAGTCACCTTCCTGGCTGACCTGGTCGACCGCCTGCTCGGCATCATGCTGCTGCCATCCCAGGGAGATGAGCCCTTCGACCACCTGGTGGCTGCCGGAATCCCGGTTCGGCCTCTGCTGGGAACCATCCGGGTTATTCAGGTCCAGTTTGCCGGAGAGTTCCAGGATGATTTTCTGGGCGCCCTTTTTGCCCAGGCCTGGAGACCGTGACAGGGCCGTGGAATCACCGTCGGCAACGGCCTGGGCGAGTTGGTCGGGGGTCAGGGTCGAGAGGATGGAGAGGGCCACACGGGGGCCTACCCCGCTCACTTTCTGCAGTTGGGCGAAGAGACTCTTGGAGGTGCGGGAGAGGAATCCGTAAAGGGTGACCGAATCCTGGGAGACATTCAGGGAGGTGAATACCGTGACCGTGGTTTCGGACCTCATGGACCCCAGATCGGACTGGGGCATACGAACCTCGTAACCCACCCCCGACACATCGATGATGGCACATCCCGCCTCGATGGCGGCCACCCGTCCTGACAGCATAGCCAGCAATTGATCACCTCCACGTAATGGACCCATGCACTCGAACGTCTGTTCGAATCAGCTTACATGTCTCTGTGGACTCCCGCACGCCTGTTTTGGTGGGCCGCCGCCTGCGCCCACTGACGTTGTGCGGGGGTCAGGTGCTCCTCGCGTTCGCCGCCCTGAAGCGCCCCGGCCGGACGCAGGGCATGGCAGATGGCCTGGGCCAGGGCATCCGCCGCATCGGCGGGTTGGGGCAACCTGTCCAACCCCAGAATCCGGGCCACCATGCGCTCGACCTGGATCTTTTCGGCCTGGCCATTTCCTGTTACGGCCATCTTGGCCTCGGTCGGCGTGTGCAGGGCCACAGGTATCCCCCTCTGGGCTGCCACCAGCATGGCCAGACCGGCCGCCTGGGCCGTGCCCAGGACCGTGTTCCTGTTGGACTGGGCAAAGACACGTTCAATGGAGACCACATCCGGACTGAACAGGTCCATCTTCTCGCTCAAGCCCTGGTAGATGGCCAGGAGACGGAGGTCCTGCGACTGGTCCGGGTCGGAACGGATCACATCGACATGGATAAAGGAAAGCCGGCGCGATGCGCCGGCTTCGATGACACCGACGCCGCAACGGGTGAGTCCCGGGTCGACGCCGAAAACGATCATTGATTCACTCTTCGTCCAACTGGGCCAGGACGTCGTCGGGTGCGGTCCAGTTGCTGTAGATTTCCTGGACGTCGTCCAGATCGTCCAGGTTGTCAATCAGCTTGGAGACCTTGCGGGCCGAATCCAGGTCCAGGGAGACCTCGCTCTTGGGGTTGAGGACCAGGTCGGCGGAGTCGTAGTCGATTCCGGCATCCTGGAGGGCCTTGCGAACCGTGACCATATCGCTGGGACCGGTCAGGACGGTGAAGCTCTCGCCGTTGTCCTCGACATCCTCGGCGCCCGCCTCGGCCGCCTTGTCGAATACCGTGTCGTAGTCGGTGCCTTCGGCGGGGACCACGATCTGTCCCTTGCGCTCGAAGTTGAAGCTGACCGAGCCGTTCTGGGCCAGGGAGCCGCCACCCTTGGTCAGGGTGGAACGGACCTCGGCCGCGGCACGGTTCCTGTTGTCGGTCAGGCACTCGATGATGATGCCCACACCGGCCGGTGCGTAGCCCTCGTAGACGATCGTCTCGTAGTTGGCCGCCCCGGCCTCCTCGCCTGAACCGCGCTTGACGGCCCTGGAGATGTTATCGGCGGGGACCGAGGACTTCTTGGCCTTGACGATGGCATCGTACAGGGTGGGATTGCCGTCCGGGTCACCGCCACCGGTCCGGGCGGCGATCTCGATGTTCTTGATCAGCTTGGCGAAGAGCTTGCCACGCTTGGCGTCGATGGCTGCCTTCTTGTGCTTGGTGGTGGCCCACTTCGAATGCCCTGACATATGACTCCTGACGGTACGAATGCATAAACGAATGGAATTCTAATTTGGCTCTTTGACAATCATAGGGGTCGCAGGGGCCTGGTGCCAACCCGCTTCGCTCTGGGGAATGCCCGGATCAACGGCCCGGGCTGGCCGTCACGGTTGCCCTTCTGAGCGGATTCCATCCCCTGCGGCCAGGGACTCCCTCCTCCAGGGCCTTGGCATATACCTGGAGGATCCGGTCGGTCACATGGTTCCAGTCGTAGTCCATGGCCCGTCTCCGGCCCCGGTCCGCCAGGTCCCGGCGGCTGTCGTACCGGCCGAGGAGCTCCAGGATGACCCGTGCACAGTCCATGGGGTCGCCCTTGGCGAAGAGCCTGGCGCTGGTCCCCTCCTGGGAGACGTCCCGGAAGGCCTGGAGGTCGGAGGCCACGACGGGGCATCCTGCGGCCATGGCCTCGGTCAGGACGATGCCGAAGCTCTCCCCACCGGTCTGCGGGGCTATATACATGGTCAGGCTGTGATAGAAGGATGCCTTGTCATCATCGCTGATCCTGCCCAGGAAGAGGAAGTGCTTGGACAGGTCGGGGTCGATGTCCCTGAGCATCTCCCTGGCCTCCTTCTCCCCGTCTCCTGCGCAGAGGAATCGGACTCCGGGCATTGCGGCCAGGATGGTCGGGGCAGCCTGGGCAAGGATGCGGAATCCTTTGCGCTCCTCCTTCATCCGTCCCAGGAAACCGATGGTGGGGGCTCCCGGTCTTCCCTCCCACTCGCGTTCGGGAGTGGCCTTCCGGAAGAACCCCGCATCGATGCCATTGGGGATGATCTGGGTGTCTATCCTGTCGGTCAGTATGTGCTCCGCGGTCTGCAGGGCGGACGGGCTGACGCAGATGGCCTGCCGGATGTTGGCAAGGTAGCTGCGCAGGTAGGGCCGGGTGATCCGCATGGCCAGCGGGTATGTGTCGAAGGAGGCATGGAAGGTGGCCACATACGGGCAGGGGGCGAACCCCCTGATCAGGGGCTTGTGGCTGAGGCTGGGTACCTCGGGCTCATGGAGGTGGAGGATGTCGAACCGGCCCTGACGGACCCACTGACGGGTGACACGACCGGCCGAACCGAAGTAGCTCAGGTTGGCCACTGATCCGTTGTAGGGGACGGCGAATGAAGACCCGGTGGTCTGTACCCAGAGGGGCATGTCATTGGTTCGTCGCCCCGGGGCCAGGACCTGGACCTGGTGTCCGCGCTTCATCAACTGCTGGGCGAAGTCGCGAATGTGGAGCTGGACGCCTCCCGGGGTCTCGAAGGAGTATGGCGAGATGATGCCGACCCGGAGATGTCTCCCCCCCAGGGGGTCGAGGGTGGTGATACCTGAACTCGTGTCTTCCATGACTGCCCTCAAGACCGGTCCCCCTCTCCCCTGCCCTGCCGTTTCCGGATTTCGACTCGTATGTGTTCAGGTACCCCGTGCATCCTGGACAGGTCCAGATCCTCGATGAAGATCGGCTGGAGCATGTGCCAGTCCTCCGGGTGCTCCCCGATGCCCCGGGCCCACTGGTCGACCCAGGCCTGGGTCAGTTCCCGGACGGCCCGGTCCCGGGGAAGATCCTGGAAGGCCTCGGTGTCTATGGGACCGTCGATCGAGCAGATGTATCCGCGTGGTGTACCGGCCTGTCGTCTGCGTTCACCACTCAGCTTCTCCCGGTACATGTTGACCGTGTAGAGCGGGAGATGGGAATCCAGGGCGATGACCGCAGGTCCGGCAGCCACCCGGATCCACGAGTCAAAGGCTCTGACGAAGACCCCGTTCCGGCTCAGGTCCCGATCCGCCAGGAGGGGGACGACCTGTCCCGGATCCGACAGGATGCCGGTCAACCGTTCGATGATTCCCGATTCACCGGTCAGGATGATCCGGATGCCCAGGTCACGACGAATCTGGGCAAAGGCCTCCAGGAGCGACCGGTCACTGAGCCGTTCAGCCACCGTGGTCACGGGACCAACGGCCCTGCCGGCCCAGAAGCCTGCATAATCCCAGTTGCCCTGATGCCCCATTCCGATCGGCACGGACCGGGATTCGATCATGGCCTTGGCCGGGTCCGGGAAACCGGTGCCGGCGGGCCTGATTCTGGCCAGGAGCTGTTCGGGGCTGCGGGCACCGACGGTCAGGGCTTCGGAAAAATAGGTGAAATAGGAGCGCATGCCCAGTCTGCTCACATGGCGGAGCCGCTTCCTGCCCGCAGACCCAAGCACATGGGTCAGATTGGCCTCGAGCTGCTTGACCCCTCCGATGCGCAGGAGCCAGGAGATGTCGGCGCAGAGGAGGAAGAACCCTCGTATCAGGGTTTCAGGCACCCACCGGGCATACCGTGCAGTCAGAATCAGTAGGCGGTCCAGCATGGGGCCTCACTCGTGGCTGGGATCGGCCGGCCGCGGGTTCCTGTTCATATCTTGGCTGACATGACTGATGCGTTGCCAGACCGTGACGATGCCCAGAAGGGCGAGGGCCACCAGGAAGCAGCTGAGGACTGCCAAGGGGAGACCGGCACCTGTCAGGGCCATGCCCACCAGGATGATGACCAGGCGGTCGGACCTGGTGGCGATGCCGTTCTTGGCTTCGAACCCCTCGGCCTCAGCCCTGGCCCGGGCGTATGAGGTGACGAAGGAGGTCATGATGGCGAAGAGGGCTGCGGCCATGCCGATCTGGGCCCAGATATCAGGTCCCTGATGGGACCCGTCAGCCATCCAGAGAACCTCATGGCGACGCAGATAGACGATGACACCGGTCAGGACCGCCCAGTCGGCGATTCTGTCCAGGGTGGAGTCCAGGAAGGCTCCGAACTGGGTGCCGCCACCGGTCATGGAGGCCACCGACCCATCCAGGGAGTCGAAGGCCACCAGGATGGCCAGGACGATGGCCCCGGGCAGGAGCCAGCCGGTCAGGCCGGTGGCGATGGCGACGATGACGGTACCGGCAGCGCCGATGATGGTCACCCCGTTGGCGGTGACCCCGATCCTTACCAGGCCCCTGGCAATAGGTGCGATGATGCGTTTCCAGGGGCGACGTAGATGTTCGAACATGGTTCCGTCCTGCCTCAGGCTTGCTCTGAAGCCGTGGCCGAGGTCTGCGAGGTGAAGTCGTCAACCGAGTTGATCTGGACCCTGGTCGAGATGGCCTCGGCGATCCAGGCCCTGGCGGACTCCACGGGAACCCCGTTGAGCTGACTGCCATCCCTGAATCGGAAGGAGACCGCATTCTTGGAAACGTCTTCCTCGCCGGCAATCAGGATGAAGGGGGCCTTGGACTTGGCCGCATTGCGAATCTTCTTGCCGAACCTGTCATCGGACCGGTCGATCTCGCAACGAACCATGTCATCCCTGAGGGTCTCCAGGAAGGATTCCAGGTGGGGGGCGAACTCATCGGCCACCGGAACCGCCTGGACCTGGACCGGGGCCAGCCAGGCGGGGAAGGCGCCGGCGTAGTGCTCCAGGAGTATGGCGAAGAAGCGCTCAATGGAGCCGAAGAGGGCCCTGTGGATCATGACCGGGCGCTGGTGTGACCCATCGGCGGCCACATATTCGAGCTGGAAGCGCTCGGGCAGGTTGAAGTCCAGCTGGATGGTCGAGACCTGCCAGGTGCGCCCGATGGCATCGCGGGCCTGGACCGATATCTTGGGACCGTAGAAGGCCGCTCCCTCGGGGTCGTCCACCAGTTCCAGACCGGAGTCCTTGGCCACCTCGGCCAGGGTGTTGGTGGCCTCCTCCCAGACCTCGTCGGACCCGACGAACTTGTGGGGGTCCTTGGTGGAGAGCTCCAGATAGAAGTCGTTCAGTCCGAAGTCCTTGAGGACCTTCAGCACGAACTGGAGGAGACTGGTCAGCTCCCCCTTCATCTGGTCACGGGTGCAGTAGATGTGGGAATCGTCCTGTGTCAGACCGCGTACACGGGTCAGGCCGTGGACCTCGCCGGACTTCTCGTAACGGTATACCGTCCCGAACTCGAAAAGCCGCAGGGGCAGCTCCTTGTAGGACCGCTGCCTGGACTTGAAGATCAGGTTGTGCATGGGGCAGTTCATGGGCTTCAGGTAGTAGTCGAAGCCCTGCTTGGTCACCTGGCCGTCGGAGTTCTGCTCCTCATCCAAATGCATGGGCGGGTACATCCCGTCCTTGTACCACTGGAGGTGTCCGGAGATCTCGTAGAGGTGGCCCTTGGTGATGTGCGGCGTCTGGACGAAGGAGTAGCCGTTCCGACGGTGCATCTGACGGGAGTAATCCTCCATGGCGTTGATGACCGCGGCTCCCTTGGGATGGAAGACGGGCAGGCCGGGCCCTATCTCGTCCGGGAAGGAGAAGAGGTCCATCTCGGCACCCAACTTGCGATGGTCGCGTTTGGCGGCCTCCTCCAGGCGGGAGATGTAGGCCTTCAGGTCATCTTTGGAGGCCCATGCCGTGCCGTAGATGCGCTGGAGCATGGGGTTCTTCTCGTCACCGCGCCAGTAGGCGGCGGCCGTCCTCATCAGCTTGAAGCACTTGATGTAACGGGTGTTGGGCAGATGGGGCCCACGGCAGAGGTCGCTCCAGACCGTCTTCCCATCCCGGTCCAGGTTGTCGTACATCGTCAGCTCGCCGCCGGTGGCCACCTCGGTGGCCTCTTCACCGCTGATTTCGGCCTCCTTGGCCCCGATCAGCTCCTGCTTGTAGGGTTGGTCCTTTTCTTCGGCACGGGCCTCGTCCTCGCTGACCACCCGCCTCTGGAAGCGCTGGGAGGACTTGATGATCTGCTTCATCCGCTTCTCGATCTCCTTGAGATCGTCAGGGGTGAAGGGCTTCTCGACGTCGAAATCGTAGTAGAACCCGTCCTTGATGACCGGGCCGATGCCCAGTTTGGCATCCGGGCGGATCTCCTGGACGGCCTGGGCCATGACATGGGTGGCCGAGTGGCGCATGATGGCCAGACCGTCCTCGCTGGTCAGTGCGATGGGCTCGACGGAATCACCCTCGTGGAGGGGGGTGTAGAGGTCGCGTGGCTGGTCGTTGATCCTGACCGCAATGATGTCCTTGTCATCAGCAAAGAGCTGGACTCCAGTCTGATCCGCTGCCACCTCCTTGTGTTCACCGCTCAAATTTATGGAGATGTTCGACTGTGTCATGAATGCCGTCCTTGCTATCGGAGCCCGCGTTACAGGGTGCAGGCTGGACATGGTTATCGAGGACAGATTATGTCGTAAGTCAGACAAGGGCGGGAATCATGGTCCGGCCCGGACCCTAGTCCTCGGGGCTCCGTCCGGGGCCCTTGTCGCCCATGGAACGCAGAAAGTCCTCAGCCTCCTTGACCAGCTCCTGGGCGGTCGGATCATCCAGCTGGACGTTCATCTGGTCTTCCGACTGTTTGTCGGTCTCCATCTCCAGACGGTGCACGTAGCTGGCCAGGTCGTCGTTGCAGTGGAGGAGGACGGATGCCTGGGCCTTCCACTCCAGTGCCTTACGCGGCAGGTTCCCCTGTTCCAGGTCCATGCCCAGCATGGAGGAGAGTCTTTCCAGGAGCTGCAGGGTGCCCTGGGCGCATTCATCGCTGCCCAGGTACTGGGGCACGGACACCCAGACGGATTCGGTCGTATACCCGTCCTGGGTGGCCAGGGCATCAAGGACCGTGGGGATGCCGATGGGGCCGGAATGGCCGTCCGTGTCGGTCAGGGCCTGGTCGCTGGCCAGGTCGTCGATAGGCAGGGGCCTGGTGTGGGGGCAGTCGGCGAACATGGAGCCCAGGGTGATGATGGAATCCACCTCGTAGTCCTCAACCATGTGGATGCTCTGCCGACAGAATTCGGTCCAGCGGTAATTCGGCTCGGGGCCCATCTCCAGGAGGAGGGTGTGGTCCTGATCGATCTGGACCAGGTAGAACTTGGTGGACGGCCAGATGATCCGCCTCCGGCCCTGTACATGACAGAGCATGGGTCGCGACATCTGGTAGTCGTAGAACCCCTCGCCCTGGATATTGCCCACCTCGCGGGAGTCATAGACATCGAGAAGGTGGCGGATGACGTTGGTCGAGGCTGAGCAGGCATCATTCCAGCCGTCAAAGGCCGCCACCATGACGCAATGCTGCTTGGCTTCTTCTCTCATACCTCTCACATTACCGGTAGGAAGCCGCTGATACGCGGGGTATGCCATCAGCGGAGGGTGGGCGACACGCTCTTCTTGCCTCATTCCGCATTCACGGATATAGTAGTTACTCGTGCTCAGGCAGTCATGCCTATGGCTGGTTGAAGTGCGGGCATAGCTTAGTTGGTAAAGCGCGACCTTGCCAAGGTCGAGACCGCGGGTCCGAGTCCCGTTGCCCGCTCGAGGTTTTCGAGCAGTTTAACCAATACGGTGGGTTAGCCAAGCGGTTAGGCAGCGGCCTGCAAAGCCGTATAGACGAGTTCGACTCTCGTACCCACCTCTCTCGCAAGAGAATGACCCGGGCGGTTGGCGCAGAGGTAGCGCACTTCCCTGACACGGAAGGGGTCACTGGTTCGAATCCAGTATCGCCCACGAGGATCGCGGTTATGCGGTCGTTCAGGATTTCGGGCGATTGGCGCAGCGGCTAGCGCACTTCGTTCACACCGAAGGGGTCGCAGGTTCGATTCCTGCATCGCCCACCCCAATCCGATGTGTGAGCTACCGTTGGTTCGCCGTTTTTCGTGTTCCCCTCCTTTGTGGGTTGGTCTTTGATGTGCCCTGCAACGCCTGCCGTTGAATCTGGTCGAGGATAAGTACCTAAGGAAACAGGGGCCAGGTCCAACATGATAATGATTTATCATTGGCCCTTCAGGATCTGAGTTCATCGATGAGCACCGCTGAAGCACACCTGGTCGATTTTTCCTGAAATAACCCGATTCGACACGTACGCTGAGCTCGAAGCTTGTGATTGACCGAGGCTTGTGATAATTTGCTATTTGTTCCCTGTAGGTGCAGATGGCGAGGTATTGAGCCGTCGTTACGGATGAAGGGTGGTGGCATGCTGATGGAGCGGAGTCCTCTTGTGCGGACTTCGATGGCTCCTGCCGCTGTGCTCAGCGGGTTCGAGCAATGGTTGGCCCGAACCTTTGAACTGAGACCTTTCGTATAAGGTGTGTCATACTTCGGCGATCCGAGCGTCGGGTCGCGGTCCGATCCTCAGAGATTTCCCATCATCGTGGATTTTTCCGGGGTTCGATATTCAATTCCCCTCCGGCAGCGTGAAGAAATATACCCCCCCCCCTCTCCCCTGCCGGAGGTTTTCTTATAGGTGGACAGGGGGGTGAAAGCGGGTGGAAGCTACTTCAGCGCCTGCAGGTACCTGTAGAGGGTGGGCACGGAGATCTTGAGCTCTGTTGCCACAATATTTACGGCACCCTTGATCAGGAAGATGCCGCGATCCTTGATGTCTTTGATGATCCTGAGACGTTCGATCCTGCTCAGCTTGTCAATGGGGACCTGAATCTGTTTTATTACGTCTTGGGCGATCCTGCGGATATTCTCCTCGGGGTCCTCGTCCAATACCTGGCTTGGTATGCCGGAAGAGACCATACCATTGACCGAATCCGTTGTACTGATGGTCTGCAGTAGATGTGCGGCCCTCTGAAGCTCAGTGATGTTGATATTGATGCAGAGGACGCCGATGATATGCTCCTCCTGGTTGCGAATGAACAATGAGGACACCCTGAACTGATGGTTGTTCAAATCGCGGCCTCGGTAGTCGGAAATAAAGTCGATACCGCTATCTTCGGCTTTTCGGGCCAGCTCCAGCGTCTCCTTGGTCATGGCGTCGCCCTTCTTGCGGCCGGACAGGTGACCGTTGCGAATGAAGACGATGGAGGCATGCGGCCTGTGCAGATCGTGCACGGCGATTTCGGCCATAGGTCCGAAAGCATCGGACAAGAACTCGGCCAGAGGGGAAACCTCCATGATGTTTGCAACTGTAAAGTGCATTGCTGGTCCTCAACATCCTAACAGGGCAGATTACTCTACCGGTTGATGTCATCGGAAGCGGACGTGTCCATCCGTATGAGCTTCCTGTTCTGTTGTGATTCTCGAACTCGTCATCTACCACCCGAGCCGATTGCGTGCATGACTTTCGTCCTACCGCAACGGTATTCGAGAAAGCATCCACATTATCGCATGGCTACGTGATGTTTTGCATCTGTTGGATCCGGCCTGTCGTGTCGTTCGGGCGGGTTGTGAGATATGTGGTTCTGCCTGAAAAATATAATGGAGAAAGTACAGGAAATGTCAAGTACAACGCAATCCGTAGGCAACAGGACAAATGTTACTTTGGTCACCCTTGCTGTTTCGCGGACTCGTTCATGATGGCCATCGAGAGAACCATCGTCTTCACTGCCATGCCCACAATCGTCCCCGATCTCCACGGGCCAGCCGTCATGAATCGGGTCTATCCCATATATTTGCTGACGACCGCCGTAACCACACCGATCTCGGTCTTGTCCTGGTATGATCCCCGTGTTGCTGTATTTCGCACCTGCCTATGCATATGACCTTGTCCGATTCGGCGGGAAACCAGATATGTGACCAGATAGAGGCATAGGCTGCGGCGCGGCCTCCGACAGGGAGATCTGCCGACCGTCCTACCCTCTTTACGAGCATGGTGAAAAGTCTGGTCACGGGGGTGTGACCGGCAGCAAGCACCGATTGTCCGACAACCTCAGCTGCCTCGTTCGCCATCACTTCAGGCTGAACGCTCCTAACGAGCAGGTTCCGCCGCCGGACGGAGTGTGCAACCGAACCTGGCCGGTTCCCGCGTCATGCGGCGGCAACACCCCCGACGGCCGGTATGACATGGAAGATCAGGAGCAGGGCCACGATGAGGGCAAGACAGATTCGGTAGATGACAAAACCCCGGTAGGAGAACCGTGAAACGATTTTCAGGAAGGCGATGATGACGAAATAACCGACCAGGAAACTGACCAGGGTGGCGCAGATGGTGGCACCCCATCCGGGGAAGGCAGCATCGGCATCGATGTTCCTGACCGACTTGTAGGTCTCCAGGATGCCGGCACCGAATACGGCCGGGATGGCCATCAGGAAACTGACACGGGTGGCGGACTCTCGAGTGTATCCGAGTCCTCGGCCGAAGGTGATGGTACCCCCGGAACGAGAGACACCGGGAATCAGGGCGAGCATCTGTCCCACGCCGAAAAGGATGGCGTCCCTGACGTTCATCTGCTTGATTTCCTTGGTTTGGCGTCCATGCCTGTCGAAATAGTCCAGGAGGAGACCGAAGACGATGAGGACCACTACGGTGATCCAAAGATTGCGCAGTTTGGTCTCAATCATCTTCTGGAAGATCATTCCGGCCAGAACAATGGGGATGGTGCCGATGATGATATACCAACCCATGGCGGCATCGTGGTCGTCGGTACCCAGGCGTTTGCGCCAGGAGGTTCCGTCCTTGCCCAGGAGGCAACGGAGCCAGTGGGTAAGAATCCGCGCAATGTCATGGCGGAAATACAGGAGGACCGCAAACTCCGTGCCGAATTGGATGATCGCGGTGAAGGCCGCTCCCGGATCCTGTCCCAGAAGCCCTCCCAGGATGCGGATGTGGGCGCTCGATGAAACCGGGAAGTATTCGGTCAGGGCCTGCACCAGGCCGAAAAGCATGGATTCAAAGAAGTTCATGATATGAGAGCTTAGCCTTCAACCATGGGCTTGTGGCGCGTGAAGGTGGCATGTCTCGCAGAATGCCCACAATGGAATCGTCGGGCTATCGCGCAAGGGAGGTACGGACATGGTCGGAACATACAGGAAGTCACGCGGAGGAGCACCCGCCGGGTTCTTCGAGTGTGAAGGGCTCGGTCTGCGTTGGCTGGGTCAGGCACAGGCGGTGGGTGGTCCCAGGGTGGTCGATGTCTATGACTGGGGCAAGGACCATCTCGATATCGAAGAGGTGGATTCAACCTCGCCCAGCGGTGGTGCGGCATATAGGTTCGGCGCCCAGCTGGCCCGAATGCACGATGCAGGAGCCGATCATTACGGCTCCGCCCCGGAGGGATATCATGGAACCTGCTACTTCGGCCCCCTCCAGGACCCCCTCCCCATGGCAACGGGAGATTGGGACGATCCGGCGACCTACTGGGGGCAGGCTCGACTTGAGCCCATGGTCCGGATGGCCGTGGACAGGCGGGCTCTGAACCAGGGCGATATGGATATGACCCGTCAGATCATCCAGGCCTTGCCGGAGATGCTGGGTGCCGCGGCCGATGACAGGCCCGCCAGGGTCCATGGCGATCTGTGGAGCGGCAATGTGATGTGGACCAGGAACGATGGTCAGACCGAGGCGGTCCTGATCGATCCGGCGGCGCATGGTGGACATCGTGAAGAGGATCTGGCCATGCTTCATCTTTTCGGCATCCCCTATTTGAGTCAGATCATGGATGGCTATCAGTCGGTCCACCCGCTGGCAAGGGGGTATGAGAATAGGTTGACCCTCTGGCAGCTTTATGCAATCGCCGGGCACTGTGCCTTCTTCGGAGGCGGGTACGTGAGTGAATACCGATCCATGTGTCGATCCCTGCTTGGCTGAACGGGAAGGAACCGAGCATATGGATAGGCCCCGGTTGTGGAGGTAATCCTGCAGGGCCCGGGGCCTATCCGTATACTCGGGGGTCTCGCTAGTTGAAGATGTCCTTGAGCCTGTCGAAGAGACCCTTCCTGGCACCGGCTCCTGTGGGCTTGGAATCCTGTGGGATCTCCCTGGCACCCGAGTCATGGCTCTTGGCGAAGTCCTCAATCAGGCCGCGCTCCCGATCGTCAAGCTTGGTGGGGATCTGAACCAGAACATGGACGACGATGTCGCCTCGGTCCTCCTTGCTCCCCAGCCTGGTCACCCCCAGACCCTTCATCGTCACTTCATCGTCGGGCTGGCTTCCGGCCGGTATCTGAATCTGGCGGGGGCCGTCGAAGGTATCCAGGTCGACGGCATGGCCCAGGACGGCCCAGGTCATGGGGATGGAAATCCAGCAGTGGAGGTCCTGACCACTGCGTGTGTATCGTTTGTCGGCCTTGATGCTGATATCGATATAGAGGTCGCCGGCGGTGCCGCCCCCTTCGCCCACCTCGCCCTGGGAGGCCAGACGCAGACGCGATCCGTCAGCGACGCCTGCCGGGACGTTGATGCCCACATCCCGCCTGACCCTGACCCTGCCGTGTCCCTGGCATTGCGGGCAGGGATGCTCGATGATCGTTCCGTGACCTTCGCAGCGTTCGCAAGGTGCCTGACTCATCATCTGGCCAAGGAGGGTGCGTACCACTTTCTGGGCATACCCCCTCCCCTGGCAGACCGGGCAGGTGACCGGCGAGGTTCCTTTCTGGGCGCCGGAGCCGCCGCACTCCTGGCAGAGACCGAAAGTGTGGATCTGCGTGTGAACCGTGCCGCCGAAAATGGCGGTCTTCAGGTCGATGTCGACCCCGGCCAGGGCATCACGTCCCGGCTGTGTGCGCGGTATGGGACCCCGTGAATCCGCTCCGAAACCGCCGCCGAAGAATTGGCTGAACACATCGCCCATGTCGAATCCACCCGCAGCGGACGCCTGCGGATCATTGGGGTCCACACCCTGGTCGTACATGCGTCGCTTCTGGGGGTCCGAAAGCACCTCGTAGGCGCTGTTGACCTCCTTGAATCTATCCTCGTACTCCGGCCCGGCGATGTCCGGGTGGTACTTGCGGCTCATCTTCCGATAGGCCCTCTTGATCTCATCGTCGCTCGCCGTGCGCTCGACGCCCAAAACCTCGTAGTAATCTGCCACCGATATTCCTTCTGTGTTTCTGTGCTGGCCTATTCTTCCACAGACCCGAGTCAGCTAGGTCCCAACGGGCTTACTGTTCTTCCGCCCCGGCCAGAAAACCGGTCAGGTAGGATGCCACGGCCCGGACCGCGCTCATGGTCACTGCATAGTCCATATGGGTGGGTCCGATCGACCCGACGAAGGCGATCGGTTCATCGGTCAGATCCGCATCGTCCGCACCCGATCGTTGCTGATGGGCATGACCATAACCGGATGTCACCACCGACGCATGAACCAGCTCCGGAGTCTGGGTTTCGGTCCCGATGGCCACGCTGACCCCGTTGTTCTCGCGGGAAAGCTCACTCTGTGCCTTCATCAGCCTCATCAGGACCACCTGTTCCTCAAGGGCATCCAGAAGGGGGGCAAGGTCTCCAATGGACACGGCCTGGCTGTGGGTCAGCTGTGAGGTGCCAGCCATGTATATTCCGCTGGTCTGCTCCTTGGTGGCCATCTCGTCGAAGACGGCGGCCAGGATGCGAAGCATGGACTTGGCGTCGGATTCAGGGTTGAAATCAGCCATGAGCTGGCATCGTTCGGCCGCCTGGGTCAGCGGCAGGTCGTGGCACTGCTCGTTGATCATGTCCGAAAGACCTGCAAGGGCATCCGGGGCTGGTTGGTGGGAGCCGTGGAGGGTGCGTTGCACGACCCTGCCGGTATCCGTGATGACAACCACCAGGACGGACCCCCTCCCCAGTCTGATCAGTTCGGATCGTCTCAGGTTCGAATGGGCCAGTGAGGGTGAGGCCACCACGGCTATCTGCCCGGTGATCTGCGCAAGGAGGCGTGCGGCGTGTTGAAGGGTGTCCTCAAGGTTGACAGACCCCGACAGGAAGACGTCTATGCCCCTGCGCTGGGCGGCGGAGAGAGGAACCACCGTGGCCAGACGATCGACAAAGTACCGGTACCCCTTCTGGGTGGGGACGCGTCCTGCCGAG
Organism: Bifidobacterium indicum; assembly: GCF_036987015.1. NCBI lineage: Bacteria > Bacillati > Actinomycetota > Actinomycetes > Bifidobacteriales > Bifidobacteriaceae > Bifidobacterium > Bifidobacterium indicum. Next base: position 491,125 of record NZ_BTXM01000001.1, read on the forward strand.
GTATGGGGCTGAATCAGATAGCCCTCTTCCTCCAAAGCGGCCATATCGTTGCGGACGGTTGCGGAGCTGACCCCCAGGTGGTGGTTTCTGGTCAGGGATCCGGAACCGACTGGTTCCTGAGAGCGGATATAGTCCTCTACGACGGCGCGCAGGACCAACATGCGTCTGGTATTGGCCAATGATGCTCCTTCCGTCATGACTCAAGTCTTAGCACTCTGATTGCGAGAGTGCCAAAAGATAGTGCGAAGAGCCGAATCGTGTCGGCTCGCACCGATATCATGGGAGTGCAATGTGAAGGTAATCGAACATTTTCGACACAAGTCGAACATGGAGACCTCTCAATTGGAAGGAAAGTAGATACCATATGTCCAATTTCACATGGTCTGAACTCGACGAGCGGGCGGTCAAGATGGCCAAGGTCCTCTCAGCCGATGCCGTCGAGAAGGCCGGCAGCGGTCATCCCGGCTCACCCATCTCCCTGGCGCCCATCGCCTACACGCTCTATCAGCACTTCCTCAAGCATGATCCCAACGATCCGGACTGGGAAGGCCGCGACCGCTTCATCCTTTCGGGTGGTCATGCCTCTCTGACCCAGTATGTGCAGCTCTACTTCTCCGGATACGGTCTCACCCTGGACGATCTGAAGCGGTTCCGTACAGCAGGAACCCGGACTCCGGGCCATCCCGAGTATGGTCTCACCCCCGGCATCGAGATGACCACCGGCCCACTGGGGCAGGGGCTCGCCTCGGCCGTCGGTTTCGCCTATGGCCAGCGTTACGAGCGCGGCCTGCTGGATCCCGATGCTCCCGCCGGGCAGTCCCCCTTCGACCACAACATCTGGGTCATCTGCGGCGAAGGTGATGTTGAGGAGGGTGTCTCATCGGAGGCCAGCTCGTTGGCCGGTGACCAGCAGTTGGGCAATCTGACCGTTATCTTTGATGCCAATCACATCCAGATCGAGGGTGACACCAAGATCGCTCTGGGCGAGGATATCCTCGAGCGCTATCAGGCCTACGGCTGGTATACCGATGAGTTCAGCTTCATCCAGCCCGATGGGTCCTACAAGGAGGATACCGAAGGCCTTGCAGCCGTGCTCGAGAAGGCCCGGCAGGTAACCGATCGGCCGAAGTTCATCAAGGTCGATACCCTGATGGCCTGGCCCACCCCCGGCAAGACCAATGACCCCTCCGCCCATGGTTCCGCTCTGGGCGCCGAGGCGGTCGCCGCCTTGAAGACCACCTTGGGATATGATCCCCAGCAGTCCTTCCAGGTTGACGAGGAAGCTTTGGCCCACGCTCGTGAGGTCGCCCAGCGTGGACTCGCGGCCCACAGGGAATGGGACCGGAGCTACCAGGCCTGGCGCCAGGCCAACCCCGATAAGGCCGCTCTGCACGACAGGATTCATGCCGGCAAGCTGCCCGATGGTTTCGACAAGGCCATCGATGATCTGGAGATGAGCTTCGAGGCCGGTTCCAAGGTGGCAACGCGTAAGGCGTCCGGTGCGGTCATCAATGCCGTGGCTCCGATCATGCCCGAGCTCTGGGGAGGCTCCGCCGATCTGGGTGGGTCCAACAACACCAATATCAACGGCGCCGTGTCCTTTGCGCCGGAGTGCGATGAGACGGTGCAGTGGCCCAAGGCGAACAAGTACGGTCGTCAGCTCCACTTTGGCGTGCGTGAGTTTGGCATGGGTGCAATCACCAATGGCATCCTGCTCGGATCGGATACCCGGCCCTTCAACGGGACCTTCTTCCAGTTCTGCGACTATGAGCGTCCTTCGGTGCGGCTGGCCGCGCTGATGGACATCCCCAATCTCTACATCTGGACCCACGATTCAGTAGCCCTGGGTGAGGATGGTCCTACCCACCAGCCGATTGAGCATCTGTCCGCCATGCGCGCCATCCCCCAGATGGAGGTTGTGCGTCCGGCCGATCAGTTCGAGACCGCCGAGGCCTACCGTGCCTTCTTTGAGAAGGACAACACCCATCCCACGGCAATGATTCTGACCCGCCAGGGTGTACCTACCCTGGAGGAGACCAGGACCAGGGCGCGCGATGGTGTTCGCAAGGGAGCCTATGTTTTGGTCGATACCGAGGGTCGGCCCGACGTGTTGATCATGGCCACCGGGTCCGAGGTCCAGCACGCCGTGGCCGCCGCCAAGACCCTCGGTGAGCAGGATGTCAAGGCCCGAGTCATCTCCATGCCCTCCATGGAGTGGTTCGAGGAGCAGGACGACGACTACAAGGAGGAGATTCTCCCGGCATCCGTCAAGGCCCGCGTCTCGGTCGAGGCAGGTTTGTCCATGCCCTGGTACAAGTACCTTGGTTCCTATGGCAAGCCCGTATCCATCGAACGGTTCGGTCTGCAGGGCAGTGGTGACGAGAACATGCGTGACCTGGGCATCACCCCGGAGCATGTGGTCGAAGCCGCCAAGGCCTCCATGGAGGAAGTCCGCAAGGCCTTCTGATTCGACCCGGATCAGCCTCCGCATGCACCTGCCCGCAGGGACTGATCCATCTCCCCCTTCCGGTCGGCAATATGTCGCCGGCCGGAAGGGAATACCGAATATGGCTTCGTGGTGAAGCATACTGAATGTGTTACCGTCAAGAACCCAAAAAGGAGTTACAAGATGGCAGAAAATGCAAATACACAACGTACGAGCGACTCGGGTGTTTCAATCTGGCTGGATGATCTCAGCCGTACCCGTATCGAGTCCGGCAATCTGCAGCAGCTGATCGCCGAACGCAACGTGGTGGGCGTGACCACCAATCCCTCAATCTTCCAAAAAGCCCTGAGTCAGGTTGGTCCCTATGACGAGCAGCTCAAACAGCTGGGGCGCATCGATGTCGAGGATGCCGTACGTGAACTGACCACCACTGATGTGCGCAACGCCACCGATATCTTCCGTGAGGTCGCAGAGAAGACCGATTACGTGGATGGTCGCGTCTCCATCGAGGTGGATCCCCGTCTTGCCCACAACACCGAAGAGACCGAGAAGCAGGCCGAGCAGCTCTGGGCCAAGGTGGACCGGCCCAATGCCATGATCAAGATTCCCGCCACCCTGGAGGGTCTGCCCGCCATCACCGCAACCCTGGCCAAGGGCATTTCGGTCAACGTGACGCTGATCTTCTCCCTGGAGCGTTACCAGCAGGTCATCGATGCCTTTATCGAAGGCATGGTCCAGGCCGACAAGAACGGCCATGACCTGAAGCACATGGGTTCCGTGGCTTCATTCTTCGTCTCCCGCGTGGATACCGCCGTGGACAAGCTTCTGGAGGCCAACGGATCCGATGAGGCCAAGTCTCTGGAGGGCAAGGCTGCCGTCGCCAATGCACGCCTGGCCTACGAGCTCTTCGAGTCGGCCTTCGACAAGGACTCCCGCTGGGCTGGCCTGGAGGCCAAGGGCGCCAAGCGTCAACGCCCGCTCTTCGCCTCGACAGGAACCAAGAACCCTGCCTATTCGGACTGCAAGTATGTGGATGAGCTGGTTGCCCCACACATCGTGAACACCATGCCCGAAAAGACCCTTGAGGCCCTGGCGGCCCACGGCAACGGCTCACCCTCCATCAAGGGCACCTACGAGGAGAGCCACCAGGTCATGCAGAAGCTGGCAGACTTGGGCATCAGCATTAAGGATGTGACCGACAAGCTCGAAGCCGACGGTGTCGCAGCCTTCATCGATTCGTGGGATTCGGTCCTCTCCGACGTCCAGAAGGGTATTGATCGAGTCAACGGCTGAGAATCTGGCCGCGGGTCTTACAACCATCGGCCATCATTCTTGACCAAGGACGCAGACGAGCACCCCACCCGGTACGGATCCGGATGGGGTGCTCGTCGTTCCCTCTGTCAGAAATCCTGGTAAACCGGAACCTGATCGGTCTGTTCGCCGCTATCGAACCCACCGGTTCGGCATTTATTCGACCATCTGTTCGAGGGTGCTGATCAGGACCGGGCTATCGTTGGGCATGTTGAGTCTGATCAGGTTATTCCTGTGGACTGAACGGCCCGAGACAGCTCCAGGTCAACGTCGTCGCAGACCCCCGGGTTGTCTGCGACGAAGCCGATGGGGGCGGAAACGGTGGTTTTGACGTTGCCATCGGCGATCAGATTCATGGTGAACGAAGCAAACCGGGACGATCCATGGTTCCTCGGTACGTCCGGCAGACTGCCAGGCCGGGATGTACCGGTCCTGACGATCCCCTCCTCCCGGGCCACGGCCTTGGTCAGACCGACCACCTCATACGTTGTAGGGGTTATCCCTCCCTCGATGACGTGCCGAGGAAGGGAGTGGGCGCTGAAAATCACCCTGGGTATCGGACCTGCCGGTCAGTTTCTTCATGCAATCAGCTGGTCCTTTCGGAAATGGAGCAGATCCCGGTGGTTCCGCCAGGACCGCATTGGCAGCTGGGTCATGCCCGAATGGGTTTCAACGGGGCCTGGCGGGCACATAGTAGCCCTCACTCGAACAGACGTAATACTGGAGACTGATTACCCGGGTGATGCCGTCCGTCACGATGGTGTCAATCGAGGCACTGATGAATGGGGCAATGTACTTCAATCCCTCATAGACCTTGCCGGAGTATGAGCGTCTTATCCTCCCATGATCATGCATCTGGGTCCAGCGTTGGTCGAAGGGAATTGTGTACCAGTTGGCACCCGGTAGGCGGGTTTTCGACATGGGGAAGATGCAGATATATAGGGCTTGTCCGGCGCGAGGGGGTGAAGACTGGCGTTGATATGGAGAACCAGCCACGGTCGGTCGTCGGTTCGCCGGAATAGAGACAGACCTCGGTGACGGAGACATAGGAGATCGTGGAGACCAGATGGTCGAAGAGGTGTAGCTTCTCCAATGAGGTCTCGATCTCCTGAAGTCCATCCGGCATCTCCCTGAGAATCATAAGACCAAGGTCCGCCTCCTGTCCGTTGACCCGGCACCAGTAACGGCCTCCCTTTCCCTCGTATTGAAGCCTGATACAAGAAACGGAGACCAGGACCGCGAATTCATCCAGACAGTCCTGCCGTTCCCGTGACGGCACCTGCCGGCAATTGGATCGATCGATTTTCCGGAAGAGGTGGAAGCAGAACCAACCTTCAGGACTCGGTGCGACTTGCTCGGCCATGGGTATGTTCCTTCGCTTGCACAGTGTGATGGCTGCACCCATGTACAACGCGATTGGAGACCAATCTAGCGAGTATGGGGTTTGTGCGGAGAGACCGTCTCATTGATGTGCGAATCCCACTCGGGAAATTCTGTCAGGGTGCTCACCCTCCATGTGGGACATAACAGGAAATGAAGGAATACCCGAGGTATGAGGGGGCCATCCTGCCTGCACCCGAACAACGGCATCGATTGCTTGTTCTTGTTTTACAAGTGCTTTCACACCGTGCAACCCTCCCTGGAAGGGCTGGGGATCACCGGACCATCTCACGACCCTGTCGGAGGCGGAGATCCTCCGACATTGCCTATGTCAAATCGCGTATGTCCTCCGGAGGGAATCAGATTGGGTCGATCGAATTGAAGATTCGGTCCATCCCCTCCCCCGGCTCTCAATGCCACAGATTCACGACGCGTGACCGCCTGTCCTGCCCTCTCAGGTTTTGGTCCGCAAAACGGACTTGTGACTGTCCACGGTTTCGGGAATGGATGTCGAGGCTGATGTTTCTGTGTGGATACAACCAGGGACGGAACCAATCGTCCGACCACGCCCTCTTCGAATCGACTGCGGAACCCCCTCTTACAGGGATACGCTGTGACGGCTCCCCGACCATATCGAACCTCATGATTCAGATCGGCACAGGTCACGCTTCCGCACAGGGTTCAAGCGGTACCTCCCAGGACTTGGGGACTGCTTCCACGGGCATAAAAAAGCCCCGACCGCCGGCCGGAGCGACAACTGAATCGGATCAGGCGATCTTGTACTTGGCCATCAGGCTCAGCGCGATGATGATGGCCACCCAGATCAGGGCGACGATGATGGTCAGGCGATTCAGGTTCTTTTCCGCTACGCCCGAGGTGCCGGCGTTGGAGCCAATGCCGCCGCCGAACATGTCAGACAGCCCGCCGCCCTTCCCCTTGTGCATCAGAATCAGCAGTGTGAGCAGGATACTGGCGATAACGACAACGACTTCCAAGGCAATTTTGACAGCGGCCACGGCAACCTCCAGAACAATAGATTACTCCATATTGTACAGACACCCGGGGATGAACCCCAATCAACCCTTGGCGGCAAGACGGACGATCCGCGCGAACTCCTGTACATCCAAAGAGGCGCCCCCCACCAGGAACCCGTCCACATCGGGCTGCTGAATCATCTGGGATGCATTCTTGGATGTGACGGACCCGCCATAGAGTATCCTCACCGTCTGGCCAGCGCGGTCTCCGAACTGACGACCTATGTGCTCTCGTATGGCCTGGGCGGCGTCCTGGGCGGTCCGAGGGGTGGCCACCATGCCGGTGCCGATGGCCCAGACCGGCTCATAGGCCACAATCAGGTTCTCCATGTCGTCCTGTGACAGGTCACGGGTCACATCATTGACCTGGCCGACGGCGAATTCCAGTTCGATGCCTTGGCGACGTTCCTCGTAGCTCTCCCCCACACAGAGGATGGGCTTCATCCCCGCGGCAAGAACGGCACGGATCTGATCCACGATGTTGGCATCATCCTCCGGGTGGTACTTGCGTCGCTCGGAGTGCCCGACGATGACATAGGTGCATCCCAGCTGGGCCAGCATGTCGGCGGAGACGTCACCGGTGAAGGCGCCTTGGGAGGTGACCGAGACGGACTGGGCCCCATAACCGATCGGGAGGTTGTCGGCCTCGACCAGGACCTGGACCGAGCGCAGGGCCGTGAAGGCGGGCATCAGAGCCACCTGGCAGCGCTTGTGGTCGAAGTGGGCATCTCGCAGGAGCCAGGCCAGCTTCTGCACAAAGTAGGTGGCTTCGAGGTGGTCGAAATTCATCTTCCAATTACCGGCCACCAGGGGAATGCGTGCCATACCAGACCTTTCCAACCTCTTGATCGCGACGGGACTGCGGGACAGACGCCAATGCCGGACCACCGGATGCAAGACCCGGCGGCCCGGCATTGTCTATGAGCCGACTTTACTCCAGTACTTTCAGACCCGGCAGCTCCTTGCCCTCAAGGAACTCCAGGGAGGCGCCGCCACCGGTGGAGATGTGCGAGAAGCCATCCTCCGGGAAGCCCAGGTTGCGGACAGCGGAGGCGGAGTCGCCACCGCCGACGATGGTGAAGGCTCCTGCTTTGGTGGCGTCTACCAGACCCTGGGCCACGGCGCGGGTACCCTCGGCGAATGCCGGGAACTCGAAGACGCCCATGGGTCCGTTCCAGACCACGGTCTTGGAGTCCATGATCTTGTCGTGGAAGAGCTTCTGGGAGTCGGGGCCGATGTCCAGACCCATCTTGTCGGCGGGCATGGAGTCGGCTGCGACCACCTCGTGGGGCGAATCGGCCTTGAACTCGTCAGCTACGACGATGTCGGTGGGCAGTACCAACTCGACGCCCTTCTCTTTGGCGGTCTGGATATAGCCCTTGACGGTCTCGACCTGATCCTCCTCAAGCAGGGAGGAACCGACTTCGTGGCCCTCGGCCTTGAGGAAGGTGAAGACCATGCCGCCACCGATGACCAGGCGGTCCGCCTTGCCGAGCAGGTTCTCGATCACACCCAGCTTGTCGGAGACCTTGGAGCCTCCGAGGACAACAGTGAAGGGACGCTCGGGATTTTCGGTCGCCTTGGAGAGGGCTTTGACTTCCTTCTCGACCAGGAGACCCGCCGCAGAGGGCAGGAACTTGGCGACGGAGTAGTTGGAACCCTGGGCACGGTGGACGACACCGAACCCGTCGGAGACGAAGACTTCACCCAGCTTGGCGATCTTCTGGGCGTAGGCGTCACGCTCGGCCTCGTCCTTGCTGGTCTCTTCGGGGTTGAAGCGGACGTTCTGCAGAAGGAGCACATCGCCATCCTGCATAGCCGCAACCTTGGACTGGGCGTCAGGGCCGTAGGTGTCATCCGCCAGGGGGACTGTCACGCCCAGGAGCTCACCCAGACGGTCGGCGACCGGAGCCAGGCTGAGTTCGGGAACGACCTTGCCCTTGGGGCGGCCGAGGTGGGCCATGAGAATGACCTTGGCGCCTTGACCGCGCAGTTCCTTGATGGTGGGGAGGGCGGCCTTGATGCGACCGTCATCCTTGATGGTGGTGCCGTCCAGCGGTACATTGAAATCTGCACGCACCAGGACGCGCTTCCCCTTGAGATCTCCGAGGCTCTTCAGTGTTTTCATGCCATTCCTTTCTTACAGCAGACATGACGAAACCGTCGGTCTGCGCAATTGCGGGCGATGAACCCCGCACTGGTACCCATGGTACTAAGGCAAGCCGACGGTTGGTGCAGGAATCAGCCCTCGTGGCCCTCGGCCTTGTGCACTTCCTTGGTCTGCTGCTTCTCCACCTTGGCGGCCAGCTGCAGAAGACGACGGATACGACCGGCGATGGCGTCCTTGGTGACGGGTGGGTCGGCCAGACGGCCCAGTTCCTCCAGGGAGGCATCGCGGTGGTCCAGACGAAGCTGTCCGGCGGCGCGCAGGTTCTCGGGGATCTCATCGCCCAGAACCTGAAAGGCCTTGGTCACCTTGGCGCTGGCCTCGACGGCGGCCTTGGCGGAACGGCGCATGTTGGCATCATCGAAATTGGCCAGGCGGTTGGCCTTGCCGCGGGATTCGCCGTCACTGCGCTTGCCGGTCCACTCCCTGGACGACTTGGGCGCACCCATCAGGTTGAGCATGCGCTCGATCACATCAGGGTCACGCAGGGTCACCCGTTCCGAGCTGCGGACCTGACGAGCCTTGGCGTTGATGCCCAGACGGCGGGCGGCGCCCACCAGGGCCAGGGCCGCTTCGGAACCAGGGCAGACAATCTCCAGGTAGGAAGCCTTGCCCGGGTCGGAGAGCTCCCCGTGGGCCAGGAAGGCCCCCCTCCAGGCGGCCTTGACCTGTGCTATGTTGCCCGAGACGATGTCGGCTGGAAGACCGCGCACCGGATGCTTGCGTCTGTCCAACAGGCCGGTTTGGAGGGCCAGGGCCCCTCCGGCCCTGAGAACCCTGACCGAGTACCGAATCGCGTTTCCGGCAGGGGTCTGTCGCTTGACCTGAATCAGATCCGAATCATGTCCATAGACGTCTTTGATGGTGTTCTGCAACCATTGTGCAGCGGGTAGGGAATCGAACTGGGCCTCCACCACGATGTGGCGTTGGATGATGTGAAGACCACCGCCAAATCGAATCATCGCGGCGGATTGGGCTTTTTTGGCTGCGGGGAGTTCGTTGTCAATTGCGGCCAGCTCGCTTTTGACATCATCAAGTAGGGCCAAGAGCCGTCCTCCTAGGAAAAACCGTTGTTGAACACTGAGGTCCGCGCGACTCGCCGGTCGAACGGACTACCGGATTACTGTGATATCGAATAAGTTGGACAATTTCCGCCTTTGGCTATGAGTGGCGAACAGGGTCCTCAATGGGACCTATGCGGGAGCTCACGGGCCGATACGGTAACGTCCATTCCCTTGATTCTCAATCGTCTGGCCAGCTCGTCGGCCATGGCCACTGAGCGGTGCTGACCCCCCGTGCAGCCGAAGGCGATGGTGACATAGTGCTTGTCTTCCCGGGCATACCCCCTGACGGCCGTCAGGATGGCCTCGGTGTAGGCATCGATGAACTCCTTGGCCCCTTTGCTGGCCAGAACGAAATCACGTACGGCCTGGTCGTGACCGTTGAGCTCGCGCAGGTTGGGCACCCAGAAGGGGTTGGGAAGGAAGCGCAGATCCGCCACGAAATCGGCGTCGATGGGTATTCCGTACTTGAATCCAAAACTCATGATGTGGATGCCGACGGTACTGGGCCCGGAACCCAGCATGAGCTCGTAGAGTCGGGTCGAGAGGTCGTGGATGCTCAGGGCCGAGGTGTCAATGACCATGTCGGCCCGTTCCTTGAGGTTGGCCAGGAGTTTGCGCTCCTCGTGAATGCCATCGATCAGCCGACCGGAACCCTGGAGGGGGTGGGGACGCCGGACGGATTCGAATCGCTTGACAAGAACCTGGTCGGAGGCGTCAAGGAAGAGAATGCGACATTTGACTCCCAGATCATCCAGGTGGCCCAGGACGGCCGAGAGGTCGTCGAAGTAGGATCGGGACCGTACGTCGATCACTGTGGCCAGACGATGCAGGGAGCTGCCTGAGGAGGTCATCATGTCGACCAGGGGAACCAGGAGACGGGGCGGCATGTTGTCGACCACATACCAGCCCATGTCTTCCATGGAATCGGCAGCCCGTGAACGTCCGGCTCCGGACATGCCGGTGATCAGCATGACCTCGAATCCCTGGAAGGGTGGAATGGGTTCGCCCTTGGATTCGGACGGGGTCTCGTCGGTGCTCATTGTGTCTCCTTCTTCAGTTCGCGGTCCATGGCCCCCACCGGGACGGCATCCAGGGGGTTGCAAGTCATTTGGGCCACCTGTCTGACCGCCTGGTAGAGCAGCATCCGGTCTCCGCTGATGGCCTGGCCTCCGGTCCGTCGTTTCCAGGATTGGATGAGTCTGGTGGGGCGAGGCCGGTATACGACGTCCAGGAGGAGATGGTCCGCCCCGGCATCTGCAGGACCGGATTCATCCCGCGCTGTCCTGCCGGTTCCAAGGGTGGGCCTGTCCAGGAGATCGGCCATGGGATCTGCCGCATGGGCGGGCAGGGTCGAGACCACCAGGTCGGCCCGGCAAAGCAGGTCAGCCACACGGTTCCTTTCATCCATACCATGAGGGGTACCGACGGTAATGCCCAACCCACCGGCCAGGTCGATCATCCTTGTGGTCCTGCCGGGATGGCGGGCCACCAGATCCAACTGGTCGACACCGAGGAGACCAAGGGCGCAGAGGGCGGATTCGGCTGTGTTTCCGTTGCCCAATATCAGTCCATGCAGGTGGTTCCGGGAGGGGGCGACGGGTTGACCATCCGACACGGCCTTGATGATGTCGATGGCCTGGTCGGGTTCCGTCAGGGATCCGGCGACCTCCATAAAGGCGCAGACGATCCCTTCAACGTCGGTGTTGGTCAGGCTGATGGCCGGTCGGCCGCCATGGTCCCCGGACCGGTCCCAGGAGAGGACGGCTGTATTGGACACACCTAGGATGTGGGCCCATCGATCGCGGAAGGTGCCCATGGGGCCGATGGTCTTCTTCAGGGGCATGGTCAGGCTGAGCCCGGCCCAGCTGGAATCGAGGGAGTCGATGAACCTGTCGAGGGTCTCCTGGGTGACCCGACGGCGTTCGTACTCCCAACCGTCCATCCCCATGGCCCCATAGGCGGCCCGATGAAGAATGGGCGAGAGGGAATGGTCGATGGGGTCGCCCAGCACCGCGCAGCGTCGCTCCACCTGATCCATCGCTCCTCCTTACTTGGTCTCAAGCGGCGGACAGAACCGCTTCTGCCCCGGGCCCAGTCTACTCGGTGGCGGGCTCCTGTTCCCGGGACTGCTCGGAGCTGGCATCGTCCTGGTGGAGGGCCTGGTAGATGGAAGCCGCCTTGGCCTGGCCGATCCCCTTGACTCCCTCCAGATCCTCCAGGGTGGCCGCACGCATCTTCCTGACCGATCCGAAGTGGTTGAGGAGGCGCTTCTGGTAGGCCTGGCCGATTCCTGGAATGTCGTCCAGGGCGGACCGGAGGGCACCCTTCCGCCTGGTCTGGCGGTGGTAGGTGATGGCGAATCGATGGGATTCGTCACGGACCCGTTGCAGGAGGTACATCCCCTCGGACTGGCGCTTGAGGATGATCGGGTAGTCGTCATCCGGCACCCAGACCTCTTCAAGTCGCTTGGCCAGACCACACAGGGCCACGTCATCCACGTCACAGTCGTGCAGGGCCTTGGCCGCTGCCCTGACCTGGGGTTTGCCGCCGTCGACGACGATCAGGTTGGGCTTGTATGCGAAGTGGCGGGCCGAAGTGTTCTGCTGGACGACGGCCTCCCTGGTTTCCGGGTCCTCGCCCAAGCCATCCTTCCGGTCCGCCGTCTCATCGGACCTCTTATTCTGTTTGACCTTATGCTCCGCTTCAAGACTGTCACCGCTGTCACCGGCGATGTTGCCGTGGTGGAAGCGCCGGGTCAGGGTCTCATAGATGGCGCTCGTATCGTCCACGGCCCCCCGCCCGTCCTTGCCGCGGATGGCGAAGCGGCGGTATTCGGCCTTCTTGGGGATGGCATCCTCGAAGACCACCATGGAGGCTACCTGGAACTGGCCGCCGACTGTGTTGGAGATGTCGTAGCATTCAATCCGCAGTGGTGCCCGGTCGAGCCCCAGGGCTTTGGCCACGTCGTTCATGGCGTCCGTCCGCGCGCCGATGTCGCCCATGCGACTCATCTTGCTGCGTTGGAGGGCCTGGCGGGCATTGGCGTTGGCACGGTCCATCAAGGACTTCTTCTCGCCCCAGCTGGCCACACGGATCCTGACCGAGGATCCCCTGAGCCCCCGCAGCCACTCCTCCAGGGAGTCGGTCCTGGAAGGCCGGATGGGAACCACCACTTCCGGGGGCACGGGTGATATGGGGGCCAGGAGGTCGGCCCTGCCGGTCTGCTCCTGATGGGTGTTCCGCTTCTTGGTTGCCCGGGCCCTGGCCTCGGCATCCAGGGCGGTGACCCTCTGGGTGGACCCCATGGCATCCCTGGCCTGGCTGATGGTAACGCCCGAGTCCTCCTCATCCGGTGACTCCAGGGCCACCTCCTGGTGGGGACCCGTGGTTGCCATCTCGCTGTTGGTCTCGTTCATCAGGTCCGAATAGACCTGGACGATCAGGTCGCCGATCAGATCGGCATCGGAGACGTCCTCGACCCGTTCCACACTCCAGTTCCGCTCACCACGGATGGCACCGGCCCTGACGAAGAAGGCGTGGACGGAGGCCTCGAGCTCATCGGAGGCGACCCCGAAGACGTCTACATCAACGTTGGACCCGAAGGCCACCGCGTTCTGTTCGATGACCGTGTCCAGCATGGCAATCTGGTCCCTCAGACGGGCGGCCTTTTCGAAGTCCAGGTCATCGCTGGCGCTCTTCATCTGGCGGGTCAGCTTGGCCCGGTAGGGTTTGCCCAGACGACCGGTGATGACTCCGGTCAGTTCCGCACAGAGTCTGCGGTGCTCCCGGGGACTGATCCGGCCGACGCAGGGTGCCGAGCACTTGCCGATCGAGGCCAGGAGGCAGGGTCGGCCGCTCAGTTCGGCCTTATGAAAGACACCGGCCGAACAGGTTCGGACCGGGTAGGTCTTGAGTAGTCCATCCAGGGTATGTCGGACGTCCCAGACCTTGGCGTAGGGGCCGAAATACCTGGTGTCGCGCCGCTTGCGGACACGCGTCATCCACACCCTGGGGACCTTCTCCCCCACGGACACGGCCAGGTAGGGGTAGGTCTTGTCGTCCCGGAAGACCACGTTGAAGCGGGGGTCGAACTCCTTGATCCAGGTGTATTCCAGGGTCAGGGATTCCAGCTCGGTGGCCACCACGGTCCACTCCAGGCTCCGGGCCGTCAGGACCATGGTCTGGGTGCGGGGGTGGAGGTTGACCAGGGGCTGGAAGTAGTTGGTCAGCCGGTTGCGGAGGTTCTTGGCCTTGCCCACGTAGATGACCCGGCCATCCCCGTCGCGCCACTTGTAGACACCGGGCTGGGCGGGGATGTCTGAGGTCTTGGGACGGAAACCGTCACGGGTGTCACCGAGCAGGGGGGCGCCGTTCCTGTTCAGCCCGACCGATACGTCCTCTTCCGGAAGGGACCCGGTCCGGGCATCGGCTTCGAGCGCACGGGCGGTCTTTCGCCAGACCTGTGGCGTGTGACGTTCGAAGCAGCTGCGCGTCATGGTTACCTCATCCTTCACTGTGCCTTGGTGGTCTTGGATCCCTTGGAGGCCTTGGCTACCCTGTCGGCATCCAGCAGGGGCTTCAGATAGCGGCCTGTCCAGCTGCCGGGGCTGGCCGCCACCTGCTCAGGGGTACCCTGGGCCACGACCGTGCCGCCTCCGTCACCGCCCTCGGGGCCAAGGTCGATGATCCAGTCGGCCGTTTTGATCACATCGAGATTGTGTTCGATGACGATGACCGTATTGCCCTTGTTGACCAGTCCCTGCAAAACCTTGAGGAGCTTGCGGACATCCTCGAAGTGGAGGCCGGTGGTGGGCTCGTCCAGGATGTAGATGGTCTTCCCGTCAGACCGCTTCTGGAGCTCGGTGGCCAGCTTGACCCTCTGGGATTCCCCGCCTGAAAGGGTCGGTGCCGGCTGGCCCAGACGGATGTAGCCCAGGCCCACCTCGACCAGGGTGTCCAGGTAGCGGGAGATGGAGGGGTATGCCTTGAAGAACCGTGCCGCCTCCTCGATGGGCATATCGAGCACGTCCGAGACGGTCTTCCCGTTGTAGGTGACCTCCAGTGTCTCCCGGTTGTAGCGCTTGCCATGGCAGGTCTCGCACTGCACATAGACGTCGGGCAGGAAGTTCATCTCGATCTTGATGGTCCCATCCCCGTGGCAGGTCTCGCAGCGCCCGCCCTTGACATTGAAGGAGAAACGGCCTGGCCCATACCCGCGGACCTGGGCCTCGGGGGTCTTGGCGAAGAGCTGGCGGATCTTGTCCCAGACACCGGTGTAGGTGGCCGGATTGGACCGTGGTGTGCGGCCGATGGGATTCTGGTCGACGTGAATGACCTTGCGCAGCTGGTCGACCCCCTCCACCCTGGTGTGCTTGCCGGGTACGATACGGGCGTTGTTGAGCTTGTCGGCAAGGACCGGGTAGAGGATGGAGTTGACCAGGGTGGACTTGCCCGAACCCGAGACCCCGGTGACCAGGGTCATGACACCGAGCGGGAAGGAGACCTTCAGATCCTTCAGGTTGTTCTCCCGGGCACCGACCACGGTCAGCTGCCTGGTCTTGCGGACCTTGCGTCGGGTCCTGGGCACTTCGATTCGCCTGCGACCTGCGATGTAGTCGCCGGTGATGGACCTGGCGGCCTTGACCAGATCCTTGGAACGGCCGGAGAAGATGACCTCTCCCCCGTGTTCGCCGGCACCGGGGCCGATGTCGACCAGCCAGTCGGCCTGCCGGATCGTGTCCTCGTCGTGTTCGACCACAATCAGGGTGTTGCCCAGGTCACGCAGTCGCTGCAGGGTGCGGATCAGGCGGTCGTTGTCACGCTGGTGGAGACCGATGGAGGGCTCGTCCAGGACATACATGACCCCGACCAGACCGGAGCCGATCTGGGTGGCCAGACGGATGCGCTGGGCCTCCCCGCCGGACAGTGTGGCCGCGGCACGGGACAGAGTGAGGTAGTTCAGACCCACGTCATTCAGAAAGCGCAGGCGAGCCCTGATCTCCTTGAGGACCTCCCCGGCGATCTTGGCCAGGGCCCCCTCCAGGTGGAGATTGTCGACCCATTCCAGGCTTTTGGCGATGGGCATATCGCAGGCCTGGGCGATGGAGAGTCCGTCGACCGTCACGGCCAGAACCTCCGGCTTCAGGCGCTTGCCGTGACAGACCTGACAGGGCACCTCGCGCATGTACGACTCGTAGTACTGCTTCATGGGTTCCGAGTCGGTCTCGTCATGGCGGCGCATCAGGGTGCGGACCACACCCTCGAAGCCGGTTGAGTACTCACGCAGGCGGCCCCAACGATTCCGGTAGGACACGTCAACCTTGAAGTCATGCCCGTACATGACCGCGTGGCGAACATCCTCGGGCAGGTCCCTCCAGGGGGTCTTCATGGAGAAGCCCATCTCCTTGGAGAGGGCATCCAGGAGGTGACCGTAGAACCGCTGTTGGGTCTTGGTGCCGCTCCAGGGTTCGACCGCCCCGTCCTTGAGGCTCTTGTCCGGGTCGGGCACAACAAGTTCGGGGTCGATCTCCAGGCTGAAGCCCAGACCGGTGCAGGCCGGGCAGGCACCATAGGGGGCGTTGAAGGAGAAGGTGCGGGGTTCGATCTCGTCCAGTTCCAGCTCGTGTCCGTTGGGGCAGGATCGCTTCTCGGAAAAGGGCTGACGCCGGGCGGGATCCTTGGGGTCCAGGTCAACGAAGTCGACCACGATGATGCCGTTGGCCAGACGGAGTGCCGTTTCCACGGAGTCGGTCAGACGCTGGCGGGCCGTCGGCTTGATGACCAGACGGTCCACCACCACCTCGATGGTGTGCTTCTTCTGCTTGGCCAGCCTGATCTTTTCGGAGAGCTGGTGCATCTCCCCGTCGATGATGGCACGGGAGTACCCGTCGGATCTGAGGAGTTCCAGGGTCTCGACGAACTCACCCTTGCGCCCCTTGGCTATGGGGGCCAGGATCTGGAAGCGGGTCCCCTCGGGTTTGCCCATGAGGGTATCGACGATCTGCTGGGGGGACTGTGCCCGGACCTCCTCACCGCAGACCGGGCAGTGCGGTATGCCGGTGCGGGCGTAGAGGAGCCTCAGATAGTCATAGACCTCGGTGATGGTGCCCACGGTCGAACGCGGGTTGCGGTTGGTGGTCTTCTGGTCGATGGAGACGGCGGGGCTCAAACCTTCGATGAAGTCCACGTCCGGCTTGTCCATCTGCCCCAGAAACTGACGGGCGTAGGCCGAGAGGGATTCCACATACCGGCGCTGCCCCTCGGCGAAGAGGGTGTCGAATGCCAGGGAGGACTTGCCGGACCCGGACAGACCCGTGAAGACCACCATGCGGTTGCGGGGTATGGAGAGGTTGACGTTCTTCAGGTTGTGGGCTCGGGCGCCCTGGATGACGATCTTCCTGTCGTTGGGCACCTGTGAGAGGTCCGCCACCAGGGAGCCCCTGGCCTCGACCATCCGCGGCTGTTCGATCGCCGGTTCCACCTGTGCTGATGCCTGATTCTTCTGGTCCACTTGTTCCCGTCCGCTTCCCTAGCCTGCTAATACCGTAAGCCTGCCCATGATACCGCCTGGAGGGAATAATTCGAACATGTGTTCGATGACGGCGAATCGTCATCAGGCCCGGCAGGCGTTCAGGCAACACCCACGCTGGTGGTCGTTGACGATTCCGGTGGCCTGGAGGAAGGAATGGACCGTGACCGGGCCGACGAATTTGAAGCCCGACCCCTTCATGTCCTGACTCACGATTTCGGACAGGTGGTCGTACCGCGGCGTGGAAAGGTCGCTCGGATAGTCGTGGTTGATGGTCTTCCCGCCGGTGAAGGACCAGCAGTACCGGTCGAACCCCTCACCCGGAAAGGCATCCGCAATCACCCCGGCATTGGCTATGGTGGCTTCGATCTTGCGTCGGTTCCTGATGATGGTGGAGTCCTGGACCAGCCGTTCCACGTCGGTCAGGTCATACCCGGCCACGGTCAGGATATCGAAGTCCGCAAAGGCCCTACGCAGGGCCTGCCTGCGGTGGAGTATCAGCTGCCAGCTCAGTCCGCACTGGAAGATCTCCAGGCTGAGCATCTCGAAAAGGGCCCGGGACCCATGGGTCGGCAATCCCCACTCCTGGTCGTGGTAGGCACGGATCTGGGGGTCATTCCCCTGGGCCCAGTCACAGGCCATCCGTGACGATTCCGGTTCGTTCAAGACGCTTCCGGGATTTCCACCCATGGCTGCCTCCCCGATTGTGCCTGGTCGGATTCCGGTGGGTTCATTACAGCTCCGGAGCCCTCTCCCAGCATACAGTTGAGCTATGAACGGGATGGTCCGGCCCCGGGGTTGACTCCGAACAGGCGTGTCTGGCCGGACCGGAGAGGAGCAGACAGGATGAACGACAAGGGCAGGACCGGCGATGGGGATCAGGCTTCAGACAATCCCCGCAGACTCTGGTCCGAAGGCAGGAAGGATCCGGTGGAGGAGGCCCGACGGACCTCACCGGCCATGCGCGAGCAGGAGGCGGCAGAGTCCTCGGGGAAGGACCGTGCTTCAGGATGGCAGGGTCGGCCGGAACCCGGCAAAAGGGACGAAAAGCCATCGGAGGCCTCCGACAGGAAGTCGAACCCGTCGGATGACAAGAATGCGGTTGGTTCTGCCTCGACCGTAGAGGCCGCAGGCGGACAGTCCGGGAATTCAGCAGGCACAAAGAAGACATCCGGACCCGTCGGGAAGGGTCGTGCTGAACAGTCGGAGAAGCGGGAAACCAGGGAGGGCGACCATGATGAGAAGGAAGGCCGCTCCTGGAAGCTTTTCGAGGACGTGCTCCTCTGGGCCGCATGGTTGGTCATGGTGGCCTTCAATGGGTATGCGGAAGTATTCAAGTTCAACGGGACCACGACCGGAGCGATTGCCAAGAGCGTCGATGTCTGGCTCATGCCGGCCGGATACGTCTTCGCCATCTGGGGGGTCATCTACATCGCCCTGGCCATATGGCTGGTGAGGTTCTGCCTGGCCGGGCCCAGCAGGAAGAAACTGGGCTTCCTCCCCTTCACGCTGAGCGGCCTGATCTTCGTGGCCACCTGCTGCCTGAACATCGCATGGCTGATCTTCTGGCACCTGGAGCAGGGATTGATCTCCCTGATCGTCATCGCCGTTCTGACCTTCCTGGTATGGATGCTCTACGCCCTGGTCAGGCGTGATGCCACCAAGGCCGGCACCCCGGTCGTGGCCAAGACCCTGGACTGGGCGCCCCTCTCCCTCTACGGCTCCTGGCTGAGCGTGGCCACACTGGTCAACGCCGCCTATGCCATCATCAGGTCCGACACCAGGGTTTCCAATATCCTGCAGGGCTTCGCCACCGTAATCGTCGTCGGACTCCTCCTGGCCCTGGCCTTCCTGATGATGCAGAAGATGAGCGACTGGGTCTTCGGCCTGGTGGTCATCTGGGCCTGCCTGGGCATCGGCATCAGAATCTTCTCCTTCATGGCCGCCCTGGGTGTTCTGGTGATAGCCATGACCGCAGTCGGCGCCCTGATCATCTACTTCCCCTGGAACAGGTTCACACTGGCCAGACGTTGACCCCAGAGCCAAGCCCGCCGACCCAAGGGACCGGTACTTGCTACCATGGTCCCTTGGGTCGGACCATATCGACCGACCATCATTCGATTGCAACCATCTGGAAAGAGGGGTCGGGCGCGGCATGGCTATCGAGGCACAGGGACTTGAGATCCGTATCGGCGCCCGCCTACTGCTGCAAGCCACCGATTTCCATGTCAGCAAGGGGGACAGGATCGGTCTGGTCGGGCGCAACGGTGCGGGCAAGACCACACTGACCCGGGTCATCACCGGTGACATGCTCCCCTCGGCCGGCAAGGTCAGGGTGAGCGGCCAACTGGGCTACCTACCCCAGTCGACCCATACGGGAGACCCTGCGCAGAGCGCCCTGGACCGGGTCATGAGCGCTCGCGGCATCGCCACGACCATCCGGCGCATGCGCAAGGCCGAGACCGACATGACCAATCCAGATCCGAAGATCATGGAAAAGGCCATGAAGCGATATGACAAGGCCCAGCAGGACTTCGAGAACGCCGGCGGGTATGCGGCCCAGTCCCAAGCCATTGTCATGGGCGAAAGCCTGGGACTGAGCCAGGAGACCCTCAAACAGTCCCTGGGGACCCTCTCCGGCGGTCAGCGCCGACGCATTGAGCTGGCCCGGATTCTATACTCGGATGCAGACACCCTGATCCTGGATGAGCCCACGAACCACTTGGACGCCGACTCCATCGAATGGCTCAAGGACTATCTGCGAAAGTTCGAGGGCGGATTCCTGGTCATATCCCATTCCACCGAGCTTCTGGACGAGACCGTCAACCGGGTCTGGCACCTTGATGCCCAGAGGGCCAGCATCGACATGTACTCCATGGGGTGGAAGGCCTATCTCAAGCAGCGGGTGGTGGATGAGGAACGCCGCCGCCGTGAACGCGAGGTGGCCGAGAAGAAGGCCGACCGGCTCATGAAGCAGGGCATCCGCCTGCACGCGAAGGCCACCAAGGCCGTGGCCGCCCAGAACATGATGCGACGGGCACAGCGGCTGCTGGATACCACCCAGGAGGCCGAGAGGGCCGAGAAGGTTGCGGATCTGCGCTTCCCCGAACCGGCGCCCTGCGGGAAGACCCCGATCATGGCCGAGGACCTGTCCAAGGCCTACGGGTCCAACATCGTCTTCGCGGGAATCAACCTGGCCATCGACAAGGGGTCCCGGGTGGTCATCCTGGGCTATAACGGAGCCGGCAAGACCACCACCCTTCGGCTCATGGCCGGAATCGAGCAGCCCGATACGGGCCGGGTGGTCCTGGGACACGGGGCCAAGATCGGCTACTTCGCCCAGGAACACGACACCCTGGATGAATCCGTCTCGGTCCTGGAGAATCTCCAACAGGTGGCCCCCGACCTGGACAACACCCAGGCCAGAACTATCCTGGGATCCTTCCTCTTCTCCGGGGAGGATGCCATGAAGCCCACCAAGGTCCTTTCGGGCGGCGAAAAGACCAGACTGGCCCTGGCTACCCTGGTGACCAGCAGGGCCAATGTGCTCCTCCTGGACGAGCCCACCAACAATCTGGACCCGGCCTCCAGGGAGGAGATCCTCAAGGCCATCGCCAAGTACGAGGGTGCCATCGTCCTGGTCACCCACGATGAGGGTGCCGTCAGGGCCCTGAACCCCGAGCGGGTCCTGCTCATGCCCGATGGGGACGAGGACCTCTGGAACGACGGGTACCTTGACCTGGTGGCCGAGGAATGATCAGGTAGTCAGACAATCAGCGGATTCCGGCCTTTCGATCTCCTCAGTCGTCTTCACCCAGGACCTGCACGGCCCTGACCCCACCGGTGCGGCCGATGGACTCGACAAGTTCGGTCACATCCCCCTTGCCCAGGATATTCACGGTAACTTCCGCCCCCCGCCAGTTGTCGCGAGAGACCTCATGGGTGGTCAGAACGCGGGATTCGAATCCCATCCGAGTGGCCTGGATCAGGGATTCGCGCAGGGATCCCTGGCCGTTTTCGTAGATGATCCGCAGAATCGTATTCTGCCTGTTGCGCAGGAGCCACTTCAGGATGGGTGCCACGACCAGGACCGCGAAGAAGTAGAAGATCACGGCGAGGATGGCCACCGAGAACATCTGTACCCCACAGGCCATACCCACGGCGGAGGCAACCCAGATGGCGCTGGCCGTGGTCAGTCCCCGGACCGAGTCATGGTTGAAGAAGATGACGCCGGCCCCGATGAATCCGATGCCAGATGCCACCGAGGCCGCGATCCTGGAGGCATCCCAGGAATAGTTGCCGGTCGCCGCCTGGATGCCGTAGAGGGAGACCATGGTGAAGAGGCAGCTGCCGATGCCCACCAGGATATGGGTGCGGATGCCTGCATCATGCTTGAGGAACTCACGCTCAAAGCCGATCAATCCACACAGGACAACCGTCATGACCAGTGCCATGATCTGCCCGGTATCGGGCGAGGAGAATCCCTGCATATCATCACTCCTTTGGAAGGGCTTCGACAATGTGCCCGACCCTAGTTCCTTTTCGCGACAAGATTCGGCTCCTTGGGGAAGGCCAGCCCTGAAAGGCCCGCCATGCCGCCCCTGAAAAATAGAGAATGGAGCGACCAATCGGATAGACTGGAGAACCGGGGGCATTTACCACGGTGAGACCGGAGCGGTAAGGAGAGTGCGAGCATGAAGCCGTTGCTTGAAGACAGGAACCGGACGTATGGGGACCTGACCACCAAGGCCTACAGTGCCGATACGATCAGGTCACTGGAGGAACCCTTCCTGGAAGACGGGGTACCCCTGATGCGGATGGCGGCGGGATCCCTGGCCGTGGTGGCCGGCATCATGCTGGACCAGGCCGATATCGACCCCACCGAGGCACGGATCGTCCTCCTGGCCGGGGCCGGGAACAACGGGGGAGACGGACTCTACGCCACGGCGGACCTGGCCAGACACGGGACCGATGTGACCGTGGTCGCCACCGGTCGCAGCCTGCACCAGGGGGGCGTGGAGGCCCTCCTCAGGGCAGGCGGTGTGGTCATGGCCCTGGACCCACTGGCAGTCATTCCCGACTGTGACGCACCTGAGGGGTCGGACCAAGCCGCGGAGGCCCTGGCCCAGGCCGTGGAACTGTGCCAAAACGCCGATCTGGTCATCGATGCCATGACCGGCATAGGCCTCAGGGGTGCCCTCCGGGGGATACCGGAAGCACTGGCCGCCAACCTGGGTGAAGACGGCTCCCTCCCCCGGGGATCTGCCTTCACCCCGGGGGTGGACCGGCAGACCCCCCTGGTTCTGGCGGTAGACACGCCGTCCGGTGTGGATGTAGACAGGGGAACCCTGCCAGGGGCCTATATCCCCGCCGATGTCACCGTGACCATGGGAGCCCTCAAGCCCTGCCTGATGCTTCCCCCCTCCGCCTATGTCTGCGGCCGTGTCGTCCTGGTGGACTTCGGGTTCGACACCTCGGCCCTGGCTCCGACCGTGGAATGCATGACCGCCCGTGACTGTGCCGGGCTCCTGCGCGCCCCCCGGATTGACGACACCAAGTACAGCCGCGGTGTGGTCGGTCTGGTCACCGGATCGAACCGGTACCATGGTGCCGCACTCCTTTCGTCCACGGCTGCCGCCAATGCCAACGTGGGCATGATTCGCTACCAGGGCCCCGACGGCGTGGGTCAACTCATTCTTGGCTCCATACCTGAGGCCGTCCTGGGCACGGGACGGGTGGAATCCTGGGTTTTGGGCTCAGGGGTTCCCACCCAGGCCGCCCTGGATCGGATGGGCGGGGGAAAGACCGACGACGGGGATGGGCAGCGTGACCTGATCGCCTCTCTGCTGACCAGGCAAGCCCAGGACGAGGAGGAGGGACGTGCCGGAACGGCCCCGCCCATGGTCATCGATGCGGGTGCCCTGGATCTGGTGCCCGATAGGATCGGGCCCCAGGCCGCGCTGACCCCGCATGCCGGAGAGATGGCCTCCCTCCTTCAGGCCCATGGACAGCGTGTGGATGTGGACCAGGTCCTGGACAGACCTGTCCATTGGGCCATCCGCGCCTGGGAACTGACAGGTGCCACCATCCTTCTCAAGGGGGCGGTGACCCTGGTGGTCGGCGACGACGGGACAGGACAACCCAGGGTCATGACCAGCGGGTTCGGTCCGGCATGGCTTTCGACCGCCGGCTCCGGCGATGTGCTTTCGGGGACCATCGGAGCCCTGCTTGCCCAGAACGCCGATCTGATCCAGGATGAACCGGCCTCCATGGTCGATCTGGTTGCAGCCGGAGCCTACCTGCATGGGCTGGCAGGGTCCCTTGCCGCCGATTCCCTCCAGTCGGGCTGGGATGTGCCCCTGGTCTTCCAGCCCAGGAATCCCCAGTCCTTCCTGGACCAGATCCAGGAGGACGCCAGCCACAGGACAACCACCGGGTATGGTCCCCTGGGCCACCCCATCCGTGCCTCCGAGGTGGCGGAGCACCTGCCCCAGGCCATCGGCCTGCTTCTGAGCCAGGGAACCCAGGGTTCAGGTTCGGACGGTGGCGGAAACAACCAGACCAGGGAGACCTCCCTCTTCTTCGAGCACAGCTCGCTCTGGTTCTGAGGATTCGTCAGGTGGGAGTATGGTCGGGCTTGACCATCCCCGAGGGTAAAGGAGCCGGCTCATGGATGCCAGATTGATAGTGATGCGTCATGGTGAGAGCACTTGGACCCAGAAGTCAGTCAACCGTTTCGCGGGATGGGTCGATGTTCCCCTGACGGCCCGTGGTCGTGACCAGGCCGGACAGGCCGGCAGGCTCCTCTCCGAGGCCGGGCTCAGTCCCGATCTTATATTCACGTCCCTCCTCTCCAGGGCCATATGGACCGCCGATATCGTTCTGGACCTGATTGACCGGGCCTGGATTCCCGTGGAACGGACCTGGAGACTGAATGAACGGCACTACGGGGCCTTCCAGGGTGAGACCCGACCGGCCATGCTGGAGCGGTACGGAGAGGAAGAATTCCGGGCCTATCGACGTTCCTTCGATGTTCGGCCACCGGACATCGACCTCGCCTCCCCATACTTCCAGGGGGATGACCCCAGATATGCACCGACCATGCAGGACCACCTGGACACGTTTGACCCGGCGGGGATCAGGGCTGAATGCCTGAAGGACCTCCTGATCCGGCTGGAACCGTACTGGCGCGCCAGGATTGCCCCTGCGCTCCGGAATGGTGCCACGGTCCTGGTCGTCACGCATGGGTCCGTGGTCCGGGCCCTGATCAAGGAGTTGGAAGGGGTCGGCGACCAGGATATCGCCTCCATCAATGTGCCCACCGGGGTTCCCATGGTCTACGAATTCGGAACCGATGTCCGTGGTGAGCTACGCGTGAAGGGCGAGGGCCGGTACCTGGACCCACAGGCGGCCACCAAAGGCATGCAGGAGACAGCGGACCTGGGGCGGGGTGCCAAGGGGTGAGTCGGGTATTCCAGCCGTAACGGACCTGGTATAGATTTGGTGGCATGACACTGCTCCAGCTGCGCTATATCGTTAAAATCGTCGAATGCGGTTCCATGAACGAGGCCTCCCATGAGCTCTACATATCCCAGCCGGCCCTGAGTTCTTCGGTCAAGGAGCTGGAGAACGAACTGGGAATCGAAATCTTCACCCGCCACTCCCAGGGAATCGCCCTGACCGTTGACGGGGCTGAGTTCCTGACCTATGCGCGGCAGATCCTGGATCAGACCGACCTCCTCGAGGCCCGCTACAAGCAGGTCAAGCCCCGCAAGCAGCTTTGCCGGGTCTCCACCCAGCACTACATGTTCGCCGTCGAGGCCTTCGTGGAGATGATCAACTCGATCGACTCCGAGGAGTATGAGTTCACGATCAGGGAGACCAGGACGCGGGAAATCATCGACCAGGTGTCCACCCTCCAATCCGAAATAGGCATCATCTATGAGTCCGACTTCAACCGTCAGGTCCTTTCCAAGATGATGCGCGAGAAGCACCTGGACTTCCATCCCCTCTTCAAGGCGGATCTGCATGTCTTCCTTGCGCGTACCAACCCCCTGGCCAACCGGAGGGTCCTGACCATGAAGGACCTGGACCCCTATCCCTTCCTCCAGTACGAGCAAGGGGATGAGGGATCCTTCTACTTCGCCGAGGAGGCGGTCTGGCCGGACTATTCCCCCAAGCAGATCAACGTGACCGACAGGGCCACCATGCTCAACTTCATCGTTGGCCTCAACGCCTACACGGTCTGCACCGGCATCGACAACGAGGATCTGAACAACGAGAAGATCGTCAGTGTCCCCTTGGAATCGGACGAGTCGATGCTGCTGGGCTGGATCGTCAACAGCCGGACCAAGATATCACACGCGGCCGAGCTCTACCTGGACAAGCTGCGGGATGTGGTGGCCAACCATGGGTACTCCCTCATCGAGTAGGGGCAGCACTGACGGTACGTCATGACATTGGCCGGTCGGTCAAATCGCCGGAACGCAGAACCGGGGACGTCCATATACAGCCGGGCGCCCCGGTCCCTCTACCTCCGCGACCGGAGGTGGAGGATTGCGGTCAGAACGGGAGGGGGTTCCCCTCGGAGCCGATGGACGGAGTCGTTCCGCGCCTGCCCACCTGGGATGCGTCCAGACCTAGGGACTTGACCAGGGTCGAATCCAGGTGCCCCAGGCCTCCGGAAGTCTTGCCGGCAGCACTGATATCCCAATGACGGCCATTGATCAGGATGGTCGGAGTGGTGAATTCACCCTTGGAGTCCTTGGCGTCCTTTCGGGTGATGGTGTAATCGTTGACCTTCTTGACCCAGTCCTGGTAACGCCCATCGGCAAACCGGGCGGTGACGGATTCCGCCACACCTGCCTTTCCTGCCTGATCGGCCAGTTGCTGGTCGGTCACCGGCTTGTAGGACTCCTCATCGGGTTGGAAACCCTCCTCGAAGATTGCGGACTCAAAGGCCAGGAAATGGTCGGGGTCCTCTTCGGCCACAGTGGCCAAGGCGTTCCCCACCCGGGTCGAGTAGTGGTCGCTTGAGACCTTGTCCAGGAAGTTCAGGAAGGTGTAGGTCACGGTGATCTGTCCGGCCTCGACCATCTTCTCCAGCCTGGGGTCGATGACTCGTCCCACCTTCCCGCACCAGGGGCACATGGGATCCACGAAGACATGGACGATGGGGACCCCGGGCTCCTTCCTGCCCATTCCCTTGGCTGATATGGTCAGACCGCCCTCCTTGTCGGCCACGGAGGGCTTCACCTTGACGGCCTGGAGCTCCTCGTAGGCCTTCCTGCTGCCGGTCGGCCCCTGGGTCGGTGCTGCCTGGGATGCCCGGGCCTGGGCCTCCTTGTCGGCCTGACCCTTCCGGTGCCAGGAGAAGAGGCCGCCGGCCAGGACCGCCAGGACCGCAACCAGGGCGATTGCGGAGATGATGATGCTCCTGTTCTGCCTGCCGACGAGGGCCTGTGCCTGTTCGGGTTGTTCGTTCGGTTCCACTGGGTTCGTGTCCATAAGGTCCTTCGTTGTATGTCGGGACCCCGCCCGGGCGGGGTCACCCTGGTCAGGCCACCGGCCGGCGGCATGTTTTGACCTGCACCAATCTACACCAGGTCAGGCCCCGTATCTGGCCAGGTAGTCCTTGGCGGCCGATGCCACCCGATCATCCAGGAGGGGCCGGCCCCGGTCGTCTTTCATGGTGCCTGCAGCCTGGAAGATCTGATAGACGTTGACGATGCTCAGCACGGGGAAGTGGAATTCCTCCATGATTGATTCCACGGCCGATCCACTCCCCTGCCCGGTCTTTTCCATCCGGTCCACGGAAAGGACCAGACCCACGATCTCAACCTTGGCTTGGGAGAGGATCTTGGGAACCACCTGGCGGACAGCCGTGCCGGCGGTCATGACATCGTCGACCAGGAGGACCCGCATGCCGTCGTGGAGCTGGGTGCCGACCATAAGGCCGCCGTCACCATGGTCCTTGACCTCCTTGCGGTCGAAGGTGTATCCCAGGTTCATGTCGTGGGCGCCACCCAGGGCTATGGCGGTTGAAACGGCCAGGGGGATCCCTTTATAGGCCGGTCCGAAGACCGTGTCGATGTCTGGCGGGAGGGTCCCCGCCCTGACGGCCTGGACGATGGTCCTGGCGTAGAACTCCCCCAGGAGGGCGATCCCGGGCCCGTCGTTGAAGGCGCCGGCGTTGATGAAGTATGGTGAGCGCCTTCCGGACTTCAGGGTGAAGTCCCCGAACTTCAAGGCCCCGCTTTCCAGGAGGAAGCGGGTGAACCCCTGTTGGAGGTCGTTCGAACTGTTGGTTGAGGAATCCTTGTTCATTTCCATGTCTTTCCTTGAGCGAGCAGGTCGGCCAACTCCGGTCGGGAGTCCAGGAGGTCATCCAGTTCCCGGGCCACCCGGACCGGGGCGACCGGGTCCAGGAGGGCGGCTGCCCCCACCTCCACGGCGTTGGCGCCGGCGTAGAGGAACTCCAGCGCCTTCTCGCCGGAGTCGATGCCGCCGATGCCGATGATGGGGATGTCGGGGAGGGCCTTGCGGACCCTCCAGACGAATCCCAGGGCTATGGGGAAGACGCAGGGGCCCGAGACCCCACCGGTCTCCTGGGCCAGGATGGGCTCCCCCGTGGTGATGTCGATGCGCATGCCGACCAGGGTGTTGATCAGGCTGAGGGCGTCGGCCCCGCCCTCCACACTGGCCTGGGCCACGGCAACGATGTCGGTGACGTTGGGGGTCAGTTTGACGACCATGGGCTTGTCGGTCATGCCGCGCAGGCGGTGGATCAGCCGGTTCAGGGCCTTCGGGTCGGTTCCCACCGACATGCCCCCGTGGGAGACGTTGGGGCAGGAGACGTTGATCTCCAGCATGTCAGCCGGGGAATCGGCCAGGCGCTCGACCACCTGGGCGTAGTCGTCATCGCTGTGCCCCGCAACGTTGGTGACCACCGTGGCACCCAGGGATTTGAGTCTGGGGAGTTCATCGACCAGGTAGCGGTCGACGCCGGGGTTCTGCAGACCAACCGAATTGACCATCCCCGCAGGGGTCTCGGCCGTCCTGGGCGAGGGGTTGCCCTCCCAGGGGATGGGAGATACGCCCTTGGTTCCTATGGCCCCCATATCGGCCACATCATAGTAATCCTGGCAGGCATCCAGGTTGAAGGTGCCGGAGGCGGTGCCCACAGGGTTCTTCCAGGGAACCCCGGCCACGACCGTGCCATGCTTCCAGGAATGGGGCTCCAGGGGATCCATTCCCAGAGCGGGGTTCTGATTGGTTGATGCGTCCTGCTCCCCATCCATGACCGTTCCGCCTTTCTCCATGGTCTCGTCCATCAGCGCCCGCCATCCTTCCAGACCAGGTCCTGGGCCCGGAAGACCGGACCGTCCTTGCAGACCTTGAGACGTCCATTGACGGTATCCACCACACAGGCCACACAGGTGCCGTATCCGCATCCCATCCTGGACTCCATGCAACACTGGGTGGGGATGGACCGCTTGCCGGCCCAGAAGGCCACGGCCTCCATCATCGGGGTGGGGCCACAGGTGAGTATGACCGTATTCGAGGGGTCAATGCCTGATTCGACCCCATCAAGAAGGGTGATGACATCACCATGGTCATTGCTTATGGACCGCAGATCGTCCACCAGGCGTTCCACTATCCGATCGGCGAAGTGGAGGTTGCGGTAGCCGAGGAGGGCGGTCGATTGGGCACCCTCCATTCCCCGGATGGCCTGTGCCGCCCTGATCAGGGGTGGAACGCCGAGTCCCCCGCCGACCAGGATGTAATGTGCGGCACCGCCCAGGTCGAACCCCTTGCCGAGGGGACCAAGAAGGTCGACGGAATCGCCGGGACGCAGCTCGGAGAATTCACGGGTTCCCTTCCCCACCACCCCGAAGATGACCTCGATCTGACCGCCGTCCAAGACCCTGCTGATGCCCAGGGGGCGAGGAAGGAGGGTCATGGAATCAGCAGGATACAGGTTGACGAAGGAGCCCGGATGGGCCTCCTGGGCCGCGAAAGGGTCCTTGATGGTCATCCGCCAGACATCCCGATCCAGGGCCTCCATCCCGGTGATCATGTCGGTGCGCCGCCCGGGTCGACGGCCGGCCCTTCGGGCTCGGTCGATCACCGGTTCCGTGGTCGTGAAGACTGCCTGACTCATCTGTTCTCCTTCAGTGCTTGGTTCAGATCGTCCTTCATGGCTTGTGTCGCCCGTCTGGCGGCATCGGTCACCAGGCGTAGGGCCGCTGGCAGACTCAGGGCCGGCGTGTAGGCCTGGTCCTTCCTCCAGGCGGCGATGATGCCCCTGGAGGAGTTGACGATGGCCCCCCTCCCCTCGGCGTCGAACATGGGGACCACATCCCGGGCGGACCCTCCCTGGGCGCCGTACCCGGGTACCAGGAAGAAGGTGTGGGGCATGGCCCGTCGGAGGGTGGACCCGGCCTGGGGATGGGTGGCGCCGACCACGGCGCCCAGTCGGGAGTATCCGTAACCGCCATGCGAGGCCGCACCCCAGTCCTCCACCATGCCCGCCAGGTGTTCGAAGAGCATACCCCCGTCAGTGCTGTCCCCGCTTACCTGGAGCTCCTGGATCTGCTTGGAGGAGGGATTGGAGGTGTGTACCAGGACGAAGAGGTCACCATCGGCCTCCTGGGCCGCCTGGATGAAGGGGTCCAACCCGTCACTGCCCAGATAGGGGTTGACGGTGATGGCATCCTCATACCAGGGGAAGCCATGCACCTGCATCGATCTGGTACGGCCCTGCCGCCGGCTCCCACCCTCCCGCCTGGCTTCCTCCCAGGTGAGAGGCAGTCCGGAAAGGTGGGCCGCGTAGGCCGAGGCCGTGGATCCTATATCCCCGCGCTTGATGTCACCGATGACGTAGAGTCCCCTGTCGGCCGCCGCCCGGCAGGTGCCGGTATAGGCCTCGACGCCCGAGGGTCCCAGGGCCTCGTACATGGCGATCTGTGGCTTGACGGCAGGAACCAGGTCGGAAACCCCGGCAATGACGGCCAGGTTGAACTCCAGATAGGCCCGGGCCAGGTGATGGGCCCATATGGCCTGGACCTGGTCGTCTCTCGAGCCGGCATCGTCATCCGGAATGCCGGCCGCGGCCAGGCTCTGCCTGGTCCCATCACGGGCCTGATCGATGAGCTGTCCGGGGATGAGCTCAGGACGGGGGTCCAGGCCGACCACGGTGGGGTTCCCCTTCTCTTTGATGAGTTCAATCAGTCTGTCCACACTTGTCTCCCCTCCCTGGAATGGGTTTGCCGCCAATCGACCCGGTCCGCCCTGATACGGGAGAAGACCAGGTCGGAGTCCTTTATGGTGGCCCGGACCTGTCCCCTCACCTTCCAATCCTGGAAGGGGGTGTTCCTGGCCTTGGAATGGAAGCGGTCGGCGTCCACCGTCCATTCGCCCGTCGGATCCAGGATGACCAGTCCGGCATTGTCCGTTCCTGTCAGATCGATCGTGGAGTCTTCCCGGGGCATATCCTCGATCCTGGTGACCCTGGTACCCAGGAGGTCGGCGGGGGCCAGGCTCATGAGCTCGATCAGGCGCCGGTGGGAAATCAGTCCGGATTCCACCAGGGCCTGGTTGCAGACGGCATAGGCTGTTTCCAGGCCGATGATCCCGTTGGGGGCTTTGTCCAACCCACCGGCCTTGTCATCGGCGGCATGGGGTGCATGGTCGGTGGCGATCATGTCGACGGTACCGTCGGCAACGGCCCGGAGGGTGGCTTCCTGGTCCCTTCTGGACCTGAGTGGTGGGTTCATCTTGGCCATGGTGCCCAGCCTGAGTACGTCCTCGTCGCAGAGCGCCAGGTAGTGCGGCGCCGTCTCGCAGGTGACCGGCAGGCCCTCCTCCTTGGCCTGGCGAATGGCCTGGAAGGCCCCGGCCGTGCTGACATGCTGGAGGTGGACCCTGGTGCCGGTCCTCCGTGCCAGGTCGATGTCGCGCTGGACGATGGCCAGCTCTGTCGAGGCGGGGACCCCGGGCAGGCCGAGCTGTCGGCTGACCGGTCCCTCGTTGATGAAGCCGGAGTCGTGATGTTCACAGTGGTCGAGGATGGGCAGACCTGCATCCCGTGCCGCCTTGGCCACAGCCTCCAGGGTCCGGTCGGTTACAGCCGACCCGTCGTCGCTGATGGCCAGGACGGGATGGGCGGCTGCACCGGGGTTGGTCCGGGAGGCCCGGCCGGAGGGCAGGTAGATCCTCCAATCATCGGGATTGGAGGGCACCTGCCCGGCCCGATCCTTGGAGGCGGCCACACAGAGGGCGTAGTGAACGGGCAGTGGTCTACCCAGGTCCCCCTCGAAATCCTGGAGATACTCAATGACGGTGCGCCCGTCATCCATCCGGGCCCACCCGTCCATGGCCGGCTCGGTGTTGGGCAGGATCAGGACCTGGCCATATCCACCGGCAGCGGCCGCTGCGCACCCGGTGACCATGTCCTCCTTCTCGACCTGCCCCGGATCGCGGAAGTGGACGTGGGGATCCTGGAAGGCCGGAGCGAGGACCATGCCGGTCAGGTCGATTGTGCAGGTCGACGGGGCCCCTGATTCCTTCAGGGCACCGGTCTCGTCAATCAGCTCCCGGGAGGGATCACAGTCCAGGACCAGGTCGACCTGATGACCGGTCCGCCACAGTCGCAGACCCTGGAAACGTATCCTCATGCCCCAGCCCCTTCGGTCCTCAGAGTTCGGCTTTCTCGTCGCAGTAGTCGCAGCGGTAGACCCCGGAGTCATCCAGGTGGAAGCACTGGTCCGCCCCACGCTCCACGGAGGTGACACAGCGGGGATTGACGCAGGAGATGACGTTGACCAGGTGGACGGGCCTGTCGGGCTTGTGCTTGCTGACAATGTGGCCCTGGCGGACCATGTCGACCGTTGCCTGGGGGGCGATGAAACCCAGGGCCGTCAGGTCCAGGTCATCGCTCTCCTCGATCTTGATGATGTCCTTGCGGCCGTACTTGTGGCTGTCCGTGTTCATGATCAGGGCCAGACGGGTGCTGGTCGGATCCACGTGCAGATAATGCAGGACCTTCAGGGCCGTACCCGACTGGACATGATCGATGATGATGCCGTCGACGATGCTGGTGACCTTCATGCCTGCACCTCCTTCCTGACTTGGTAGCCGGGCAGTTCATCACCAAGGAGGGCGCTCTCCAGGGCCATTCTGACCAGCATCCCGTTGCGGACCTGTTCGAAGTAGGCGGCACGGGGGTCCTGGTCCACGCCGGCGGTGATTTCGCTGACCCTGGGCAGAGGGTGGAGGATGGCCATGTCCGGCCTGGCTGCCTTCAGCTTCTCCTCGTCGAGGATGTAGGTGTCGCGCAGGCGGAGGTAGTCATCTTCATTGAAGAAGCGCTCCTTCTGGACCCTGGTCATGTAGAGGATGTCCAGATCGCCGATGACCTCGCCCAGGTCGCTGGTCTCCCGGTAGGTGCAGGTCGGGGAGGCGTCGATGCGTTCCAGGATGTACTCCGGGGTCTTCAACTCGTCGGGGCTGATCAGGACGAAGTCGACCTGGCCCAGCCGGCACAGGGTGGAGATCAAGGAGTGGACGGTCCGCCCGAAGGTCAGGTCACCGCACATACCGATGGTCAGGTTGGTCAACCGGCCCTTCCTGGCGCGGATGGTGGCCAGGTCGGTCAGGGTCTGGGTGGGGTGCATGTGGCCGCCGTCGCCGGCGTTGATGACCGGGACCGAGGCGGCGCGGGAGGCCACCAGGGCCGCCCCCTCCTTGGGATGCCGCATGGCGACGATGTCGGCGTAGTTGGAGACGGTCTTCAGGGTGTCGCTGATGGACTCCCCCTTGGAGACACTGGCCAGCTGGGCCCCGGCGAACCCGATGACCTGGCCGCCAAGACGGAGCATGGCCGTCTCGAAGCTCAGACGGGTTCGGGTGCTGGGCTCGTAGAAGAGGGTGGCCAGGACCCGGCCGTCGCAGGTGTGGGCCACCTCACGCCGGTGGGAGTCGATATAGGCCGCCCTGTCCAGGAGGTCCTTGATCTGTGGCAGCGAGATGTCGTCAAGGGTGACGAGGCTGCGTCCCTGCAAGGACCTGGAGGAAACATGATTTGGGAAAACCGATTCCGTGGAGGGGACTTCCCCCGAATGACGATCAAACTGTTCAGACAACGGCTCACCTTCCTAAAAGGTGGCCACCTTGTGTGACCTGAACAATCATAATCCGCCCCTGGGACCATCAGACGGATCAATGTCCGTAGAAGAGACGCTCCATGACCTCCCGGCAGCGACGCATGGCGGCCAGGAGCTCATTGGCGAACCGCTGCCCGCGGTGGGCCGGATACCCCAGGTAGACGGCGATTCCTCCCAGGACATTGCCGTCATCCGGAAGGATGTCGGCCTGGGTGATCCTGCCCGACCAGAGGAAGTTGCCATTCCTGGCGGCCGTGCACAGGGTCCAGCTTTTCCTCAGGACCTCTGCATCATCATGGCCGATCAGGTCGGCTTCCTCCAAGGCAATCAGGGCCGGCAGGGTGGAGGTGACCCTGAGTCCGGGGCAGTCATGGGCATGACGGAGTTGGAGAAGCTGGACCGTCCACTCCACATCGGATAGGCCCCCCTTGCCCAGTTTCAGGTGACGGTCACGTCGAACGCCCCGCGGCAGGCGCTCGGCCTCCATCCTGGCCTTGAGTTTGCGAATCTCCCCCACCTGGTCCTCGCTCAGGGGTTGATCGGGATAGCGCAGGGGATCGGCGATGGTTTCCAGGAATTCTTTGGCCAGGTCGGGGTCGCCGGCCGCAGGACGCGCCCGGATCAGTGCCTGGTGCTCCCAGGTGGATGACCAGGATTGGTAATACTCGCGGCAGGATTCCAGTGACCTCACCAGTGGTCCGTTCCTTCCCTCGGGGCGCAGGTCGAGGTCCAGGTCGATCCTGGGTTCCAGACTCAGGGAGCCCCCCAGAACCGAGCGAAGGTCGGTCACAACATCCTGGGCGAAGCCGCCGGCCGCCTGGTCTTCTGCTCCCGGAGCAGGCCGGTAGATCAGGATGGCATCGGCATCCGAGTTGAAGTTCACATCACGACCGCCGTAGCGCCCCATGGCGATGAGGGCCAGACTGGCCGGTGCCGTCTCCAGTGAGGATTCCTCGAGACGACGCTCCACGGCCCAGTCCAGGCTGGTCCCGATGGCCGCATCATAGACATCGGCCATGCCGGTCAGACACTGGGCCTGGTCGTTGACCTCACTCATCCAACCCAGGCCTATGCGTTCGATCTCTTGACGACGCATGGCCCTGATGGCCGAGGCGAAATCGCAGGCCTGGTCGGCGTGACGAACCCGGTAGGACCTGCACCGGCCATCAAGCGAGTCCAGACTTCTGGGTTTCAGGTCATCGTCCCGCCCCAACCAGGTGACGGACTGGACCGACTTGGCCAGGGCACCGGAAAGGTAGCGCGAATTCGACAGGACATGGCAGAGCCGTCTGGCGGCAGAGGTGGAGTCCCTGAGAAATCCCAGGTAGGTGCTCTTGCCCCCGAAGCGTTCCTCCAGGGTCCTCCAACCCAGAAGTCCCATATCAGGGTCCTGACCCTCCCCCAGCCAGTTCAGGACGGCCGGCATAAGGATCCTGTTGATCCGGGCAGACCGTGAAACGCCACTGGTGAGAGCCTCCACGTGACGTATCGCGGCATCGGGGTCGGCAAACCCGATGGAGACGAAGCGTTCCCGCGCCGCATCGGGTCGAAGGCTGACCTCGTCCTCATCCACCTGCGCGTTGATCGGAAGCATGGGACGGAAGTAGATGGCCTGATGGAGCTGACGAACCTGAATCCGTGTGGCTTCGTACCTGTCAAGCAACTGGTCGGCATGAAGACCAAAGGCACGGGCGAGCCGTCTCAGGTCGGGATTCCCCTCCAGCTCATTGAGCCCCGGGCGCTGGCGGTGCCTGGACGTCCCCTGGCCGATGTCGGGAAAAAGATGGGTGCGACGAAGTTGCCACATCTGCAGACGGTGCTCCATGACCCGCTCGAATCGGTAGTCCTCGTCAAGCGCCTCACCGTGCTTCTGGGAGATGTACCCACCTGCGGCAAGGGCGGCCAGAGCCTGAAGGGTCGATGGGGTCCGCAGGTTCCGGTCATTGGGACCGTGGACGAGCTGGAGCATCTGGACGGTGAACTCCACGTCTCGCAGACCACCCTGGCCCAGCTTGATCTCCCGATCCCTGAGTTTTTCAGGTATGTTCCGTTCCACTCTGGCCCGCATGGCCTGGCAATCATAGACGAAGTTCCTGCGTTGGGATGCCCCCCAGACGAACTGTTGGGCCATGTCGTGGTATGCGGATCCCAGCACGGCATCGCCGGCGACCGGTCGTGCCTTCAACAGTGCTTGGAACTCCCAGCTTTCTGCCCAGGACCGGTAGTAGTCGGCATGGGCCTCCAGACGACGCACCAGGGGCCCGTCCTTCCCCTCGGGCCGCAGGGCGGTATCAACCTTCCACAGAGGCGGTTCGGCGGATCCGGGAATGATGGACTGGCAGATCTTCTGCAGGAGGATGGCGATCTTGGTGCCGATGCCGATCAGGTCCTGATCGGCAGTCTCTCCGGATGGTTCAACTACGTAGATCAGGTCGACGTCGGACACGTAATTCAGTTCCCTGGCGCCCAGTTTGCCCATGCCGATGACGGAGAAACGGCAATGCTCCGACGATGGAACCTGCTTCCTGGCAATGGCCAGCGCCCCCTCCAGGGTGGCCTCGGCAAGATCCGACAGGGACAGGCTGATCTCCGGTTGCACGGTTTCTGGATCCGCGGCGGCCAGGTCGCGAGCCATGATCGCGACCAGCTGCATCCGATATTCGGCACGAAGGGCATCGACCTCTCCGGCCAGGGTCCCTTTCCCTGCCGGTTCGGCCCCTTCGGCATCCAGTGCCTTGGCGATCCTGTCTTTTCGGACCTGAAGAGGGCAGTCGCTCAGACGAAAGGGATCACAGGCCGCTGTCTCGACCAGGGCGGGGCGCGAGCGCATCAATCTTCCCATGGCCTCGGAAGCCCCCAGGACACGAACGAGTGACCTGATGGCAGGGCAGGTTGAATCGGACTGTCCTCGCAAAAAGTCCGGTGGTCCACCGCAGGAGCGTTGGTCAAGGATCATCATCAAGGAGGACAGGGCGACATCCGGATCGCAGACCGATTCCAGGGCGTCGATCAGGGCATTTTTGATCCGCCCGTCCAGACCCAACCCGTCCAGGCGGATCAGATCGACCCTGGCCCGATCCAGATCCTGCAGACCCAGCCGGATCAAGTCCGATGTCTTGAGCTGCTGATGCCCATCTTCCGCCATGCCGCCTCCACCCGATATTCGTAAGGAGATCCCCGTGTCATTATAGGTGACAATCCAAACCGGTCGCCGGAGTCAAGGAGCCAGGCGGACGCTACGGCCTGCTCCTCGATGCATGTCCTACCTGATGCTCTCGTCTCCATGTTCCACCGGTCGGTATTCCAGGATATCCCCCGGCTGGCAGTGCAGTTCCCGACAAATACCGGCCAGGGTGGAGAAGCGAATGGCCGAGACCCGGTTGTTCTTGATCTTGGACAGGTTGACCGGAGTGATGCCCACCCTGGCGGCCAGCTCCTTTAAGGTCATCCGCCGCTCCGCTATGATCCTGTCCAGCCTCAGGACGATCCGACCCGATGGAATGTGTTCCGTGCACTGAGAGGGTCCGGCCTTCTCCTGTTCAGATGAGACCATCATCCTCCCTCTGCAGCGTGATTCCGTATGCAAGAATCCGAGCCAGGGCGTAGACGACGATAGCGGCCAAAACCAACAGCGCAACGACCGTAAAGTTGTCTTCCATAGTGATGTGAATCGGGCTTTCGTATCCGGCAAGGCCGGATTCCCGCATCGGCCCGTACCGATCGGCGGAGGCCCCTGTGGCCATATACTCGGCATTTGCTTCCATGAACCCTTCAGCAAATCCAATGGCCATGGGCACGCCTGAAAAAATCACGGCCAGAGCGACCAGACAGCGGCCCATGCCATGGAGGTGATGCAGGTTGGCCTGGTTGAAGGGGGTCACGGGTGTGTGCTCCTCATCATCGGATTGTGCATAGGTCGACATGGCGGCAAGGTCATGGAAGAACGATGCCAGCAGGACCAATATGATGGCGGCAAGAAGATAGGAGATTACCGCCTGGATCCGGATACCGGACCCGTTCGACCGTGTAACGTTCAGCCCTACGCTATAGACGTTGGGCAGGAGGGCATCGGTACACCCCAGCAACCTGAGGG
This sequence comes from Bifidobacterium indicum, assembly GCF_036987015.1. NCBI lineage: Bacteria > Bacillati > Actinomycetota > Actinomycetes > Bifidobacteriales > Bifidobacteriaceae > Bifidobacterium > Bifidobacterium indicum. The sequence goes on from NZ_BTXM01000001.1 coordinate 528,314, forward strand.
GCAGATTGGACCAGGGAAGAACGGTCGTTCCCACAACGACAACAAGTGCCCCTGCCCAGTGCAGGTACTCCAGACCACGCGTCAGATTGTGCAGAAAACGATCCATCGGCTGCGGTTTGTACATGTCGGCCTCCTCGTCATCGAATATAGAAGCAACGCAATGTCAGTGACAGTATAACATATCGTTTATCGATATACGATCATTGGGATACGAGACATGCAGCGAGCGGTCTTCATCAATTCACGACACGAACCTACCCGAATCCGCGACAATTCGAACCCGGTGACCGTTCAAATGGATCAACGACCACGGCCCCCGACCCCCTCCTCCCCGCGTTCAAACGGGCGTGGCATCCGTGCCGCACCCATCCATACCCGACGAAACGGGAAGACGGCTATGTGTGCCCTGGGATCCTCGCGAACGATTCAACAGGCGCTCCGGTCTCCGCCGGACCATTTCACCGCAGGACATACCGGGGACCGTCCACACCGCCGAACCACGGCTGGGGTCCACTGCGGCACCATCGTGGTGTTCCATAGGGGTATCATTCGATTGCTCCTGGACGAGGACCGTGATCCCCCAGCTCCATGAAGATGCCCGAACCGGTCATTCCCGTATCAACGTCGACAATGATGCAAACTACGCAGCAATGGCCGAATTGCGGATGGGGGCGGCTGTCGGAAAGCGCCACTTCGTTTACATTCACGCCAATGATGGGGTCGGGGCGGGCATCATCATCAACGGCGAGCTCTGGCGGGGAACGACAGGACTGGCCGGTGAGATAGGCCATGTCCAGGTTGATCCCCTCGGAGACATCTGCATCTGCGGCAACAGGGGCTGTCTGAACACGGTTGTGGATGAGAGCCGGCTGGTCTCCCTGCTGAGCGTGACCCACGGCACCATGACCTTGGAGGACCTGGTCGCCAACGTCAAACAGGGTGACCCAGGTTGCAGGCGTATCGTCGCCGATGCAGCCATCCGCATCGGCAACGTGGTCGCCGACCTATGCAATGCCGTTGATCCACAGGTTGTCGTTCTTGGTGGCATACTCGGTACTACAGGTTCGGTCTTTCTGGACCCACTCCAGGAGACCCTGCAGCGCATGCTTTTCCCAGACGCCATGGTGCCCATGGAGGTTCTGTCCGCCCACTATCCGATTACCGGGCCAGCACTGGGTGCGGCTATGATGGCAGTCCGAGCACATCGCCGTGTCCTCGCAATCCGCAGGCCAGACATCATAGAGGAGGTGGCCGATTTGAGTGACGTCACGCCATTGATGGAGATGTGCGGCATCTCAGTCAAATTCGGATTCATTCATGCCTTGAAACAGGTAAGTCTCAGCGTTCGGCGCCGTGAGGTCCTGGCCATAGTCGGCGACAACGGAGCCGGGAAGTCCACCATGATCAAAATCATGTCAGGACTTCTCCATCCCGATTCCGGCACCCTGCGCTGGCAAGGTGAGACGGTTGCCATACCCTCCATCCGTGCAGCCGCACAGATGGGGGTTGCGGTTGTCTTCCAGGGTCAGGATTTTTGTGACAACCTGGATGTATCCGCCAACCTCTTCCTGGGCAAGGAACTGCGGGACAAACACCTGTGCAGGGATGACGAGACCATGAAGGGGCGGACCCGGCAGGTCCTTCAGTCTCTCTCATCGGTCATCCGTGTCGGTCAGCCCATGGCCTCCCTTTCCCTGGGGCAGAAGCAGACCGTGTCCATTGCCAGGACTCTCCTGGACAACCCTGAGTTGATACTCCTCGACGAACCAACTTCCTCACTCTCCGTCATGCAGTCCGCCGAGGTGCTCAACTACATCAAGCGGATGCGCTCCGAGGGGCAGAGCATCGTCATGGTGTGCCACGACCTGCCCGATGTATTTGCCGTGGCCGATAGAATAGCCGTCATGCGGCAGGGGCGTCTGGTAGGCATACTGGAAACCTCGAAGACCTCTTACGAGACGATTGTCGCACTGATTTCAGGCATCGACCCGGAAGATGTCATGAACGAAACTGAACGAATCAACGCCATGGCCAATGCTCAGGCCCGTGTTCACGCCTTGAGGGGCACACGGGCAATCAGCCTGGACGCGGTCTGAAGGGAGCCCGGCTTGTCGCCTACGGACCTTGCCGTCATCATAGGATGCGGAATTCTGGCCTTTCTGGTGGGATTCTTCTTCGGTCTGCTGCCGATGATGAACGACCGTATGACACCCGATCAGAGAACATGGTCGCAGGTGGCATCCCTGATCGGCATAGGCCTGGCGGTCGTTCCCATCCTCCTTGGCCAGGATGCGGCATCCTGGGTGGCCATTGGAGGCATGGTTGCGGGAATTCTGGTCGGCATCATTCCGGCGATCAAGAGGACCATGCAGACTCGGTTCACATGGTTGCGGCCCCGACAGGGATCAAGCACGGGAAAACCAAACGAAGAACACTCACCCAAAAGGAAGTCATCCCAGAGCGGGACATCTCGAGATAACCCATCCGAAGGTGGCAAATCACACGGGAAGCACTGAGTTGCCTTCCTGCTTAGTTGTCTTGAAGAGGTGATGGACGTTGTGCCAGATGCGGCGGGTGACGCCGGACTGGTTCATCGAGTAAAGATGGATTCCGTCCACACCCTGGGAGACCAGATCGGCGATCTGCTGAGAGGCATAGATGATTCCTGCCTCGCGCAGGCTGGTCCGGTCATCGCCCCACTTGGTCAGGATGGTCTCCACCGCAGGCGGGATCTTCGCCGCACAGACCTCGCTCATGTGACGTACCTGACCCACGTTGGTGATGGGCATGATGCCCGCCTCGATCGGCACGTCGATTCCGGTGGCCCTGGCCCTGGCCAGGAAGTCGGCGAAGTCGTCATTGTCATAGAAGAGCTGAGAAATCAGATGAGTTGCCCCGGCATCGACCTTGATCTTCAGGTTGTCCAGGTCTGCCTGGGGTGATGATGCCTCGGGATGGGTCTCCGGGTAGCATGCTCCGAAGATGGTCATGTTTGGGCGCTTGGCATGGATGTAGGCCACCAGGTCGCTGGCATGGTCGAACACGCCGGCCGGGGTCCTCCCCTCCACGCTGTCGCCGCGCAGGGGAAGCACGGCGGCCACACCCGCCTTGTCGAACATATCCAGGGCCTGGTCGACGATCTCCTGGTCGGCATACTGGGCCGTGAGGTGGGCCACGGCGGGAATGCCGTACTCGGTATGGATGGTCCTGGCTATCCGGGCCGTGGCCGTCCGGTCGGACTGCTTGCCCGTGCCATATGTGACGGATATGAAGTCGGGCATGAGCCCCTCCAGGCCATCCAGGGTGTCGTAGATGGTTCCCACCGGTGCATCTCGCTTGGGCGGGAAGACTTCCAGGGAGAATATGGGCTCATGCATGATGGATCATCTCTGTTTCTGCCGGCTGTGGGGGCCGCCGACCGCCATTGTCAGTGCTGCGCCGAGAGTTCGTCCCTGACCTGTCGGGCTGCGGCGACCATGTGCTCCAGGCTGGGCCAGGTTTCCTCGTTGCCACGGGTCTTGAGCCCGCAGTCGGGGTTGATCCAGACCTTGCCGGCATCCAGCTTGTCTAGGATGGCATGGATCCGCTCGACGATCTCCTCCCGGGAGGGGATGCGGGGCGAGTGGATGTCGTAGACCCCGGGACCCGCCTCGGTTTCGAAGTGGGCCTCCTGGATGGCATCCAGGACCGTCAGATCCGACCGGGAGGCCTCGAAGGAGATGACGTCGGCATCCATGGCATCGATGTCCTTGATGATGTCATTGAACTCCGAGTAGCACATATGGGTGTGGATCTGGGTGGTCGGCTTGACGGCCGAGTGGACCAGCCGGAAGGCGGGCACTGCCCAATCAAGGTACCTGGTGTGCCAATCGGAGCGCCGGAGGGGCAGCTTCTCGCGGAGGGCGGCCTCGTCGATCTGGATGACCCTGATTCCTGCGGCCTCCAGGTCCAGGACCTCGTCACGGATGGCCAGGGCCAGCTGTTGGGTCTGCTCTTGGTGGGAGATGTCCTCACGGGGCCAGGACCAGTTCAGAATGGTGACCGGGCCGGTCAGCATGCCCTTGACCACATGCTTGGTCCGGGACTGGGCGTAGGAGCTCCAGCGGACGGTGATGGGCCTGGCTCGGGATACGTCGCCCCAGACGATGGGGGGCTTGACGCAACGGGTGCCATAGGACTGGACCCAGGCGTTCTTGGTGAAGAGGTACCCGTTCAGGTTCTGACCGAAGTACTCGACCATGTCGTTGCGCTCAAACTCTCCATGGACCAGTACGTCCAGGCCGATCCGCTCCTGGTGGTCGATGACCTGGTCGATCTGGGAGGCGATGAACTGGTCGTACTCCTCCTGACCGATCTCCTTCTTGCGCAGCTTGGCGCGATAGGACCGCACTTCGGCCGTCTGGGGGAAGGAGCCTATGGTCGTGGTCGGCAGGGTCGGCAGACCGAGTTCATCGGCCTGGATCCGCTGCCGCTCCGCCCTGTCGGGTTGGCGGACGAAGTCCTGGTCATCCAGGGCGGCCAGACGACTGGATACAGCCTGATCACGCTCCACCCTGGTCCCGTCGAAGAGGCGCTGGTTGTCGGCCAGGGCCCGGGAGGACTTCTTCCCCGCCTCATCGGTGTCTGCCAGGACAGCCAGATCGCGCAACTCTCCCAGTTTCTCGACGGCGAAGGCGAAGTGCGGACGGACGGTCTGTGCGTCCAGCCCATCCTCATTGGCAACGGTGAAAGGCACATGGAGGAGGGAGGAGGCCGTGGAGACGACCACATCCGGGGTGAGCTGACGGACCGCGTCCAGGATGCCCAGGCTGACCGCATAATTGTTGCGCCAGATGTTGCGACCATTGACCAGCCCCGCGAAGACCATGGTCCCATGGCTCACGCCCGACCTCTTCAAGGCGGCCAGGTTCTCGTCACACCCCTCGACCAGGTCCAGGCCGATGCCGTCGAAGGCCAGCTCGTTGATCTGGTCCAGGCAGTCGCCCACATGGCCGAAGTAGGTCTGAAGGAGGACCTTCACGCTCCCCTTTCCACCCTGGCGGGCGGGTAGGATGCCCTGGTAAAGGGTCCTGAAGAGATCCAGGTCGCCATCCTCCTTGTCCAGGACCAGATAAGGTTCGTCCAGCTGGACCCATCCCGCCCCCAGGTCGGCGAAGCGACGGATGATGTCGGCATAGGCCTGGGCCAGGGAGGCGACCAGGTCCTGTCCGGGCTCGAACTTCTCGCCCTCGGGGCCGCGGGCCAGCTTGAGGAAGGTGTAGGGGCCGATCAGGACGGGCTTGGTGATGATGCCCAGGTCCTTGGCCTCCTGGAACTCATCGAAGGGCTTGGTTCCGGTCAGCTCGAGCCGGGTATCCGCGTCGATCTCGGGGACCAGGTAATGGTAGTTCGTCGTGAACCACTTCTTCATGGGCTGTGCTGTCACGTCGCCCTGGTCGCCCTGGTATCCACGGCCCATGGCAAAGAGCGTGTCCTCGGGGCCCAGGCCCAGGTCGCGGTAGCGGCGGGGCACCGCGTTGAGGAGGATGGCGGTATCCAGCATCTGATCGTAGTAGCTGAAGTCGTTGCTGGGAATCAGGTCGATGCCGGCCTCCCGCTGGAGCCTCCAGTGATCGGCACGGAGGGTGCGGGCCGTCTCCTTGACCTGGTCCAGGTCAAGCCTCCCCTTCCAATAGCCTTCGATGGCCTTCTTGAGTTCCCGTTGAGCGCCGATGCGCGGGAATCCGATCACGGATGTGCTGGCTGACATGAAACCTCCCGGATGATGGTGATACCTCAGGTCAGGTTAGCAGTGCCCGCCGTTACCGGGTAATCGGCAGGGGTAAGGTGTCGCTATAAATTCAATTGATACCCCTCCTGATTGCCGACGGGAGAAGGGCTTGTGGCAGGGCGACCGCATCACTTGGAGAAGTCGTGCGGCGCCAGGATCCCCAGAAGCCGGGCCGTGTGGGTCTCCCACTGGTTGAAGGGCTTTTCGGAACCGAATACGACCAGATTCGCCGGTGAAAGCCCCAGGTTGAGGAGGTCCAGAAGATCGGGGTCGGATTCCGGCTTGGCCAGCCACTGGCTGCAGATGGACATGATGGGCTCGTGCCCGATGATCATGAGTCGGTGCTGCCCGGGCCCGGTCTGGGCCAGCTGGTCGAAAACGGCCTGCATACCCGACTCGTAGAGGTCCTCGCGATAGTCCACCTCGGGGCCGTCCCCCAGGGGCTTGAGCATCCTGTCCAGGGTCTGACGGGCGCGTCGGGCCCCGGAACAGACGATTCTGTCTGGCACCAGATCGTATCGAACCAGACCCTTGCCCACCTTCCGGGCCTGCTTGAGCCCCTTCTCGGTCAACTGCCGGTTCCGGTCCCCATCGGGTGCGTCCGATTCGGTCTTGGCATGGCGCATCAGCATCAACGTATAGGTGCACTTGCCTGCGTGCTTGGTGATCTTTTTTATGTTGACACCCATACCGAGTCCTTTCTCCGATGGGAGGGTCGGTTAGCGAAGAGGCCATCCCCTCCCATTATGGCAGATTCAGCCCCTCGTTTCTCCACGGTCTTCTGGAGTCGTGCTGTTCCGGTCGATGGTCCCTATCTCCCTGTCCAGATCACGCAGGACCCTGCGCAGTTTCCGATCCGAGATGTCCCTGAGCTTCAGGGATTCCAGGTCCTGGTTCCCACCAGACCCGGCAACCATCTGGTCGATGTCGGTGGTGTAGTCCTTGGTGGCCCGGATCTTCCTGTGGAGGGCCTCCTGGCCGGGGGCCATGGCCCTGCTGGTCACCAGGAAGCCGGTGTGGCCGATCATCTGGTGCTCGGGACGAACCGCCAGACCGTCGGCCTTCCAGGAACGTTCCATGGTCTCCTGAATCTCCGGCTCGGTCCAGTGCCCGCTCTTGCGTAGGGCCTCCACCATCCGGCTCATCTGGGTGGTGGTGGTGATGTAGGCGGTGATGACCCCGCCCGGGGCCACCACCCGATAGGCGGAGTCCAACCTGTTCCAGGGGTCCAGCATGTCCAGGACGATCCGGTCGAAGTACCCTTCGGCCAGTTCGACCGATCTGGTGTCAAAGTCCCCGACCAGGAGGTTCCACCAGGCGGGGCGGCCGCCGTAATAGACGGTGGCGTTGCCCATGGCCACACGGGCGAATTCCGGCCGGGCCTCGATGCTGGTCAGGGACCCCTCCGGTCCGACGGCATCAAGGAGGCCCAGGCTCATGGCCCCGGAACCCGCGCCGGATTCCAGGACGCGCATCCCCTGACGGATGTCGCCCAGGGAGATGACCTGGGCGATGTCCTTGGGGTACATGATCTGGGCACCCCGGGGCATGGAGAGGATGAAGTCCTCCATACGGGGTCGCATGACCGTATACTGCCAGCCGCCGACGGCCCGGGCCGACTTCCAGGGCTTGGCCCGGTCTCGTTCCAACGGTCCGCTTGCATCAGGCTCGGCATCAGTATGGAGGCCATGCCAGGCTTTGGCTGATATGGAGGTGATGACGGAACCCTCAGGCAGGCCGACCATGGCCTCATGGGGCAGGAATCCCCGATCGGTCTGGGTCACCCCACCCGGGGTGAGCATGACGGTGAGCAGGCGACCCTTCCGGTCGGTCAGCTGCACACGCTCCCCATAGGCCAGCGGTCCGCGTCGTACCCCCATCAGTCCTCCTCGTCTCCCTTGATGAACTGGGAATTGTAGAGGGAGGCGTAGGCGCCGCCCTTCTCCAGGAGCTGGTCGTGGGTTCCCTGTTCTATGACCGAACCGTGGTTGACCACCAGGATCAGATCGGCGTCACGAATGGTGGAGAGGCGGTGCGCGATGACGAAACTGGTCCTGCCCGACCGGAGGGTGTTCATGGCCTGCTGGACCAGGAGCTCGGTACGGGTATCCACCGAGGAAGTGGCCTCGTCCAGAATCAGGATGTCCGGATCGGAAAGGAAGGCCCTGCAGATGGTCATCAGCTGACGCTCCCCCTGGCTAAGTTCACTGCTGTCCTCGTTCAGGACCGTGTCGTAGCCCTGGGGGAGCTTCCTGATGAACTCGTCCACATGGGTGGCCTTGGCCCCCTCGATCATCTGCCTGTCGGGGATGGTCTTCCCCTCGTCCAGACCGTAGAGGAGGTTGTCTCGGACCGTGCCATCGAAGAGCCAGGTGTCCTGGAGGACCATGCCGAAGTGGCTGCGGAGCTCGTGGCGGCTGACCCTGGAGGTGTCGACCCCGTCGATGGTGATCTTCCCGCCCTGAATCTCGTAGAAGCGCATCAGGAGGTTGACCAGGGTCGTCTTGCCTGCGCCGGTCGGACCGACGATGGCGATGGTCTGCCCTGGTCTGGCTTCTATGTTCAGGTCCTTGATCAGGGGCTCCTTGGGATCATAGGAGAAACGGACGTGGTCGAAGCGGACGTGACCCTGGATGCGGCCATCGTCCCCCTGACCCAGGTGGTCGGGATGCTCAGGGTCCGGACGCTCCTCGGGCTCGTCAAGGAATTCGAAGACCCGCCGACAGGAGGCCAGGGAGGACTGGAGCATGGTTCCCATGGAGGCCAGCTGGCCGATGGGCTGGGAGGCCTGACGGGTGTACTGGGTGAAGGCCTGGAGACCACCCAGGCTCATGGTCCCGTCCAGCACGTGCACACCGCCGATGATGACCACCACGACGAAGCTCAGGTTCCCGAAGAAGGTCGACATGGGGGTGACCAGGGCCGAGAAGAAGGAGGCCTTGAAGGAGGCCTGGTAGAGTTCCTGGTTCTTCTCCTCGAATTCCGCCTCGGCCGCCTTCTGATGACCGAAGGCCCTGACCACCGTGTGGCCGGAGAACATCTCCTCCACATGGCTGTTGACCTGGCCGGTCCGCATCCACTGACGGGTGAACTGGGGCTGGGTCTGCTTGAGGATGATGCCTGCACACAGGGCCATGACCGGAATGATGATGAAGGCGATCAGGGTCAGCAGGGGCGATATGGTCAGCATCATGATGAAGGCGCCGATGATGGAGAAGACCGAGAAGAGGAGCTCGCCAAGGATCTCCTGGAGGGTACCCGAGATGTTGTCGATGTCGTTGGTCGTTCGGCTCATGACCTCACCGCGGGGGGTCCGGTCGAAGTATTCGAGCGGAAGGCGGTCCATCTTGTCTTCAATCTGGCGGCGCATGGTATAGACCGCGTCGGAGACCAGCCTGGTCATCAGGAAGTTCTGGACCAGACGGACCAGGATGGAGATCACATAGATGCAACCCACGAAAAACAGTATGCGCGCGAAGCGGTTCCAGTCGATCCCCACACCCACCTGGACATCCATGGAGGCGATCATCTGGGCGAACTTGTTCTGCCCCTTGGCCTCCAGGTAGGAGACGACCGCCTCCTTGGGGGTGCCGGGCTTGGCGCCCAGCTTGACCAGCATGGATCCCAGGATGCCCTCGAAGAGAACGTTGGTGGCCTGCCCCATGATCTTGGGGCCGATGACGATCATGGCCACGGCGGTCATGCCGGCCAGGACCATGACAATGACCCTCCAGGGGCTGGCCAGGAGGTACCGGACCAGGCGCTTGACGGTGTGCCTGCGCTCGCCCTTCCGCAGTACCGGGGCCATGGACCTGTCGATTTCCTCCGCCATTACTCGGCCCTCCCTTCGCCGATACTGAGTTCCTCCACGTCAGGACCCTGGCCACCCTGGGATTCGACGATCTCCTGGTAGGTGGTGCAGGTCTGCATGAGCTGGTCATGGGTGCCCCGGCCGACTATCCGGCCCCTGTCCAGGACCAGGATCTGGTCGGCGGTCCTGATTGAAGCGGCCCGCTGAGCGACAACAACCTGTGTCGCTTCGCGGGTGACGGGGCCCAGGGCCCGGTGGAGGGCCCGGTCCGTGGTCATGTCCAGGGCCGAGAAGGAGTCGTCGAAGGTGTAGATGCGGGGGTTGCGCAGGATGGCTCTGGCCATGCAGAGACGCTGCTTCTGCCCGCCGGAGTAGTTGGTTCCGCCCTCGGCCACGGGGGCGTCCAGCCCGGCCGGATTCTCCTTGATGAAGTCCTCGGCCTGGGCGATGCGCAGGGCCTGCCAGATCCTATCGTCATCGGCCTTGGGGTTGCCATAGAGCATGTTGCTGCGTATGGTCCCGGTGAAGAGGGTGGCCTTCTGGGGAACGGGGCCGAAAAGGGATGCGAGCTGATCGGGATCGTACTCACGCACATCGTGCCCATCGACCAGGACCTGCCCACCGGTCGCGTCGAACATCCTGCTGGCCAGGCGGACGATGGTGGACTTCCCCGATCCGGTGGCCCCGATGATGGCCGTGGTGGTACCGGGCTTGGCCTCGAAGGAAATGCCGCTGAGCACGGGGTCCTCGGCACCCGGGTATGAGAAGTCCACCTGCCGGAACTCCAGAAATCCCTTCGCATCCGTGGGGCGGTAAGGGTTTTCCGGGGCCCGAATCTCGCTCCTTGCCCCCAGCACCTCGTTGATCCTCCTGGCGGCCACTGCGGCGCGCGGCAGCATGACCGACATCATGGCGGCCATCATCAGGCCGGATAGGATGATCATCAGGTATTGGATGAAGGCCTGAAGGGCGCCGATCTGCATCCCTCCCGAGTCGATCCGCTTCCCCCCGAACCACATGATGGCGATATTGGAGAGGTTGAGCAGGAACCAGAGGAGGGGAACCATCATGCTCATCAGGCGACCGGTGGAGATCAGGACATCGTAGACGTCCTTGTTGGCCTTGTCGAATCGCCGGGCCTCGGTCTTCTCCCGAACAAAGGCCCTGATGACCCGTACGCCGGAAATCTGCTCGCGAACCAGGCGGTTGACCGAATCGAGCATGTTCTGCATTTTGGAGAAGAGAGGGCCCATCTGCCGCAGGAGGACGAATGCGATGATCAAAATCACGGGGACGATGACGGCCAGGGACCAGGTCAGGGGGCCGTCCTGACGCAGGGCCAGGATCAGTCCGCCGATGAGCATGACCGGTGCCTGGAGGATGATCATCAGCGTCTGCATGGTGGTCATCTGCATCTGCTGGACATCGTTGGTGGTACGGGTGATCAGTGAGCCTGCGGAGAAGCGCTCGATCTCGTTCAGGCTGAAGCCCTCCACCGAGGAGAAGAGGTCGCGACGCAACTCGTATCCCATCCGCATGGCCAGACGGGTTGCACAGTAGACGGCCACTATATTGGCGAGGATCTGGAGGGTCGTGATCCCCATCATCTCCCAACCGATGCGGTAGATGGCATCCTGGTCACCGACGGCCACGCCCTTGTCGATGATGTCGGCCTGGAGGTTGGGGAGGTAGAGGTTGAGTGCGGTCTGCGCAACCTGGAAGAGCACCAGCACCAGCACCTGCATCCAGTAGGGTTTCAAGTAGCGGGTCCAAATCTTGATCACTTCGACATCCTTCTGAGCATGCGCTGTCCCTGGCGCTTTCAGGATAAGAAACCGTCCTAGTCTACACCCGGGAAGCCCTTTCTGAATCTACTTCTCCTTGAGCTGAGCATGAGGGAGGAAAGACAGCGGGCGGAACGGCTGAGACCATCGGCCACCCCGGATCAAGCGGCGGCAAAGGCACCCCACCGGCCATCCTCGTGGACGACCTTCAGGTCCAGGCCGAAAAGTTCGCTGAGACGGCTTCCGGTGAGCCCCTGTTCCGTCGGCCCCTGGAAGGTGATGGTACCGGGGTCCGGATCACCAGGGGTCTGTACACGGTCAGGGTCCTGCAGGGGTCGGCGGCCCATCATGGCAACCCGGTCAAAACCCAGGGGGATCTCCTCCAGGCGGTGGGTGACCAGGATGACGGTCCGCTCCGTATCCTCCTGACCAATCCGGGTCAGGGCCTTGAGGACCAGCTCCCGTCCCCCCAGGTCCAGGCCGGTCGTGGGCTCGTCCAGGATGAGCAGGTCGGGGTCGGCCATCAGGGCCCGGCAGATCAGGACCCTGCCACGTTCGCCCTCCGAGAGTCGATACATCCGCTTCCCCCGCAGATAGACAATGCCGAACCGATCCATGAGCTGCATGGCGGCATCCTCCTGGTCGCGGGTGAACTCTTCCCGCCACCTGCCGGTGGTGTCGCTGAAGGCGGTCAGGACCACATCGTAGGGGTCCTCCTGGGGGTTGATGGTCTTGGCCAGTTCGGCCGAGGCCAGTCCTATCCTCCACCGGTAGGAGAAGACGTTCACCTTGCCCAGCCTGTTGCCCAGGATGTCGACGGTGCCGCTGGTCGGGAAGCCACGGGTGCTCATCATGGAGATCAGGGTCGACTTGCCCACACCGTTGGGTCCGAAGAGCACCCACTTCTCCCCCCGGCCCACCTCCAGGTCGACATGGTCGAGGATGACGCGGCCCTGGCGTCTGTACTGCACATCCCTGAGCCTGATGGCCGGTGCCGATTGCCCTTCGAATCCGGCCCCCTGGTCCGGGGGCCCCCCGGTGACTGCGCTCCCCGACATCCTCATCCCTGCACCTTTCAGTAATCACCGTCCGCCTGGACGGGCCGTGTCAAACCGCGGTACCGTATGAATCCAGGTTGGGGTTGTCCTTGTAGGACCCGCCCACGAAGAAGAGGAGGACAATCCCCAGGCAGAAGACCGCGGCCATGGTGATGGTGGCCCAGAGCGGAATCTTGGGGAACCACATGCAGACCAGGAAGGCGATTCCCGAACCGATGATCAGGAACCATGCCAGGATACGCATCCACTGACGGAAGGAGTGTGGAGACCTGACCAGCTTGGGATTGCGATAATTGGGATTGCTGACCTGACCCTCATCCGGCAGGTCCGAGTGGCCCGTGGGTTTCCATTCCCCACTCTGGCCGGCAGCCAGCCTGCGGGACCGTTCCTGCAGGGTACGCTCGTCGACCAGACCGGCCCGGCCGCGGTCGACCCCCTGGTATTGATCCCGTTCTCCCCTACGACTGCGCTTGGCCTGTGCCCTGCGCTCAGCGCGGTTGGTCATTGCACCGCCTCCATTACTCCGTTGCTCATCAATGAACCGGACGATCGCCCCGGGGGCAACTCATCCGGAAACCGTATCAACTCATCTTAGCGTGGGATAGGAAGAGCCATGGGGCCTTGGGAGGACACGATCGCAGCGGGCAGCTCCGTGGCCCCGGTCAGATACCGGTCCACGGAGGCCGCACAGGACCGGCCTTCCGCAATGGCCCAAACCACCAGGGACTGGCCGCGGCCCGCGTCACCGCAGGAGAAGAGGCCGTCCACGTTGGTGGCATACCCATCGTCCCGTGCCACATTCCCCCGCTGGTCCAGATCGACCCTGGTCTGATCGGTCAGGGTCCGGGTCTCGGGGTGGGCGAATCCGACGGAAATCAGAACCAGGTCGGCAGGTAGGACCCGCTCGGTCCCGTCGACCGGAATCAGGCGGTGCCGGTCATCCTCCTCCACCGTGACGATCCTGACCCCCCTCACATGTCCCTGGCCGTCCTCCTGGAATCCTGCAGGCGCCATGGTGGTGTCGACCATTGCCCTAGGGTCACCCTTCTCCAGGCCGGCTGAGGACAGGACCTGCTCCTTGTCCAGGAACTCCAGGCTGTCCACGCAGTACTCATAGGTACCGCCCTCTGCCATGGAGGTGGTCTTCTGGTAGAGCCGCGCATAGATGGGCCAGGGTTGGCTTTGGGGGCGCTCCATGGGCTCACGGGGTCTGATCTGCAGTACGGTGACCGACCTGGCACCCTGGCGCAGGGCGGTTCCCAGGCAGTCGGACCCGGTATCGCCGCCGCCGATGATGACCACATCCTTACCTGCGGCATCGATTCGATGCAGGGGCTCCTTCCCCATCAGTTCGCGGGTGGGACCGGGCAGGTAGTCCATGGCATAGTGGATGCCCTCCAGGCTCCGACCGGGCAGGTCGACATTCCTGGGGACCGTGGACCCGATGGCCACGACCACCGCGTCGTACCGGCAGCGCAGCTCATCCCAGCTGATGTCACGACCGATTTCGACACCGGTATGGAAGCGGGTGCCCTCGGCCTCCATCTGCTGGAGGCGCTGGTCCAGGAGGGACTTCTCCAGCTTGAAGTTGGGGATACCGTACCGCATCAGTCCGCCGATGGCATCGGCACGTTCGTAGACGACGACCGTGTGGCCTGCGCGGGTCAGCTGCTGGGCGCAGGCCAGGCCGGCCGGGCCGGAACCGACCACGGCAACGGTCATGTCGGTCAGGCGCTGCGGGGGCTTGGGCCGCACCAGGCCCAACTTCCAGGCCTGGTCGATGATGGTCTGCTCGTCCAGCTTGATCATGGTGGCCGGCTGGTGGATGGACAGGACGCAGGAGGACTCGCAGAGGGCCGGGCAGATGCGGCCGGTCACCTCCGGGAAGTTGTTGGTCACCGAAAGCCGGTCGTAGGCATCCTCCCACTTTCCCTGGCTGACCAGGTCATTGAACTCCGGTATGACGTTGCCCAGCGGGCAGGCCGTCATGCAGAAGGGGGTGCCACAGTCCATGCACCTGGCCGCCTGCTCGGTCGTCCAGGGCTGGAGACCGGACTCGGCGTGAACATCGTTCCAGTCCTGGAGACGCTCGGCAACGGGCCGCTCCGCAAGTTCATGCCTGGTGCGGACCTTGAGGAATCCTTTGGGGTCTGCCATGATGTCAGCGGGCTCCTTCCGTGACCTGTTCGTAGGTTTGCTCCCAGACACCGGGTGCGTTGAAGTCCACCCTATCCCGCCGTGCCTGATCCATGACCTCCTTCATGGCCAGGAACTGCCTGGGGACCACATGGGTGAAGCGGCGCAGGGAGGTGGACCAGTTCCGGACCAGGGTCTGGGCCGTGACCGATCCGGTCTGCTCGGCATGGGCCTTGACCAGCCCGAAGAGCTCCTCGGCATCCTGCAGGTCGGGAACCAGGAACTTCAGCGACCCGTCCTTGGCAGCTTTGGGGTTGACCCTGGCCATGTCCAGATCCAGAACGTAGACGTCACCGCCGGAGAATCCGGCACCGAAGTTACGGCCCGTCGGACCCAGGATGACCACGGTGCCGCCGGTCATGTACTCGCAGCCATGGTCCCCGACACCCTCGACCACGAACCGGCCCCCGCCGTTCCTGACGGCGAAGCGCTCGCCGGCCTGCCCGGCCACATACATGGACCCGGAGGTGGCGCCGAAACCCGCAACATTCCCGCAGATCACGCTGGTATGGGGATCGAACCGGACCCCATCCTCGGGTCTGACCACCAGGCAGCCGCCGGAGAGTCCCTTGCCCGCATAGTCGTTGACCTCACCGTAGACACGGATGGTCTCCCCATGTGGGATGAAGGCTCCGACGGACTGCCCGGCCGATCCGTGCAGGGTGATGTCGACCGTGTCCTCGGGCAGACCTTCGGACCGGTATCTACGGGTGATCTCGTACCCCAGCATGGTCCCGACGGTCCTGTCGACGTTCCTTACCGGCTCCTCGATTCTGACCGGTTCCCGCCGGTCCAGGGCCGCCTGGGCCATCCCGATCAAAACAGTATCCATGGATCCGTCAAGTTCGTGGTCCTGATCCTCGGTGTGGTGGAGGATGGTGCCCGGGGTGGGGCCGGGCTGCATGAGGACCGGGGCCAGGTCTATCCCCTGGCTCTTCCAGGTCTCCACGGCCTTGTCCTGGTTCAGGCACTCCACGTGGCCCACCGCCTCCTCAAGGGTGGCGAAGCCCAACTGGGCCAGGATTTCTCGCACCTCCTCGGCCATGAACATGAAGAAGTCGATCACATGCTCGGGCTTGCCCTGGAACCTGGCACGGAGCTCCGGATCCTGTGTCGCGATGCCCTGGGGGCAGGTGTTCTTGTGGCAGGCGCGCATCATGACGCACCCCTCCACCATGAGGGCCGTGGTGGCGAAGCCGAATTCCTCGGCTCCCAGAAGGGCGGCCACAACCACGTCACGTCCGGTCTTGAGCTCACCGTCGCACTGGACCACCACCCTGCTTCGCAGACCGTTCATGATCAGGGTCTGTTGTGTCTCGGCCAGGCCGATCTCCCATGGGGTCCCGGCATGCTTGATGGCGTTCAGGGGTGCCGCTCCGGTTCCGCCGTCCTGACCGGAGATCAGAACCACGTCGGCATGGCACTTGGCTACACCTGCGGCCACCGTCCCCACACCGAACTCGGATACCAGCTTGACGTGTATCCGGGCCTTGGGATTGGCCATCTTCAGGTCATGGATGAGCTGTTTCAGATCCTCGATGGAGTAGATGTCGTGGTGGGGAGGTGGTGAGATCAGCTCCACACCCGGGGTGGCACGCCGCACCTCGGCGATCCAGGGGGGCACCTTGGCCCCGGGCAGGTGGCCGCCCTCCCCCGGTTTGGCCCCCTGGGCCAGCTTGATCTGGAGGTCTGTGGCAGAGACCAGGTAGTCGCTGGTGACCCCGAACCGTGCCGAGGCGATCTGCTTGATCCTGCTGGTCCGCTTCGGATCATCGATCCTGTCCTGGGATTCCCCACCCTCACCCGAATTGGACCTGGCACCGATTTTGTTCATGGCCAGGGCGAGGGTCTCGTGCGCCTCCTGGGAGATGGACCCATAACTCATGGCTCCGGTGGAGAACCTTTTGACGATCTCGCTGGCCGGTTCCACCCGGTCCAGGGGGATCGGCTGACGTTTGGGAACCAGTTTCATCAGGCCACGGAGGGTCATGATCCTGTTCGAGGTGTCATTGACGTAACGGCTGTACTCCTTGAAGAGACCGTAATCACCCCGCTGGGTGGACTGCTGGAGAAGGAAGATCGCCTGGGGGTCGTTCAGGTGGTTCTCGCCGGTACGACGCCACTTGTAGTCCCCTCCGGTCTTCAGGTTGCGGTGGGGCCTGGCCGTCCACTGGTTGGGATAGGCCACCCGGTGACGGATGGCCACCTCCTCGGCGATCTCCTCCAGACCGATGCCGCCCACCCTGGAGGTGGTCCCCGTGAAGTACTGGTCGATGACCTCCTGACTCAGCCCGACGGCCTCGAAGAGCTGGGCGCCGCGGTATGACATGATCGTGCTGACGCCCATCTTGCTCATGATCTTGAGGACCCCGGTGCTCAGGGCCTTGACCAGGTTGATCGAAGCCTGTTCCGGGGTGACGCTCAGGTAGCCGGAATTGGCCAGGTTCTCCACCGATTCCAAGGCCAGGTAGGGGTTTACACAGGCTGCACCATAGGCGATGAGGAGGGCCACGTGGTGGATCTCCCTCACGTCTCCGGCCTCGACGGCCATGGAGACCTGGGTACGGGTATGACGGCGGAGAAGGTGGTGCTGGACGGCACTGGTCAGGAGGAGGGAGGGAATGGGGCCCCAGGTATGGTTGGAATCCCTGTCGGAGAGAATCAGCACATTGCTGCCCTGGTCGATGGCATGGTCCACCTCATCGAAGATCTCGTCCAGTCGCTCCTTGAGGGCTGGGCCCTTCCCGGCCACCTGGTAGAGGCCCCTGACCAGATGGGGCTTATAGTAGCCGCCCAGGATCCTGGCGTGCTCCAGGCGCTTCAGCTGTGCCATCTGGTCGGAATCGACCACGGGCAGGTCGATCCTGATCTTCTTGGCATGGTGGGGCAGGTCCTCCAGGAGGTTGGGCTCCGGGCCGATGGCCGAGGCGATGCTGGTCACGACCTCCTCGCGCTCCCAGTCCAGGGGCGGGTTGGTCACCTGGGCGAACTTCTGGGTGAAATAGTCGAAGAGCATCCGGGACCTGTTGGACAGGACGGCGATTGGTGCGTCGTTGCCCATGGAACCGATCGGCTCCGCCCCCCGCTGCGCCATGGGTCCCAGTATCAGCTTCAGGTCCTCCTGGGTGTAGCCGAAGGCCCGCTGACGCCTTTGGACAGAGACCCGGGAATGGTTGACGTGGGCCCGCTCTGGCAGGTCGTCCAGGCGGACCGTGTTCCGGGAGACCCATTCGCGGTACGGATGCTGGCCGGCAAGCTGGTGCTTGATCTCCTCGTCCGGGATTATCCTGCCCTTGGCCGTGTCTACCAGGAACATCTTCCCCGGCTCCAGACGCCCCTTGCGCAGGATGTGGCCCTGGGGGGTCTGGTTGAGCACCCCGGCCTCGGAGGCCAGGACCAGGTGCCCCTCATCCGTGACCTGCCACCGGCCGGGACGAAGTCCGTTCCTGTCCAGCTGGGCACCCACCAGTGTCCCGTCCGTGAAGACGATGGCGGCCGGGCCGTCCCAGGGTTCGATAAGCGTGTTGTTGTATTCGTAGAAGGCCCTGAGGTCGGGGTCCAAGTCAGTGTCCTTCTCCCAAGCGGGAGGAAGCATCATGGAGATGGCATGCGGCAGGGAACGGCCGGCCAGATGGAGGAGTTCCAGGATTTCGTCGAAGGTGCCCGAGTCCGAGCCGCCAGGGGTGGCGATGGGCAGAAGGGATTCCATGTCGCCCAGAAGTTCGGAGCGCAGACGCCCCTCCCTGGCCGACATCCAGTTCCTGTTTCCCTGGATGGTGTTGATCTCCCCGTTGTGAGCTATGAGCCGGAAGGGCTGGGCCAGGGGCCAGGAGGGGAAGGTGTTGGTGGAGAAGCGTGAGTGGACGATCGCCACCCTTGCCTTCATGGCGGGGTCGAGCAGGTCGGGAAAGAAACCGGTCAGCTGCATGGTGGTCAGCATCCCCTTGTAGGTGATGGTCCTGCAGGAGAGGGAGGCGAAGTAGACCCCCACCTCATGTTCGGCCCGTTTGCGTACCCGATAGGCCAACCGTTCCAGGTCGAGGCCCCCCCGTCTGGCCTGGTCGGCGTCCTGGAGCACCAGGGTGCGGAAGAGGGGCATGGAGGAGAGGGCCTGGAGGCCCAGACCGTCAGGGTTGGCAGGGACCACACGCCAGGCCAGGACCTCCAGCCCCTCCTCTGCCGCGATGGCGGCGATGGCCTGCTCCTGCTCGGAGGCCCTGGCCGGATCCCTGTCCAGGAAGGCCAGGCCCGCCAGGTAGTGGCCCATCGACGGCAGGTCCACATCAAGGCTGGCCCGCATGAATTCGTCAGGCATGGACATCATGATGCCCGCCCCGTCGCCGGTGTTGGGCTCGGCACCCACGGCACCTCGGTGATCCAGGTTGACCAGGACCTGAATGGCCTCGTCGATGATCCTGCGCTCGTCCCTCCTGTTCAGGGTGGCCACCATTCCGATGCCGCAGGCGTCGTGCTCGGCTGCGGGGTCATAGAGACCCCGGGGCTGGTGGACGCGCAGATCAAGAGGAGTCTGGAAGGACACCGCAATCACCCCATTCTTGGACAGGTGGCGTAGGGGGCACTCCAGGTGCCCCGCTCATCGACGTAACAGTGACTTCATAGGATAACCCATCCGATTATCACATCCGTGTTACTTTTCGGATGCGGGTTCATGAGCAGGTGTTGCGCCATTCTTCGCCGCTGATTTGTCAGTATGCCCGCCCAAGGGCTCTTCGACATCCGTACTGACGGGTGCCCTCGCTCCTCCGGAATGGTCCGCTCGCGGATTCCTGTCAGGAATCAGGCCATCTCCACTGATCGGTCCTTACGCTCAGCTGTCGGCAGGTGTGTGGAGTACAAGCGCAATTCCCTTGACGCACCTGCACAAAGCCGGCAGGATCAGATGAGACAGGAACCCGCAGACGACCAGGATGACCGTAAGATAGAGCGCCAGACCCCAGCCCGCCTGCCAGAGGGTAGTGTGATTTTCCACAATGACCCCCCTCGATGGGCCGGCATGATAGTCGACGCCAACGGTTCCTGCTGAACGCTTGGCGGACAAGAGCTCACCTCGATCACCAACCTTCAGTGCCAGATCAACCGACAGAGCATCGCCATCCCTGGCCTGGATGTCCTGAGCCGCCTGATAGAGGCCGGCGGGACATTGCGGCAGGAATAGGCAATGATAACCCCGACATCCTTGCCATCCGTTGTGAACGCAGTGGCATCCCCCTCATCGGTCGACCTGGTCCACCTCTCGCTATGTTCATGCCAGACCATCCACAGACCCTGATCGTCCTTGAGCCTCAGGACCATGGGCGGGTACTCACCGACTCCCCTATCGTTCGTCATCGTGAACTTGAGCTTGGCAGAGGCACGGTGGAACACCCGTACAGTCTTCGTTGTCTCTTGGGTGCCGTCCGACCATGCAATCGTAGAATCGAGTCGCAGGATAGGGTCTGGCCCCTCATCCGGCAAATCTGCCTGGAACCGGATGCCCAATGCAATCGGACCCTCCACGACGTCATCAAGCAGCTTGGTCAGATCCAACCTGATATGCCCGTCCGAATCAAGCTTGGCGGCGATCGTCGGGAGGAGGTGATCGGAACGACAGTCATTCGAGCTCCTCACATGCACATCGACATCCTGATCTCTTGTCAGGGTGAGTCCGACAAGGTCAGCATCCAACACCCAGGAAGTGGTCAGGGCATCACCGGGGAACCTGGCGATCACTTCCAGACCCCATCGTGTTTCATCACCTGTTTCTACAGGTATGACGGCTGAGGAATCATCCGGATTCACGCAGGATGTCATGGAATCGGTGAAGACGAAAGGCCTTGTCTCGGCGGTAGGGGCCGACGGGTGAAGACATGGCCGATCCTGGCGTCTTCGGTGATCCTATGGGACATCAATCCGGTTTCGGTGAATAATGGCCCCCCTCCATCATCCATGATCAGGTAGGCTCAGGCCTTCACCCGCACGGTCAGCGTGTCTCCCGAACCCTTGACGTACAGTACGGGTTGGATGGCTCAGCTTGACTCCTGATCAGCAATAACGGTATTGACCGACCGGAGGATGCGTTCCCGACGGTCGAATCCCTCCCAGTTCTCGCACAACCTCCGCGGGGAACGACATTCGTCCGAGAAGAGGGCATCTATGGCGTCTTCCTGGACCGATAAGGCACCACTGAACAAAGGTCGTTCACCCTGTCCGAACACTTCCGGATCCACCTTGGTGACGGCCTGCCCGATTAACTCGGTGACCTTGCTGGGTTTTGAGCCTATCGGCAGTCTGGGGAACGCCACCTTTCATGGAATACCCGGTGTATTCCTTCAGTCGGTAGAGGCTGAAGGTGTGTACCCTGACCTGCTGTCCTGGGCTCACATGGATGGTCAGGGGCAGGGTCGGAAGCTCCTGGTCATTGATATTAGTGACTTCGGTGCCGCCCTTCGGCATGGTCGTGATGATCCTCCCCGCCACGGCGAAACAGCTCAGACAGACCGGAAGCAGACAGATATAGTATACCGAAGAAGACCGATGCCCTTTCATGAGGCCACCTTTGCGAAGAAAAGGCCGGTCGAGGAAAGTATGACCACGTTCAGTTCCAGGATGATGACCCAGACGGCCAACCACTGCCACCCTCCATGCCTGCGCTGCCCGACCATGTCAACGGCCTTGGAAGCATCCATGGGAAGCATGGCCGCACCGATGCAGAGTACTACCATGCCCGCCAGGGAGGCCTCCGACCTGCGGCCGAAGATGAAGGCGAACACCACCAGGGAGAACAGATAGAGGCATTGGAACGTGAATACCGTCATTCCAGCGGATCGGTCTTGGGTGGCGACCCTGATAAGGAGGAACTCGGCAAGGCACCAGACCAGGATGACCACCATCAGGATGTATCTGGGAGAGGGCATACCAGGGGTGTAGATAGATCCGGTCAAGGGGTGAAGACGCGGGCCCGCCTCCCGCCACCCCGTACCTGCTCAGAAGGGGGTTGGCTGCGACGATACCCAGGAGTGCGCCCATATACAACGTGGAGGAGAAGATGAACACGTGCATAACCCAGGGTCTACGGGAGGCCTGGACGATGAGCGGCGGAACCAGGAAAGAGACGGCACAGAGACACAGGAAAAGAGAAGGGACATCACACCCCCGGTCTGGTCGTTGATACCCGTACAGGCCAGGAACCAAGGCCTGAGGACGCTGAGCGAAGTGAAATCCAGACTGTAGCGGACCTGAATGGCCGCACTGGCAGCAAGGACCAGGCAGAGGGCAATGAAACGGATGGTCAGCCCCGTATAGGAGAAGGGGTTGGCCAACCGGTTCTCCCTCTCCCTGTCGCGCAGGTTCCTCCGCCTCTTCCTGGTCTTGGCAACAGGGTCCTCATCGTCCCATATCGGTCGACCCTTTCCGCTGGCTCCGGTCAGAAGCGGAACGTACAGCAGACGGTTCCCGACGGTGTAAACCAAACTGCTGAGCGAATTCGCCATGGAACCAATTTCCCTCTCGTGTGCCTTTGCCCCGATGGATTCTAGAAGAGTCGAGTGGATGGACGATCACCGGATCGGAGACAGGGTTCAATAAGCACAAGCGCCATCCCTCAGGCGTCGATTGATTCCAGGATCCGTTCGATAACCAGATCGTTCAGCAACCTGCCTTGTCGGGTGGCCACGATACGTGAACCGTCCGTATGGATGAGGCCCTGATTGATCAGGTCGTCGATGGTTCCGGGACTGGGACGGAAACCGGTTCTGGTCTCCAGCTTTTCCAGGTCAAGGCCCTCACGCATCCGCAACCGTAGCATGACTGTCTCTTCCAGGTCCTGGGAAGAGGTCAACGTTTCGGCACCCTGCCATGGAATCAGCCCCCTCAGCATGGTCGAGGCCCACGCAGGGGGGTGTCTGATATCCCAGGACCGAATCGAAGCACGGGTCAACCCTTCTGCCCCGGGCACGGATTGCTGCCACCATGGGTCCAGGGGATACGAATCCATTTTGAACGGGCTCGGAAGATCGGCATCCCCCTTCCCCTGCGACTCCGGAAGTACATGCTCCCGGCCTTCCACCGGAAGCGTCCTGCGGAATCCCGGCGATAGGGCACTTTCTCCTGTTCCATCCTCACAGGTACTTCCCGCCTTCACCGGTTCGGCTTCCACGGACAGATAGTGTGAGTGGGCACCCGGCCCTATCCCGGCCCAGTCCACATTCCGCCAGTATCCCAGGTTGTGTCTGCACTCGTGTCCGGGCCGGGCCCAGTTTGAAATCTCGTACCAGTCCAGACCAGCCCCCGTCAAAAGGTCATCGGCCAACTCGTACATGGCGGCCTCGTCGTCATCGTTCGGTCGGGGCATACGACCGGTGGCCACGGCACGGCCCATCTTCGTGGTCGGCTCCAGGGTCAGGGCATAGGCCGAGACATGGTCCACCCCCAGGTCGATGGCCGCCTCCAGGCTGGTCCGCCAATCCGCCAGGCTCTCACCCGGTGTTCCATAGATCAAATCAACGCTGGCCTCCAGACCCAGGGCCCTGGCCGTCTCGACGTTCGCGGTCACATTGGCGGGGGTGTGGGTCCGGTCCAGGGTCTTCAGTACATGGGGAACCGCCGACTGCATCCCAAAGGAAACCCTGGTGAACCCATCCTGTATCAGGGTCTCCAGATACGCGGCGTCAACCGTATCCGGATTGGCCTCCGTCGTGATTTCGGCCCCATCCTCCAGTCCCCAAAGGTCCCTGGCCGCCCGGACCATGCGGCCCAGGTCGTCCGGTGGAAGGATGGTGGGTGTTCCGCCTCCGAAGAAGATGGACGAGATGGCCGGTTCGACGATGCCTCGGGACTCCTGCCAGGCCTTGGACAGCTCCATCTCACGTATGGCCAGGTCGGCGTAGTGCTTCCTGCTGGCCCCTCCGCCCAGGTCGGTGGCCGTATAGGTATTGAAGTCGCAGTACCCGCAACGTCTCAGGCAGAAAGGCACATGGATGTAGACCTCGAAAGGAGGCCTTTCCCCCATCTCAGCCCTCCTTCTTGGCTGCTGCGCGAATCTTGTCCTTGGTATCACGGTCTGTGGCCTGCTCGGTGCTCAGGGCGGCGATGAAGGCCTCCTGGGGTACTTGCACATGACCCAGCATCTTCATCCGCTTCTTGCCGGCCTTCTGCTTCTCCAAAAGCTTGCGCTTACGGGTGATGTCCCCGCCGTAACACTTGGCCAGCACGTCCTTGCGGAGGGCGCTGATGGTCTCGCGGGCGATGATCCTGGACCCGATAGCCGCCTGGATGGGGATCTCGAACTGCTGCCGCGGTATGAGTCTGCGCAGCTTCTTGGTCATCATGACCCCGTAGGAGTAAGCCTTGTCCTTATGGACAATGGCCGAGAAAGCGTCGATCTTCTCCCCCTGGATGAGAATGTCGACCTTGACCAGGTCCGCAGACCGGCTGCCCGCACTCTGGTAGTCCAGACTGGCATACCCCTTGGTGCGGCTCTTGAGCTGGTCGAAGAAGTCGAAGACGATCTCTGCCAGGGGCATTGTGTAATGCATCTCCACCCGATCCGGACTCAGGTACTCCATGGTCCCCATCTGGCCACGGTGGTCCTGGCAGAGCTCCATGACCGACCCGATGAACTCCTTGGGGGTGATGATGTCGGCATTTACCACCGGTTCGGTGATCTTTTTGACCTTCCCCTCGGGAAACTCACTGGGGTTCTTGACCAGGAGCTCGGTCCCATCCTCCATAGTCACCTGGTAGGTGACATTCGGGGCCGTGGCGATCAGATCCATGTCGAACTCACGGCTCAGGCGCTCGGTCACGATCTCCATGTGAAGGAGGCCCAGGAAGCCGCAGCGGAAACCGAAGCCCAGAGCCACGGAGGTCTCGGGCTCATAGACCAGGGCCGCATCGTTGAGCTTGAGCTTGTCCAGGGCATCCCTGAGCTCGGGGAACTGGGCGTTGTCAATCGGGAAGAGCCCGGAATAGACCATGGGTTGGGGATCCTGGTAGCCGGGAAGGGGTTCATCCGCCGGACGGGCCTCGTCGGTGACCGTGTCGCCCACTTTGGACTGACTGACGTCCTTGACCCCGGTGATCACATAGCCCACCTCGCCCGCACCCAGGGCCTTGGTCGGGATCATATCGGGGCTGATCACGCCCAGCTCGATAGGGTCGTGGACCGTGCCCAGGCTCATCATCCTGATCTTTCGGCGGGTCTTGAGCTCCCCGTCCATCATGCGGATATAGGTGACGATACCCCGGTAGGAGTCGTAGACCGAATCGAAGATCAGGGCACGGGCCGGGGCCTTTGGATCACCCTGGGGAGGCGGCACCTCCTCGACGATCCTGTCTACCAGTTCATGCACACCCTCGCCCGTCTTGCCGGAGACGCGCAGGACCTGGTCCAGGTCGCACCCGATCAGGTTGGCGATCTCCTCGGCATGCTTGTCGGGCTCGGCCGAGGGAAGATCGATCTTGTTCAGAACGGGGATGATGGTCAGGTCGTCGTCCAGGGCCATATAAAGGTTGGAGAGGGTTTGGGCCTCGATGCCCTGGGTGGCGTCCACCAGGAGGACAGCCCCCTCGCAGGCCTCCAAGGCTCTGGACACCTCATAGGTGAAGTCCACGTGGCCCGGGGTGTCGATCATGCCCAGGGTGTACTCGGTGCCGTCCTTGACCCAGGGTAGGCGGACGGCCTGGGACTTGATGGTGATCCCCCGCTCCTGCTCGATGTCCATCCTGTCCAGAAAGCGGTCGTGCATCTCGCGCTGGGGTACGATCCCGCTCAACTGCAGGATCCGATCGGCCACGGTCGACTTGCCGTGGTCGATGTGGGCGATGATGCAGAAATTGCGGATCAGCGACTGGTCGGTGAATCCTGGTTGATTCTTGACATGCTCCACCGGGCTGTGCTCCTATCTCAGTTTGGATTATCGATTCTAGCCGATGCCCTGGGCGAGTGGCCCTTCCGGCCAGCCCCTCTTTTCCTTGACCCGTGCTAGCATGTAATCTTGTCTGTACAGATACACACATCGTTTGGAGCAACATTGGCAAACATCAAGTCGCAGAAGAAGCGGGTCATCACCAACGAGAAGGCACACCTGCGCAATAAGGAGGTCAAGAGCGCCATCAAGACTTCCGTACGTTCCGTACGCACGGCCGTGGATGCCGGTGACAAGGAGGCCGCCCAGGCCGCCTATCGGGTCGCCGCCCGTCGTCTGGACCAGGCCGCCGGCAAGGGTGTGATTCACCGCAACCAGGCCGCCAACCGCAAGTCCGGCCTGGCCACCGCCATCAACGCGCTCTGACCTATCGGGGCTTCGGCCCTACTGGACCATCATCCTCAGCGCTGGGATGATGGTCTTTTTTTCTTGGACCCATCACGCCGGTGGGTCGACCGCCTGGAAGAGATGGTCACCTTCAGGTCGGATCTGCCCCCCAGCATGTGGCTGATGGCGGCGCCGATCTGCTCATCACTCATGGGCAGGTGGGCCTTGCTGCGTTCGACCGCCCCGGGGACGACGATGTCGAAGCGTACCGACAGAAACCGCAGGACGACGACCAGAGCCACGACCGACAGCTCCAACAGCATCTCCACCTGGGTGGTGTAGAGCCCCCGCTCCCGGAGCCGCACCACCACCAGGGTCAAAAAGCATCCGATCAGGGAGGGCAGGGCGTACCAGTGCTTGTCCTGGATGACCGCCGGAACCTGATTGAGCAGGACGTCACGCAGAAGGCCGCCGGCCAGAGCTGTGGCCATCCCCAGGAAGATTGCGGTCATCCCCCCTGTCCCGCAGCCCAGGGCCTTGGCCGTGCCATTGACGGCGAAGGCACCCACGGCCATGGCATCCGAGACGATCATCTGCCACTTCATCCGGTCGATCTCCGGATGGGCCACGGCCACGACCAGGCCGGACAGGATGGTGGCCAGGACCGATCCCTTGTCGGCGATCCCCACGGGCGGGACCAGACCTAGGAGGACGTCACGGACGATTCCGCCTCCCAGGGCCGTTATCCAGGCCACCAGGAGGATGGACATGATATCGAACTGCCTCCGGACCGCCGCCAGGCCACCGGCGAGACCGCAGCTGAAGATACCCAGGTACTCGATGGCCACGAAGATCAGGTTGCCTTCCAAGACGGTCTTCATGCCCTGCCTTTCCATGCGGCCGGGAGGTGCCGGCGACTGCTTTCCGGTCCAAGCCTAACCAAGGTCCGTCCGCCACATGCCGGTTGTGGAAGGCCAAGATCGACCATGCAAAACGGCGGGCCGGTATTCTACGGAATACCGGCCCGCCGTCCGATTGAGGAAAGTCTCAGCAGACCTTCCACATCCAGTTGTGCGGATCCTCGATCTCACCCAGCTGGATGCCCAAAAGCTCGTTGCGCAGGTCCATGGTGACCTGGCCGGAGCCGCCGTCGGCCACCTGGACATCGAACTCCTCCGACTTGAAGCGGCCGATGGGCGTGATGATGGCGGCGGTGCCGCAGGCGAAAACCTCGGTCACCTCGCCGGACCTGATGTCATCCAGAAGGTCCTGGAGGCGGATCATGGTCTCGACCACGTCACGGCCGTGGTCCTTGGCCAACTGAATCAGGGAGTTTCTGGTCACACCGGGCAGGATTGTACCGGTCAGGCTGGGGGTCTCCAGGTGTCCGTCCTTGTGGACGGTGAACATGTTCATGCCACCCAGCTCCTCCAGGTAGGTCCTGGTGGATGCGTCGACGAAGCAGACCTGTTCGCAGCCGTGCTCCTTGCCGCGGTTCTCCCCCAGGAGGGAGGCCGCATAATTGCCGCCGCACTTGGCGAAGCCGGTGCCACCGGGGCCGGTGCGGAACCATTTGTCCTCGACCCAGATGCTGACCGGCTTGACGCCGCCCGCGAAGTAGGGACCGGAGGGCGAGGCTATGACGCAGTAATCCACCTCATGGGGTGCGCGGACGCCCAGGAAGGGCTCGGAGGCATACATGAAGGGACGCATGTAGAGCGTGTACTCACGACGGGTGGGTACCCAGGCCGCGTCCTGCCTGACCAGGGCGGCCACCGATCCCAGGAAGTCCTCCATATCCAGAGGCGGGAGGGCCAGACGCCTGGCGGAATTGTGGAAGCGCTCAGCATTGGCATCGGGGCGGAAGAGCCAGATGGAACCGTCACCATGGTGGTAGGCCTTCAGTCCTTCGAAGACCTCCTGGGCATAGTGGAGAACAGAGGCACCCGGGTTCAGGGCAAGGGGGCCGTAGGGCTCGACCCGCCGGTCGGACCAGCCACCATCCCGGGTCCACCTCATGTGTGTCATATTGTCGGAAAAGAGCTGTCCGAAGGCCGGCTTGTCGATCAGCCTGGCCCGCTCTTCATCGGTGGCCGGGTGGTCGTTGGGCTCGACCGGGAAGGAATCCGCCATCCTGCTCAGGACTGCCGGTTCGTGATGTGATTGCTCTGCCATTGTTGCCACTTCTTCTCACTGCTGGTTGGGTTGTTGGACGCTGCGCTTATGGCGACTGGCGTTTAAGGGAACTATGACATAGCCGATCGGATGCGGAGTTTTGCGTTTCACATTATGACCGGCCCCTCTACCGGCCGCCTTGGGACGGCAGGAGGGCCGGGGAGCGACAGGCGCCCACCCGGCCCTCGAAGGTGCAGAAGTCCGAAGGGGGCTCACTCAGCCGATTCCTCGGAGGAAGCCGCTCCCTCGCCCTCGCCCTCGCCAGCGGCAGGGACGGCGGCCTCGGTCTCGGCCGGGTTGGTCAGGGTCTCCTCCTTGGGGATCTCGACGGTCACGATGGAATCCTCAAGGTCATCGATGATCAGTTCGGAACCTTCCGGCAGCTTGATGTCCTTGGCGAGGATCCTGTCACCGTCGGACATGCCCTCGACACTGATGTCAATACGCTCGGGCAGGTTCGATACGTCGGCCCGGACCTGGAGGTTCTGGGTGTCGATGAAGGCCACTGCCGCACCCTTGGTCTCGCCGTTGATGAAGACGGGGACCTCGACGGTCACCTTCTCGCCGGCACGGACCTCATAGAAGTCGATGTGCTCGACCTGGCGCTTGACCGGGTTCCGCTGAACGTCCTTGACCACGGCCATCTTGGTCCTGCCGTCGAACTCGATGCTGAAGAGGGCGTTGGCACGGCGCAGGGCCAGGGTGGTCTCACGCATGGGAAGCTTGATGTAGTCCGGCTGGGCGCCACCGGCATAGATGGTGGCGGGAATCTGTCGGGCCACACGCATGCGGCGGGCAGCTCCCTTGCCGAACTGGTCGCGGACTTCACCCTTGAGCTTCAAGGTATTGGGCATTCTCATTCCTCCTTGGTTGATTGAGGGACCGACCAGGGCCGATCCTGGCGCATCGCCGCGTCGGATTCCTGGGCCGTCCGGTAAGAAGGTCGAAGACAATCACGCCGAGTCGATTACGGAGACGGAGAGTCTCCCTCGCCAAAGCAACCCTGCCACTATACCACCACCGGTGCCTGATGCAAAGACGAAGGCCGGGGCCGGATTTTTCCTAGACCACGAGTATCCTTGTCGTATCTGATTGCGATAAGGAGTCAATGTGTCGTTACTATCATCGGTCAAATCTTACGTGACACACCGTGTGGGTCATGAGGATGATCCGACGGAGGATCCGAACGCTGCAGACGGTGCCGGAACCGGCCGAACGTCCGAGCAGGACCAGGCAGGACTACCCAACAGGCACTTCTGGTCGGCGGACTACGCCACCACCACCTTCCTGGATCAGGGTCTGATGACGGCCAGGACCGATGGCATGGGCCCGGTCCCGGATGGCATGACCATCTATGACATCTACGCAGACCGCGCGCGTCGCACCCCGGACAAGCCCGTCCTCCATTTTGTGGAGAACGGTGCCTGGACATACCGGACCGGCAGGGAGGTCCTGAGCGACATACGCAAGACCGCAAAGGGCTTCCTCCACTATGGCATCAAGAAAGGCGACGCCGTCGCTTTCATGTGCCGAACCAGTTATGAGTGGGACATCATCGATGCGGCCGTCCTATCCATCGGTGGAGTCATCGCCACCATCTACGACACCGATTCTGCCGAGCAGATCCGGTTCATCGTCAACAACTCCGATGCCCGCCTCCTGATCGTCCAGACCACGGACATGCGGGCAAAGGCCGAGGGGGCCGAGAAGGACTGCCCCACCCTGGAGCGGATCTCCTGCCTGGAATCAGGCCTCCTCCAGGAGTTCCAGGCGTATGGCGAGTCGGTCAGCGATGCAGAGCTGGACGAGCGTATCAACTCCATCATGAAGGGCGATCTCTGCTCCATCGTCTACACCTCCGGGTCAACCGCCGCCCCCAAGGGGGTGGAAATGACCCATGAGCACTACTGCCAACTGGCCAGGAACCTGAACGCCTTCATCCCGAACCTGACCCACGACCCCGAAGGGTCCATCCTCCTCTTCCTCCCCCAGGCCCACACCTTCGCCCGGGCTATCAGCTACGGGGTGATTTACGGCGACATGCACGTATACATCTCCTCGGGCATGGCCACCCTCCTCCCCGACCTCCAGGAATCGAAGCCGACGGTCATCATCGGGGTTCCGAGGGTGTTCGAGAAGGTCTACAACGCCGCCTCCCAGAAGGCCGGCCATGGTCCCAAGGGGAAGATCTTCTCCGGGGCCGCCAAGGCCGCAAGGAAGTACATGACCGACATCTCCGTTCAGGGGTGGCCGACCAGAAGCGATGCCATGCGCAGGGCCTTGTACGATCCGATTGTCTACAACTCCCTCAGGCAGGTCCTGGGCGGCAGGGCCAAGTGGATCGTCTCCGGTGGCGCCCCCCTCGACCCCCAGCTCCTGGGCTTCTTCCGTGGCGCCAACGTACCGGTCTACGAGGGTTACGGCCTCACAGAGACCACGGCCCCCTGCGCCTTCAGCCCGTTGGGGACCCCCTACCACAAGGGTTCCGTGGGCATCCCCTTCCCCGGGTTCACGATCCGTATCGCCCAGGACGGCGAGGTGCAGATCAAGGGGACCTGCGTCTTCCACCGCTACCATAAGAACGACCAGGCAACCGAGGACTCCTTCACCCCCGATGGCTGGTATGCCACCGGTGACCTGGGTCGAATCTCGCGCGACGGCTTCCTCTACCTGACTGGCAGGAAGAAGGACCTGATCATCACGGCAGGCGGCAAGAACGTCTCCCCCAGGCCCATCGAGGAGATCATCGAGAGGTCCGAGATCGTTTCCCAGGCCCTGGTCCTGGGTGATAAACGGCCCTTCATCTCGGCCCTGGTGACCTTGAATGAGTCCGCCCTGAGGCCCTGGCTGGCCTCCAAGGGGCTGGACCAGAACATGTCCATGCAGGAGGCCGCCGGGAACGCCGTGGTCAGGGCCGAGGTCCAGGAACATGTCGACAAGGCCAACGAGGGGGTGTCCCGGGCTGAATCGGTCCGTAAGTTCATCATCCTCCCCGAGGAGTTCACCCAGGAGAACGGCCTGATGACCCCCTCCATGAAGGTGATACGCCCCAAGGTCATCAAGCGCTACACCGACCTCCTCAACACCAGGATGTACGTCTCCAAGAAGGGGAATGCGGTCCGCCGTTAGCAGGCCCTCCTCACGATACCGGAGAAAGGCCGACAGCCGGCTAGGAAAAACCGGTTGTCGGCCTTGGTGACCTGGTGGTCCTTGACATTTCGGGCCTGGATTTCATTGTTGGAGAACATGATGTGACCCTCCCCGGCGGTGAGAGGCAGCGACCGGCAATCGCACGTGCCTGATATCGACCGTGCACATCATCCTATGCCATGAAACAACAGTTCATCCCGATGCACAATCCGGTAGGTTATTTGGGATTCGGTATGCTGTCCGAAAGGGCTACATGCCGGGCCTTGTTACACCAGTTTATTTTGGCAGGTCACAGACTGAGAATGCGAAACTCATCAGAGTTCCTACAGACTTACTGTCATCTGATTTCAATGTTGAGATGTTGGTTAGATTTTCATTGCCTGGCACCTGGTTAAGTGCGTACTGTACGCCATCCGGAGTGGTAAAGCGGAGGATGGGGTCTCCCTGCCTGCTGTGCTCGCATGACACGGTGCCTTCATCTACCTTCAGGGGCCATGTGTGCCCCAGATCCTCTTTTGAAATTGTCTGTGGGTTACTGGTAGCTGCAACCAAGTTGCTTCCATCAGCGGGATATTCTTCAGGATGACTCATGCCATCAGTGCAGCCTCCAACCCCCACGGTCAGCGTGGTTGTGGCACATATAAGGAGAAGGGCCTTGATGCTCTGCTTGATTCGCTTCATGTGTATTCGACGCACTTTCATACTTGAATATTGATTTTGCTGAGTAATCGACGGTATCTAGTGTTCCCTGGCCAAAGCCATATATCCATCCTCGAGGTTGGGCGCAGTTTCTACGGAACCTGCGGGCGGGGTATCGGTAACTATGCGGTACCTTGTCCCGTTTGGTGTGGGTTCGGCGTTGATGATCGTGGCAGCATCCGGTGGGGCCGCGATGGGTGGCGTGATCCAGGTGTGACCGTCGGCTTCATGGATCAGCCCCTGTGTCGGTCCGTCATACTGCCTGCGTCCAGAGCGTAATACACATACCCAGGGGCAGGTTTGCGCAACATCATCGAGTATGTGGGTGGAGAGGATAACGGTTCGATTCTGCCCCAGCTGAGCAAGGAGAGTGCGGAACCGCATGCGCTCTTCAGGATCCAGCCCCGCTGTGGGCTCATCGACTACAAGCAGCCGGGGATCACCCATAAGGGCCTGTGCGATTCCCACCCTCCGCCTCATCCCCCCGGAGAACCCCCCGATATGTTGGCTCATCACGTCTTCCAATCCCACCTGTTCCAGGAGGGTGTGTGCCTGCTGCTGCCGAACGCGTTTGTCGTCGATCATTTTCAGGATGCCGATATAGTCGAGGAATTCAAGCGGGGACAGATTGTCATACGGGGTGATGTTCTGTGGCAGATAACCCAGGTTTCGTTTCAGAATACGCCTATTGACCGGAGTGGACAGGTCCTGTCCATCAATAAGGATTTTGCCCTTGGACGGTTTGATTATTCCTGTGAGAATACGCATGAGGGTTGTTTTGCCGGCACCATTCGGTCCAATAAGCCCTATCATGCCTTGTGGAAGGTCAACCGTCAGGTTATCTAAAACGGCTGGTCGCCCACGAAAATCCTTTGTCAGATGATCAATGGAGATAAACATGCGAGGAATTTCCTTTCAACGTCAGTAGACGGTCGGACCGAACCTGTATGTGGTTGGAGGCCATGTTTGCACCGGTGAAGAGGATGACGATAATACTCCCCTGCCAGAGCAGGGATAGGAACCCTGATTGGACGGTAAAGGCGCCGTTCGTTGGTGAGTACACAGGATCGGTATGGAACCATCCCTGAGCAATGGGATCGCCAATGACCGACAGGGGGCCGCCATTGAGCGTTGGAAGTGGTAAGAGAGGGGTATGGAAGGCCAGCCAAGCCCATACCAGGACGGCAAGAATTCGGGCTGGGACTGTGGGTAACAGGGCTCCCAGCAGGGCGGATATCCCCGTAGCAATCAGAATTGATGGTGAGAGTATGACAAGCACTACCGCCAGGGCCCTGATTATCGCCTCACCGTTGCCGTGGAAGGCTTGATAGACCGCGATCAATACAAGGATAAACAGGGAAGATGATATGCAAATACCCCAGGCCCCCAGGACTTGAGCCAAGCGGATGACAGCCATCGGTAAGGCGGAGGTGGATTCAAGTTCGTCCATACCTGCTCGCTTGCCGGCAGTCATAAGGTTGCTGAACGATGCCGCATATGCCAACGAGGTGAATATGGCAAGAACCTGTCCGGTAAAGACAAGACCCTGTATTGTGTTGAGTCCGGGTGACATGGGAGAGGCATAGGCCAGAAAGAGGGCGAAGAGCGCCAGCGGTATGCTGGCTATCCACAAGGCTTTTCGTCGATAAACCATCAGCAGTGTGATGTGTAAAAGGCTGAGTGTTCTCATAGGTCTGCCACCTTGAGTGCATTGCGTTCTGAATCACCGCACACGTTCCAACCGAAGATTGCGCATGCTGCTGCAATGATCAACGGGACGAGTCGTTGCCGGACCGGATCGGTGATGTACGGATCCCATATCAAACATAAAAACAGCCAGACGGCAATGGAGGCCAGCGACGACGTTGGCATGGACATGGTGAGTACGGCTATAAGGAAAACCAGACAATTGACAATGAGAATACCGCCGACCGGGGTAATCATGCTCACCCA
Organism: Bifidobacterium indicum; assembly: GCF_036987015.1. Lineage (NCBI taxonomy): Bacteria > Bacillati > Actinomycetota > Actinomycetes > Bifidobacteriales > Bifidobacteriaceae > Bifidobacterium > Bifidobacterium indicum. Next base: position 562,162 of record NZ_BTXM01000001.1, read on the forward strand.
CCCCAGGTCACGTGGCCATAGTCGCAGCATATGCAAGCCGATAAAAAGAAGCGCCGTGGCGATGAGAAATGCCCCGGTGATGATAAGCAGCCTGGTTGCTTGAACCTTACGCCATCCACTTGGAGTCGACTCAGAGAGCTCAACGAGTGGGTCGCCGTTGAGCACACAAGCCGTACATATACCGGAAGTGATCATCGGCACCTGAGTGAGAGCCATCATAACCACCCTTATGCGGCTCAACGAACAGATTGCCTCCAGTAAGATGCCCGTAAGCAGAATGCCCAAGGTCATCATGAAAGGCAGTACCGCCGGTAGGGAAAACCTTTTGAGCTGCATACCTGCGAAAGTCAACCTCATCCACCTCTTCCATATCTGGTTTTGGCCACGGGCCGTCGCCGGACATGACCTGCAACTTGTCCCGTCTATTCAGTTAGTAGCGAGAGTGGATCAAAAGGTTCAACAGTTCTTATCCCCATCGGCGAGTTGGGCATGCCAGGCAAGAGGGGCCGTAAAGATGGCAGCGCTTAGGAGTCCCGTTGCCAGGAGGATGATCCCTGCCCAGGCAGCGGTTGTAGAGGGTGCCGAATCGACCCATGCCGGCAGGAGGAATGATGGCCCGAGATCTTGCAGAGTTCTCACTAATGGTGCAAGTGCCCCCAGGAGCAGCGCCACCCAAGAGTATTGCCATATGCAGAGAAGGGCCACAATATTAGCCAGGAGGGTTGCAGGGGCTATCACTTGGGTAATGGCTGGTAGGGGTCTCATTACCGGGTTGATTGCAGTGGCGACCAATAAGGCTGCACCCCCGACGACGATATTGGAAATAAAGGCCAGCAACAGCCTGGTAGCTACTACGACCTGAGGTCCGAGAGGCATACTGAGCATCAATTCGCGATCATCCCTAACGGAAAAAACCAGGATTACCGTCAGCGCCATGTTCAGCATGAGCAGATTTGACAATATATGCAGACCGAGGCCACCGTACCGTGCACCATGCAAAACGCTGCTGATCACAACAGCGCCCGCTGCTATCACAATTTCTATCAGCATGATATATCGGGGCAGAAGGTTCAATTGGGCCCGAACAAGTTGCCCACAGGAACGTACTCGACGCTTGAATGGTATCGGCTGTTCTGCGGCCAGCGACGGCTCCTGGTAGATTGCCTTCATCACGCTGGTGAATGCTGGAACCGGTGGCTGGGCATGCTGCTCGTTTTCCCGAAGCACCTCCTGAACTTCATCCCGGTAATCTTCTGTGACTGGGTCTGAGCTCTTGTTTTGAGTTGCCATCATTTCCCCTTCATCCTCTCCGGCTTTGCAGTCGTTGGCCGCTGCCTGAAGCGAGGGCTGTCAGCTGCGGACGCAGGATCTGTTTTGCGCGAGCAAGACGAGACTTCACGGTCCCAACCGGAATGTCAAGCAGTGAGGCAATTTCCGGATAGGATAACTCGTGGAGCCAGGCCAGGGTTACCGTGTATGCCATTTCCCTTGGGAGCGCATCAATCTTCTCCCGTATTGTTTCCATCATCAGATCCCTATTGACGAGTTCTGCAGGTTCCAGACGATCATCGGCTATCGAGTCGAGTTCCTCCGAATCCATTTGGTCGGGTAGCCTTGGCTTGCGACATTTCATATATATCTGTCGTCGTGCAATGCTGAGTATCCAGGTAAGAACCCGGCTTTCCGCGCGAAAGGATTTCGAGGAACGCCAGCACCCCAGCCACGTGTCGGCAAAAGCTTCACTGGCATCCTCGTCGCCGGATGTTCGCAGGGAAATGAAAGCTTGGACGGTATGGGCATACTTGTTGTACAGTGCTTCAAAGGCAGATTCATTTTCGGCGGCCACCATCTTGATCAGCGTTATATCATCAGTATCCGGATCAATTCGAGATCGTTCCACTGATCATGTCCCTTCGCCACTGCAGAGATGGTTCCTTCCGCGTATTGCCTGTATCCTAGACACATAGTCGCTGGTACCGCAAAGGGAATCCGCTCCCCTACGTCATTTTTGCCTTGCTCAAGGGTGCGGATGCATGCTGAACAGCGGCTGTCATCTGTGGCTGCTCTTGGTGCAGCTGATTATATGATTGCAAGCGAGGACACATTGTCGACCGGTACGTCAGTGGACACATTGTCATCTTGTTTCCGGATGAGTCGAAACGTTGTTTCATGATGAATGGCGTAGATCCCTGATACCTCGAATCCCTGTTTCCCAGTGAGTGGAATCCTTGGGCAATGCCGACCCCTTCCTCGTATGCGACCGGATTTGCTCATCCAGCAGGAAAGGGGCCCTAAGGATCGCCTATACCTCCCGTATGGAGCAGGATCGCTCGGCGACCGCAGAAGTTCATGAAACGGTTATCACGATCAAGACATAGGCTGTGCCGCCAATCAGCAGGACCTCCCCCTCAGAAGCCGAGCCTCTGGAGGAGCTTGGGGTCCCCCTGCCAGTTCTTGGCCACCTTGACGTGGAGATCAAGTGCGGCCTTCTGACCCAGGGTGCGATTGACGGCAGTCCTCAGCTTCTTCCTGACCCGGACCAGATGTTCGGCACCATGGCCGATGATGATGGGCTTCTGGGAGTCCCTCTCCACATAGATGGAGACATGGACCTGTGCCTTGTGCCCATCCTCGGCCGGCTCGATCGAGTCGACGTTCACAGCCAGGGAGTGGGGCAGCTCGTCGTCAAGCTCCTCCAGGAAGGCCCCCCTGACCAACTCCGCAATCATGTCTTCGGGACGTTCCTCGGTCAGCTGGCCTGCCGGATACATCTGCGGCCCGACCGGCATGGCGTCGATCAGGACCTGCTTGACTTCATCGACGTTGTCCTCGCTCACGGCACTGACCGGCACGATCTGATCGAAGTCCGCAAAGTCGGAGACCTCGATGAGCTTGGCCACCAGCTCCTCCCTGTCCAGGCGGTCGATCTTGGTGACCACCGCGATCAGAGGCTTGCGCCAGTGCCACTTTCCGGCTCGGTCTTTCTTGGCGAAGTTGGACCTGAGTCGGCTGAGGATCCTCTTGTCGCCGGGGCCGATGGTCTGATCGGCGGGCAGGAGGAAGGCAATGGCATCCGCGTCTGAGAGGGAGGCCTCCACCACGTCGTTCAAACGCTGGCCCAGGAGGGTCCGTGGGCGGTGGATACCAGGGGTGTCGACCAGGACCAGCTGGGCATCGGGGTCGGTGACGATACCCCGGATGGCCTTGCGGGTGGTCTCCGGCCTGGATGAAGCGATGGCGATGGGCCTGCCCACCAGGGCGTTCATCAGAGTCGACTTGCCCACGTTGGGCCTTCCCACCACGGCCACGAAACCTGAGCGGTAGGGCTGGTCCTGGGAGCCTTGGCAGGAATCGCCGCCCTCAGGGTCGGTATGGTTCTGACCGGGGGTGGTCCCCTTAGTGCGTATGTGTGTCATGTACCGCTTTTCCTTGTCTTCATTCCTGGCCACTGTCCGGACCTTCCTGGTCCGGGTCCTGACTGGCGGGTTCCTCGTCCAGGGTGATGTCCGAGTCATCCGCCGGCTCCACGATGATGGTGGCGATCTTCTTCCGGCGACCGACAGCATCAGCCGCCGTCAATCGTATGCCTCTGGTCACCGCGGAAGACCCCTCGACCGGAACCGAGCCGAGAAGCTTGGTCAGGAGTCCGTAGACCGTATCCACGTCATCCTCGTCGATATCGATCTCGAAAAGCTCCTCCAGCTCCGCTATCGAGGTACGTGCGGGCAGACTCCAGGTGTGGGGTCCGATCTGCTTGGGCTGGTTGTGCTGGACCCGGTCATGCTCGTCCTCCAGCTCACCCACGATCTGCTCGATTGCATCCTCGATGGTGACCAGACCGGCGATGCCGCCATACTCATCGACCACAAGCGCCAAATGATGACGGGACTTCTGCATGTAGTGGAAGAGGTCATCCACGGGCTTGGATTCGGGTATCAGGACCGGTTTGCGAACGATGGAGGCGATGGGCCCCTGGTCCTTTTGCCTACCCAGGGAGATGGCCCTGACCACGTCCTTCAGGTAGACCACGCCGATCAGGTCGTCCATGTCCTCGCCGATGACCGGAATCCTGGAGAAACCGGACCGGGAGAAGAGTTTCAGGGCGGCCTCCAGGCTGGTGTCCTTCCCCATGCAGATCATGTCGGTCCTGGGAACCATGATCTCACGGGTCAGGGTGGTGGAAAGGGTCAGGACGTTCTTGATCATCTCCGATATCTCGGGATCGAAAGCGCCGGCCTCGACCAGTTGGTCGACCATGGCCCTGCCCTGCTCGATCTGAATCTTCTCCAGCTCTTCGTCATCCGAGAGGTCACTACGCCGGGAGCTCCTGGACCAGGAATTAATCCTGCGCCGCTTCTTGAAAGGGGTCAGACGGACCGCGATCGATATGATCCGCACATACCTGAGCAGGATCTCCAGAGGCTGTCTGGTGCCATTTCGCCTGGGTCCGATGGTGACTGAGATGACGGCCACCAGGACGGCGGCCACCAGGCCACAGACCACCTGCTCCCAGATTCGGAAGCCGGCCACCTGGGTCATGCCCCCCACCAGAAGACCGATGAGGATGTCACAGATGACCCGGAAATAGGCGCATCCACTGGAGGTGGCCTGGCGCTGGGAGATGAGCTTCTGGGCCTTGTGGATCCGGTCGATCCGCTTCATCCTGGAGAACTGGCTCAAATCCTGGTCGGTCTGCAGACCCAGGATCAGGTTGTTCAGACTGGATCTGGTCACCCTGGTCACCGAGCCCTCGGCTGCAGCCAGGACCAGGGAGAGACCAATAAGGATCAGCACCACCAGTGCCATGGCGATCAGCATCAGGATCGAACGGCTGGTCATTGCAACTCCTCTTTCGGATTCATGACCGGCCCCTGTGACCGACCATACCCGTGCCCGGTCCATGCCCGGATTCATGACTGTCTTCGTAGGATTCCAGGGCGTTGAAGGCTCCGGCAGGCAGGGTGGCCTCACCCATGGGCCCCTGTCGCAAGGCCAGGAAGGTGAGCAGGAGCTGGCGCTGAAGGCCGAACATCTGCCCCTCCTGAGCCTTGGTGGTGTGATCATACCCCAGGAGGTGAAGGGTGCCGTGAATGGTCAGGAGCAACATCTCCTCCATGACCGAATGCCCGGCGGCCTGGGCCTGTTGGGCGGCCACCCAGGGGCAGATGACGATGTCGCCCAGGATTCCCTCCACTTTCCGGCTTCCATCGCCCGGGCGGAGCTCATCCATGGGGAAGCTCATCACGTCGGTCGGACCTTGGAGGTTCATCCACCGCTCATGCAGGGAGGCCATGGGATCCGGGTCGTTGAAGATGATGGTCATGTCGGACTGGGGGCTGACCTGCATTTGGTCCAGGACCCAGATACCCAGGTCCGAGAAGGTCCTGGCATCGATCTCCCACTGGGTCTCATTGGTGACTTCCACACTCATTCCCGCCCCGACCTTCCGCGCTGCCTGGCCGCCGCCTTGTCGTAGGCGCGGACGATCCTGCCCACCAACCTGTTGCGGACCACGTCCCCTGCCTCCAGATGGACGAAGGCGATGTCATCGATCCCTCCCAGGATCTCTTCGATCGTGGCCAGTCCCGAGGCCGGCAGTCCCACGTCGACCTGGGTGATATCGCCGGTGATGACCATCTTGGTGTTGAACCCCAATCTGGTCAGGAACATCTTCATTTGCTGACGGGTGGTGTTCTGGGCCTCGTCCAGGATGACGAAGGCGTCATTGAGCGTGCGGCCACGCATGTATGCCAGTGGGGCCACCTCGATGGTCTCATTGCTCAGGTAGTGGTGCATCCGTTCGGTACCCAGCATGTCGGAGAGGGCATCGTACAGGGGGCGTAGGTAGGGATCGACCTTGTCATTCAGGGTACCCGGGAGGAAGCCCAGGCTCTCGCCCGCCTCCACTGCGGGGCGTGTCAGGATGATGCGGCTGACCTGCTTCGTCTGGAAGGTCTGAACCGCCTTGGCCACGGCCAGGTAGGTCTTGCCTGTTCCCGCAGGCCCGATTCCGAATGTGATCGTATGGGTCTGCATAGAAGAGACATAGGCCATCTGACCTGCCGTCTTGGGACGGATGGGGCCCTTGGAAGCGTAAGTCAAAGGAGTCCTCATGGCCACTGCCGACGAAAGGGCCGCCCGGTGCCTGTTTTCGTCCTGGTCATCCTCATACGGTTCCGGGTGACGGTCATCGGCCTCCGACTCCTTGCCCTGGTGCATTCGCTCTCCTGTGATACCGGTTTCCTCCTTCCAATCGGGTTCCGCGGCTTCCGAATGCCTCTCGTACAGGTTATCTGCCCTGTTATCCGGAACTCGAGGAGACGCACCGGTGATTCCGGCACGGCGATGACCCTTGTCTGTGCCGGAATCGGCGTAGGTGGCCACATGACGACCTTGGGGCAGGGCCTGGTCCTTCCCGGATGCGGCAATGACTGCTCCGGTCAGGAAGGGATTACCCATCCGCCGGTGGTCCAGGAGTTTGCCGACCTCTTCGGCATCCATGGGCACCTGGTAGGCGGCCTGGACCAGTTCCCCGATCAGGTCGTAGACCTGGCCGGCCTCCTTGTCCCCTAGGGGGTTGGTGGCGGTCAGGATGATCCGGTTCCCCCTGATGAGGATGTTCACATGCGGAAAGGCACGTTCGATTCGGTCCATCACCGCGTCGCCCGGCCCCAGGACGAGGACGGGGTCGAGTTCCGATGGAATATCCAGGCTTCGTGTCGTTACCGCCACGTCATCCCCTCTGTCGTCTCAGCAGCAGTCACTCGGGCAGGACCTCCCCGGTCATGACATGGGCGTGCACATGGAAGACGGACTGGCCGGCATCCTCTCCGGAGTTGAAGATCAGTCGGTAGGCACCGTGGAACTCCTGGTCGGCGATGGACTGGGCCACCTCGACGATGTGGGCCAGGGTCCGGGGATCGGCCTTGGCCAGCTCGGCCACATTGGCGTAATGGCGCCTGGGAACGATCAGAACATGGATCTTGGCCTTGGGGTTGGCGTCCTTGAAGGCATAGACGCTTTCGTCCTCATAGACCCTCTGGCTGGGAATGTCACCCGCGATGATCTTGCAGAAGATGCAGCCGTCACCATGTTCTGAATCACTCATACCCGCTCCTTGGTCAGACCTTTCACGATTGAGATTCACTACCAACCATCATATGGTTCTTGTCAGATATTTCGCCCGGATTGAAGCCGGACAACCGAGAATCAGCACCTCCACCGCCCGAGGGCCCGTGCCAGGAGGGTCAGGGCCACGGGGCCAGCCGTAGAAGCCCTCAGGATGTTTCCACCCAGGGCCGTGGCCACCGCCCCGGCCTCGACCATCTCCTGGACCTCCATCATGCCGATCCCACCTTCAGGACCGATGATGACACGCACGCATCTGCCGGTATCCAGGCTTGCGGCCCGCTGCTCCACATCCTCCCAGTCCATGGTCGCGTCCTGGTGAAGCACAACAGTCAGGTCTCCCCGTCCGGTCGCCTCATGACAGTCCCTAACCAGGGGCTTGCTGGTCAGGACCGGAAGGAGTTCTGGTGTCATGGCCCGTCTGGACTGCTCGGTGGCCGCATCGAGGACCTGGCGCCACTTGCGATCGGTCCGACCCTCCTTCCACTTGGCGATGGACCGATCCGCCTGCCAGGGTCTCACCTTGTCGACCCCTATCTGGGTGGCCATATCGATGGCATCCTCATCATGACCACCCTTGGCCAGGGCCTGAACCAGGATCAGGGACACGTCAGGCGCATTCTCACGCCCGACGGCGGTGACCTCGACCAAGCCTGTTTCGACATCCTTGATGGTGGCCCGGAGCCTGAGCCCCTGCCCGTCCGACAGTTGAATTTCACAGCCCTGGGACAACCTCATCGATCGGATGGCATGACGTCTGACATGCTGGGGAAGCCTGAGCTTCCATCCCGTGTGGAGTTCGTCACTGGCCAGGGGGGTGTCGTCCCGTTCCGGGTCCAAGAGAAAGAGCGGTGCGGTCATGCCTTTCAGGCTAGCGTCGCCGGGCGAAAACCGGCGTATGGGAGATGTCGGCCTCGTGCCCCGGCCCGGACCCAACGACACGCAACCCTTGCCCCCTATGCAAAATCGGCCCAAAGATGCTATAGTTTCCTCTGTTGCGAAAGCGCACCTGTCCGGGTGGCGGAATGGTAGACGCGCTAGCTTGAGGTGCTAGTGCCTATTTTATACAGGCGTACGGGTTCAACTCCCGTTCCGGACACGGATTGGGCACCATCGGGATGATTCCGTCACGATGGTGCCTTTTCGGTAGATGGGGTTTCCCCTTCCGCCATGTCCGATTCTCACCCTCCCCTCCTCAGGCCGGTGGTTCGGCGCCGGACATGGAGCCTGCAAGTGTGGCGTGCGGGCCGGATGGCAGGTGATCGATTCCGCCGGGGACATCCCCACCTAGGGGAAGGAGACGAGGATGCGCACGATACCCATAGGGACCATCGATGATGACCGTATCGAGGCGTACACCCACCTTACCGAGCTCCAGCTTCGGAACCGGCTGGAACCGGCCAAGGGGCTCTTCATAGCCGAGTCGCCAAAGGTCATCACCCGGGCCCTGGATGCCGGTGTCGAGCCCATCTCCTTCCTGGTGGAGGAACCCTGGTTGGAGGGCATGGGCGGGTTGTTCGACCAGGTCGATGGCTCCTTCGGCCCCGATGTACCGGTCTATGTGGCCAGTCCTGAGCAGCTGAGGGCCATAACCGGATACCGCCTCCACCGGGGCGCCCTGGCCGCCATGCGCCGGTGGCCCCTCCCCTCGGTCGATCAGGTCTGCAGGGATGCCAGACGGGTGGCCGTCATGGAGAACATCGTCGACCACACCAACATCGGGGCCCTGATGCGTTCGGCGGCCGCCCTGGGGGTGGATGCCGTCCTGGTGACCCCCTCCTGCTCGGACCCCTTGTATCGGCGCGCCGCCAGGGTCTCCATGGGGACCGTCTTCCAGGTGCCTTGGACCAGGATCGGCGGGGATGACAGGCATTACTGGCCGGTTCAGGGTCTGGAGGATCTGCACCGACTGGGATTCACGACCGCCGCAATGGCCCTGAGTGATGATTCGATCAGCCTGGACGATCTGACCGCCCGTCTTCTCCCCCGATCCTGCAGTACGGATCCCGGGCATATCGACAGGCTCGCCCTGATCTTCGGTACCGAGGGTGACGGACTGTCCAGGCAGACCATCGCCCATTGCGATCTGGCGGTGCGCATTCCCATGAGTCACCAGGTGGACAGCCTGAACGTGGCCGCCTCCAGTGCCGTCGCCTTCTATGCGACGCGGCCCCTGCACGCCTGACATGGGGTGGACCCGAATCCATGCAGGGGCGCACCCCTATGCCGATGACCGTCGGCGACGATAGGTCCTGAAGGTCAGTGCTTCCCCGCTGTCTCCTGGGCCTGGGCCGGCTGGTCCTCATGGATGTAGTCATCGCCGTCGATGGTCCCCCTCCAGCGCCCGATGGCCTTGAGGCCGTGGTACATGACCAGGGTCGCGACCGAGCCGATGGCGATGCCGTTGAAACTGATGCCGGCAACCGCGAAGGTGAAGTCCGCGATACCGACGATCATGACGATGGCGCCGACGGTCATGTTGACGGACTTGCCGAAGTCGACCTTGTTCTCCACCCAGATGCGGATGCCCAGCATGCCGATCATGCCGTAGAGCATGGTCGTGACCCCGCCCAGGACGCCCGTGGGGATGGTGTTGATGACCGCGCCGAACTTCGGGCAGAGGCTGAGCAGGAAGGCGAAGGCCGCAGCGCACCAGTAGGCCGCTGTGGAGTAGACCTTGGTGGCGGCCATGACGCCGATGTTCTCGGCATAGGTGGTGGTGCCCGACCCGCCGCCGAGCCCGGCGAAGAAGGTGCCCAGGCCGTCGGAGATCAGAGCCGTGCCGATCTGGTCGTCGTAATCGCGGCCGGTCATCAGGGAGACGGACTTGACGTGGCCGATGTTCTCGGCCACCAGGACCAGGACGACCGGGATGAACATGGCCAGGACACTCATATCGACCTGGGGCGTGTGGAACCGGGGCAGGCCGATCCAGGCCGCCTCTTCGACGGCCCGGAAGTCCACCTGGTCTTGGGTGATGGCGAAGACGTACCCCACCAGGACGCCGAGCAGGATGTTCAGTCGACCGATAAGGCCCTTGAAGAGGACCGATATGAGCATGACCGCCACCAGGGTGACCAGGGCCGTCAGGGGGGCCGACTTGAAGTTGTTCCATGCCGAGGGGGCGAGGTTGAAGCCGATGATCGACACGATGGCACCGGTGACCATGGGCGGCATGATCATGTCGATCCATTTGGCACCGGCGAAGTGGACGATGACACCGATCAGGAGCAGGAGGGCACCGGTCACCATGATTCCGAAGGAGGCCACGGCCAGGCCCTTGTGGGCCGTGGTGACCGCGGTGATCGGGGCGATGAAGCCGAAGGAGCTGCCCAGGTAGGAGGGGAGCTTGTTTTTGTTGATCAGGAGGAAGAGGGCCGTGGAAAAGGCCGTGAAGAACAAGGTGGTCGATGGATCGAACCCGGTCAGGATCGGAACCAGGAAGGTCGATCCGAACATGGCGATGACATGCTGCGCACCTATGCCTGCCGTACGCGGCCAAGTCAGTCGTTCATCCGGTTCAACGACCTCGCCCGGTGCCAGCGTCTTTCCGTCGCCGTGCAGTTTCCAGCCCATGGATAATGACATATCACGATGCTTTCTCTCATACGCCGTGCCGGTCACGGCGGACCGGAATCATCATTGTATTCGACGGGCAGGACCGGTGGTCAGCTGTAGGTGGGCATGTTCTCCAGGTTGAATCCGATGGCGGCCAGCTGCTCACGGCCGTCAGGGGTGATCATGTCCAGGCTCCACCGAGGGGTCCAGGTCCAGTCGATCCGGAATTCCTCGACCAGACCGGCCAGGACGCTGGCGCACTGATCCTCGATCAGATCGGTCAGTGGGCAGGCTGGGGTGGTCAGGGTCATCGTGATGATGGCACGGCCCAGCTCGTCGATCTCGATTCCATAGACCAGACCAAGGTCCACCACGTCGATGCCCAGTTCGGGGTCGATGACCTGGTGCAGGGCCTCACGAACATCCTGCGCGGTCGCGCGGCCGATCTCGTCCACGGCCTTGAGGGGTATGGAGGAAGCGTGCTCCGTCTCCTCCCCCGACGCCCCCGGTGCCGCAATGACATCCCCTGCACGGTCAGGTGACTTCACGGAACCCGGTCTGTCATCCTGGTCCGCCTTCTTGTTCGAGCCGGTGGTGGAACGGACCGGTGCGGGGTTGGACTTGGTGCCCATCCCCATGATGGCTTCAGCCTGGGTCGGGTTCTGCGCCAGGGCCTGGGCCTTCTCCTCGTCGTCGATGGCACGGTTGACCGAAGCCAGGATGGAGTCCTGGGGCTCCGGCACCAGATTGTCGGAAGAACTCATTACGCCTGCTCCTTCTCCTTGTCCATATCGGTCAGGGCCTGGGCCACGGAGGCCTTCATGCCCTCCCAGCCCAGGAGTGCACACTTGATGCGCATGGGGTACTTGGAAACCCCCTGGAAGACCACGGCATCGCCCAGTTCCTCCTCGGCATCCTCGTTCTGGATTCCAGCTCCGCGCGATTCCATGAGGCTGTGGAACTCCTCGGCCAGGTGCATGGCCTCCTCCACACTCCTGCCCTGGACCAGGTCGACCATGACCGAGAGACTGGCCTGGGAGATGGAGCACCCGTCGCCCTGCCAGACGATCCGCCTGATGGCCTTGGGTCGTCCGTCGGTACCATCGGAGACCTCGACATGGATGGTGGCATGGTCGCCACAGGTGGGATTGAACTGCTGGGACTCGGCCGGAACACAGTACCCGTGCTCCACCTTCATGGTCACGCCATCATGCGGAGCCGGAGAACCCGGACGGTCCTCGGGTACCCTCCCATGGGGGTCCCTGGCCGCCTCCAGAATCACCTCCTGGTACATCTGCTCCAGTTCCTGATCGCTCATGCCAAAATCTGCCATGCCTTCAACCTACCCGTATTGCTGGTTTCGCGCCTCTCGCTGTGCCCCTGGTGAACGCTCAATCCACCTTGAAGAAGTGCCTGACCTCGGCAACCGCCTCAAGCAGGGCATCCGTTTCCGCCACCGTATTGTAGATCCCGGTCGAGGCCCTGTTGGAGGCGAAGAGACCGAAATGCCTATGGACGGGCTGGGCGCAGTGGTGACCTACCCTGATGGCGATACCCCGCGAGTCGATGAACTGGCCCACATCGTGGGGGTGGACCCCCTTCACATCGAAGGAGACGGTGCCTATACGGTTCTCGGGAGTGGTGGGACCGAGGATTCTGACCCCCTCCACCTGGCCCAACCTGAGCAGCCCCCTGGTGATGGTGGCCTCATGGGCGGCGATCCGGTCCATGCCGATGGCGCGCAGCCAGTCCGCGGCCACACCGGCCCCGATCAGCTGCGCCACGGGCTGGGTGCCCGCCTCGAACCGGGCCGGCGGGTCCATATACTGGGCGGGCTTGTCCATATAGGCCAGTTCCACCATGGACCCTCCGAAGGATGCCGGGGGCAGGGCCTCCAGAAGCCCGCGCCGGCCGTAAAGGAAACCCACCCCTGTGGGGCCGTACATCTTGTGAGCGCTCCATACCGCAAAGTCAACATCCATGGCATGCAGATCAATGGGCAGATGTGGCACCGACTGGCATACGTCCAGGACCACCAGGGCACCCACCTGATGGGCACGCCTGACGATCGGATCGATATCGGTGATGGCCCCGGTCACGTTGCTCACATGGGTGATGGCCACCACCCTGGTCCGCTCGGTGATGACCTGATCTGCCGTTTCGGCCAGGATCCTGCCCTGGTCATCCAGGTCGAAGGCCTTGAGGGTGGCCCCGGTGCGATAGGCCAACTCCTGGAAAGGCAGCAGGACCGAATGGTGCTCGGCCTTGCTGGTCACGATCTCGTCGCCCGGCTTCAGGGCGAATCGTTGTGCGGCCCCTCCACCGCGCCCCAGGGAGGCGTTGCCGAAGGCGGTGGCCAGGAGGTTCAGGGCGGCCGTGGCGCCGGCCGTGACGACGATCTCCTCGCCTCCTTCATGCGATTCCGCCCCCACCAGGGCTGCCACCTTGGCTCGGGCCTCCTCGAATGCCACGGTGCTCCGGGCGGCCAGCTCATGGGCACCTCGGTGGACCCCTGCATTGTCGCGCAGGTAGAAGTCCCTGACGGCATCGATCACGGAGACCGGCTTTTGGGCCGTCGCCGCCGAATCGAGGTAGACCAGAGGGTGTCCGTGCACCTCCTGGTCCAGGATCGGGAACTGACTGCGTATCCGTGCCTCGTCAACCATCTTCGGCCTCCATTCCTTGACCGCCGCGCGTCTTTCAGGCCAGTGCTGACTCCGATTCCGAGCCCTCGGGGAGGTACTGGTCATACCCGGTCTCCTCCAGGGTGTCGGCCAGTTCCGGTCCGCCGGTCTTGACGAACCTGCCCTGGGCGAAGACATGGACGATGTCGGGCTTGATGTACTTGAGGATGCGGGTGTAGTGGGTCACCATGAGGATGCCCAGCCCTGTGTTCTCCTTGGCCCGGTTCACACCCTCGGAGACGATACGGAGGGCATCCACGTCCAGCCCGGAGTCGGTCTCGTCCAGAACGGCGAACTTGGGCTTCAGCAGCTCCAACTGGAGGACCTCGGCACGCTTCTTTTCACCACCGGAGAACCCCTCATTGACCGAGCGCTGGGCGAACTTGGGATCCATCCGCAGCCTCTTCATGGCGCTGTTCAGCTCCTTGGCCCATTCACGGACGGCCGGGGCCCTCCCGTCCACCTCGGTCTTGGCGGTACGCAGGAAGTTGGTCATGGAGACACCGGGCACCTCGACGGGGTACTGCATGGCCAGGAAGAGACCCGCCTTGGCCCGCTCGTCCGGGGTCATCTTCAGGAGGTCCTCACCGTCCAGGAGGGCCTGGCCTGAATCCACCTCATACTTGGGATGCCCGGCCAGGGTGTAGGCCAGGGTGGACTTGCCGGACCCGTTGGGTCCCATGATGGCATGGGTCTCCCCCGAGTGGACCGTCAGCGTGGCACCCTTGAGGATCTGCTTACGACCCTCCTTGGTCTCGACCGAGGCGTACAGATCCTTGATTTCCAGTGTTGACATGTCAGTTCTCCTCCAAAACGCGCTGCATCTCTTCATCTTCACCCTTGGCCAGTCTCCGGTCGATCACTCCCATAAGGTGACCGGATACGCTGGGAACGCCAATCTCCTCGACCAGTTCGCCGAAGAAGCCACGTACCACCAGCTTACGGGCCTCATGCTCCGGTACGCCTCGCGACTGAAGATAGAAGAGCTCCTCATCGTCGAAACGCCCCACGGAACTGGCGTGGCCGGCCCCTATGATGTTCCCGTTCTCGATTTCCAGGTTGGGCTCAGAGTCGGCAATGGCCCCGGGGGTCAGCACCAGATTCCTGTTCAGCTCATAGGAGTCTGTGCCGGGTGCGGTTGGCTGGATCAGGGCGTTGCCCACCCAGGTGGAATGGGCCTTGGCCCCGTCCAGGGCACCCTTGTAGACCACTCGGGACTTGCATTCCGGGTGGTTGTGGACCACCATGGTTCGGTTCTCGATGTGCTGGCCGGGGTCCACGAAGTAGATGCCCAGCATGTTCAGGTCGCCCTGTTCCCCACCAAAGTCCTGGTCCATACGCAGGCGGACGAAATCGCCGCCCAGGGTGACCACGGAATGACGCAAGGAGGCGCCGGCGCCGACGTGGATTCGATGGTTGCCTACGTGCTTGGACCCCGGGGCCCACTCCTGGATGAAGGTGGTGGAGACGTGGGAGTCCTTCCCGGTGATGATCTCCGTGCCCTCGGCCAACCGGGCCTGGCCCGCGTGCTCCACGACCAGGTCGACCTTGGCCTCTTCGTCGACCTGGATCACCAGGTGGAAGGCGTCAAGATCCAAGCCACCTCCCTGAATCCTGACCAGGACCGGCTGATCCAACCGGCCACTCAAGTGGACCACGGTGGCCTCCCTGCAGCTGGCCCATTCCACGGCCGCCGCTCGGTCACTGGGCTTGAGGACGGTACCGCAGGGGGCCTGTCCCATAGGGACCTGAGATACGGCCACCCGGGCGTGATCCACGGGGGTCCCGTCCATCATGGTCACCTCGGCCCTGGTCAGGCCACTGGGTGTGAATACCTGGAAGAACTCCCCCATCCGGTCGATCGGGGTGAACCGCCAGTCATCCTGCTTGGTGGTGGGAACCGCGAAGTCATCCGGGTCGAAGGAGCGGGGCTCCTTATCGGCACTGGACGGCATCAGGGCCGGAATGGCATAGGGATCCTTGGGATCCGCCTTGGGAATCGTGATTTCGCTTGTCTGTGACATCAGCCTACCGAACCCTCCATCTGCAATTCGACCAAGCGATTGAGCTCAAGTGCATACTCCATGGGGAGCTCGCGCGAGATCGGCTCAACGAAGCCACGCACGATCATGCCCATGGCCTCCTTCTCCTCCAGGCCCCGGCTCATCAAATAGAAAAGCTGGTCCTCGGAGACCTTGGATACCGTGGCCTCATGGGCCATGGAGACGTCATCTTCGCGGACATCCACGTGGGGATAGGTGTCCGAACGCGAATAGTCGTCGACCAGGAGAGCGTCGCAGACCACCGAAGAGGAGGACTTCTCGGCACCCTTGACTATCTTGACCAGACCACGGTAGGCGGCCCTCCCCCCGTTTCGGGAGATGGACTTGGAGACGATGGTCGACGAGGTGTGGGGGGCCAGGTGGATCATCTTGGCGCCCGTGTCCTGGTACTGCCCCTTGCCGGCGAAGCCCAGGGAGAGGGTCTCGGCCTTGGCATAGGGCTCGGCCAGGATGCAGGCCGGATACTTCATCGTGGCCTTGGAGCCGATGTTCCCGTCCACCCATTCCATGGTGCCGCCCTCGCGGACGTAGGCACGCTGGGTCACCAGGTTGTAGACGTTGTTGGACCAGTTCTGGACCGTGGTGTACCGCACCCGGGCATGGGGCTCGACGATTATCTCGACGATGGCCGCATGGAGCGAATCGGTGGAGTAGATGGGTGCCGTGCACCCCTCGACGTAGTGGACGTAGGATCCCTCGTCGGCGATGATCAGGGTCCGCTCGAACTGCCCCATGTTTGGGGTATTGATGCGGAAGTAGGCCTGGAGTGGGATGTCCACGTGGACCCCTTTGGGCACGTACACGAAGGAACCGCCCGACCAGGCCGCCGTGTTCAGGGCGGCGAACTTGTTGTCGTCCGGCGGAATGACCGTGCCGAAGTACTTCCGGAAGAGGTCCGGGCGTTCCTTGAGGGCCGTGTCCGTATCCAGGAAGATGACGCCCTGCTTCTTCAGGTCGTCACGGATTGAGTTGTATATGACCTCGGACTCGTACTGGGCGGCCACACCTGAGACCAGCCGGTTCTTCTCAGCCTCGGGGATGCCCAGGCGATCGTAGGTGGTCCGGATATCGTCCGGAAGGTCCTCCCAGGACTTGGCCTGCTCCTTGAGGGGCTTGACGTAGTACTTGAAGTCATCCGCCTTGAACCCCGACAGATCCACACCCCAGTCGGGCATGGGCTTCTCCATGAAGGACCTGTAGCCCTTGAGCCTCATGTCCAGCATCCACTTCGGCTCACCCTTGTCGGCCGAGATGGCACGAACGACGTTCTCGTCAATCCCCTTGTGGGCGGTCTCCCCGGCCTTGTCGGAATCATGCCAACCGTAGTTGTATTCACCGAACTGGGATATGATCTCGTCGTCTTCTTTGATCTTATCTTCATTGACACGGGTGCGGTCGGCCACGTACTGGCTCATCTCCACATCCCGTGATGTGTCCGTCTGCTGCGAGGTGTTATCCACGAGCTTAGGCCTCCTCACACATATAGGGTCACCAACCGATGGCCTTTTACCAATCAAGAATAACCAAGCCGGCATTGACCCGCCAGACTTGAGGTTACGCTCTATAGGGAATTAGATCACATCTGATACCGGCCGAGGGCGGCCATCAATACCGATTTCGCCCGTCCTCGCTTGGGGAACGGGCGAAATCATCACCAGTGTTCTTGTTCTTCCCTCACCAGATCAATCGGCGTCCTGCCGATGCTCCAGGCTGGCCTTGACCAGACCCGCGAAGAGTGGGTGGGGCCTGGTCGGACGGGACTTGAACTCAGGATGGGCCTGGGTTCCCACGTAGAAGGGATGCTGGTCCTTGGGGAGCTCCACGAACTCGGTCAGCTGTCCATCCGGGCTGGTCCCCGAAATGTGCAGGCCGGCCTTGTCCAGGTCCTGCTTGTAGGCCACGTTGACCTCGTAGCGGTGACGGTGCCGTTCCGAAATCTCGGTCTGCCCGTAAAGGTCGGCGACAAGGGAGTCAGGCTTGAGAATGGCCGGGTAGGCTCCCAGGCGCATGGTGTGACCCATGTCGCCATGGCCGGCGACGATATCCTTCTGCTCCTCCATGGTGGCGATGACCGGATGCTCGCAGTCAGGCTCGAACTCGGAGGAGTTGGCATCCTCCAGACCCAGGACGTGACGGGCGTATTCGATGACCATGGACTGCAGGCCAAGGCAAAGGCCAAGCGCCGGCAGCTTGCTCTCACGGGCGTACCTGAGGGCCCCGATCTTGCCCTCGATGCCCCGGATGCCGAATCCGCCGGGAATGACGATTCCGTCGACACCGTTCAGGGCTTCACGTGCACCGTCCATGGTCTCGCAGGAATCGGCGGTGACCAGTTGCACATCCACCTTGGCCCAGTTGGCGAACCCGCCGGCCTTCAGGGCCTCGATGACCGAAAGATAAGCATCGGGAAGATCTATGTACTTGCCGACGATGGCCACGGTGACCTGGCTCTTGGGGTTGTGGACCCGTTCCAGGAGGTCCTCCCACTCGTTCCAGTCCACATCATGGAAGGGGAGCTCCAGCTTGCGGACCACGTAGGCATCCAGACCCTCCTGATAAAGGATCTTCGGCACGTCATAGATGCTGGGGGCGTCCACGCAGTTGACCACACCCTCGGCATCGACGTCGCACATCAGGGAGATCTTGTCCTTGATGGACTGGTTCAGGGGGCGGTCCGAGCGCAGGACCAGGGCATCGGGGGCGATGCCCAGCTGACGGAGGGCCATGACCGAGTGCTGGGTGGGTTTGGTCTTGAGCTCGTGGGCCGCTGCGATGTAAGGCACCAGGGAGACATGGACGAACATGCAGTTGTCCGCGCCGATGTCGCGCCTGACCTCACGGGCGGCCTCCATGAAGGGCTGGGACTCGATGTCGCCGACCGTGCCGCCGATCTCGGTGATGATCACGTCCACGTCATCGCCGGCCTGTGCCCGCATCCGGCTCTTGATCTCGTTGGTGACGTGGGGAATGACCTGGACGCACTGACCCAGGTACTCGCCCGCACGCTCCTTGCGGAGGACGGACTGGTAGATCTGCCCGGTGGTCACGTTGGCCTTCTGGGAGAGGAAGACATCCAGAAAGCGCTCATAGTGGCCGATGTCCAGATCGGTCTCGGCCCCGTCCTCGGTCACGTAGACCTCACCATGCTGGAAAGGGTTCATGGTGCCCGGATCGACGTTGATGTAGGGATCCAGCTTCTGTTGGAGGACCCGGATTCCGCGGCTTCTGAGCAATCTGCCCAGGGAGGATGCAGTCAGTCCCTTGCCCAATGAAGAAACCACGCCGCCAGTGACGAAAATGTGTTTGGTGATGTGCCCTTGCGAATTTCCATGTTCTCTGACCATGGAACTTCAGCCTATCAGGAATCCCAGACCATGGCGCGGCGTGGAATACCATTCTCCGGTCATCCCCTATGCAGATGGGCTGCCAGGTATTGTCCGGTAAGGGAGGCAGGTGTTTCGCAGACGCTGTCAGGACTCCCCTGGGCGATGATCCTGCCGCCCTCCTGGCCGCCACCAGGACCCATGTCGATCAGGTAGTCGGCGTTGGCGATCATGTCCAGGTCATGTTCGATGAAGACCACGGTGGCACCCCGGCTGATCAGGCGTTCCAGGACCGTGATCAGGGTCCGCACATCCAGCGGGTGAAGGCCGGTGGTGGGTTCGTCCAGGACGAAGAGGGAGGTGTTCTGCCGACGGCCAAGCTCATTGGACAGCTTGAGGCGCTGGGCCTCCCCTCCTGACAGGGATGGGGTGTCCTCCCCCAGGGTCAGGTAGCCCAGTCCCAGGTCGTGCAGGGTGCGCAGGGACCGGTAGATGCTGGCATGCTCCCCAGCCTCGGCCCCGTCGGTACCGGCTGCACCGAAGACCCGTAGGGCGTCACCCACCTCCATGGCCAGGAGGTCGGTCAGGCTCATGGGGCCCGGGTGGGCCTTGGTCGCCACCCTCACCGCTTCGATCTCGGGTTTGAACCGCCGCCCCTTGCAGGTAGGGCAGGTGATGGGAATGTCCGGCAGGAACTGGACATCCAGGCTGATCTGTCCGGTCCCATCGCACTGGGGGCACCTGAGCGAACCCGTGTTGTAGGAGAAGTCAGCCAGCCGGTACCCTGCCTGGCGGGCGGCGGGACTCTTGGCGAAGAGGCGGCGCAGGTGGTCCATGATGCCCGTATAGGTGGCCACCGTGGACCTGACGTTGATGCCTATAGGTGAGGAATCGACCAGCCTGACCCGGTCGATGGAGGCATCCGTCAAGGACTTGACATGATCGGGCAGGGGCCGCCCATCCTGTCGGGCCTGGAGGGCGGGGACCAGGGATTCCAGAATCATGGTGGTCTTGCCCGAACCGGAGACTCCCGTCACGGCCGTCATGCATCCGCGTGGTATGGCCACCTCCAGAGGGTGGACCGTATGTATCGGCCCGGTGGTCATCCTGATCCAGTCACCGTCGCCAGCGGAGCGCCGCGCCTCTGTGGCTGCTTCACCGGACCCTGGAAGTGGAGCAGGGGGGACGGTCCTGCGCTTACGGACCAGAACCCTTTCGCGGCCGGTCAGGAAACCGCCGATTCGGGAGTGGGGATCGTCCTCCACCTGGTCCGGCGTGCCCTGGGCGATGATCCTGCCGCCCTTGCCTCCCGCTCCCGGACCCATCTCGATGAAGTAGTCGGCCGCACCCAGGACCGAAACATCATGGTCCACGAAGACCACCGAGTTCCCGCTGGCCAGAAGGTCGTGCATGACCCCGATCAGCCCCTCGATATTGGCGGGGTGGAGACCGGTCGAGGGTTCGTCCAGCACATAGAGGACCCCGGTCGTCTCATTCCGGACGGCCCTGGAGAGCTGTGCCCGCTGCCGCTCTCCGGTCGAGAGGGAGGCGCTGGACCTGTCCAGTGTCAGATATCCCAGGCCCAGCTGCATCAGGCGCCTGCCCATGTCCTGCAATGTGCCCACCAGGGTTCCGGCCATGGATTCCATGGACTCGGGCAGGGTTGCCGGCACCCCCCTGGACCAGTCCAGGACCTTCCTCAAGGGCCAGGAAGTGACCGTTGCCAGGTTCTCCCCGCCGATCAGCGGCCGTCTGGCGGCTTCGTTGAGCCGACTCCCGCCGCAGTCCGGGCAGGTTCGTTCGGTCAGGAACTTGGCCACCTTGGCCAGGCGCTTTTCGTCCGTGGCCCGCTTGAGCTCCTCGGTCACGGTCAGCCTGGCGTTCCTGAAGGTGAAATCCAACTCATGGACGCCCTTGACCGAGGTGATGGTGATGTGCTTCTTTTCGGGGGGACCCTTGAAGACGATCTCCTTCTCGTCCGGGGTGAGGTCCTTCCAGGGCACGTCGGTCCGGACCCCGAATTCGCGGACGATATCGGGCTGGACGTTGAACCCGAAGGTTCGCCAGGGAACCACGGCCCCCTGGTCGATGGTCAGATCCTGGTCGGGCACCAGAGTGGCATCGTCCACCTCGCGCACGGTTCCGGTCCCCTGGCAGGTGGGACAGGCCCCGAGCGAGTTGAAGGCCAGCTCCTCGGCACTGGGGGCCTGGACCTTCTCTCCGCAGACCGGACAGATGACGGGCATCTCGGCCGCCACCCGCATGGTGGGCTCCTGGTGGTGCCCATTGGGGCAGACATGTGAAGCCAGTCGGGAGAACATGAGTCTGAGTACATTGAGGAGCTCGGTGGAGGTTCCAAAGGTCGACCGCATCCCGCCGGCACCCGGACGCTGCCGCAGGGCCAGAGCGGGCGGGAGGAAGCGTACCGAATCCACCTCGGGACGTTGGGCCTGCGTCATCCTTCGCCTGGTGTAGGTGGACAGGGACTCCAGATACCTCCTGGACCCCTCGGCATAGAGGACCCCGAGCGCCAGGGATGACTTGCCCGAACCGGAGACCCCTGCTATTCCCACCAGGCGGTTCAGGGGTATATCAAGATCCAGATCATGCAGGTTGTGCACCCGGGCACCCCTGACCTGGATGGCCCTGGGCACGTCTGCCGACTCCTTCCCTGCATGGGCGGCCTTCATACCCGCCGCTCCCGTGGCTGCTTCATGGCTCATCGATCGACCTGTCCAATCCGTCGTCCCGATCCGGGACAACCGCGAACATGCTATCACCGCCACCGATTGGATCGCGCCTTCCGCCAGGCCTGACCGTCAGGACCGCTCGAGCAGATGGGCCACGGATTCCAGGGCCAGTCGATAGCCGTAGAACCCCATGCCGGTGATGGTTCCGGTGGCCACCGGCGATATGACGCTGTGACGGCGGAAGGCCTCCCTGGAGGCGGGGTTGGAGATGTGTACCTCCATCAGGGGCAGCCCGGCATCAGTGACCTGGGCCGCGGCATCGGCCAGGCTGTAACTGTAATGGGTGAAGGCTGCGGGGTTCATCACCACAGGCGTCTGCTCGTCCACCGCCTGATGCATCCAGGAGATCACCTCCCCCTCGTCATTCGACTGGCGAACCTCAACTTCCAGGCCCAGTTCCGCCCCCCAGTCACGACAATCCCGGCGCAGGGCCTCCAGGTTCTGATGTCCGTAGACATCCGGCTCCCTGACTCCCAGCCTGCCCAGATTCGGTCCATTGACCACAACGACCTTGGTACTCATACCGGCTCCGTTTCTTCTCTTCATCCCCCAGGGCATCCCTGAACAGGGCCGAACCTCAACCCTTGCTTCCGATCCGTCTGAAAGCCTCACGAACGGCATCCAGGGGTGGATCATCCAGGTGGGTGGGTTTCCCGATTCCGTCAAGGATGATGAACCGGAGCTTGTTGCCGCGGGCCTTCTTGTCCTTGTGCATCAGGGCCAGGACCTGATCGAAGTCCCGCCCGTCCCAAGTGGTGCGCAGGCCCAGGGAGGAGAGGAGGCTGCGATGGTAATCAACCAGTTCCCGGTCGATGTGACCGGTGATGGAGGCGAGTTCGGCAGCGAAGACCATACCCACCGATACCGCCTGACCATGCCGCCAGGTGAAGTGTTCGATCTTTTCGATGGCGTGACCCAGGGTATGACCGTAGTTCAGGAATTCGCGCAGACCAAGGTCCTTCAGGTCCACGGAGACATGGTTGGCCTTGACCTGGACGGTCCGCTCGATCAGGTCCTCGACCACGTCCTCCAGCCACTGTTCGGACTCGGTCCCGTCAAAGGAACGCAGGGATTCGGCCTCGTCCTCCAGGAGGCGGAGTATTTCCGGATCCATGATGAAGCCGGACTTGGCCACCTCGCCCAGGCCCTCGACGAAGATCTCATTGGGAAGGGTGCTCAGGGTCCGCAGGTCGGCCAGGACCCCGACCGGGGTGAAAAAGCTGCCGACCAGGTTCTTGCCCTGGCTCAGATTGATACCGGTCTTGCCTCCAGTCGAGGCATCCACCATGGCCAGGAGGGAGGTGGGGCAGTTGACGTACCTGATGCCACGCATCCAGGTGGCCGCGATGAACCCGGCCAGGTCGGTTGCCGCCCCTCCCCCAAGGCCCACCACGGCATCCGAACGAGTGAATCCCTCCTCGGAGAGCCGGTCCCAGACACCCTGGGCCACGGCGATGGTCTTGCCGGCCTCGGCATCGGGAATGAGCACATCGACCACTCGATAGCCGGCCTGCCTCAGAAGCGCACGGGCACGGTCTGAATGACGCTGGACCGGGGTCGTGTGTATCAGGGCCACCCTCATGACCTCGTCACCAAGGAGGACCTGCAGGCGGTTGGTCACCCCGGCCCCGATACGGACGTCATAGGGGTCCAGGTTGCTGACATGGACCACCCGCTCGGTCAGGGCATCTGCCAGACGCTGTGCCATGACCTCGGGCGTGGTCCCCCTGGCCTTCAGATCGACGTTTGAGGCACTCTGATAGACCGGGCAACGCTCTTGGTAGAGTTCCATCCACCGGTCATGGGTCTGACCCCGCAGAAGGGGGCGGTTCTTGACGTGAAGGGACCTGGACTTGGCCTCATCCGGATCCACGTCCAGGTAGACCACCTTGCCTCCCTGACCCCGGTACTCCCTCAGGGCCTCGTAGACGGCAGCCGTCATCGGGGCTCCGCCGCCCAGGGAGAGAATGCCTCCGGCAAAATCGTCCAGGAGACCGCAGATGATTCGGCTCTCGCGACGGCGGAAGGAGTCCTCGCCCTCGGCTTCGAATATCTCGCTGATGGAACGGCCTGCATCATGCTCGATCAGGCGGTCCGAATCCTTGAAGGGAACCCCTATCAAGGAGGCCGCCTCCTTGCCTATCCGGGTCTTTCCTGCCCCCGGCATCCCTATGATGACCGCCCTGGGAATACCTGGTTTCTTCTCGTGTGTGTCCGCGGAACGCCTGGCCATACCCATCCCGTCCTTATCTCAGGCCCTCGGGCCATGAGGACTGGTATGCCTTGGCGTTACGGGAGACCTCAGCCAGGCTGTCCCCTCCGAACTTCCCCAGGACAAAGGCGGCCAGGGTCAGGCTCATCATGGCCTCTCCGATGACCGCAGCGGCCGGGACGGCCGTGACATCGGAACGCTGGTGGATGGCGGTGGCCGCTTCTCCGGTCAGGACATCAACGGTCCTCAGGGCCTTGGGAACCGAGGAGATGGGTTTCATGGCGGCACGCACGCGGATGGGCTGCCCATTGGACATGCCACCCTCAAGACCGCCCGCACGGTTGGTCAGACGCTGGATGGTCCCGTCCTCGCCGGGCACCATCTCATCGTGGGCCTGGGAACCGGGACGGTCGGCCTCCTCGAACCCGTCACCGATCTCCACCCCCTTGATGGCCTGGATGCCCATGAAGGCCGATGCCAGGGCCGCGTCAAGACGACGGTCCGATTCCACATAGGTTCCCAGACCGGCAGGAACACCATAGGAGATGACCTCGAACACACCACCGGCCGTGTCGCCGTTCTTCCTGATCTGATCAACCCGGTCCATCATCCGCTGTTCGGCATCCTTGTCCAGGGTGCGCACCGGGGACTGATCCAGGGCGGGACCATCATCGGGAGAGGGCAGGTGTGAATGGTCCTCCAGGCCCACCCCCCCGATGGAAAGGACATGGGAAACGGTCCTGATGCCCAGGGCCTGTTCCAGGAACTTGGCCGCGATGGCGCCCAGGGCCACGCGGGAGGCCGTCTCCCTGGCCGAGGAACGTTCCAGAACAGGACGGGAATCGGTGAATCCGTACTTCCTCATACCGGTCAGGTCCGCATGACCGGGCCTGGGACGGCTCAGGGGGGCGTTCCGTCCCTCGGCAGACAGGTCGACCCCCTCAGGGAGCCTGTCGACGCTCATGATCTGCGCCCACTTGGGCCATTCCGTGTTCCCGATCTCCAGGGCGATGGGCGAGCCCAGGGTGGAACCGTGACGCACCCCCGTCAGCAGGCGGACCCTGTCCTGCTCGAAGCCCATGCGGGCACCACGTCCGTATCCCAGCCTTCGACGCGCCAGGGCCTTGACGATGTCATCGGTACCGATGCTGACCCCGGACGGCAACCCCTCCATCATGGCCACCAGGGCTTCTCCATGGGATTCCCCCGCCGTCTGCCAGCGCAACATATGAACTCCTTTACACCGTTCTCGCCTGTGTATGTTTATCTTAGGAGATGGCCTACCTCTTGACCCTGCCCGGTTTCATTTTCGGCCTCTACCTAGCCTGGACGGACCTGAGAAGGCGGCGGGTGCCGCGCAGAGCCGTCATCCTGGGGCTTCTGGCCCAGGGGCTGGCCGTCACGGTCCTCTGCCTGGCCAGGCACGATATGTCACCTTTGATCGGATCAGTCATGATCTGTCTGGCATGCACTGGTGTCCAATGCCTCCTGGCCCTGGTCCGGCCAGGTGCCCTGGGACTGGGCGATGTGACCGCCACCGCCTTGCTGGCCCTGTCCCTTGGTCCGCTGGGTTGGACGACCACCCTGGTCTGGTGGCTCCTGATGGGGGTACTGGGCCTGGGTGCCATGGCAATCAGACGGATCGGAAAAGACCAGAGCAGTCAATCCGAAACCCTGGCCTATGTTCCTGTCATCCTCCTGGCGGCGCTGGCGGCCGCCGCTCTGAGTGGGCTGGCCGGCTGGTGAGCCCGCGCCCAGTCTTGACGAACCCTACTTCCCGTGGTCGGACTCCCACTGCTTGTATTCCTTGACATCCGAGTTGAACTGCCCCTCGTTGTCGCTGAACCGGGTCTCGCCCGTGTCCAGGTTGACGGTCACGAAGTAGATCCAGTCACCCTCCTCGGGAGACATGGCAGCCTTGATGGCACTGTCGCCCGCGGACCCGATTGGGGCCGGTGGCAGCCCCTTGTGCACCCGGGTGTTGTATGCATCATCGGGGTTCTGCAGCATCTGGTTGGTCAGCTCCAGGGCCGAGACCTTATTGGAGTATGCAACGGTACTGTCCATGCCCAGGGGCATGTTCCGGGCCAGACGGTTGTCGATCACCCTGGCCACCTTCCCGTAGTACTGGGGCTTGTTGACCTCGGCCTCGGTGATTGAGGCCTTGATGAGGACGTCCTGCCGGTCGGCGCCCTGGGGGACTCCCAGTTCATCGAGCTTCCGGACGCGTTTGGTCACCATGGAGGAGAGTATCTTCTGGGCCGAACCCATGGACTTCACATCGTATTCGCCGGGCTCCAGCCAACCCTCGAAGTTGCCCTGCGCCTCCTCAGGCAGGATGCCCTGGCCCTTGGCGTCAAGGATCGAGTCGAAGTCCTGCTTGGGCAATCCCGACAGCTGTTGTGCCCGGGTTATGACATCCCTGGCACGGTCGCCTGAACGGACCTGGAGGAATCCGCGGGCCTTGCTTCGGTCGGTCAGGATCATGACCACATCCGAGGCTTTCATCTTGGTTTTCAGATCGAAGGTGCCCGGGAAGAGTTTGTCTGTTGCCTGGGCGTTGGTGATGGCCTGGACGAAGGCACCGGAGGAACGGACCACGTCGGCATGGAGAAGATTCAGTCCGACCTGCTCAGCGCCCTGGCCGCTTTCGACCGTGAACTGGATCGGCTTGTCTCCAGGGCCGGTATAGTCCTGGGCCACTTCCTTGGTGGCGCTTATCCGGGGGGATCCGTTTTTCAAGGACCGGGTGACGAAGAAGGCGCAGGTGGCGACGATGACCAAAGCCAGGAGGACGATGATGACGGTCATCCGGCGACGCCGCTGCCTCTTCTGCCGCTGCTTGCGCATCTCTCTTCTGGATCTGGGCGGACGCGGAGGCTGGGCGGGGACTGGGGCCTGACCCGGCTCCACCCACTGCACCTTCTCTTCGAAGAAGTTCTGTATGTCTTCAGCCAATTACCGCTCCTTGCTGACCTTGTATTCATCCAGGGCCGACTGCAGCAATACAACAGCGGATTGCTGATCAACCAGAGGTTTGTGCCCGCGTCCGCCGATCTGTGCCTCATAGAGTTGATGGTGGGCACTGACCGTGGTCAATCGTTCGTCTTGCAATAGTACACGGACCGGCGAATCCTTCGCCAGTGCAGCCTCCTCGTTCAGAATCCGCGACAGGTTCCTGACCCACCGCTTCGCCTTTTTGGCGCTACCGCCCTCCGAGCCATTCAGAAGTAGTGGGTACCCGACGATGACCCGTTCGACCCCATGCTCGTGTATCAGGTCAACCACAGGGCCCAGGGCACGGAAACAGTCACCCTGGACCTCGATTTTGCCAGCCGGGTATGCCAGGGTCAACTCAGGATCACACAGAGCCACTCCGACCCTGGCCTGACCCAGGTCTATCCCCATCCATATGGGAGCACTCATGCAGAATCCGGTCAGCCCTTCAGGACCTGGTCGGACAGGGCCGACAGGGCCTGATCGATCTTCCCGGCATCCTGGCCACCACCCTGGGCGAAGTCCGGCTTGCCGCCACCACCGCCGCCTAGGATCTTGGATGCTCCCCGCACCAGGTCGCCAGCCTTGATCCCCTCCTTGCGGGCCTTGTCGTTGGTAGCCACATAGATCACGGGCTTCTGATCATCGGTGACACCGGCCAGAGCCACCACCGTGGGGTCATCCTCCCCAAGACGGGCGCGGATATCGGTCACCGTCTTGCGAAGGGCATCGGCCGAGCCGAAATGCCCCACATTCTTGCTGGCCACCTTGACCGGGGCATCAGACCGCTCGGCCTGCTCGACCAGATCGGGCACGGACTGAGCCAGCTGGTTCTCATAGGCCGCAGCAAGGCGACGGTCGGACTCCTTGAGCTTGGCCAAAAGGGTGGAGACGCGGGCCTCCAGCTCGTCGGGACGGGCGTTGAGCCTGTCCGAGAGCTGCGAGACCAGGGCATGCTCCCTGGCGTTGTACTGGTAGGCACCCTGCCCCACCACCGCATCGACACGACGCACACCTGTGCCGACCGAAGCCTCGGACATGATGGAGACAGCACCGATCTTTCCTACGTGGTCCACGTGGGTTCCTCCGCAGAGCTCGCGGCTCCAGCCGTCCTCGCCGATGGAGACGACACGGACGATGTCGCCGTATTTCTCGCCGAAGAGGTGCATGGCACCCAAAGCGATGGCATCGTCGAATTTCATCTCCTGGGTGGTCACGGCAAGGTTGTCGCGCAGTCGATCGTTGACCCGCGCTTCGACGGCCTCCATGGCAGCCCGGCTGGGAGCCTGCGACCATTGGAAATCGAAGCGTAGCCTGTTGGGTGCATCCTCGGAACCGCGCTGGGTGGCCTGCGGCCCGAGTTCCTCACGAAGCGCCTTGTGGACCATATGGGTGGCGGTGTGGGATCGGGCGATGGCACCTCGGCGATCCTGATCGATGGTGGCGGTGACTGCGGCCTCCAGGGTCAGGGTCCCCTCGGTCAGGCGGCACTGATGGACTGTCAGCCCCTTGATGGGCTTCTGGACGTCATCCACCTCAAGGACGGCTCCGTCGTCGGACAGGATCTCCCCCTGGTCGGCCAGCTGTCCACCGGCCTCGGCATAGAAAGGAGTACGGTCCAGAAGGACCTCGACATTGGCCGGGGCGGTGACCGCAGGAACAGCCCCCTTGCCCTCCTGGATGATGCCGATGACCTTGGAACGGCTTGAGTAGTCCGTATAGCCCAGGAAGGTCTGGGGCTCGGTGAGGTTCTTCCGCAGGTCGTCATAGACGCTCAGGTCCACATTGTGGCGTTTCTTCAAGGCATCGGCCCTGGCCCTGGCCTTTTGCTTGTTCATGAGCTCGCGGAACTTGGCCTCATCCACCTTGACGCCCTGCTCCTCGGCCATCTCCAGGGTCAGCTCGATCGGGAAGCCGTAGGTGTCGTGAAGGGTGAAGGCATCATCACCCGAGACCTCCTCGGTGGAGGATTTCTTTGCCTTGGCCACGGCGGCGTCCAGGATGGTGGTTCCCTTGTCCAGGGTTCTGCGGAAGGCGCTCTCCTCACCGTAGGCGGATTCGGACACCTCCTGGAAGGTCTCGTTGAGTTCCGGATAGCTGGGAGCCATGGCATCCTTGGAGACCGGGAAGAGCTGGGGCAGAACCTCTTCCTGGACCCCAAGCATCCTCATGGACCGGATGGAACGGCGCAGAAGCCTGCGCAGCACATAGCCACGGCCCACATTGCTGGGGCGAACCCCATCGCTCATGATCATCAGGGCCGAGCGCACGTGGTCGGCCACGACCCGGAAGCGGACGTCGTCTTCCCGGTTCTCTCCATACTTGCGGCCCGAAATGCGCTCCGCCACCTCGATGACCGGGTAGACCTCATCGGTCTCGTAGATGTTCTCCCTGCCCTGGAGAAGGTATGCCAGACGCTCCAGACCAGCACCGGTGTCGATGTTCTTGTGCTCAAGCTCGCCGACGATGTGCAGGTCCGTCTTGGACCTGACGTTGTCGACCTCGTAGTTTTCGAAGACCAGGTCCCAGATTTCGATGTACCGGTTCTCGTCGGCCGAGGGCCCACCCTCGACTCCGTACTTGGGTCCCCTGTCGACGTATATCTCCGAGCAGGGGCCGCCGGGGCCGGGGCCTCCCGTGGTCCAGAAGTTGTCCTCCATGCCGAGGATCTCCATGTGTTCGGGGTCGAACCCCTCGTTCCTCCAGAGGGACCGCGCCTCATCGTCGTCCGTATAGGTGGTGACCCAGATGGTCTCGGGGTCGAACCCGTAACCGCCCTGGTCCTGGGGGCTGGTCAGAAGATCCCAGGCATAGTGGATGGCCTCCTCCTTGAAGTAGTCACCGAAGGAGAAGTTGCCCACCATCTGGAAGAAGGTGCCGTGCCTGGTGGTCTTGCCGACCTCGTCGATGTCCAGGGTGCGCACGCACTTCTGGTTGCTGGCCATACGGCTCTTGGGCGGGGTCTGCTCGCCCAGAAGGTAGGGAATGAAGGGGACCATGCCGGCGATGGTGAAGAGGGTGGTCGGGTTCGGCGAAATCAACGAGGCCGAAGGAACCACCATGTGGCCTTGCCGCTGAAAGTAATCGAGGAAGCGCTTGGCGATTTCCGAAGTGCGCATGCTGCTTGTACTCCTTCAGGCCCTGCCCCCCGGCATGGCCGCTGCCCGTGGGCAGTCTCAATTCGGCACCCGACCCTGCGGATGCGGAATGCTTGGTTTGCTGTGCTGCATGGCCAAAGGCCGTGCAGCACCCTTGATTGCTGAACATGCCGATTCTACAACGTCCACCGGCCCTGGCTGATGCCGGAGACAATCAGCTCAACCCTGGAACCGGTCCATGTACCGCCGGTCCAATTCGTTCTGACGCTGGTCCATGGTCGAGCGGAACTCGGTGACAAGCCCAGCCAGCGTCCGCTTGGGCACCTGGTCCTGGTCCTCGCCGAAGACGAATTCACGCGCCTGCTTGGGGGTGTTTGCACGGACATAGGCCTCGGCCTTGGAAACGAGGATGACACCGGCCGCAACGCCCAGTCCTACCCAGAAGAGTCGCTTGAACATCACTTGCCCCCCCGGCTTGCACCGGCCTGACCCGGCGAGGAGGCTGCGGCGGCGTGACCAGAGTCCGGAGCGTCCTGTTCATGCCCGGCCTTCTTTCCGCCTGAAACGAATGAGGAAGCCGTTTTCCTGACGGCATAGAAGAAGGATGCCATCTTGATGACGGGCTTGCCCAGCATGGAACCGTACAGGTCGGTCAGGGCCCCGACATTGTTGGCCGTGGTCGAAGCGGCGGCCGAAATCTTGTTCACGTCAGCCAGGGTCTGGTTGAGCTGGGTGACGGTGGTGGTGGACTCGTCAAGGGTGGGCATGGCGTGGTCACCGGCCTGTTTGACGGTGTCGGCCAGCTGATCGAAGAGCTTGCCCAGACGAATCAATGGATAGATCAGGAACCCCGCCACCACTGCGAAGGCAATGGCCGCTATCAGACCGGCAATCTGTCCTATGTCCATCTCCTACCTCGCTTCCGTCAAGGAACATATACCCGCTCAACGGTACCACGCACCGTATATTCCCGGTGGCAGCACCGACCGGCAGGCACCGTGATCACTGATTGTAGGAGCGGACCTCCACGGCCTGTTCGAAGGGAAGGGCGGTGTTGAAGTCGAAGACCGTCACACTGCCGTTGCCGGGTCGCCGGGACAGGTCATACCCCTCGGATGCAAACCGGTGCATGAGACTGAGCAGGGTGTTCCCATGCGATATGAGCAGGACATCGTCACCCTCCTGCAGGTCTGTGTTACCGGCGATCAGATCGAATCCGCCCCGGACGCGCTCCCAGTACTCACCATCGGACTCTGCATCGCCGAAGGGGTCGGCCTCCTTGAGGAAATCCCGAGTGGCCGCCAGGCCGAACTTGTCGACGATCTGATTGTATGTCTTGGCCCCATGGGGAGCCCCGGCGGCCCACCAGGCCATGGCCATGTCCTGCCCCTCGAAGTAGCCGTAGAACTGCTCCCGGAAGTGCATGTCACTGATCAGGGTCGGCTTCCGGGGCGACCGGTTGACCTCCAGGATCCGCTGGGCCGTCACCTGGGCCCTGGTGGTGTCAGAACAATAGGCGGCCTTGAAGTCCAGGTCCGCCAGTTTGAGTCCTGCCTTTTCGGCATCGTTCACACCCGACTCGGTAAGAGGGGCATTGGTCCACCCCTGGAGCCGGTTGTACCTGTTGAAGTAGGTCTGACCATGACGGACGGTGTACAGATGAAGCAACATGCCCACCATTATCCCACCACGGCACGCCGAATGCCCCCATTGAACCGACCGGACAAGGTCACCTGACGAGTGGGCGGACAGATGCAAAAGGCCCCGGAACAATCCGGGGCCCTGTGAAGAATCCTCTTCCAGACTCAGCGGGCGTAGAACTCCACCACGTACTGGATGTTGACCTGAACCGGAATCTCCTCCGGTTCGGGCTTACGGACGAGGGTGGCCTTCAGGGAGGCCAGGTCCACGTCCAGGTATCCGGGGACCGCAGGCAGGACGTCGCGATGGACACCCTCGGCTGCAATCTGGAAGGGAACGGTGGTCTGGCTCTTGGGCTTGACCTGGATGGTCTGGCCGGGCTTGACCCTGTAGGAGGGACGGTCCACGATGTTGCCGTCCACCAGAATGTGGCGGTGAACCACGTACTGACGGGCCTGGGCGGTGGTGCGGGCGATGCCGGCACGCAGGACCAGGTTGTCCAGGCGGCACTCCAGCTCGCGGAGCATGGCCTCGCCGGTCTGGCCGGACTCATGGGTGCCGCGCTCGTACACGGCCCTCAGCTGCTTCTCTGAAACGCCGTACTGGGCGCGCAGACGCTGCTTCTCGCGCAGACGAATGGCGTAATCGGACTCGGTGCGACGACGGGTGCGACCGTGCTCACCGGGAGCATAGGGACGCTTCTCAAAAAGACGCTGGGCCTTGGGTGTCAGGGCGATGCCCAGGGCACGTGACAGACGGACCTGCCTGCGTGCACGCTGAATGTTGGTCATTGCTGATTCCTTATCTGCTTCTGTCGTTATCTGAACGAATACGGTCGAAACCGTCGAGTCAGGCCTCTCCAATGCTTCACCGTGCCAAGCACGAACGACCTTACGGCCGCCGACCCATTGACGGGCTGAGACTCCAGATAGGTCGGCGCACAAACGCACCAACCGAGGATTCATTAAAGCACATGTACCGGACCCAAGCGAGTTCCGACAAGCTGTGTTATATTCATACCAACGGTCGGTATGATATCGATTCCAACATATTGGTTCTACCGTATCCGAATGACCAAAACAACTTCTAGAAGCCGGAAGAGGTGCAGTAATGGCCCGCAACACCCACCCTGAGCTCACACGCGAAAGAATCATCAACGCCGCAACCGAACTGTTTACCGACAGGGGGTATGACAAGACCAGCATGCAGGACATCATCGATGCCACTGGAGGACTGAGCAAGGGGGCGGTCTACCACCATTTCAGATCCAAGGAGGACCTCTTCGATGCCGTCGCCGATCGGATGATGACGGCCATGAGCGGTCCTGCATCCGACGAAGGCTGGACAAGAGGCAGGACCGAGGCCGGGGCTTCCCAAGCCCAACCCCTGCCAGAGCAACCTGCGGCCCTGGAGGAACTGCAGTCGCTGTTCTCACCTGCCCAGGCCAGGAAAAGACTGGAAGCGGCAAACCTGATGTTCCATGGTTTCAAGCCGAAGTCCAATCCCAAGATGATCGGACTGGAATTCACCGCCATGGTGAATGACAGGGAGGACTTTGTCGACACCTTCACCCGGGGCAACCTTGACGGATCCATGCATGTGCAGAATGCCGAAGAGGCTGCCGAGGTCTTCCGTCTGCTCGCCAACATGTGGCTGCTACCCTTCTACCATCCAGGGACCCGAACCGAATTGCACAGCAGGGCAGTCTGTTTCTTCACCATCATACAGGGCCTGGGGATTCCCCTGGAAGACAGGGGGTTCTCTGACATGTTGACCACCTTCGGTACCGATGCGGGCGAGCCTGAGGAGGCCGGGCATGACTCCATCAAGAAACCCTGACCCGGATGTCACAGAAGCCCCCGCGGCCAATGGCCTCCTGACCCCTTCCTTTGTCGCGCTCATCATCACCGAGATCCTCTCGACCCTGGGGCAGACCTGCATGGTGTTTGTCCTCCCACTGCATATGCTGAACATCTCGGGTTCGGCATCATTGTATGGTCTGGCGAGCGCCCTGGCCGCCCTTCCCTCCATCATCCTGACACCGATTGGCGGGGCCCTGGTCGACCGCTTGCACAAACAGACCGCCATGGCCGCGCTTGACATCCTTTCGGCCCTCACCGCCTTCTCATATCTGCTGGTCAGCAGAAGCCCCGACCCAATTCCCCTGACCGTGGCCTGCATGATGTTGATTCACGCCTACCGGTCCTGCTACTCCCCAACGGTCCAATCCGCTCTTCGCCACCTGGTGGACAGGGCGGACCTGACACGCGCATCGGCCCTTGTCTCACAGGCCACCTCCCTTGTCGGAATGGTGGGCCCGGTAATTGCAGGGCTGGTCATGGGGCTCTTCGGGGTTCTGCGGGTGGTTGGCTTTTCGGCCCTTGTCTGTCTCCTGTCCGCTTTCTGGATACTGCTGACAGTCAGGATTCCCGAAGAGGAGGGCGAAGTTCCCGAGGGCATGAAAGCCCTCGTGGGGCATCTAACCGACGACATGAACGAGGCGGCCCGTTTTCTTGTCGAGCAACGAAATCTGAAGGTCGCCATAGGGCTCAGCCTCGCTGCAAACTTGATTTTGGCTTCATACGTCAACGTGGCCCTACCGTATATGGTGATGCGAACCCTCGGCCTGAGCACCACCATGCAGGGCCTGGCAGAAGGCATAATCGCCGGTGGCGGTCTTCTGGGAGCGGTCCTTGTATCGATTCGGCCCTCATGGTTCTTCCTCGAGCGGATACCTGTCCTGCTTACGTGCAGCGCACTGGTCCTCCTGCCGGTCATGGCCGGCCTTGCCTTCAACCTGCCAGCGATCATCCTCTTCATCCTGATGGCAGGGTGCTTGGCCCTGGCTGCCGGATTGATCCAATCCGTCTCCATCACATCCATCTCATACGAGCAGATCCACACCCCCACACCCTTGATCGGCAAGGTGATCGGCCTGACCGCAAGCCTGTGCATGTGCGCGCTTCCTCTTGGCCAGGGACTGTTCGGCCCCCTGATCGATCATTTTCCCATGACTGCGATTATCGCCGGTGTGGTTCTGGCAACACTCCTGATATGCCGAATCGCCAAAGGCGCAATGAAACCTGGTGATGTCCCGGTGACTATGTCATAAATCCACATAAGGATTAACCGACCGAAAGAGCGGCAAGGGAACTTAATCGAGTTTCAGGAACGGTCAGCATGGTTCGAGACCACCTTGTATGCTTCTGGATATCCACGAATCATCCGTTCATGATTCGCCAGGTTGTGTAGAGGATAGTAATCAAATGTTGACTGGCTTCCGCGTGCACCGGCGTTGCTACGGCTTCAACATCTGCCATGTCGGCTGTGGGCATGCGCCGACGGGGCGGAGCGCTCATACCCAAACTCGAATCATCAGTCAGAAAAGGCCATGCATATCCGGATTCGGATATATGGCCTTTTTCCATACCCACCCACCCATTTGTCTTCTCCACCGCTAATCGCTACATGCACTGAACCAAGAGCCGCCGAGAAGCCAAGGAGAGCCATGACCAGACAACATACGGACCAGTCGGAAACGGGACGGACCCTTCATGCGGGGGAGCACGGGAACGGTCTTCCCAAGTCGGGAACCGCAACCCAGACAGCCAACACAGGACCTTCCGGAAATGTTTTGTCGGACATGAACGGGACAATCCCCTTTTGGAAGGGCCTTCCCTTCGGTCTTCAACATGTCATGGCCATGTTTGTGGCCAACCTGGCACCGATCTTCCTGGTCGCCGCAGCAGCGAGGATGAGTCCCCAGGAATCAGCCATGGTCATCCAGAACGGACTCCTGGTGGCCGGCCTGGGCACCTGTCTGCAGCTCTACCCCCTCTGGCGGGTCGGGGGTCGTCTGCCCATGGTCACCGGCATCTCCTTCACCTACGTGGCTGCAGCCGTGGCCATCGTATCCAATCAAGGCTATGGGGTCGTGGTGGGAGCGGTCCTGGCCGGTGGAGTGGTCGAATTCGTCCTGGGGCTGACGGCCGATTACTGGCGCCGGTTCGTACCACCGATAGTCTCCGCCATTGTCGTCACATCCATCGGCTTCTCCCTCCTGTCGGTCGGTGCGCAGTCCTTCGGTGGCGGGGCCGGAGCCAAGGACTTCGGATCCTGGCAGAATCTGACCCTGGCAACCATCTCCCTGGTGGCCTGTCTTGCCTTCCAACTCCTGATGAGAGGAACGGCCAAGCAGCTCTCGGTCCTCTTCGGCCTGGTGGTCGGCTACCTGGTCGCCCTGGCCATGGGCAAGGTGGACTTTTCCGGCTTCCGGCATCTGGAGGTCCTCTCCCTCCCCCGGGTAATGCCCTTCAAGCCGGAGTTCGACGCAGGGGCCATCATCTCCTTCGCGCTGCTCTACGTGGTCTCCTCCGTAGAGGTGATCGGGGACACCACAGCCCTGTGCAAGGTGGGGATGGACCGCAAACCGACCGACCGGGAAATGAGCGGAGCCATCGCCGGTGACGGATTCATCTCCATGATCTCAGGCCTTTTTGGTTGCCTCCCCTTGACCTCCTTCGCACAGAACATCGGATTGGTGGCCATGACCAAGGTCGTCAACCGGAAGGTCATCCTCTCGGGCGGACTCATCCTAATCCTGGCCTCCTTCGTCCCGGGGGTGGCAGCCGTCTTCAACTCCCTCCCCCAGGCCGTTCTGGGAGGATGCACGATCATGATGTTCGGCAATATCATCCTCTCCGGCTTCCAGATGATCGCTGAGGCCGGATTTACACAACGCAACATAACCATCGCCGCACTGGCACTGACCATCGGCATAGGATTCACCCAGGTTGGTGATATCTTTATCGCATTCCCCGCGCTGTTCCGGTCGATTTTCGCCAATAACTGCATCGCTGTCGCATTCGTCGTGGCCCTGGTTCTGAACATCATTCTTCCTGGCGAGGAGCACTTCCGAATGGAAAGGTCCTAAGTTCGCACTAATCTTCGTGAAGTATTGCTTGTGGAAAGAGCGAGTTGGGTAGGCGTGGTTCTGGTTGCTCTGTTGCAGCCGTTTTCATGCTGATAAAAAAGATACAGGGGTAGTACACAAATGAAAACCGGCAAGAAACCATCTCATAATGCATCAAGAGTTGCCTTGACCTCGGCGGTGGCAGGGGCGACCCTCCTGGGGTGCGCAGCACCGGCCATGGCTGAGCCGGCTCAGACAAATCCGGATCCTCCCCGTACGCAGGGGGTGGACAGGCATAAAACACAGCGGGTGATTGACGCCGAGGCTCGCGTCGATCGCGCCGAGATCGCCGTGGCCCAGGCCCAGACAAGTCTTGACACCGCGCGGACCAACAAGAGCTCAGCCGATGCCGCCCTGACCCAGGCCACACAGGACCAGGCCAGCAAGCAAACCGCCTATGAAGAGGCACAGAGCACCCCGGCCGTGACCAGTGCGAAGAACAACGTCGCCAATGCCGTCGCTGCGCGCAAGAACGCCCAGAAGAACTTGGACCAGGCCCGGCAGAAGGTCACTCGGTTGGAAGGCCAGGAGGGGGCGAACAACCCGACAATCGTCAGGCTGACCCGGGAACGTGACCAGGCGAGGGCCGCCCTGACCACGGCGGAGGCGACCACGGCACAGAAGCAGGCGGCGGCCACGGAGGCCGACCAGCTCAAAACCCAGGGAACCGCCGGATACTTCAAGCACAAGGGTGCAACTGGTGCCTTCAAGATCCTGACCGATGCAGGCTCTAGCGGCAAGACCTTCCAGAGCATACATCTCGGCCAAAGCGGGGACGCCACCAGCATGGACAAGATGCTCGAGACTCTGCGCTGGCTGAACAAGGCCAACCAACTCAGGCAGAGCGAGGGTAAGCCGGAACTCAAAGTCTCCGACTCCCTGATGGCCATGGCCCAGGCCGACGCCGACTGGACGAGGGACGATAGGCTTCATGGTCATGCCGCTGTCTTCCCGATTGGGGAGAACGTGGCCTATTCCGCGAATCCCGCCACCTACGACCCATTCAACAGCTGGTATACCGAGGAAAAGCGGAACAAGGCGAATGGGACCGGGCAGACCGGTCATTATGACAACATAGTCAACGCAGCATACACAATCACCGGTTTCGCCGTCACCTGCACATCGACCAATGTTGTGACCATGAGCCAGACCTTCCTGTTCTCGGAGCCATTGACAAGGGTCACCAGCTCCAATCCCCTCTGGGCGGGAAACCAAAATGCCACCGTCTCGGACTACTTCCAGGATGTCAACAATTACCTGGCCTATCTCAACAATGCCCAGTCCGACCTGACCACGGCCCAAGCGGCAGAAGCTGCGGCACGTACCAATCTGACAACCAGGCAGAATGACCTGAATACGGCCTTGGCAAGCATCACCACAAGTCCGTCACTGACCGCAGCGCGCGCGGCCCTTGCTCAGGCACAGACCGATCTGGCCACGGCACAGACGACACTGAACAATGCCCAGGCCGCCCTGGCCGTAGCCCAGGCAGCTGTGGCATCGGATCCTGGAGTGGTTGCAGCCCTGAATGCCCTGAACGCCGCCAACACCAGGCTGGCCAGTGCCAGACAGACGTCGGCTCAGACCAACACCGCCCTGGCCAACGCCCAAGCGGCCTTGAACAATGCCGTGACAGAGCGGACAAACGCTTATCAGAACCTTGCGCAGGCCATTGCTGCGTCCAACAGCCTGGTGCCTGGCACCACCATCCCCGGAAGACCCGGAACCTCCGGTTCCGCCGCCGGTAGCGGTGCGGGCCAGAAGCAGGAAGGCAAAGCCCCGGAGAAGAACCGGGGCGATGATCCTCTGGCTTCCACCGGTTCGGACTCCATGGCGGCAATAGCGGCCTGTGTGGCCTTGTGCGCTGCAGCCATGGGCACCTTCGGCATCAGGCGCAGACTCAGGTCCTGATTCCATCCCACCTGCAATGAGGACCCCCGGAAACATGCTTCAGCATTGATTTCGGGGGTCTTTCATATCGCTGCCTGGCAAGCACGGGCAGCGATCAGAGCTTTTCTATCGGGGCCAACCTCAGCATGAGTCGCTTGGTCCCTTCGGAACCGAAATCCACGGTCAGGACCGAGTTGTGGCCCTTGTCCTGGATATCCACCACCTTGCCCAGGCCGTACTGATCATGGGCCACCCTGTCTCCCAGGGAGAAATCCCGAATGGAGAGTCCGCTCGACTTCGGTTGGGCAGCGGCCTTGTTCGTCCCCTGCCCGCCCGCGGAACCCCCAGTGCTCCGCCTGGTCGTGACCCGTCCGCTCCTGGATGAGGAACCACCGGAAGACCACGCTCCCCCGCCTCTGTGCGAACCATAGCCCGACGACCCGTATGACCGACGGGAGGAACCGAGTGAACGTCCGCCCCCTGTGCGGGAGCGCGAGGTGGATCTTGACGACCCGGAACCGAACCCCGATCCGCCAAAGGCATGGCCGCCGAATGAGTCTTCATCGCCACCATCTTCGAATCCTCCGAACTCGTCGTCATCGTCCAGGCCCCATCGCCCACGCATGCGTTCGAAGCCGGCTTCCTTGCGTTTCCAATCAATCAGATCATCGGGGATGTCATCCAGGAACTGGCTGGGCAGCATTTCGTTTGCCTGGCCCCACTGCGCACGGACCGCGGCCCTGGTCATGTAAAGACGTCGCTTGGCGCGGGTGACCCCGACATAGGCCAGGCGACGCTCCTCCTGAAGCTCCGATGCATCGTCCAGACTTCTGGAATGAGGGAAGGTCCCCTGCTCCATGCCGGTCAGGAAGACAACGGGATACTCCAGACCCTTGGCGGTATGGAGCGTCATCAGGGTCACCTTGCCGGTATCGTCTCCGGACCCGGGCAACTGGTCCGAATCGGCCACCAGAGCCGTTGTCTCCAGGAACCCCGCCAGGGAGGCGTCGGGGGTCTTCTGTTCGAACTCGGCAGCCACTGACTGGAGCTGCGAGAGGTTCTCCACCCGGGAGGCATCCTGGGGATCGGTCGACTTGCGCAGCTCGGCCAGCATGCCGGACTCCTCCAGAACCTCCGCCACGATTTCCGAGGGCTTGGCATCATGCTCGGAGCCGAATGCGGTCAGGGACCGGATCAGGTCACGGAAGACGGCCATCTTCTTCGAGGTGAGCGTGGAGACACCCGCCACCTCATCAACGTGCTCGACACCCGACCAGAAACTGGTGCCGTGCAGGTCGGCGTAGGAGGACGCCGCCGCCTCGGCCCGGTCACCCAGCCCCCGCTTCGGTACATTGAGGATGCGTCGCATGTTCACGTCATCCTCCGGGTTGGCGATGGCATGAAGGTAGGCCAGGGCATCCTTGATCTCCCGACGCTCATAGAATCTGGTGCCGCCGACCAGTTGATACGGCAGCCCCGCGTTGATCAAAGCCTCCTCCACGGCACGTGACTGAGCATTGGCCCGATACATGATGGCCATGTCTGAGTAAGGGGTGTCCTCCTCGCTGCGCAGGCGGGCGATCTCGGTGGCAATCCAGGCGGCTTCCTGCTGGGCATTGTCGGCCGCATAACCGACAATCGGTTCCCCCTTGCCCAGGGCCGTCCAGAGCTTCTTGGGCTTTCGACCCTCGTTCTTGACGATGATTGCGTTGGCCGCATCCAGGATGGTCTGCGTGGACCGGTAGTTCTGTTCCAGAAGAATCGTCCTGGCCCCGGGGAAGTCCTTTTCAAAATCCCTGATATTGCCGATGTCGGCACCTCGGAAAGCGTAGATGGACTGGTCGGAATCGCCGACCACGGTGATCCATGCCGGGCCCTCCCTCCCCGCTGCAAAGACCGTGGAGTTTCCGACAGGCCTGTCAGCCTGTTCGCCCCGGCTTTCCGCTCGGGTCGCCGATCCTTCCCCCGAATCGGCCTGTCCCTTCCCCACCCCTGCCAGTTCACGCATGAGAACATACTGGGCATGGTTGGTGTCCTGGTACTCGTCGACCAGGATGTAGCGAAAGCGACGGTGATAGTACTGGGCCACCAGGGGGGCCTTTTGCAGGAGTTCCACAGTGCGTACGATCAGATCGTCGAAGTCCACGGCATTGGCCATGGCCAACCGGTGTTCATACTCCGCATAGAGCACGGAGTAGAGCTCCTCCTCGTTGCCGAACCTTGCCGCGATCTGCTGACCACGTTCACCAGG
Organism: Bifidobacterium indicum; assembly: GCF_036987015.1. Taxonomy (NCBI): domain Bacteria; kingdom Bacillati; phylum Actinomycetota; class Actinomycetes; order Bifidobacteriales; family Bifidobacteriaceae; genus Bifidobacterium; species Bifidobacterium indicum. The sequence continues at coordinate 602,729 of NZ_BTXM01000001.1, forward strand.
GCGGTAGTCAGGGGCATATTCGGCCAGCTGGGTCTGCCACCCCTGGAGGTTGTTCTTGTAGTCGGAAATGTGCGAGAGGATGTTGCGGGGGGTATACCGCTTCAGGTCGATGTTGAGGTCCCGGCCGATCAATTTGATCAGTCTTTCCGAATCCGCCGTGTCGTAGATTGAGAATCCGGAACGAAGGCCTATCGCCTTCCCGTCCCTGCGAAGGATCCTGACACAGGCGGAGTGGAACGTGGATACCCACATGCGCTCCGCCACCGGGCCAATCAGACCACCGAGACGTTCCCGCATCTCCGAGGCCGCCTTGTTGGTGAAGGTAATGGCCAGGATCTGACTGGGCCAGGCACCGAACTGGCTGAGTATCCACGCAATGCGACGGGTCAGCACCCGCGTTTTGCCGGATCCCGCACCGGCTCCGATCAGAAGGGCCGGCCCCTGGTACCGTACCGCCTCGGCTTGTCTGTCATTGAGTCCCTTGAGCAGCTCCCCAGCACTTCTCTGGATCATGTCCGGTTCCTCGATCACCTGCCACCCCTTGCCATACGTCACCGCCGCCAGTATTCGGCGGATGGGGAACATCCACCGCGGAGTCATTTCTATCACATAGCACTGCCAAACAAACCTGCCGAACAGGAACAGGCGACTTTCCTTTCTGGCCCTGCCATCGGATATCCAATCCCCCTCCCCCGGGATCCTCGGGCGGTCTTCCTGGTCAGGGATGGCATGACGCCTACAAGCAAGGCGAGGCCCCGCAGGTCGTGTACACCTGCGGGGCCTCGCCGGAAGTTGAGTCTGAGGAAGGATCAGTTGCGGAATTGTTCCTTGGCCTGGTTGGCCGCCTCGGTGGCTCCCTGCTCGGCCTTGGCCTTGCCCACGTTCGCGTCGGCCTTGACCTGATCCACCTTGTCGGAGGCCATGTCCTTGGCGTCACCCATCTTGTCGGTGACGGCATCCTTGGCATCGGAAGCCTTTCCCATGACATTGTCCTTGACATCTCCGGCGACATCCGAGATCTTCTCGCCGGCAGACTTCATGGCATCCTTTGCATCATCCAGAATCCCCATATGGTCCTCCTTAGTATATGAACGTATCAGATGAGATACGTAACCATCAGGTTCAATTGTCACAGTAGCAAGGCAGCGCTCAAATCAGCGGATTTGCAGGCGGACACGCCAGAAGCTTCCGCCGACTCACCATAAGATGGATGCCCTTGATTCACTCCCGCGGGACCATGGTCTTCCAGCGGGGTTATCTTGGAATCGATCGGTCGGGTCAAGAACCCCGTTGGCAGGAATGTAAGGAAAGCAAGATGAAGGAACTTGAGGAACGAATCAGACGCCAGGGAACGGTCAAGCCCGGCAATGTACTCAAGGTTGATGCCTTCCTCAATCACCAGTGCGATGTCTCCCTCTTCGACCACATGGGTGCCGAATGGGCCCGACTCTTCGCCGGTCGCCGGGTGGACAAGATCCTGACCATCGAAGCCTCGGGCATCGGCCTGGCCTGCCTGGCCGCCAGGCACTTCGGCAACGTTCCCGTCGTCTTCGCCAAGAAGACCCAGTCCATCAACCTGGATGGGGACCAGTACGTGGCCGAAATCTATTCCTTCACCAAACAGAGGGTCTATCCGGTCATCGTTGCCAAGCGCTTCCTGACCAAGGGCGAGCATGTGATCCTCATCGACGACTTCCTGGCCAAGGGGAACGCACTGCACGGCCTGATCGACATCTGCCACGATGCCCAGGTGACCATCGAAGGCATCGGCATCGCCGTGGAGAAGGGCTTCCAGGAGGGCGGCCGCGCCCTGCGTCAGGAAGGCTACAATCTCAAATCCCTGGCCATCGTGGAGAGCATGGACCCGGACAAGGGAACCATCACCTTCGCCCCCAACGAGGGATGAGGCCTTCCTCACCCTCCCCGTATGGAGGGCACAGGTCCACCACCCATTCACTTCGGAAAGCGGCAATGCTCCAAGACCGATACCAGAGAGGTGCACCCACCAGGACACGGGCGTGCACCGGGGTGGATCATCCTCCCGGCACATTCCCATACCCTGTCTCCGGTCAGTTCACCTGATGCTCGCTGTGGCCACCTTCCAGGATGGTCTTCACATCGTCCAGGGATATGTTGACCATGGCATCCACGGCGGCGTCCGTATAGAACCCGATATGCGGCGAGACCTCGACGTTGGGCAAGGCCTTGAGGGTCTGCAGACCAGGGTTGTCGACCCCCGTCGCGCTCAGGTCGTTCTCGAAGATTCCGGCCTCGCCTTCGATGGTATCGATGCCCGCCCCGGCGATCGTTTTCCCCTGAAGGGCCGCAATCAGGGCCCGGGTGTCCACAATGGGACCCCTGGCCGCATTGATGAGGAAGGCCGACTCCTTCATCCTAGCCAGGGCGTCCGCATCAATCAGGTGGTGGGTGACCTCATCAAGAGGGGTGTGAACCGTGACGATGTCGGCCCTGGTCAGGAGCGTGTCCAGGTCGACGTAGTCCAGGGTGTCAGCCAACTCCGGACGGTGAACGGGATCGTTGGCAATGACCGTGGAACCCAGGGCCTTGAAGATCCTGGCCACGGCCGAACCGATCTTGCCGGCGCCGATGATTCCAACGGTCAGGTCATGGATCTCGCGGGCCTGCAGACCGGTCCAGCTGTAATCGTCATGGGACTCGCGAGCGCTGGCCTCCCCCAGGTGACGTACCAGACGCATGACATGGGCCAGGACCAGCTCGGAGACCGACCTGGGAGAATAGGCCGGCACGTTGGTCACCATCAGTCCGTTTTCGGTGGCTGCTTCCAGGTTGACGATGTCGTACCCGGTGATTCTCAGTGACAGCTGTTTGATGCCCATAGACTTGAGGCGCTGATAGACCTCAGGTTGCGGGACGGCGGCATGCTGTTGGATCACCAGGCCGTCATACCCCTCGACCATGTCCACCGTCGCGGGGCCGAACTCCTCCTCCGTGGCATCCACGGTGATGCCGTTCTCGCGCGACCATGCCTCGACGGCCTTCATCTCGTCGGGGCGGACAGAGTACATAAGGATGCTTGTCATGAGATCTTCCTTTCCTGGTCGATGATGGGGGGCACCCCACCCACGACCGCTGGTTGCTTCTTACCGGTTCTTATCCGTGTGTTCACCCGGCATGCGGCCTTATCACATTCCTGCCCTGACCGGAATCAACGAGCCGGGGACCAGGGACCATCTGCTTCGGTTCCGGTTCACTTGCCTCGGGCATTGCTCGGTACCGCGTACGACGACATACATGATTCCCGCCATGGCTATCGAGCCGCCGGGCCCATCTGGCACGGTGCATGCAGGACTTGCCATCCGGAAGGGGGTACACACTATGAACAGTGCGTCTCCATGTACCGTCCGATGCGTTCCACGGCGAGCTGCAGATCATCCATGGAGGCCGCATAGGAGAGACGAACATATCCCTCGCCACCAGGACCGAAGCTGGCGCCCGGAATGACTGCCACCTTGGCTTCCCGGGCCAGGGAGTAGACGAACTTCCAGCTGTCCTCCATGGACTCCGGCAGTTTGGCGAAGATGTAGAAAGCACCCTTGGGGTCGATGACACCCATACCGACCTGGGGCAGGGAGCGGATCAGGAAATCCCTGCGCTCCCGGTATGCCCGCCTCATGGGTTCCGCATCATCCACCCCCTTCGAAAGGGCCTCGAGGGCGGCGTACTGGGCGTTGGTGGTGACCGAGGTGATACTGAACTCGCTGACCTTGCCCACCTGATCGATCACGTCGGGCGGCCCTGCCGTAATGCCGACCCTCCACCCGGTCATGGCGTGGGACTTGGATACCCCGTTCAGGACCACGGTCTGTTCGGGCAGGATCGACCCCATGGAGACATGTCGTTCCTCATAGGTCAGTTCGGAATAGATCTCGTCGCTCAGGACGAAGATGTCCTTACCGCGGATCACCTCGGCCAAGGCCTCCAGGTCCTCCCGGGAGTAGGTGACCCCAGTGGGATTGGTCGGATAGTTCAGAACCAGGGCCTTGATCTTCTCCCCCTCCTGCCCAATGACCGAACGGAGCTTGTCCGGCGTGAGGATGAAACCGTCCTGGGAGGTGTCGACGAAGAGTGTCTTCGCCCCATTCAACCGAGCGATGGGAATGTACAGAGGGAAAATGGGTGTGGGGATGACGACCGTATCGCCCGGATTGATCATGGCCGTCAGACTGGAGAAGATACCGCCCGTGGCGCCCGCCGTTATCAGGAGCTGACTGTCCGGATCATATTCCGTGCCATACCGATCAGCCAGGTAGGTGGATGCCGCACGCCGCAGTTCCGGCAGACCACGACTTGGCGTGTAGTGGCTCCGGTTGTCCTCGATCGCCCTGATTCCGGCCGCCTTGACATGACCGGGAGTGGCGAAGTCCGGCTCCCCCAGGGTCAGTTTGACGATACCGTCGATCCCGGCTATTTCGTTGTTGAATGTCAGAATGTCGCTTGGCGCCAGGGCTCTGACCCTGGTATTCATGCCTTCCGCCAATCCCATCGGTTGTCCTTTCTCATCCTTGAACTGTGTACACCCCATAGTTTGGTCAGCGGTACGAAACGGCTGTGGGGTGATGAAGAATGAGTGGCATTTCCCGGCGCCCGCACAGTCCGTGACCTCTGATCCATGCGACCGCCCATACAGGCTTCTGGTGGTACGAATCCGGTCAGTGCAACCGGTACCTAAATCGCCAGTCCTGCAACATGGGACGCCTCCTGTGGGAGATTTACTCTTACCGGACAAACACCAATATACAACCAATCATGCACAGCATCGCAAACAGGTCTTGAACGGATCACAATCACCCTCCGCCCCGACCGGGTTACCCGGCAGCAAGACCCGATCGGCAGTGCAGGCCGAGCAGCACGGAAGAGGACCGGCACGACGATACCCAGGACCTACAAGAGGGGGTTCCTTCATGGCATTCTCACCGGGTTCATGTATGAGGCGGTCATCCGCTCCCTGTTCTCCATAATCGGATTGGCAGTGAGACTCGACCCCCTCGTCGAGAGTCAGCCTGACCGGACTGTGCTGCGGATCCAGGGCGATTATCGATTTGACCCGGTGTGGACAGACTTCACACCGTCCGGTGCGGGGTCTTAGGATTCGGGGGGACCCGAACCGCTCTGTCCTCCAGGGCCCTTGCCCCCGGCAAGGCTTCCTCGGCTGCCATGGGCACCATGTCCAGGCCGTCAAAGCCCTGCATGAGCTGGCAGCTGATTCCATACCGGTTCAGGTGGTTTTGTAGTCGTGGATGGTCCGCGCGCTCTTCCATTGCGGGTCGGGCAGGAGATCGTTGATGGTCCCGGCCGTTTCGTACAGGCCCGGCATGGAAGATTTGAATTCTACGATGGAATCGTAATCCACCTCGCCGTCGTCCACCGTCTTGATGCCGGCATCATCGTCGTCCGGAATCTCGTTGTCACCCAGAGAGACTAATCGTAGCGACCTACGCCCAGTCGTGAGTTGATCGGGCAGTCCGGTTGGAGATGCTTGACCGTCTCATAGATGGTCTGGCTAAGCTCGTCACTCAGGGTCATGGGCACATCGAGCCAGGCCACGGCGATGTCACACAGTAGTTGCCCATGATCTCTTCGATCTGCGGCAGAATCGTGTGGTCGAAGGCCCTCTGGTGGTTCTTCTCCCCCGGAAATCCCGACTGTTGCCCAGGTCATGTCGGCCGACTCGATGTCGTTCGAGAGGTAAACTCCACCATCGGGGTCGTGCCAGTCAAGGTCCTGGAAGCAGTAGAGGCCGAAGCGGAGACCGGCCTTCGTCAGGCCAGGGAGGGTTCGCCGATCACATCCCGGTGGAGGGGGGGGGGGTCGCAGACGCTGCAGGGGTCCGCCGGTACCGGTACATGGCGAATCCCTCATGGTGCTTGGTGGCGACCACCAGGTACTGCATTCCGCACTCCTGGCCAGGTCCACGATGGCATCCATCGGAGTGGACCGGATTGAAGGCCGTGGTCAGACGCTCATGCTCTTTGTTGGGAATCTGCAGCTCCGACCGGATCCACCCCGCATAATTGCCTCAGGAGCGTCCCTGGTACTCCCCTCCGCGGGAGGGGGGGGGGTATAGCCCCCGGTGAATCATCATGCCGTATTAGGCCTGTCGGCGTTTTCGCCACGCCTTCCCCGGTCAGGCCGAATCCAATAGCCATATCGTTGGTGGAGGTCGGGCAGGTGGATGCCATCAATGGGATCACCGCGGTCCGACATATTGATGTGGCGGAGGATTGTCCGATTCTGGACATCAAGCCCTCCTATCCAAACTCCGACGAAGTCGAAGGCACCCGCGTGCCCGACTGGTGCAGCCTCTGGCCGGCAAGCGTCGAGGAATCAGTCGGCTTCGACCGGAACAGCACAATGATCATGTAAGTTCAGCGATATGCGTAGCCTACGAACGTGACCAAGCGACATGGCTCTCACTCTCCATAACGCACGGAACACGATGAGATGCCCTGCATTGCAATCACGAAAAGAGCCACCGGACGACAGAACCCTGAAACCCACATAGACTGCCGACATCAGCGGACTCCCGCTCATTTCTCTCGTCGGCTCTTGAGAATAGACGACCGTGGCCAGGACCATACAGTAGAGTCAGCTATCCCCCCCCCCCAGGGTCGGTTTGTCGGTGTCTTCAATCACGGCTGTCCCGTTCTTGAATGTCAGATGATCCATAACCCGGGCACTTGCACATATCAAACGTTCAGCCGACTTGCAGCTCGTCATCACCACCAAGTCAGTTGGTTACAATGCCCGTTACTCCGCAGTCACGAAGACTCAGCCAGATCAACTGCAGCCGTATGGTTATCGCCATCTCTCCCCCCCCCCTCTCCCGGTCCTTCAGCCTGCACGGTTTGCAGTGTGGTTCAATGCGAACCTGTATAGCTCTGCAACTGCTGAAAAGCGGTAATCAACCATTATGCACAGTTTGACTGCACATGGAAAAGTGCTAGCTTACTGCTTGTTAACATTTATTGTGTCAAAAGAGACAGATAAGAAGCCATCGGAACAATGAGTCAATATACGATTGAAGATTTTGGCGGCGTCGGAGATGGAACGACGGACAATACCGAGACATTCACCAGTGCGATTGAAGCTATCCGCACCCAAGGCGGTGGTGAGCTTGTTCTGCAAGGCGGCGTCTACCGGACAGGGTCCATTGCCCTTTGCGACAACCTGACACTTACGGTTCAATCGGGATCTCGCATCAGTTTCATTCCTGATTCATCTCTCTATCCGCCGGTCATCTCCCGATGGGAAGGCGTCTCGAGGGAAATGCACCGTGCCTGCATATACGGCACAGGTCTCGATCATGTCACACTCAGAGGTACCGGCTTGATAGATGGGAGTGGGCAAACCTGGTGGAAGCGGTTCAGCACAGACAATCTCGAATATCCCAGACCGTTCCTGTTGTCGCTGGAAAACTGCAGCAACATCTCCATCCAGGATCTAACGTTCGTGAATTCACCTTCATGGACCCTGCATCCATTGGAAAGCAACAACGTGCTCATCACCAACGTGACCGTGCACAATCCATCAGATTCACCCAATACTGACGGGTTGGATCCCGAATCATGTAGCAATGTCAGAGTGTTAGGCTGCACATTTGATGTAGGTGACGATTGTATCGCCATCAAGTCCGGAACAGAACAGACCACACGTAAGTCCGCTTGTCGGGGCATCATCATCAGTGGATGCAACATGCTGCATGGCCACGGCGGAGTTGTCCTTGGCAGTGAGATGAGTGGCGACATACGCAACGTGGTCATCACCGGTTGCGTGTTTGATCAGACCGATCGTGGAATCAGAATGAAAACGAGACGTGGCCGGGGCGGAGTCATCTCAGATATCGTGGCATCCGACATCGTCATGGCTGATACCCTCTGCCCCGTAGTGATTAATTCATACTACCATTATGGACCAGCAGGAAAAGAACCCTGTGTTTGGGACAAATCCTCCCGACCCGTCGATTCAGGAACCCCGCAATACCGGCACATTCTCATTCATGACATCCGCGCCACCAAAGTCAGGTCGACCGCGGCATTTATTTATGGTCTGCCCGAGATGCCAATCAAGGACCTGACCATGCATGATATGGATATAAGCATGGACGAGGATAGCCAGCCGGCAGAACCGGCAATGATTGCGAACGCCCCCAAATTGAGCCAATCCGGCATCTTCATGGAAAACACCAACCATTGCTCTATCCGCCGAGTGACACTCGAAGGCCTGAAAACGCCTTTCTTCGTGAGGGAAGAGGCAAACGAGGGTCTGGTCCTCGACTCTACGGTCTGAGATGCATGGCGGACTCTCCTCCTGATTCGGATGGCATGGATTGCCGGACATTCGACGCCGGTTTCCATGCCATCTTCTTTCCCTGCCATCCGGTACCGAATGAGGGCTGATCGTTACCCCACCCCCCAAAAAACAAATAAATCGCTCGCCTTCACCGGTACCATGGCTCACGTCTCGTGGAATGATGTTCAATCCTCCCCATGTGCACCTTGTATGGCACCGAGGTATCTCGGAAACCGACGATCCCCAGATACCCTCGCTATTGTTGACCTCGGGAGAGGCAGCTTGCGCATCGTTGCGGAAACGAACGAAGATGCCACCCCCAAGGATCACAAGGACCGGACCAGACAGGTCTCGATTCATGACAATGTGCAGTGATGAGCAATCAGCGGTCCCGATTATTCGCGGAACACACAGGAAAGACGGATCCGGTGCCGGAACCGACAACCCCCAATGACGATATGCCGGTCATGCAATATGAAATAGTGTTCCCAGAGCATCGTTTGTTGCCTGGGCGCATCGATTCCGATGCTGTCAGCACCGAGTCAACCAATATAGCCGATCAGGTCAGCATCAGGATCCCAGAACGGTTACCAGACCATATCGAGTGCGAGCGGAAGGTAGTCGCGAAGCGGATAAGGTCGATTACGTCGTTGCCGTGATCAGCGGTGTCATTGCCGGCCTTACCGACGACTTCTTCGCCGGGGGGCTCTCGATCGACCGCGCAAGCGACCGGGTCATGGTAAGTCGAGCGAATCATCAAAAAGATCGCCCGGATCGAAGGATATACAGGCGACTCCCTCAGTGGGGCGATAAGGACCCCCGAAAAGCACCATCCATTGTCAGCGGATGGCGACACCAATGCCTTTGGCGGCGGACAACAGCACCACTTCCGCTACTTCGCACACCATTTCAGCATCGGTGGATTGGCGATGTCGATCTTCACTCATTTCAGCGGCTTGTCTCTAGGCACTAATACGGGCGGGGACCTTCTCGTCGTACCCGTGCCCGATCGCACCGGCAATATCTCGGAAAGAACTTGCAGAAGAAATCCACCTTCTGAACAATCGAGTGGTTGTCCCACATGACCAGCGACATGGCCGGTTCGGGTGGAACCATCAATGACGGCACCGGCATACCCGGCCCTTTGATTTGCTTCGTGAAGGAAATATCGGCACTCCCCTACTTCAAAAAAGCCAAGAGCGTTGATAATAACTTCAGGGCATGGTTGTCCAAACTGTTCAACGGCACCGGTCTTGCAGACCATGAGGCCTGCGGAGAAATCATCATGGGCACTGAGAAGCAGTTGACCCCCGCATGGAGATCGGCTTGCTCGGAGAGCTGGGCAGCAGGCGGCTCCTGTACTGCTCGATCAGTGCCTTGTCCGCGGAATCTACTTCCGCAACAGACTGTTCAGAGGGATTCGTGACTGGAAGATTCAAGATTTCAGTGATCTCTGTCGCATCGCTCCGGAAAGCATCCTTCCCCGGGCACACCAGCCATGCGTCATATGGTGACGGGATCAAGCGGAGTGTTTACACAACCGTCGATTTCGCCGATGCAGCCGTGCGTGGAATACAGGGCGGGATGCAGGAGGTTTTCCTGCTGAGGATCACTTACGTCGGTATCGCACCTTTCGTGGTTGCGTGCGTTGCCGACGCGATAGCCACGCATGAGGAACGGAACCCTGAAGCTGGCGAGAAACCGGAGGAGACCTATCTCGGCGGCGGAGCTATTGCCTCCGGCGGTTCAGGGATGGTCGGCGGGACTGCACTCATCGCTGGCGGCGGGGTGTTGCCGGGCACCGTTGGAGGAAGACAGGAATAACCGCGGCCACATCCATGACCCTCGCAACCAACGGACATTTCATGCATGATGAGTGTACAAAACTGCTGGCCTTTGTGAGGAGGTGCTTATCAAGCGTTGGACTTCGGTCGAGGAGATTAACACCACCCTGAACGTGCAAGTGATCAATCCGCAGGCAAAAACCGAGGGAATCAAACGCCGTGTTCCACCCGATGATCCGTCAGACGACTCAGATGATGCAATCGGGATGATCAGCTCGAGGAAGATGCCTCAGGTTCTGAAGCGAAGCCTGAAATAGTATTCGCGCAACGATACCGAGCCGTCAAAGACCCTCAGGAAGGCCAGCGACGAAACCAGTCGGGCGTAATCTGAGCCACGTCACTCACGGACTGCTGCCGGGTCTGGTCTGTTTGTTTCAACGGCAACACGCGAAATGAAGGCGCCGGTTCTGGGACAGCGAAAAGCCCCGGACCGCTAGGGTTCCGAGGCTGATCCATAGGCTTAACTTCACATCATCGACAGAAGCGGGCAAAACTGCAAGGTTCCTGCATTTACACACAGGCATGAACCTGCGCAGGCCGTCTTTGAAGCGGAACCTTCTTACTCCCACTCGATGGTGGCCGGCGGCTTCGAGGTAACATCCAGGACCACGCGGTTGATGCCCGGGCACTCGTTGGTGATCCGGGTGGAGATGGTCGCCAGCACATCATAGGGAATACGGGACCAGTCGGCCGTCATGGCATCCTCCGAACCGACCGGACGCAGGACGATAGGCGAACCGTAGGTGCGTTCATCACCCTGGACGCCCACCGAGTGGACATTGGCCAGAAGAACCACAGGGCACTGCCAGATGTCACGGTCCAGACCGGCCTTGGTCATCTCCTCACGGGCTATGGCATCAGCCTCCCGGAGAAGATCCAGCCGTTCCCGGGTGATGTCGCCGATGATGCGGATACCCAGACCAGGACCCGGGAAGGGCTGACGCCAGACGATTTCGTCGGGCAGGCCCAGCTCCGTGCCGATGGCCCTGACCTCATCCTTGAAGAGGGTCCGCAGGGGCTCCACCAGGGTGAAGTTCAGGTCTTCGGGGAGACCACCGACATTGTGATGCGACTTGATGTTGGAGGCGCCGTCACCACCACCGGACTCCACCACATCCGGATAGAGGGTTCCCTGGACCAGGAAGCAGACCTCCTCGCCCTGCTGGCCGGCCTGCTCCACAACCTGCCTGGCGGCCTTCTCGAAGGCGCGGATGAACTTCTCGCCGATGATCTTCCGCTTGCGCTCCGGCTCGGAAACACCCTTGAGGGCGGAAAGGAAATCCTCGGATGCATCGACGGCGATCAGCCTGATGCCCGTGGCCTTGACGAAGTCATGCTTGACCTGTTCCACCTCGCCCTTGCGCAGCAGGCCATGATCAACGAAGACGCAGGTGAGCCGATCCCCCACCGCCTTGTGGACCAGAGCGGCGGCCACGGCGGAGTCCACGCCTCCCGAAAGTCCGCAAATGACCCGGTGGGGACCGACCGTACGCCGGATGGCCTGGACCTGGTCATCGATGATGTTGGAGGCATTCCAGTTGGAGGGCAGACCGGCGCAATCATGGAGGAAATGCTCGATGAGGTCCTGCCCCATCGGGGTGTTGGTGACCTCGGGGTGCCACTGGACCCCATAGAGACCCCTTGCCGGATCCTGCATGGCCGCCACCGGCGCTCCCTCGGTATGGGCCAGGACCTCAAATCCCTCCGGGGCCTGATTGACGGCCACACCGTGGCTCATCCAGACGTCCTGTCTGGCCGGGGAGTCCTGCAGAATACCCCTGGGGTCATCGATTACTGCTTCGGTCTTGCCGTATTCACCCTGGGCCGCCTTGTCGACCAGGCCACCCAGCTCGTGAGCCATGACCTGGAAGCCGTAGCAGATGCCCAAAACCGGCACACCTGCCTCGAAGATACGACGGTCGATGGCTGGGGCACCGTCCACATAGACCGAGGCCGGGCCGCCGGAGAGGATGATGGCCTGGGGATCCTTGTCCAGCATCCGATCCACGGACATGGAATGCGGAACCAGCTCCGAATAAACACCCGCCTCCCTGACGCGCCTGGCAATAAGCTGTGCATACTGTGCGCCGAAATCAACCACCAGGACGGGACCCTGTGCCATATGACTCCTTATATACGGTCGTACCTTGTCTGTGCCCCTGTCTGCGCCGGGATCCGGAATCCGGTCAGAAGGATACCTACAGTATTGTCGGTGTTTTCGACAATGGTAACGCCACTCCCCTCCAGGCTGAGAGGGTGGAGCGTACCGGTCTGCGAAACCGCTGGGGTTTTGGTTCAGACCGCTCCCGCACACCCGCAATGCCATCTCCCCCCCCGTCTGTCAAAGCAAGTGAAACCAGACAAAAGCCAAGCTTTTTCTCACAAGAGTGAACACACACAGCAAGAAAACGTTCAGAAAGTCTGCTCTTTCACGTAGCATAAGAGCATTGGATATGGGTCATGGTTCGCGCAGAAGAAACGACATTATGACCTGTAACCGAGGTAAATAAACAATCGCACTATAGTGCAGGAGTACACATGACGAATCCTGTTATTGGCACCCCCTGGGCGAAGCTGGATACCCCCATCGCCGAGGAGACCCTCGAGGCCGTCGATAAGTATTGGCGCGCAGCCAATTACCTTTCCATCGGACAGATTTATCTTCGCAGCAACCCCCTGATGAAGGAGCCCTTCACCCGGGAGGATGTCAAGCACCGTCTGGTCGGCCACTGGGGCACCACCCCCGGCCTGAACTTCCTGCTCGGCCACATCAACCGCCTGATAGCCGACCACCAGCAGAACACCGTGATCATCATGGGGCCAGGCCACGGCGGCCCTGCCGGTACCTCCCAGTCCTATCTGGATGGCACCTACAGCGAGTACTACCCGAAGATCACCAATGACGAGGCCGGACTGCAGAAGTTCTTCCGTCAGTTCTCCTACCCGGGCGGCATTCCCTCCCACTTCGCGCCTGAGACCCCCGGGTCCATCCACGAGGGTGGCGAGTTGGGCTATGCCCTCTCCCATGCTTACGGCGCCATCATGAACAACCCCAGCCTCTTCGTCCCCTGCATCGTGGGCGACGGTGAGGCCGAGACCGGCCCCCTGGCCACCGGCTGGCAGTCCAACAAGCTGGTCAACCCCCGTACCGACGGCATCGTCCTGCCGATTTTGCACCTGAACGGGTACAAGATCGCCAACCCGACCATCCTGTCGCGTATCTCGGACGAGGAGCTGCACGAGTTCTTCCACGGCATGGGATACGAGCCCTTCGAGTTCGTGGCCGGTTTCGACAACGAGGACCACCTCTCCATCCACGCCCGGTTCGCGGACCTCATGGAGACCGTCTTCGACAGGATCTGCGACATCAAGGCCCGGGCGCAGACGGATGACATGACCCGTCCCTTCTACCCGATGATCATCTTCCGCACGCCCAAGGGATGGACCTGCCCCAAGTTCATCGACGGAAAGAAGACCGAGGGTTCCTGGCGCGCCCATCAGGTGCCGCTGGCCTCCGCCCGCGATACCGAGGCCCACTTCCAGGTCCTCAAGGACTGGCTCTCCTCCTACAAGCCCGAGGAGCTCTTCGACGAGAAAGGTGCCCTGCGGCCCGAGGTGACGAGCTTCATGCCCAAGGGAGACCTGCGTATCGGCGAGAACCCCAACGCCAACGGTGGCCGGCTGCTCAAGCCGCTGGAACTGCCCGACGTGCACGACTACGAGATCGACGTGAAGAAGCATGGTCACGGCTGGGGAGCCACCGAGGCCACCCGCGTTTTGGGTTACTACACACGCGACGTCCTGGCCAAGAACCCCACCGACTTCCGCATCTTCGGACCCGACGAGACTGCCTCGAACCGTCTTGCCGCCGCCTACGATGTGACCAACAAGCAGTGGGACGCCGACTACCTCTCTGAACTGACCGACGAGCACATGGCCCACACCGGCCAGGTCATCGAGCAGCTCTCCGAGCATCAGATGGAAGGCTTCCTGGAGGGCTACCTCCTGACCGGCCGTCACGGCATCTGGAGCTCTTACGAGTCCTTCGTCCACGTCATCGATTCGATGATCAACCAGCACGCCAAGTGGCTGGAGGCAACGGTCCGCGAGATTCCGTGGCGCAAGCCCATCGCCGGACTGAACCTCCTGGTCACCTCGCACGTCTGGCGTCAGGACCACAACGGGTTCTCCCACCAGGATCCCGGCTTCGTCGACATCCTGCTGAACAAGAACTTCAACAACGACCACGTCAGCAACATCTACTTCCCCGCGGATGCCAACATGCTGCTGAACGTCGGTGAGCGTTGCTACAAGTCCACCAACTGCATCAACGCCATCTTCGCCGGCAAGCAGCCCGCCGCCACCTATCAGAGTGTGGACGAGGCCGCAGCCGAACTGGAGAAGGGCGCCGCACGCTGGGATTGGGCTTCCAACGCCAAGGATGCCGAGGATGCCGACATCGTCATCGGCACCGCCGGTGATGTTCCCACCCAGGAAGCCCTGGCAGCCGATGACATGCTCCAGAAGCTGGGCCTGAAGGTCCAGTTCGTCAACGTCGTCGACCTGCTGAAGATCCAGGACGTCGAGGAGAACGACCAGGCCCTGTCCGATGAGGAGTTCACCAAGCTCTTCAGCAAGGACAAGCCCGTCCTCTTCGCCTTCCACGCCTATCCCGGCTCGATCTACCGCCTGATCCACGGCCGCCCCAACCACGACAGCTTCAAGGTTCACGGCTACGAGGAGCAGGGCTCCACCACCACACCGTTCGACATGGTACGGGTCAACAACATGGATCGCTGGTGCCTGGCGGCCTCCGCCCTGCAGATGGTGGATGCCTCGAAGTACGCCGACCAGATCGACAAGTGGACCAGGTTCCGCGACGAGGCCTTCCAGTTCGCCGTGGACAAGGGCTACGACCACCCCGATTACACCGATTGGGTCTGGCCCGATGCCAACCGCGCCGGCCAGGAGAACATCTCCGCCACCGCCGCCACCGCCGGAGACAACGAGTAATATCATCAGCTGGTCCTGCAGGCTGATGAATCAGCCCGACCACAGATAGGACCTCCGGAATCCCCATCACCTTCGGGTGGTGGGGTTTTTCATATCCTGGTATGCTCCAACCTGCCGGATGCTCAGGGGCGGCAACTTCCCTGTGAAATCAATAATCTCATCCGCCTTTTGGAAAATCTTGGCAAACCCTCCTGCTCTCCCTGCCTTCTGACGACAATGGAGGTAATCGCAATGGACGTCAGGCAGCATGACGCTGCCGAATGGGCATAAGCACCTCGGTGGGCGGCCGTTGTGAAGCTATTCCACGCAAGGACGCCAAGGAGGGCAGTCATGAAAACCAGCACCAAGCTGATCAGTATGGACAACCATGGTGATTATTTGGACCTGGTCACCAACGGAGCCAGATTCAGAATCTACCTGCTCGACCAGAACATCATCCGTATACGGAGCACCTTTGACCAGGAGTTCAAACCCGAACTCTCCTATGCCCTGGTCAAGACCGCTTGGAAGGATAGTACCGATCATCTGATGGCCGATGAGCGCGAGCGGGTCAAACCCATACAGATAGATGTGGCGGATGGGCCTGAAGGAATCAAGACCGTCACCAATGGTCGATATATCCTGAATATAGCCCCGGAACCATTTGCTTTCACGATTACCGACCTGGAAGGCAGAGTAATCCATCGTGACCTGCCCGGCAGGGCCTTCGTCGAAGACAGCCTGGGCCGCCCTACCCACTATTCCAGCATGGGAGACCACGAACACTTTTATGGGTTCGGCGAGAAATCCGGTGACCTCGACAAGCGCCGCCGCAGGATGCGGATGCACAACACGGACTCCCTGGGGTGGGATGCCTCCAAGAGCGATCCCCTCTACAAGATGATCCCCTTCTACATTGATTTCAACGAGGACACCGGCCTGGCCCACGGCCTCTTCTACAACAACAGTGCCGACTCGGTCTTTGACATGGATTCCGAACACAGCAACTACTGGCTCCGGTACAGCTACTTTCAGGCAGAAGCCGGCGACATTGACCTCTTCTTCATCGGTGGGCCCACCATTGCCGATGTGGTCCATCACTACACGGATCTGACCGGAAAAAGCGTCATGATGCCACTGTCATCCTTGGGATACATGGGCTCAACCATGTTCTACACCGAACTTGACAAGGACTGCGACAAGGCCATCGAAGACTTCATCGACACCTGCAGAGAGAACGACATCCCCTGTGATGGATTCTTCCTCTCCTCCGGGTACACGAGCGGACCGGACGGGAAACGTTACGTCTTCACATGGAACAAGACCCGCTTCCCCGACCCCAAGGGGTTCGTGGACCATCTCAAGGGGAAGGGGGCCCTCCTGGCGCCCAACATAAAGCCGGGCATGCTGACAACCCACCCTTACACCGAACGGATGGAACAGGAGGAGGCCTACGTCAGGACACCCGACGGCACGGATTGGCAGGAGGACCGATACTGGGGCGGACCGGCCCACTTCGTGGATTTCACCAGCCCGTCCGGCCGTCGGGCATGGGCCGCGGAGATGCGGAATAACCTGCTCTCCCTGGGCATTACCAGCATCTGGAACGATAACAACGAGTATGAAATCAACGAAGACCAGGCCCTGGTCGATGCCGAAGGACAGCACCTTCCCATCAGCATGGTAAAACCGATTATGTCAACCATGATGGCCAAGACGGCACAGGATGCAGTCAAGGAATACGCACCCGGCACCCGACCCTACGTTATCAACCGGGCCGGGTTTGCGGGCATTCAGCGCTACGCACAGACCTGGGCGGGTGACAACGGAACCAGCTGGACCAATCTCAAGTACAACGTACCGACCATCCTGGGTATGGGCCTGTCGGGAGTGGCGAACCAGGGGTGTGACATCGGCGGTTTCGATGGCCCGGCCCCGGACCCGGAGCTCTTCGTGCGCTGGGTTCAGAACGGCATCTTCCAACCCCGCTTCTCTATTCATTCCTGCAATACGGACAACACGGTCACCGAGCCTTGGATGTATCCGGCCTACACCAAGTACATCAGCAAGGCCATGAGGCTTCGCTACAGCCTCGCCCCATACTTCTATGCCCTACTCCATCAGGCGTCCGTAGACGGGTCACCCATCATGCGTCCCCTGGTCTATGAATTCCAGAACGACCCCCGCACCTATGAGGAGAGCTTCGAATTCATGCTGGGGCCCTCCCTCCTGGTGGCCAACGTCCTGGACAAGGGCGTAGACAGCATTCAGGTCTACCTCCCCAAGGGGACCGACTGGTTCGATTTGACCAGCCACCGGTATATCCCTGGAGGTAGTCAAATCGAGGTTCCCGTTAACCTGGGCAGCATTCCGCTCTTCATGCGAGCTGGAGGCATCATACCGACCTGCCAGGAGCTGACCAATCTCCATCATGATCCCATCGACCACTTGGAGATTCTGGTCGAGCCCAATCGCGAGACATCTTTCGACCTGTATGAGGATGATGGCGTTTCCATGGACTACCTCCATGGTGGGTACCGGCAGACCGAAATCAGCGTCCACCCCGATGAGCAGGGCGTCACTCTGAATATGGATGGCACTGGTGATTTCACGACCAAGGTCAAGCGGATGACCCTGGCCGTGCTGTCCAGGACCATGGCCCCCCTCGAGGTCGAGCTGGACGGCAGACCCCTGAAGAGGCATCTGAGCATGGACCGATTCCGTGAGACCACCAGTGGATGGTTTTTCGACGGCCAGACCCGGCGCGCCCTGGTCAGATTCCCCAACCCTGAGGGAGACCACCATCAGGTCAGGCTGGGCTTCACGGCCAAGGACCTTATTTCCATCTGAACAAGGCTGTTGAGGTTAAAGGAGAGATTCATGGATTCACACAAAACGGATTTATCGGAACAGGCCATGGAGGCCGATGATGACGGAATAGACGTCGAGGGGTTCAACCTGGCCCGATGGACCATCGGCTACCTGGCATTCTGGATTATCATGTCCATCGGCTTCGCCATGGTCAGCCAGGTCCTGCTGCCACAGCGCATCAAGGACATGGGAGCCTCCAACCCCACCGCTGTTTTAGGAACAATGACCTCAATCGGCTCCATCGTGGCTTTGGTCGCCAACATCGTCGTCGGTGCCCTGTCCGATTTGACCAGATCCAGATTCGGTCGCCGTTCACCATGGCTCTTCTGGGGCGCATGGCTCACCCTGGCCTTCTACCTGCTCATGGGCAACATCGGCATCATAACAGGTCTGGTTATCACACTCTGGCTGTCCAAACTCAGTTTCAACATGATGAATTCCCCCATCTACTCAACCGTTTCGGACCGCGTTCCAAAACGGTACCGGGGTACGATCTCGTCCGCCATCGGCTTCGGCAACACCCTTGGCCTGGCCATCGGCGCCTGGGTCGGAGCAAGATTCATTGACAGTGTCCACATGGGCTTCACTATCGCCTCATTCTGCATGTTCATCTCGGCCATGCTCTTCCTGGCCATCATCCCCAGGGAGCCCGGCAACAAGGACGAAAAGACCATTGACACAGGGCAGAGCGCATGGAAGCACATCGTCTACTCCTTCACCCCTCCCATGCACGCCCCTGACTTCTGGAAGGCTTTCTGCTGCCGGACCCTGCTCCTGCTGGCCATCCAGATGCTCTCCGGTTATTGGCTTTACATCTGCCAGGACTACATTGGTCTGACCAAGACATCAGCCGCCAAGGTCGTTTCGACAATCGCCATCTTCCAGATGGTGGCTTCCATCGTGGCCATGTTTGTGGGGCCGCTATCCGATCGCATTCACCGCCGCAAACCCATGGTGGCCCTTTCCGCTGTACTGGCCATCATCGGATTCATCTTCCCCCTGGCCATGCGTACCATCACCGGCATATACATTGCCTCGATCTTCGTGGCCTTAGGGCAGGGAATCTTTATGGCTATCGACCAGGCACTGAATGTGGACGTTCTTCCCAGCAAGGAGAACGCGGGCAAGGATTTGGGCTTCATCAACGCAGCTACGACTGCCGGTCAGTCCGCAGGCATGGCTCTGACCTCCATCATCGTATCGATGACCGGGACCTACATCTACATCTTCCCGATCGCCATCGTCATGTCCGTCCTCTCCGTCCTCTTCGTCCTTTCGATCAAGTCGGTCAGGTAAAGGACCGAAAGCAGCACCGACGTGGCCCTACGTCAGAACATGACCTGGGGCTGCGCCGGTGCTTGCTCGTTCTATGAGGCTGGTGGAGACGCTGCAAACCGTGGCGTGACGATCTGATAGGTGAAGAATCTCATCGATGAGCATCTGGGCAGCCTGAAAACCCATTTCAGCATGGGGAATACGGATGGTGGTCAGGGCCGGGGTCATGAACCGACCAATCGGGTTATCATCAATGCCGACCACCGAAACCTGCTCCGGCACCGAGATTCCGTGTTCCTCCAGATAACGGACAAACCCGATGGCGATGTCATCATTGAACGTCAACACCGCATCCGTCGGACTTCTCAAGAAGGCCTCATAGACCCTGTGGCCACGTTCCTCGACAGGATAGGCGCACGGAAGCACCCTGAGTTCCAACCCGTGTGTTTTGGAAGAGACCGTGGCAGCCCTCAACCTGACTACATTCTGCCAGGAATTCTCTGGACCCTGCATATACGACAGGGAGCTGTGCCCATTCCTCCGCAAGTCTTCAAGCACCTGTTCGATACTGGCCGACTCGTCCACCCAAATCGAGGGAATACCCGGAACCACCCTGTTGAGCACGACAATTGGTTTAGTGGAAGCGAAATGCCGAATCTGAGCGTCTGACAGTCTGGAGGACCCGAGGATGAGCCCGTCCACGTGGCTCAGAATTCCACGGATGGAACCGGCTTCCTGGGCCACACTTTCCTGTGTGTCAAGAATGGATAGGCCAAACTTGCGTGACTGACAGGAGCGTTGTATTCCTCTGGCGATTCTGGCTGAAACAATATTCTCCAAATCCGTCACCACCACGGCCAGGAAGCCTTGAATACGGTTATCAGTCGGAACAGACACGACCTTCTGGTGGTATCCCAGGCGCCTTGCTGTTTGCAATACACGGTTCCTGGTTTCCGGCCCAACCCTGCCAGGACGTGAGAACACGCGCGATGCCGTTGAGAGGGAGACCCCGGCTGATTGGGCAACCTCCGTCAAGGTCACACCGGTCAGCCTTTCCTTCACTCCTTTCGTCGGGAGCACTTCAGAGCTGCCGTGACACATATGACAAACAATATAGTGGCGCCAGACCTGACCGACCGGAGTATTTCATTCTGTTGCAATGACTGTGAAAGCCTTGGATTTCCAAGGTTCCAAACCTTGATTCAGACTTCCCCGCACCATGGGTGTTGTATCGAGCACCTATACTGAGGATGGTTGTGAACGAAGCAGTCACACAAGACCTATGAACAGGAGAGACACAGTGAGTCCTGCAAGCATCACCATCATCAGCCCGGAGGCGGCCAACGGTCGTAACGTCGTGGCATACGGTCTTACCAAGGCCCTGTCGGCCCGGATGAAGACGGCCATCCTACGTCCGGTTGCCTGCCGCAAGGAGATGCTGACCGATACCCTTATCAAAGCCAGCAGCTCGCCTGAGCTGACTGCGGAGACCTGCCGCGGCACCTGTCCTTGCAAGGCGACGCAGGATCCGGATCAGACCCGTGCCGATGCCCTTGCAGCTCATGATCGGGTCATGGCCCAGGCCGAGCCCGATATGGTTCTGGTGGTCGGCAGTGACCACTCCAAAGTCTTCGACCCGGAAATCATGGACCTCGATGCCGACATCGCGGCTGACCTGCGTTCCCCCGTCCTTCTGGTGGTCTGCACCATCGGCCGCGAACCCAAGCAGGTCATGAAGACCGTACAGGCCTGCCGCAGGACCGTTGAGGCCAGTGGCACCACCTTGGCCGGGGTCTTCGTCTCCGGCTGCAATGAGGACCAGAAGGCACCGCTGCAGGAGGCTTTCAAGGATTATGACCGTCCGGTCTGGACCGTCTCCAGGAAGGACTTCGACTCGGACCCCACTGCCGGACAAATCCGTGAAGATGCCTACCGGACTTTCACCAAGGACGTCGACCTGGACCAGGTACTCGCCGCCGTTGAGGAATCCAAACCCCGGGTCACCACGCCGGCGGCTTTCCAGAACGACCTCCTGGCACGAGCCAAGTCCGACAAGAAAACGATCGTCCTGCCCGAGGGCGGTGAGGATCGCATCATCAAGGCTGCCGACTACCTCCTGGCACGAGACATCGTCGACCTGATCATCGTCGGTGCCAAGGATGCCATACTGGCCCGGGGGAAGGAACTGGGCCTGAACAACCTTGACAAGGCCACCTTCCAGGCCATGGATGACGAGAGCGTCCTGGAACCCATGACCGAGAAACTCTGCCAGCTCAGGGCCAAGAAGGGTGTGACCCCCGATCAGGCCCGTCAGCAACTGACCGACGCCTCCTACTTCGGCACCATGCTGGTCGTCCTGGGCAAGGCCGATGGTCTGGTCTCAGGCTCCATCAATTCCACTGCCAACACGGTCCGTCCTGCCCTGCAGGTCATCAAGACCAAGCCCGATGCCTCCCTGGTTTCCGGGGCCTTCCTCATGTGCTTCCGTGACCACGTGGC
This sequence comes from Bifidobacterium indicum, assembly GCF_036987015.1. Taxonomy (NCBI): domain Bacteria; kingdom Bacillati; phylum Actinomycetota; class Actinomycetes; order Bifidobacteriales; family Bifidobacteriaceae; genus Bifidobacterium; species Bifidobacterium indicum. The sequence goes on from NZ_BTXM01000001.1 coordinate 624,541, forward strand.
CGTCTTCGCCGACTGCGCCATCAACCTGAACCCCAACGCCGAGCAGCTGGCCGACATCGCCATCCAGTCGGCCCAGACCGCACGGTCCTTCGGAATCGACCCCAAGGTAGGAATGCTCTCCTATTCCACACTGGGTTCCGGCAAGGGGCCGGACGTGGACCTGGTCGAGGAGGCCACGCGATTGGCCAAGGAGAAGGCCCCGGACCTGCCCATCGTCGGCTCGATCCAGTTCGATGCGGCCTGGTCGCCTACCGTGGCGGCCGCCAAGGCCAAGGGCGACCAGGTTGCCGGAAAGGTCAATGTCTTCGTCTTCCCCAACCTCTGCGCCGGAAACATAGGCTACAAGGCCGTCCAGCGCACCTCGGGCGCCCTGGCCATCGGTCCTGTTCTGCAGGGGTTGAACCGTCCGGTCAATGACCTGTCACGCGGCGCTCTGGTGGCCGACATCATCAATACCGTCGCCCTTACCGCAGTCGAAGCGCAGCAGAGCTGAATCTCTCCCATCAGCGGCCCCCCCCCCTTGGGGAGGCCCCACGGTCCTTGGACCCGATTCTTCAGAATCGGGTCCTCATTGTTTTCCAGGGCTGATAATGCCCTGAAAGTGGCATTCCAAAGCCATTTGTAAGGGCCAACGAGTATCCTGTTGACTGATTGAGGAGCTTTATGCTCTATCCAGTACATCAGGAGGATGCCCCAATGGCGAAAACCGTCCTAGTTATCAATTCGGGTTCCAGCTCGATCAAATATCAGCTGGTGGATCTGGAAACCAGCCAGTCCCTGGCTTCCGGACTGGTCGAGAAGATCGGCGAGCCCGTAGATGGACACTACAAGCACGAGTACCAAGGCCAGAAGCACGAGTTGGAGGAGCCCATCCACGACCATGAGACCGGTCTGAAGCGCGTTCTGGGCTTCTTCAAGGAGTATGGCCCCGACCTGGACAAGGCCGGCATCATCGCCGTCGGCCATCGAGTGGTCCAGGGTGGCTCCATCTTCCCCAAGCCGGCCCTCCTGACCGAGAAGACCCTGAGCCAGGTCAAGGACCTGGCGGTCCTGGCCCCCCTCCACAACGGGCCCGAGGCCGAGGGTGCCGAGGTCATGAGCAGGCTCATGCCCGACACCCCCCAGGTCTTCGTCTTTGATTCCTCCTTCTTCTTCGAACTGCCCAAGAAGGCATCCACATACGCCCTGAACAAGGAAATCGCCGAACAGTATCACATCCGCCGCTACGGTGCCCACGGCACCAGCCACCAGTATGTGGGCCAGCTGGTCCCCGACCTGATCGGCAAGCCCGCCGAGGGTCTGCGTCAGATCGTTCTGCATATCGGCAACGGTGCTTCGGCCTCCGCTCAGATCTCCGGTCACCCGGTCGAGACCTCCATGGGCCTGACCCCTCTTGAGGGTCTGGTCATGGGCGGCCGCACCGGCGACATCGACCCGGCCGTGGTCTTCCACCTGATCCGCAACGCCCACATGAGCGTGGACGAGTTGGACACCCTCTTCAACAAGCGCTCCGGTATGACCGGTCTGACCGGCTTCGGCGACATGCGCGAGGTTCACCGTCTGATCTCCGAGGGCAATGAGGACGCCAAGCTGGCCTTGGACATCTACGTGCACCGCATCGTCGGCTACATCGGCAACTACACCGCCCAGATGGGCGGCCTGGATGCCATCACCTTCACCGCCGGTGTCGGTGAGAACGACGAGATCGTCCGCAGGAGGGTCATCGAACAGCTGGCACCCTTCGGCATCAAGCTTGACGAGGCCAGGAACGACGCGCGGTCCAAGGAGAGCAGGATCATCTCCACCCCCGACAGCACAGTCACGGTCTGTGTCATCCCCACCAACGAGGAGCTCTCCATCGCCCGCCAGGCCGAGGTTGTGGCCAGCCAGGGCGACTCCTACGGCAACAGGTTCCAGGCCTGATCCGATTGGCTGACCCCCACCTCGGCCCAACTGCCGGAATGAGATTTCGGTTCTGACAACAAGGGGCCAGAAGGCCGGTAACCATTGGCATCACCTGTGGTTACCGGCCTCTTTTACATCTGTGTACTGATTCATATCTATGCACACAACCCTGTACGCGCCAAAGATGCCGCCGCAAGGCCTGATCCCAGGTTGACAGGCAGGTGATGACCGCGCAAATGCACAATTGCACATGGACCGTTAACTATCACCTTGGCGGTTATCTTCAAACCGATTGAGCCGTGCGAGCGCGATCGCGGCGAGCATAAGCGTCGCTATGGTTGAAATGATCATAAGGCGCATGTGGCCGGCTTATCGAGAATGAGCAACTTATTGTGGGTCAAGAGGGCTGACGCGATTCCTGGACGCTGCTTCATGCCCATGGAAGACCGGTTCATGCGTTTCCGCCCGGTTTCAGTCAGATGCACCACCTGCAGTACGTCATCAACACTTGATTGCGGCAGACCAAACAGGGTTGCGCGAACGTTCAGGTTTTCTGCAACCGTCAAATCGGGATGGAGTGGCTGATTCTCGATGAGATCCGATATCGTACAGGTCGTCGCGGGTCCAGAAGTGTCCATCCAAAGAGGATGCGACCACTTGCGGGATGGAGCATACCGGCCAGTAGTTCGAGCGCGGTGGATCGTCCCACTCCGTTAGGCCCAGGCAGGCCGTACACCTGCCCCTGACCTATGTGAAGATCAACTTCATTCACAGCTAGTGGTGGAAGCGACCCGTGTCCAAACTGCTTAGTCAGGTCCTGTGTTTCCATTATGGGCGGTATGCATACTCCTTATACATTTGCCCAGGCATATTTGGCCGGAGTTTCAGTCATATCGGTAGTATGCTGCTTTTTTGAAGGACAATCAACAGTTTCCCTGCCAGTATCAGGACTTACCGCTCAATGAGCCAAAAATCATATCGACCAGCACCCCGCCCAACTGTACCGATTTCCCTGGAATCAACTGACCGCCGTGAAGTTCACCATTGGTGTTCGCCACGGCCAGCCCAAACCCGAAGTGCCGTCCGCTTCTGCTGCTGTCCGCCATATATGGCATCTTGGTCGCCTCCTGTAAATCCTGCTTGGTAAAGCCAGGACCGCTATCCTCCCACCCGTACGGTGAGGGCAGGGCTTGCGCTGGCGCTGATGACGACCTGACCGTGTTCCGGTGTGCATCACGTAGAGCATCAGCAATGACATTGATCACTGCCCGCCTTGCCGGGTCAGGATCAATGGTGGTCTTGCATTCTCCCTCAGGAAGGTGCACCTCCATGTGGATTTGGCGCATATCGGCCGGACCTTGCAGAGAAGCGGTTATTCTGCGATAAAACCAATGACGGGTACAGATTTATGGTCGGCTGTTCATCGCTTGATGCGCGAATGGCCACATTGATGAGATTCATTGGTCAAACCATCAATGGCATGTTCCTCACGGTGGAGGGTGGTGACAGACTTGTACCGCTCCAGGCTGAGTTCCGTTCACATAGGAGCTGCGCCCAGCCGGAGATACCACTGAGAGGGGTTTTGATTTCATGGGCCGAAGCCGAAATACGGTCTCGGTGTTGGTGTTCGGATTTCCATTGACTCTCAAGGGAAAGACGCAGATTATTGTTTGAGATTTCAACCGATTCGGCAATCTTGTTGATTTCTTTGATCCTGGATTGTCCGGTGTCGAAATCCAAGTTGCCGTCGCGAATTTGACCTACAAGCCTTACTCAGGGGTATGAGCCCGCGACTGAGCACTGCACTGGACCATAAGACACAACTCAGGCAGACCGGAATCTCATTGATCAAAAGACAAATAGAATACAAGATTATCGGGCTTGAGGAAATGCTGATGTAAAAAAGTGTTCGCAAAAGCTGGCACAGTGGAATAGGCAATGGCCACATACCCACTCGGTGGGGTGGCTACCCCCACGGGGAAGTCTGGTTTTTTGTCTCGTATATGAGCTATTGCCGCTTCTTGGTCTGTCCTGCTCATGTTCGAGGTAGTAGTAGGTGAAAATGACAGGTCAAGTTCCATGTAACTGTTGGCTGGACCGTTAGCAGCCGGATCAAAGCGCTTGTCCCCATCAATACGATTGATACTAGTCTCTGCAGACTTACGGTCAGTATCTGCATTCGATATCACCCCTGCCTGTATAGCGATACCATATAAGGGCGCAGGAATTACTGCAACAATGACGACACCTGCCAAGAGGAAAAGGAGAAAGCGCGACGGTAGGGACCGCGGCGTGGTTTGTTTTATGACTGCCATAGGTACCCTACTCCCCATCGCGTAACAATCGGGTCAACGTGGAACCGGCCCATTTCAAACGTATGTTCTTACTATGCGTGACGATGGACTATTTCTGCCTGAAATCAGCAGAGTCGAAAACCGCGACAAAAATCTGGTCGCACGGGAATATGTGTCCGTGGTTATTCGTCGGGAATTAACATATGCCGAATTCCCCAGGAGTGAGGTGCACAGGCTTGTCTTGGAAATACACTGTTTGACCGGACAGGTCAAAACTAGAATTCCCCTCGGTCATCCACAAGGCATGATCACGTTTTTCGCGGCGGAGGCAAGCTTGTATGCGGCACACAGCTCGTTGGTGTCAAATGGCTTTGTGAGGTGAGGTAATCGTCTGCGCCCGTACTTAACCCCGCCTGAATATCCTTGCACCCGAGTTTTGGCGGAGAGAAAGAATATGGGGTTGTCGGTCGCCTGTCGTATACGGCTGACCAGTTCGATACCATCAATGCCAGGCATCATGATGTCGAGTATGATCAGATCGATTCTTCCGGCATCCTTAATAGCAATATGTTGAGGATCATTCTCGCACTGTATCCAGTGTCCGTCCTTTTCCAGACCCGTTTTCAAAACTGAAAGGACGGCTTCATCATCATCTACAGTGAGAATCAAGGCCGTAAGAGCAGGACTTCAATCTTGGAGGTATTTCCCAGAGTATATATTGTTTACCAAGTCTTGGGCAAATGATCTGGAATCTCTTGACCGACAAGAGGGGAGGGCCGGAATCGGCCAGTGTGGCGAATCAAAGACACAACACCGGAGTCATGCCGTAGGTAGGAGTGGGGGCGGCTCAAGGGGCAGAACCGGATAGGAGAGGTTCGACCGGCGGGCTGAGCAGGATGACCGGGTCGAGCCTTGGAAGGCCGGATTATTCCTTTTGGTCGCCCAAGGCTGCCAGGGCCTCCTTATGAAGCAGACCATTGCTGGCCAATCCATTGCCTCCCCATGGGCCGGGACTGCCTGTCAGATCCGTGAAGGTCCCTCCCGCCTCGGTCACGATGGGAACCAGTGCCCCCATGTCGTACAGGTCGAGTTCGGGTTCGGCCGCTAGGTCGATGGCCCCCTGGGCCAGGAGCATGTACTGCCAGAAGTCGCCGAATCCCCGCAGACGCCAGATACGGTCGGTCAGGTCCAGGAGCTGCTGCCGACGGCCTATGGACTTCCATCCGGTCAGTGATGAAATGGACATGGAGGCATCCTCCATGCGGTCGATCTCCGATACGTGGATGGCCCTGGGCGCCTCACCCTGGTGGACCATATATGCCCCCTGGCTCTGGGCGGCGTACCAACTGGTGCCCAGCATGGGGGCGGACACCACACCGACCACCATCTGGCGGTCGACCTCCAGACCGATCAGGGTGGCCCAGACGGGGACGCCGCGCACATAGTTCTTGGTCCCGTCAATCGGATCGATGATCCACCGTCTGCCATTGGATTCCTGACGTCCCAGCTCCTCGGCATAGACGGTGTCGTCAGGCCGGGCCTGGGCCAGTGTGCGCCGGATCACCGCCTCCGCCTCCCGGTCGGCCTGGGTGACCGGGGTGTCATCCGCCTTCCGCTCCACCTGAAGTTCCGGTGATCTGAAATAGTCCGTGGTCACCTGATCCGCCTGGTCTGCCATGGCAATGGCCAGGTCCAGGTCATCCTGCCAGGTCTGCCCATCAGGATCCTTGCTCATCTTACGGTTCCTCTCACTCGAATTCCTGCGATATCGGCATTCTCCACCCCTTGCCATCTTCCGTCTTCGCCAGCAGGGAGGTCAGCTGTCAGGCGATATCTCACTCGACCCATGGAGCATCCGTCCCCACATGCCGGGGAAGTCCGGCATGGTCTTGGCTGTCGTGCCGATGTCGAGCACTTGGATTCCGGGGATCCGTAGTCCGATCATGGCTGCGAAGGTGGCCATCCGGTGATCGGCGTAGGTCTCCATGACAGCCCCATGCATGTCCCGGAGAGGCACGGGGTCGATGGCCAGGCCGTCATCAAGCTCATGGGCCCGACCACCCACCCTGGTGATTTCGGTGACCAGGGCCTTGAGTCGGTTGGTCTCATGGCCGCGCAGGTGGGCGATGCCATGCAGCCGGCTGGGGGCATCGGCGAAGACCAGCATGGCCGCAATGGAGGGGACGATCTCCCCGGCTGGGGAAAGATCGAAGTCTCCCAGCCCATGAATGGATCCCCTGCCGGTCACCCGGCAGGAGGCACCCCCCTGCCCGTCGGAAACCATCTCGACTCCAGCTCCCATGGTCTTCAGGTAACCAGGCAGGAGACCTCCGGGCTGGGTGGTGCGACCAGGCCAGTTGGGCACAGTGACACTGCCGCCTGCTATCAGGGCCGCCCCCAGGAAGGGTGCCGCATTCGACAGGTCCGGCTCCACCTGGACACGCACAGGCAGCCTCGTTCCCCCGTCCTGCCGCCTTTCCACCCTCCACCTGCAGTGGTCGGGATCGGCCTGAACCTGCACACCGGCCCGGCACAGATCCTCCACTGTCATGGCGATGTGTGGCAGGCTGGGCAGGTGGTCGCCCCGGTGGATGATGGTCATGGTGCCCTCCGCCCTGGGGGACAGGAGCAGAAGTCCGGAGATGAACTGTGATGAGGCTGAGGAGTCTATGGTGATCTCCCTGCCGACAAGGCGATCCGGCGGTACCAGATCGAAGGGCAGGAAACCCTCCTCGCCCAGGTAGTCAATCCCGGCTCCCAACTGGGTCAACCCGTCCAGGAGGGGCCCCATGGGACGGTGATACGCCTGCTCGTCCCCATCGAAGCGTGTGGGGCCGTCGGCCAGCATGGCCAGGCCGGGAAGGAACCGCATGACGGTTCCGGCGAGTCCGCAGTCCACCTGGGCACCACCGTGGAAGCGCCCATCTGCCGGTGGTTCAACCTCCAGATCCGTAGGATCCTCCGGATTGACCCGACACCCCACACCCAGAGCCTCCAGGGCCTGGATCATCAGGTCCGTATCTCTCGATCTGAGCAGGCCTGTCAGCCTGACGGGACGGCTTCCCAGAGCCGCCAGGATCAGATACCGGTTGGAGAGGGACTTGCTCCCCGGTATCGTCACCTCTGCCTTCAAGGGACCCTCGGCCTGCGGCGCCGCCCATGTCTCTGCCACTGTCATGGTCCCCATGGTAGCCGCAAGCTGGGAGCTTGTCTGAGGAACGATGGTGGAGCCATCGTGCTATATTGATGAATTGTGCCTGGCGGGCTCAGCCCCTGGGCTTCGGGCTATAGCGCAGCTTGGTAGCGCGCCTGCTTTGGGTGCAGGATGTCGCCGGTTCAAATCCGGCTAGCCCGACTTTTCCCCTCCTGAAGGCGTCTGATGGCCTCATGCTGGATGGCCACGACGGCTTTGGAGTCCTGTATGCCGGCATCCACCAGTTCCTCCCAGGTCACCCAGGTTGACTGGATGTGCTCCCCCGGGTCGAAATGCCGGTTCTCCTTGTGCCACCTGCTCAGGTGGATGACCATGATGTGTCCGAACTCGTCACTCATTCCCAGGGAGGAGTATACGCCCGGTCCCGGGTCGATGAATCCGGCATCCTTGGCCAGTCCCTCGGGAGGACCAGCCGGTGAGGTGGTTGATTCCTTATCGCCCGGCACCAGACCGGTCTCCTCGTGCAGCTCTCGCAGGGCGGCCTGGACCGGGGTCTCACCCCGGTCCATGAACCCGGCAGGCAGACCATGCACATACCGTCCCGCCCCCACGCGGTACTCACGGGTCAGGAGGTAGGTGTCGGAGGCCAGGTCATGGACCAGCATGACCACACAGGGATCGTGGTGGATCAGCTGACGTCGGATACGTTCCACGGAACCATCTACCTGGGGCAACTCAATCAGCTTGTCCAGGATGGTGAAGATGGGCCCGGAAAACACCTCGTGGCTGCGAATCTCACGGGGCTCCAAGGACATGTCGGTCCCCTCCCCTCCCTGATCCGCCAGCCTCTGGTCGATGGCCCGACCGCCCGGGCCACCGGCCTCGTCCCCGCTGGAACAGCTCCGCGGGTGCACACTCTGAGGAACATCAGTCATCGGCTCCATCCACCTTTCCGCCTTCCGTTTCCTTGAAGCCGACCATCATAGCCGGCCAACGCCGTCTTCGTTCAGGTTACGCCTGCATCCGCCGCCCAACCCTGAAGGAGGAGTCTGATCCTGTTTGAAACAGGCGTCTCCTGCTTGAGCAGGAACTGGAAACACGACAATCACCTGACAGAATCCGCCAAATCAGATGGGTCGGCCTGTATCACCTAATGACCTGATCCATGGGACAAGAAACATCCTATTCGCGACATGAATCAGCGCAACAGTGCCGAATCGCCTGATCCGCCGGATGGGAATCACTCGGTTTCAGACAAGAATCAGAGCCTCGACGAAGAACCATGGTCCACGGATCGGTCTGGATGGGCGACTCCGATATTTCCGGGGTAAAACCGGTCTCATCATGGATGGCATCTGGAATGTCATCCAGGGCGTAACGGAACCATAGGCCCTCAATGGCCGAATGAGGGGTGTTGATCAGCATGGGCCGCGGTGTGGCCTCCTGGTTACCCTCCCCCATCGCGTCCGCAAGGCGAGCCGTATAGAGGGCTTCCTGGTAGGCGTCGGTGGCCGGATGGTGGCGAAGGTCACTGGTGATGTAGACATCGGCCCCGCTTCTGCGCACCACATCGAATTCCGAATCCCCGGAACCGGGAAGAAGGGCCACCGTGGACACCGAGGCGGATCCAGGACCGGCCACCTGGATACCAAGGCGTGTGGGGGGCAGGATGTCGGCCACCCGTCCTGCCAGATCAGCCAGGGTCATGGGTTCGGGAAGCCTTCCCAGACGCCCCAGTCCAACCTGGATGCCCTGGTCAACATGAAGGTCGTGATCCGAGGGCTGGACAGGCACCAGGGGCCTGGTCTCCTTGAGCCCGAGGAGGTCCGCTGCTGCATGGGCCACCCCACGATAGGCCTCATCGGCGTTGGTGTGCCCGACCCAGAGCCCGCAACGGTGGGCAATCAGCCTGTTGACCATGGCCCCGCGGAAACCCAGACCGGAAACTTCGTGAACCGACCTGAAGAAGAGCGGGTGGTGGGTGATCAGGAGGTCGGCCCCCTGGGCGATGGCCTGATCGACCACATCAGGCCGGGGGTCAACAGCGCAAACGATCGTATGGACCGGCCAGGTGGGATCGCCAACGACTAGTCCGGGGTGATCCCAGTCCTCGGCGTACTCCAGCGGATAGAGCCCCTCCAGAACCTTGACCACCTGGGCCAGAACGGGTACCACAGACCTATCCCCATCCTCATCAACCGACACGGACATGGACCCTCCTCATGGCATCAGTGGGCAGCCAGTTGCCAGTCCTGGCCGATGCCCGTGGACACATCCAGAGGGACGGCAAGATTGACCGCATGTTCCATGGAGTCCTTGACCAACTTGGTGGCCTTCTCAGCCTCACCCGGCGCAATCTCCACCAGGAGTTCGTCGTGGATCTGCAGGGAGATACGGCTCTTCAGACCCTCCCTGTCCACGGCCCGGTTGGCCTTGATCATGGCTATCTTCATGATGTCGGCGGCGGACCCCTGAATGGGGGCGTTCAGTGCACCGCGCTCGGCCGCCTCACGGGTCAGACGCCGGTTGGAGCGCAACCCCGGGAAGTAGCGACGTCGACCGAACATGGTCTCGGTGTAGCCCTTGTCACGGGCATCAGCCACCAGGGACTCCAGGTATTCGTGGACCTTCCCGAAGGTGGCGAAATACTTGGATCGGAGGACATCGGCCGCCGCAGGGCTGATCTTCAGCTGCTGGGCCAGTCCATAGGTGCTGAGTCCATATGCCAGCCCGTAGCTCATGGCCTTCACATGGGAACGCTGGTCACTGCTGACCTCGTCCATGGGGATGTCATACACCAGGCTGGCCACGTACCGATGGAAGTCAGTGCCTGACTTGAAAGCCTCGATCAGGGCCTGGTCGCCCGAAAGGTCGGCCATGATGCGCAGCTCCACCTGGGAGTAATCCGAACTGAGCAGGGCTTCGTATCCCTCACCGGGGACGAAGGCGGACCTGATCTCGCGCCCGCGGTCATCCCTGTTCGGAATGTTCTGCAGGTTGGGATCCACCGAACTCAGCCTGCCGGTGGCGGCCACGGTTTGCTCGTATGTGGTATGGAGACGCCCATCCTGAGGGTTGATGGCCTCACGGAGGGTCTGGACGATCTGCTTGAGCTTGTTGGTCTCCCGATGCTTGAGGAGGGCACCCAGAAAATCGTTGGCCCGCTCATTGTTGACGGACTTGACGTAGAGGTCCTGGAGAACAGCCACATTGGTCGAATAGGAACCGGTCTTGGTCCGGTGGGATGGAGCCAGGCCCATATCGTCGAAGAGAACCTTCTGAAGTTGTTTGGGGCTCTGGAGGTTGACCTTGGTGCCGGCACGCTGCCAGGCGATGTCCTGGGCCTGACGCGCCTCAGCCGCGAACTGGTCATGCATGGCCTTGAGGCGGGCGTCATCCACCTTGGCTCCCTCGGTCTCCATTTCGGCCAGGACGCCGGAGGTGGGCAGCTCGATGGTTCGGAGCAGACCATACTGGTGCCGCTCGTCGATCAGGGACTGGAGACGGCCGGCCAGCATCATGACATACTGGGCCTGGCGGAGGATCCTGGACCCACGGTGTTCCTCATCCTCGCTGGAGGTCCCGTCCAGGGAAAGGCTGCCCTGGGTGGCCTTGGGCTCTTTCTCGACCGGAATGGCCAGGAAGTGGGCCACGGCCTCCTCCACATCGTTGGCATGGAAGTCGGGCTGGGCCAGGTAACCGGCCAGTTTGGTATCGAAAAGAGGCAGTGGCATGTGCAGCCCCCGGCTTTCCAGGAAGTGCAGATGCTCCTTGTACCCATGAACGACGCACGAACCGATGCGATGGTCGATCAGATCCTGGAGGGCCTTGACCATATTCCCATTCAGATCATCCACCCCGAACATGATGCCATGGCCGTCCATGGAGAGGATGGAGAGCTCCTGGAGGTTATAGTCGCCATGCCTGGAGGTTCCGTTCGCATAGAGGACCCAATGGTCCTTCATGGCTTCGGCGCATACCATGTCGCGGTCGGCGGACTGCCTGGTATCCACATCCTGACTCAGGGTGTCGGCGGCATCATTGACCTGGCGGGCCGAACGAATCGACCCCTCCTTGTCGGGCAGATGCTTGTCGACCCACTCCTCCAGGGCCTTGGTATCACCCACCTGGTCCTGAACCGGATCAGTGAAGGTGATCTCATCCCCCCCTCCTGCCACTGCCGAGGCGGATGAGTAATCATAGTCCTCGACCGTATTGAACCCGCGGAGGATCTTCTTGCGGGTATTGGGGCTGAACTGCAGCCTGTCGAAGACCGGCACCACCTTGTCGGTGTGTATGGTACCGAAGGCCAGATCCTTGACCGTCACTCCCAAATCGAGGTCACGCACCAGGGAGTTGACCTTTCGGTTCAGCCTGACCTGGTCCCCGTACTCGGCCAGGGCCTGGCCCTTCTTGCCGCCGATTTCTTCGGCGTGGTCAAGGATGTTCTCCAGACTGCCATATGTATTGATCCACTTGGCCGCGAAACCATCACCGACACCGGGGACTCCCGGAATGTTGTCGGCCCCCTCGCCTCGCATGGCGGCCAGGTCCGGATACTGCTCCGGGGTGACCTTGTACTTGTCGACGATGGCCTGCGGGGTCATGTGCTTCAGGTTCTTGAAGTGGTGGCCAGGGTAAAGAACGGTGATCCTGTCGTCCACCAACTGGAAGGCATCCCTGTCGCCCGAGAGGACCAGGGTGTCGAAGTTGGCGGCCTCACCCATGGTGGCCAGGGTGCCGATGATGTCATCGCCCTCGTACCCGGGCTTGATGATATAGGTGATGCCAAGCCCGTCCAGGAGTTTCTCGATCAGGGGCAGCTGGGAGAGCAACTCGTCGGGGGCTGCTTCACGGGTGCCCTTGTAGTCGGGCATGAGCTTGTTGCGGAAAGTGCCGCCCTTGACATCGAAGGCCACACCCATGTGGGTGGGCTTCTCCTTGGCGATCACGTCGGCCAGCATGGTGGCGAAGCCCCAGACGGCGTTGGTCGGTTGGCCTGTCGATGTGGTAAAGCTCTCCACCGGGAGGGCGTAGAAAGCCCTGAAGGCCAAGGAATGGCCATCTACGACCAGAAGTTTACCGCTTGGTCCGTCTTGGTTCTTGGCCTCGCCCATCATGCACCGCTTAGTTGTCTGAACCTTGGACCTGAGAAATCACCGCGTCGGCGACCTCCTGCATGGTCAGACGGCGATCCATAGAGGTCTTCTGGATCCAGCGGAAGGCCTCGGACTCGGTCAGACCCATGTTCTCCATGAGGAGGCCCTTGGCTCTGTCGACCCGCTTACGGGCCTCGAACCGGGCCTTCATGTCGGTGACTTCCTCCTTGAGCGCATTGATCTGATCAAATCGCGAGATGGCCACCTCAAGGGCAGGCAGGAGCTTTTCCGGCGCAAAGGGCTTGACCACATAAGCCATGGCACCGGCATCGGCGGCCTTTTCGACCAGACTCTGCTGGGAGAAGGCCGTCAGCATGACCACCGGGGCGAGATTCTCCTTGCCGATTTCGGTGGCGGCGGTGATTCCATCGGTGCCGGGCATCTTGACATCCATGACGACCACGTCGGGGCGCAGCTCACGGGTGAGGTCGATGGCCTCCTGGCCACTGGCGGCCTGACCGACCACGTCGTATCCGGCATCCTCAAGGGCTTCAACGGTATCGAGCCTGATCAAAGCCTCATCCTCTGCCACGACGACGGTGCGCCCCTTGTGGGAATCATCGCGGTCCTCAATATCTGAAGCCACTTTTCAACCTCGTTTCATCATGTTCCGTGCTCCCATCAGCCGAACGGATGACGTGAGCACGGGGTTCGTTTTATCGTGCCCCCGGTGAGACTCGAACTCACACTGCACGGATTTTGAGGCCGTTTCCTCTACCACTTGGGATACGGGGGCTTTCCATTCCTCAGTGAATTTATCATACTTTAAAGACGAAGCAAGTGTTTCCGTGTTGATTCAGCCTTACAATACAAACATAGTGGTTTTTTCTCTTTCATCTATCAAAGGAGAGCATGATGACCAGCCAGATCTATAGGCGGTTCGATCCGTGGCGTCCATCCCCTGTCGAAGAAAAATCGCGCAAGCAGATCATGGACTCCCATTATTTCAGCGTCGACAGGGTTACCTATGCCTCCAGCGACAATGAGCAGTTCGACCGAAGCATCGTCAGTGAGAAGAACGGCGACACCATAGCGGTCCTGGCCATCACCGACGACGGGCGGATCCCCCTGGTGGAACAGTATCGCCTCCCCACCCACAGGTGGACCCTGGAGCTGCCCGCCGGGCACCCCCTGAACGACAAGGAGGCCCCGATCGATGTGGCCACCAGACGCCTGCGCGAGGAGGCCGGATATGTGGCGGCATCCTATAACCAGTTCGCCCGTTTCATCAACACACCCAGCTTCTCCACCCAGCACACCACACTCTTCTATGCGGAGGGGCTGACCCCGGTCACCCCGGCCAGTCTGGCACCGGAGACTCCCCACCAGGATGTGCGGCTCTTCACCGTCGACGAGGCCTATGACATGGTGATCGCCGGCACCATCCTGGACGCGAAGACCACCATCGCCGTGCTCAGAGCAAAGATAGGCCTCTCGGACCTGCACTGACGACCGGCCTGGCGGGGTCGATCAATAAAGTGCCCGGCTTCCCCGCTTGGGGAAACCGGGCACTCGCCTTATTCAGGACCGTTTCACTCGGTCACGCCCACCTTGTGGACGTAGATCGAATCGGTGTTGCCGGGCTCGTACTCACCCTGGGCGCAGCTCAGGACGACCAGCTGGTCTCCATCCTCGACCTTGCCGGCAGCCTTCAGGGCCTTGTCCACATACTTCATCAGGTTGATCCTGGTGAAGTCGTGGTAGTCGTCCTCGCAGAGGAAGGCTTCAGTGCCCCAGCTCAGCGCCAGCCAATGGAAGGTGTGCTCGTTGGTGGTCAGGCCGTAGATCGGGGCCGCGGGACGCTCACGGGAGATCCTGTGTACCGTGTTGCCGGTCTGGGTGAAGGCGACGATGGCCTTGGCGTTGAGCTTGTCGGCCAGGTCGACGGCAGCAGAGGAGACTGCGCCCGAGTCGGACATGTCAAAGTTCTGCAGGCTGGGAATCCTGTCGAAACCATGGGTGGTGGCGTAACCGGAGATCCGGGCCATGGTGGAGACCGTGGTGTCGGGATAGTCGCCGACGGCGGTCTCGTTGGAGGTCATGGTCGCGTCGGCACCATCCAGCACGGCGTTGGCGCAGTCGGAGGCCTCTGCACGGCTGGGGACCGGCGAATGGACCATGGAGCCCAGGACCTCGGTGGCGACGATGACCGGCTTGGCGTACTGACGGGCCAGCTCGATGCAGCGCTTGGTGACCAGTGGCACCTCTTCGAAAGGCATCTCGACGGCCATATCGCCACGGGCGACCATGATGCCATCGAAGGCCTTGACGATGTCCTCCAGGTTATCGACGGCCTGGGGCTTCTCGATCTTGGCCACGATCGGGATGCGGCGACCTTCTTCGTCCATGATCTCATGGGCGCGATCGATATCGGTGGCGAACCGGACGAAGGACATGGCGATGATGTCGGCTCCGGTGCGGATGCCCCAGCGCAGGTCATCCTCGTCCTTCTCGGTCAGTGCCGGCAGGCTGACGGCAACGCCGGGCAGGTTGATGCCCTTGTGGGAGGAGACAGGGCCGGCCACGACGACCTTGGTGTAGACCTTGTTACCCTCGATCTTGGTGACCTCGAGGCGGACCTTGCCGTCATCGATCAGGATGGGATCCCCGGGGTGGCAGTCGCCGGGCAGGCCCTTGAAGGTGGTGGAGGTCATGTGCTCGTCACCCTCGATGTCATCGGTGGTGATGATGAACTCCTGACCACTCTTGAGCTGGACCTTGTCCTCGCCCTGCTCATTCTTCCTGAACCAGCCACAGCGAATCTTCGGGCCCTGGAGATCAACCAGGACTGCCACGTTGCGACCTGTTTCCCTGCTGGCCTGACGCACATTGTTGTAGACCTTGAGATGGTCCTCGGGTGTGCCGTGCGAACGGTTCAGCCTGGCCACATCCATACCCGCCTCAACGAGCTTGGTGATGTTCTCCAGCGACTCCGAAGCCGGTCCGATAGTGTCCACAATCTTGGCTTTGTGCATGTAATGCCTGCCTGTTCATAGGTCTTGTAGTGGAGGCCGCAAGGGACCCCCGTGATTTCCTTACACGCCTATTCTACCGTGTCCTCAGGATAAGGACCAGTCTTTCCCGTTAGCGTTAACAGTCTACTTTCCGCCTAGGTTTGCCGTAGATGCTGGAGCCTCCTCAATCGAGGGTTCCCTCTGACCTCGCGACTTGATCAGACTGGCCAAGGCCGCGATGCCGATGGCCAGGACGATGACCAGGAGGGACAGCCAGGTGGGAATCTCGGGAACCGCCTCCAAGGGGTGGCCTCCGTTGATGAAGGGCAGAGTATTGCCGTGGAGGGCCTCCATGATCAGCTTGACCCCGATGAAGGCCAGGACCACGGCGAGGCCATAGGGCAGGTAGATCAGCTTGTCCAGGAGGGATCCCAGAAGGAAGTAGAGCTGTTGGAGCCCCAGGAGTGCGAAGACGTTGGAGGTGAAGACGATGAAGGGGTCCTTGGTCAGGCCGAAGATGGCGGGAATGGAGTCGAAGGCGAACATGACATCCGTGGTCCCGATGGCCAGGAAGACCACCAGGAGGGGGGTGAAGAAACGGGTCCCATTCCGGGTGATGCGCAGGTGCTCCCCGTCGTACTCATTGGTGATGGGGATGACCTTCCTCAGTGCCTTGATCAGGCCGTTCTCGTGGTACTCCTCGTCCTCCTCGCCCTTGCCGGAGACCATGGACCAGGCCGTGTAGAGCAGGAAGACACCGAAGATGAAGAAGACCCAGGTGAAGCGGGTGATCAGGGCCGTGCCGGCCAGGATGAAGATGCCGCGCAGGACGAGGGCGATGGTGATACCGATGCTCAGGACGTACTTCTGCAGGTCCCGGGGAACGGCGAAGTTGCCCATGATGATGACGAAGACGAAGAGGTTATCGATGCTGAGGGAGTACTCGGTGAGCCAGCCGGAGTAGAACTCGATGGCCGGTCCGGACCCTGACACCCACCAGACCAGACCGCCGAAAATCAGGGCCATGACCACGAAGAAGGCGATGTGACGGAGGCATTCGCCAGTGGAGGGAACGTGTGGACGCCGTCCGATGACCAGAAGGTCCACCACGAAAAAGACGGCCAGAACGGCCAGGGTCACCACCATGAAGGGCACAGGAGTCTCGGTCATAGTGGTCGAGTCTAGTGGGCAAAGCAGACAGTGTGGGGGTGGGGCCAGCCATCCTGGCCAGGTCCCACCCCCCCCCCATCAGGTTCCGTAAGTCTGAATCGGGTTACTTGCTGGCCTCGGTCATTTGCCGCAGTTCCTTCTTCAGGTCCTTGATCTCGTCGCGGAGCCGGGCGGCCAACTCGAATTGGAGTTGCTGGGCCGCCGTATGCATCTGGTCGCTGAGCTGGCGAATCAGGTCGGCCAGGTCCTGGGCAGGCAGGCCGGCCGAGAGGATCTCCTGGTGGCGCTTGTCGGCCTCCTCCTTGTCGTAGATGGGTACGTCCAGGTGGGAGTTGCCGGCCTTGTTGGCATTCCGGTATCCGCCCTCCAGGAGGGTCTGGGTGTCCACATCCTCCTTGGCCAGCATGTCGTTGACATCGCTGATCTTCTTGATCAGGGGCTTGGGATCGACGCCGTGTTCCTGGTTGTAGGCGATCTGTTTGGCCCGGCGCCGGTTGGTCTCGCTGATGGCCTTATCCATGGAGTCGGTGGTCTCGTCGGCGTACATGATGACCTTGCCGGAGACGTTCCTGGCGGCACGGCCGATGGTCTGGATCAGGGACCGGTAGGAGCGCAGGAAGCCCTCCTTGTCGGCATCCAGGATGGCCACCAGGGAGACCTCGGGCAGATCCAGACCCTCGCGCAGGAGGTTGATGCCGACGATTACGTCGATCTTCCCCTCACGGAGCTCGCGCAGGAGTTCGACGCGACGCAGGGTGTCCACATCGGAGTGGAGGTACTCCACCTTGATGTCACGCTCCAGTAAGTAGTCGGTCAGGTCCTCGGCCATCTTCTTGGTCAGGGTGGTGACCAGAACACGCTCGTTCTTGGCCACGCGGGTCTTGATTTCATCCAGCAGGTCGTCCACCTGACCCTTGACCGGTCGGATCTCGATTTCCGGGTCAAGGAGTCCGGTCGGACGGATGACCTGCTCCACCACCCCGTCCGAGAGCCCGACCTCGTAATCTCCCGGCGTGGCCGAAAGATAGACGGTCTGACCCACCCGATCCAGGAATTCGGGCCACTTGAGCGGCCGGTTATCCATGGCCGAGGGCAGTCGGAAACCATGCTCGACCAGGGTGCGCTTCCTGCTGGCATCCCCCTCGTACATGGCACCGATCTGGGGAACGGTGACATGGGACTCATCAATGACCAGGAGGAAGTCGTCCGGGAAGAAGTCCAGGAGGGTGTGGGGGGCGGTGCCGGGCTCTCGCCCATCGAAGTGACGGGAGTAGTTCTCCACTCCGGAGCAGGTGCCGATCTGGGTCAGCATCTCCAGGTCATAGGTGGTGCGCATGGTCAGACGCTGGGCCTCGAGTTCCTTGCCCTGCTTGCGGAGCTCCCCCACCCTCCAATCCAGTTCCTCCTTGATGGTCTTCAGGGCCCGCTCCATCCGCTCCGGGCCCGCCACATAGTGGGAGGCCGGGAAGATGTGGACCGAGCTCTCATGGGCGATTTCATCACCGGTCAGGGGGTGGAGGGTTGAGATCCGATCTATCTCGTCCCCGAAGAACTCGATGCGGACGGCCAGCTCCTCGTAGACAGGAATGATCTCGACCGTGTCGCCCCGGACCCGGAAGGTGCCGCGGGTGAAGGCGATGTCGTTGCGCTTGTACTGCATGTCGACGAACTTGCGCAGGAGGTCGTCGCGGTTGATCTGGTCACCCTCATGGAGGAAGAGCATCCTGCCGGCGTACTCCTCGGGCGTACCCAGGCCGTAGATGCAGGAGACCGTGGCCACGACCACGCAGTCCCGCCTGGTCAGGAGGTTGGCCGTGGCGGCGTGGCGCAGACGCTCCACATCGTCGTTGATGTTGGAATCCTTCTCTATGTAGGTATCGGTCTGGGGTATGTAGGCCTCCGGCTGGTAGTAGTCATAGTAGGAAACGAAGTAGGAGACCGCGTTGTCGGGCATGAGCTCGCGGAACTCCGCACAGAGCTGGGCGGCCAGGGTCTTGTTGGGCTCGAGGATCAGGGTGGGACGCTGAAGGCGCTCGATCAGCCAGGCCGTGGTGGCGGTCTTGCCGGTTCCGGTGGCACCCATCAGTACGACATCGTTCTCACCGTTCTCGATCCTGGTGGCCAGCTCCTCGATGGCCTCGGGCTGGTCGCCCGATGGCTTGTAGGGGGACTTCACCACGAAAGGTTTGTTGGTGCGCTCGATGTTGAAACCCATGAATCTCCCTTCGGGATTCCTGCCTGACCCTCCGGGCGGAAGGTCAGCGGAGGCGGTCCGCCTCGGACCGTAGCCGTTCATATATCCTATCAACAGACTCGAACATGTGTTCGATTGATTCGGACCCATCCACAACCAGGTCCGCCAGGCGACGTCGAACGGTCTGGGATGTCTGGGAATCCATCCGGTCAACAGCCTGGCTGCAGGTCATATGCCGCTGATTCACCATACGCGCAATCCGCAGGTCGTCCGGGGCCTCCACGGCGATGACATGGTCGAAGGTGAAGGGGATGGTGTCATGGGCCTCGGCCAGGAGGGGGACATCGTGAACCACCACCAGGGGATGATTCCGCCATGGCCCCTCAGCCTGATCGGCCAGGTCATAGACCAGGGGATGCACGATGGCTTCCAGGTCCCGCCTGGCCTGATCGGCCCCGCCCCCTCCAAAGACCAGTGAGGCCAGGGCCGCACGGTTCACCCCGCCATGTGCATCGGCACACTCCCGGCCGAACCGCCTCAGAACGGGGGCAACCCCCGGGCCTCCCGGATCCAGGACCTGATGGGCCAGACGGTCATAGTCGATCACCTTGGCCCCGTCCTTGGCCAGGCGAGCCGAGACGGTACTCTTACCTGCGGCGATACCGCCGGTCAGACCCACCCGTATCATCAGATCCCCTCCTCGCAAGGTCGCGCCGGTCCAAGGATACCCACGGGCAATCCATCCGCGCAGACACAAAACCGCATGGACCGATTCCACTCCCCTCCACCCGCGAAGATCGGTCCAAACCCGCCCGGACCGGCCAGCCCCAGCCCCGCGTAGCCAGGTAGCGGACCGCCAACCTGGCCGCGAGCCACCGAGACGGCCACACCTGCACCTGCCGGACAAGGAGGCACCTTTCGCCCACGATATGCCTGCACGGATGCAGAAAGGTCCGGTCATAGACCGGACCTTTCAACCGCTGTCGCTCAGTCAGGCCTGGCGGCCCCGGGAACGGACTGGCTTCACTGCTTCTCCTTGAGGAGCTGCTCGCGCAGGGCGGCCAGCTGGTCATCGGAGGCCAGGGTACCTTCGGAGTTGGCCTCCGAGCTGTAGTTGGTGGCCTCTTCGGCACCCTGGTGCTGACCACCATGACCGTTGGAGGCGGCGGGAGCGGATGCGGACTTGCTGTCCTCGGCCGCCGAAGCCTCGGCGTTCTCCAGCTCCTTGGCCACGAAGGCCTTGTGCTGCTCCCAGAGGTCGTGAGCGGCCGCGTACTGGGCCTCCCACTCCTCGCGCTGCTTCTCGTAACCGGCGATCCACTCGTTGGTCTCGGAATCGAAACCTTCGGGGTACTTGTAGTTGCCCTCTTCGTCGTACTCGGCGGGCATGCCGTAGATTGCAGGATCGAAGTCCTCGGAGGAGGGATCGACCGAATCATCGGCCTGCTTGAGGGAGAGGGAGATACGGCGGCGATCCAGGTCGACGTCGATGACCTTGACGAAGATCTCCTCGCCCTGCTTGACGACGGTCTCGGGGTTCTCCACGTGGCGGTTGGCCAGCTCGGAGATGTGGACCAGGCCCTCGATGCCGTCCTCGACGGAGACGAAGACACCGAACTGGACGATCTTGGTGACCTTGCCCTTGACGATCTGTCCGGGCACGTGGGTCCGGGCGAAACGCTGCCAGGGATCTTCCTGGGTGGCCTTGAGGGATAGGGAGATGCGCTCGCGGTCCATGTCGACGTCCAGGACCTCGACGGTGACCTTGTCGCCCACCTTGACGACCTCGCTGGGGTGGTCGATGTGCTTCCAGGAGAGCTCGGAGACGTGGATCAGGCCATCCACACCACCCAGGTCGACGAAGGCGCCGAAGTTGACAATGGAGCTGACCGTACCCTCGCGGATCTGGCCCTTCTTGAGCTGGGCCATGAAGGTCTCGCGAACCTCGGACTGGGTCTCCTCCAGGTACTGGCGGCGGGAGAGGACCACATTGTTGCGGTTCTTGTCCAGCTCCAAAATCTTGGCCTTGATCTTCTGACCGATATAGGGGGAGAGATCGCGCACACGACGCATCTCGACCAGGGAGGCGGGCAGGAAGCCACGCAGACCGATGTCGACGATGAGGCCGCCCTTGACGGCTTCGATGACAGTGCCCTCGACAACTCCGTCAGCGTCCTTGATCTTCTCGATATCGCCCCAGGCGCGCTCGTACTGTGCACGCTTCTTGGAGAGGATCAGACGACCCTCCTTGTCCTCCTTGGTGACGACCAGAGCCTCGATCGTGTCACCGACCTGGACCACATCGTCGGGATCGACGTCCTTCTTGATGGAAAGCTCACGGGAGGGGATGACACCCTCGGTCTTGTAGCCGATGTCCAGCAGAACCTCGTCGTGATCGATCTTGACGACCGTGCCCTCGACCAGATCCCCATCCTCGAAGTTCTTGATAGTGGAATCGACTGCCTTGATGAAGTCTTCCTCGGTGCCGATATCGTTGATAGCGACCTGGGGAACTTCCTTCTTATTCTCTGCCATTAATTGAGTTGTTTCTTGTATAGTGGGTTGATAATTTTCCGTATTAAGTTATGAAGTTCCTGCACTCAGGCACGAACAATTTCCATACTAGGCGAGACCGAGGTCATTTTCACCGCCAAAGACCGGGCGTGTCGCCCAGGGACCATCCCATTGGTCACAGACCGGCCTGGCGCTCCGCCGTATCGACCACATTGGCCAGAAGCATGGCCCTGGTCATGGGTCCTACCCCACCGGGGTTGGGGGTATAGGCGGAGCAGACCTCACGGGCGGCCGGATCGATGTCGCCCTTGATCCTCCACCGCCCCTGGTCCTCATCCCAGACCCGGGAGACGCCCACGTCGACCAGGACCGCTCCCGGTTTGACGTCCCCGGCCCTGACAAAACCAGCCTGCCCCACCGCCGCGATGATCAGGTCCGCACGCCGCATGGCGGATGCCGGGTCGGGGGTGCCGGTATGGCAGAGGGTCACGGTGGCATTGACCGACCGGTTGGTCAGCATCAGCCCCACGGTGCGGCCCACGGTCAGCCCCCTGCCC
The DNA here is from genome assembly GCF_036987015.1 of Bifidobacterium indicum. NCBI lineage: Bacteria > Bacillati > Actinomycetota > Actinomycetes > Bifidobacteriales > Bifidobacteriaceae > Bifidobacterium > Bifidobacterium indicum. The sequence continues at coordinate 646,442 of NZ_BTXM01000001.1, forward strand.
AGGACACAGACCTCCTTGCCATTCAGGTCGATTCCGTAGTGGTCCAGCAGCCAGAGTATTCCGCGGGGGGTGCAGGGCAGAGGGGTGGCCACCCTCCCGTCGGTGTGGAGGACCAGCTGACCCAGATTGTAGGGATGCATCCCGTCGGCGTCCTTGACCGGATCGATCTGGTCGATGACGGCCGTGGGGTCAACCCCCTCGGGCAGGGGCAGCTGGACGATGTAGCCGGTGCAGTCGGGGTTCTCGTTCAGCGATCGCACCGCCTGGGTGATCCGGTCGGCATCGGCGTCCCCGGGCAGATCCACCCGGATGGACCTGATGCCCACCTCCTGGCAGTCCCTGTGCTTGCCCTCGACGTACTTCATGGAACCCGGATCGTCACCCACCAGGATGGTTCCCAGGCCGGGCCGCGACCCTGCCGCCGCCAGACGCTTCACCCGCTGACGCAGGTCTTCCTTGACCTGTGCGGCCGCCGCCTTCCCGTCCAGTTTCAATGCCGTCAAAGCCCGACTCCCTCTTATTTTCCGCCCCTGCACTCCCGAGGGATGAGGGGATCTTCTTCCATGTGGACGGTCCTGGACCATCCGTGTATATGGAGGACCAGCCTAGCCCCAAGGCCCAACCACTTCCTCCGGGTTTCCATAAACGGGCAGCAGTCTGTACCAGGGGGCGACTCGGATCATCCCCGACCGCCCTCATCGTCATTCCGTGATTTGCATGTTCGGCAGCCGGCGAATCCTCATCGTTCCTCTGCCGACCGGGCAAGGTCCCGGTCAGGATGCATAATGAGAACAATATTCATTAAGCTCCGGCCATCCGCCACGTTGCATTCCTCCGGGAACCCCTGGTAGGAGGCAGGCACAGTCAGGGAAGAGGACATGTCCGAGAACACGAAGCAGGAGGATATCTGCATCATCTTCGACCATGCCTCAGTAGAACGCTCAGGCAGGCTTATCTGGTCCGACGGGACCTTCTCCATCCCCAAGGGCACGGTGACCGCCATCGTGGGAACCAACGGGACCGGGAAAACCACGATGATGCAGACCGAACTGGGTCTCCTCCCCCTCTCCAGGGGGCGGCTCGAGGTCCTGGGGCGGCCGGCCGGCCAGGCCAATGACCACATCGGGTACGTCCCCCAGAGCTACACCTCCGATATCGACTCCAACCTGACGGCCGAGCAGTCCGTCCTCCTGGGGCTGACCGGAACCCGTTTCGGCATCCACCCGGTCAGCCGATCGGACAGGGAACGCACCCGCCAGGCCATGCGCTTCGTCGGAGTGGAGGACAGGGCCCATGTTCGCCTCTCCCAACTGTCCGGCGGACTGCGACAGCGGGTGGCCATCGCCCAGGCTTTGGTCTGCGACCCCGAGCTCCTCATGCTGGATGAGCCCCTGGCCAACCTTGACCTGGCCAGCCAACGGGCCACGGTCCATCTCCTGGCCCGGCTCAACCACCAACTGGGCATGACCATCCAGGTGGTCGCGCATGACCTGAACATGCTCCTCCCCATCCTGACCGGAGCGGTCTACCTTCTGGACGGACACCCCCACTACGCCCGCATGGATGATGTCCTGGACTCAGACCTACTGACCCACCTGTACGGGACCAGGGTCGAGGTGGTCACCACCCCCCAGGGGGACATGTTCGTGGCCCCGGACATGGACGAGCCGGCCGGCATGGCGCACGACCGGTTCAAGGCCAGCGAGGTGGTCAACCTCCACCCCCGGCATCCGGCGGCCGACCGGACACCCGAAGATGCGTCAACAGGCAAGCGGGACTAGGGCAGGGAGAGGAATTTCATGAAGACCAGCATCATCGACCCGCACTGGATGGACACCCTGACGGCACCCTTCATGGTCAACGCCATCCTGGCCGGGCTCTTCATAGCCATCGCCGCCGGTGCCATGGGCTACTTCACCATCGCCCGTCATTCGACCTTCGCGGCCCATGCCCTGGCTCACATAGGCCTGCCCGGGGCCACCGGAGCCGTCCTTCTGGGGCTCCCGGTCTCCGCAGGACTGGGCCTCTTCGCCCTGGGCGGGGCCCTGGTCATCGGCGCCCTGGGCAAGAGGGCCTCCCAGCGGGAAATCGCCACCGGCACCGTTCTGGCCTTCGCCACGGGCCTGGGGCTCTTCTTCGCCAGGATGTCCAGCTCGGCTTCCCAACAGATGCAGTCCATCCTCTTCGGATCCATCCTGACCATCACCAGGGGGCAGGTCATCGGCTTCCTGATCTTCGACCTGATCCTTCTGGCCGTTCTGGCGGTGATCTACCGCCCCCTCCTCTTCAGCTCCCTGGATGAGCAGGTGGCCCAGGCCAGGGGGGTGCCAATAGGGATCATGAACCTGACCTTCATGGCCATCATGGCCGGGGTCATCACCATCGCCGTTCCGGCCGTGGGGACCCTGCTGATCTTCGCCCTGGTGATCACCCCAGCGGCCACGGCCAACATCATCGTGGCATCACCCCTCAAGGCCATGCTGGTATCAGGATTGATCTGTCTGGTCTCCATCTGGGGCGGACTGGTCCTCTCGGCCATGTTTCCGGCCCCTCCCAGCTTCATCATCGTGACCCTCTCCACCCTCTTCTGGGCCATGAGCAAGGGTTGGGAGGCCATCAGGGGCTGAGGGAAAGACCCGGCCCGCCGGACGCCACCCAGTCACCACCACCTTCCCGGATGTGGCAAACAGACGGATTCAGGACCTGGGCAGGCGCGAAACCAGGGTGGTTGCCATGGCGGCGATCCCCTCTCCATGGCCTGTGAACCCCAGCCCGTCGGTCGTGGTGGCCGTCAGGGAAACCGGGGCGCCCAAGGCTTCCGTCATGGCCGCCTGGGCCTGGTCACGTCGTGGAGACAGATGGGGACGCTGGGCCACCACCATCACCGAGGCATTCATCAGGGACCAACCATGCTCATGAAGGTATGCGGACGTGGAGCACAACATTTCCGCACCATGCATGCCAGCGCCCTTCGATTGCGGTCCCAGGCCGAAGAGGGTACCGATATCGCCCAGATGTGCCGCCGACAGGAGGGCATCAATCAGGGCATGCACGGCGACATCGCCATCGGAATCGCCCTCGATTCCCGGCGTGCCGTCATTCCATTGCAGGCAGGCCAACCAGAGGGGGCGATGCCGGTCCGGTGCGGCGAATCTATGGGCGTCGAAACCCAAACCGGTCGATAGATCCCGGCTCATCGGATCCGAATCCTCCCCCGCCACAGCCAAACCGGGGACCTACCGCTTCGCCTTGCCCTTGCCCTTGGCCCTGCTGGCCTCTTCGGCCACCCTGGCCAGGGTACGGGAGGCCGGCTCCTTGGGAGACTTGCTGTGGTGCTTTTCATCTCCGGGCTGGGGCGCGGCGTAGCCCAGGTTGACATCCAGGAGACGCTGGGCCTCGTCCTCATCCAACTTCTCGGAAAGGGCGATCTCGGAGGTGAGGATCTTCCTGGCCTTGATCAGCATCCGCTTCTCGCCCGCGGAGAGCCCGTGCTCATCCACGTCACGCTGGGAGAGGTCGCGAACCACCTCGGCGATCTTGTTGACCTCACCGGTGGCGATCTTCTCGACGTTCAGCTTGTAGCGACGCGACCAGTTCATTTCCTTCTCCTCCACCACCGGGGTGCGGAGAATCTCGAAGACCTTGGCCACCTCCTTGGCATCCACGATGTCCCTGACGCCGACTTTCTTGGCGTTGTCGATGGGAACGTTGATGACCAGGCCATCCGAGGAGAGAACGGTGAGCTGGAGGTACTTCCGGGTGATTCCTTTGACCGTCCGTTCGGTGATGGCATCGACCCTGGCGGCTCCATGACGCGGATAGACGACCATATCACCGACGTTGTAACCCATGTATCCTCCAAGACGAGTCTATAAAGTACCATGTAATATTGTCATTTGGCATGGACTTGCAGGCCCCGGTATATCGGCTGTTCCAGGAGGCTGGGCAGGGTCTGCCGGTTCGTGCGGGGCCTGCACAGTATTCGCCCAGGTAAAGGCTTCAACTGAAACCGGCAGACGACTATCCTTATAAGAAACGACGTGATTGAAGAGGAACCGGAACCGCCTCAAGGTGCGGGTATCCGCCTTGTGAAGTACACAGACCGAAAACAGAGGTAGGCATGATCAGAAACACAAGCCGCTACACAACACCAAGCACCATCCTGGTGGTCGAGGACGAGCCGACCCTGGCCACCGCCATCGCCCAACGCATCACCGCCGAGGGATGGACCGCCCGTGTAGCCTCGGATGGGGCCAGTGCCGTCCAGGCGGCTTCGCAGCTCAAGCCCGACCTGGTCATCATGGACATCATGCTGCCGATCATGGATGGTCTGGAAGCCACCAAGCGGATCGTGGCCGAGCGCCCGGTCCCGGTCCTGATCCTGACGGCCCGGGACGACGAGGCCGACAAGGTGACCGGTCTGGGTGCCGGGGCCGACGACTACATGACCAAGCCCTTCTCCATGCGCGAGCTGATCGCCCGCTGCAAGGCCCTCCTGCGTCGGGTGGAGCGGGCCAAGGTCATCGCCAAGAACTCCGAGAACGAGAAGGTCCTGGACTTCGGGACCCTGGTCATCGACCCGGCCCAGCGCATCGTCACCCTCCAGGGGGAACAGGTCCATCTGACCCCTACCGAGTTCGACCTCCTGGCCACCCTGGCCCGCAAGCCCAAGTCCGTCCTGACCAGGGAGAAGCTCCTGGAAGAGGTCTGGGACTGGGTCGACGCCTCGGGTACCAGAACGGTGGACTCCCACGTCAAGGCCCTCCGTCACAAGCTGGGCTCCCAGATGATCCGGACCGTGCACGGGGTGGGCTACGCCTTCGAGCCCCCGGAGGATGGGCAGAAGGACTAGTTGCGGTATATGCTGTAGGGCAGTGGCAGAGTTGTGGACCCGGGTCCCCGGACGGGATGGCCCGGGTCCACGCATGTAAGGGAGTAGGGCATGACAGACAGGAAAACCCGACACACCAATTCATCCCTGAGGGAACGGGTTGACCGCGAGCGCCCCATCGGCAGCTTCGCCTCCCTGAAGGTGGAACTGAGTGTCCTGATCATCATCGCCACCGCCATCGCCTTCGTCATGGCCTGGTTCCTGCTCAAGATGGGTTGGAGCGGATGGTTCGCCATGCCGCTGACCCTTGTTGTGGCCCTGGGCATCACCTACTTCTTCTCCCGGGGGCTGACGGCCCCGCTGAGACAGATGCGGGATGCGGCCGAGGCGATGGCCGCCGGGGACTATACGGTCCGGGTCCATGCCGCCTCCTCCAGCCGTGACGAGGTCGGCCTGCTGGCCCTCTCCTTCAACGAAATGGCCGAGGAACTCCAGCATGCCGACCAGATGCGCCGTGACATGGTGGCCAACGTCAGCCACGAACTGCGAACCCCGGTATCGGCCCTCCAGGCCATGGTGGAGAACATGGCGGACGGGGTGACCGAGCCCACGCCGGCCAACCTGGAGGGAATCCTTGACCAGACCCACCGCCTTTCGGACCTGATCGCCTTCCTCCTGGACCTTTCGCGGATGGAGGCCGGTGCCGCCAGTCTGCGGATCGAGAACTTCGACTTCGCCGACTTCATCGACGAAACCATAGAACCCCTGGCCATCGCCGACGCCGGGCACGCCCACGACATCCAGGTGGACCTGGAGGATGGGATCACGATGGAGGGCGACCAGGACCGACTACGCCAGCTCTTCACCAACGTCATATCAAACGCCTTGAAACACTCGGCCGACGAGACCACCGTCCTGGTCCAGGCCCACGAGGACCGGGAGAACGGGACCGTTGTCACCAACGTGGTCAACTTCGGTTCCCAGATACCGCCCGAGGCCCGCACCGACATCTTCCGGAGGTTCGTCAAGGGCAAGCCCGGTCCGGGAACCGAGTCCGGCGGGACCGGGCTGGGCCTGTCCATAGCCCGATGGGCGGCCCAGCTCCACGGCGGCCAGGTCCAAGTGGTGGATGACCCCCGGGGGGCTGATTTCGAGATCGTCCTGCCCAAATACCACATCGAGCAGGATGAGGACGACCAGGCCCCTGCCGGAAGGACCGACGGCAGGAAGTAACCCTCCCGCTCCGACTCGCCGCATTGACGCGACCCCCCACCTCGGCCCATAATGGAATCGAACATTTGTTCGAATGCATATGAGTCCGAGGTGAGTTCATGTCCAGGTCATCCAGCCCGTCGCCATTGCCGAATGCCCCAGGCGTGAAGACCTGCAGGGTCGATGCCCTGGCCTCCTTCATCGGCAACCCCAGCCCCGTTCCATTGGCCTTGGAGGCCGTCCAAGCCGGCTTCCCCTCGGTGGCCCAGGATTACTTCAACGGGGATTTCAGCTTCGACCAGAACGTCATCATCCACCCCAGCTCCACCTTCATCATCCACGTGGCCGGCGAGTCCATGACCGGGGCCGGCATCTTCGACGGGGACCTTCTGGTGGTGGACCGGTCCCTGGAACCCAGACAAGACGACGTCGTCATCGCCATCCTTGATGACGAGATGCTGGTCAAGCGCCTGGTCCGGAAGGACGGACATACCATTCTCCATGCCGAGAACCCCTCCTATCCCGATTTCATCCCCCAGGACGGCGAGGACCTGGTCATCTGGGGGGTGGTCACAGGCAACTACCACTGGCAGCGCGTCGACACCCCGGGCGGTTTCGGATCCCGTCCCCTCCCCCAGGTCACCTATCCGGGCAGGCAGGGGTCAGCCGCCAGGCGGGGAGACGGAACCACCACCGCACGACAGGGCGGAGCCGGGAGGAAGGCACACCACTTCCAGCCCGTCTACCCCACCGCGGAATGGGGACACCATGCCTGAGCAGGAGGGCGGCCACACCCCGATGGGTCCGGGGGACGGAACCGCCCTGGCCCCCCGGATGGTCCTGGCGGATGCCAATTCCTTCTATGCCTCCTGCGAGAAGGTCTTCGACCCTTCCCTGGAGGGGAGACCGGTGGTGGTCCTTTCCAACAACGACGGCTGTGTGGTGGCCAGGAACCGGGAGGCCAAAGAACTCGGCATCGCCAATGGGACCCCCTGGTTCAAGATCCGGGACCGGGCCATTCACGACGGGGTGGTTGCCCGGAGTTCCAACTATGAGCTCTATGCCAGCCTCTCCCGACGCATGATGGCGGTCATGGCGCAGTTCCTGCCCGATCAGGAGATCTACTCCATCGATGAGTGTTTCATGACCAGCATCTGGGACGATCAGAAGACCGGTCGGATCTGCAGGGACCTGCGCGACACGGTCCTGCGGTCGACCGGCATCCCCGTCAGCGTGGGGGTGGCCCCCACCAAGACCCTGGCCAAGGTGGCCAACCATTGGGCCAAGGACCATCCCGGCGGCAATGGAATCACGTTTTGGGACCAGGTGGAGGCCGAGTACGGGGACCGCGCCCTGGCATCCGTTCCCATCGACCATGTCTGGGGGGTGGGCCGCAGGTTGACCAGGAAGTTGCTGGGCATGGGTATCGTCACCGCCCTGGACCTGCGCAATGCCGATCCTGTCCTGATCAAGCGACGCTTCTCCGTCCTGGTCCAACGTACGGTCCTGGAGCTGCGCGGGATTGCCTGCATCGAGGCAGGGGCCGACGCCGACCAGGGGGTGCGAACCGGGCAGATCCTGTGTTCACGGATGTTCTCCCACCCGGTGGAGGGGTATGCCTCCCTGGCCCAGGCCCTGAGCATATACGCCCAGAAGGCCTGCCACAGGCTCCACCGTCAGCACAGCCTCTGTGCCAAGATCAAGGTCTTCTGCTCCACCAGCCCCTATGCCCCCCAGCAGTTCACCGCTACCAGCAGGATGGTGACCCTGGAGGATCCCAGCGATGATCCCCTGGTCATCGCCCGGACGGCGAGCCAGGCGCTCCAGGGGCGGGTGGACCCCCATGCCCGGTACGTCCGGGCCGGTGTGGTCCTCCTGGAGCTGAGCGATGCCAAGGACTTCCACACGCTGGACGGACTGGGCGCAGCCCGAGACACCCACCAGCTGGGCGAGGTCCTGGAAGCCGCATCGCAACGCTTCGGCCCCTTCCGGGTGGGGGTCGGATACGGGGGCGTTCGCGGACGGGGACGCCATGATGACGACAGCGGTGCCACCTGGTCTATGAACCGGCACATCCTCTCCCCCAGGCCCACCACCCGATGGGACGAGATGGCCGTGGCCTACGCCCGCTAAGTCACCGAATCGGCCTGGGGCGCGGCAGCCAGGGCCAGGGCGGTCAGGGGGAACCCTCCGGCCCGGGTCAGGGCGCGGGCGCACTGTCTGATTGTCGAACCAGTCGTGATGATGTCATCGACGACCAGAATCGGGTACCCGGCCAAGGAGGCGGTCTGCCTGACCGCTATGCTGCCCGAGACCCTGCTGGCACGGTCGGAACGGCCACCGGCCGCGACCGACTTCCCGCGGATGCCCCGCATGACCAGACTGTGGGAGACCACCGCCGACAGACCCAGATTCGTCAAGGTCCCAGCCACCGCAGCGGCCACAGGATCCAGATGGGCACGCCCACGCCTACGCAGGGACCGGGGCGATGAGGGGGCCGGGACGACCAGGATGGGGGCATTCGCCACCCCTGGCAGGTGGGACAGGAGCTGACCGCCTGCCAGGAGACGCGCAGTCAGGATGGAAAGGGCACACCCCAGCGGGCGGTCCAGGGCGCGATCATCGTGGTCCTTCCAGGCCAGGAGGGTCCGCCTGACCGGTCCAAGATATGGGCCACAGGCGAGAGCCCTGCCCAAGGCAAAGGCGGGGGCATCGGAAAAGACCGGCAAGGTCAGCAGCCGGGCGCAATCAGGGCAGAGCAGGGTATCGGGCAGGTCGCAGCCGGCACATCCCCTGGGCAGGATGAGACCCTCAACCTCCCGGACCATCCGCAGGCCGCAGGCGGCGCCCTGCATCACGGAACGAGGAAATCCCATGCATCAAGACAAGCACCGTCAATCCGCTGGAAATCCCGGGAAACGAGGGTGTGCGTCAACGTGCCAGGCGGGACTCCATGGCCTGGATCAGGTCCAGGGTGTCGGCCGGATTGGCCACGCTCACGGCCATGGCACCGGCAAGCGCCGTGGGATAGTCGTTCCCATCGGGATCCATGCGGTCACCAACGAAGAGGATCCCGTCCACACCGACCCCAAGGATCTGGGCCAGAGTGGAGACCGCATAGGCCTTGTCGATCCCCTTGGCCGAGATGTCGACACTGGTGGACCCGCCGGAACGGACCTGGAGGTGAGGCAGGTCGGACGCCACGGCCGCCGCCAGACGGTCCTTGCGGCTGTTGTCCGGATCCCAGGCCTCCTTGGCCTGGACCGGGGCCTCCTGGCCCAGGGCGGAGAAGGTGATCTGACTCCCCCGGTCCTCGATCCGTGGACCCCAGGTGTCTTCCTCCCAGTCGCCCAGCTCCCGGGCACGCTTCTCCAAGGAGGCGATGGCGGCCTGACGGTCCGCCTGACTCAGGTCATGGGCATAGACCTGGTCCCAGTCGCCATCCTGCCACCGGTAGTACCGCGTGCCGCTGGTGGGCATCAGGTGAAGGCGCGCCCTGTCGGTATCCGGGGGCAGAGCATCCAGGATCTGATCCCGGAACTGGCGGAAACGACCGCCGGAGATGATGGCCACCGGACGCAGACGTGTCAATGCGGCAAAATGACGGGCCATGATCTCATCCATCCTGGTCTTGGACAGGGCCAGGGTGTTATCCAGGTCAAAGGCCAGCACATCCGCCTTGCCACAGACCGAATCCAAGTCCAGATCACGCCACCGGGGCACCTTGATATCGCCATCGCCTGCTGCCATGGATCCTCCTTGCATCACGATCAATCCAGACAATGGTACCGAACACCCTGAGACCGCCCCGCCCGGCCGACGGCTATGGTAGGTACCATGACACATGAGCTGCCGCCCTGGCGTCGGGCCGTCTACCGCAACAGCCACGGACGAGGCATCCGCAGACCGACCTTCGGCACCCGCCTACCCGGATACCGCACCAGGTGCGGGGTCTTCGACGATCTGGTGGCCGCCCAGATTCGCAGACTGAACGTGGGCTGGCCCGACCTGGTCAAACCCGTCCAGTTCGCAGTGGAGGATGTTCCCCCCTCGGACCCGACACCATGGGATGGGACCTCCGGCCTCTATTCCCGGTCTTTCCCCGCTGGCAGGGGCCTGCCTCCAAGAATCGTCCTATACCGTATGCCCATCCAGCACAAGGCCAGGGACGGAATGGACCTGGAACTGGTCATCAGGGACGAGCTGGTCCTTCGGCTGGCGGAGCTCTACGGACGCTCCCCCGAACAGATCGACCCCATGTGGGGTCAGTGAGTTCAGGGAAGTATGGCCGGGTCCTGTCCGGCATGGATGATGGTGGTACGGGGCAGAAGGGCTGATGGCATCAGGGATGCCAGACCGGCCAGTTCCGTATCCTTGACCTTGTCCACCTCGATGCGTCCATTCCAGACCACCTGATCGCCCTTGTCCATCCGGACGGCTGCCGTGCCCGAACCCAGATCATCCACGGCAAGGTCCACTGCCCTGGATGGGTCCAGATCGACATCCTTCTGCCCGGTCTTCTTGCCGGACTTGTCAAACCCCGTCAGGGAGACCGCGGCCTTGGACCGGGAGCCATTGACCAGGCTGAGCTGGCCCTTGGCGTTTTCGGGCACGGTCAGGGCGCTCGATACGGCTGCGGTGCCGGGGTTGAGGATGGCGAAGTCCGACTGGTCCTTGTCCGAGTCATTCTGAATTTTGACTACGGCATTGATGGGCTGGTCTGCGGTGATGCGCAGGGCCGTCTTCCCGGAGGGCACCCTGCCCAGATCGATGGCTGAGGTGCGCCCCGCCTTGAGTTCGCGGCCGTCCGCCTCCTGATCACCCTGATCGCCCAACCATGTCAGTTTCATGGATGCAGCCTTCTCCGATCTGGCCAGGAGAAGAATCCCGTCATCCTCATGAACCCCTGGAATGATCAGGTCCCTGCCGGCCGGATCCAAGGCGGTGGCGTAATCGGCCCCGCGTGGTTCCAGTCCGGACATGGCACTGATGGTGGTCATCATGGCCACCGGGGCCTGGGAACTCGTTGCGGTGACGTAGATGCCATCCTGGTCGGGTGCCGCTGCCGATAGGTCGAAGGAGGCATGGGAGCCGGGGGCAACCGTCATCATGTTGCCGTTCGCCAGGGTCATCCTGGAACCAGAATCCGATCCATGGATGGTGATGGTGATCTTGGTGGCCTTCGAGGAAGGGTTGTAGGCAACCAGCCGCTGGGTCCACCCCTGCTTGGTGGAGGGCAGGAGGAAGGAGGCCTGCATGCCGGCATCCGGGCAACGCAGACCCTGTACTCCCTTGAAGTCGCCCTGTGTGGCCCAGGACACCATCGAAGCGGTGCTCCCCGCCCCCGGCTCCACCTTATAGAGGTTGGACCTGAAGGCCAGGGCCTCCGATTCCACACCGCGGGAGCCGACCATGGCCTTCTCCCCGTCCAGGGGATCGGGATCGGACAGGGTCTTGGTCTCCCCCTCCCCGACCGGGGAAATCCGCGATGTCAGGACCGAACCGAAGGATCCCATCATGGCCGAGGCGGACAGATCGCCCTCGGAGGCACGGAGCTCTTCATCACCGACCTTGTCGGCCTCATTTAGACTCATCCGGGCCGGGCAGTATGAGGTGATAATCCGCTGGCTCACCTTGTGGGTCTGGGTGGACGATGCCTGCACCCTGTCGATCATGAAGGGGGGAAGCCGGAAGAAGACGAGGCAAGCCACCAGGGCGACGACGATGAGGATGGAGAACCCACCCAGCGAAAGTCTCCACAGACTGACGCGACCCGATGAATCCTTGGTTTCCTTGCTCATCACTGCTCCTGTCCTGAACTACGACGATGCGGCAGAGCCACCAGGCAGTACCCCGCCAGGGCCAGACCCAGCACCCAGAGCCATGCCCTTCGCCAGGGCGAATCCGACACGGCCCGGTAAGGGGAGATGTCGATGCCATGCCTGTCCGAGGGGTCAAGGGTCAACCTGAAGTAGGTGCCCTGGTCATTGCTCACCACCTGTTGGGTACCGTCGCTGGCCGTGATATTGGATACCAGGTCCTCGTTGGGGGTGGCGGCCCCTCCGATCGATTCGCTGGAATCGCCGGGAACGTATATGCCCCCGTACCCCAACCGGCTGATGGCCTGAATGGCTGAAGAATCGGAACTGGCCATCAGGGAGGCACTCGAGGAGGAGAGGCTCCCGGCCGCCGGATCAAGCCCGCCCCCAACGGCCTGAGCCCTGGCCGCCGGCGAGACGTCGATCAGATCGCCACGGGAGGTACGCATGGATCCATACATGACCTGGCTCTGCCCGGAAGCGGACAGGACCAGAACCCTATGGTCCTCAGACTTGGAGAGGTAATCCACGGCAACCATGGGCAGACCGTCCCTATCCGCGCGCATGGCCGATTGACGCCCGCCAGAGAGGCTTTCCATGGCCAGAACAGCCAGGACGGCCACCAGGACCAGGGTGAGCAGACCACGCCCCACCCGGACCAGGATCGGAACAACGCCGGCATTCCCATCGGTCCCCACCTCAATGGCCTTGGCATTCGACTCCACCAGGTGCTTCTCGGAAGCTCCGGGGTTCTTGTTGTCACGGGAAACAAGCGGTCGGAAGGGCTTGACCGCCCCACCAGCGACCTGGCAGATACAAGCCATCAGGGAGAGAAGGACCAGCAGAAGTCCAGGCAGGGGCGAACCGGCCACCGGACCGCTCTGGTCCAGTCCGACGGTGATGGCCGATGACCCCATGGCCAGGAGCACACCGATCAGGGCCATGGCCCACATCATCCTGGAGGTGCGCATGACCGCGGGCAGGAAGAGGGCCACAAAGGCCAGGATGACCAGGACCAGAAGGGCGCCCAGGAGGATCATGCCACGCCAGTCGCCGCTGCGGAACCAGCCCATCCACCCCTGTGATACATCCAGCCCAAGTATCTGAACCACCATATCGCTCAGGCTGTCCGCCCTTGGTTGGCCTTGTGCCAGGGAGGAGGGGATGGTCACGTCGCTGAAGAGCTGACGCCACAGTCCATCCCGAAAATGACGGACCAGGTTGACCAGGGTCGGGGCCAAGGCCAGGGCCGAGGGGATCGGGATCAGCATCAACATGGCCTTGTGGGTCGGAACCATGCAGAAGACGATGATGAAGACCGGAATCAGGGCCAGGAGCAACTGGGGCTCGGCCAGGGTGACCGGCACGAAGCAGATTGCGGCCAGAGCCGCGTTCTGCACCGAGGCATGGGGACTTGACGGCGCCTCGGTCTGATAGAGACCCACGGCCTTGAAGACGAAGGCGAAGGCGGCGGGCATGAAGGCCAGAACGGTCAGGATGGGCAGGTTGACCGATTCCACGACACCCAGGGCGAAGGCCAGACAGGACCAGAGCAGACCCGCGGCCACCCGCACCGGGTTGGACCGGGTGAAGATACCCGCAAGGGCCCAGAAGGACAGGGCCGAGAGGGGGACCTCCACCAGAAGCATCAGCACCATGGCCCAGGCCACATGCCCGCCCGTCAGCAGGCTGAAGACCATCAACACCAGAAGGAAGGGGGTGGCGGCCGCCGGCATGCCGACCCCCCCACCCCAGGTCCAGGATGTGGTGGCGGCCGAGAAGAGCTGACTCCAATCGGCCCCCGAGGAGAGCATGGTGCGTGAGTATATGGTTCCACCGGAGAAGACGTCCCGGCATACGGACCAGTTGGTGGCCAGGAGGACGACCAGGACCAGGGCCGTCATGCCCAGAGCCCAGATCAGACGCCTGATACGCTGCCTTTTCAGATGGGCCAGGGCCAGGTGGCTGAGCAGGGGGTGACCCTGTTGGTCACGGAAGGCCTGCTGCCTCTGATGCCACTGCCGCACCTGCTGCCGGTTGGCCTGGAGCACGTCAAGGCGGTTCAGGGCCGTCACACTGACTGAGGCGAGTCTGCGACGCATCATGATGCTGGAGCGCAGGTGCCCCAGCAGCCTCCACGGAGCGCACAGGTGGCAGAGGGCCGTGTAGGGCCGCTTGTCGGCCAGGCTGGCAATCGCATACCAGACGGACACCGGGAGCCTCCATATCCAGACCGGCAGCCACCAGATCCATGGGAAGTCCGTCAACAGGTACCGTTCGGCGGCATCGATCCAAGCCATGGAGGCATCCGCCGGTCGTTCCGGATCGACCGGGTGACCACCACGGTCACGCAGACCGCGGAATCGCGCCTGGGCGTGGGCTACCCTGGCCCCGGGGACCACGACGACCCTTCCACCCGACAGACAGATCCGCCTGCAGAGGTCGTCGGATTGACCGAAGGTGCCCGCCCAACGTTCCAGTCCCCTCAGGTTCTTCAGCGTTTCCAGGGGCACCAGGGCTCCCGCCAGACTGACCGAAAAGACATCCTGACGAGAATCGTACTGCTCCTGATCGGGCTCCTGGTCGACCACCAGACCGACCGTGGAATGCCTGTAGGCATACCGGCCCACATCACGGAGCCCCTCACCCATCCAGTCGAATTGCTTGGCGCCGAGAATCGAAGCCGTGGGAGACCTGCGCCAGGAATCAATCAGGGTCTCCAGGCAGGTCGGATCCATCGGACGGGCGTCGTCATGCAGGAGCCATAGCCCCCGGGTCATCTCAGGCAGACGGGCATACCCCAGGGCCTTGCCTATGGCATCCCCGAAGGACGAGGCCCCCTTGGCCCGGACCACCTGGACCTCCACCGTGCAGGGGTCCCGCGAGCCAACGACCTGCCGGCTGGACAGCCTTGGTCTGAGGACCTGAAATTCGGAATACAGGGGCTCAACGGTGGCACCGGAGCAGTCCGCGATGACAATCACCCCCGGCAGCACGGTCTGTGCAACCAGGGCCTCGAGGGTATCCGGCAGGTAGGTAAGGTCCTGTTCGACCGTCACCAGGGCCGCAACCGAGGAATCCACCTCTTGGGTGGTGTCGGCCGGTCGGCCATCTATGACAGCTGCGAGAACCTGCTTGACATCCAATGCTTGCGGCGCGACAGAACTCATAGGGTCCAGTGTACGCAAGACCCGGCACACATTATCTTCGGCATGGAAATCCGGCGATTCTGCCGTTTCACTGTTGGCGCATACGCTTTTTGTAGCGACGGCGTTCCCGTTCGCTCATCCCTCCCCAGATTCCGAAGCGTTCGTCATGCTCAACAGCCCATTCCAGGCATTGCTTACGAACTGTACAATCAGCACAAACCTTCTTGGCCTCCTGGGTGGATCCCCCCTTGCCCGGGAAGAAGGCTTCAGGGTCTGTCTGGGCGCAAAGCGCATCATTCCGCCACGATAAGGCGTTGTTGGACTCCATCCATTCAATCAGCGGTTGCAGACGCTGTTCCAGTTTTCCGTTATATTGAGTGTCTATAAAACCACCCATAGCGACCCCCCAGTCCCTAGTGTGTTACTACACACTTCAATTAGATACGCTCTAATGGACGTTTGTCAACCCGGACAAGGGGTTTGATGCTCTTCCCCAGTGATAATTCCTTATACTGCCAGCACCTGAAAGTCGGGGGCGGCACAAGTGAAACAGTGGTTTTCTTCAATTGGTTTATCTCACATTCACCCCTATTGCGGAATCTGGAAGAGTGATAAATCTCCTTATTCTTTCCAGGTGATTCGCACCGGACGGTATGGGCCCTTTATCCATCCCGGCACAATCAGAGCCATAGGTGAGGAAATGGAGGGTATGCGCCGGAGACGGCCACCCGCGGAAGGGCTCGGTCTACAATTTGAACAGTTCGGACAGGCATGACCAGGCAGGCGGGACTCCACCGCAGGGCATGCGAAAGATTGGCCAATGAGGAAGGCACATCATTGACGACCAACAACAACCAGGCACATATGCCCAACATCAAGGCGGGTTCAGGCAGCAAGCCCCGGCACAGTCTGGGGTACCGCACCAGCAACCGGGTGCGCGCCGTCGTCTGCATGGTGCTGGCATTCATCGTCTGCTTCCTGGCCTCGACCGTTGCCGCCTTCTGGATCGACCTGAACGGCAGGATCACCGTGGTTCCGTCGGTGATTTCGGACAAGAAGCACAAGGCTCCCGAAGACATCTACAAGGGAAAGACCCTGAACATCCTGGTCCTGGGCCAGGATAGCCGGGACGGCGAGGGCAATTCAGCCATCGGTGGTGCCGGTGAGGATCTGGAGGGCAACCACCAGTCCGATACGGCTCTGGTCATGCAGATTTCGGCCGACAGGTCCTATGCCAATGTGGTCTCCATCCCCAGGGACTCCATCGTGGATGCCCCCAGCTGCACCACCAGCAAAGGAACGACCATACCCGCCCGTTCCAAGGTCATGTTCAATTCCATCTTCGCCGAGGGGTATTCCCAGGGCGGCGATGTTGAGTCCGCCGCGAACTGCACCCTGACGGCGGTCCAGTCCCTGACCGGGTTGGATATCCAACAATTCGTCGTCGCAGACTTCAACGGGTTCAAGTCCATCATCGACACCCTGGGCGGGGTCGATGTGTGCATCCCCGTCGACACCGTCGACGAGACCACAGGACTGGACCTGCAGCGGGGCCTGCATCACATGGATGGAACCGAAGCCACCGAATACGCCAGAATGCGCCATGGCACGGGCAGCGACGGTTCGGACATCATGAGAACCACCCGGCAGCAGTACCTGATCAAGACCCTGGCCACAGAGGCGCACAAGGTCGACATCTTCTCCGACCTGCCCAAAGCCTACCGTCTGGTCACCACATCCCTTTCCTCCCTGCAGATCAGCAAGGGCCTGGGTGATTTCCAGACCCTGCTGGGCCTGGGGGACTCCCTGAAGGACCTGAAGCCTTCCAACATCTATGCCCGGACCCTGCCCGTGGAGCCCTGGTCCCAGGATATAAACCGTGTGGTATGGACGGACGAGGCCAAAACGGTCTGGAAAATCCTCAGAGAGGGGAGACCCCTTACGACCAACGCCGATGGTCAGGCTGGCGGCCAGGACCAATCGGCCCAGACCTCCGATCCAGCCACCTCCCAGGACGCCCAGTCGCAAGACCAGACCTCCGATCCGACCACCTCCCAGGACGCCCAATCGCAAGACCAGACCTCCGTTCCCAGCCAGTCCCTGCCGGCCCCTGATCCCCATACCGGGTTGATCACCATGCCCGACAAGACCCTGATCGATCCGGACACCGGCGGTATCGTCGACCCGGATGACGGGACCATCAAGGACAGGGTGACCGGTCAGTACATCGGCATGGCCGACAGGTACCTCTTCGCCACGGTCTGTGCCGTTCCCGCGCAGAAATAGTGCTGAGGGACGACGAGCCGGGCCATGCGATGGTATTCATGGCCTAGTTGGGATTGAAGACGTAGGACAAGGGATTTAGGTATGAAGCCAGGACCAGATGAAAGCCGAAATTCGCAGGAACCACCGAGTTTCATGCCCTCCGGCCATGGTCATTCGCACCACCGAAACGCATCTCCTGCACCTTCGGAATCGCAGTTGCCACCCAGTTTTTCCCCCTCTTCACGTACGCCTTCAGGCGGAATCAAGCCGGCACAGGCCGCCAGATCCTCAACACCCGCACGCAGAACGACGGGATCCTCACGGAAGACGCCGGCCGCGACCAGGCCAACCGCCCCCGCACCCCGTCAGTCCCCAGCCGACCCACCGCTCCGGCAGGCGTCTGTACCGGGCACGTTCGTGGCCAAGAAGCGCCACCGGGGCCGGCGCATCATGGCGGCCATCCTGGTCACCCTCCTGGTCCTGTTGACGGTCCTGGCCGGAAGCAGCTGGTTCTGGGTCAACAGCAAATTGAACCGCGACAAGATGCTGACCAACATGCCTGGATCCCAGGCCTCCACCTGGCTGATTCTGGGATCCGATCAGCGCGACGGAACCCCCGGTGCAGGCGAGGATACGGATATCACCGGATTCAGGACGGATACCATCCTGGTCCTGACCAAACCCAGACATGGGGCCGCCTCCCTCATATCCGTCCCCAGGGACTCCCTGGTCAAGCAGAACGGCGAGGGGATGAAGATCAACGCCCTGGCCTATACCTCAGGATACCGGGCGCTGACCGCACAGATCGAGGAAATCACCGGCAACAAGATCGACCATGTTGCCGTCATCAAGTTCGGCGGCCTCCAGGGGCTGGTCGACGCCCTGGGCGGCGTTGAACTCTGCTATGACAGCGATGTGAACGACCCCAATTCGGGAATGATCTGGACCTCCGGCTGCCATCAGGCGGACGGGGGCGCCGCCCTGGCATTCTCCAGGATGCGGTATTCTGACCCCAAGGGCGATTTCGGCAGGGCGGAGCGCCAGCGCCAGGTGATCGGGGCCATCTCCAAGAAGGTCACCAAACCCTCCATCCTGCTCAACCCCTCATCTGCCAACAAGGTCATCAACTCCGGGCTCCAGGCCATCATTGTGGATGAGAAGTCCAACGCCTGGACCCTGTTCAGAATGGTCCTGGCCTTCCGCGACGCCACCGGCAAGGACGGGATCAGCGGCAGTCTCTACTGGACCGACCCTGATTACTACCCCGGCGGCATCGGATCCACGGTCCTCCTGGATGATGCCCGCAATACCAGTCTCTTCCAGGAACTGGAACAGGGGACGCATGCCCCCGGCCAGGTCGGAGGCGAGTAAGCCTCGTCGTACAAGCCACCTCCCGGTGGACATATGGCACGTCCGACCACATGGTCAGACTTCGACCGCGGTATCATCCCGGGTCCGGGATACTCACCCCTATGAAGAACCTCAGGGACCGCACCGACCGCCAGTCCCAGCCTGTACAGGGGACGGGTCTTGCCCTCGCCCATGGCCAAGAACATAACCATGACCATGGGCAAAGGAGGGGGAACCCAGTCCATCACGACAGGGGTTTCTCCGACGGTGACCACATGGCCGTGGGCCGGCCCGGCGGCCTCCGGACAACCGGTCCATCTGTCACCACCCTCCTGACCCTGGTGACCCAATGCACACCCCTCCTGGCCCAGACCGCCCTACTCTGGTACCTGGTCAATCAGGGACGATGGATCTTTCTGGCCTTACTCCTGCCCGCGCTCTTTGGAAACCTGGCCCTGTGCGTCCTGACCCTGCTGAGGGCCAGATCCGCCGTTGGTGCCGGTGCACACCGGAAGGATCAGCCCGTCTTGCAGTCCAGGGATACCGATGATGCGGCCTCTGCCGATATGGTCTCGCTTGAATCCCTGGAACCAGCATGGCTGGAGGACGGGCTCTTCGCAGATGTGCCCTCCTCAGGAGGGCACGGGCAGCGCTGGAAGGCCATCGTCCACACCTGGTTGACCTCCCTGGAGGGGCCTCCCTCCTATCAGGCCATGATTGGACGGGAGGCAGGTGGGGACTTCCTGATTGACCTGGTAAGAGACGGCCCACATGCCTTGGTGGCGGGGACCACCGGTTCCGGAAAGTCAGTCTTCCTCCAGGCCTGGTGCCTGGCCCTGGCCTGCAGCCTCCCTCCCAGCAGATTCAACCTGGTCCTTCTGGACTTCAAGGGCGGTTCCGGCTTCAACCTCCTGGCCGGACTTCCCCATACGGTAGGGTGCGTCAACGACCTCGACCTGGAACAGGCGGTGCGGTCCCTGGCCGGTATCCGCAAGGAACTTGAGCGCAGAGAGGCCCTCCTGGCCAAGGTGGGTGCCTCTGATATCCGGGACCTGGATCCGCCACCTCCCCGCCTCCTGGTCGTCATCGACGAGTTCCAGGCCCTCCGTCAGCAGCTGCCCGATTACCTGGATGATCTGGCCAGGCTGGCCTCCCAAGGGAGGTCCCTGGGCATGAACCTGGTTGCCTGTACCCAGCAGACCCTGGGGCAGGTCAGCGCCCAGATGCGGGCCAACATGAATCTGGGCATCTGCCTGCGCGTTCGCGACCCCATGCAGTCCAAGGAACTGCTGGGCTCCCCCTGCGCGGCCCGAATAAGCCCCTCCCATCCAGGGCTGGGTTTCTGCGAGAACGGAGAGGGCGTCAGAGCCTTCAGGACCAGCCTGGTCGTTAACCCCGCAGGACTTGTCCAAGAGACCATCAAGGCGGCAGCCTTCTGCGGTTTCAGACCAGCCCCTCCCCTCTTCTCCCCTCCACTGCCAGACACAAGGCACCTGGGCAGGAGACACCCGGGAGGCAGGACGAACCGGGTCACCATCCATGACGGTCACCCGCTGGTCCCCATCGGATGGGTGGATGACGGGGTCCTCCTCCATACCTGCCGCTTGCCGATCACCGGCAATACCGCCCTGATCGGTCCCAGGGGCCAGGGCAAGACCACCATTATCGGGGCCCTGTCGCGGCGCCTTCTCGCCCTGCTTGAGGGAGACGGCCCCGGCTACGCGCCCCCCATGCACGATGCCGGTATGACCGACACTTTCGGTCTGCGCATATCCTTCCAGGAGGGAGGTACCTATTCCAGCCTTGACCTCCACATCGGTCGTGCCTCAGCACTTCCTCCCGGGCCGTCGTCACCGGCATCACCCCAGGGAGACGGTAAGGAACCCTACGAGGGACTGATATGGCTGATCGACGATGCCCAGGACCTGCTCGATCCCATGAGCCGCCTGCCCTTGACCAGGCAGGTCAACAGGGCCCTCTCGATGGACCGGGTGGCCCTGGTCCTTTCCGTGGACTCCGCCACGGCCATACGCCGACCTGAACGATTCAGGCAACGCCTGGTGTTCCCCTTTGGCGAACGAAGCATGGACATGGCCTGCGGCATCCCCTCCGCAGCCCTGACGGGACCGGGCCGCCCAGCCGGTACCATTCCGGGCCGGTGCCTCCTCCTGAGTGCCGGACAGGCCCTGCCTGTTCAGTGTTTTCCCAGTGATTCCCCTGAAAAATGCTCTTGAAAAAAGTCCAGTTTCGTGCTTACCTTGCATACAGGAAAACAAGTGAGTCCAGATAGGAACGGCTTGGAGGAACAGGTATATGAGTAATGCGTTTGATTGGCGTGCAAAGGCTGCTTGCCGCGATAAGGATCCGGAACTCTTCTTCCCCGTCGGTAACACAGGTGCCGCCTATCAGCAGATTGAAGAGGCCAAGGCCGTGTGCCGCACCTGCAAGGTGATTGACGCCTGTCTCAAATGTGCGTTGGACACCAACCAGGATTACGGTGTCTGGGGTGGCCTGAGCGAGGATGAGCGCAGGGCCCTGAAGCGACGTGCCATGCGGGCCCGTCGGTCCCAGGCCATGCAGATGCAGTCCTGAAGAGGGAACTTGCGTCGCGCAGGATATCTTGATCACTAAGAAGGGGTCACAGGTTCAGCCTGTGACCCCTTCTTAGTGAGATATCGGGGCATTGCGTTCTTATCACAAGTAAGAGCACGTCTCCTGCCCCAAACAGACATCCAATCGGCTGTCACCCGGCCAGACATCCGATTTGCCCCTACCTGATCAGACGTCCTGGGCAACGCGGAGCTTGATGTTGATGACCACCCGGGTGCCCCCATCGCGCCGGGGCTCCCACCGGACCGTACCGCCGAAATCGTTGGTGACGAAGGTGTTGATGATCTGGGTACCCAGACCTGACCCGTATGATTTGGCCTTCCCCTCGTCGGACTCGGTGCTGTAGCCGTTCCCATCGTCCTCGACCACCACATTGAGGTTGTTGCCGCCCCTGCCCACGGAAATCGTGATATGGCCCTCCGTGCGCCCCTCAAATCCATGCTCGACCGCGTTGTTGACCAGCTCGGTCAGGACCAGGGAGAGGGGGGTGGCATCCTGGGCCGGCATCATACCGAACTTGCCCACGTAGGAGATGGAGATGTGCTGGTCAGACGTGGTGGCCAGGTCGACGCTCATCTTGAGGAGGTTGGATATGACCTTGTCGAAGTCGACGATCTCATCAGCTGTCTGGCTGAGCCCCTCGTGGACCACGGCGATGGTCTGCACACGGCGTTGGGCCTCCTCCAGCTCCTTTCGGACCTCCTCGGACTTGGTGCGGCGGGCCTGGAGCCTCAGGAGGGCAGAGACCGCCTGGAGATTGTTCTTGACCCTGTGGTGAATCTCCGAGATGGTCGCATCCTTGGTCTTAAGTTCCTTCTCCCGCCTGCGCAGCTCGGTCACATCCCGGCATAGAACGATGGAGCCTATTCTCCCCTGGCATCCGTAGAGCGGAAGGGAGCGCATGGATACGGCCGAGCCGTTGGCATCCAGTTCCGAGTCCACGGCCGCCTTGCCGGTCAGGACCAGCGGGAGGGAGTCCGGCACAGGATCGTTCTTACGCAGGAGGGAGGTGCCGATCTCGCTCAGGTACTGTCCGGACATGGTGTCGACGGACCCCAACCGACGGAAGCAGCTGATGGCGTTGGGGGAAGCATACCGCACGATTCCACCCGCCGTCAGGACGAAGAACCCGTCGGCCACCCTGGCGTTATGGCGCTGGTTGAGGACCGAATCGGAATAGGGGAACTCCCCCCTGGTGATCATCTCGAAGAGCTCCTTGCCGGCGTTGATGCTCTCGCTCTCATAGCGACCGTTGGACTCCCTGGTGGCCATGTTGGTCTCCCTGACCACCAGACCCAGGGTCTTGCCCTTATGACGAATGGGGGCATAGACATCGCAGACCGTGGCCTTGCCGATGGTGCTGAGACGGTTCGAGCGCAGGACCCCCTTGGACTTCATGGCCTGTTCCAGCTCATCCTGCCTATCCCCGGGGGGGACCTCACCGACAACGTCCTCGGTGCGCAGGGACATGACCGTGGACGGCCTGCACTGCTCGGCCACCTTGAATTCACCGCTCTTGGTTCGCAGGAGCAGCATCAGGTCGGCAAAGCTCAGATCGGCTATGACCTGCCAATCCGCCACCAAGTGGTGAAGCCACTCCCGATCCTCCTCGTCAAAATCATCACACGAAGCCAGAATCTCCGAAAAATCAGCCATAGCCACCATCATAGCCACTGGTCACCGCCTCCCGGAGGAATCATCTCCAGGCGATGGACCCTAGGACCACCCGGGAAAGCAGGCCTGGGGGTAGGCTGGGTGACAGCAACTCCGTGCTTGGAGGATGCCTGGACCGACCAGGCGGAACCAGGCCTGGAACGGTTCGCGAAGGAGGCCCATGGCAGGCAAGGCAGCAAGGGATCAGCAGCAGGACAGCTCTCAGATCACCAGCCCCTCGGGCACTGATCAGGACCCCGACCTGGACCGCAGAAGGAGCAAACGCCGCCAGGAACTGATCTACCTACGTAAGGATGCCGACCTGGCCCACGAGGCCCACATGCAGGCCAGGGCCGATGCGGTCCGTGCAAAAGGTCGGGAGAAGGCGGCCAGGATCATGGCCAGGGCCGAAGCCAAGGCGGCCAAGATCGAGGGCATTCCCAATGAGGAAATCGAGCGGAAGGTCAGGCTGGATGTTCACGGTCGGCCCAAGCCCCTCCTGCGCGGATGGATTCACGCCGTGGCAACCCCGCTGGCCCTGGCGGCGGGCATCGTTCTGATCTGCCTGGCCAAGGGACTGCCCATGAAACTGGCCTGCACCATCTTCATGGTCTCCTCCCTGGCCCTTTTCGGCAACTCCGCCCTCTATCATCTGGGTGATTGGTCACCGACGGTCACAGACGTCCTGCGTCGGTTCGACCATGTCAACATCTTCCTCCTGATCGCCGGCACCTACACCCCGGTCGCTTTCGCTCTGGACACCTTCTGGCGCAGGACCATCATCCTGGGAATGTGGACGGCGACCCTGGTGGCCATGGTGGTCCACGTCTTCTGGATCAACGCCCCGCGCTGGCTCTATACCCTGGTCTACATCATCTTCGGCGTCTCCGGTGTCTGCTTCCTGGGGCTCTTCTGGCAGTCCCCCGCCGCCGGACCACCCGTGGTCTGGCTCATCGTGGCCGGCGGCATATCCTACATCCTGGGCGCCATCGCCTACGGATTGCGCCGACCCGATCCCTGGCCCAGGGTCTTCGGCTTCCATGAGATCTTCCACCTGGGGACCGTCATCGGATACGTCTGCCACACCGTTGCCATCTTCCTTGTCGTCTGCAACCTCCGCTGATCGTCCGAAGGGCCCGCATCCGCAGTGAGATTGAACGGCCGAGGCCTTGACACACAACCACCACGGCCGCCCCAGGGGGATACTGGAGCACTCCTCCCCCGCCAACGGCCCCGAGTATAAGGAAAAGGCGCCTCAGCATGGCTGCCGTGGCACCCTGATTCGTCCGTCCAGGTGGACTCCCACCAGACTCACCGCTACTTGAGTGGCTTGGCCTCCTTGATGGTGACCGAAATGTCCTTGCCGTTGGGTGCCTGGTAGGTGACCGTGTCTCCGTCCTTCGCGCCCATGATGGCCGCACCGATCGGGGATTCGGGGCTGATCACGTCATACTCCGTGGCCACGGCCAGGTCGCGTGAACCCAGAACATAGACCATGTCGCTGCCTGCCATGGTCAGGGTGACCAGGGAGCCGTTGCCCACCTTGCCGGCCTTGGGGGCCTTGAGGATCTGAGCGTTGCGGAGCTTGACGATCAGCTCGTTGATCCGTCCCTCGTTCTTGCCCTGCTCCTCACGTGCCGCCTGGTAGCCACCGTTCTCGCTCAGGTCACCCTCGGCACGGGCCGCAGCGATACGCTCGGTGATTTCATCACGGTACTCACCCTGGCGACGGTCCAGCTCCTCCTTCAGCTTGTCATAGGCGGCCTGTGTCAGCAGTATCTTTTTTTCCTCAGCCATGACTTCCTCCTTGTGTCGATTCACTCTCCCGGTCTGGCCCGCCTGGGTCACCGACCGGGATATGGAAAAGGCGCCGGCCCTCACCGGCGCCTTACAGATTGTTGTTCATCGTGTCGATATGATGTCGATCACGAAGACCAGGGTGTCATCCCCGCCGATGCCGGCCTGCGGAACCCCCCTGCTGCCGTAGCCGTACTCGGGTGGTATGGAAACCACCAGCCTGGAGCCCACGTTGTGGCCGGGGACACTCTGGTCCCAGCCGCGGATGACCTGGCCCACACCGATGCCGAAGCTGGCGGGCTGGTGACGCTGGAAACTGGAGTCGAAGACCTTGTCGGTCCCCCAGATGAGTCCGTGGTAGTTGACGGTGACCGTATCACCCTTACGCACGACCGGGCCGTCACCCTCCACCAGCTCGACGGTACGCAGACCCTTGGGGGCAGGCCCCTGGAACTCAACCTCGGGCATAGCGCCGAAGACGGCATTCGCTTTGGGCATGGACTGGTCACTCATGACAACTCCTTTAGTTTCCGTCGCATTCCAGAGTATCGGTTTGCGGGTCTGTCCACAAGTCGTGAACCTATGTCGACCTGGTCAAGAGGACTGCCCCCTCGGTGCCCCGGGTGGGAATCGAACCCACATGCCAATACAGGCGGCGGATTTTAAGTCCGATGCGTATACCATTTCGCCACCGGGGCCGACGACCCATATCGTCATATCATAGCGCACAGGCGGAACAGCCTGCCGGCCGTCGGACCGGTCACGATTTCAGGAGACGACGCCCGTAATCCAGGACCAACCCGTCCAGGAGACCGTGCTCACTGGCGATGTATCCGCCTCCGTCCAGGGCCGCAGGGCAGGCCTGGGATACCCTGTCAAGGAGACGGTTCCAGATGAGTGCCCCTCCGCCGATCACATCGATACGACCGGGGTGGATGGGCTTGAGTCCGGCCCGGTCCTGTCGGCTCATATGGAGCACCTCCTGATTGGCCCTCTCGGCCTGGTCGACAGGGATGGTCACCCCATCGATCTGGGTGGGTTCGTATTGCGCACAGCCCAGGGCCAGGGCGCTCATGGTCGTGACCGTTCCGGAAACCCCGACCAGGGTACCCACCTCCTCGATGGGAACAGTCTCGAAAGCCTGGTCGATATGACGGTCGATGTCCTCCACGGCCTGATCGATCTCCTCCTGGCTTGGTGGGTCGTCGCGGAGGTGACGCTCGGTGATGCGCACGGAGCCGATGTTCATGGAATAGGCTGCCTTGGCCCTGTCGATTGGAGCCTGACGGCCATCGCCGCCGACCACCAACTCCGTGGACCCCCCGCCCAGGTCGACGACCATGTAGGGGGCCTGGGGCATGGAAGCCGCACGGGGGCCCGATTCCAGGACACTGATGGCACCCAGGAAGCTCAGAGCGGCCTCCTCGGTCCCGGAGATCACCTCAGGCCTGACACCGAGTATGGACTCCACGCCCTCCTCGAAATCACTGCGGTTGGCCGCGTCCCGGGTGGCCGAGGTGGCCACGAAGCGGATGCCATCCACCGGATGGGATCTGAGCTGGTCGGCGAAGAGCCTGCAGGCTTCATAGGCCCGGTCCAGGGCCTGGTCGGCGAAGCGATGGGTCCGGTCGACCCTCTCACCCAGGCGGATGACCTTCATGATCCGGGGCGCCAGGGGGTGCAAACCCTGCTCATCCACGCTGGCAATCAGCAAGCGGATGGAATTGGTCCCGCAATCGACACCCGCAACAGTCACCTGCTTCATCATTCGTCCTTTCCCAGATACCGGGCACAGCCCGGGTGTACCATCGTGAACGACCCGGCCGGCACCCTGACGATTCAGTCCTGTCCCTGAGCACTTCCCCAGGGCCGGGCGCACCGGCAGACCGCAGGGTCGAAGCTTGGCCTGACCATGGCCAGGACCCGGTCGCCCAGGGGGTTGATGCCCGAACCCATGACCAGGGATTGCCCGGTCAGGGCGTGCAGACACTTGACCCTGGTTGGCATTCCCCCGGCCGAGGTGGTGCGGATGTGCTCCTCGCTGTCACCCAGACGGAGGGCCAGGGCGTGGCGGAAGTCCAGATAGGTCTGGTGGGCCTGCCGGTAGGCACGGGCCAGGTCCTCATCCTCACCCAGCTCCTGATTGAAGTCGTTCATGAGCCCGGAGGCCTCCAGGTGGGAGACCTCCTTGACGGCCTCAGGCGAGGTCAGGTACGCCGTGGTCGGGAAGGGGGTCCCATCGGGCAGGAGGGGCCTGGTCACGACCGCCAGGGGGTTGCCACAGACACACCGGGCCCCGACCGCCACCATCCCACGGGGGTATCGGCCCAGCTGGTCCTGAACCGCCGCAATCTCCTCACCGGTCGCGGGGTGGGCAAGGATGCCGTCAACCAGGGCAGTCATGGTCTTTTCGGATCCGATCCTGTCTGTTCCGGCCCTCTCGTCCTGTGTCGGCACTCTTGCTCCTTCCACGCTCCAATACCGGAGAGGTTGGTCACCTCCCCTGACATGTTTCACCCGGAATAGGGTACAGCGGAATCAGTCCTGATTCCACCGGATCGGACTACTGACCACCGGTCTGGCCCGTGAACCCCTGGCCGGTATCCCCGCTCCCCTCCCCCTGGCCCGGAGGAGTGGAGGTGTCCTGCCGATCCCGGTTCGCATCCCGCCCGTCCTGCTCGGCTGACTTGGATTTCCCGGGGGTGGTCACCCCATGGCCGGATGCCGGGGTACCGGGCTTCTGGTCCGCCTTCCTGAAGGAATAGGCCATCTCCTGGTACCAGGGCAGGGTGTTCTTGCGCGGGGCCTGGATGCCCTTGTCGGTCTTGGCGTTCTGGTCGTCCTGGCCGGTTACGGCCTCGGGGTGAAGGACCCGGATGGCCTGCTCACCGGGAAAGATGAACCCGAGCCGGTCTCTGGCCTGGGCCGTCACATAGGCCTTGTCGTTCCAACGCTGAATCTGGTTCTCCAGATCCTGCTTCCTGCTCACCAGCTGGGCCTGCTGGTTCTTCAGGCCATTCAGTTCGGACAGGTTGATGGCGTAGGAGTGGAAGGTGGCGGCCAGCTGAATCAACCCCAAGGCCACGATGATCAGGGCCAGGAAGAAGGATATGGGGCCGGCTGACCCCCGCCTGGGGGCCTGCTTCCCGCCTTCATGCTCGTCGCTGCCCTTGTGGGAGGTTGTGGTTGAGTTCTTGGCCATACCCATAAAAATACCCGTGGCAGCCGACTCGGGGCCACCACGGGTGAACAGGAGGTGTCAGGTTCCGATCAGCACCGGGACCTGACACCTTTCCTACTACTTGATGTACTGCTTGCAGGCCTTGAAGGCGCTGTAACCTGCGTACTCGGCGGTGGAGCCCAGCTCCTCCTCGATCTCCAGCAGGCGGTTGTACTTGGCGATGCGCTCACCACGGGCCGGGGCACCGGTCTTGATCTGGCGGGTGTTCTTGGCCACGGCCAGGTCGGAGATGGTGGTGTCGGGGGTCTCACCGGAGCGGTGGGAAACCATGGAGGTGAACCCGTTGGCGGTGGCCAGCTCGATGGCGTCCAGGGTCTCGGTGACGGTGCCGATCTGGTTGAGCTTGACCAGGAGGGAGTTGGCGGCCTTGAGGTCGATGCCCTTCTGCAGCCTCTTGGGGTTGGTGACCAGGAGGTCGTCGCCGACGAACTGGAGACGGTCGCCCATGGCGGCGGTGATCTTCTGCCAGGCGCCCCAGTCCTCCTCGGCGAAGGGATCCTCGATGGAGACCAGCGGGTAACGCTCGACCAGACCCTGGTAGTAATCCAGCATGTAGTCGGCGTCGCGGTCCTCACCGTCGAAGTGGTACTTGTCGGTGTCCTTGTTGTAGAACTCCGAGGAGGCCACGTCGAGGCAGAGGCCGATCTGCCTGCCGGGCTCATAGCCGGCAGCCTCGATGGCATCCATGATGTACTTCAGGGAGTCCTCGTTGGACTTCATCTTGGGGGCGAAGCCGCCCTCGTCGCCCAGACCGGTCTCGTGGCCGTCCTTCTTCAGGATGCCCTTGAGGGTGTGGTAGACCTCCACACCGGCCCTCAGGGCCTCACGGTAGGAGTCGAAGCCGTAGGGGGAGATCATGTACTCCTGGATATCGGTGGCGAAGTCCGCATGGGCGCCACCGTTCATGATGTTCATGTTGGGAACGGGCAGGATGTGTCCGTTGGTACCGCCCAGGTACCGGTAGAGGGGAAGCTCGGCGGACTCGGCTGCGGCGTAGAGGGCCGCCAGGGAGACGCCCAGGATGGCGTTGGCGCCCAGCTTGCCCTTGTTGGGGGTGCCGTCCAGGTCGATCATGGTCTCGTCCAGGGCGCGCTGATCGCTGGCGTCCATGCCGATGACGTTGGGGGCGATGGTCTCGTTGACCGCCTTGACGGCCTCCAGCACACCCTTGCCCTGATAACGCTTCTTATCGCCGTCGCGACGCTCCCAGGCCTCGGCCTCGCCGGTCGAAGCGCCGGAGGGGACCAGACCGCGACCTTCTGCGCCGTCTTCGGTCTGCAGGATGACCTCTACGGTCGGGTTTCCACGGGAATCAAGAATTTCGCGCGCATATACGCTTTCAATTGCTGCCACAACTGCTCCTTTTAAGACTGTTGTTGTGATGTCCCCTCCAGAATACTATTTTTGTTGGACCAGCCACAAGGTATTTCTGTTAGCGCTCACAACCGCTACCCCTTATGTCTCCATGCCAGGTCGTCCAGAAGCTGGTCGACCCACTCCACAATCTGGGCCGAATCCATGGGGCCCGACCCCAGGGAACCCGCGAACGGGGCGGGAACCAGGAGGGTGTTGGTCACCGGGCGGTACTGGCATCCCCTGTAGATGCGCTCCATCCTGGTCTGCAACGACTCGGGCAGGTCCAGGGGCCTGACCCTGACACGCCCACCCTGCGTGGCAATCTCGGAAATGCCCAGTTCCCGGGCCTTGGCCCGGAGCCTGGCAATGGCGAAGAGGGTGTCGAATTCAGCCGGAGGCTGACCGTAGCGATCGGTCAGTTCCTCATGGAGGTCCTGCAGGTCCTGGTCATTCCGGGCAGAGGCCAGCTTTCGATAGGCCTCCAGGCGAAGCTTGTCCGAATCGATGTAGTCCACCGGGATCGAGGCCTCGATGGGCAGGTCGATGCTGACGTTGACCGGCTGGGTGGCCTGGGGTTCCTTGTACTCCTCGACCGCCTGGGAGACCATCCGCACGTAGAGGTCGAACCCGACCCCCTCGATGTGGCCGGATTGCTCGTCACCCAGAAGGTTGCCCGTGCCTCGCAGTTCCAGGTCCTTCATGGCGACGTCGTAGCCGGACCCCAGGGCCGTGTTCTGGGCGATGGTGGCCAGACGGTCATGGGCTGTCTGGGTCATGGGCTTGCTGGGGTCATAGAGGAAGTAGGCGTAGGCGCGTTCCCGACCACGCCCCACCCGGCCACGCAACTGGTGAAGCTGGGAGAGGCCGAAACGGTCCGCCCTGTCGACGATCAGCGTGTTGGCGTTGGGAATATCCAGGCCGGTCTCGACGATGGTGGTGCAGACCAGGACGTCGATGTCGCGGCGCCAGAAGTCCTGGATGATCCCGTCCAGCTGCTTCTCCCCCATTTTGCCGTGGGCCACACCGACCCTGGCCTCGGGAACCAACTCCTGGACCTTGGCGGATATCCTGGCGATGTCCTCTACCCTGTTGTGGATGTAGAAGACCTGGCCGCCACGGAGCAGCTCACGACGGATGGCAGCGGTCACCTGGGCGTCCTCATAGGCCCCGACGTAGGTCAAAACAGGCAGCCGGTCCTCGGGGGGAGTGGCCAGGGTCGACATCTCCCTGATTCCGGTCACGGCCATCTCCAGGGTTCGGGGAATGGGGGTGGCCGAGAGCGACAGGACATCCACATTGGTCCTGATGGCCTTCAGGGTCTCCTTGTCCTCGACCCCGAAGCGCTGCTCCTCGTCGATGATCATCAGCCCCAGGTCCTTGAAGCGGATCTTGGGGTTGAGGAGCTTGTGTGTGCCGATCACCACGTCGACGGTCCCGTCGGCCAGCCCGGCCATGGTGGCCTGGTTCTCCCTGGCCGTCTGGAAGCGGCTCATGGCCGCCACCCTGACCGGGAACCCCTCGAAGCGGTCGGTGAAGGTCTGATGATGCTGCTGGACCAGGAGGGTGGTGGGGACCAGGACCACGACCTGCTTGGAGTCCTGGACGGCCTTGAAGGCGGCCCGGATGGCGATCTCGGTCTTCCCGAAGCCCACGTCCCCACAGATCAGCCGGTCCATGGGAACGGGACGTTCCATGTCGGCCTTGACCTCGTCGATGGTGGTCAGCTGGTCGGGGGTCTCCTGGAAGGGGAAGGCATCCTCCAGTTCCTTCTGCCAGGGGGTGTCCGGGCTGAAGGCGAACCCCTTGGTGCGCTGACGGGCGGAATAGAGCCTGACCAGGCCCTGGGCGATCTGGTGGACGTGCTTCCTGGCCTTGGCCTTGGTGGCGGACCAGTCCGACCCTCCAAGCTTGTTGAGCTTGGGGATCTCGGCGCCGATGTACTTGCTGACCTGGTCCAGCTGGTCAGCCGGAACGAAGAGCTTGTCAGGAGGGGCGTTGCGCTTGCCGGGGGCGTACTCCAGGACCAGGTACTCGCGGCTGCCCTTGGTGGGGCCGGTGCCTGTGGTCCGCTGCTTCATACCCAGGTACTTGCCGATGCCGTGTTGGTCATGGACAACGAAATCACCGGGTTTGAGCTCGGTCAAATCAATGGCCTTGCGCCGTCTGCCGGAGGTTTTCTGCCCGGCGGCGACGCTGGTCCGCCCGGTGAGGTCACGCTCGGTCAGCAGGGCCAGATGGGCGGCCTCGTCGACGAACCCGTCGACAGCCATGGAACGCATATAGTCCACATCGGTGATACCGGTGGATTCCAAGGCCCGACGCAGTCGGCTCAGGGTGCCCTGGGCCGCGGCCGTGACCACCACCCGGTCACCGGCCTTGACCAGGCCGGTCAGCCCGGAACGGGCCCTGTCCTCATCACCCCGGTACTCGGCAGGGGCCTGGGCCTGGAGGCACTCCGCACCCTCCCGGTCCGCATCCACGGAGAGGTCGGTCAGCTTCCACACCTGGTGCTTACTGAACTCCAGGGAGGAGATCACCTGGTCGTATTCCAGGAAGCTGGCCTGGTCGAAGCTGATGGGGGCGCCGGCCCCATGGCCCGATGCCGCCACATGCCAGCTGGCCGCCAGGAACTCGTTGGCGGTCTTGGTCAGATCATGGGCCGACCTGCGCAGGAGTTCCGGGTCGGAGAGGAGGACCAGGGACCGGTCGGGGAACATGGTCTGGACCGGCACCAGGTCGGGCACCAGGGCCGGCAGGAGCGACTCCATGCCCTCGACCGGGATGGCCTGGGCGATGGACTCCAGCATGTCGTCGGCGTTGGGGATGCTCCCGATCAGGGCCTTGGCCCGCTGTCTGACCTGGTCGGTCAGCTGGAGCTCACGGCAGGGAGGGGCCCAGATTCGATCCAGGTCGTCACCGAAGGTGCGCTGATCCGAGGCGTGGAAGGAACAAATGGTGTCGACCTCATCACCGAAGAACTCGATACGGACCGGGTGGGCCATGGTGGGGACGAAGACGTCGAGGATGCCGCCCCTGACCGCGAACTGACCGCGCTCCATGACCAGGTCCACGCGGGAGTAGGCGTTACGGACCAGGGCATCGACCGCGTGGTCCATCTCCATCTCGCCGCCGACCGTGAAGACCAGGGGCTCCACGTCCTGGAGCCCCCTGACCACGGGCTGAAGAAGGGAACGGATGGGCATGACCAGAATCCTGATGGGCCCGAAGATTGGATCCCCCTCGACCGGATGGGCAAGCCGACGGAAGACCGCCATCCGTGAGGCCACCGTGTCGGCCCTGGGCGAAAGGCGCTCATGGGGCAGGGTCTCCCAGGCCTCCAGGGTGGCCACATCATGTGGGTCACCCCCGTACCAGGATCTGACGGCCTGGCCCATCTCCTGGGCGTCATGCTCTGAGGGGACCACCATGATGATGGGTCCCTGACCTGCGGCGGCCGCTGCAAGGGCGGGCCGAATCCCCTGCGGGGCCTGGACCAGGATGGAGGGGTCGATGTCCGAATCGGAGGGCAGAACCTCTCCGTCGGCCAGTCGGGCGAAGGCCGCATCCCCGCGAAGGGGGTCAAGGAGGTCATGCAGGGCCCCGTTCATGGTCTCCGGCCGGGCCCTCTCACCCTCCCTGGGGTCGGCTGAATCCCTGGTGCGGTCAGCGGCCATTGAATTGCTCCTGGGCCAGGGCCAACCCCTTGAAGATGATGGTCTCGGCCGCATCGGCGCCGTCGGCCAGGAAGTCCGGAAGCTGGCTGCGCTGGGTCGAGGAGAACCCTCCCAGCACCCAGTCGACCGTCTTGCGGTGGGCGTCCTGGCCACGCTGGGCATGGCCCACCCCCAGGCGCACACGTGAGTATGCGTTGCTTCCCAGGGACCGGTCGATGGAACGGATGCCGTTGTGGCCGCCCGACGATCCACCGGACTTGACCTTGATCCTGCCGAATTCCAGGTCCATATCATCGTGGATGACCAGAATCCGCCTGGTTTCAATCCGGTAATAGGCACTGATGGAGGCCAGGGCGTCACCGGAGTCGTTCATGAAGGTCAGGGGCTTGGCCAGGAGGAACTTGACCTGCCTGGAATCCATGTCCATGACCCCCCGGCCCAGCATGGCCAGACCCTTGTGATCGGAGAAGGAGATGGACCACCGCCCGGCCAGGACATCGGCACACATGAACCCCATGTTGTGACGTGTTCCCTCATACTTGCTTCCGGGGTTGCCCAGTCCGGCTATGAGCCAGAAATCGGATGCCATGCCTGTACCTGCCTCCTGCTCTCGGTCGAGTCGTTGAGATTCTACACAGGATTCGAGACCTGGGCCCCTTCAAGGGGCTGTTCACTCACAGGGAGAGGACCCAGTAGGAGACGTCATGGGGACCATAGCGGTCACTGGCCCCCTGGGGCAGGAGACCAAAACATGCAAAGCCGAAATGGCCCAGGACTGCCCTGGTGCCGACATTGTCGTCGAAAATGACGGCCACCGCCTTTTTCATGCCGGCCTCCCTGGCCCGGTCCAGGAGGGCCTCCACCAGGACCGTGGCCAGGCCCCTCCCCCGAGCCGACCTGTCCACGTAATACCCCAGCTCACAGGTGGCGGCGTACCCGGGCCGGTCATAATACGGCGATAGGGAGCCGAAGGCCTGGACCGCCCCATCGATCTGGACCACCAGGACAGGGTGCCCCTGTTCGGGTCGATGGTCCAGGAACCACACCCGTCGGGCATCCCGGCTGACCGGTTCGATGTCCGCTGTGGAACCCCCATCCAGAACAGCCTGGTTGTATATCTCGGTGACCCTGTCCAGGTCCTGATCGCGGCAGGGCCGGATGACCGGGGCCTGACCTGGTGAACCGGAACCAAACCGGCCCACCGGACCTTGACCCGATGGGTTCGGGCCGGACTGACCGACCGGACAAGGGCCGGAGACGCTCACTGCCTGCCGCCCTCCTCTTCTGAGGCCTGCTTCAGGGCCTCTTTCAGGCGGTTCTGCGCCTCTCCATAAGCGGTGAAGTCGCCCTTCTTCAGGGCCGAATCCGCATCGCTCATGGCCTGGTTGGCCTGGTCCAGGGCCTTGCGCAGGGCTTGGCCATCACCGGAAATCCCGTTCGCACCGGATGAGGGGGCGCCCTGATCCGCATTATCTGCCTTGTCCTTGGACGGGGGTGTGGCCTGAGCGGCCTGCCCGGTGGCATTGTCCGCGTCTCCGGCCACGGCTCCCGAATTTCCCTTGAAGGTCTTGTTCAGGGCATCATCCAGGGTGGGGGCCGAACTGACCTTGTCGCCGAAGGCCACCAGGACCCGCTTCAGGAGCGGGAAGCTGGTGGAACCGCTGGATTGGACATAGACGGGCTGGATGTATATCAGGCCTCCCCCGATTGGCAGGGTCAGGAGGTTACCGCGTTTGACCTTGGTCGACCCGGATTGGAGCAGGTTCAGCTCGGTCGACACGGCGGCATCCGAATTGAAATTGTTCTGGGCCTGGCCCGGTCCCGGCACATTGGAGTTCTTGGGGAGCTCCATCAGCCTGATGGTTCCGTAGTCCTTTCCGATGACACCCTTCCTGGAACCTGCATCCGAGTCGACGGAGAGGAATCCCGTCAGGATCTCACGGGTCGAGGTACCCGCCGGGATGAAGGTCGAGGTCAGGGAGAAGGTCGGCTGGTCCGTCCCCGGGGTCTGCAGGGTCAGATAGTAGGGCGGCTGCTTGACGCCCTCGCCCTGCTCCTTGCTCGTTCCCGTGGGGTCGACCGGGGTCTGCCAGAAATCCTCCCCCGAGAAGAACTGGCTGGCCGAGTTCACGTGGTACCGGGAGAGGAGCTGCCGCTGCACCTTGAAGAGACTCTCCGGGTAGCGCATGTGGCTCATCAGATCGCCGGAAATGTCGGACAGTGGCTTGTACTGACCGGGGAAGACCTTCTGCCAGGCCTTGAGGACCGGATCGTCCTGGTCCCAGGCGTAGAGGTCGACCGACCCGTCGTAGGCATCGACCGTGGCCTTGACCGAGTTCCGGATGTAGTTGGCATCCTGGGAGCCCAGTCCCTTGACGGCATCGGAGCTCAAGGTGGTCGTGTCCTGTGTGATCGGGCCCAGGTCGACCTTCTGGGAGTAAGGATAGGCATCGGATGTGGTGTACCCGTCCACGATCCACTTGACACGGCCGTCGACCACAGCAGGATACACCCTGCCGTCCAGGGTCAGGTAGGGGGCGACCTTGGCCACCCGCTCCTTGGGGGAACGGTCGTAGAGGATCTGGGAGTTGGGGGTCACCCGGTCCGAGAAGAGGATCTGGTCGGACCCGAAGCGGATGGCATAGAGGACCCTGGCCATGAAGTTGCCGACCGAGGGGCCACCGTTCCCCTTGAAGGTGTTGGTGGCTCCCTTGGAACCGGTCGGATAGTCGAACTCCCACCCACTGGACTCGTCGGGAGTGCCCACGATCGAATACTCCGGGGCGTTGGGAGAGAAATAGATCCGTGGCTCGTAGTGCTGGGACTCGGTCAACTTGCCCTTGGTGGGGATGTCCTGTTCGAAGAACTCGGGTTGACCGTCAGGCGTCACCCTGTTCCCGTAAGCGGCCACGATGCCGTACCCATGGGTGAAGACCGTATGGTCGTTGACCCAGTTGCGGTTGTCGTTGCCTTCCAGGTCAAGTTCCCTGGCCCCGATGACCGTATCCTGGCTGACCCCATCGATCTCGTACTTGTCGACGGCCAGGGTGTCCTCGAAGGAATAGTACTGCTTGGACTGCTGGAGCTGACGGAAGGTGGGCGAAACCACCTGGGGGTCCAGGAGCCTGATCTGGGCCGTGGTCTCCGCATCCTTGGAGAGGGCCCCGGACTGGACCTCCGTGGTGGCGTCATAGGACTCGTTCTTCAGCTTGGAGAGCCCATAGGCCTGGGTGGTGGCAGCGATGTTGCGCTGAATGTACTCCGACTCCATCTCCTGGGCGTTGGGATTAACCCGGAACCGCTGGACCAGGGCCGGCCAGACGCCGGTCAGGAGGATGTCGATGACCAGGGTGGCCGCGATGGAGATGACGGGCAGACGCCACTGCTTGACGGCCGCGGCCACCGACCCTGCGGTGGGTCTCTCCTCCCCCAGGGTCTTGGACCTGAGCATCCAGACACCGAGGATGATGCCGAGGATGGCAATCAGCACAGCCATGACCAGGGTGACGGGGATGTTGGCCTTGACCGAGGTGTAGGAGGCGCCGGTGATCCGGTCGCCCTCCTCGGTCAGTCGGTCGAAGATAGACAGACCGGTCTTGAGGCCCCACACCAGCATGAAGAGCATGAGCCAGATGGCCACCTGCCTGCGGGCGCGACGGGTCATGGCCAGGATTCCCCTGCCGTTGACCGGCATGGTGAGCCGGATGCCCCCCATGAGGAAGTTGGTGACCAGACTGAAGACCGTCGCAGCCAAGAGGATCATCATGATCGAGGAGACGACCAGCTCCAGACCCGGAAGGACGAAGACGTAGAAGCCCGTATCAAGGCCGAACTGGGGGTCCTTGACACCGAAAGACTGGGAATTGAAGAGCAGGAGTATCTGCTTCCAGTCCATGTTGAACTGGGAGCCGAAGAAGACACCCACCACCAGGGAGACCACCACGGCCACCCTCAGGGCGGTCTTGGAGGAGACCCCTTTGCCGACCTCGATCAGATCGCCCCTGACGCGGATTGTGGACCCATCGGGCGAATCAGGACGGGCGCGGATGGCCAGGATGGCCGAGAAGAGGGTGACGCCCGCCAGAATGAGGGCATAGGCGATCCAAAGGCCCACCTTGACACCCAATTGGGTCCAGACCACACGGCCCGCACCAAGCTGGGAGTACCACATGACGTCAGTGATGAAGCGGCTGAGTCCAAGGAGGAGGACGAGAACCACAAGTATGACGCCCACCACAACGGCCAGGATCCTGGTCCCCTTGGAGGGGCCACCGGAAGCCCCGGCCGACCCGGAAATCCTGGGAGCACCCGGTCCGGCGAATCTGAAGCCCTGCCTGGGGCCACGAGAGGCGGATTCCTCCCGGTCGCCGTCGGTCTGGACGTTGAGGATAACCGGATCATCCTCATATCGGCCCCGACCCCGCCTGCGGGGGTCCTGGTCAGGATCGAACATGGCGCCGAAGAAATCAAAGAGAGACATAGACCAAGACTACATGATGAGGCGGTCCTCCACGGCCTGACCGTATACCTCCTCGATCTGATTCGCCACGGTACGCACGTCGTAGCGGTCCAGAAGCCCCACCTGACGCCCGTGGATGGCCCCGGCCCAATCGGTATCGCTGAACACCCGGGCGATTCGCCTGGCCAGGATGGTCGGTGTCTGCGGGGCATTGACGACGACCAGGGCCTGGTCATCATCAAGCAGGGTGGAACGGTAACCGGGGTTGTCACCGGCCAGGACGACACCGGCCCCGGAGGCTATGGCCTCCAGGAGGACGATTCCGAAGGACTCACCCCCCGTTGAGGGGAAGACGGCCAGGTCGGCGCTGGCCAGGAGGGCGGGCTTGTCCTCCTCCTTGACGAAACCGGGGAAGTCGATCGGCGTGGACAGGTCGCGGGCGTGCTGTCTGCAGGAAGCCAGGAGGGCCCCCTTCCCGGCCATGGTCACGTGGAAACCCTCGGGAAACAGTCCCAGACGCTCCCCCTCCTCGATGGCCGAGATGAGCAGGTCGGCGCCCTTGCGCTCGACGAATCTGCCCAGAAAGACCATGTGAGGGCCCCGACCATGCAGGCGGTCGATGGTTGCTCCGCCGGCACGTTCCCTGGAGGCCCTGATGGCCTGCAGGTCGATGGGATTGGGGATGACCCTGCTGTCCACACCGGCGGTGGTCCGGGCATAATCCGCCGCCACCGTGGAGACCGCAATCACCCGATCGATGCGACGATGGCTGTGATGGTTTATCCTGCCCAGCACCCGGCCGCCGAAGAGCTGCATGGGTCCGGTGGGCGCGATGTGATAGGTGGCCACCAGACCCGTGCCGGGATGGGCCCGATTGATGACCCGCCCTGCCATCAGCGGGCTGTATGGTGCCTGAACATGCAGGATGTCGAAGTGCCCGGAATCCAGGACCTGCCTGATACCGCGGGCCGGGGCATGGATGGGGACGCGCATCCTGTTCCCGTTGAAGGAAACCATGATGTTGCGCGCCAGTGAATGGACCCCGCTGACGGGCGGATCGGTGGTCTGCCCTACCAGATACTCCACGCGGTGGCCACGGGCCGTGAGCTCCCTGCCCAGGGTGAGGATATGCTGTTGGACTCCATCAAGGACATCCAGGGTGTCATCGAAAACGAACCCGACCCTCCAGGGTCCCTTGATCGCCTCTGTTTGACGGCTCATCGCCCGTCACCCGAATCCACGCCTATTGCCACGGCTGTGACCGCTTCCCGTCAGGACCTGGACGCGGACTTGCCATCCATGGCCAGTTCACGACCCATCAGGGCCAGGGAGACCAGGTGCCTGTCCGCCGCCCGGCGAGCCTCGGGATCGTCATCGCCAGAGCTGAGGTTGTCCAGGTAGGTGAAGGAGACATCGGCCGCCTGGCAGTACTTGATAAAGGTCTGTTCGCGCAACTGGTTATCCAGGGCCTGTCCGATGCCACTGGACCTGTACCAGTCCTCCCCACCCCCGCTGAGCATGATCAGCCTGATGGTCTTGCCGGCGAATACCCCGGGGGTGCCATCCGTGTTATAGGCGAACCCACGGCAGATCACCCGATCCAAGAAGCCCTTCATGATGGCCGGCATCGTGTACCAGTAAATCGGGAAGACCAGGGCCAGAACGTCCGCATCTCGAATCCGAGACTGCATGGCCATCACGTCCTCGGGCATGGGGCCCTTCCCCAGGTAATGCTCCCGATCCTCCATACCGAAGACCGGATTGAAGCCCTCCGCACACAGATCGATCAGTTCCGTCTGGGCACCTCCCTCGGCCGATCCATCAAGGAGGGCATTGCCCGCCGCGTTGGTCAGACTGTTGGGTTCGGGGTTTGCAGTTACAGCCACGATCTTCATGTAGGCCCATCTCCTTGTTCTGATTCATGGTCGCACCATTCCTGCCCGACAAGGGCGACCAGGGTGTCCGCGAATGGGACGCATTCTGTTTCCATTTTGGGGCCAGGCAAAGACCTGGAGGAAGAAACCCCGGTTTCAGAAGAAGCTTGACACCTCATAGGCCTTTATCTATCCTTATGGACAGTCGGTAGGTGAAGCTACCGCATGGACACGGCCTGCTGCCGCAAAGTGGTGGAGACACCCCGCGCAGGTCAGCAGTCCCCGTCGGATCAAGGCGGGGACTAATGCAGAGCCAAATGCCATGCGAAGCCGAAGCTTGAACGATGACGAACTCGTCGGCCTTGTGCCGATTTTTGCATGCCATCCTCAAGGTCTCCGACATGAACATCCGCACCTTGAAGGGAGGCCGACATGCGTCTACCAGCACCAATCGTCAGGCACACCATCATCCTGAACGATGACCGAAGACAGGCCTCTCTCGGCACCAGGATCCTGACCAGTCTGGCCGTGGCCCTGGGTGCCGTTGCCCTCCTGGGGGCCATCGCCTACGTCCTGCCGGGGTTCTCGGCCCCCATCGGTCCTTCGGGCATCCCCTCGCACGTATCCACCGATCCGACCAATCTGCCCTACTACGCCCTGCGCTCAGTATTCAGGATGTTCATAGCCCTGCTGGTCTCCCTGGTCTTCGCCTTCCTCTACGGGTTGGCGGCGGCAAGGTCCAAGCGTCTTGGCTCCGTTCTGATCCCACTCCTGGACATCCTCCAGTCGGTGCCTGTCCTGGGTTTCCTCTCGGCGACCATCTCCATCTGGCTGGTCATCTTCCCCGGATCCATCCTGGGCGTCGAGGCGGCCTCCATCTTTGCCATCTTCACCAGCCAGGCATGGAACATGGCCTTCTCTTTCTACAACTCCCTGACCTCTGAGCCGCCAGACCTGGACGAGGCTGTCAGACTCCTGGGGCTGACCAGATGGCAGAGGTTCTGGAAGCTGGATGTTCCCAACTCCATGATTCCCCTCCTCTGGAACTGCATGATGAGCGTGGGCGGGGGGTGGTTCTTCCTGACGGCCTCTGAGATGATCTCGGTCAACAACAGGACCATGGCCCTGCCCGGCATCGGATCCTACGTGGAGGAGGCCGCAGCCGAGCAGAACCTGGGCAAGGTGGGCCTGGCCATCCTGACCATGATCGTGGTGGTTCTCCTGATCGATCTCTTCCTCTGGAAGCCCCTGACCGCCTGGGCCGAGAAATTCCGTCTGACCCAGAACCAGTCCTCCGAGCCCCGGAGGAGTCTGGTACTGACCGTGCTCAGGCTCTCCGGGATCAACGATCAGCTGGCCCGTCTGGGTCGGCCGATCTCGGCTGCACTCGATCGGATCACCCGCCCCCTGGGCAGGACCGGTGCGCAATGGAGGATCCAGAACAGGAGGAGCCGCACCGGTGATCTGGTCTGGTACCTTCTGGTCGGCCTGGTCTGCCTCTGGGGGGTCTGGCAGCTCGTCGACCTGATCAACACGACCGTGGGCTTCGGTGAGGTGGGGCACGCCTTCTTCCTGGGATGCCTGACCTTTCTGAGGGTGGTTGTCCTCATGGTGGCCTGCTCCATCATCTGGGTGCCTATCGGTGCCATCATCGGCATGAATCCGAAGATATCGAGGGTCCTCCAGCCCGTGGTGCAGATCCTGGCCAGCTTCCCGGCCAACTTCATCTTCCCCTTTGTCACCCTCCTCTTCATTGCCTGGAAGATAGACATCAACTGGGGCAGCATCCTCCTCATGGCCCTGGGCACCCAGTGGTACATCCTCTTCAACGTCATCGCGGGAGCCTCGGCCATTCCCGATGACCTCCTGGAGATGTCACGCAGCCTCAGGCAGAGCACCTGGCAGCGGTGGAAGACCCTGATCCTTCCCGCCGTCTTCGGATCCTGGTGCACAGGAGGCATCACGGCGGCCGGCGGCGCATGGAACGCCTCCATCGTCTCGGAGGTGGTCTCCTACGGGAAGACCGAACTGACCGCCAAGGGGCTGGGCGCCTACATCGCCCGGTTCACGGCCAGCGGCGACATGACCCGGGTCATGGTCGGGGTGGCCGTCATGAGCGTCTTCGTCGTGGCGGTAGACCGTCTCTTCTGGACACCCATGCAGAACCTGGCCCGACGGCGCTACGCCATGAACTGAAACCGAACAGCTGAATTCGACCTAAGGACAATTGATATGACCGAGACCGAAACCGAAACCGAGAACACCGCAACCATGACCGCGGACAGGAACCGGACCCCCATCATCCAGGCCGAGCAGGTGACCAAGGCCTACCAGACCGACTCCGGCAGCGACCTGAACGTCCTGGACAAGATCGACTTCACCCTCCATGAGGGCGAGGTGGTGGCCATCCTTGGCAGGTCCGGGGCCGGCAAGTCCACCCTGCTGAGAATCCTGGCCGGACTGATCCCGGCCAGCTCGGGCAAGGTATCCTACCGGGGCAAGGAACTGACCGGGCCCAACCCCGGAGTGGCCCTGGTCTTCCAGAGCTTCGCCCTGATGCCCTGGCTGACCGTCAAGGACAATGTGGAGCTCGGACTCCAGGCCCGAGGCGTGCCCCGGGCGGAACGGGAACGCCTGGCCCTGTCCGCCATCGACGCCATCGGCCTGGACGGGTTCGAGACCGCCTATCCCAAGGAGCTCTCCGGCGGAATGCGCCAGCGCGTCGGCATAGCCCGGGCCCTGGTCCTCAAGCCCGATGCGCTCTTCATGGATGAGCCCTTCTCGGCTCTGGACGTCCTGACGGCCGAGAAC
Source organism: Bifidobacterium indicum (assembly GCF_036987015.1). NCBI lineage: Bacteria > Bacillati > Actinomycetota > Actinomycetes > Bifidobacteriales > Bifidobacteriaceae > Bifidobacterium > Bifidobacterium indicum. The sequence continues at coordinate 688,543 of NZ_BTXM01000001.1, forward strand.
CTCCGCCAGGAAGTCCTCAAGGTCTGGTCCGAGGAGGCCGGCAGCATCAGGTCGGTCCTCCTGGTGACCCACAACATCGAGGAGGCGGTCGAGATGGCCGACCGGATCGTGGTCCTGGGATCCCACCCGGGCAGGGTCATCGCCGAAGTGCCGATCAGGATGGAACGCCCGCGCGACAAGCAGTCCGAAATCTTCCAGACCAGCGTGGACTACCTCTACTCGATCCTGACCGGGCAGAACAACACGGAGGACATCCGGAAGCAGCTGCAGACCAAGGTCCGCAACAAGCAGGCCGTCCAGAATTCCCTGCGTGATGAGGACATGACCGAAAAGAACCTGCCCGATGCCACGCCCGGTGGGCTGGCCGGACTGGCCGACGTCCTGGTGGACCAGCCCAGTGGCATTGACCTGGCCGACCTGGCCGCCCAGCTCTCCTTCGAGGTGGATGACCTCTTCCCCCCTGATTGATGCAGGTCTGATGCTGGGTATCTTCGAGGCGGACAACGGGCACATCTCCCTGACCAGGCTGGGACGCACCTGGCACGATGCCGACATCCTGGAAAGCAAGGAGATGTTCTCCCAGATGCTCCTGGACCGGGTCCCGCTGATCCGGGTAATCGACCGGGCCTTGAAGAACAGCGAGCACGGCAACCTGCACGGCAGTCTGATCCTGGACCTCCTCAGGTCGCACCACTCCGACAGGGAGGCCATCCAACAGTTCGATACTGCCATAACTTGGGGACGGTACGGCGAGCTCTTCGATTACGACGCCGACGACGACAGACTGACCCTGACCGCTGAAGAGGCCCGGAAGGTCGAGTGACCCAGTGGATCAGAAAGACGGAGAGGAAGCGATCGGAGAGGCCATGGAAGAGGCCGAGGGATCCACGCCGGATGGGCCCCAATTCGACATGGCCCTCGTGGTCTTCCTGGGAGGCGCCCTGGGTACCTTGCTGCGCTGGGCCCTGGGCGGAGTTGCCGTCCCGGTAGGCGGCTTCCACCCTGGCACCTTCCTGGCCAACATGCTGGCCTGTTCGGGCTACGCCTTCCTTGCCTCCTACCTTGCTGAACGAACCGACCTCTCCAAGCGGAGGAGGGACTACTCCAGTCGGGCCCTGGGCATGGGCCTGTGCGGAGGACTCTCCACCATGTCGACCATGGTGGTCGAGGTCCTTGAGGATATGATGGCGGGTCATGTTCCGGGTTCACTCATCTACCTGCTGTGCAGTTTCATCCTGGGGCTCGCCCTGGCAACCCTCATGGCCAAGTTTGGCCGGGCGGCGGCAGGGCATCGTTCTGGTTCCCTCCCTCCGGGCGGATCCCCAAGCGTGACCTCAGATGAATCGTCAAGTGGGCTCTCAGGGGGGATACAGGCAGCCACCCGGGGAGGCGAGACCTGATGACCACGATGCTGATCTGCCTGTGCGGAGGACTCGGCGCCGCCCTGCGGTACCTGATCGACACGGTCATCAAGTCCCGTTGGAGCGGTTCCCTCCCCCTCTCCACCCTGGTCATCAACCTCTCCGCCGGGTTCTTCGCCGGTCTGGTTGCCGTCCTCTTCGCCCATTCCCTCCTGGACCCACAGACCCATGCACTCCTGGCTACCGGCCTGCTCGGAGGGTTCTCGACCTTCTCCACGGCCATCAACGAGGTGGTGACCATGAGGCGAACCCGGGCCAATCAGATGGCCCTCGCATACTTCCTGGTCTGCCTGGCCCTGCCCCTCCTGGCCGCAGCCTTGGGTTACCTCCTCGGCGGACTCCTCTAGTCGAATCAGTCCGAGTCGTCCATCCCGGCATTTTTCCTGGTACTGGCAAGAATCGGGGCTGTCCCTGATGAAATCGAAACGGGCTACTCGACACCTGCCTCGACCGTGGCCGGAGACTTGAGGGCGCTGCGCTTCTCGCCATTGTCCGAGTCGGCATCAATGGCATGCTTGTCGTCGTGACGGCGCCACCAGGCCGAGAGGACCGATCCTGAGATGTTGTGCCAGACACTGAAGAAGGTCGAGGGTATGGCCACGATCGGGTCGGCCGCAAAGGCCTGGAGGGCCAGGGTGGCGCCCAGGCCGGAGTCCTGCATGCCGACCTCGAAGGTGATGGCCTTCTGCTGGGCGTAACGGAACCCCTTGGGGTAGACCCGGTACATGAGCTTGCCGAAGAGGAAGCCCAGCCCATATCCGCAGAGGTTATGCAGCATGACCACCGGCAGGACCAGGGCCGTGGCGGCGGTGAAGAGCTTGGCATTATTGACGGCCACGACCACGCCGATGATGACCAGGATGGCTATCTGGGAGATGGCGGGGAGCGCCACGGTGACCTTTTGCACCTTCTCCTTGAAGATGGCATGGACCGCCACGCCCAGGCAGATCGGGATCAGGACCACTTCCAGGGCGGTCAGGAAGAGCTTCTCAGTCGGGATCGCCACATACCGGCTGGCCAGCACGTTCATCAGGAAGGGGATCATGAAGGGTGCGCAGATGGTGGAGAGGAGGCCGATGGAAACGTCCAGGGCCACATCGCCGCGCGAAAGATAGGACATGACGTTGGAGGAGGTTCCCGATGGGCAGCAGCCGACCAGGATCACACCCACCGCAATCATCCCGTCCAGGCGGAAGATCTTGCAGAGGAGAACCGCCAGAAGCGGCATGATCAGGTAGTGGGCCACGGTGCCGACGATGACCATCAGGGGCATCTTGATGATTCGCTTGAAGTCATTCAGACTCAGGGTCAGCCCCATCCCGAAGAGGATGATGCTCAGGAAGTAGTTGGTATAGCCCTTGGCCCAGAGGCTGACCTGGGGAAGAAGGAAATTGACGGCGGCCCAGACCAGAACCACCAGGATGAACCACTTGGTCAGCCAATCACTGAATCGTTTGACACCACTCATGCTTTCCCCTACTCCCCTCTCCGGTTACTCTCAAGTGGTCAAAGATAAACACGATCAATGGGGGGACCGACAAAACGACCGCATAGTGAACTCGTCAAGTCCGCCGAACGGGCGAGGACGCCCCTCCTGTTCCTGCCGATTGTGACGTATTCGCCCTTCAGCGGTATAGAATCGCCTCGAACGAAATTCCTCAAGGGGAGGGTGAGCATGATGAAGATGACAGTGGTGGCGGCCAACGGGAAGGCCGGTTCGGAAATCGTCGAGGAGGCGCTCTCCAGGCAGCTGGATGTCGCCGTCGCAGTACGGGGCAGCAATCGCACCAAGGCCCAACGGGTACTGATCAGGGACCTGATGGACCTGACCGCCGAAGACCTGGCCGGTAGCGATGTGGTCGTGGACGCCTTCGGCGCCTCCGCACCTGATGCCCTTCCTCAGCACACCACGACCCTGATGCATCTGGTGGACATACTCGCGGGAAGCCCGACCAGACTGCTCGTTGTGGGCGGGGCCGGCAGCCTCTATATGGATGCCGACCATACCCTCCAGCTTAAGGACACCCCGGATTTCCCCAAGGGATTCAAACCCCTGGCCCAGGCCATGGGCAAGGCCTTGGATAGGCTCAGGGAGCGCTTGGACTGCCACTGGACCTATGTCAGCCCGGCTGCGGATTTCCGGGCTGATGGACCACGGACCGGCCGCTACCTCCTGCGTGGTGAGGAGTTTTCCACCAATGACCAGGGCATCAGCATGATCAGCTATGCCGACTACGCCATCGGCTTGGTTGATGAGGCCGTCAAGGATGGTCACGACCATCAACGCATCTCCCTGATCGGGCGGTGAAGTCCGGTTCACGACACCCGGATCGGATGAGAGTCCGGCTTTGTATGCCGTCTCAGCCGGCTCCTGCCTCAGGGCAATTCCATCATTCCGGAACCTGGCAGAAGACCTCGACGGCGGTGTCCACGGGGACGTGTTCCATGACCCGCCGGGCATCGGGGATGGTCAGCCCCACACACACCCGTGGGAACCGGGTCGAATACCGAGGAGATCGGCCTGGTCGGCGATGTAGGCTCCGTGCGCATAGGTGGGGACACTGCGGAAGAGGAAGACCCCATGATGGAGGAAGCCGGTGTAACACCGGGCTCCCATACCCTCCCGCGCATTGAAGAACGGGTCCCCCCGCTCAGGCTCGATCTCGAAGGTGCCCCGCGGTGTCGAGTCGTCCATACCGGTCGTAGCGAACATGGCGTATAGGGAGGTCGACCCGGAACGCACATGGACACGCCGGTCCTTGATGCTGACCACCAGTTCCATGTCGGGGACAGTGTTCGGATCCGAATAGGGAATTGACTGGGAGGGTTCACGCCAATCGACGGGGCGGTCGTGGGTCGGGGCGTTCAGGCTGACCCTTGGGTTTGCCGACCTGACCGGAGGTATCGGGCTGCCGGGGCCTCCTTTTCACCTGCTTGTCGGCATCCTCCGGCCCTCCCCTGCCTGAAGCCAATCATGAGACCGGTTGCCCGGGAGGTCGACGGGGCGGCATGACCTGTCGGCTCACCGGGATGGAGCAGGTTGACCATGACGATGCTCAGGACGATGACCAGGGCCGAGGCCAGAATGACCAGGGCCGTCCGAGGGAGGGGGCGAGGATGGCCGCGAGCAGGCGCCTCGGGACGCTGTTCCTGCGGGCGTTTCCCCTGACCACGGTCTATCTCTCCAATCCGGAAGGGTCGGTGCCTGGCACCGGAACCATCCTAAGCCGCATGGGCGGGCTCAGGAAAGGGCCATATCGGCCAGGACCTGCCTGGCCCACCCCTCCAGCAGGGTCGCGACCACCTCCGGTTGCTCGAGCTGAAGGTTGTGGCCCGCCCGGTTCAGCACCGCATAGGAACCGCGTGGGAAACGCTCGACCAGGTCGAACTGGTCGCGGTACCCGACGCGTTCATCCTGCCGTCCGCAGATGAAGAGCGTGGGTGAGATGAAGGTTGACCAGACCTGGTCGAAGTCGGTGTCAAGCTCGTAGGCCCCACTCAGACGGGCCACCGTATCCGGATCCGCGGCACGGATGCCGGGCAGAACCGTCCGGACGAAGGCCTCCAGGTGCTCCCTGGACTCGACCACGGCCATCTCCTGATAGGCGCTACGGGTGGACTCATCGACGGCCGCCAGGGCCTGGTCGTCCCGGGTCAGGACCTGACGGGGCGGCAGGGTACGGCGGGTCCTGTCTGGGTGGACGACCGGGGCCAGGAAGGCCATCCCCAGGCAGCGGGACAGACGCGAGGCCGCGGCATGCCGGGCCATGAGGCCGCCCATGGAGTTGCCCACCAGGGCGAAGGGACCGCCCTGGCTGAAGATGTCGACCTGGTCATCCACCCAGGAGGCCAGGTCCGCAGGGTTCTCCACACCTGGATCGGGAGGCGTCCGTCCGAAGCCGGGCTGGTCCAGATAGATGCGCTCAAAGCCCCCGATACGGTCGAAGACCTGATCCAGCTCGATGAATATTCGATGGTCCACACCGAACCCGTGCAGGAAGATCAGGGGCAACCCCTGGCCCCTCCGTATGGCGAATCCGGGACGGGTGCTCACTTCTTCCCCCCAGAGGGGATGCCGGTCTTGAATTCGACGATGTCACCGTCCTGCATGACATAGTCCTTGCCCTCCAGGCGCATCTTGCCCTCCTCGCGGACCTTGGCATAGGAACCGTCAGCGGCCACGAAGTCGTCATAGGAGACCACCTCGGCCTTGACGAACCCCTTCTCGAAGTCCGTATGGATAACACCGGCGGCCTGTGGGGCCGTCCATCCCTGGTGAATCTGCCAGGCGCGCACCTCCTTGACCCCGGCGGTCAGGAAGGTCTGCAGCCCCAACACGTCGAACCCCACCCTGGCCAGCTGGTCCAGGCCCGACTCCTCAAGACCGGCATCGGTCAGCATCTCGCGGGCGTCGTCAGGGTCCAGCGCGGTCAGCTCGGACTCGAACTCCGCATTGAGGAAGATGGACTGGGCCGGGGCCACGGAGTCGGCCAGACGCTGTTTCAGATCCGCCTTCTGCAGCTCGTCGTCATCCAGGTTGAAGACGTAGATGAAGGGCTTGGCGGTCATCAGGTGGAGGTCGTAGAGATCGTCCTTGTCGATGGTTCCGGCCTGGGCCGCCTGGTCGATGGTCTGCCCCTGGCCCAGGATATCCCTGGCCTTCTTCACGGCATCCAGATAGGACGACTTGATCTTGCCGCCCCTCAGGTCTTTTTCCAGCTTGGGCAGGGCCTTGTCGATGGTCTGCATATCGGCCAGGATCAGCTCGGTGTTGATGGTTTCGATGTCGTCGCCCGGGTCCACCTTCCCGTTCACGTGAACGATGTCGTCGTCTTCGAAGGCCCTGACCACCTCGCAGATGGCGTCGGCCTCCCGGATGTTGGCCAGGAACTGGTTGCCCAGCCCCTCCCCCTCCGAGGCCCCCTTGACGATACCGGCGATATCGACGAAGGTGACGGTGGCCGGGACGATCTTGTCGGTATGGACCAGCTCGGCCAGGACCGGCAGCCGGTCATCCGGCAGGGGGACGATGCCCGTGTTGGGCTCGATGGTGGCGAAGGGGTAGTTCTCCGCCAGGACGTTGTTGCGGGTCAGTGCATTGAACAGTGTGGACTTACCCACGTTGGGCAGCCCGACGATTCCTATGGTTAGCGACATGCCCACCAGTCTATTGCCTGCACTGCCCTGGCGTGGCGACGGGCGGAAAAGAACCTGGGGCAGGGCCCGGCATCATCGTTCACGGATGAACGGCTTGGGCAAACCCTTCGTGATGAACCATTCTCAAGTGAGCCGCAGTACAACCCCTGAAGCAACATGTGACGAGCCGTACGCCCTGATGCGGGTCAGGCCCCTTCAACCGTATCGATGGCGTCGATGACACTGCCCCGGAAGCCGCTCTTCTCCAGTGCGGCCACCCCCCGGATGGTGCTTCCTCCGGGTGAGCAGACGGCGTCCTTCATGGCTGCGGGGATGGTTCCGGTGGCCATATGAAGGGCACCGGTCCCCTCGGTCATCATGGCGGCAAGCCGATAGGCCACCTGGCGTGGCAGACCGTGTTTGACCCCGGCATCGGCCAGGGCCTCCATGTACATGGCCGTGTAGGCAGGGGCACACCCGGCGATGGTTGTGGCCACGGAGGTCAGATCGGCCCCGAGACGCTCGATCAGGGCCACAGGCTCGAAGACCTGGTTGAAGAGCCGGCGCTGGTCATCGGTCAGGGTGTCCTGATCCTGGGTGACCATGATTCCCTTCCCCACCGCGATGGGGGTGTTGGGAATGGAGCAGATCAGGTGGGTGCCTTCGTCGAGCAGGTCGGCGTAGTCATCCATCCTGAACCCGCCGACGATGGAGATGACCATCCGCCCCTCGTCCGCCAGCTCCTTGCGGATGGGTTCGCAGATCTTGGCCACTTGACCGGGCTTGACGGCAAGGATGACCATATCGGCGGCAGAGGCCACCTCCTGGACTGAATGCAGGGGACGTACACCGAGCTTTCCGGCATTCGCGGCCAGCTTCTCGTAGTGGTTGGCGCAGGCCACGATCCGGCCCCCGGGCAGGACACCGGCATCGACCAGCCCCTGGGCCATGGCCTGGGCCATGTTCCCGTATCCGATGAATCCGATTGTCAGTTTGTCTGTGGTCATGGTCCCCAGTCTACCCGCGCCGAGGGTGCCTGGAACCGGATTGTCCCTCAGAACAGTCCCTCCAGGTCACCGCGGTCCAGGGCCTCCCGGTAGAGGTGGCCGAAGACCTGATTGCCGTGGAGCCCGTCATGCTCGAACTGGTTGGTCACCCAGGCATGGGAGTTGCCCACCCGCGACAGGGTGTCCAGCTGCATGCCGGAGTCCACGTAAAGGTCGTCGAAGTAGACGGCCGCCTGGAGGGGGACGGTGTTGGAAGCCAGACGGTCCTGATCATAGAGTCGGCCCCAATGGCCATCCTCCATGAGTAGGCGAACTGCCGGGGCGAAGGGCTTCAGGGCCTCCTCCTGGTCGAACATCCAGGGGAAGACGACCTCCCCGGTGAAGAGGAGGGGCCTGGAATCAGTCTGGAATTCCGGATGCTGGTCTCGCACGCGCTGCCCGGCCCAGCGGATCGGGCCGCAATCCCCGTCCGCATAGATGAACTCCTGGAGTGGCCAATAGAGGGGCGTCGCGGCCGTGGCCGTCCTCACCCCCTCCAGGAAGGCATCGGAAAGGCCCACGGACCCTCCGGTCGGTATGGATCCGTCACCGTTCAGGAAGGCCGTGTCCAGGAGCCAGTGCAACCGTGCCGCCCCGGCCTGCCTGCCCAGATCGGCCCCCAGGGTCTGGAAGCGTTCGACGGTCAGGGGGTCCCCACCCGGTAGGGTCACGTCTCCCTGAGCCAGACGGTCGGCGATGGCGGCCACCCGGTCCAGATCCTGCGGGTAGCGCTCGTAGAAGGCCTCGGTCTTGGCCCGCATCCTGGGGAAGGTGTGGGTATAGACCTCGGTCGGGTCCGCCGGGACGTGCGGAATCCCACCGGTGGTGAAGGAGGCGGCCAGACCCTCGGGGAAGGCCGAAAGGTAGGCCAGGGTCAGGAACCCTCCATAACTCTGCCCAAGGGTGATCCAGGACCTCCCGGCGAAAACGGTGCGGCGAAGGTGCTCGAAGTCACGGACGATGGAGTCGGCCAGGAAGTGTTTGAGGTAGGCGGCCTGGGCCTCAGGCTGGGACAGTTCACGCATGGTGTGCGAATCGATGGCCGAGGACCGTCCGGTCCCCCGCTGATCGGGCAGGACGATCCTGAAGTGCTTGACGGCCTCGGTGATCCACCCGTCGCTGGTCTGATCCAGGGGGCGAGGACCTCCGGATCCCGGACCTCCCTGAAGGTAGACAAGGAGGGGGAGGTCATCGTGAATGTGCTCCGGAGCGCAGATGGTCCGGTAGAAGCAGGAGATGGTCGGATCGTCGGGGTGTCCCTCAGAAGTCCAGGACCCGGGTTCCGCCCCGTCCCAATCCAGGGGGACGGGGATGGACCCCTCCTGCACATAGAGCCCGGGCAGGTAGTATCCCTCGCTTGCCATGATCGCCGCTCCCTTCATGAGCACTCGAACCATCACCCCATCAGCGCCATACTCCAGGCTGGCCACAGGGCCCTGGGGATGGCATTATTCTCCCCATGCCGCTGGACCGGAATCATCCCCAGGACCTATATGGAAGGAAGCGGCCGAAGGATAGGCTTGTACACATGGACCTTCTCAGGCGCGGATGGGACAGGCTGCTGGCCTGGGTGCAGAGTGACGTACTCATCGCCGATACCCTCCTGGCCGCCCTGGTCTTCCTGCTGATCTCCAATTCGGACTCTTCGGACGGGCTCCTGATTCACCAGTCCGATCGAGCCATACGCCTTTGGAGCTTTGCCCTCCTCCTGCCGGTCTGCATACGAAGGCGGTTCCCGGATCTGGCCCCGAGGATATTCATCCTGATCAGCGCCCTCCAGTTGGTTCTGGGACCGGTGCAGACACCGGCCGATCTTGCGGCACTGATCCTGATGTACTCAGCGCTTGTATATGGGCGCAAGTCCTCCAACCGTGCCTACATCATGGCAGGCGCCGCCCTGGTCTGCGCCGAGGCCGCCTGCAAGGCCGCCCTGCAGACCTTTGGACCCGATCAGGGTAATGTGACCCAGGCCATGTTGGGCCGCCAGCCCTTCCCCCCACCCGTCGAACTCCTGGAAGCACTCGTCTTCGGCCTCGTCATCTACGGACTGTTCCTAACCCTTGCCATCTTCCTGGCCTACTGGTCCCGTGCCCGTCAGCATTCCATTTCGGTCATGCGCCAACGTAACGAGGCCCTGGCCTTCAGGGCCAGGGAAGAGGAGGAACTGGCCGCCAGCGCCGAACGCGCCAGGGTGGCGCGCGATATGCACGACGTGGTGGCCCATACCCTCTCAATCATCATCGTCCAGTCCGATGCCGGCCGATACGCCACCGCCACCAACCCCGACATGGCCATGCGGACCATGACCACCATCCGCGACGAGAGCAGGCGAGCGCTGATTGAACTGAGCTCCCTCTTCGGCACCATCGGACACAGGCAGGACGGATCAGAGGATCCTGTGGAGACCATCGACGGTGACGGGCGGGAGACCTTGGACGCGGGCAAGGCCGTCGATTACCCGATGATGGAATCAATCATCGCCCGGGCCGGGCGCCTTTCGAAGGTTGGGACCTTTGCCCACACTGTCCTGGGAGAGCCACAGCCCGACCTGCTTGATTCGCGCAGGACCATGGTCTCCTACCGGGTGGTCCAGGAGGCCTTGACCAACGTCCGCAAGCACGCCGGCCCCAGGGCCTGGGTCCAGGTCAGGGAGGAATGGGACAGGCAGGGGCTGACGGTAACCATCGATGACCGCACCGATCCTGGACACGGGTCAGGCCCGGTCGCCGAACCGGATCACAGGGGTTACGGTCTGAGGGGGATGCGGGAACGGCTCTCCTCCATCGGAGGGTCCCTGGAGGCCGGCCCCCTGCCGCCGGGCGGGTTCCGGGTCAGGGCCACCATCCCCTTCCGCTCCAACACAACCGGTTTGGAGCCTTCACCGGCCCTGATCCCCACATCCACCGAACAGACTGTCACTGCCGGCGAGGGGAACCAGGCAGCCCCGACCACCTTCGCCCCGCCGGTAAACCAGGAGGGTCACGTCGGCGACCGTGCAGGCGCCCCCATCGAGGTGGGAGGGTACCGACTTAACAGGGTCGAGCGGCTATCGTCACGGATGCAGGGGCATTACCTGCTAGTGGATACTGTGCTGGTGCTCCTGCTCTTCATGAATTTCGGTCTGAACATCATGGACATCCCCGGCAGCCAGGCCTCTCCCTCCCCGGAGGCACCCATACCTGTTCGGGTCCTGATCACCCTGAGTGCCCTCGCCCCGTTGGCCTTCCGGCGTCGCTTCCCGGAAACGAGCGCCATCCTGATGGCCACGGCCTGCGCCCTCCAGGTCTTCTTCTCTCCTGTTCTTACCGGCGCAGACATTTGCGTGGTCATTTCCATCTACTCGGCCATGACCTACGGGAAAAGCAGGGCTCGACGGTGGGTTCCCATCGTGACCGTGGCCGAACTGCTCCTCCTGGGCCTGCGCATCGTCCTGATCGGCTGCGGGGCTTCCAGCATCAGCGACTTCCTGATGTTCGGGGGGATGTCCGACAAACAGCTCGCCATGACCCACTCCACCCTCGAGAATCTGACCCTGCTCTTTGCAGCGTCGGTCCCGCTCTGCCTCATCGCCATGCTGGCGGCCCTCTGGCGCCGGTACAGGGGGTCGAGTCTGCTCCTCCTGGAGGAACGGGAGAGGGCCTTGAACCAGGGAATACAGGAGGGCAGGAAACTTGCCGCCAACAAGGAGCGCGAGCGGATCGGGGTCAGCATGCAGTCGGATGTGGCGGCGACCCTGAACGCGGTCATCGCCAGCACGGATGAGGGCATCGCCCTTCTTGAGCACGCCACAGACCAGGGATCGGATCCTGACCCCGATACGGTGGCCCAAGCCTTCGAGGGAATCGGGAAACAGGGACGCCAGGCCCTGGCCAGGATGCGTCAACTCCTGGAAGTCCTGCACCAGAGCAGCAGGACGGAACCCGGACCCGGCCACCGTACGGAGGGTCCGGCCCTGAGACCAGCCAACCCCCTGTCGGTCTCAGCCCCTGCCGACGACACCGGATGGCAACCCATTGCCGGCACCGACAGGTAATGCCCAGCCAGGAATCCCGCCCTGACCAGCCGGGTATGATCGGCAACAGTACCGAATACGAGGAGACAGGCATCCAGGCCCCTTCAGGCCGGATATGGAACCGAGGCCGCATGGAGCACACCATGGATACGATCAGGGTCGTCATTGCCGACGACCAGGAACTGGTGAGGGCGGGCTTCGCCATGGTGATCGGTTCCCAGGATGACATGACCGTGGTCGGTCAGGCCGCGGATGGGAAACAGGCCGTGAGCCTGGTCAGCGAGCTCAACCCGGATGTGGTCCTGATGGACGTCCGTATGCCCGGCACGGACGGTCTGGAGGCCACCCGCAGGATCAGCGCCCTCTCCCCCGACAGGGTCAGGACCCGCGTCATCATTCTGACCACCTTCGACCTGGATGAGTACGTCATGTCGGCCATCAAGGCCGGGGCCTCGGGCTTCCTCCTCAAGGACACCGAACCCGAAACCCTGCTCTCCTCCATTCGCACCGTGCATCAGGGCAACGCCATCATCGCCCCCTCGGCCACGAAGCGGCTGATCGAACACATGGCGCTTGGCGGCGGCGGTTCGACAGGCCAGACACCCGCAGGGATGACGGAAGGCGCAGAGGATTCCCCGACCCCTGATGTCCCGCATTCTCAGACCGGCGGTGAGGCCTTCGGCGAGGGGTCCAGGTTCTACCGCGATTCGGAGGTCGACCTCCTGACCGAGCGCGAGTTGGAGGTCCTGGTCGAGATCGCCCACGGCCTCAGCAATCAGGAGATAGGAAACAGGCTCTTCATCTCCCTCCCCACCGTCAAGACCCACGTGGCTCACATCCTGCAGAAAATCAACGCCCGCGACCGGGTTCAGGCCGTCGTCTTCGCCTACGAGAACGAACTGGTCAAAACAGACCCCTCCTCCCCTTCCGGCTCCCGATGAAACGATTTGCGGTATCGTTACCGCACTGATATAAATAGTGGTTGTCAGGGCCACACAGGCAGTGAGGGTGCGGTCATGAAGTCGGAGCCACCAGGGCTGCCGACTGCCGATCAGATCGACGAAAGGCAATGATGGCGTACGCGACGATTCGGGACGTGGCCGAACAGGCCGGTGTCTCCGTATCGACGGTATCCCGGGCGCTCAACGATTCGGGCCGCATCTCGGAACGAACCAGGGAACGGATCAACCAGGTCATCAAGGACCTCCACTATGTCCCCGACTCCAGGGCACGATCCATGCATTCCCCCCATTCACGCACCATCGGCCTCCTGATACCCGATATCAGGAACTCCTACTTCGCCGACCTGGCCTACCTGATCCAGGGCGAACTCCTGGCACATGGCTTCCAGACCCTGATCTGCACCTCGACCCAGGGCGATTCCCTGGAGAACAAGATCCAGGTGCGCAACCTCCTGGGGCAGCACATAGACGGGGCCATCATCGTACCCGGCCCCCGTTCACCGCAGACCTTGGACGAGCTGACCCGACGGGGGCTACCTGTGGTTTATGTGGACCGCACCAACGGCTACAGGGGTCAGGACCGGGGATTGCATGGCAACTGTGAGGGGGTCCCCTGCATCGACTCCGATCCCCTGCCCGGACTCAGTCAGGCACTGAGCGACCTTGCCAGGCACGGCCACCGGCGAATCGCCATGGTTCCGGGCCCCCTGGATGAATCCGACACCTTCCGTGAACGGCAGGAGATCTTCACCAAGCTGGTGAACGGAATGGACACAATGAGCGACCCCACTCGGGGCGATGACCCGACCGAAAAACCCACCCGGGACACCTTCAGGCCTGACATGCTGGACCAATGGAAGGATCAGGGTGTCAGCGCGGCCATCTTCGGGCGCTCCCAGGATGCCATCCAGGCCATCGAGGCCTGTCAAGCCAGAGGCATCCACATTGGACGGGACCTCTCCATGGTCACCTTCGACGACCTCCCGGTCTTCAGGATCCTGACACCGGCCGTCGCCACCATCTCCCAACAGATTCACTCCATGGGGACACGCTGCGTCCGGATGCTCCTGGACCTCATGAGCGATTCCCAGACCGACTCTGTCCGGCTGAAAACCCGATATCTCCACCGGGCCTCGGTGGGGTGCCCCCCAGGGTACACCGGCCAGGGTCCCTGAACCGAACGGTCTGGTCAACAAATACTTATATCAACGAATGGAGAAACATGATTCAAGACATGGCGGCGGTGCCAGACCAGGTGCTTCATGGACTGGATACCATCACGGGGTCCATTTCGGTGGTCGGGTCCATGAATGCGGACTATACGGTCACCACCGACCGGCTGCCCAAGCCGGGCGAGACCGTTAACGGCGGCCCCCTGCAGATCCTGCCCGGAGGCAAGTCCGCCAACCAGGCAGCTGCTGCAGCACGGATCGGAGCCCACGTCCAAATCTTCGGAGCCGTCGGATCCGACCCCAACGCCGACTTCCTCCTGGGGCAGCTGGGCAACGCCGGCGTCGACATCTCCCAGGTGATGACCGTGCCCGGACCCAGCGGGACCACGGTCATCACCGTGGACGCCCGTGGGGAGAACACCATCGTCTACTCCCCCGGCTCCAACGCCAGGGTCGACCTGAACTACGCCCATCGCTCCCAGAAGACGCTGACCGCGGCCAAGGTGCTTGGACTCTGCCTGGAAAGCCCCATCGAAACGGTGACCGAAGCCGCCAGGATGGGGCATGAGGCCGGCATGACCGTCCTCCTGAACGACTCCCCCTTCCGGGCCGACCTCCCCGCCGACCTGATTGCCTACTCCGACCTGATCCTGGTCAACGAGCATGAGATGGCACAGCTCCTGGGCATCGACGAGCCCGAGGACGGGGACTGGATCGGGGCCGATTGGGACCGGATCAACACGACCATGCAGGACTTCGGCTTCCACCGGGCCGTCGTGACCCTGGGGGGCGAGGGGTCCATGGTCCTCGACCAGGGCGAGAACTACCGCATTCACGCGGTCAAGGTGGACGCCGTTGACACCACCGGCTGCGGCGATGCCTTCATGGGAACCATCCTGGCCGGCCTCTCCTCGGGAATGACCCTGGTCCAGGCGGCCCAGCTGGCCTCCTATGTCTCGGCCTACGCGGCCACCGGACAGGGCGCCCAGGCCTCCTACGGGTCAGCCGAGCAGATCAGGTACCGCTTCGCTTAGCCAGGTACCGCGGTTCGCCTGAGCGGCATCCAGGCGAACCGGACCACTCAACCCGGACACCAATCAGGGGTCACCGGCATGGGCAGCCGGTGACCCCTGATTGCATGTATCGCTTGTCACTATTCTTCAGCCAGAACCACGACCGGTGGTGTCCGGTTGGCCCGTCTTGCAGGGAGGACGCTGGCCAGGACCGCGGCCAGGAGGGCCACCAGGAGGATCACCCCGCCCGTGGACCAGGGAATGGGGAAGGCCACACTCCCCCTGGCGGCGAAGACCACATATGCCCCGATCCAGCCGAAGAGGAGTCCCAGGACCATGCCGGACAGGGCGGCACTCAGGGCTATCAGCCCTGATTCCACAGCAAGGGACCGCCTGATCTGCTTCCGGGTCATGCCGATGGCCCGCAGTGTGGCGGACTCCCGCCTGCGTTCCATGACCGAGAGGGAGAGGGTGTTGGCCACGCCGATCAGGGCGATGACCACGGCCACGGCCAGGAGGGCCACCATAATCAGGAGGAGGGTGTCGACAGTCTGTTCCCACTGCTGCTTTTCAGCCAGTCCTCCCTTAACGGATACGGCCGAATACCCGGCCAGGGCGTTGCGAACCTCATCCAACAGCACCGAGACCGTCGGGGAACCCTTGGTCCTGGCCCAGATCTGGGTGGTCTGAGGATGGACGCCCTCCAGTGAGGATGGATCGGCCAAGCCATAGAAGGGACTGGCTTCAATGCCGCGGAATGGTGCGGAGAGGCCTGTCATGGAACGTTCCATCCTTGTCTGCGTCTGCTCCTGGGCGGCGGAAGCAGGCCCATCATCCACATCACCCCGGGTCGGGCTGAGCAGGTTCAGCCCCAGGCTCCCCCCATTGTGGAAGTCCTGGTGACTATCCATGAGACCGGCCGGGAGCAGGACGGTCCCCTGCCCATGCAGGTCACTGCCGACCTTGGTGTTCAGGACACCGTCGATCTGTTTACCGTTCAGGGCGAAGATGGTCATCCCCGCGCCCTGCTCACCGCCAGATCTGATCGTGGCCGCATACTGGGGTACCAGCTCGGCGTCCGCAACCCCATCGATCCGGCGGATGGCGTCCAGGGCCTTCTGGTCCAGACCATCGGCGCTGATCTGGACATCGACCGAGTAGTGCTCATCCAGGATGCCGTCCATGGTCTGTTTGGCGCTGGCGGCACCGGTGGCCAGGGTGGAGATCAGGGTCACGCCGATCAGGAGGGCCGCACCCGTGGCCGCCACCCGGGAACGGTTCCGGGAGATGTTGGCCACGGCGATTGTGGATGAGGGTCCAATCCGTGAAACCAGGGACCCCAACGTCTTGAGAAGGAAGGGGATCCAACGGTTGGCACTGAGCAGGATGCCGATGAAGGCCAGGCCACTGCCCATGACGGCCAGCCCCAGGACCACTTCGGACCCGCCTGCGGAGGCCTCGCCGGTCCGCCCCCTTACATCCAGCCAGACCCGCCAAAGGGACCAGGCCACCATGGCGGCACCCGTCAGCATCAGGAGCAGACTTGTGGCCAGGCGCGCCCTGCCCGCCCTCGAGTTCTCCAGAAGGTCGGCAGGTCGCAGGGCCTCCAGGGGGCTGACACCAGTGGCGGCCCTGGAAGCCCCCAAGGAGGCCAGGACCGTAACGATGATGCCGAAGGTCAAGGGCACCAGGAAGACGGCCGGGGTCAGGCGCAGCTGGAAGTAAAGGGAGTTCATATGGACCTTGGCGGCCCCCAAGAGGGCCATGATGCCAATGGCGCCACCGACCCCGACCAGGGAGGCCAGGGCACCCAGGATTCCGGACCGCATCAGGACGCTGGCCCGGATCTGGCCCTTCCTGGCACCGATGGTCCTCAGGAGGGCCAGATGACGGCGCTGCCGGGCGACCATGACCTGGAAGGTGTTGGCGATGACCGTGGCGGCCACGAACATGGCCAGGATGCCGAAGGTCAGGAAGAAGGTGGTCATGAAGTTCTGCTGACCACCGACCGCATTCCTGACGAGACGGTCCTCCAGGGAGTGGCGGTCCTCCAGGGAGTAACCGGAAGGCAGGAGTTTCCGGAGGGAGGCCAGGCTCCCATCGAGGTCATCCCCCTGCCCGCTCAGCCTCAGGTAGACGATGTCGGCGGGGAGGTTCCCCATGTCTCCCAGACCGGCCGCGCCCATCAAGGCATCGATGGTCTTGGGCGTCAGGACGATTGCACCTCCCCAGTTGTCATACATACCGCCCTGGTCCGAGCTGACCCCCGACATGGTCAGGGACTTCGACACCAGCCTGCCCGGCACCTGGTCCGCACCGGGCCCTCCATCCGTCTTGGAGCCTTGGGATTGGTCAAGCATGTAGGAAGACAGGTTCAGGTTCAGCTTGTCACCGGGCGAGAGCTTGAGCCGGGCGGCCGCCGGCTCCGGCAGGACCACCTGGTCGTCGGCCTTGGGCCAGGATCCCCGCACCAGCTTGACCGGCATCAGGGCGGGGTCGGCCAGTGGAATGGCCACCACCCCCTCGCTCTTGGTCTTGCCGGCGCGAACATCCACCAAGAAGTTGGTGTTCGACCTTATGGCACGAACGCCCGGGACGGCTGCCAGCTCCTTGGTTCTGAGGTCCTTCACCGTCTTCAGATCGGTCTGGTCGTCATCCTTGGGGACGATGGCGTAATTGGCCTGGGCGGCATCGGATGTGACCATGCGCCTCATGGAGACGTCCATGGTGTTGCCGAAGAGGAAGGTCATGGCAATGAAGAGCGTGCCAATGACGATGGCGATGCCGGCGGGGACCATCATGCCCAGGTCGCGCCGCATCATTTTCCTGGTGATCAGCCACATATGCGTCCCTCCCTCAACGATCCTGGACCAGGGAGGCCGTCGCTGCTGAGGCCATGATCTCCTGGGAGAGGAGGGCGTTCATGGAGTCCACGGTGGGGCGGTCCTGGTCGGCCACGATCCGCCCGTCGGCGAAGACCAGGGCACGGTCCGCGAAGGAGGCGGCGAAGGCATCGTGGGTGACCATGATGATGGTCTGCCCCAGTTCACGGACCGAGTCACGCAGGAAGCTCAAGACCTCGGTCGAGGAGGCCGAGTCCAGGTTTCCCGTGGGCTCGTCGGCGAAGACGATGGAGGGTTTGGCGATCAGGGCGCGCGCTATGGCCACGCGCTGCTGTTGGCCGCCCGAAAGCTCGCTGGGCCGGTGGTTCATCCTCCCCTCCAGCCCCAGGGTCCTGACCAGGAGGTCCAGCCAGGTGGGGTCGGGATCGGCCCCATCCAGGATCAGGGGCATGAGGATGTTCTGCCTGGCCGTGAACATGGGCAGGAGGTTGAAGCTCTGGAAGATGAAGCCCAGGCTGTGGCGCCTGAGAAGGGTCAGCTGGTTGTCATTCAGGCGGGTCAGGTCGATGGTCCTGCTCCCTCCGGCATGGCGCCTGCCCTGCTTGCGCCCGAGTCCGGCGGCATCGGACCCGTTCAGGTAGACGTGCCCCGAGGTGACGGTGTCCAATCCTGCCAGGGTGTGCATGAGGGTGGACTTGCCCGACCCGGAGGGACCCATGATGGCGGTGAACCTGCCCTGCTCAAACCCCACATCCACACCTCTGAGGGCATGGACCAGGTTCTCGCCGCTTCCGTAGTCCTTGGTCAATCCCTGGGCCTGGATGGCAACCCGGCCGGTCTGTACCGAATTCCCCGTACCAGATGCCAATGGATCGGGAACCGCCTGCTTCTGTGCCTGATGTTTCATGGTCCTACCTCACCTGGGACAGGGACCATCCCCGTCTCTCAAGGTCCGACGCTATCGGCCAGGCGGTGCCTCCGTCATCGTGCGCAGGGTTGAATCTCGGCTTCATCCCTGGTTCCGACATCATCCCAAAGAATGAGGAGCACATACGAAAGGGTGCCCGATGAAAGGAAATGAGGTTTCACCGGGCACCGCCGTGCCTCGTTCATGACCTCTCGACCCTATACCAGGCTGGGACACCGCTGTGGCGAGGGCGGGAAGGAGAGAGGTTATCGCTACTGGGCCAGCCCTGACTCCTTCAGGGCCTGGAAGGCGCCCTTGAGGTCATCCAGGATGTCCTCGATGTTCTCGGTGCCGATAGAGAGCCTGATGGTGCCGGGATGGATGGCCTGGTCCTCCAGTTCCTCGGCCGTTTCCTGGGAATGGGTGGTCGAGGCCGGATGGATGGCCAGGGACTTCACGTCGGCCACGTTGGCCAGGAGGGAGAAGAGGTGGAGGTTGTTGATGAAGACCCTGGCCGCCTCCTTGCCCCCCTTCAGATCGAAGGTGAAGATGGAGCCGGCACCGTTCGGGAAGTAGCGCTGGTAGAGCTCGTGGTCGGGGCGGCCCGGGATGGCCGGATGGCTGACCGACTCCACCTCGGGCACGGTCTGCAGGTAATCCACCACCTTCAGGGCGTTCTGGACGTGCCGCTCCACCCTCAGGGAGAGGGTCTCCGTCCCCTGTAGGAGGAGGAAGGCCGCAAAGGGCGATATGACGGCCCCGGTGTCACGCAGGAGTATGGCGCGAATCCTGGTCACAAAGGCCGCCGCACCCAGGTCCTGATAGAAGCGCAGACCGTGATAGCTGGGGTCCGGTTCGGTCAGGGTGGGGAACTTGCCGGGTACGGCCGCCCAGTCGAACCGGCCCCCTTCGACGATGACCCCGCCCAGGGTCGTGCCGTGGCCACCGATGAACTTGGTGGCCGACTCCACGACCACATCCGCCCCGTGCTCCAGGGGACGGAAGAGGTAGGGGGTGGCGAAGGTGTTGTCGACGATCACCGGCAGGTGGTGATCGTGGGCGATTGCGGAGATGGCCTCGAAGTCGGGCAGGTCGGCGTTGGGGTTGCCGAAGGTCTCGAAGAAGACCAGCTTGGTGTTCTCCTGGATGGCCGACTCGAAATTGGCCGGGTCCGAGGGGTCCACGAAGGTGGTCTCGACCCCGTCACGGGGCAGGGTGTGCTTGAGGAGGTTGAAGGTCCCCCCATAGATGTTCTTGGAGGCCACGATGTGGTCACCGGTCTGGGTGATGTTACGGAAGGCATACTCCACGGCGGCGGCGCCCGAGGCCACGGCCAGACCGGCGGTGCCGTTCTCCAGGGCGGCGATCCTGTCCTCGAAGACACCCTGGGTGGAGTTGGTCAGACGGCCGTAGATGTTGCCCGGATCCTTCAGGGCGAACCTGGCCTCGGCATGGTCGAAGTCATGGAAGACGTAGCTGGTGGTGGCGTAGATCGGCACGGCCCTGGAATCCGTGGCGGGGTCGGCCTGCTCCTGGCCCACATGGAGCTGGAGGGTCTCGAAACGGTACTTGTGCGGGTTCTGATCGGTCATGTCGATTCCTATCTGCTTCCTGGCTGATGGTGCCGTTATGGCGGGCGTACACGCCCTGTCCTTGTCTGCGACCATAAGCGTCCGGAAGGCGCAAGTTCAAGCCAGATGGGCTGTTTCGATATCGTCCTTTTTTATAGCGGCTTGCAGAAGGTCGAAAACCGGCCATTTTCGTCTCCATATGCCGCACAGGGTGGTGCGTCACCTGCACTCCCGCTGTAAAGTCGAGACAGCAACGGAGAAGGTTCCGTTCCGAACAGCCTCAGCGGGCATGAAGGAGTTCAAGATATGGCCGGACAAACGGACGATCAGAACAGGCTCTACCAGCGCGATCCGAACTACATCCCCCGGGTCGCAGCAGTGCACGACATGTGCGGCTACGGCAAGTGCTCGTTGACGGCGGCCATCCCCATCCTTTCGGCGGCCGGGTGCGATGTCTGCCCGGTCCCCACGGCCCTCTTCAGCGCCCACACCATGTTCAAGGACTACACCTTCCACGACACCACCGAGATGCTGCCGGGATACCTGGATGCCTGGCGGAAGGAGGGCGTCGACCTGGACGGCATCTACAGCGGGTTCCTGGGCAGCGCCGAGCAGGTCGACATCATCCGGCGCATGTATCGGGAGTACCCCAGGGCCCTGCGTCTGGTCGACCCGGTCATGGGCGATGGGGGCGCCATGTACCCCACCTACACGGAGGAGATGTGCAAGGCGGTGGTTCGCCTGGTTGATGGGGCCGACCTGCTCATGCCCAACCTGACCGAGGTCAGCCTCCTGACGGGCCTGCCCTACGAGGGTCAGGACCTGAACGACGACCAGGTGGAGAAGCGCCTGGCCAGGCTCCTGGAGATGGGTGCCCGGAACGTCATCATCAAGGGCATCGACCGCGGGGATGGGAAACTGCGCAACTTCGTGGCCTCGGCGAACCAGGACGGGGCCGGTGGCAAGCGGGAGCTGGTCCACGAGAAGCTCCCCTTCATGATTCACGGGACGGGCGACGCCTTTGCCTCCTCCCTCTGCGGTGCCGTCTTTGCCGGGAGGGGCCTGGCCGATGCCGCGCAAATCGCCGGGGAATTCGTTCGTTCGGCCATGCAGCATACCCGCAACCAGCCCAACTACCAGGAGCGCGGGGTCAGCTTCGAGCTGGACCTGGGACTGCTGACCGGCTTGGTTGGGTAAGGCGCTCACCTGCACCTCAGGTCACAGCATCACCGATCAGTTCACCACAGGTTTCCATGGGACCCCGGAGCGGAATGCTCCGGGGTCCTCTCATACCCCCAGAGGTGTGACCCGGCGTTCGCCTCCGGATGACCCGTCAGGAAAACCACCGGGACGGGCATCCTGGCAGAATTGACACTTTGTCAAAATCTGCCCTATACTCGAATCGTCGTTGTTGACATAGTGTCAAAGTTCAGCTCCCCGGAGTCAACGAACTCCGCAAGGACGGGAAGTAACCATGCAGGCATCAGCCATAGGAGACGGGTCGGCCTTCGTCCCGCGCCCCTCTCGCAGGCGGTCCGGGAAAAGTGACGAAATCGTCCAGGCCGTGATCGATATCTGCAGGAACAAGGGATTCTCCCACATCACCATCAAGGACATCGCCAAGCAGGTGGGGATGACCAGGTCCCTCTTCTACCACTACTTCCCCGACAAGGAGGCCCTGGCCCAGGCCATGGTCGACAAGTCCGCCGACCAGGTCCTGGTCCGGATGGAGGAATGGAACAGGAAGCGGACACCAGGCGACGTCAAGGGAGCCCTAGAGACCGTCGTGCAGGTGGCCCGGTCGGTCATCGCCGAGAACAGCCCGCTCCGACAGCAGATGATCCACTCGGGCAACGGGGAGCTCTACACGCAATTCGTGGACCAGGCCTCCGAGGCCATAGCCGACTACTTCTGCCGAACGGCGGTTCAGGACTTCGCCAGACACCACCAGGATCACTTGCCCATCGACCATGTGCGCGAAATGCTGATCGTCCTGATCTCCGGATCCATCACCCTCCTCAGGGTGCAGCCGGACACCAGCGACGAGGCCATCATCTGCATGGCCGCCCAGACGCTCCACCTGGAGCCCTACCTGTAAGGCAATGGGGTCCTTCCCGGCATCCACTGCCAAGAACCAAACAACGAACACCTGACACAGAAGAGAAGAAAGGACATCGTCATGTTGTTCCAAGTCTACGGAGCCAACGCCCCCTACCAATGGCTGGGGTGGATCCTGGTCTTCGCATGCCTGATCGGCCTCAACGAGGTCGCCAGGCGGAGCAAGACGGGAGGCATCATCTGCTTCCTGGCCATTCCCGGCGCCCTGACCGTTTACTTCCTGGCCATCTACATATCGGCGGCCTTCGGGGCCGATTGGGCACTGCATAACCCGACCTATGTCCACATGACCAGCTGGTTCCACTATGCCAAGCTCTATGCCGCCACAGCCGGCTGCATCGGCTTCATGGCCCTCAAGTATGGATGGGGCAAGATCGGCAAGTCCCACTGGTTCAAGTGCTTCCCCTTCATCATCGTGGCCATCAACATCCTCATCGCCGTGGTCTCCGACTTCGAATCCGCCATCCGCGGGTGGGGCGGAACCTGGGTGTCCACCGAGGGCATCACCCTGATGGGCGGCTGGCACAACGTCATCAACGGGGTGGCGGGCCTGATCGACATCTTCTGCATGACCGGCATCTTCGGCATCTATGCCTCCAAGGACCGTCGCGACATGCTCTGGCCCGACATGACCTGGGTCTTCATCATCGCCTATGACCTGTGGAACTTCTGCTACACCTACAACTGCCTGCCCAACCACTCCTGGTACTGCGGTCTGGCCCTCCTCCTGGCGCCCACCTTCGCCAACTTCCTCTGGAACAAGGGGGGCTGGATCCAGAACCGGGCCAACACCCTGGCCATCTGGTGCATGTTCGCCCAGGTCTTCCCCATGTTCCAGGACTACTCGGTCTTCTCGACCCAGTCGGTCAACAAGCCCGGGGTCAACCTGACGGTATCCATCCTGGCTCTGGTCGCCAACGTGCTCGCACTGGGCTGCATCCTGGTCCGTGCGCGCCGTCAGCACATCAACCCCTGGACCCGTGAGGTCTTCAAGGGAACCAGGGACTTCGACCAGGCCATCGCCCGTGCCGACCTGGACGAGGTCGCCGTGGCCTGATTCCCCGAACAAGGCTTTAGGTCCGATATGAGTGTGACGCGGTTCCCCAGGGGTTGTGTCACCTCCATATCGGACCTTCCTGTCAATCAGGGCCTACCTTATACACATACGCACATTTCCAAATATCAGATTGCTCTTTTCTTCATCCGTGGTGTTCTTGAGCCATGGATACACAAGCGACAAGCAGAGCATACAATCACGGGTCACTGGATACCTTCCAGGACATGGCCGAGACCGAGCGTCTGATCAAGCGGAACGGGCTGGACGGCAGGGAGCTCGGCAGACTGGGTGAGGAGTACGTCTGCCTCTGGCTGCAGAACCAGGGCTGGCGCATACTCGCCCGCAACTGGCATTGCCGATTTGGCGAACTGGACATCGTCGCCCTGGATCCCTTTCGGATCCTGGTCTTCGTGGAGGTCAAAACCCGACGCACCACCACCTTCGGTTCCGCCTGCGAAGCCGTGGGCCAGACCAAGCGTCAACGGCTCAGAAGGGCGGCCGTCCAGTGGCTGATCGGCCACGACCGTGACCCCTTCATCCGTCGAAGGGGCACCCGGTTCGACGTGGTCACACTTACCGTGGGCAACCTGATGCCGACCTCCGGATTGCCACCCGACCAGGAGGCCCCCGACTCGGATATGAGGATACCGACGACCACGAACGACCCTTTGAGGGGACCACGCGAATCAAGGCATGGATGGTCTCCGGACTCCATATTCCTGCGCCACATCAGGGAGGCTTTCTGATGAGGCTGGGGTCGGCAAGATCTATCGGTCTCGTGGGGCTCAAGGCATTCATCATCAATGCCCAGTCCTTCATCTCACCGGGCCTGCCCTATTTCTCGATCATCGGTCTGCCGGATGCCTCCCTGTCCGAATCCAGGGAACGGGTCAAATCGGCCTGCTCCTCCTGCGGGTTCCGTTGGCCCCAGACACGGGTCACCGTCAACCTGTCGCCCGCCTCCCGTCCCAAGCGCGGCTCATCACACGACCTGGCCATCGCCGCCAGTGTCCTCGGTGCCGGCGGGGTGGTGCCGGTCAAGGGTTTTGAAGACACCATCGCCCTGGGTGAGCTCAACCTGGACGGGAGCGTCCTGCCCATCACCGGGGTCCTCCCCATCCTGGCCTATGCCAAGGAGCAAGGGGTAAAACGGGTCTTCCTGCCTGAGGCCAACATGGAGGAGGCCGGTATCGTCCCGGGAATCCGCGTGACCGGTCTGCACCACCTCGGTCAACTGGTGGAAGCGATGGGTGGCCGAGCCGACTATCATCCCTCCCGGATCGTGGCCGATTCCGGACAGGAAGCCGACATATCCCTGCAGGACCAG
This sequence comes from Bifidobacterium indicum, assembly GCF_036987015.1. Taxonomy (NCBI): domain Bacteria; kingdom Bacillati; phylum Actinomycetota; class Actinomycetes; order Bifidobacteriales; family Bifidobacteriaceae; genus Bifidobacterium; species Bifidobacterium indicum. Next base: position 713,128 of record NZ_BTXM01000001.1, read on the forward strand.
TCCCCATTCCCCGCGTCAAATCTCGACATGGACCAGGTAATAGACCAGGAGGAGACCAAATGGGCCATGACCGTGGCGGCGGCCGGGGGCCACCACATGCTGATGATGGGACCACCAGGTGCCGGAAAGAGCATGCTTGCCAGGTGCCTGCCGGGTATCCTCCCTCCACTGGATGAGAGGGAGCAGTTGGAAGTCGCCTCCATCCGTTCCCTCTGTGGCACCCTGAAACAGTATGGAGTCAGCGATACCCCGCCCTTTGAAGCACCCCACCACACCGCCTCCATGGCCTCCTTGGTCGGAGGTGGAACGGGACTTGCCACACCGGGGGCCATCACCAGGGCCCACTGTGGCGTCCTCTTCATGGACGAGGCACCAGAATTCTCACCGCGTGTTCTCCAGGCGCTGCGCGAACCACTGGAAATCGGGGAGATAATTCTTTCCCGGGCCAAGGGATCCACCTCGTTCCCCGCCAGGTTCCAACTGGTCATGGCTGCAAACCCCTGCCCCTGCGGTTACAGCTACGGAACCGGCGAGCGCTGTACCTGCACACCCAGGGAACGAGCAAGATACTGGAACCGGATATCCGGACCGATCATGGACCGGATCGATATACAGACCACGGTCCCGCCGGTTTCCGACCTGGGAGGGGCAGGTCTGGAGCATGGACGGTCCAGCGCCGAAATCCGGCAGCAGGTGGTCATGGCCCGCAAGGCTGCCAAGAAACGGTTCAAGGATGAGGGGTGGACCCGCAACGCCCAAATCAGCGGTGAATGGTTACGGGCCAACACGGCGCAGAAGTCCTTATCCATCGTCAACGAAGCCATGAGGAAGAACCATCTCAGCCTGCGCGGCGCGGACAGGACACTGCGTCTGGCATGGACCCTGGCCGACCTCGACGGGAGGTACGGACCGAATGCGGACGATGTGGTCACAGGGATCATGATGCGTACAAGGACGGCCTGATATGCTTGCAGAAATCAACAGAACGGCACTGCCGAAACCGGCTCCTTCACAACCAGGAAGCGCGGAAAGAGGAACACGGATTGGGCATCGACCCCTGACCCTGCCTGAACCCGGCCTGCGAATACGCGATGACTGGCTGGCCCGCGCCTTGTTGAACTTCGCCTCGGACGGCCCCGATGCCCTCATGCACGCCAGTCTCATGGGATCGGACTGCCCGTTGGAACTCTGCCAGACACTATGGGCAATATCACCCAACCCAACCGGGCCGGTCTCCGCACGGGCATCCCAGGCCCGAACACGACTGGACCGAGCCTTCATCCAGGGGGCCATCCGTTGGGGCAGACAGATAAACGGCAAGGATATGGACCGTTTCCGCCGCGTCAGCACCAACTGGCGGTATCGCTTGGAACCCTTGTGGAACTGGGACGAGGACAGGCTGAAAGGATCCATGACCGACGATGGAACCCTGTGGGTACTGACACCATCGACGGACTGTTGGCCCTCCCAGCTCGACGACCTCTCCCAACGCTCGGACTGGGCCCCTCCCCTCTGCCTCTGGGGAATAGGCAACAAGGAGAGTCTGATTAGTTGCGCCAAGCCCGTGGCTGTCGTCGGTTCCAGGACCTGTGACCTCTACGGGAGCTATATCGCCCAGGAGATCGGCAGACAGGCGGCGGCCCAGGGTCACCTGGTTGTCTCCGGCGGTGCCATGGGGGCCGACGCCCAGGCGCATTGGGGTGCCCTGTCCGCCCGCCGGGACCATGATGGGGATGATGTGGGTTCGACTGTCGCGGTATTCGCGGGTGGAATGAAACGTATGGGACCTTTACGGAACCGGGACCTCTTCCAGTCCATGGAGCGAGAGTGTGGGGCCTTGATCAGCGAGATGCATCCCGAAACAATACCGGAAGGGCGCCGTTTCCTCCTGCGCAACCGGATCATTGCCGCCCTCTCCTCAACGATTGTGGTGGCCCAGGCCCGACACCGGTCAGGGGCTCTCAACACGACCAACTGGGGAGCCGAGTTGGGCCGTGAAGTCTACGCCGCCCCGGGGCGGATTGACACTCCGGAAAATATCGGTTGCAACCATCTGATCCATCAGGGGAAAGCGACCATCCTCATTTCCGCGACCGACATAACCGGCCTGTGTCATCCTCCGCATCACCCCGGAACCGATCCCGTGATTGGCTCCTTCCGGTCAGCCGATCTTTCGGAGGAAGACATTCGGACCAAGAGCATGATAAAGGATGCCCCAACAGCAACCGTCGGCCTCATGTCCGAGAAGAACCAGCCCCTTGGTGAGGGGCTTGCAGACAAGGCGGGAGCCGGGACGACCAACAGGGAAGCCAAGGAAGAGGTACCTCCGGTTGAGGAGATCCCACCTGCCCTGGAATACCTGATTGGACCAGGCCGTCATGTCCATGAAGATCTGGAGGACGCAATCCTGAATGCCTTGCGGTCATGCCGGAAAGAAGGCGAGACCGCCACCGTTGACGCCCTGACCAAGAGGCTGACGGGGACTCCCGCCCTGGATCAATCTGCCTCTCCCTGGGGCGGCAGAGTCCAGTCGGTGATACGCCACCTAGGCCGTCTGGAAATCGAAGGAAGGATCGAGACCATCAACGGGGTCGTGCATGCCGTCGAGCAGGATCAGGCACACCATTGACAACGATCCAGATCGACCACCCAGCCAGGTTGACCCGCGTTCTCGTCACGGGCGGGGGGAACAAAGACCACACCCTCGGATTCCAGTAGAGTACGCTGCCGGTCAGGCCCACCGAAGGCGAAACCGGGAGCCAGGGAACCATCCTTGAAAACGACCCGATGACAGGGAATCACGCCGGGTTCAGGATTGGAATGGAGGGCGAATCCGACGAACCTGGCATTCCTGGGTCGACCTGTCAGGGCCGCTATCTGACCGTACGTGGCCACCTTGCCAGAAGGTATGCGTCTGACGACCTGATACACCAACTGCGAAAAGGACTGCTCGTGAGCCATGCACCCATTGTCTGCATGCAAAGGGACAAGCCTGACTTGACGGACCAGCAATCAACGACCCTACCGACAATCCCCCGAATCACCGAATCCGGGGTGTTCCCTATCAAAGGGTTGTGAGAATATCTGTTTTATGAGTCCCGCCACAATCAAGAGCCACTATGAGGCCATCATCGTAGGTGCCGGGGCCGCCGGCATGTCAGCAGCGCTGAGTCTGTCCCGCTCCCTCCGGAAGAATCACCATGAGGGCCAGGAAACACCTTCGATCCTGGTCATTTCGAAGCTGCAACCCCTTCGTTCCCACACCGGGTCGGCCGAGGGCGGCATCGCAGCCAGCCTGGGCAACGAGGAGCAGGACGATTGGCACTGGCACTATTACGACACCATCAAGGGCAGCGACTGGCTGGCCGACCAGGATGCCGTCAAGATACTGGCCAGCGAAGCCCGGAAAACGGTGATTCGCCTGGAGCACGAGGGTGTGGCCTTCTCCCGGCGGGAAGACGGCCGTATAGCCCAACGCAAGTTCGGCGGGCACACGTCTGAGTTCGGCGGGAAACCAGTCAAGCGCGCCGCCTACGCGGCAGACCGCATAGGCCATCAGATTCTGCACGCCCTCTGGCAGCAGTGCGTACAGATGGGGGTGACCTTCGCCGAGGAATGGTATGTGACGGATCTGGTCCTGGACGGGATCAAGGTTCCAGATACCGATTCTCCGGCTGAGGAACAGCACAAAGACGGGGAACACGAAAGCGCCCCCCTGACCAATCCCTGTGCGAAGGCACGCGGCCTGGTGGTCCTGGACACCCACACCGGTGAGACCCATGCCATCTCGGCCGACACCATCATGCTCTGCACCGGAGGTGCCGGCAGGCTCTTCCATACCACCTCCAACTCCTGGGACCTCACCGGGGACGGTATGGCCCTGGCCCTGAAAGCCGGGTTGCAGCTGGAAGACATCGAGTTCATCCAATTCCACCCGACAGGACTTGGCCATACCGGCATCCTCCTCTCCGAGGCATCCCGCTCAGAGGGCGGAATTCTGCGCAACTCCCAGGGCAGGGCCTTCATGCAGGACTATGCACCCGGGCATGGCGACCTTGCCGCCAGGGACGTGGTCAGCCGGTCCATCATGGCCGAGATCGACGCCGGCCGCGGGGTGGCCGACCCCAAGGATCCGAACGGTCCACGGAACTGCGTATGGCTGGACATGAGGGGCATCGGAGAGGAACGAATGAAGACCCTCCTCCCCCAGGTCTATGAGACCATCCGCCGCTTTGCCGACCTGGACCCCACCGTCGATCTCATCCCCATCAAGCCGACCGCCCACTACACGATGGGGGGTATACCGATCACCACCCAGGGCCAGGTATACAAGTGGGCGGATGGTCGGCGTTGCCCGGTCGAAGGCCTCTATGCTGCTGGAGAGTGCTCCTGCCTGAGTGTCCACGGCGCCAACCGGTTGGGGGGCAACAGCCTCCTGGATGCCTGTCTTTTCGGCAGCAGGGCCGGGGAGGCCATGGCCGAACAGGTCACCTCCGCCCTATCAGGAAAGAGCACGGCCCAATCCGGTGACACGCGTTCACTGGAACAGACCCTGGCCACAAGGCGGTCGGTCATAGATCGCATCCTGGACGACTCGCCATCCGAATCAGATCATGCCCAAGCCCCGGATACGAACCCGAACGGCGACACCAATGCCTACCAGGTCATGCAAACCCTGGGTGGTGTGATGGAGGATGCCGTGGCCGTCCGCTGCGATCAGAAGAGCATCGCCAGGGCCGAGGAAGAAGTGGCCGACCTGGACCAGACTGCACAGGGCCTGAAAGCGCACAGCCCGGACGCGGCCTTCAACCACGAGTTGACCGCCATCATGGAAATCGACAACCTGCTGACCCTGTCCGCCGCGGTATTGTCCGCAAGCGACAGCCGAGAGGAATCACGCGGCGCCCTTTTCCGCAGGGATCACCCTGAACGGGATGATCAACACTTCCTCGTCCACTCCATGGTCGACCGGGAAGGCAGGGTGGACTGGCAACCGGTTCACATCGTCGACATGCCCCCCAGCGGACGGCAGTACTGATACCCCTACCAAGAGCATTGATGCCGCCTTACAACACGGCCAACCCCATCCTGACTTCAGACACCGTCCGGACGGACCTGCGGGTGAAAGTCGTAGGGCAACACACCGCACTTGTTTTCATCTATTAACTCAGTTAACATCCCCTTGTCGGAAGCGGCACAGGAAGGTGCCTCGATACCATTCAGAGGCGAAGGACCGACCGCGACGCAATAGATGCGAGGAGGTATCGATGCCCGGCTCAGGATCCAGCCCCTCGCAAGCCCTTGTCTCCGAATCCAACCGTTCACGGATCCTATCCCACCTCTACCGCTACGGTGTCAGCTCCCGGGCAAGGATAGCCAAAACCCTGCATCTGACACCGGCAGCCATCACCAAGATCACCGCCCACCTCATTGAAGAGGGTCTGGTTGAGGAAAGCGGCCCAACCAAGCATGGAACCTATCGCGGCGGCAAATCCATAGACTTGAGGCTGAACAAGACAGGCTTCCATGTCATTGGCGTCAAATTCGCCCGAAGCCTTGTCCAGATAGGCGTATTCGACCTCTCAGGCACACGAATCAGTCTGATGGATCTGCCGACCGTGGACGAAACCCATATCCAGGACACCATCCGTGCGATCCACAGCTCGATTGACGGCCTCCTGAGCGCTGACTGCACAATCGTGGCCATCGGCATGGCCGTACCCGGCCCTTACCTCCGCACGGTGGGACGCACCGCAGTGGTCTCGTCCATGCAGGAATGGCGCAAGATCAACTTCCGGCGGGAATTCGAACAGAGCTTTTCCGTGCCCGTCTTCATTGAGCAGGATGCGCGTGCGGGGGTCTTGGCGGAGCACCTCTTCGGCGACAACCTGGACTGCGAAAACATGGCTTACTACCTACTGGGGGAAGGCATAGGGCTGGGGGTCCTGGAAGCGGGCCAACTCGTCAACGGGGCCCTTGGCGTAGCCAGCGAGTTGGGCCATGTGTCCATAGACATCAACGGGCTGCCATGCGACTGCGGCAACCGCGGATGCCTGGAACTCTACTGTTCAGCGGTGGCCATACACCGTGACGCCATCGAGGAGGGCATAATCGCCGGAGCCGAATCCATGACACACCGTCAGGTCTGCAGCGCCCTGTTCGAGCAGGCGGACAAAGGCGATCCCAAGGCCGTGAAGGAGATTGAAAAAGCGGGTCGGTACCTGGGCTATGGCTGCGTGACCATCATCAACACCTTCAATCCCGAGCGCATCGTCCTGGGTGACATCATCTCCGCGGCCGGTAAACCCCTGCTGAGGGCCGTTCAGGATGTGGTCGACGAGCGGGTGGTGCCCGAGCTCAACGACTCCACCTCCATCGTCCTCTCCTCCCTGCCCACTGATGCCATCGTTTCAGGCGCAGCCGCAGTGGCCATCACCCAGTTCCTTGCCCAACCCACCCTCTTCGGCCATCTGGCCCGGACACGGTCGGGAACCGGTCCCTCAGATGGGCCGACATGATGCCCCGCGAACCGGTCATGGACTTCTTCCATATCAGGGCAAGGCCTTGCATCCAAAGCAAGGGAACCAGGCCATCTCAGAGCGCCCCTCGACGTCAGCGGTTGGACGATGCACGTCCGCCGGCAACAGTGGCAGGAAACAGAAAGGCAACGTAATGAACAAGAATCCCAGGTATGAGCTTGGCTCCGAGGCCAACCGCATCTTCATGGCCTCGGAAACATATGAACTCCTCGACTTCGGACGAGGCTTCCCCGCCGCGCAGGGCGGTTCAGGCTGGCTGGACGACAAGGGCGGAATCGACCCGTCCCATGGCATCCAGACTTGGATCACCGGCCGTATGACCCATGTCTACGCCATAGGCAGCCTGTTGGGCTACCCCGGTGCCGAAGACCTGGTCGATGCAGGTCTGCGTGGCCTGACCGGCATCCTTCATGACGACGACAATGGTGGTTGGCATCCCTCCATCCAGGCGGACGGCAGCCCGGAACCCGACAAGGTCTGCTATTCCCATGCTTTTGTGATCCTGGCCGCCTCCTCAGCCCTGCTGGCAGGCAGACCGGGAGCGCGTAAGCTCCTGAACGAAGCCCTGGACACCTTCAACCGGTACTTCTGGGACGAGGAGACCGGCTTGGCCGTAGACACCTGGAACACGGATTTCTCGCGACTCGATCCCTACCGTGGCCTCAATGCCAACATGCACACCACCGAAGCCTTCCTGGCAGTAGCCGATGCAACCGGCGACAACACCTACCGACAGCGCGCCGGACGAATCATCGACCATGTCATCGAATGGGCCAAGGGCAACAATTGGAGAATTCCTGAGCACTTCACCAGCCAGTGGGCACCAGATCTGGAGTACAACGAGGACAGGAAGGACGACCAGTTCAAGCCCTATGGAGCCACGCCGGGTCATGGCATCGAATGGGCCCGGTTGATTGTGCAGTGGGCCCTGAGCACCTTCGCCAACAAGGCAGCCATACAGCCCTACGTGGATGCCGCCGAGCACCTCTTCGGGCAGGCCGTCGCCGACGGGTGGAATGCCGGAGGCACCACAGGCCTGGCCTACACCACGGATTGGGAAGGGCGGCCCGTGGTTACGGACAGGATGCATTGGACCCTGGCCGAGGGGATCAATACCGCCGCCACCCTGGCCGAGGTGACCGGTAAGGAGGAGTACCGTACCTGGTATGCCGACTTCGTCCAATACACCGACCAGTACCTGATCGACCATGATGGCGGATCATGGTTCCACCAACTCAATCAGGACAACAAGGTCATCGACACGGTCTGGCCCGGCAAGTCGGACCTCTACCATGCCTTCCAATCCACCCTGATCCCCTTCAATGACCCGGCGGTATCCATCTGCACCGCAATCAGGAACGCCAAGTAGACATACCGGGCATGCCACATCGGCAAACGAACATCCGCCTCTCACCCATGAGCCCTTTGGGGAGAGGCGGAATCGTATGGTCAGTGGCCATCCACGCAGAGTCCACCATCAGGACCAGGCTAATCAACATGTGACCGGACGACCCCGGTGGATTCCGTCTCGCGAAGCAGACAAGACAGGTCATGCTGAGGGGACTTGACCGACCAGACCATTAGAATATGTGCAGGGTTTATTTCCGCCTTCGCGAAAGGGACCGCCAGCGCATGCAATCGGATTGGAGCAGAGAAGTCATGGAACCAGAAGGTGCCGAGCCAGCAGTGGCAATCTCCACCGGAACCGGTGACCATGCCTCAGGGACACACATCAGCACCGATTCCAGCGTCACCATCCGCGTAGCCAGGTTCACGCCCCGTCAAGGTAGGTCCGGCCGCTCTGCCTCCAACCCCTTCGCCTCATCCTCGTCCCCCTCCCCCTTCGGCTCCAGACCGGGACGCCCACGTGGCAAGCGTTGGACCCAGGAATACCGGATTCAGACCGCACACGAACAGACCATCCTGGACTGCCTGCTGCAAATCAAACGCGAGCAGGACCCGACCCTGAACTTCCGCTACTCCTGTGGTCACGGCATGTGTGGATCGGATGCCGTACTGATCAACACGACACCCACCCTCCTGTGCACCGCCACCGTGGGAGACTTCGCCAAGGTACCCGCCGAGGAGACAGGCGATGGAGGTGACCAAGACCGGGGCTTCCGCCGGACCGGCCGAACCGGAGCGGATCAATCCAGACCGGAGGGCCCTAAGCCGAAACGAACGGGCTGGTTAGGGGTCATCGACATCAAGCCCCTTCCTGGCTTTACCCCCCTGCGTGACCTGATCGTCGACACCGACACCATGTTCGACCAGATCCGCCGCTTCCATCCCTACCTGCGCGAAGATGCTGAACCGGATCCAGACATGGAGAACCTGCAGACCCCGGCCCAGCTCTCCAAGTTCGAGTTGCTCAGCAATTGCATCGCCTGCGGCGTCTGCGAGGGCTCCTGCCCGGTCTACGCCGGTGGCGAGGCTTTTGCCGGGCCGGCCGCACTGATTGCCGCCTCGCGGTTCATCAACGATTCGCGTGACGGGCACAGCCAGGAACGCCTGGACGACATCAACCAGGAGGACGGCATCCTGGCCTGCGAGTCCGTCCGCGCCTGTTCACGCCAGTGCCCCAGGGGGATTGACGTGGGCGAAGAGATGTGGCAGCTGGTCGAGGCCGTCAATCGTTGACGGGCCATATGTGGCCCTTTGTGAGCACCAGACGTTAGAGTGGTCATTATGGATAAGACCTCATACAGCAATCATGCCAAGGGGTGGGAATTCGCTGAGGAGAGCGCACTCAACAGCGAATCTGACACCCTGACAGCCTTCCGCACCCAGGCGGAATCGGCTGGATCCCCCCAATGCTCAGTGGCGCAGGGCTCCTTCCTGCGTTTCCTGGCCGGAAGGACCGATGCCGCCTCCATCATCCTCCTAGGTACGGGTTCGGTGATCGAGGCCCTCCGCCTCATGGAGGGATTGCAGGGCCAGGGGCAGTTCACCGCTGTGGACTCCTCCCCCGAAGGCGCCTCCCTGATACGGAAGACCTTCCATGAAGAGGAAAAGAAGAATTCCGGACTTCGTCTGCGCGTGGTCAACACACCGGCCAGGACCTACTTCCCCAGACTGAACCCCGCTGATTACGACCTGATTGTGGTTTCCGGGGAGAGCCGGAACTACCAGGATGCCCTGGACCACGCCCCACGTCTGCTCAAGGAGGACGGCCAGCTGGTCTTCACCGATGCCTTCGACCTGGATGAGGACCCCGACCAGGGTGGATTGATGAATCCGGCCAACCGTTCGGACAAGGCCGTCAGCCTGCGCTCCATCCTGGACACACTGTCACAGGATGACGGACTCGAATCCTGCCTGGTCCCTGTGGGTAATGGCATGATTTTCGTCGCCAAGAACAGGTAGGCATGGCGCTTCCTGCAACCTGACATACGGTAAAGGCCCATCTCTCCAGAGGTGGGCCTTTACCTTTCCCTGAATCGTATCGAGTCGGATTACTCACGCTTGTATACGGCTATTTGTATACGGCTATTTGTATACGGCTATTGGTCATGGCAGGCACAGTTACCTATCCCCTGCGGATACAGGTTTCTTGGTGATATTGCAAGTGCTGGTGCCTGTATCCCCATTCCCCGTGCCGGCATTTCCACCGCCAGCACTTGAGCCGCGCTACTGACGGCTCCCGAGTATGGTCTGCACGGCCTCATCGGGATCATCGGTCCGAACCACCAGCTTGGGATCCAGGTCAGAAATCATGCCCCGATCCTTGACCGTGGTCGATATCCATTCGAAAAGCCCATCCCAATACCCCTTGTTGAAGAGAACAATGGGCATGGTGGCCACCTTGTGGGTCTGGACAAGGGTCAGCACCTCGAACATCTCATCCATGGTCCCGAACCCTCCCGGGCAGACGATGATGCCGGACGAGTACTTCATGAACATCACCTTGCGCACAAAGAAGTAACGGAAGGTGATGCCCAGGTTGACCCACTGGTTGATACCTTGCTCGTGGGGCAGCTCGATTCCCAGCCCCACCGACTTGCCTCCGACCTGGGCGGCCCCCTTGTTGGCGGCCTCCATGATGCCCGGGCCACCCCCGGTGATCACCGCCATGCCTCCCCTGGCCAGACCGGCACCCATCCGCTGGGCGGCACGGTAGTCGGGATTGTCCTTGTCCGTTCGGGCCGAACCGAAGATCGTGGCCGCCGGACCCAGCTCGGCAAGGGCACCGAACCCATCGACGAACTCAGCCTGAATCCTCAACACCCGCCAGGGGTCCATGTGGAGCCAGTCCGTATCACCATCCGAGGAGAGCAGGCCGGCATTGGAATCACTCGGAGGAATCATGGAGCCACGCATAATGACAGGACCACTGTGATAGGTCCTCCCCATGTCAGGCTCCAGATTGAGATCACTGCTCTCCTGATCGTGGACCTCGCCTTGGCCATTCACGTTCTGCTCGTCCATGGGCTGATTGTTCATGTTCCGGCCTTCCCTCATATCGCTCATATCCTCGGTAGCCTCATCTTCTGTTGGAAAAATCAGAAAGTTCGTCACCGAGTCATCATCTTAACGAACCCACGCGGAAGCCTGATTCTCCAGCAAGCTTGCAGTATGCACAACTAAACGCAAAAGCGCCTCAGAATTCCGCCAACCTACTCCTGACAGCAACCGTAGCAACTTGAGTGGAACTCGGACTGCCCCAAAAGTTATGAACGAAGTTTCCCAATGGAGCAATGACAACGCGGGGACGTATCGTTTATGATCACCAAGGAATCTAGCCTCAGAGCATAGTTCCCGTTTGACCCTGCCTGAATCACCCCATGGTCATACCGCATCACTGGACCTGTTTCCGCCTTCTCATTTCATACGGTCATGAAGATAACTCAAACGTTGTGCCGACAATCATTCGCCACCAACTATTCCCTTGGCTCGGTCCCGGCACACAGAATCTGATGACTGGTAGCATTTATAGCTACTTCCCAGGCCAAACCTGTACCGCCAATTCAGCCATTTGCGTTTGGCGAGTTGCTATGCTCCAGCAATCCCAGCACTTTTTCTCCGCAATTTCCTTGTTCCAGCAAAGTTCTTGGGTTCTGTATGCCTTGCGCTTGCATTCCCAGCATGCGTTACTCAATCGACTGTTAGTATCTCCAGAAAGAAGGGTGAGGTTACCCAGACGTTGCGTATATTCTTCACGTGCACGTTGACTAAAATGCGACCACGTTTGATCAGTGCAAGTGCAGTCGTCCATGCACCAGCGACATTGAAATTCGTTTGAATCATCACCTTCTTTTACTGGCTCTTGCGGCAGAATGTGTTCTACTTGCACATCAGCGCTATTGTCGTTTTTGGTATGCCTCCAAGGGCATTCACTAGGATAAACCTCCTGCGAGCTGCGGTCTTTCTTCCACGAAAGCGATACCAGCATGTAGGTCACAATGCGCCGATCCGCTAGTACTTTTTTACTCTGTTTAGTAGGCTTCAACTTCGCTTTGTACTTCTTGAATTTTTCTTTGAACTCCTTATCGCCATAGGCAATGTCGCTGCTAAGCTCCCTGGACATATCCTTATTGGGATCAATCCTATGGTTCAGAAGTTTCTTAGCCGCACTGAAGCAGGAGCATTCAAACTTACCGCTACCACGACAGTTCATAACAAACCGACGCACGAATTGAGACTTTACTGCTTGAAGTATTGCACAGAATTTTCCAATTGCTTCTTTATCCTCAGTATCATGTTCTTTATCAGATTCCTCATCAGGAAGATACAAGGCAGCCGCAACGGCTAACAGAAACCAGCTCTGGTTATTCTTGTCTGCCGTTTTCTTTTTCTGCTTGACATTAAACTCAACAATGACAGCCAAATCATCACTAATTTTACAAGAACTATACTGTGTCCAATACTCATCATCAGGATCGCCGACACGATCATAGTAATCCACCAACCGTGTAAGAGCAGAATTAATCCATTCTTTCTCCTGATCGTCAATAATGTAATCATCGCCCCCATTAGTGGCGTATGCATTAAGTTTCTTAAGAAAGCCTCTACCCTGTATCTCTTTCCCTGCGTTTTTAACTATTTCTTGCATTGGATTGTCCCGAACAGTCATGCTGCCTACCACCTTTACTGATAAACAAACTCACGAAGACTCTTTTGACAATGAAACCAGCCCGCACCATCTGCTGAGAAAAACGGACCGGTATCTGAACCACTCAAGGAACCGCGATACCACATATGTCAGCCGGGAACAGCCTCTATCCAATCCCTATTCAGCATTAAGCACAAGGTCGGTATTCATGAATTCAGTTCTTGTGATATCGCCTCGCCCTTTTCAACCTGACCATCCTTACTGTTCGCCTATCTGCGGCCGGTACCTTCCTCCCTATGGCAGTGCGGTCCGAGAAGCCGAAGGCAGACACCCGAGATGGGCCGACAAGGATAGCAACAGATTTTGTTACATTTTGCGCGTATGCCCCCGGCAACGATGCAGATATGGAGCTCCAACCATAAATCGATTACATAACCATCCGTTCGCATATTGACATCGACAGGCAGATGTCCGGATGTTTGGCACCACTTTTATAACTGCTCTAAGAGCCCAAAATAACGAGCCAGCCAGAAGCCCGACAGACTTCCCCGTAATGGTGACAGGCCCAGAATGCCTGACTAGGATTTGCATAAGACGCCATCCAACCCGACTACAGGAAGCGACCTCCAATGGAATTCCAACCTCTGATCCATCCCGGGATTCATCGCACACATCCTGATATCGGCCAGCAGGACATCCTGGAGGTCTGGCGCAATGCCATCGTCTCCGCACCGGTTGTCAACAATCAGGAAACCCGTCAAGTCTGGCTGACACTGGGTTTCGACGGCCAGGGAAGGTTGATGGAATTGGCTTCCATCCACGATCAGTCCCGACTCTGGTTGGTCTTCCATGCCATGACCCCTCCCTCCCCAAAGACCCTACGGGAGTTCCTTGCGACAGGGAGGGACTGATGGGAGATCCTGAAGACCGTGACTGGCATGCCCTCTTCGGAGTCGGTGATGACGACCTGGACCAGTTGAGCCAGGCATTGGAAACCGGGACCTGGTCAGGTGCCCTGGGAACGGTCTGGCCGGAACGCCCGCGCCTCCGCCCAGGTTACCCAGCACCCTTGAGTCTGCGCCTGCCTCAACGACTGATGGACCGGATCGCAGGCAGGGCGGCTTCCGAAGGCGCGACACCTGCCGAGATAATTCGCGAAACCCTCAGCCGAAATCAAGACTGATCAATACAGGTCCAGGTAAAACAGACTGTCACCCATAGGAACAGACCTGCATCAGCGTGACATCTGCAGAGATCAGCCTTCGGCAGTCTGACTCAGCTAGGAACGTACCGCAGCGACCGACTGGCACACATACCAACCGAATCTGCCGCACACTTGGCAACCAGCGCCGAGGAACTGTTACGCTTCAGCCTTTTCCGACAGGGACCAGCCCGCACTTTCGCCTTGCAATCGGACCATCCTGGCGAATTCTCCATCCGCGGCCATGAGCTCCTCAGGGGAACCCTGCTCGACCACGTGGCCCTGGTCGAGGACCACGATCTTGTCTGCGTTCTCGACGGTTCGCATCCGATGGGCAATGACCATGACCGTCTTCCCCACCAGTAACTCGGACAGGGCCTCCTGCACCTGGGTCTCGTTCTCGACATCCAAGGAGGCCGTGGCCTCGTCGAGCAGGACGATGGGGGCATCCTTGAGGAGGGCCCGGGCGATGGAGATGCGTTGGCGCTCGCCGCCGGAGAGTTTGGAACCATTCTCACCAATCATCGTCTGGTAGCCCTGGGGCAGGCGGGTGACGAACTGGTCGCAGTTGGCGGCCCTGGCGGCATCCAGCACCTCCTGGTCACTGGCACCACGCCGACCCATCCGGATATTACCCATGACGGTGTCATCAAAGAGCATCACATCCTGGAAGACCACGGCATAGTCGCGCAAGAGGACCTCTGGATCCACCCGGCTCACGTCAACCCCACCCACGGTGATGGAACCGGAGGTGGCATCCCAGAAGCGGGCAGCCAGCCGGGCACAGGTTGACTTCCCGGACCCCGAGGGACCAACCAGGGCCGTGATCTCACCTTCCCGCGCCGTAAAATCGACATCCTCCAGAACCGGCTCCCCCGCACCCCTGCCGGTAGAGACCGGATAGGAGAAGGCCACATGATCGAAGACGATATCGTGACCGTTCGGATGGAAGTCCGTACTCCCCTCGACCACCGGCTCGTCGGTGATGGACCGGATACGCCGGGCCGATCCCTGGGACTGGAAAAGCTCGGAAACCAGCATCAAAGCCTGATCGAAGGGTGCGTATATCCGGGAGACCATCAGCAGGAAGATGAACATGACCATGAAATCAATCCTGCCCTGGACTATCAGACCGGCAGCCACCAGCAAGGTTGTGGCCACTCCCATCCTGAGGACCACCATGGCCGAGTTCATGATGAGTCCATTGGTAATCTCGGACCTGATCGTGGTGGCTTCGGTGGTATCAATGACCGAGAAGAGTCTATCCAGATACCGGTCCTCCTGGTTGGTGGCGCGAATCTCCTGTACACAGTCGAGCGCCTCCTGGATGCCGTCGCTGACCCTGACCTGGGCCTGCCGCGTACGTCGTGAGGCACCTTCCACGAATCGTCGTGTGCCGAAGACGATGGCAAAAGCCGTCGGCACACTCCAGAAAGCGGCCAGGTCGAGGGCCCAGTTCACAGGCAAGAGTGCGAGGAAGACCAGGATGGAAGAGACGACTGCACCGTAGAGCTGGCTCAGGGCATGGGCATAGGCATGCTCCATGGTGGCCACATCACCCAGGATGGTATCGGTCAGGTCCGCCAGGTCACGACGCCCGAAGAAGGAGAGGGGCAGCTTACGCAGTCTCTCGGCCAGGTCGATTCGCTGGGTGCTGGTCTGGTTGAAGACCGCGCCATAGGAGTGGTTGTACTGGAACCAGTACGAGCCGAAGAGCAGAAGGACGAACACCAGGAGACCCACCAGGTAGGGCATGACATCCGGGAGCGGAGCCCCTTTGGTCAGATGGGCGATGAAGGCATTCATGGCCAGGAAGAGCGAGGCCGTTCCTCCCATGATGACCAGATTGGTCAGTGTGGTCCAAATCGTCCCCAGGAGGACATTCTTCATCCCCCTGTTCGTCAAAGCGTATTTCTTCTGGAATGAGGCGAACATCTATGCCTCACCTCCTTCGCTCTGAGTACCGAGATGATCGGTCGACCCTCCCCCAGCGACTGAACCAGGATCGCTTTCATCCACAACCGGCCCAGCGCCATCCTGACCGGGAGCCTGCCCGGCACCGCCTTCTCCCGAGGCCGCCGTGGTGTCACCTGCACCGCCTCCATCCGTGGCCTTCGGCGAGTTGTCGACCTTCCAGGAGATCGCCTGCTCATAGTCGGACCAGAGGCGGGCATAGGTGCCATGAGCCCTGACCAGGGCCTGGTGGGAACCCTGCTCGACCAGGTGACCTCCATTCAAAACCAGGATCAAGTCAGCACCGGCCACGGTCGACAGGCGATGGGCGATCATAAGGACGGTCCGATGCCCGCCCCCACCCGATCGGGTCAATCTGGTCAGGGCCTTCTGGATCAAGGCCTCATTCTCCGGATCGGCAAAGGCGGTTGCCTCGTCCAGGACCACAATCGGCGCATCCTTGAGTATTGCCCTGGCCAGGGCCACTCGTTGGACCTCTCCACCCGACAGGTAGGTTCCACCCGAACCCAGCATGGTGTCGAGTCCCTGAGGGAGCTTCTTGACGATGTCCATGCACTGGGCGGCCTCCAGGGCAGCCAGGACCTGATCCGGGGTCGCATCGGGTCTGGCCGCACGGACATTTTCAAGCAGTGTGGCCGAGAAGAGCCGATTGGTCTGGAAGACGAAGGCAACCTGCCCCATCAGATCATGGGGGTCCATGGATCTCACATCGACCCCGCCAACGGTGACCCTTCCCGAATCCACATCCCAGAAGCGCGGGAGCAGACTGGCACAGGTCGATTTGCCACCCCCGGAAGGCCCGACCAGGGCCACAGTGCCACCCTCAGGCAACCTGAAGTCGATTCCTTCAAGCGCCGGCCGATCAGCGCCCGCATAGGTATAGGACACCTGCTCCAGGGACGCATCCGGGGTCCGTGGATGTTCCGGGTTGACGGTCAGGGGTAGAGGACTCACGCTGAGCACGCTGGTGATCCTGGCCAGGGCATCATCGGCTTTACCGAAGGCGTCGCTGGAGAATTGCAGACGGGTCATGGCTGTCGGGACCATTCCCGAGAAGACGGCGTAGAAGGCGAAATCGGCAAGGAAGGAGGAAAAATTACCCTGCCGCGAGGCCAGCAGGATGGCCATCGGAACCAGGAAAACCACAGTACTGTTCAAGGCGACGATCTGTATGGTCTGGGGAAGACGGCAGACCTTCATGGAGTAGGTCCTGGCCATCTGACTGTAGTGTTCAATCGCTTCATGGAAGGCCCTGAAGGAATAGACCGTCTGCTGGAAGACCTTGACCACGGGAATGCCGCGAACATACTCCGTGCCGGTCTTCGACATCCGCACCCAGGGCATCCTGGTACTCCTTCAAGAAGGCCCTGCCCTGGCCACTCATCATGACTCGAATACAGACAGCGGCGATCAGGACGGAGACCAGGCAGGCCATCCCCATCCGCCAGTCGAAGACCAGCATCAGTATCGGCATGCCCAAGACCATGGTCAGGGAACCGGCCGCGTCCGGAACGATGTGGGCCAGCAGGGTCTCGGTATCTCCTGCCGAACCGTCAATGGTGCGCCGCAACTCCCCTGATGCATGAAGGTCGAAGTAGCCCAGGGGTAGGCGCATCAGGTGCCGTACAGCCTCCTTTCGCATGTTGGAGGCGGTGCGGAAGGCGGCCATATGGGTAAGGAGGAGACCCGAGCAGTACAGGACCACGGAGAGTACCGCGAACCCCAATCCCACCCATCCATAGATGGCGATTCCCGTGGCCCGGGACCAATGCGGAGCTACAGCCAGGAGATCACTGGCAGCCAGCCAGATGCAGATATAAGGTCCAAAGCCGGCAATCGCCGACAGGATGGACAGGAGACAGCCCAGGTAGGAGAAGATCTTACGGGGACCAGCAAAATCCAGCAGCCGCATCAGGGAGTTACGCCCATGCCGCCCCTCACCGTCAGATGTGTTTCCTTGATCTTGAGCACCGCCATGATCTGGCTCCGACAGGCCTTCTGGCTCATTCCGGTCTACGGTCATACCTTTTCTCCCATGATTTCCATCTCAACCCCTTGTCGTCCGCATTCATCGAACGTAATCTGAGAAGCCTATGACCGGAAGGCCGTTACCGATTACCGAATGAATCTGAAAGCAATCGGAACGAAAGTGAAAGCCTGCCTCGACCGATTCAAGACCGGCACAGGCTGGGATGAGGTGATGTATGGCTGGATACGATGCGGTAGCCGAATCCCGTGAGCTCCGTACCCTGTACTGTCCTCAGACGGAACAGCTTGGCATGGAGCTCCATCACCGGGCGGGAGGACTGGAGGGCAGGGTCGACAAAGACAGCCACCGGGGACGGATCCGTATCAGCCCGGTTGGCCCGCATTGCCTGGTCATCTGGCATGACATCACCTTCCTGCGCGACATGGAATTGAGCGAGTATTCACTGACCGATTATGCCTGCCTGATTGCGAGTGACTGCAAGGATCCCCTCCCCCTCTCCGATGGCATACAGATCTGCACCGCGCAGGAGGACAGCATGGTCTCCCTGATCCAACCTGCCGGATCGGTCACCTACCATATGCCGGCCGGGTCACGCTCATGCACCCGAAGCATCAACATCCTGCCCGACTACTTCATGGAGCTGGACCGCAAGTGGCCCGGTCAGATCAACGGGCTCTTTGAATCCTTCGGCCAACCCTGGCTACCCGATGCGGCCCGGGCAGCTTCGACCGCCCTGTCCAAGGTAGGCCCCGAGCAGCAGGACCGAACAGGGTTCCTCCTGAAGGCCCACACCGACCTGATGCTGGCCACGCTTGCCCAGACTTCCTCAACCACCATACAGGATCCCGAATCATCCAGGGACGCCGACCTGGTCTGGCAGGCCAAAGCATATATCCAGTCCCATCTCGATGGGGACCTCTCCATCAATCAGATAGCCTCTTCCCTGTATGTGGGGCGGACCCACCTGTGCACGGCCTTCTCGGACCAGACCGGAACAAGCCTGGCCAGGTACATCAGAGGTCAGCGCATGAACCAGGCCCGCCACCTCCTGGCGACGACCAGAGAGGGTATCGCCTGGGTGGGCAGGCAGGTCGGCTATGACCGTCCGAGTTCCTTCACCGCGGCCTTCACTAGAGAAACTGGCCTCGCCCCTGGCACATGGAGACAACGGAGAGGATGTGCCGAATCAGGACCCGGACACTATTCACAGATTCAGATTGCAGAAGACTGATGGTTATCTTCGCTTGCGAGCCCAAACCTGGATATGACTTCGCTGACAAATCTCCGCTGCTCCTCGGTTTTGGTTTTGAGGGGCGGAACAGGAACAGGCCGGAAATCCTGGTTGACGGCGATGAAAACGAAAATCCCCTCCCCTACCAGTACCGGCGAACGGCCGAACCCGAGCTTATTCACTCCCACATAGAAGGTCATGGTGTGGGTGCTGGTGGTCACCAGGCTGACCTCAAAATCGATGCGGTCCCCGACATAGATGCGCTCTTTGAAATCAAAATCCTTGATGGCCACAGTCAGCACACGTTCGCCGACATATCGTTCGGCCACCAGACCCAGAGCTGAATCGCACTGTCTGACCATGCACCCCCCGTGCAGGATGCCCAGATGGTTTAGCATACCCGGTTCCACGAAGAAATCCCCCACATGAACCTTGTATATAGTCTCGCTCACTCCGACTCCTCACTCTTGGTTGACTCTATGCATGAACCTATCTCTTGGCCTTACCCCTGGGAGAGAGCGGCAGACCGAACACTCCATGGCGCATACAGTGCAGATAGAGTACGAACCCGTTCTTGCACTTGAAGACGCACTCCTCACACGGGTCCTTGTCGCAGTAGACGTAGGCATCCTCATCGGCCAGGGCGAAGATGTGATCAGACCTCTCCGACTTGAGGAAGGCAACCTGGCACCCGGTGAATGACAGAAGGACCAACCAGTCCAGATCATGTGCCTGCCTGTCGATGGTACCGAATTCCACACGTATGGCGTTGGAGTTATACCCGCCAACGATTTCATATGAGTACCGATGGTCCTCATCGACAGGCTGAAGCTGAATTGGCTGAACCCCCATCACCGATTGACCCATATTCTCTTCACCACCAACCGGACTCTGCCAGTCCAGGTCCAACAGGGCCGTATTGCCCCTGCCTTGGAAGAAGGCAAGAGCCGAACGCATCATCCTGGGCTTGCGGGTGGCATGAGTGCGCGTCGGACTAAAGGCCGAGGATCCGTCTTTCCTTGCTCCTGCCATGAGACCACACTCCTACTGCAAGAGGTACTTCTTGATTTTCCCGGAACCGGTTTTGGGCAGTGAGTCGCGAACTACAAGTTCCTCGGGCCAGAACTTCTTGATTACTCCATGAGCGGCCATATATTCCTTGACCTGTTCCAGGTTGAGCGGAGGCCGCCCGTCCTTCATGACGACGAAGGCTCCGATTCGCTCACCGAGTCGTTGATCTTGGAGCCCCACCACTGCCGCTTCCGCAATATCGGGATGCCCCATCAGATACTTCTCGACCAGGGAGGCTGATATGTTCTCACCAGCCCGAATCACCAGGTCCTTAATTCTGCCATCCGTGACCAGTGCCCCATCCTTTGTCAGATGGCCGAGATCACCGGTGGAGAACCAGCCATCCTCGGTCAGGACACGTGCCGTCTCAGTCTGATTACGGTAGTAACCCTGGAAAACCGTCTGTCCCTGCACGAGAATCTGACCGGGATGGTCAGGGCCGGTAATCACGTCACCAGATGCATCAACCAGTCTGACACAGGTCCCCTCTATGGGAAATCCTGCCGTGGTCATGCAGCCATGGTCACGGAAGTAGACGGGAGTGGTGCAGGAGAACGGCGCACACTCCGTGAGTCCGTAGATGTTGTAAAGGGGTAGGCCAATATCGCGGGCTTTGGCCAGAAGAGGCACGGAAAGAGGAGATCCTCCGGAGATGATCCGTTCCAGAGGATCACCGGTGCGGTACAGATCCAAAAGGTCATAGACCACTGTAGGAACCGTGACCGTATAGGTGCATCCATACCGCCTGGCCAACCTCACCATGTCCCGACCGCTATAGTGACGGAGCAGGACCATGGACCCGCCTGACAACATGGTCGAGACGATGCCATGGTGAAAACCGATGGCATGGTAAAAGCCTGAGGCAAGAATCAGCCTGTCCCGATCACCGATTCCGTATACCTTGTTGAAGGCGATCTCGCTGGCCAGAATGTTGCGATCGGACAGGACGCATCCCTTGGAATGACTGGTGGTACCGGAGGTGCAAAGGATGGCGGCAGGCCTGTCACCAGGCTTTCCGGAAACCTGGTCAGCCCCATTAAAACGGCAGGCTGTGACTGATTTCCGTCGAATGACCATGGTGCAGGACCGGCCTCCAAAACCGGTGTCCACCTCCCGGTACTCCTCGGGGCGGGACAGGCAGGCCTGGACCAGTGGGCCGTCATCATGGTCCAGCATCAGAAAGGATGGTTCCATCTGACCAACCATGAAAGAGGCCTCATCCATGTTGAGCCGCGGACTTTGTGGCATAACCACCAAACCCGACTTGAAGCAGGCGAGAATCATGACCACACAGGCAACTCCGGTATCCATTTGCAGGGCGACGATATCCCCCTGCCCAAGGCCGACCTGTCCCATAAGAGAGACCGCCCCGTCGACCATCCGATCCACCTCGCCATAAGTCAGTTCCCTGCCTTCGGAGATCAGGAAGACGGAGTCTGGGGTTTGTCTGCACCGGGCCTTCCAACAACCACCCAGGGTTTCTCCTGCAACCATCGAGGGAGAAGCGACCAGGGAAATCGCCGCCCGAGCCGAATCGGTCATCTTCCCCTCCATCTCATAGGTTCCCGGTGTCGTCAGCCCCTTGAGCCCCGGTCTTGTCCAGAAGTTCGTTCAGGGCCTTGCCGGCATCCTCGACCAGTCCGAAGTCAGCCAGGTTGAATATGGGCGCCTCGGGGTCGAGGTTGATAGCCACCACACATTTGGACTGGTCCATGCCGACCGTATGCTGAATGGTTCCTGAAATGCCCACAGCTATATAAAGGTCGGGAGCAACGGTCTTACCGGACTGCCCCACCATGGTCGATGCCTCGAACCAGCCTTCATCCACTGCGGCTCTGGAAGCACCCACTGCCCCGTCCAATTGCCGGGCCAGACGATTGACAAGATTTACGCCATCTTCGTTCTGCAGGCCCCTGCCACCAGCTACAACCACCCGGGCCGTAGCCAAATCGGGTCCCTCATCATTGGAGGAGGGCAGATAACGAGCGTCGTCCTCGGCAACCGTAACCTTGCGCAACTCGACAGGAACAGAGTTGTCACGAATCACAGGAGACTGGGTGGTCAGATCCACGGTCAGCACCATGGGGCCCGCGCAACGGTACCCCTGAATCAGGGAGCCCGAATAGACCTTCTTATGGACGGTGATGCCAGCGTCGTCAAGGGTCAGATCGGTCACATGAGTCACGATGGGCAAACCAAGCCCAGCGGCCAGACGGACCGCGATCTGCTGGGAAAAGCGGGAATCATCAAAAAGGACCAGATCGGGCAGTTCCTTGCCCATGAACTCCTTGAGGGCCTGCGCCGCCCCTTCGGGATTAGCCGGCCCCAGGGCCCCATTATCGAGAACGGCAACCTTTTTCAAACCTTGGAATCTGGCATCGCCCCCCTGCCTAAGAACCAGAGCCTCAGCCTCCTGACCGAACCCTGCCTGAACGGCAAAGGCCGTCAGGCTTCCCGCCGACTCCGCGATCTCATCCGCGGGCAGCACCAGATATATGTGTGGTGATTGCATCTTCATTCCTTTCTGAGCCTGATGCCGACCTGGTCCAGCCCCTGGATCAGTTCATCGACCGTGTCGACCATCCGCACGCTCTTATTGGATGCAGGCATCGTCTCCAAGCCGAGAGATTCCAAGGCATCGACACCATCAGACTCAACCCGGTTCTCCTTGATCTGGAAGCGTTTGGCCGCCATCTTCAGCTTGAAGCTGGGCAGGCGAGGCTTGTTGATGGTGTCGGTCACCGCCACCACTGCAGGCAACTGGACCGTTCCCTTGACCGTGCCTTGGTCCAGGGATGAGAGATAGGCCAGCCTTGCACCGTTCATGCCCAGCTCGTCAACAAGATCGATCAGGGGCCAGCCCAAAGCTGCAGCGACCTGGGCGGGAAGGACCCCCTGACTGTCGTCGGAAGCCTGATCTCCACACAGGACCAGGTCAAAGGGCCCTGACCGATCGACCACCGTCGCGAATACCTGGCCGAGTCGGGGATGCTTTTGGTTCGTGGTGACCAAGACAGCATCCTGTGCTCCCAAGGCGAGCGCATCCCTCAAAGCTGTCTCAGCCCCGGCACCATACGATGCCACGGTCACGCTCCCCTGGTCATCTTCCTGTATCAACTGCAGACCCGCCTCAAGCGCATACTTGCTGTAATGGTCCAGGACCTGGTCCACTCCTTCCAGACACCCATCGTCAGCAAGGGGTTGAGTTCCGGGTGCGGCAACCCCCTTGACCAATACCAGCACCTTCATCTGCCTGCCTCCCTGTCCGCGTATTCCTTGTTCAGTTCGTTGGCGATGGTCACTCGCTGAATCTGGTTGGTCCCCTCGAAGATTTGGAAGACCTTACTATCACGCATCAGCTTCTCGACCGGGTACTCCTTGGAAACCCCGTACCCCCCGAAGACCTGGACGGCATCTGATACCACCCTTTGCAGGGCATCCGTCACGTATGTCTTGGTGATGGCACCCTCCTTGCGCACCAGGTTCCCCTCGTCCATCATGGTCATGGTGTTGTGAATCAACACCTGCGAGGTCTCCAAAGCGATGGCCATGTCGGCCAGCATCTCCTGGACCGCCTCGAAACGAATGATGGGCTCCTTGAACTGCTTACGCAGTCTGGCGTAGGCCACGGACTCATCCAGGGCCCTCTGCATAATTCCCGCCGCCAAGGTGGAGACAAAGGCACGGGAGAGGTTCAGACTGTTCATGGCCACTTTGAAGCCGGCCCCTTCCTCACCCAGTCGGTCGGCCACCGGTACACGCACATGGTCGAAGTTGACCGTACAGGTATCGGAGAGCCTCAATCCCATCTTGTCTTCATGGGCACCTACCGAAATACCTTCCCGGGACCGTTCGATCATGAAGGCGCTAAGGCCTTTGTTGCCCGCGTCAGCGGTACGGAAGATGCCTACATAGACATCGGCGATGCTGCCATTGGTGATGAAGGTCTTCTCACCATTGAGGATGTAATCGTCTCCGTCTCTGATGGCACTGGCCTTGACGGACCCGGCATCGGTTCCCGCATCCGGCTCACTCAGGGCAAAGGCCGCGAAAGCCCCAGGCTCGACGATGTCGGCGAACCGCCTGGCCTGCTCCGGAGAGCCGGCCAGCATGACTGAGCGAAGGGCCACGAATGTCGAAACCAGGGTGATGGCGTATCCCGCATCGTACTCAGCCAACTTGGAGAAGATCATGGCCGTGGTAGCGTAGGGGAGTCCGGCACCACCGTACTCTTCTGGAATCTCCAGCATATGCAGGCCCATTTCAAAGGCTGGCTTGAAGAGGCCCACCGGGCACTGACCGGATCGGTCGTACTTGCTCACTACCGCAGGGGTCAAGGTCTCGTCGGCGAATTCCTGGACCATCCTGATGTATTCGCGCTGCTCTTGTGTGTACTGTAAAGTCACTGTCCACTCCTCACGATTTGAATTTCCTGGGCTTGGTCCACGCTCCTACAGGCCATGCTGCCGTAGTTCATACCGGATCGCCTATGTGCCGCACCGACGCGGCAGCCCCTTCATCAAGCATTCTTTGGATTTCTTCCTGGCTGTATCCCAGCTCTTCCAGGATCGACACCGTATCCGACCCCTGGGCTCGGGAGGGCTTCAACTCCGGCCTGCCCAAGGAGGAAAACTTGACGGGATTGGTGGGGATAAACCGCTCCTGGCCCGAGGGGAAAAGCAGCCTACGTACCTCATCGTTGTCCAGGGTCTCATCATCCTCATAGATCTCGGTCGGCAGGTAGCATGCCTCCAGCGGCAGATCCTCCTTCCTGAAGGCATCCAGCCAGTGCTGCAGTGGCTGTTTGCGGAAAGCCTCATCCAGAATGGTGATGAACTCGCGGTTCAGTCCCTTGGCATTGATTGTGTCGATGTCGTTGTAGCGTGGATCATCGAGCAGATCCTCGCGCCCAAGCAGGGTCATGACCTTGTTATAGTCACGGTTGAACACGGGCACACACATGACGAACCAACGATCATCACTGGTCCGGTAACTGTTGTTGAAGGGGTTGGAGACCTCCATACGTGTCTTGGGATATGGATTGCCGTACTGGGCGGATACCATGGCGACATTCTGCATGAAGATGGCGGCATGATGGAGGGCCACGGTGATTCTGTCTCCATGCCCGGTCCTCGCCTGTCTGGTCAATGCTGCGCAGATACCTGCCGTCAAGCACATGGCAACCTGAAAGTCGCCATATCCGTTTGGCGGGTTCATGGGGCTGGTCCCCCTTTCCATGGTGGTGGCGAGGACACCGCCACGGGCCATGTAGCTGGTTGCATCGTAGCCGGCCGTGTTCTTGTTGGGTCCATCCTCCCCATATCCTGAGCACTGGGCGAAGATGAGCTTGGGAAAACGTTCCTTCAGGGAGTCGTAGTCGATGCCCAGATGCTCCAGCGATTTGCTTCGCAGGTTGGTCAGGAACACGTCGGCCCCATCCAGGAGTTTCATAAAGGCTGCAAGACCATCATCCGTCTTTAGATTCAGGGTTACGAACCGTTTGTTGAGATTGGATATGTCAAAGCCGAGATTCTCATCATCGGCATAGGGCATGTTGAAAACCGCTCCTTGGGTACGCTCGGCATCACCCTTGGGCGGCTCTACCTTGATAACGTCGGCCCCCCATTCGCCCATGACCCGGGCAACTGTAGGTGCAGCCAAGAAGGTCGTCATATCAATGATACGAACACCACTTAAAACCTTGTCACTCATGATGAATCCGATCCATATGATCCGCCGGTGACCCTGGCCACCGGCGGAAGTATTGCATTACTTGATGATGCCGTCGTCCTTGATCAACTTACGGGCGGCAGTGAGACGTTGAACGGTACGGGGTCCCTCTTCCAGCCACATGGCACGGCAATCGCGATACATGCGCTCGACCGGCCCGTACGGGTTGTCCTCGAAGTAACCGATGCCACCGAAGATTTCGAAGCAATAGTCCGAAACCAGCTTGACCGTATCGATGCTGAAGAGCTTGCACATGGCGGCCTTCTCCTCGATGTCCTCGCCTCGGTCATACTGCTCGGCCAGGTCGGTCAGCATGCAGCGCAGGGCGAAGATGTGGGTCCCCATATCGGCGATCATCTGCTGTATGGCCTGACGCTTGGCCAAGGGTTTGCCGAAGGTGACGCGGTCCTTGGCACGGGCTATGGCCATCTCCAGGAAGCGCTGACTCATGCCCAGATTGGAGACGGCGATGTGTGCCCTGGAAATCGAGAGGGAGGCAATGGCCACATGCAGACCGTCACCCTCCTCACCCAGCTGGAAGCGCTTGTTGACGCGCATGTTGGTGAAACGCAGACCGGCATGACCGGCACCGCGGCAGCCCATCATATGAGGCATGGGAACAATCTCGTATCCCGGGGTGTCCACGGGCACGTAGAAGGCCGTCAGCCGCTCAGGACCAGGCTTGTCGGGATCCGTGACCGCGAAGACATAGGCCGCATCCGAACAATCGGTGTGGGAGATCAGGGTCTTTTCACCGTTGAGAATGAAGTCATCCCCGTCACGTACGGCGCTGGTATGCAAGTCGGCACCGGTACCACCGGTCTCCTCGGTCAGGGCGAAGCAGGTGAAGATGCTCTTGTCCTGCAGCTTGGGCATGACCTCCGCTTTAAGCTCAGGCTGGCCGAACTCATCCATGATCCTCCAGTTCAGGTCGGCCGCATAATGCAGATGCATCCTCATGCCGCCGGGACCTCGGGAGAAACGCTCCTGGACCTGGAAGATCTGCTTGCAGGTCAACCCGAAACCGCCGTACTCCAAGGGCAGGGCAAACCTATAGAGATCGTTATCGATGGCCAGTCGGAAGAACTCCTCCGGGAAAGTATTGGTGATTTCGACCTCACCCTGCATCTCGTCAAACTCGTTCTCGGCCAGATGCTGGATCTGCTGAAGATAAAGCTGGAATTCTTCATCCGTCATCTTGGTTCCGGGCTTGGTGTGCACCAATTTCTTGGTTTGTTCCATTTTCATTACTCCTTCTCGGTTGTACCGATTTTTTTGACAATCAGGAAAATATCGATGACGAGGCCGACCAAGGCCACTGCGATGGCGATCATGTATGCGGTGTGGTATGCGTCGACACCGGCCGCCTTGTTGATGGAGCGGGCTGCGATCTGCGGTCCGACCAAGGCTCCGATGGCATAGCCGAAGAACATGATGCCGTAATTGGTACCCGAGTGGGTCTGACCGAACACCCGCCCCGTCAAAGTCGGGTAGACGACCAAAACGCCTCCGAAGGATGCTCCCAGAAGAATCAGGAAAAGCGAGAAGACCCAGACGTTGCGGGCGGCACTGAGCCCCGCCAAACCAACCATGGTCAGAACCAATATCAGGGCCAAGGTCTTGGTCTGTCCCAGCTTGTCCGTAAGACGACCGGTGATCAGACGACCGCAGAAGTTCGAAAGGGTGTTGACCACCACCATGTTGGCAGCCACGACCGGGGTCATGCCCAACTGGACCTGTGCGATGGGCGACAGGGACCCGATCAGCATGATGCCCGCCGTACAGGAGATTGCGAAGAGTGCCAGCATCAACCAGAACCGGCTCGTTCTCAGCATCTGACCAGGCGTGAAGTCATTCTCTCCGGTCTGCGCAATCCGGCCCCCGGCATCCGGTGCAACCTCCCGGGGCGAGTCCATAAGCCAACCGACCGCCCAGCAAATGACCAGGTAGGCGATGCCGATGGGGATGAACCCGTTCATGCCGAAACTGTCGCAGAGCACGGCACCTACCTTGGCCAGAACCAGGGGGCCCAGTGAGGCGGCAGCCAAAAGGAAGCCCGATATGGTCCCCCGCTTTTCAGGGAACCACTTCAGGGCTGTCAGAAGGGCAGGGTTGTACATGATTCCATTGCCTGCGCCGGCCATGAGTCCGACGGTCAAGTAAAGCAGGGGAAGGCTGTGGACGAAGGCCGTCAATCCCCAACCGAGGCCGAAGACCAGGCCTCCCACATACATGAGTTTCCTGGCCCCGAACCGGTCCATGATCCAGCCCGAAGCAACGCCGAAGCATGCCATGAAAAACTGGTACAGAGTCAGGGTGAATGCCACTTGGGATGGTGTCCCGTTCACGGCCTTGCGCAAGGGTTCGGCGAAGACGGAAAAGGCAGATGATGCTGCACAGCAGAAGATGATGAGGAAAGCAGCGGTGAAAATCCACCAGCGATTCCGTTTCCCCCTGATAGGAATGTCTATCATACAGGCCTCCTTGCCTTGGGCATTTCGATTCCACTTTCGCATGGCTAGCCCTCACCATAGTGATGTAAATCACATCGGCCTAATAGGGTTTACAAATACAGCGATAAGAAAAAGAGATATAATTTGCACTTTTCCTCTCAATAATCGACAAAAATAAACAATCTGCTTCTTTGGCATTCGAATACCATATGAAGCCATAGGGAATCGCTATTTAAAAAAGTGTGATTTTTTTCATAGTATGGGACCAATCGCAAGGATGAGATTGGACCTGACATCCAAGTCAAGGCTGACATACCGGATCCGACAGGAAAGGAGGTAAGACAAGTGAACTTACATCAACTCAACTATTTTCGTACCCTGGTCGAGTTCAAGCAATTCACCGTGGCCGCAGAGGAACTGCACATCAGCCAACCGACCCTGAGCAACTCCATCAAGTCCATGGAGAAGGAGCTGGGTTGCCGTCTGGTCAGCAGGTCGGGGCATAGCATCGAACTGACCCAATACGACAGCATGTTCTACAGCACCGCCTGCTCGACCCTCACGGTTTTCGAGCAGGGAGTCAAGGCCCTCCACGATAAGGTCCGCAGTGACGCCGGCTATGTGAGTCTGGCTTGTATCCCCACCTTCATAGGCACCGTTCTCCCCCACGTCATCAAAGCCTTCCAGGAGGAGCATGACGGGATGCCGAAGTTCGTCCTCTCCAACCAGGTCTCCCTGCCCATCCTGGAGGGGCTGGTCACCGACAAATATAAAATGGGCATATGCTCCTGCGATCCGGGGTACGAGGATCTGACATTCATTCCTTTATATGCGGAGCGGTTCGTGGTGGCCGTGCCCCAGGATCATCCCCTGGCTGCATTCGAGACCATCAACCCATACATGTTGACTTCCTATGACCTGATCACCTACAGCCCGGACATTCCTATCGGGAGGGAAATACGCGAAAGCCTGGAAGATGTCTGGCCTGAGCTGCATATTTCAGACACCCTTGACGGCGAAATCACCATCGCCGGTGAGGCACTGGCCAACAACGCCGTGGCGGTCGTGGCGGATACCATCCTGCTGGACTCCTTTGAACTCTGCAAGATTCCACTCAACGTCAGCAAGGACACCCACAAGGTCTATATCGTCTATGACCCGCGACGACAACTCTCCCACTGGTACAGGGATTTCACCACCTACCTGCGCGAACACCTGACCGAGTGCGAGCAATTGTCACCGCGACGATTCAAGGCAGGCAACCACCCGGCGGACCCGGCCAAGGAGGCAGGGCCCCCGCCATCGCCATAAACGACCACCAAAACCTGAAGCAGCGACCTTACCCATGGAAAGGACCCAAGATGAGCAACCCCAATCCGGAAGGACCGATCTCGAAGGAACGAACGAGCGAGGATCCGGTGAAATCCGACAGGATAAGCAACGCCCTCAAGGAACTCAGGCAGTACTTCGGCACCGAGGCCCTGCAGAGCGGCAGTCAGATCAATCCGGACTTCGGACACGATGAGATGGAGACCGTCTACCACCTGCCGGACATCCTGGTCCGGCCCGGCAACACCGAAGAAGTCGCCCAGATCATGCGGATCGCGGACCGGTACGAAGTCCCCGTCGTGGCCAGGGGCGGCGGCACCGGCCTGGTGGGCGGTGCCGTGGCGGTGGAGGGCGGCATCATGATCGATCTTGCCGGCATGAACAAGATCATCGGCATCGACGTGACCAACGCCATGTTGAGCACCCAGCCCGGCGTCCTCCTCAAAGACGTGGCGGCCTACGCCAGGGACCACGGATTTCTTTACGCCCCGGACCCCGGTGAAAAGACGGCCACCATCGGCGGCAACATCTCGACCAATGCCGGCGGTATGCGCGCAGTCAAATATGGAGTAACCAGGAACTCCGTTGAAGCACTGACCGTGGTGACCGCCTCCGGCGACATCGTCAACCTCGGCGGGATCGTCAGCAAGAACAGTTCCGGCTTCGACCTGAAGGACCTGATCATTGGTTCCGAGGGGACCTTGGGGCTGGTGACCGAGGCCAGGTTGAAACTCTTCCCCCTGCCGAAGTACAGCTCCAGCCTGCTCATCCCATTCGAGGACTACCGGGCCGCCATATCGAACGTGCCACGCATCCTGTCCACCGGGGTACGCCCAACCGCCTTGGAATTCTTCGAGGAGGACTCCATTGCCCTCTGGGAGAATTACACCCATGAATCCTTCCCCGAAAAGGGACACCAGGCCTACCTCCTGCTCACCTTCGATGGGGCCAGCCAGGAGGCCATAGAAGAAGCCTATGAGCAGGTGGCTGAGCTCTGCCTGGCTCATGAGGCAGCCGATGTCTTCGTTCTGGATGACGAGGCCACCGCGGCCCAGGTCTGGAGGGCCAGGGACTCCTTCCTGGAAGCCTTCAAGAATTCGACCCCCCAGATGGACGAGATAGATGCCGTGGTACCGGTCGGTGCCCTGGCCGACATGGTGGACTTCACCCACTCCTACTCCGAGCAGAGCGGGATCAGAATTGGCGGTTTCGGCCATGCCGGCAACGGCAATCTCCATCTTTACATCTGCAGGGATGACCTGAGCGACGAGGAATGGCGCAACAAGCTGCGTCTGGCCTTCGACGCACTGTACGGTAAGGCTTGCGAACTCCAGGGGAAGATTTCAGGCGAGCATGGCATCGGATATGCCAAGCGGGATTATCTGGTGGCCACCACCCAACCCCAGGTCCTGACCATGATGCGGGCAGTGAAGCGGGCGCTGGACCCCAAGAACATCCTCAACCCCCACAAGGTGATCTGATCCGCCTTCGCCAATCGCTAGCCTGAGAGTTTACCGAGTAGTTTGCTTGAGGTTCGAGGGGATCTACGAAGGCGCGGGTCCCCTCCCCCTGGCATTTTCTGCGCAGACTTTCACCGTCCACCCGTTTCAGTCTCAATCCCAGTTTCGCGCCGACTTTTCGGCATCATCACCAGCAAGGAAGCCCAGCCATGGCTGCAACCATCTCCAAGACCGGCAAAAGTGGACCCAAACATTCCAAGTACGCCTTTCTGATTGTTCTCTCCGGCATCATCTTCACCGGGGTTCCCGGGGCTATGATCTATAGTTGCGCCGGTATCTTCTTCACGCCGGTATCCGAATATTTCCATACATCCAAAGCCGCTGTAGCCGGATACTTCAGCGCCCTGAACATCACCATGATGATCGCCCTCCCCATCGCAGGCAAGCTGATGAGCAGGTTCGACCTGCGCAAGGTACTGACCTGTTGCGCCCTCCTGACCGGTCTGGGATGTCTGTCCATATCCTTCATGTCTGCGGTCTGGCAATTCTACATCGCCGGGGTGGTTATGGGCATCGGCCTCCCCGCCCTGCTCTACCTGGCGGTTCCGGCCATGATCAACGCCTGGTTCAAGGTCAAGGTGGGTTTCCTGACCGGCCTGTGTATGGCCTTTACCGGCATAGGTGGGGTCATCTTCAACCAGCTCGGCACCATCCTGATCCGTACCGGTCAAGACGGTTGGCGGAAGGGATATCTGGTCTTCGGCATCATCATCCTGGTAGTCACCCTCCCATTCACCATCTTCATCGTCCGATCAGACCCCGCGGAGAAGGGACTGGCCCCCTATGGTGCCGATCAGATGGTTGAGATCGGTGAACCGGAGCCCGAGGTCAGAGGCGTCACGGCATCCAAGGCCATGCGCACCCCGGCCTTCCTGGCCCTGGCCGGTTTCTGTGGAATCATCACCATGAACCAGACCGTTTATCAGTTCCTGCCCTCATACGCCTACTCCTTCAAGGCGACAGCCCCTCAAATCGCCACACTAACCGGACTTATCGCCTCCTGTTGCATGGCCGGACAGGCAATCGGCAAGGTCTTCCTGGGGGCCGCGAACGACAAGAGCATCATCGGCGGCATGGGCATGGGCATCGGATGTGGCCTGCTTGGAGTGGTCCTGATGGCTGTCTTCCCTACGGCAGCTCCGGTACTGCTCCTAGGTTCCTTCGCCTTCGGGTTCGCCTATGCCTTCCCTTCCGTACAGACACCCCTCCTGGTCAGGGCCGTCTTCGGATCCAAGGACTACACCAACATCTATTCTCGAGTCCAGATGGTCGGGGTCCTGGCCTCGGCCTTCGCCGCCCTTTTCTGGGGCACCATCGTTGATATGCATAACGGATACACCATCATGTTCATCCTCAGCGCCGTCTGCATGGTGCTCACCTTCATCCTGGGGGCCTGGTCGCTGGGGCAACGGACCAAGCTCCAGTCCCTGATGGAGTGAGACCTTCTTCGGGGCTCACCCCCTGGCATGTTCGATTTCTTACCTGAGCGCGGCTGACCTGTTCAGATCCAAGAAGCAACGGAGTATGCAGAATGTTGTGTCTCAGGTTCGCGCGACGAAGATCTTTTCTCGTTTTCGGCTTGCCAGTCGATTCGTATTTCAGCTGTGCACGGTGGGCCACTGCCTCATCCTCTCCAGAGACCAACGACACCCACGATAACAATGTCACCTGCCCAGAAACAGTTTGGAAAAGATAACACTCGATAAGAGATGAAGGTGATGCAATAGCCCACTTCAGCTGCAACTGTTGAGACCGCAGGACCTCACTATCGAATTGACTATTGGGAAAAGTCGAAAACAACAAGAAGGTGATGGTCGCGGACATCAGTATGCCGGGGACCATTTCAAGCCACTTATGATGGTCATCGCCTTCCATGAAGGAACAACCCATGAATCGATTGCATATCTCAGGATTCTATCTGAGAAAACTACGGTGTATCCGAACCAATCAGGAAGGGGAAAGAGTCAAGCCTTCACTGAATTGGAAAACAGCAGGCACGTCTCGAAGGCCATCTATGAAGTCACGAAAATGATCCTCAGCATCCAACCGCCTAATCATATGAACTGAAGTTACCTCTTTTAGAACACGAGGTCTGGAGTAGCTTGTCTTCACGATCCCGTCCACCCAGCCATGAACGGACCCAGTCGCAGCTTTTTGGACTCACAGACCACACAAGGCGACCGGACCCTGACAAGCACGGGATGGAACACTTACCCTTTTCGGGTCTGCAACCATTCATCTATCCATGGAATCCCATCATGCCAGAGCACTCGGAAAACTGCACAAAGGATGGTCCTAGTATTCAATGGACCCTCAGTGTATTAGTCAACATGGCCAGGGTATGCCGCCCCTTCTCCTCAGCTATATCCCACGGCGAGCGCTTCCTCGAAGTGGAGAGAGCCAGCTTCGACGAGGACGGACAACTGATGGAATTGGTTTCCTCCTACCTCAACCCTGATCATTTTTCACTTCACATTGAATTCGGAAGGCTGAACAATGAAACAAGTAGCATCCAGATCCCGGACCGAGCACTGGGTACTCTGTCAGATCTTTCGCTTGGCGACGCCCTGGTATGCCTCACAAAGCATCAGTAGCCAGGACATCTCAAGACCTATGGCCGCATCACTTACCTGCGAGATGTGATACATGATCAACCCGCCGCGCCCGATATGCCTGCCGGCTCGGTCACTGACGACATGGAACAGGCCCTCATCGTTGCCGACCTCCTTGTGCAGGGCGGAGGTCATATCGACCCTCAGGTCTTTGCTCAGCGCTTGCTGCAGTGGGAAGACAGCATGCGTGCACGTGGATCTCCGGACCTGCCTGGCCCCTCCACCACGCTTGTACTGGAGCAGGTGATCGCGAGCACAGGCAAAACGTCACCACCAACGGTGCCTCCATGCATGACACCCGTAGGCATCGCAACGACAATCGACGGAGACACCGACCACGACGCCAAGCATATATATGAGTCCTGCCGGGTCACCCATAACACCCTGCCTGGTTTCCAAGACGCAGCCCTTGTCGCAGCGGCACTAAATTACGGAATAGAGGGATACGACACACATCAATCCCTCAAGGCGGCACTGAGGTCAGTGCCCTCCATGCATATTCCAGCAGCCTGGAGCCCCAAGGCGAATGTCGCGGCCCGTGCGCAGGCGGCCCTCGATCTGGTCCAGGAGCACGACACCGACGGTGACGATGGCCGCCTGGGCGGGCATGTTCGTAACAGACGTCCTGCTGCGTAAGAAGGACTACGACACCACCGACCTCCATCAGAACAAGGGACGGTATGGGGCTTGGAACATCACAGCCTTTGCCGTACTCGCCATCGCAACGTTCCTGGGATGGGGACTCGTGGTGAATTCCGCCGCCAGCTGGCTCAATTGGCAAGGATATCTCCTTGGACTCATCGGCGGCAAGAACGGCACCTGGGCGGCCGCGAACCTGGGCGTCATCGTCGCCCTGGCCGTCGGCTTCCTTGGTACTCTCCTCTTCCAGAAAGCTGACGTCAGGCGGCAGGAGAGCATGCAAGAACCAGAGAATGTTGCTAAAGCTACGGTCTGAAACCCAAAACAGCACGCCGATGCAGTGCGTTCCTCCCTACATAGGAAAGGAAATAGCCGTGATCAAGGAAGAAGAATGGCTGGCGGTCATCGACCGGCAGGAGGTATTCGCCCGTAGCGAGTGGTCCCGCTGGGCTTGCGCCGACGGTAGCTACTATCAAACCGATGACAACTTCACTCGCCTGGCCCGGGCCTACGGCGACCACGTTGCCTACACCAGATATGTGGCACCACAGCCGCCAAAAGGGGCATGGGTCGAGTACATGAAGGACTGGCCCGAGTTCCTCGTTGCACCGGATGACCCCATGTATGATTTCACACCAGAAACGGCCCAACTCGCTCAGGGACATCCGGTTGTGTCCCTGAGCACCTACGGCAAGTGGGGCCCGGAGCTGCAGGCAGCCATTGGCGGAGCGCAACAGATAGCGCTGTGTGGAGTCGCCACAGATGACTGCGTGCTGCAAACCGCCTTGTCTGCACCAGATCAGGGCATTGCCGTACGTCTGGCATCCGATGCATGCGCCGGATCGACACCAGAAAATCACCAGCTTGCCCTCAAAACGATGGCCTTGTTTACTCCACTCATCACCATTACCGACACTGAGTCCCTCCTATCTAGCCGTTAGCATCAATAGACCGCGGTAAGCAAAACAGGTACCCCTGGAAGCTGATGTTTCCGGGGGTTCATGTAGTGCACCAGACACGAACGACACATAGCCCACTATTGAGATGACATTGCCTGCGACCAATCTCCGCAGGAACCTGATAGCAAGTATGGGCACAAAAGGCCTCCCCATCACAGCATGGCCCGGACAGCGGATCAGGGGGGGGGTATGGCCTTACCGATTCTACCCATCCAGGATGTCTCGGTACTCCTGCTGGTCTTCCGCGCTGAGCGCAGGTAAACACCTGCTCCCGTATAGACGACCCCGCTATCCAAACTACACGGACCGGTGTCAAAGAGCGCAAGACAGAAGGTAATCCAGCAAATCAGACCAGATACCTCATCTTGTCACCGACTCAGCATAGCTGTCGGAATCAACAACGAGTTCTCACCTTGTCAGAGCTGCAGCTATACCTGTCGACAGGCAAAAAGCCACCGGGCTCTATGTCCGGTATCATCTATCCAGCTCCTCATAGGTCTCGAACCCGTTTTTCCGGTTTACCCGTTTTTGCTCAATGACTAAGTACTACGCTCATCCTGTTTCTCCCAATGTTGGTATTCGTCCAAAAACACCTCATAAGTGACGTGACCGATAGCAAGGTATCAGGTCACCGGTTTCACAATAACCAGGTGCATGCCAATCTACCGTAAGAATTCAATTGTGACTCGGTATGCGCACACCGAGTGCGAAGCGTTCCATCAGCGCTAGGCCGACGGCAAATGGAAGCGGCAGGTGAAGAAGACACTCATCTCGGGCTGGGAGGAAAGGCATTGGCTGGGTGAAGAACGCGAAGAAATCAATATACAGCAAGGTCTACCGGAAAACTACGTTCAGCCTCCGAAATCACTTCAGCCTTGCCTCGATGGGGCTTTGCTTTTACGGTGACTTTGTTACCCGAATGTCACACAAAACCGTCTTCCGGGTGTACGGCCGTGGGTAATGGAAAAGCCCTGTAGCCTTTGTGGCTGTAGGGCTTTCGTGTGGTGAACCAGACAGGATTCGAACCTGCAACCTGCTGTTGAGAAGGCTGCTGTACGTGTACATGCTAGCTGCCCTTAACTGTTGCTAATGACGACTGGAATACTGCCGGTACAAGCACATTCCAAGTACTAACTGATACGAGCTGAAACGGGTACGTTAGTGTATCAATGTGCCCGAAATATGCCCGGCTAGGTCAGGCTGCCCATCGGGCAAAACTCGAACTCGCTTTGCCAGGCAAGAACCAGCGACAATTGATCTTGACGCTCGCCAAGAAATACACTTCTGTCTCTGAGACCGTTGAGCATGTCCTCTACTCACCAATCAAGGCATTCTGAACTCATTTCAGATTCCACAAAAGAATGATGCTGTGGAGTACAGGCATGTCAGGATTTGAGCCCCTAGAGAGACTATATTGACGGCTACATCACAGACCCCAGAAAGACAGGGGTGGGAGCAAAGGCGAATTTGTGGACTTAAGCACCTCGACAGGTTCGGATGAGGGATGGTCCGAACTGCAAAAGGCGTTATTGAAGCAACGGTTCTCCTGCCGAAAGAGGAGATGGGTACCATTTATTCTTCCAGTGATCGCCACGCCCTTGTGGTAGATAATTCGATCTATGACTGATTGATATGTCGATTCATCAGGACATTGCGGATTGCGCGTTATATCAAAAAGCATGGAGCAAACACAATCTTGGGGTATTCCACAAATGGGAGGCGACACGCACGGTAGACCCGGTTGCAACTCGACGACTCTCCCGAGCCAATGAAGACTACAGTCTTTACGCGGAACGTCCTCTCCATGTTGGCAACATGACATGGAAAACCACTGTTGCTCTCTGCCAAGGAAGGAAAGACCTGTGGTCACACGATATTGGCGGATACGACAGCATGGAGTCCCCACTGCTGGCATTAATCTTCGCCGGGACTCTTTTAGAGCAACACGGAGGATACAGTTACTCGGGAAATGGCGAGTTGTTGCTACCTGATCCCTTGTTGTGAAACATGTTATACGAGAATCCACGAACGGTT
Source organism: Bifidobacterium indicum (assembly GCF_036987015.1). NCBI lineage: Bacteria > Bacillati > Actinomycetota > Actinomycetes > Bifidobacteriales > Bifidobacteriaceae > Bifidobacterium > Bifidobacterium indicum. The sequence goes on from NZ_BTXM01000001.1 coordinate 750,462, forward strand.
TGCATGAGGTATGACAAAAACACACCCGAGCAATCGCACATCCTCTGTGAGCTTCACTTGAGTGATAATGACAGTTATCATGCTTCGTATGGCTGATTTGGCAACAATTGCATCACTGAAGACAATTGCAACGGTACGACTCCCGGCACCATACGACGGTTAGACCACATAACGCTCAAGAGCCACAGCCATGCAGATCGCAGAGCGGAAGCGCATCCAATACCAAGATACGGCACCAGCAATGGAAAACCTGCTGAAACGCCAATCTCCATTGACAGCGAAGTGCAGACATCTGAAAACTCTTATTGCCAGTAATGAAACACCGCAGTAATGCATATGAAGGATGAAATTCTGCGGTGCAGTATCTCAAAGAAAGGTATTTCTGATCCCTGTCAACGACCGGACCGCACGTCCCAGCGGAAGAATCTGAGGGAGACGACTACCGAGACCAGCAGCCAGACGCAGCAGACGGCCAGGCCCGGGGAGACCAGGATGCCCAGCCCCTGGTGGGTGCCCAGGTTCATGCCGTTGGCCGTCATGGTCGCGTGGGCGAAATCCTGCCCCAGCCACATGGAACGCATGGCATCAGCCAGATATCCAACGGGGAAGACCTGGCTGATGTCCCGCAGGGATGCGGGGATGATCCAGGCGGGTTCGAAGACACCGGAGAGGAACATGAGGATCAGGGTCGGCACCAGGAGCATCATCTGAGAGGAATCGGCTGAGGGGATGAAGGCTGAATAGGCCACACCGATGACGGTGCAGAGGACGGCGCCCAGGAGAGCCACCAGGATCGTGCCGGGTATGTTGGCCGGGGCCTTGAGCCCCAGGAAGAAGACGGCGGACAGGAGCAGTATGGCCTCGCAGATCAGGGAGATGACCAATCCCGACAAGGCGTAACCGAACAGGACGGCACCATCGGATTCACCCCTGAGCCGGATCCTCTTGAGCAGACCGGAGTCGCGCTGGGAGGCTATGTCGCCGGCGACCTTGATGAAACCGCCCATGAGGACCACGTAGGAGGTCAACCCCAAGGCCAGCCAGCTCCGGAACTGGACGGAGACTCCACCGCCCAACGGCAGGGTCTCGTCCTTATAGGCCAGGCCGAACAGAAGGGCCAGGACGACGGGAAAGGCCAAGGTGAAGAAGACCGTCTTGGAGTTGCGCAGAAAGCTCAGCGTCTGCAAATGGAACTGGGGGAGAATGGTATTGTTCACGAGCTTCAATCCTTTGTGACTGCCAGGGCGGCTTTGGACTCGACCAACGACGAATACACGGCTTTCAGAGAGGGTTTTTCCACACGCACATCACGAAGCTCCCATTGCCGCTCGAAACACATGCGATACATCGCGGCCAGATCTTCGGCGGGATTATCGGACTGCCACTCCAGGCGACCTTGCCGGTACACGGCACCGCGGCCGGCCGGAAGGATCTTCCCCAAGCCGTCCATGATCTCGGGGGCGGCGGTTATGGAGCTCAGTCGTGGAGCGGGAACCGAGGCTGCGAGTTCGTCCACGGTGCCGGACGCGGTGATATGACCATGATTGATGACGCTGACCGAATCCGACAACGCCTCGACCTCGTCCAGGTAATGCGTGGTCAGGAGCACGGTCGATCCGCTGTCGCGTTGCTGGCGGATGATGTCCCACACGTTTTCACGGGAAATGGGGTCCAGCCCGGTCGTCGGCTCGTCAAGGACGATCAACTTGGGATCGCCGTACAGGGCGATCGCTATATCCACCCTACGGCTCTCGCCTCCCGACAAGGAACTGAGGGGCCTATCCATGAGGTAGGACAGGTTCACCCGTTTCGCAATTTCCTGCACATCCTGCTTCGTCATCGAGGGGATGTAGCGCCGCCAGCTGAACAGGATGTCCTTCACCTTCATGCCCGTGGGAAAGCCGGCGCTTTGCAGGACTATGCCGATGTTCGGACGCAACTGCCTGGCGTCGGCTATGGGATCGAAACCAAGCGTCCGAATCCTCCCTCCCGCGACCCGCCTCGCCCCGGTGACCACATCGACGAAAGTCGATTTCCCGGCCCCATTCGGTCCGAGCAGACCGATGATCTTCCCGGTTTCCGCGCGGAAAGTCAAGTCGTTAAGCGCTGAAAAATCTCCGTACTTGACACTGACCCCTTCGGCCTCAATGGCATAATCAGGCATAATATGGCCCTCCCAATTGTGTGTGATTCGAAGTCGGCAACCATGCGGCAAAGAGCGCCCGTAACCGCCATCCAAGGCCGTGTGGTTGAATAAATTCCGGTAAGCCACACATGGTCTGAACGCCGCGCAGCAACTCCCCCGTCGCTGCGACACCCATTGAGTCTTCCACGGCGGTTTCCAAGCACCGTCACAAAAGGCTCATGAGCCAGGACCAATTCCCGATAATGAACACCAGCACTCCCCCACCGATAAGCACGACCCGGCGGATAATCTTCTGCTTGCGCTTCCGCTGAAAAGCCAAAGCCTCACGTTCTTCATCTGTCATGACGATGCTCCATTTCGCCAGAATCAAGAACCCCAAATTGATAAGACTTGCCCAAGCACAGAGCTTGTACATTGCATCGCAGAATACTCGATACAAGTTCCTTATCCGAGTCAGAGTCCACACTCTGAACAGCATGAACTCAAGTGAACCGGAAGACTGCAACCTTTATCCCTTAACTTGAATCTGAAACCCGCAGAATCGCCACTTAACCATGGACAGTCGGGCATTTTCAAAACAACCAGACACATTCTGGCCTTGCAGACACACATCAGGAAAGAGCATAAAGGGAATTGCGGAAAACAGTCATCCCATACCGACCGATGGCAATGAAGACGGTGCTGCATTTTTAATTAGCCAACTTCATCGCGCATGTTTTCTCTTGTCTCTCAACAGATTATTTAGATCTTCCATTACTCGCCGGTTTCCGCCGGAATTCCGCATGTCTTCGCCGAACTGCTTTACATTTGTTGCAATTGATTGATCCCCCAGGACATCAGAAGCCGTTTGTCTCAGTGAGGTTCCATCGATTGCTTTGCGGTCCAGGACTGTGCCCAATCCCAGTTCAGCAATTCGTGCTCCTACTGCAGGCCGGTCGTCTGCCATGGGGACCACCACCATGGGCACCTGATAATACAGGGCCTCATCAGCGCTGCATACCTCCATGGGTGATAAAGAGATCGGCTCTATCAAGAACAGCCAATTGATCATCAGATTGATGGATATGCATGTTCCGTGGAACGGGTCATTTCTTTGCTGCAGATGTAGGGAACTCGGATTACATCAAGGCTCGTTTCATCGGTATAAGCCTTCAATATCTGTACTCTGGTCTCGAGTTCAGGCTTTTCACGCAATCGCATGCAGCCCCGTTTTACGGAAACTCAAAGACAAAACAACAGAAACAATACCAATAACTGTTTTACAGCGGCAAGGGTCAAAGCGATTCCTCTGTCCAAGAGCTATACTCACCAGTTCCCGTAAACCAACACAATCAGACCATTCCTTAAGGAATCCCCCTTCGATTACCGACTTCACAGTGTGCTGATCCACTCTCCATGCGTTGCTTTCACGCACGAGGCCTAGATCCATGAGGACATCGGTCACGAGTACCGCAGGTGAAGCATTATCGCCTTGTTTGACAGATCCATAATCAATGCTCTTCTCGATCGTTTCGAGATTGGTGTTTCCGAGCTTGTCGCAAAATTTCTTCTCTATACGAGCCATGCCTTGGAAGGTCGCGTATTTGTCTGTCAAGTTATGATCGCTCTCACGGTTCGACCAGTCCAGCGAGATCTCGGTGATCGGCAACAATCGGAAAATCGAGAACGCCATCACCCGGACCACGGCCCTGCGCCTGGTAAAGGACGACACCCCGTTCAGCGTCGTGTATGCGGAGCCTAAGCCGTGAGCTGTAAACCAGATGCGTGGTTTTGCGCTCGGCGCCGGCATGATGTGAAAAGTATTCTTGTTAGAAGCCGCCACTGCCTCTACTGCCTTTCGGGGTGGAATGCATACTATGGCGGTGCTTTTTTGCCTGGAAGGGGCATGGCATCCACAACCGTAGCCAAGCTGCCCCCATACCCCAACCACCCGTACCACAGCTCCACGGACCTGGCCCAGCTCCTTGTGAACAACGGGCTGACGGGTATCGGCGCCCAGGACCTTGCCGGGTGCATAGACCTGGTCGGATACTACCGCATCAAGGGCTACTGGTATCCGTTCCTCACCCCCGTGGCGGGCGGCAGGAAACGCAAACTGCCCTTCCTGCCCCACACATCCTGGGATTCCATCTGGGAACGCTACGTGTTCGACCAGGAACTGCGCACCATCGTCTTCGATGGCATCGTCAGCATCGAGGTCCACCTCAAAAGCTACATGGCATCAGAACTGGCCAAGGCCACGGGCCCGTTCGGCTACACCGTGCCGGATGGCCTGCCCGGACTCAGCCCCGAGGAACACGGGAACGCGATCACCAATATCACCAGCGACTACCAGCGGTCGTCGCTGCCCCAGCTGCGGCATTTCAAGAGCACGTACTCCGGCTGCCGCCCATCTGGATGCTGGTGGACTGCCTGTCCTACGGTGATTTCAAGAAGATCTTCTACAAGGGCGCCGACCCTTCGATCAAACGGCAGTTGGCATTGCAGCTGGGCATCATGCCCAACAAGCCCGGCGTCAGCAACGAGAAACTGCTGCGCGGCTGGCTTGAGAACATTCGGATCGCCCGCAACAAGACCGCCCATCACGACCGCTTCTGGAACTGCATCGACCCCAAGATGACACCCATCAAGCCCAAGCTCTACCCCAACGACGCCACTTGGTGGGGCAACCAATGGGAGCCCTTCCGCCGGCCGGAGTCAAAAGGCCCGGCGGGATTCCTGACCATGGAGCACTACCTGCTGAACCAGCTGGGCAACACCTACTGGCGCAACAACTTCGTGGGACTGATGAACCGTTACCCCAGCATCCCCCTGAAACACATGGGCTTCCCGGACAACTGGCGGACACTGCCCATCTGGCAGTGAAGCCTCCCCCGGCACAGGCCGCCATCGGTTTGTTGGAAGCACTGAGATCTTGTCCCCTTCTTGTTGCTCTATTCATTCGGTAGCGCGTGCACCAACAGCACACTATCAACCCCCACCATCCCTCTATGCAGGCCCGACTTTGAGGTGCAAGCTGTTTCCGGTCGCCGCGCGACCGCAAGCAGTGCGGCAGCAGGATGGTCGGGCTGATCCAGCTCGGCGGGGTTCGGGGCGGCAGCCCCGTAAGAGCAGTCAAGGCCAAACAATGTCATGCCATGGATACCTGGCTAGCGTCAAAACTCGCAAGATTCGGCAACGGCCACGGAAAGCGCCGAGACAAGCAGCCGACCACTCCGGTAACGAAATCCTTCTTTTGCCGATTCATCGCCGGCACACCGGCTAAACCCGGGAAAGGATCGACAGCAGAAGCAGCTTTCCCCAAAATCATGAGTACCGCAGAAGACGATTAGCCCGATGTTCCCTGTGGCGCTCATGTCGATAGCAGCATCTTGATTCTCGATAATGCAAGATCCCCGAGAGCCATCTCTGAGCAGCTTCCATCAGAATCTCAGCCAATCGTCCAGATTCGATACTCGTTCATGTGCCAGACTCAGCAGGGCTTTCCCTGCCGAGCAACCTGCCAACCCTTCGATGTGCGACCGCTTCGCCGAGCCTGGCCTCGACTCCATGCCGTCCGATCCGAGCGACACGGGAAACTCTCGACGCGAAAAGGAGCCCCCTGATTTCCCCCGTATGCGCCGGAGACCTTTGAATCCAAGGCGATAGCGCGAAGCAACTCGCCGTCATATTTCGTATTTGACAAGAATAGAACGGCGTTCTACAGTCAATCTCTAGAACATGTTCTATAATGGTTTGCATGACAGCGAGAAAGAAGGATAACCTCAGGAAGCGCCAAGAATTCATCGACACGGCCACTGAGCTCTTCGGACAGTATGGTGTGGACGGCACGTCGCTACGGGATGTCATCAAGGCGTCCAATGGTGGCAAGGGGGTCTCCCCCAGTGTGTTCTACTACTATTTCGATTCCAAGGATGATCTGATTAACGCCTGCATGGACAGCTATATTGGGTCCTATGCCAGGTCCATCATCGCGGTGTTTGACGATGACGGTCAGAGTACTCAAGACATGATCGACAACGTTCTGGTGTGCGTGGGACAGGCGTGGGAAGATCTCAAAGAGTTCTTCCCCTCCGCCAACGAACGGGAAGATTGGGTAAGCAGGTTCGACAGGCTGTTCGTCGATGCCCTGCTGTCCAGCATCACGCCCAGCATGACCCAAGCCCTGGCCAAAGCCTTGGATCAGGGTGACCTGCCGGTCACCCAGTTGAGTCGGCAGGTGGGGCCCGGCGGTTTGGCCGCCCTGCTCTGCACCGGCACTTCGACCATCTGCCGGCAGCTGCGGGACCCGGTTTCGCAGTCCGCCCAGCAGGTCGAAATGCTGGTGGGCACTTTTGTCCGGCAACTGCTGGGATTGGTCCAGGACTAGCTTCTCCCGAGGTGACAAGACGGCGACCGTGGTGAATCACCCGCGGCACGACGGCTGCTCCTTCCCACTCCTTTCTTGTAAACCTGCACCACAGGCAGGTCGAGATGACCCGTGAAACAGCGGTCGCGGCCCAAGGAAAGGAACAGGACACATGTCCTACATAGAAGCGCGCGGTCTCAGCCGTGCCTATACGGCCGGAGACACCAAGATACAGGCTCTGGATTCGGTGGACTTCACCATCGAGGACGGGCAGCTGACCATCATCCTGGGCCCCTCGGGCTCGGGCAAGAGCACCACGCTCAACATCCTGGGCGGCATTGATTCCGCCACCTCTGGCTCCCTCATGGTGGACGGGCAGGACGTCTGCCAGCTCAAGGAAAAGGGCCTGACCCATTACCGGCGCACCCAGGTGGGGTTCGTGTTCCAGTTCTACAACCTCATTCCCAATCTGACCGCCTTGGAGAACGTGGAGCTGACCGCCGGGCTGAGCGGCGACCCCCTGGCGCCGGCCCTGCTCCTCGAATCCGTCGGTCTGGCGGACCGGTTCAGGAACTTCCCCTCCCAGCTCTCCGGCGGCGAGCAGCAGCGCGTCTCCATAGCCAGGGCCTTGGCCAAGAACCCGCGCTTGCTGCTGTGCGACGAGCCCACCGGGGCCCTGGACAGCGAGACCGGCAAGAAGGTGCTGATCGTGCTGGCGTCCATGGCCAAGCTCAACCACAAGGCCGTGGTCATCGTGACCCACAACGCGGCCATCGCGCCCGCGGCCGACCGGGTCATCCATGTGCGCGACGGCCATATCCTCAAGATCGAGGACAACCCGGCGCCGGTGGACATGGAGTCCATCTCATGGTGACCCGCATACTCATTAAGGAAAGCACGCACGACGCGCGCAACAAATAGGCACACTCCCCCTCCCCCTTCGTGATGGCAGCGCTCACCATGCTGGTATTCGCGGGCATCACCTGCGCCAGCCACGCCATGCAGCGCCACTTGGACGACGTGGCGCAAGACAACCTGAAACCACTAGATATGGAGTCCATCCCATGGTGACCCGCATACTGATCAAGAAAACCCTGCGCGACATCCGCAGCCAGTGGGCGCAGTTCCTCTCCGTCTTCGTGATGGCCGCGCTCACCATGCTGGTGTTCGTGGGCATCACCTCCGCCGGCTACGGCATGCAACGCTCCCTGAACGACTACAACGCCAGCAGCGCCCCCGCTGACGCCTGGCTGACCGGTAAGGACATCACCGATGACGACCTGGACGCCATACGCGGCATGGACACCGTCAGCCAGGCGCAGGCCGGCATCACCACCAGCGCCAGCATCAAGGACACGTCGGAGGGCCACGACGACCCCAGCGTCGAACTCAACGCCGTGGACCGGGCGGACATCCCCAAGCTCGACCGTATCGAAGGCTCCGCCTTCCGGGCCGACCAGACCGGGGACGCGAACGACGCCAGCGCCCCCAGGGACATCTGGCTGGACGCCGACCTGGCCCACGACCGTGGATGGAAACCAGGCGACGAGATCGACCTGACCATCCGCGGGCACGCGAGTCACTGGCATGTGCAGGGCCTGGTCCATTCCTCCGAGTACCTGTACCCGGCCGACCCCGACACCTCGGTGCCCGACCATAGCCGCCTCGGCTTCGCCTACACCGGCCTGGATTCCCTGCAAACACCGCATCACGCGAACTCCTATTCGACGGTGCGCCTGCGTCTGAACACGCCGTCCGGCGGGGACAAGGACGACAGCGTGCGGACGCTGGAGGACAATCTGCGCACCCGCCTGGGAGAGCGCTTCGTGAGCTTCTCCACCCGGGACTCCAGGCCGCAGACCAACTCCCTGCAGAGCCGGATTGATAAAGTTGTCAAGATATCGGCCTTGTTTTCCGCCATATTCGCCTTGGTGGCTCTGTCAACCATGCTCACGTCCATCACCCGGCTGGTCGGGGTCCAACGCCTGCAGATCGCCGGCATGAGGGCCCTGGGAATATCGAAGAATACCCTCCGCCTCCACTACGGCAGATACGGGCTGCTGGTCTGCGGCCTGGGCGCCGCCCTGGGATTCGCGATCGCCCCGTTCACCGTCAGCAAGGTCCTCCTGCACGTGTACGAGGACAGCTACTGGCTGCCCTCCTGGCAGGTCAGCGTCAAACCGGTCTCCTGGATGGTACTCGCGGCGCTCGTCGCGATCTGCTTCCTGGCTGCCGTCGCCGCCTGCGGGTCCAGCCTCAGGCGTGCGCCCGCCATGGAGCTGAGCGACACCTCAGCCCAGTCCAACGGCAGCAACCCGCGCCCGCTGATCGAACACTGGTCCGCCCTATGGCGCCGCATCCCCGGCAACTGGCGGTGGACCCTGCGCAACATGCACCAGGGGAAGCTCAGGACCCTGATGGGCTTCCTGGGCTCACTGGGCTGCATGGTCCTACTGTGCGCGGGCTTCGGAGCCCAAAGTGTGGCCCAGGGCATGCCGGACATGCTCTACGGCGGCCAATACAGCTACCAGACCAAGGCCACGATCGACCCGAACGCCACCCGCGACGACACGGCGACCAAGCAGGTGCAAGACCGGGTCGAACACGCCATGGACCCCTCCACCAGCGCAGCCAGCTCGGACAAAGACCGGAACGGGCAGGTCCAATGGGTCGAGGAACGGCCCATGGAATACCGCGATGACACCAGCCAGAGCGCCATGCTCAACGTGGTGGGCCCAGGCTCGTACATGGCCATACACGACGACCAGGGAAAGGACATCGACCTCGACCAGGGCGCCGTACTGACCAAACAGGCCGCACAGGCCCTCCACCTCAAAGTCGGCGACGAGCTCTCCTTCCGCACCTCGTCCGGCAAGGACTACCTGCGCATCCCCATCCAGGCCATCGCCTACGCACCGGTCAGCCAGGGACTGATCATCTCCAGGAGCACCTGGACCGACACCCTCGGGCAGAGCTTCACGCCCACAGCAGCCCTGCTGGGCCCGCAGGCCAAGGATCAGAACATCAAGGACGTGGACGGCGTTCTGCGGGTCACCGACTTCGACCGGCAGAAGGACGGCCTGACCCAAAGCATCTCCTCGTTCACCGGCATCTTCGCCATGCTCAAACTGGCGGCCCTGGTCCTGGGCCTGGTCGTGCTCTACAACCTGGGCGTGCTCAACTACTCGGAGGAGGAACGCGAGTACGCCACCATGAGGGTCCTGGGCTTCAAGCGATCCGAGATCCGCTCGTCGGTGCTCAGGGAGAACTGCTCGCTGGCGGTGGTCGGCTGGCTGGTCGGCATCCCCGCGGCCATCGCCTTCCTCAAAATCTACCTGGGAGCGGTCGCCTCGTCCACCCTGGCCTTCGACCCCAAGCTGTCATGGACCGACCTGAGCTGGGCCAGCATGATCACCCTCGGCTGTTCCCTGCTAGTGGCCCTGCTCGTCAGCCGCCGGGTCAAGCGCATCGACATGGTACAAACCTTCATGTCCGGCGAATAGCCAACCGGCAGATAGAGCCACAAGAAACGTCGCCCTGCTTCACGCACGCAAACCGCATACGTGAAGCAGGGCGACGTTTTTCGCCTTCCCGGTGCACTCCTGCCCGCACTTCCGATAACCCGACCAGCCAAGGCTGCTCGCCAACGTTTAAGCAAGGAAAAGCATGCACCAAGATAGGAGCCTTTAGTCCATGCTCAGCCCGTCACGCGGACACGGGGGGAGGTGTTCGCTTCGACGCACATGCAAAAATCCTCTTGTCGAAACTCCCATTTCACGAAAATGTTTATGCACTCTAGTACTTGTGCTTACAAAACTCCACTGATCAGTAATCAGCCCCGGGCTGATAGACAGCGCCGTCTTCGAGGCAATCAAAGATTTCCTGCAGGTAGGGTTTCAGAACCGCGTCAGGCAGGGCGCATACAGCCCCGAAAGTACAGTCTTTAGACTTAATGGATTTCATTATTGAAGGCGGGCGGCCGGTCATCATCCTCGGCCCTCGCCGATACCCCAATATCCGCTATAGCTGTGTGTCGCCGTGAACGTGAAAGTGAGAACAATGCCAATTAGACCGCTGCAAGATAATGAAACCGCGTTGCTGGATGGTTTTCTCTAACACGCGATTTCCCAGCGTCCAGGAGATGAACCTCTTCCCAAAAGCATCATACGAGATCCAGATATCAGCGTCCGCACCGATGGTTTTGGCAAGTATGATGATGATTATTGTCTGGCCTAGAAGGAGGCAGGGTGCGTATCAGGGGCCTGCTGGGTACGCATCATCAGCGGTTGTGGGAACATTGACAACGCTACTTTCGAATTTGCAATATCGGTCCTGGCGGGATGTCGAAACAGAGGGATTGGTATGCAACCCATGCAGGCAATGCTGGAATGGCTAGGCATCGAACAGCGATATCGTCGTGTCAGCCTGGCGGTGCAGCGGGATAACCATGCAGTACTGATGTACGAAAAAGTTGGTTTTGCCTCGTGGACAAAAACGAACAAGGATTCATCACGGCTCAGGATCTTTCGCAACAACCGTTGATTCAGGCATGTTGTGTGCATTGGTTTATTCGATAATGCAGCACGTACCGAACCGCACAACTGCTAGTGGACAGAGCTCACAAGTAAGCAAAAAGAGGAAACAGCGAGCATCAAGTGAACACAATGGCGCTTCTGTTCAATAAAGAGCAGAGGCGCCATGCAAGTCTTGGTGCCCTTTCTGAGACACACTGCCTATCAATATGTCCTCGGCAGAGAGGTACCGCCGGTCAGATTGCGATATCCTGGCCGATCACCTCCACCACCTCGCCGGTGCGGTTGGGCCATAGGTCCGCGTAGGTGTCCAGGGTCTCGGTGGCCGAGGCATGGCCCAGGACTGCCTGAAGGGTCTTCACGTCCGCGCCGGCCTTGATGGCCAGGGGGGTAGGTGTGGCGCAGGGAGTGGATGACCAGGCCCTCGATATCCTTCATGCCCGCGTACTGCAGGGCCGGGGCCCACACCCGGTTCCGCCAGTTCGCGGTGTTCTGCCTTCCTCCCCAAGGCCCGCGCAGCAGGTACTCCTCCGGACCATGCCCCTCCAGCAGGGCCTTGACCCTGGACAGCAGCTGGCTGGGTATCGGCACGAACATTGAGCCTGCCGCGCAGCTGCTACTGCTGGCATAGAAGCCAGGGACCGGCACGCCAAGCGAAAGCCTCCAGACACATCGCGCTCGAAGAGCGGTTCCGCTCGGTGTTCGAGTCCAACTGGCGCTCGTACGGCTACCGTCGCCTCACCGACACCTTGAAAGCAAGATGCGCGGAAACCTCGGAGGGCCTGGAGCGTTCCCTGATGCGCGAGCTGAACATCCACCCCGCCCCCCCCCCGACTGAAAAGACATAGGAGACACAAATCCTACCTGGGCGAGAGCACACCAGCGGTCAGCAATCCACCTGGAGCGTAACTTCCTTGCCGGGCGGCCGGGAGTGAAACTCCTCACGGACATCACCGAGTTCCGTGCCACGGACAGTAACTCTACCTCTATGCCATCGTGGACCGCTACGACAGTATGCTCATGACCTGGACGGTGGACGAGCATCACAACCCAGCGCTGGTCGCTGAATCCAAGCCGATCATCCACTCGGACCGGGACTGCCGCTACCGGTGGCCCAGATGGATAACCTCGATATAGGCCAGCAGGTGGACCAGATCGATGAGCGGAAAGGGCTGCCTGTAGCCAGGACAACAGCGCCTGGGAAGGGTTCTTCGGACGCATGAAGAAGGGGATACTCCACAACCGCGGCCAGACCACCATGACCGGCAAGCCCGAAAACCGACATCGACGACTACAACGGCTGGTACAACACGACCCGCATCAAACACTCCCTCGACTCCAAAAGCTCCAGTCAATACCACAAGGCGCAAAAGCCGCTAACCAAAGACACAACGGCACAATACCGCACCCCTACTGTGCGCGTTTTATCTTGTCTCTCAACAAATTATTTAGATCTTCTACCACTTTCTGATTCCCGCCAGAATTCTGCATGTCTTCGCCTATCTTCTTTACATTTCCTGCAATTAATTGATCTTTTAGGACATCAAAAGCCGTTTGTCTGAGCGAAGTTTTATTGATTGCTTTTCGGTCCAAGACTTTACCCAATCCCAGTTCAGCAATTCGTGCTCCTACTGTAGGCTGGTCATCTGCCATGGGAACCACCACCATGGGCACCTGATAATACAGGGCCTCATTAGCGCTGTTCATACCTCCATGGGTGATAAAGAGATCAGCCTTATTAAGAACAGCTAATTGATCAACAGATTGATGGATGTATATGTTCCGTGGAACGGAACCCAATTTCGTTCGGTCAAAATTTTTACCAACCGATAAGATTACCGTCACATTTTGATCCGCGAATGCCCCCACTACCGCCTTATAAAACGGCATAAAAGTGTTGAAAATGGTTCCCAGCGACGCATAGATTATAGGCCTTTCTCCATAACTTTTGAGCTCATTATCCAGGTTTGTATCGCGTATTTCCAAGTCTCTACTATCCAAAGAAGGGCCTATAAATTTGAAATTCTTCTCCGGGAACGATGCACTATCTAATTGAAATGCCCGAGAGGTATAAACGTATGTAATTGTAGGATAATTATCAACCATCTCCGTAATAAAATCAGATGATTCAATACGCTTATGCCTTCGCATTGAAAGAGACATTGCTTTTACAATGGGAGGAAATTTCAAAAGACTTGTTACATGCAGCCCACCTGTATTAGATAGTTTCGTGAGAATGGAACGGTTGTACGCAAACGTAGAAGAGAGACGAATAGAAGGGACACCAATCTGGTCGGCGAGGCATTTCCCTGAAAGTAACAAGCTCTCGTACAACAAAGCATCGTACTGACTCTCAGAAGCTAGGCGACGGCCCGTATCTATTGCATAGACCCCGCCACGCAAGCTCTGCACGGTATTCGGATACTCAGGGTAATGGTCGTATGGCACAAACAATGCTCCAGATTCTTCTATCTGATCCTTCCATCTAGGATCGCATACATACGTAACCGAATACCCAGCTTTCACTAAAGCTCGTGTTGTACCTAAGGTTGGATTGATGTGCCCCTGATAAGGCATATTCAACAGCAGAAGGTTCCCCCTGCAAGATGATGTATCCAAACTATTATGAGAAGGTTTCGAACTAGTCTCTTTAGCTATTGTCATGATGCTGCTTTTCTCTCTTTATCGGAGTCCAGGCTACTATATAGTCGGCATTGAAGTACTCTGGATACTCTGATTATTGTATATGTGATATTTCTTCCTTGTAATGAACCTCTGCTGTCTTTCGGGTTGAATCAATTCTAATAACACGGAAACTCTTGGGCTTACCATGCAATCCGCCAACTGTTTTTGCTGCTGCTTCCTTAATGGCCCAACATACGGTTCCCCAATATGAACTTGTCTTGTCTGTTGCCTCTACAAGATGTTCATTGATATGGATGTGGCTTGTTGGATCGCTGTTCGCTGGTGTGGAGGGTGTGGGGTTGTCGCTCTGGTGTGGTGTAGGTTGTCGGTGGGTGTGGGTGTGGTTCCTGTCGGTTGTCGTTGGTGCTGGTGTTGGGTCGTGTGGGCTGGCTGGTGTGCTCTGTTTGGGCATGGTGAAGCGCCCGTGTCTGGACTGTTGGGTTCAGACGCGGGCGCGTGTGCTCGGGCGGGTGTCAGATGAGGTCTTCTATGGCGCAGTCCAGGGCTTGGGCGAGGCGGTGGGCCACGGCGACGGTCACGCCTTCGATGGAACGTGAGCCTGATTCCAGGTCGCTGTTGCGGTTGGGGGTCACGTGGGCTTTGTCGGCGAGTTCGGCCTGGGTGAGGTGCTGGGATTGGCGCAATCAGCGCAGGCGTGTGGCCGGGGCCGCTGGGCGGTGTGGCATGGTCGTCCTTTCTGTCCGCCGCAGCGCCGGCCCGGGCACCGGGCCTCCCGCTCGTGGCGGGCGGCCCTTGCGGGCGCGTTTACCATCCCTCCGTCGAGCCCTTGACCGTGCCCGCCAGCCCCTGCTGCCCACAGGTCCGCCACCTCGCTCAACGGCCTGAGGGGTCCATGGGATCCGTGTACCGGTTCGAGCGTATCCGGACCTCGATCTCGGCCATGAACGCCTCGGCCTCGGCCCGGTAGCGGAAGAGCTTTCGCCGGCCGTGCCGTCAACCCTCCAGCGCACCTCCCAACGTGCGCCTTGGCCGAAGTCCTTCGATCTGAATTCATCGGGCACCTTTGCCTTCCCCGGCTCGTCGGCGTACATCGCCAACGATCGCTTCACGGATGACGCAGGCTCCACGTACCTGCCGTGCCCATCCTCCATCGTGTCCTGGGCGGACTTCAACCACTTGTCATGTATCCATGCTTTTGCCTACCAACCTCTATGCGTCAGACAACACCCCGTTCCCAACAGCGAGAACCAGCACCAGCCCACAGCTGCGCGCGCTGACGCAAAAGAACAGGTATGAGCGAAACACGGAAGACGACGAACGAGAATCCGGCCGCGACGCCGGACAGGTCACTGACGCCGGCCGAGGCGGCCGAGATCGTGGCGCACGATACAGGGTGAGCACCCTGAACGCCTGGAGGTCACAGAGAACCGGGCTTCCGTATGTGCTATATGGCGCCTGGTCAGATACCGGCCCGGGATGTGGCGGGCCCGATACGCCGCAACACGGTACGGCCGGAGTGAGCTGGAGGGGGCACCCTGCACATACGATGTGCCCGAAATGTGCCCGATTCCGAAAACAAGAATGGTTCCGAGACCGTGAAGCCTTGGAACCAATGCCTTCTCGTGCGCCAGACAGGATTCGAACCTGCAACCTGCTGATCCGTAGTCAGCTGCTCTAATCCATTGGGCTACTGGCGCATGTCATCGTCAACAATCTCTTGTTTTCGACAACTCATATATATTACCGCATTTGACGTGGGCGTCCAGTCTGGTGTGTCGCTGCAGTCCGATGTACATGGACTGCAGCGACAGACGGACGCTTGCCTATGCGACGGTCAGAACCACACGCCCATTCTGCGAACGCACACCCTCGTCCCTGCCCAGGCAGCCGGTGAAGTCACGGCCGTCGGAGGAGGCGATGGTCACCTGATTCCCATTGCGCTCGGCGGAGAAGACGACATCGTCGCCTGCCTCGTCCCGGACGCGGGCCTGGGCCTTGCCGTCCTGGGCCATGAAAACGGAAACCGTGGCATCGGTTCCATAGGCGTATTCGGTGCTGGCCTGACCCTCCCGGGTTACCAGGACGGTTCCGTCTCGAATCCAGAGCGGCACGGTATCGAAACCATACCGCTCGCTGATCCAGCGACCGGCCTGGCGGCAGTCCTCCTGCCTGCCGGTGAACCAGTTGGTCCACACGCCCTTGGGCAGGTAGTAGTCCACGTCTCCGGAGTAGGAGAAGACCGGGGCCACCAGCAGGGAGGGACCCAGCATATACTGTCGGTCGCAGTCAAGGGCGGTACGATCCTCGGGGAACTCCATGAACATGGACCGCATGACCGGCAGACCATCCTCATGTGCCCCGAGTCCCACCTGGTAGAGGTAAGGCATGAGCGATATCTTCAGCTTGGTGAACTCACGCAGCACACTGACGGCGGTCTGGTCGGGAGGATTGACCACACCCCGGCGCTCATCCTCCTGGTCGAAGAGCCAGGGCACCCGATAGACGGTGGAGCCGTGCAGACGGGAGTGGGAGGAGAGCAGACCGAAGGCGATCCAACGCTTGTAGACCGCTGGATCGGGATGGGCGCCCTCGAAACCGCCGATATCGTGGCTCCAGAAGCCGAAACCGGAGCTGGCCAGGGAGAGACCGGCCCGGAGGGTCTGGGCCATGCCGTTGAAGGTGGACTCACAGTCCCCGCCCCAGTGCACCGGCTGCTGCTGCCCACCGACGGTCGCCGACCTGGCGTACAGGCAGGCCCGTCCCTTGCCACGGGTCTCCTCGATGGCCTCGAAAACCGCCTGGTTGTACAGCTGGGTGTACCAGTTGTGCATGGTGGCGGGATCAGACCCATCGAACCAGACCACATCCGAGGGGATGCGCTCACCGAAATCGGTCTTGATGGCATCGACCCCCTGGTTCAGGAGGGTCTTTATCTTCTCCTTGTACCAGTCGCGGGCCTCGGGATTGGTGAAGTCCACCAGGCCCATGCCGGCCTGCCAGAGGTCGGTCTGCCAGATGTCACCGTTGGGTTTGCGCACCAGGTAGCCTTTGGCGGCACCTTCATCGAAGAGTGCGCTTTCCTGACCGATGTAGGGGTTGATCCAGGCGCAGACGTGCAGGCCCCTGTCCTGGTGGAGACGACTCAGGGTTCCCTCGATATCGGGGAAGAACCGCTTGTCCCACTGGAAGTCGGTCCAGTGGAACTCGCGCATCCAGTAGCAGTCGTAGTGGAAGACGCTGAGCGGTATGTCCCTCTCGGCCATGCCGTCAATCATGGAGGTGACCGTCCGCTCATCGTACTTGGTGGTGAAGGATGTGGTCAGCCACAGACCGTATGACCAGGCAGGAACCTCGGCGGCCCTGCCGACCAGGGCGGTGTACCTCTCCAGAATCCGCTTGGGATCAGGCCCTGCGATCAGATAGAAGTCGATGGTCTCGCCCGGCACGCTGAACTGGACGGTCTCGGTGTTCTCGGTGGCCACCTCGAAGGATACATGCCCTCTGTTATTGACCAGGACACCATATCCGTTACTGGTCATGTAGAAGGGGATGTCCTTATAGCCCTGTTCGCTGGCGGTGCCGCCGTCCTCGTTCCAGATGTCGACGGACTGGCCGTTCTTCAGATAGGGGCCGAACCGTTCGCCGAAGCCGTAGACCCGCTCCCCCACACCCAGGCCGAGCTGGATGGAGGTGAAGACCGGCGACTCGTCATAGGCATTGGCCGTGGGGGAAACACCGAACTCCCCGACCGGCTGGGTCGACACCGCTGCGTCGGGTTCAAGGAGGAACCTGGCCATGGACTTGCCTCGGGCATGGGTCAGTTCCCTGTCAGCGCACCTGAAGGTCATATCGAAAGTGCTGCCCTTGGTCACGGTCAGGCTCAGATCACCGCTGTCCAGGCGGACGGTGGCACCCTCCTCGCCGACCTCACCATCGCCGGGGCCCTGGGCTCCGGCGCTTACAGTCCCACCGTCCGAATCCTGCTCATTGACCGGGAACCCGGGGCAGACCCTGCTGCCCTTCCAATGCGATGCCCGGACACGGATAATGCCCTCGGCCGGCGATGAGGCATGGATGCGGAAGATCGGAAGATTGAGTGTATCCGCCCTGTCATGAATCACCTGCGTGGTGGCCAACACATCTATGCTCCTGCCATCATCGCCAACCGATAGTTCATAGGGCGAACGGGCATACAGCGCCTCGACCCCGGGTCGAGCCAGCCAGTATCCATTGGTGAATTTCATTTATTTCACTGCTCCTGTCGTGATGCCCCTGGAGAGGGTGCGCTGGAAGATGAGGTAGAAGATCAGCGTGGGCACGATGCTGATCAGTGAGGCCGCCGCCGTGGTGGTCACATCCATGAGCCTGTCCCCGGTCAGGGAGGCGATGGCGATCGGGACGGTCTGCTTGGCGTTGTCGATCAGGAAGGCCATGGGAATCATGTACTCGTTCCAGGTCCAGATGAAGAAGAAGACCAGCATGACGCTCAGCGTGGGCGTGGATATGGGGAAGACGATGTCCTTGAGCACCCTCCACCTGCTGGCACCGTCGATGGTGGCTGCCTCCAGGATGGCCTTGGGGAAGGTGCCGTAGACCGAGGAGAGCAGGTAGGTGCCGAAGGCGCTCTGTATGACGGTGAATATGATCACTATGGCCCACTGGGAGTTGTACAGCCCCATGCTCTTGAACATGATGTAGAGCGGGTAGAGCAGGGCCTCCTGCGGCATCATGTTGGCCAGCATGATCAGGAGGACGATCCAGCGCCGCCCCCTGACCCTGCCGATGCCGAGCGCGAATGAATTCAGCACGGAGAGGCCTACCGCCAGAACCGACACCAGTCCGCTGATCCAGATGCTGTTCCAGACCTTCTGGGGGAACCTGACCCTGGTCCAGAACTTCTCCAGACCGGCCAGACTGAACTCGCTGGGCCATGAGAGCGGGCCTGATGCGTTGTAATCGGCCGCGGTCTTGAAGGCGTTGAGGAGAAGGATGAAGAAGGGGAAGAGCATGATCAGCCCGCCGATGATCAGCAGGACCAGAATGGCCCAGTCTCCCACCGTCCGGTTCTTCCTTGCCTTGGGAAGCGTGGTATGTGCACTCATGTCTTACTCCTCATCCTCTTTCTCAACCCGCTGCTGAAGGTTGGTGAAGACAATCGATATGACGATGATGACCACCGTCAGGGCCGTTGCTATGGCCGCTCCGTACCCGACCTGCTGGGACTGGAAGAACTGGGTATAGGAGTAATAGGAGGGCACGATGGTGCTGTCGCCAGGGCCGCCCTTGGTCAGCATGTATACGGGAGCGAAGACCTTCAGGGCGGCGATGGTGCAGGTCAGGGCAACCACGAAGATCTCGGGCTTGATGGCCGGCAGGGTGATGACCCTGAACCGCTGCCACCAGTTGGCCCCATCCAGGCTGGCCGCTTCGTACAGTTCCGGATCGACCCTCTGCAGCCCTGACATGAAGATGACCAGCGGATACCCCAGCTGAATCCAGATCATGATGATCATCAGGAATATCAAAGCCGTATCAGGCGATCCCAGCCAGTTGTGCTGGAAGCGCCCCAGGCCCATTCCTTTCAGAATGGCATTGAGGGCACCGTTCTCTGGCCGGAAAATCCAGCCCATGACCAGGGCGGCCACGGAGATGGGCAGGAGCTGGGGGAAGTAGTAGATGGCTCTCATGGTCGAAGCGGTCTTGGCACCGAAGCGTTTCTGCACCACGTCGAACACCAGAGAGGCCAGAATCAGACCGATCAGGATGGGAATGACCACCATGGCCACGATCATCCAGATGGAGTTGCGGAAGGAAGCCCAGAAGGTGGCATCCCTCATGAGTCTGGACCAGTTATCCAACCCGATCCACTTCGGCGGACGTATGCCCCGGTAGTTGGTGAAGCTCAGATAGATGTTCCAGATAGCCGGCACGATGATGATCCAGAGCAGGACCACCAGGCCTGGTATCAGATACCACCAGAAACGGTTAGACGGATTACCCGGTATCCGGGACATCCCACGCTCTTCGTCGGTTCTGGCGGAGACCGATTCGGCGCCTTTCTTTCTTCGAGATCCCATGTCTCACTTCCTCATACACAAATGATGTCCGGGCGGTGTCCCGCAGGACCGGGAATCCACTTCCTCAAGAAAGCAGGTCCGTTGACCGGTGCTGCGAGACCATCCGGTGAATAAAGCCAGGCTCGGATTGACTGATCGGGCAATCCGAGCGTTCTTGTGATTACTTCTGCTTCACGCCTGACGTCTCAACACCCTTGTCGTACTTGCCTTGGAGTTCCTTGAGTACGTCCTTGGGGGCCTTGGTGCCGTTGACCAGCTCCTGCAGGCCGGCATTGAGCTCGTCATAGAGTGTGGAGGTGGGCCAATCGGGATAGTACCCCAGACGGTCATCCTTGATGACCTCGTTGAACCCCGATATCAGTTCCTTGCTCTTGGGGTCGGTTATCTTATCGGCATCCGCGGCGATGGGCAGGCCACCGGAGTTGCCCATCAGGTTCTGGTTGTCCTTGGTCAGGGTCATGTTGATGAACTCGGCAGCGGCATCCTTCTTCTTGGAGCGCTCGGGAATGACCCAGATGTTGCCTGATCCGCCAGGGATCTTCTTGGACTCGGGGAAGAGACCGACCTGCCACTTGAGGTTGGGAACATCACTCTGGAAGCGTCCGAACCACCATGATCCGGAGAAGAACATGGGGTAGGTGCCCTTCATGAAGTTCTGCCCGGCATCCTCGGCCTTGAGACCGGTTGAATCCTTGCTGATGTATCCCTTGTCGACCCAGTCCTTGATGGTGTCGGTGGCGTAGGTCATGGCGGGACCCTCCCAGTCAACCTTGCCGTCATAGCGCTGGTAGGCGTTGATCAGCTTGGTATCCGCCTTCTGCAGGACCAGCTGCCACCAGAGGTGCTGCAGAGGATACTCGGCCACACCCTCGGACAGCGGTGTCACACCGTTGTCCTTGAACTTCTGCATGGCTGCTTCCAGCTCGGGCATGGTCTTGGGAATGGCGATGCCGTACTTCTCGAACATCTCCGTGTTGTAGTACATCATCACCTCCTCGCCGTAGGTGGTGATGCCATACCAATCACCGGATCCCATGACGCCCTTTTCGTCATACTTACCGGGGGCGGCGAGTGAGCCGGTGATCTTCTTATCCCAGTTGTACTTCTTGACGTAATCGTTCAGGCTGGACAGCAGTCCCTGGCTCGAGAGCAGGCCGGCCGTGGCGTTGCCCTTGTTATACTCCATGACATCGGGGGCATCGTCGGAATTCAGGATCTGGCTGGCGTTCTGCCTGATCTGCTCGAAGGTCTTCTTCTCGAAGTTGACCTTGACGCCGGTCTTCTTCTGGTAATCGGCGATGGCCTGCTTCCAGGCCTTGCCCTGTGCGCCGTTGTCCTCCTCGTAGTACCAGATCTTGATGGAATCAGGGTGCTCCTCCTGGGCGCTGTCACTGCCGCCACAACCGGACAGGGATGCAAGTCCCACGAGACTCGCCACGGCTGTCAGCGCCGCCATGATTGTCTTAGACACCTTCATAGGAGTCCTCTCCTTTCGGCCTCATTGCTCAAGGGTCATCCGCGATGAATAACCAGTACTTAATTTATTCATTGCACTATCATCGGCCGACTATTTCGACAATTTTCGACAAGTCGTTGCAGTGGAAGATACGGACCGTTCAGCCTCTGCCGGAAACCGGGCCGACCGATCCTCGGCGAAGGTAACTCGAAGGAATCAGCTCAACCGCCCCGAGATTGGATTCACGCCCTTCAAGACGGTCCATGAGCATGTCCACTCCGCGGGAGCATGTCTTGTTGGGCTGCATGGGAATCTCATCTATGGGCTGTTCCATGACCGAAGCGTTGCCGAAGGTGCTCAAGGCCAGGAGCGATACATCGCCGGGAATGGACTTGCCTCGTCTGAACAAGGAACCGATGACGTTATTCATGTGGCTGATGTTGGTTTGGGCCATAATCGCCGTTATGCCCGGGGTCTGCATGTAGGCTGAGGCAATGACCTCCTCCACGTGCACTGCGTCATCACCGGTGGAGTATCGGAAGTCCAGGTGCATTCCCAGCACCTTTGCTCGCGTTTCAACGGATTCCCTGGTCCGGACCAGGAAGTTCGATCCTTGGCGGTAGCTTTCCTCACTGGCTCCGATCATGAGCACATTCCGATGCCCCAACCGGTAGAACTCATCAATGGCCATCCTGCCCATGGCTTCGAAATCGGTATCCACGGAAACAAGGTCCGCATGGTCCTTCGCGCAACCGATAGAGACATAGGGCACCATGGATGTTCGCGCATGAGCCACTCGCTCATCGTCGGTATTGACGTCCAGCAGCAGTACCCCGTCGACCATGCCGCTGTATGACATGCGCAGCAGTTCATCCTCCTCGTTTTCGTCCGTAAGCAGCACGACGTTGTAGTGGTAGCGACGCGCCCTGGCCACAACCGCGAAGAAGAACGCGGCATAGTTGCTGTAGTCGGTGTAGCTGTGCATGGGGGAACTCAGCGCCATCAACCTGGTCCGGGCCCCCCTGGCGCAGCATGGCGGCTCCCCGCTTGGGACGGTAATCCAGGAGACGAACAGCCTCAAGAACCTTCAACTTGGTCTCATCGCTGACTCGTCGTTTTCCCGAGAGGACATATGAAACGGTGCTGATGGAAACTCCGGCTTCGGCGGCGACATCCTTGATCCCAGCCACGAGACCTCCTGGAAAAAGGGGAAGTAGGCATGACCAAATATAGCATTGCTTATCCGCGGCCCAGGAAAGCCGCTCCGAGACGGTGAAACAGGCCATCCCGTCAATACGAATGGCCGAGGGTCAGATTTCAGCCGTATCCGATAACCGGAGCAGGTATTCAACATTGCCATGGACTCCGGTTATGGGCGATGACACCCGCCCCTGACCCCGAAACCTGATTCCAGGACACGCCTGGTCAACCGTTCCACGGCCTGGACAAGGCGGTCCTCTCCTCGTTAGCCGCACCGTTTGCGGCTGGCGTCCAGCTTCGTGTGTCGCTGTAGTACGGGGGGAAAACGTCTCAATTAGTCGAACCAGACCACAGTTCAAATGCAGAACACGAATTGATGACAGCATAAGCGATCAATTCGGATTCATGCCTCTGCAGAAGATCCGGACCGGAACAATGGTCCTGACTGGTCAGACCCGATGCACTTCCCGGCGGGAACCAAGGCTTGGGGATATCGACAATCCAAAAGCAACCAACCCATCGGCAAACAGACAATCCACATACAACCTGCTTCCCGGATGGTGGACGACTCAGGGATGGCTCAGCACACCGGTTTGCGCAACTCTGCCCAACCACTTCATTGAGGGTTTGGGAACCCTCTTGAAGGTGTCGGGATCACATGAAGCCAAACCAAAGGTGGGTCTAAACGAACCCCATTCGTAATTGTCAAGCAAGGACCAATGCAGATAGCCCTGCACGTCTATTCCATCGTCCATGGCCGTATGGAGCCCAGCCAAGGCATCATAGGTATAGTCGATGCGCCGAGAATCGTCACCTGTGGCAATGCCGTTTTCGGTAACCACTATCGGAACGTGGCCAGTCACCTCCCAAGTATGGCGGACTGCGTGTTCCAAGGATTGGGGGTAGTACTCCCAGCCGGTCAGAGTACGCTCCGCACCGTCGACGACGGGCAGGGGCCCTTCTGGTCCGATGATGGTCCGCAGATAAGCCTGGACACCGACGAAATCATCTCCCTTGGCTGCCTCCGTGAATATGTCCTCACGAGGATATCGGTACTCCTCCATCTGGCGGGTGCATCCCGGAGCGGCCTGGAAATCCTGGCAGGCAATGGTCCAGCCGGAACGGATGGCGTCCACCTCGGCAAGAATCTCCCGAGCTCGGTCATGCGCCCGGATCAGCGATTCGGAGATCACAGGATCCGGAGAAGGCAATTGGGAGGCGGCCATGTTGGATCCCTGCGAACCTCCCCGTGTCAAGGCGACCATATTGGGCTCATTGATGGTGCAGACCCAGGTCACACCGTCCAGAATAGGGAGAACCCTGGCCACATAGCGACCAAACAGATCGGCTGAATCCTCGGACCTCCATCCTCCGCGATGGGCGAACCAACGCGGCAAGGTCATGTGGTTCAGAGTCACTACAGGAACAACATCCCGTTCAAGGCAGACCTCAATCATCCGCCGGTAGTGCAAGAGCTGAGCCTTGGAGAAGAACCCCTCCTCGGGCTCAATCCTGGCCCACTCCAGAGAGAATCGATAGGCACCCAGACCACCTTTGACGATCAGGTCAATATCATCCTCGTATCGGTTGTAACTGTCCAGGGCATCCCCTGAAGGTTCGGCCAGGTCGGTATCATCCCGATGCTCCCGTTCCCACCAGTCCGAGCTAACGTTGTTGCCCTCCACCTGGTGGGCAGCGGTTGCTGCACCCCAGAGAAAATCCTGCGGGAATGAGTAAGTTGACCGTTGCATTGGCAATGGTGGACCTTTCTGTGACGGAACTTGATGCTGCTGGTTCAATAAAGACAAAAATCACGCCATCGACGGGGAAGGCCCGATGATGGCGGTCGCTTCCATGCCCCGGCCCCAAATAGAGTCCGGGGTACAAAAGCTGGGATTACTTGATGCCGGTCATTGCTACACCCTGGATGAAGTAACGCTGCAGGGCCACGAAAAGCAGGAGTATCGGCGTAATGACCAAGACCGCACCTGCCAGCAGGACTCCATAATTCGTGGCGTTCTGCCCTGTCGAGTACAGGGAAAGCGCCACCGGCAGGGTATAACGATCGTTGGTCTGCATAGCGACCAATGGCCACAGGAAGTTGTTCCAGGAGGCCAGGAAGGTCAGTATGCTCAGGGTCGCTAGAGGCGGCCCGCACTGGGGAAGGACTATGGACCAGAAGATCCTCAACTCACCTGCACCATCCACCCGGGCCGCCTCCAGGAGGGCATCCGGAATCCCCATCATGAACTGCCTCATCAGGAATACACCAATGGGCTGAGTGAGGAAAGGCAGGATCAGGGCCCAATAGGTATTGGACAACCCCAGGTTGGAAACAATGACAAAGAGCGGCACAAAGGTCGAGACACTGGGCACCATAAGGGTGATCATGACGGCTCCGAAGAGAATGCGCTTGCCAGCGAAATCCATCTTGGCCAGCGCATATCCGACCATGGAGCAGAAGACCACGTTCCCCAGGACCGTAATCACCGCAACAATCATGCTGTTGACGAAGTAGGTCCCAAAGTTCAGCTCTCCGAACCACTTGGCATAGTTCTCCAGCGTCGGGTTCTTCGGCCAGAAGGTGGGCGGGGTGGCGAGAATCTCCCCCTGGCTCTTGATCGAGCCCAGGGCCATCCAGATGAAGGGGAATATCCAGACCAAACCGACCACGGCCAGAACCGTATAGGTAAGACCGCGTCCCCTTGTAAACCGCTTCCACAAAGAGGGCTTGGTCCGGTCTGCCTGGACAGGACCGGAATATACAGAAGTCATGATTGCCTCATTCCTGCGTGCGGAGCACCCGGAACTGCAGGGCGCTGACCAAGGCGATGATGATGAAGAGGATGTAGCTGGCCGCTGATGACAAGCCGTACTGCCCGAAGCTGAACTTCTGGTAGACATAGTAGGAAGCAGACAGCGTCGAGTTCAGGGGCCCTCCCTGGGTCATGACGAAAGATTCCTCGAAGAACTGCAGGTAGGTCACGGACAGGAGCACGGCCCCCAGGAGCAGGGTCGGCCTCAGAAGGGGCATGGTGATGCTCCAGAAAGTCCTCGTCCTGGATGCGCCATCTATGGCAGCCGCCTCCTTGACGTCCTCAGGGACTGCCTGGAGTCCGGCCAGGAAGATGATCATCAGGGTACCCATGTTGCGCCATGTGGTCATGACAATCAGAGCCGGCAGAGCGAAACGGGTATCATGCAACCAGTCCGGGCCCTGAATCCCGACTAGGGCCAGGGCATCGTTGAGCAGTCCATCGCGCTGGAGGATATATCGCCAGACCACTGAAACAGCCACCACGCTGGCCACGACCGGGGCATAATACAGAGCCCGGAAGAAACCGTTCAAGTGCTTGGCGCCCTTGTTGAGGGCCACGGCAAAGCAAAGCGCCAGGGCCATGGTTATGGGTAGACCGACCACCACGAAAATACCGGTGATACCGAGGGATCGCAAGAACTGAGGATCCTTGAAAAGGGTCGCATACTGCTGGAGTCCGACAAAGTTGACATCGAAAGGGGTCCTGAGGTCCCTGGCGGTGATATCGGTAAACGACATCATCAGTGACGACAGGAGGGGCAGGAGCATGAAAACCACGAAGACTAGGGTGAAGGGCAAGGCGAACCCCCATGCGATGAGGGTCCGCCTACGACGTAGGACCGAGGACGAACGCCCCGTATCCTTCGACGGCTGCTTACGACTCATGGTCAGTTGCCCATCCCGGCTGACTCTGCCTCGGACTGGAGTTGCTCCAGGCCCTTGTCAACACTGATGGCGCCCTTGTTGATCTGCTCCATGATCTTATCGCCCGAAGCATTGACCTGTGCCCAGGTGGTGACGGACGGGGTGGTCTTCATGCTTTTCATCTGGGTGGCAAAAGCGGTCAGCTTGTCGTCTTCCTTCAGCTCAGGATCCTCCCAGGCCTTGGACGAGGCCGGAAGATCGGTGGAAAGCTTGTACCACTTGGCCTGGGTCTCAGGCCTGCTCATCCACTTGACCATCTTCCAGGCGGCATCCTGGCTCTTGGAGTCCTTGAACACGACCATGTCGCTGCCTCCCGAATAGGAGACCGACCCCTTGTCACCCTTGGGCAGAGGAGCAGTGGTGAACTTGTTCTTCATACCGGGGCCACCTACCTGCTCCACCTGACCGATGGCAGTGGGGCCTTCCAACATCATGGGGGTCTTTCCTGAGGCGAAGGCGGCCATGTTGGCACCGGCGCTCGTATCGGCATTCACATCGGCTATGCCGTCCTTGAAGAGATTGCTGGTATAGGTGATGGCCTTGCGCATCTCCGGGGTGTTCAAGGTCCACTTCCTACCCGACTTGTCCGTCAACGAGGCACCAGCCGAGAAAGCGAACGGAAGATCGGCGATGAAGTTGTCCGTGCCCGCCGGGTTCAGGTAGAGACCGAAGTCCGTGCCTTCCAGCCTCTTCATGTCCTCACCCATTGCGCTGAGCTCATCCCAGGTCCTGGGAGCATGGTCCCAACCGGCCTGCCGGGCCAGATCAGTGCGGTAATAGAGGACGCGGGTGTCGATATACCACGGCACACCCAGCTGCTTACCGCCGACCTTGCCGCCCTGAACGGGACCGGAGGCCATATCATCCATGGAGAGGTTGCCCGGTACGGTCGAGAAGGCATTGCCGAAATCGGCCATCCAGGTGTTGGCCATCTGGGCCAGATCCGGGCCATTGCCAGCTGCAATGGCCGTTTGGAACTTGTCGTGGGCGGAAGCCCAAGGTATGGAGGTCACCTTGACATGAACGTCAGGGTTCTCCTTTTCAAAGTCCTTGACCAGCTCGGGGAGCTTCTCCCCCTCGGCACCCATGGCCCAGAGCGTCAGATCTCCTTTTGCCGGCTTGCTGTCGATGCTGGCAACAGCGGAACCATTGCCCTTGGCGTCTCCACCTTCGGTACGCCCGCAGGCTGACATTCCGGCCATTGCAGCCAGGCTGCAGACCACGGCAGCCGTCACACGGGCCCCTTTCATTATTCTCTGCATTACATTCCTCCTCGAATAAATACGAAATAATACAAATCTAAGTGCTTAGATTGCAGTTCATAGTCTATGCGCTTAGATTCTAAAGGTCAAACGGTCGGACAAGGCACCAACGCCAATATACTGATTTGGATGACTACGGGCGGACGACACGCACGTCAGACCGCCTGACCATGGCAACCACAGCTCTCTCTGACAACCAGCCTTGCCGGCGCCATGGCGCTCCGAGGCTCTTTCCAAGGCTGTCCATCCCTCTCGGCAAGGCTATCGGCCGCCATCCTCCCCAACCGTTCCATATAAAGTTGGACGGTGGTCAGGGCTGGGGTGGCGAATCTCCCGGCCAGGATGCCATCAACGCCCGTCACAATGACATCCCTTGGGACACGGATACCTAAATCAAGGAGGACATCCATGACGGACAGTGCCATCTGATCATTGGCACAGACCAAGGCATCCGGGAGTTTATCCTCACGAACCACATGGGCCAAGGCCTGGTAAAGCACCCGATGATCCAAAACGGCGTCGATTGGTCGACACGCCGGAAGGCCCCGCTTGTGCACCCGTCGCTTCACAATATCCAGTCGCACACCCACCTCAGGGAAATCCAGGGTACCGATGAAAACAATCCGCCTGGCCCCATGCACATCCACCAGATGGTCGACGATCCGATTCATTCCGGATTCATTATCAAAGGAAAGATACATGACGGGCAAGTCGCCCTTGCTTTGGCTCAGCATGACTACCGGAATGGTCTTGGCCAGCCGTTTCAATGCTTCAGGACTCTCTCCCCAGGAGAAGAGCGCCAGCCCGTCCACTCGTCCTGCCAGATCGGTGATTGATTCCCCCCGTTTCCCGTCATCCGAGCTGCTCAGCAGGACCGCCTGACCCTGATGCCAGCATTCCAGCTCGAACCCCCGTTGGACCTCGTCCACATAGAGAGGGTAGGCGCGGATATTGGGCTCTGCTCCGTCCAGGTCAGAGTCCACGTCCGATTTCAATCCAACGTCAGAGGCAGGATTCCCCTGACCCAGGGGGTGTTCCAAAAGAAGATCAAAGGAGTACAAGCCCAGCACACCTGTCCGTCCCTTGGCCAGGCCACGCGCATTGGCACTGGGTATATAGTCCAGTTCCCGAGCGGCCGCAAGAACCTTACGCCGTGTCGATTCACGCACCCGATTCGGCTGTCTGTAAGTGAAAGAGACGGTTGCAATGGAAACACCAGCCCGCTCGGCAACATCGTACACGGTAGCCCTGCGCATGATTCGTACCTCACCACTCCATCGACTCTCCCCGTCGGGCTTGAAAACCCAGGACAGACATCGGTCGGCATCTGTCCTCCTTGTTCACCTGAACCAGGTGAACAAGGAATACCATCCCTACTCTATAGGGTCTCCATCACAAGGGGCATGGACTTGAAGGGACCGGCTCGGTCGGAGAGCTCCGTCAAGACAGCCGTTTCCGATATTGACTATCCAGAATCGAGACGGTCTCGATATAGGACTATCCGTCGGAGGCCTGCCTGCGTTTCGACAGCCAGAGCAGGTACTCGACATTGCCATGGGCTCCGGTTATGGGTGATGGCACCTGACCCTTGACTTCGAAACCTGATTCCAGGGCGCATCTGGTCACCCGTTCCACGGCCTGGACACGGCGGTCCTCCTCAGTGACCACACCATGATGGCCCAGCAGGGTCCTGCCGACCTCGAACTGGGGTTTGATCAGGAGGATGCACTGGGTGCCAGGGGCCACCAGAGCCGGAATGACGGGGATTACGTAAGTCAATGAGATGAAGGATACGTCTGAGACCACGTAGTCGGGCCGGTAGGGCAGATCTTCAGGGACCACATCGCGGATGTTGACCCCGCTCATCCCTATGACCCGGGGATCCTGGGCAATGCGGTCGAGCAGCTGATCCTCGCCCACATCGAGGGCGATGACCCTGCTGGCCCCCTTGCGCAGGAGGAGGTCGGTGAAACCGCCGGTTGACGCTCCGATATCCAGGCAGAGGCGGCCTTCCGGACTGGGCAGCCCCATGGGCTCGAAGGCACCGAAGGCACCGGCCAGCTTGTAGGCCCCGCGTGAAGCGTAGTCGGGACCCTTGTCGACCTGAACCACGTCACCGGCTTTGACCTTGGCCGAGGGTTTCGTGCAGACCACGCCGGAAAGACGGACCGAACCCTCCAGGATCAGCCGCTGGGCCCGGGAGCGGGAATCCGACAGTCCCAGGTCCTGAATGGCCTTATCCAGACGGCCGGACCCTTCTATCGAGGCACCGGACTCCGCCTCACCTGCGATTCCCGCATCGTCAGTCCTGGCCATGCAACTCCTTCTGGAGTGCATCCAGGGCACTCTGAAATATCCTGACCTGCTCCTCGAGACCCAGGTCATCCACCCGGGCCAGTTCAGGGAACCGGCTGACCAGTTCCTCCATGGCTTCCGTACTCCCACCGGAGGTTTCAGACTCGTTCCCAGCAGGAGGAACTCCGGCCGATGAAGAGGATGGAGAAGAAGGGACGTGTTCCGCCCCCTGCTCGACAGCATCGGAGGAGACTTCTGTCCGCGGTACGGCCATTGAGGGCCTCTTGATCTTACCGGCCAGGAGCACGTCCATGGGCGTAGGCCCACCATGGTCCTTACCGGTTTCCTGGCTCCCCATACCCCTCAGACACCGATCCTGAATTGAGGAAGACGCAGATCATGCACATCATGACCCCGGTCCATATACTCCCAGACGGCACAGGCACTGGCCCGGACGGCATCCAGGTCTGCACCGGGATCGTATGGCCTCCCGTCCTCAGCCTGCCCGGTCGCTGTATCTTCAGCCCGCAGGTCCAAGACTCCATCCCGCAGGACAGCCCCGGCACGTCCGCAATGCCAGACCTGGTCCGCCGACTTCCCCGGGGCGGAATGGGGCTGGACGAGTCCGAGCAGGTCAGCGCTGATATAGGTGGGGCGGTACTGGGGCTCCGCCAGAATGATGGATTCGATGCTGGCCACGCCGGTCAGGACCACCAGGGACTCGTATCCGCCCCGGTTGGCCGCTTCGATATCGGTATCCAGCCGGTCGCCCACCGGCAGGCAGTCCTTGGTGGGAATCGGCCCCGCGCTGCCGGCAAGAAGTTGACGGGCCTCGTCGTACATGGCTGATTCGGGTTTGCCGGCCGAGGCCTCGGGCGTCCTACCGGTGGCGATGACCACGGTCTCGATCATGGCACCGTTGCCCGGAGCTATGCCGCCCTCCCGGGGGATGGTCCGGTCCATGTTGGTCGCGAAGAAACGGGCCCCCTGGCCGATGGCATAGGAGGCCTCGGCAAGCTCCTCCCAGTTCTGCTTGGGATTCCAGCCCTGAATGACGGCTTCGGGATGATCCTTGGCCTTATCGACAACCTCCATCCCGTTGGCCCTGACCTCCTGACGGAGGTGATCCGCACCGATGACCAGGACCCTGGCACCCTCATGCAGATTATGGCGGAGCATCCTGGCCGCCACGATGGATGAGGTGATGATCTGCTGGTCATCGAGTTTCAGTCCGAACCCACGCAGCTGGTCGGCCACGGCCTTCCGGGTCCTGGACGCGTTATTGGTGGTGTAGGAGATGGTCATCCCCTGCGATTCGGCCTGGGATATACCCGTGGCCGCATTCCTGATGGGGTCGGCTCCGCGGTAGACCACCCCGTCCAGATCGAGAAGGGCCAGACGGTAGGTCCGGGCCAGTGAGGTTTCGGCACCTTTCAGGAATGCGGTCATGAATCAATCCTCCCTGGCCCGGTCCGCCTCGTCCAAGGCGTCTGAGGCCCGGTCTTCCGAATCTCCATCGGCAACCGGATCCTGGGTATCGTCCAGATCTTCGTACACCCGGACGGAGTCCCTGTCGGCCGATTCGTCGGATGCCTCGCCGGTTTGTCCGCCATGCTGACCGGCGATGACCGAAGGAATCCAGCCGACCCGGGCGGGAAGCACCTCGGGGCGGACAGGATCCCGACCCCAGACAAACCGTGCAGACCGATCGACATCCAGCTGATCCAGGTAGTCGCCATCGTGCGGATCGATGGAGAGCTGCTCCATCATCGAATCGTCCAGATGCTCCAGGTCGTAGTCGATCAGGATCTCCTTGGGTGGAACATCCGGGTCCTCTTCCTCGTCGGCGTACTGGGCCTCAAGCTTCTCCAGGAAGGGTTCCAGTTCCAGGGCCTCCTCGGGACGACCGGCCTGGTCCAGGAAGTTCTGCTCGGCCTGGACGGCTCGCATCCGGTAGTCCCCGCTCAATCCCCTGGCCTTGACCAGGGCCTGAACCGTCTCGATGGCCTTGTCCCAGAGACCCAGGTCGCCAAGGGCACCCGCGTAGACCAGGAACATCTCGACCTTGGACTCGCCGGTCAGCTTCCGGGCCTCCCCGGAGGTGGCCTCTTCGATGGCCTTGCGGGCATTGCCCAGGCCCCGCTCGCAGTCGGCTATGAAGGGAAGGTAATCCGGGTACCCGTTCATCCGGTAGGCCGTGCGGAACTCCTTCAGGGCCAGCTTGTAGTCACCCTGCCTGTAGGAGACCAGAGCCAGGGTTTCCCGGGCCAGGTCGATCCTGGAAGCCTGTTTGGCGGCCCACTTGGCATGAGCCAGGGCCCCCTCGGGATCGCTCTCCTCAAGGGCATACGCTGCCAGGACGTGCAGACCGATGTTCTCGGCGTGCTCCTTGCTCAGGCCGCGCAGGCGTTCGCGTTCGTCCTTGGAGAGCATGGACCACTCAAGACCCTTGGGCATCTTGGGCTCACCCGGGCGACGGTCCGTATAGGGGTTCTGCGAGGGATAGGAGATGGTCCCGTCGGAGTTGCGGCGGGCCTGGTCATAGCCCTCATGGCGGTCGCGCCGGTAGAAGCCCCTGCGGTTGTCGCCACGGTCATTGCGACGGTCATAACCTCGAGAGTCACGCCTCTCATAGCCGCCTTGGCCACTACGGTCACCGGAACGGTTGAAGCCATTGTCGCGACGACGGTCATCGCCGTGACCCTGACGCCTGTCGCTGTACCCTCTGGACCTGCGATCGTCATGACGATCATCCCGGCGCTGATAGCCGCGGTTACCGTCACGACGTCCGTAACCGCGGTTGTCGTCACGACGCCGATGACCACGATTGTCATCCCTGCGGCCGTAGCCACGGTTGTCTCCATGACGGTCGTCACGCCGATCATTGCGGCGGTCATTGCCACCAGAGTAACCTCGGTTGTCATCCCTGCGGAATCCGCCCCGGTCCTCATGACGGTCGAACCAGCGGTCCTGGCCCTGGTTGCGGTCGTCCCGGCGCCTGTCATCCTGACGGCGGTCGTCCCGGCGCTGATACCCGCGGTCCTCTCCCTGGCGACGATCATGGAAGGCGCCACCCCGGTTGGAACCATATCCGCCACGGCCCCCGGAGTGGCCACGGTACCCATCATGGCCACGGTTGTCGGAACGGTGGCCGCCGCGGTCATTACGGTTGCCCCTATTCTGGAAGTCACGGCGATCCTTGTCACCACGACCGTCATAGCCGTTATGGCGGTCATACCCGTCACGACGCTCATCATCGTTGCGACGCCCCTGGTATCCACCCTGACGGTTTCCACCCTGGCGGTGGTCGCCATACCCCGAACGACGGTCATCGTGGCGGTACTGGCCCTGATGGTCATCACGCCTGCGGTCCCCACCACCCTGGCCATCCTGCCGGTCGCGATGGCCATGGAAATCTCCCGACCCGTGCCGGAAGCCACCGGAACGGGAACCTCCCCGGTATCCGCCTCCCCTGGAACCCGAGGACCCGTGGCCCTGGTAGCCGCCCTTGCCGCGGTAACCCGAATGCGAACCGCCTGAGCGGGAACCCCCCGAGCGAGGGCCGCCGGAGTGACCCCGGTCGTTGCGGGAGTGACTGTGTTCTTCTGCCATCTGTGTCCTTTATTCCTACTTGTCGGCCCGGCGTTCAAGAGCGCCCAGGGCCTTCTTTCCTCTGCGGATCAGAGCGAAACGCCCATGCAGAAAGTCGTTCTCATCCAGGACCCTGTCCTGGTCCTCCACCCTCTGGTTGTTCAGGTAAAGCCCGCCGGACTTGACGGTCTTCCTGGCCTCGGATACCGATTTGAAGAGACCGGCACTTACACCCGCTTCAACCACGCGCTGACCGACCTGGGCCGGGGCGAAGACCCGTCCACCCGAGGCATCCTCCACTTTGAGACCATCCAGGGCGCTGTCGAGCACATCCTCCTCCAGTTCGTCCAGGGACTTGCCACGGCCGAAGAGGGCCCCGGAGGCATCGATGGCGCCCTGGGCGGCACGGTCGCCGTGCACATAGCTGGTGACCTCCCAGGCCAGGACCTTCTGGGCCTCGCGGGCACCGGGGTTGGTGGCCACCTCCTGCTCCAGCTCCTCGATCCTGGCCTTCGGCAGGAAGGTGAAGGTCTTCAGGAGCTTGACCACCTGGTCGTCGGGCTGGTTGAACCAGAACTGGTAGAAGCGGTAGGGGCTGAACATGGTCGAATCCAACCAGACCGCGTTCCCCTCGGACTTGCCGAACTTCTTGCCCTGGGAATCGGTGATCAGGGGGCTGGTCATGACGTTGACGCCGGCCCCGCGCACCTTCCGGATCAGGTCCAGTCCCGAGGTCAGGTTCCCCCACTGGTCGCTGCCGCCCAGCTGGAGGGTGCAGTGGTATCGGTCGAAGAGTTCCAGGAAGTCGTTGCCCTGGAGGACCTGATAGCTGAACTCGGTGAAGGAGATCCCCTCGTCGGAATTGAGCCTGCGGGCCACGGTATCCTTGGCCAGCATGGTTCCCATGCGGAAGTTCTTGCCCACGTCACGGAGGAAGTCGATGACGCTCATGGACCCGGTCCACTCGAAGTTGTTGACGAAGCGGACGGCCTGGTCACCCTCGGTATCCAGGAAACGGCCGATCTGTCTATGCAGACGCTCGGTCCACCCGGAAACGGTCTCCTTGGGGTTCAGGGTACGTTCGCCGGACTGGCGGGGATCGCCGATCAGACCGGTGGCGCCCCCGACGACCGCGATGGGGTGGAGACCCGCGGCCTGGAGGTGACGCATGTTGAGCAGCTGGACCAGGTTGCCGACATGAAGGGAGGGGGCGGTCGGATCGAACCCGCAATAATAGGTCACCGAAGTATCACCCAGGGTCTTCTTCAGCTCGGACTCATCCGTACACTGGGCTATGAGACCGCGCCACTTGAGCTCGCCGAAAAGCGAGTCGAATCCCGCTTCCTTGAAATCAGTGACCTGTGCCATGTGAGGCAACTCCCTATCAAATTCTCGCGAATATGGTCGTAACCTATCCATTCTTGCAAATGAGGGCGACACAGGAACCGGTTTCAGGCCCGTTGTTTCGCCTAAAAGGGAGATGGATGCCGACGACCCGATCAAAGGGAACGAAGGTCATCCACGAAGGCCTCGGGCAGTTTGGAGACCACACATTCGGCCATGCGCCGGTAGCCTTCACACCCGGGATGAAAGTGGTCGATGCCCCAGAAGTCCTGACGATCCGTGCCGACGTCGTCATGGGTGGCGTCCACGTAGGTCACCCCTGCTCCGGCACAGATCTCCTCGCTGATTGCGGTCTGCCGGTCGATGCGCCGTTCCACTTCGGCCCGCAGGGCCTTGCCCAGGGCCGGATCCCGGTAGAGCTGGCCAGAGCTGAGAACCAGGACCCTGGTGCCCTTGGACTTGGCATCCTCAACGGTGGCCGACAGGTCGGTCCGCCACTCCTCCCAGGAGCGGTTGGCCATGATGTCGTTGGATCCGGCGCAGATCACGAGAAGGTCGGCGTGGCCCGTGACCTCCGGGAGGAGCCGGTACCGCACCCGGCGGATGGTGGCCCCGAGACGGCCATATGTGGACCAGCTGACCGTCCTGCCCAGGCGGACGGCCAGGGACTGGGCGATGTCGGGGATGAACCCCTGGCTCTGGTCGGTGACTCCGCACCCGACCGACATGGAATCACCGACGGCGACCATGGTCAGGGGTTCGGCATCCCCGGAGGAAGCCGACGATGCGTCCGGTACCCTGCATGTTCCCTGACGTTCCCCTGCCGGTTCGGCGGCCAACTTCACATGATGCTTGGCCCACCAGGCCTCGACCAGCACCGCAGGATTCATAACCGACCACTGCCTTTCCCACCGAGAATCCGGGAATCGGCAGATTCCGCGGACCCTTGGGGAACCGCCTCATCCCATGTACCGAGATGGAATTGTAACTCAGGTACCTGCGACAGGCTCACTGCGGCATGTGATAGGCCGGACCATCGGAGGTCGATTGGGCGAACCCGTCAAGGTCGGCCAGGAGGGCCCTGGCCTCCTCCATCTGTTCGGCAACACGTCGCGGCGAGGTACCCCCGCGACCATTCCGGGCCTGAACGGAGCCGCCGGCCGAAAGGACCTCGCGGACCTTCGGGGCCTGGTCAGCCGGCAGGTAGTCATGGAAGACCTTGATGAAGTCCTGATCGTTCAGATCCCAGAGCTCGCAGTTTCTTCCCTCGGCCAGCTTGACGCAGGCCCCGGAGAGTTCATGGGCGTGTCTGAAGGGAACCCCCCGTTTGACCAGCCACTCGGCCAGGTCGGTGGCCAGGGCGAACCCGGTCGGCGCCTGGTCTTCAAGACGGTCCTTATGGAAGGACAGGGTGGCGACCATCCCGGTGAAGGCGGGCAGGAGGACCTCCAGGGTGTCGACCTGGTCGAAGACCGCCTCCTTGTCCTCCTGGAGATCACGGGCATAGGCGGTGGGCAGGCCCTTCAGGGTGGCCATGAGACCGGTCAGGTCGCCGATCAGACGGCCGGCCTTCCCCCGGGCCAGCTCGGCTATGTCGGGGTTCTTCTTCTGGGGCATTATCGAGGAACCGGTCGAGTAGGCATCGTCCAGACGGACGAAGGCGAACTCCTGGGTGTTCCAGATGATGATCTCCTCGGCCAGGCGGGAGACGTCGACCCCGACCATGGCGGCGATGAAGGAGAACTCGGCCACCACATCCCTGGCGGCCGTCCCGTCTATTGAGTTGGCGCTGACCCGGGAGAACCCCAGTTCCTGGGCCACGGCATCCGGATCCAGTCCCAGGGTGTTCCCGGCCAGGGCACCGGATCCGTACGGACTGGCATCGGCACGCTTGTCCCAGTCAACCAGGCGTTCCAGGTCGCGGATTAGCGGCCAGACGTGGGCCATGAGCTGGTGTGCGAGGAGGACGGGCTGGGCGTGCTGCATGTGGGTCCGCCCCGGCATGACCGTTCCTCCGGCCTTCTGGGCCTGGTCCATCAGGGCATGGGCCAAGGCCAGGATCTCCCCGGCCACGATACGGGCGTGCCGACGCAGCCAGATGCGGATCAGGGCGGCTATCTGATCGTTCCTGGAACGGCCGGCCCTCAGTTTCCCGCCCAGCCGGTCACCCGCCAGGTCGATCAAGCCCCGCTCCAGGGCGGTGGCCTCATCCTCGTCGGCATCATCGGGGACGAAGGTGCCGGAGTCGACCTGATCCTGGAGCCGGTCCAGGGCATCCTCCATGGCCTTCAACTCCTCCGGGGTCAGGAGGCCTGCCCTGGCCAGGGCACGGGCATGGGCACGGGAACCCGCCAGGTCGTCATCGGCCAACCGCCAATCGAACTGTGTCGACTTGCTCAGTCTGGCAAGTTCCGGCGAGGGACCTGAACTGAATCGTCCACCCCAGAGGGCCATCCCCCGATCCCCGGGAGCATCCTTGGCCTGATCAGCCTGCTGCATCTGTCCTCCACTTCCCCCGCGCCCCTGCCCGGATAGGGAATCCCTGGCCGGACGCGCGTCCCTGTTCCTCTCCAATTGCTCCTACTCGACCGTCTGGTCCGGCACTTCCACACCCCTGCCGAAACGGACGTCACGGGCTGCGGCCACCCTGTCGGGCAGGCCGTAGATCTCGATGAAGCCGTTGGAGGCGTCCTGGTCGAAGCTGTCACCGGACTCGTATGTGGCCAACCTGTAGTCGTAGAGGGAGGTGTCGGAACGGCGTCCGGTCACCACGGCCCTTCCCCCATGCATGACCATGCGGATCCGCCCACTCACATACTCCTGGGTCTCCTCGATGAAGGCGTTGAGGGACCTGACGGCCGGCGAGAACCATTGTGCATCGTAGACCAGCTCCCCCCAGCGCTTGTCGATGTCGCGCTTGATCCGGTGTTGCTCGCGCTCCAGGCAGCAGTTCTCCAGCTCCTGGTGGGCGGTGATCAGGGCCACGGCGCCCGGTGCCTCGTAGAGTTCACGGGACTTGATGCCGACCAGTCGGTCCTCGATCAGATCGACCCGGCCGATGCCCTGGGCACCGGCACGCTGGTTCATCTCCTCGATGGCCTGGAGGGGGGTGACCTCCTTGCCGTCGATCCTGACCGGGATCCCCTTCTCGAAGTCGATGGTCACCTCATCCTCGACCGGGGGGAAGGCCGGGTCGTCGGTGTAGGAGTAAACGTCCTTGGTGGGGCCGTTCCAGGGGTCCTCCAGGTAGCCTGTCTCGATGGCCCTCCCCCAGACGTTCTGGTCGATGGAGTAGGGACTCTTCTCGGTCTGCTCGATGGGCAGGTCGTGTTCCTTGGCGTAGGCGATCTCCACGTCGCGCATCAGGCCCAGGTCGCGAATCGGGCTGATGGCCTTGATGGTCGGATCGATGGACATGATCGAAACCTCGAAGCGGACCTGGTCGTTTCCCTTGCCGGTGCAGCCGTGGGCGATGGTGTCGGCCCCGAATTGGTGGGCGGCCCGGACCAGATGCTTGGTGATCAGAGGCCTGGAGATGGCGGAGACCAGCGGGTAGACCCCCTCATACATGGCATTGGCCTTGAGGGCGGGCATGCAGTATTCGGAGGCGAATTCATCACGGGCATCGACGATGTAGGACTCCACGGCCCCGCAGGCAAGGGCACGTTTCTTGATGGTCTGGAGGCGCTCGCCGCCCTGACCCACATCCAGTGAGACGGCCACCACGTCCTTGCCGGTGCGCTCCTTCAGGTAGGGAATGGCCACCGAGGTGTCCAGTCCACCCGAATAGGCCAGTACGATGCGGTTCTTCTCGCTCATGACACTGCTTCTTTCCTTGGTTCTTCGTTGGTTCGACGGTTGCTTGTGGTTTGCAGGTTGACCCGGGGTTGGTCCGATGATGGTGCCGGCACCACTCAGGCCGAGGAGGGTTCCTCCCCGGAGGTGATGGAGAGGAGCCAGTCGGCCCGGCTCTTGGCACTGGCATCGTCAGCGGCGATGATCAGTACCGTGTCATCACCGGCGATGGTACCCAGAACCCCCTCCAGGGGCTGACGGTCCAGGGCCGAGGCCGCATACTGGGCCGCACCTGCCGGCGTCCTGACGACCAGGAGATTCCTGGCCCGTACCACCGATGTGATCAGACCGGTCAGGACCTTGGAGAGGTAGAGCTCGGTCTTGTTCTCGGAACCGGCATCGCCCCCCACCGGCACACCGGCATCCAGGACGGACTGGTCGGTGGTGTCGGGGATCCAGTAGGCCATGGTCCCATCCGGATAGCGCAGTTTGGTGGCATGGAGGTCATCCAGATCCCGGCTGAGGGTGGCCTGGGTCACGTCGATCCCCTGCTCGTCAAGGATCTCGGCCAGTTGCTGCTGGGAATTGACACGGGTCCGGGCCAGGGCCTGCCGAATGGCATCCAGGCGGGCCACCTTGGAGATCGGTCTCATCGGGCCACCCCCCTGAGCAGGTCCATCCTCCCGGTGGATTGGGCCACCAACCAGGTCAGGAGGGCCTTCTGGGCGTGGAGACGGTTCTCGGCCTCGTCCCAAACCACCGACCTTGGGCCGTCGATGACCTCGGCGGTCACCTCCTTGCCGCGGTAGGCGGGCAGGCAGTGCTGGAAGAGGGCATCGGGCTTGGCCTTGTCCATCAGTGTGGCATTGACCTGGTAGTCCCAGAAAGGCTTGGACCTGGTGGCGGTCTGGTCTTCCTCGCCCATGGAGACCCAGGTGTCGGTGAAGATGCAGTCGGCCTGGTCCACGGCCTGGTCCGGATCCGTGGTGACCAGGATGGAACCGCCGTTCCGTGCCGCCAGGGCGGTCGCCTGTTCGACGATGCCGGAGTCGGGCAGGAAGCCGTTGGGGCCTGCCACCCTGACGTTCATACCGGCCACGGCCCCGCCCAGAAGGTAGGAATTGGCCATGTTGTTGGCCGCGTCACCCAGGTAGGCGATGGTCATCCCGGCCAGGGCATCGACCCCGCCCCTGTGCTGGGCAAGGGTCAGGAAATCAGCAAGGATCTGGCAGGGGTGG
The DNA here is from genome assembly GCF_036987015.1 of Bifidobacterium indicum. Lineage (NCBI taxonomy): Bacteria > Bacillati > Actinomycetota > Actinomycetes > Bifidobacteriales > Bifidobacteriaceae > Bifidobacterium > Bifidobacterium indicum. The sequence continues at coordinate 790,134 of NZ_BTXM01000001.1, forward strand.
AAGGAGTCGGTCAGGGCATTGACCACGGGGACGGTGGACTTGTCCGCCATGGTCTCCACACGGTCCTGGCCGAAGGTGCGCCAGACGATGGCCGAGGTCATCCGGGTCAGGACCCGGGCCGTATCAGCCACCGGTTCGCCCCTGCCCAGCTGGGAACCGTTCTTGTCTATGACCAGGGGGTACCCGCCCAGTTCGGCCACCCCCACCGAGAAGCTGGACCTGGTTCGGGTGCTGGGCTTGTCAAAGATGATGGCCACGGCCTGGGGACCCTCAAAGGGGCGGGCCAGATAGCGGTCCTGTCGGAAGGCCATACCCAGTCTCAGGACCTCCAGTTGCTCCTCGTGGCTCAGGTCATCGTCCCTGAGCATGTGCCTCAGGCTGTCTGCCATCCGCTTCCTCCGAATCCGTTTCGCTCGTCTTCCTTGATGGTCTCTGTATGCATCACTCTTCTGGCTCCAACCCTGTCCTGCCCGGAACCCCGGCCAGGTCGGTCAATCATCCGGCAGATCGCCTGGCACCTGCGACAGGATGTCGACGGCCTGGTCGATGTCGTCCGGACCGATGACCAATGGCGGGGCCAGGCGTATGGCATCGGGAGCCACCGCGTTGACGATCAGCCCATGGTCCAGCGCCCATGATGCCAGGGCGTGCGAGCAGGTGTGGGCCAGCTGGACCGCATCCAGGAGTCCCCGCCCGCGGACGCCGACATACAGGGGGTTGCGCGTGTCCATGATTCCCTGACGAAGCCGCTCACCGCCGGCCTGGGCATTGGCCAGAAGCCCCTCCTTCCGAATCGTTTCCAGGGTTACCAGCCCCAGGGCCGAAGCCAGGGGGCTTCCAGCGAAGGTGGACCCGTGCATGCCTGGGGTGAGTACCTCCGACAGCTCCTGGCCGAAGGCGATCATCCCACCCATGGGGAAGCCGCCGGCCACCCCCTTGGCAAAGGTCAGCAGGTCCGGCCTGGCGCCTCCGGACAGGGTCGGGTCCTGGAAGGCGAACCAGTACCCCGTCCTCCCCATGCCGGTCTGGACCTCGTCGACCACCATCAGGGCATGGTGGTCGATGCAGAGGGAACGAACCGAGGCGACATAGTCCGGGTCAAGGGGCCTGACCCCGGACTCCCCCTGAATCAGTTCCATGATGACAGCCGCGACCGGCCCCTTGGTCTCATCCGCAAAGGCCGCCTCCATGGCACCGGCATCACCGGCCGGCACGAATTCAAGGCCAGGAACCAGGGGCGCAAAGGGTTCGCGGATGGTCGGTTTCCAAGTGGCGCTCAGGGACCCCATGCTTCGTCCATGGAACCCCCTGGTCAGGGCCAGGATCCTGGCTGGACCTGTGCCGTTCGGGTGGGGCAGCTTGTTGCCATGGAGCCTGGCCAGCTTCAGGGCGGCCTCATTGGCCTCCGTCCCAGAATTGGCAAAGTAGACATGGGACCCTTCCGGTGCACCGGAAATGGACAGGAGGCGTTCCGCCAGCTCGATCTGGGGCCGGGAGGCAAAGTAGTTGCTGATGTGTGCCATCCGGGAGGCCTGGTCGGCCAGGGCCTGGTTCCAGGCAGGATGGGCGTATCCCAGGGCATTGACGGCTATGCCGGCCATCATGTCCAGGTAGGCGTTCCCGTCCAGGTCCCAGATGCGGACACCCTGGCCATGGTCCATGACCCTGGCAGGCAGGCCGAAGACGTTCATATGGGCCTTACCATAGCGGGCCAACCAATCCCGGCTGCGGGGACCGGCCGGAGTGGTGGCCGGCCCTCCAGGGGCCGCCTTCCCCGATTGACCCATCATGGTTTCACTGGGCTTGATGGTCATGGGACCCCCTCATCGTGATGCCGTCGCCGGGAACCACCATGGTCCCGATCCCGTTCTGGGTGAATATCTCATTGAGGATGGAGTGGGGACGGCGGCCGTCGATGATGTGGGCCTCATCCACTCCTCCCCTGACGGCCTGGAGACAGGCCTCCAGCTTGGGCCTCATCCCGGCGTGCATCCGACCCAGAATCCCTTCCAGATGGTCGGTGCCGATGCTGGAGACCAAAGAGTCCTCCCTGGGCCACTCCCGGTAGAGCCCCTCCACGTTGGTCAGGATGATCAGTTTCCGGGCGCCCAGGGCCGAGGCCAGGGCACCGGCTGCGGCATCGGCGTTGACGTTGAGGACCTGGGTGGGGTCGTTCTCATCCGGGGCCACCGAAGAGACCACAGGGATTCGACCCGCTTCAATCAGGTCCTCGACGGCGGAGGCATCCACGCCGACAACCTCACCGACCAGACCCAGGTCAAGGGGCCTGCCCTCAACCAGAGGCTGACAACGGCTGGCCGAAAAGAGTGATGCGTCCTCTCCTGAAAGGCCGACGGCAAAGGGGCCATGGGCGTTGATGAGGCCGACCAGTTCCCGCGAGACCTGCCCGGTCAGGACCATGCGCACCACCTCCATGGTCTCGGGGGTGGTGACTCGCAGGCCACCGCGGAACACGGATTCGATGCCCAGGGCATCCAGCATCCGGGTGATCTGTGGACCGCCCCCGTGGACCACCACCGGATGCATGCCGACCTGGCGGAGGAAGACCATATCCTGGGCGAAGCACTGCTTCAGGTGGTCGTCCACCATGGCGTTCCCGCCATATTTGACAACGATCCGCTGGCCGGCGAACTCTTCCAGCCAGGGCAGGGCCTCAATCAGGACCTCGGCCTTCCGGCTGTCGTCAAGGTCCATGCGGACCCTGCCATCCCGATCTACCGGGTCACTCATCGTCCCCTCCTTCGCATCCATTCCTGCTGCCATCCTTCTCCCTTGGTCTCAGCTGGAGTAATCGGCGTTGATGGTCACATAGTCATGGGTCAGGTCATCGGTCCAGACATCAGCCCGGGCCGCACCCTGGTGCAGGTCGATATCGATATGGACCTCGGCGGGTTGAAGGTCCACCAGGTCGGGATCGAGATTTGGCCTGCCCCCGTCGCAGACCCTGACCCCGTTGAAGTCCACGCTGACCCGGGCAGGATCATAGGCGGCCACCGATTCGGGGACGGTCCCCAGGGAGGAGACCACCCTTCCCCAGTTGGGATCATTTCCTGCCACTGCGCATTTGAGCAGGTTGGAACCGGCCACGGCCCGGGCGCAGGCCAGGGCCGCATCCTGGTCCTCGGCCCCCTGGACCCGGATACGGATCTGATGGTGGGCCCCCTCGCCATCCCCGATGATCTGACGGGCCAGGTCGGAGCAGGCCCGGTCGAGCAGGGCCTGGAACTCCTCCGGGTCGGGGCTGGCCCCCGAAGCCCCGGATGCCATGAGCAGGACGGTGTCGTTGGTGGACATGCAGCCGTCCACGTCTATACGGTTGAAGCTGGTGCCGCAGGCCTGTCCGAGCGCCGCCCGGGCCTGGGCCGGGTCCAGGACGGCATCGGTGGTGATCAGACAGATCATCGTGGCCAGTTGCGGTGCAATCATCCCCGACCCCTTGACCATGCCGCCCAGCCGGTAGCCGGATCCGTCCAGGGTCACGGTCTTGCTGGTGGTGTCGGTGGTCAGTATGGCCTTGGCGGCCTCGGCACCGGCCCGATCGCCTCCGTCCAGGTCTGCATGGGCCTGGTCCACCCCGGAGAGGATCGCGTCCAGGCGAAGCAGGTGACCGATGATTCCGGTGGAACAGACGGCCACGCGTTCCGGTTCCAGCCCCAAGAGGCCACCAGCCCGGACGGCCGTGCTCCTGGTCTGTTCCAACCCCTCCGGACCCGTGCAGGCATTGGCGTTACCCGAATTGATGACCACGGCCCCGGCATGGCCGTCCGCCAGGATCCGCTCGGTCCAGATCACCGGGGCAGCCCGGAAGCGATTGGGGGTAAAGACCCCGACCGCCGTATCCATGGGCCCCCGGTTGACGACCATGGTCAGGTTCTTTCGGTCCGACCCCCCAGGACGGTGGGCCTTGGCGGTCCCTGCCTGGAAACCGGCCGCATATGTCACGCTCATGGTGCCACTCCTATGGTCGTCAATCCGGTCTGCTCGGGCAGACCCAGCGCTAGATTCATGGATTGCACGGCCTGTCCGGCGGTGCCCCGTGTCAGATTATCGATGGCCGCAAAGGCCACCAGGCGCTGTGCAGGCCTGTCCAGGACCACCTGGACCTGGGCATTGTTGGACCCCAGAACGTCCGCAGTTGCAGGCAGCACGCCCTGCGGCAGGAACCTGACGAAGGGTTCATCCCCATAGGCCCCGGCCCAGATGGAACGGATGTCCTCTTCGGAAAGGTCCAAGCCCTTCCGGGTCAAGGGAGCCGAAACCGTGGCCAGAATCCCCCTTGACATGGGGGACAGGATTGGTGTGAACCCAAGTCTGAATTCGTCCCGGTCCCCCTGGGGGCCAGCGGCATGCCTGCAGTTCTGGATGATTTCAGGAATGTGCCGATGGGAGCCGCCCACACCGTAAGGATGGGCCGAGTTGAGAGCCTGGGCGGCCAGAAGGTCCATCCGGCCGGAGGTCTTACCGGCCCCGGAATAGGCCACAACCAGGTCGGCCACCAGGTCATCGGTCCGGACCAGGCCGGCCGCCAGGGCCGGTTGGATGGCCAGGGTGACTGCCGTCACGTTGCAACCGGGGCCGGCAATCCTGCAGGTCCCGACCAGGCGGTGCCTCTGTCTCGATCCCCCACCGAGCATGAGCTCAGGAAGGCCATAGGTCCAGCAATCATGGAAGGGGCCTCCGTAGTAGTCATCCCAATCCCGCCGGTGCTCCAGACGGTGGTCTGCCCCCAGATCCACCACCAGCGCGTCCGGGTCCAGGTCCTCGGCCAGGGCGCCCGAGGATCCATGCGGCAGGGCCATGATGATGACGTCATGACCGTTGAGAATGTCCGGGCGGGTTTCCTGGATGACCTCGTCGGCCAGGGCCGGGATGTGGGGGGCATGGTCACCGAAGGAATCACCCACCGAGGTTGACCCGGTCAGGGTATCGACCACGAATGCGGGGTGGGCGCAGAGCAGCCGGACCGCCTCGGTCCCGGCATAGCCGGTAGCACCTGCCACCGCCACCGAATACTCCCGCATGCTTTCTCCTCTCACTGATCTTGCCCCATTCTACATAATCATGCAGATATTTGCATACTTATGCAGTTTGGCGTGTCGAACCTCTTGCCGATCCGGTCTGGATATACGAAGACCGCCCGGGCGCAAGGTCCGGACGGCCCATCAACACTGCTTGAAAGACTATCTGCCAGAACCGGAAACGGGCTCAAAGCAGCCGCGCTTCAGGCGCGCACCCCATCGCCGCTACCGGTACCGCCGGAATCACCAGGCAACGAAGGCACGGCGGACTGGAGCATCTGCCGGGTGAGGTCGTCCATGGAGACACCGGAGGTAATCATCCACAGCCAGGCCAGGGTATAGAGCACGTTGATGACGACGGCGGCCAGGGCCAACCCGTACCCCTTCATGTGGAGCATCCTTGTCCTGTATATGGAGATTCCTCCCAGGACTGCCGAAAGGAGTGGGACAGGGAGGAAGATGGCCATGATGAAGGCAATGATGGCGTAAGGATCCCAGTGACCATAGCTGGGGTTCTGTGCCGGGTCGTCCGGGTCGATGCCGTCTGTTACATGCCTGGAACCGCCTCCGGGATTGCCCTGTCCGGCCATCCGGGAGTACCCGGGCACCGCCTGCCTGTCCGAACCGGGGGCGGGCTGGGCATCGCTCCTGACCGGTTCAGGGTCCGGCTTGCCGAAGACATACGGGTTCCACCCCGGATACTGGTCGGCCCGTGCACCGTATGCGGGTTCCACATGCCGCCCGTACCGGGGCTGTGCCTGGTCATCCCGACCGCCGGCTTCCTGGGGTTCCTGGGCCCCCTGCTGGTCTTCCATATCCGTCATGTCCCCTCTTATCTGTGTTCGGCTCAAGCGCGCAGCTGCGCTCCCAACCCGGAGGCCTTCTCCACGATGGCGGACCTCAGCGCCTCGCTGTCTTCAGAGGTCAGGGTCCTGTCGGGGGCCCTGAAGGTGACCGCGAAGGCCAGGGACTTGGCGTCCTGACCGATCTGTTCGCCGGTGAAAACATCGAAGAGTTCAATGGACTCAAGACTAGTCCCTGCGGCTTCTCTGATGGCGGAAGCCAGCTGATCGGCCGTGACCGAGACGGGGACCGTGAAGGCCAGGTCCTGGCGGACGGGCGGGAAGGTCGAGATGGGCTTGGCCTGGAGGGGACTGAAGTCCAGATGGTCGAAGATCCCATCAAGATCCAGCTCAAAGGCGGATGAATGCTCGGGGAAACCCAGTTCAGCGATGACACGGGGGCGGAGTTCACCCACCATGCCGACCGGAGTCCCGTCATCCAGAACCACCTGGGCGGTACGGCCCGGATGCCACTGGGCCGGGACCTGGTCGGCCTCGGGCTGCTCCAGGCGATAGTGGGCACCAACGCGGTCCAGAACCCGCCGGGCGGATTCGACCGCGTCGGTCCAGTCCACGGGACGGTGGTCCTTGAGCCAGCCGTCATCCTGGGCCAGGCCGGTCAGGAGGGCGGCCACATGCAGCCGCTGTTCGGGCAGGCCGGCGTCCAACTGGGCCAGTTGCTCGTCGCTGGGACGGGTACCGCCAGACAGGGTCGGAACGGCCGGCGCCTTGGGGTCGCGGACGAAGATGTACCCGATCTCGTAGAGGGAGACGTTGGTGTTGCCCCGTCGCAGGTTCCGGGCCACGGTATTGGCCAGGGGAAGCATGAGGACCCGCCGCAGGAAGGGCCGGTCGGCGGCCATGGGGTTGGCCAGCTCCACACTGACCGCCTCCTCCTGGTCGGGATCGTAGCCGAAGGCCGTCAGATCCTGCCGACCCACGAAGGGATAGTCCAGAACCTCCGTCAGACCGTACTCGGCCAGGGTGTCGGCCACCCAACGCTTGCGAAGTTGACGATCGGTCAGCCCAACCTCGCCGGTGACCTTGGCCGAGGGGATGTTGATCGGAATGCGGTCGTACCCCACCAGGCGGGCCACCTCTTCAACCAGGTCGCATGCCTCTCCCAGGTCGGGTCTCCAGGATGGTGGCCTGACGCTCAGGACCTGTCCGGCTCCCGAATCCACCTCGCAGCCGATATCCTCCAGGATGGCGACGATACGGTCGCGGTCGGTATCAAGATCGGTCAGTCGGGCAACCTCGGAGGGTTTGAAATCAATGGTGGGCATGGGGGTGGTCCGGTCCAGATCCAAGGGGGTGGCGTCGATCCTGGCCCCACCGAACTCCTGAAGGAGCCGGGCCGCCATCTGGGCTGCCGCCGGCTGCATCTGAGGGTCGACCCCGCGTTCGAACCGCTTGGATGCCTCGGAGGGCAGCTTATGACGACGGGCCGAACGGGCGATGGTGACCTGGTCGAAGTGGGCCGACTCGATCAGGATGTTCCGAGTCTGGTCGGTCACCTCCCCGTAGAGACCGCCCATGACCCCGGCCAGGCCGAGGATGCGGGAACCGGCCTCCCCCTTGGGGGAATCCGTGATCAGGAGGTCTTCGGTGCTCAGCTCCCGGTCCTTGCCGTCCAGGGTGGTCAGGCGCTCGCCCTCCCTGGCCCTGCGGACCACGATGGGCCCTTCGATCTTGTCTGCATCATAGGCGTGCAGGGGCTGGCCCAGGTCCAGCATGACGTAGTTGGTCACATCAACGGGCAGGGAGATGGAACGCATCCCGGCCCTGGTCAGCCGCCGACGCATCCATGAAGGCGTTGCGGAACCAGGCTGGTAGCCCTGGACAGACCTGACGTAGTAGCGGTCGCAACCCGGCACCCCGTGGATGGGGTTGTCGTCTTCGATCCGCACCTCGATCGGGGCCTGGTCGCTCCGGTCGGCCGCCTGGGGCAGGGCCTTGTTCAGTTCCATGACCGGATCCGTGTATGCCGCCCCGGTCGAATGGTGGAACTCCCGGGCCACGCCACGATAGGAGAAGGCATAGCCCCTGTCCGGGGTGATGTTGATTTCCAGGACGGGGTTGTCCATGTGGAGGAGGGCCATGGCATCGTCACCGGGCTTGAGGGCCTCGTACTCCTGGTCGGTGAACCCGTACTGCCGCAGGAGGATGATCCCGTTGTGGTCCGAACCCAGGCCCAGTTCACGCTCGGAGGCGCACATGCCGTCCGATAAGTGGCCGTAGGTCTTCCTGGGTTCGATTTTGAAGTCTCCAGGAAGGACGGCACCGGGCAGGGTCACGACGACCTTCTCCCCGGCGGCCATGTTGGGGGCGCCGCAGACGATTCCCCGGGGCACCTTCTTCCCGTCATCATCCACGGCATTGTAGGCATCGCCCACATCGACATGGCACCAGTTGATGACCTTGCCGTTCTTCTGGGGCTCGGGAAGGGCATCGACCACGTAGCCGACCACGATGGGGCCGGTCACCGTGGATTGGTGGATCTCCTCCTCCTCGAGACCGACCCGGACCAGGTCCTTGGCCAGTTGCGGATATGTCAGGTCCCCGGGGACCTCGACATGTTCCTTGAGCCAGTCAATATCTACCATCGGCATATCGGATCACTCCCCCATCTCGAACTGCTGGCTGAACCGCACGTCGCCCTCGACCAGGTCGTGCATGTCGTTGATGTCGTGGCGGAGCAGGAGGGTCCTCTCCATCCCCACCCCGAAGGCGAACCCCGAGTACTTGTCGGGATCCACACCGGCCGAACGCAGGACGTTGGGGTTGACCATGCCGCAACCGCCCCATTCGATCCATCCCGGGCCGCCCTTCCTGTCGGGAAACCAGAGGTCCATCTCGGCACTGGGTTCGGTGAAGGGGAAGTATGAGGGACGCAGCCTGGTCCTGGCCTCGGGGCCGAACATGGCTGCGGCCAGCTTGTCCAGGACGCCCTTGAGGTCGGCCATGGTCAGGTGTTCGTCGACGGCGATGGCCTCGCACTGGTGGAAGACGGGCGTGTGGGTGGCATCCAGCTCGTCGGTGCGAAAGACCCGGCCCGTACAGGCCACGTAGAGGGGCACGCCACGGGTGATCAGGGAGCGTGCCTGGTCGGGCGAGGTGTGGGTGCGCATGACCATGTTGGACCCGACGAAGCCGGCGGCGTCCCTGGCCTGGTTCCCCTTGACGTAGAAGGTGTCCTGCATCTGGCGGGCAGGGTGGTCGGGACCGAAGTTCAGGGCATCGAAGTTGTACCACTCCGCCTCCAGCTCGGGGCCCTGGGCGATGCGCCAACCCATGGAGACGAAGAAGTCCTCGACGTCCTCCATGAGCCTGGTCAGGGGGTGACGGGCACCCTGGGGCTTGCGGTCGACGGGGAGGGTCATGTCGACCCGCTCGGCACGCAGACGACGGTCCTCCTCCTCCTGCTGCAGCTGGCCCTCCTTGAGGCCATAGGCCCGGCCGAAGTCGGCCCTGAGCTTCCCTATAAGCTGACCGGCCGTCTTCTTCCGGTCGGCAGACAGGGACCCGATGGCCCTGCTGGCCCTGGCCATGGCGGATCCTGCACCCGAGTACCGCGACTTGAGCGCCTTCAGCTCCTCCAGATCGGAGGCTTCCCGTATTTCCCCAATACCCTCGCTGACCTCATCGGTCACTGCTGCGGGGTCGAACTCTACCTCTGCCACCTTGGGACCTTTCCATCTTGTAAGAGCCTGAAAACAGCGTTATATCGGTCTTTACAGCCTTTATATTCTTTCAATACGACTAGACATGGCCAGTCCATAGAGCAGGACCGCGGCCGAGGTGGCCAGGTTGAGTGATTCTGCCCGGCCGTAAATGGGTATGGAGACGATGGAATCCACCTGCTCCAGGAGATCGGCGGGCAGGCCACGTGCCTCGTTCCCGAAGAGGGCCACCATATCCCGGCCGGGATGTTCGGTCTGGTCATCGGGCCCCGTCGGGTCGCCCCGGGCACCCGACCGGTCCAGGTAATCCGGCAGACTGGTCGGCCTGCGTTCCGGTGTCCCATGGACATCGGCGGCCATGATTCCATACCCCAGCCTGTGCGCCCAGTCCAGGAAGGCTTCAGTACCCATGGCCAGGATCGGTATGTGGAAGGCCGAGCCTGCGGTGGACCGTAGGACCTTGGGATTGAGGGGGTCCACGCAGTCGTCCACCAGGACCAGGGCCCTGCAGCCTGCGGCATCAGCCGTTCTGATGACCGTACCGGCATTGCCCGGGTCACGCACCTGCCAGAAGGCGGCGATCATACCCTCTCCCCCACGGCACTGGCGGTCACCGGAATCCGCCGGCCCGTCATGCCCGGTCCACAGGTCGGAGGGATCCACCATCATCGCGCGTGTATCTCCCTGGGCGACGATTCCCTGGGCATCCGTGCTGATGGCCTTCATGACCCTGGCCGTGACCGGGTGGACATAGATATGGTCGTGGGCCAGGGCGCTCTCGGCGATAACCGACACTATGGGGTTCAGGAATCTAGTGCCGCTCGGCTGGGGTCCCTCCCCAGCCTGGACGTAGAGGTCGGTGATCAGGTCCGGTCGGCAAGCCACAGCCTCCCTGACGCTCTGAGGCCCTTCGATCAGGAAGCGTTCATGGCGCTGCCGGACCCGCCTTTCCTTCAATTCGGCAAGGCGGCGTATACGTTGCGAGCGCGGATTGTCCATCACGGTTTCTGTCAGGGGCATGCCCACCACTCTAGCCCTCTGTAAGCAAGTTCACTGAACTGACCTCGCGAAGGCCTTGGTTCCCGGACTTCCCGGGGATAAGCTTGGTGGACAAGCCAAATCGACTTGGTATTCCAAGCCTGACGACCGGGTCTTTCCATCAGGGGCTGATGCCCGGCGGAGGCAATGTTAGGAGACACCATGCCCGTATACACACTTCCCGATCTGCCCTATGACTACTCGGCCCTCGAGCCCTACGTCTCAGGCAAGATCATGGAGCTCCACCACGACAAGCACCATCAGGCCTATGTGAACGGCGCCAACCAGGCCCTGGAGCAGATCCATGATGCGGCCGAGTCCGGCGACGTGGCCCAGTCCAACCTTCTGGAAAAGAACCTGGCCTTCAACCTGGCCGGCCACAAGAACCACACCATCTTCTGGAAGAACATGGCCCCCTCCATCGGCCAGGAACCAACCGGCGAACTCAAGGCCGCCATCGAGGACCAGTTCGGTTCCTTCGAGGGCTTCAAGAAGTACTTCGAGTCCATGTGCGCCGGCATCCAGGGCTCCGGTTGGGCCGTCCTGGCCTGGGACTCCCTGGGTGAGCGCCTGGTCACCCTGCAGATGTACGACCACCAGGGCAACCTGCCCGTCACCATCTTCCCGCTGGTTCTTCTGGATCTTTGGGAGCATGCCTACTACCTGGATTACCTGAACGTCAGGGCCGACTACGTCAAGGCCTGGTGGCACATCGTCAACTGGGAGGACGCCTCCAAGCGCTTCGACGAGGTCCGCAACCTGAACACCACCCTGGTCAAGTAACCACTGTCCGCCCGAGCAGTCCTCGGGCCTGGGAGCTTACCGGGAAGAGGCCCGGATACCTATCCGTCAAACCACTGACAAGTGGCAGGTGGATGCGGTATCCGGGCCTCTTCCGTGTGCCGGACCAACCACTTGGAGCCCAACGTCCCGGGCCGGTCAATTACCGAAGTATGAAATCCTGCCGGTCAGAGCGGCGGTGGCCAGGGCCGCCACGGGTACGGCCAGGCAGATCAGGAGATAGACATAATCCCGTGGACCCACATCGGACACCCTGGCATGGGTGCGTTCCTCGGTGCCACCGAACCCTCTGGCCTCCATGGCCGTGGCCAGGGTGGTCGAGCGCCTGATCGAGAGTACCAGGAGGGCGAAGGCCTGGGGGAAGAAGGCCTTGAACCTGTTCTCATCTCCCAGACCCCTGCTCCTCCTTGAGGCCGAAAGGGCGGACCAGTCGTCCCTGAGGACCGAGAAAAGCCTCAATCCGGCCAGCCCTCCATACACAAACCGCTCCGGCAGGTGGAGGACCTGGCTGAAGGCATCGGCCAGGTCGGTCGCGTCAATGCCCAGAACCGTGATGATGGCTGGGATCCCTATGGCCAGGATGCGCAGGGCCGTGGCCAGGGCCAGGTCCAGGGAACGCTGGGTGACATGGATCATCCCCCACTGCCAGTAGGTGGCTCCGCCGGCCTTTCCATAGAGGATGATGGCCAGGGCCGAACCCGGGGCACCCAGGAAGATGGGCCAGGCGGATCTGACGATCCTCAAGGGGGTGAACCCGGCAGCCATAAGGAGGAACAGTTCCAGGACCAGGGCCACCGTGGCGGACACCCAGTCCAGGCTGATCAGGAGGGGCAAGGCGGTCAGGAAGGCCCCGATCAGGCGGAAGGCCGGGTTGATGGAGGCGATGTAGGCCGATCTGCTTGACCGCCTGGGCGGCTCGTCACGCTGATCCATGGCGGCAACGGGCAGGAGTACCGGCCGGGACCCGTCAGGACCATCCGGTGACTGCACCGGGCCACCAGAGACCTTCCCCGCTCCTGGACGATCGGGGATGAGATACACAAGGCGGGCATCCAGGGCCTTGACCAGATCCATATCGTGGGTGACCACGATGATGCAGATGCCATCCGCCCGAAGGGAGTCGATCAGTTGGGCCATGCTGGTCCAGGTGGTCCTGTCCTGGCCGAAGGTCGGCTCGTCCAGGATCAGGACCCGGGGTGCGGCGGCCAGGGCGGCGGCCACGGTCAGCCTGCGCTTCTCCCCACCGGACAAGGTGTAGGGGTTGGCATTGGCGTACTGGATCAGGTTGAACCTGGTCAGGAGGTTTCTGGCCCGCTCCCTGGCCTGGTTCTGGGTCATCCCGGTTCTGAGCGGGGCCAGCATGACCTCCCCGAGGACGGAACCCCGGGCGAACTGGTGTTCCGGGTTCTGGAAGACGTAGGAGATGCGGGAGGCCAGATCGGTGGACTTCCAGGCGTATGGATCAGCCCCACCGGCTACAGACCGGGCATCGCCATCGTCCCGGATCAACCTGTCGGAGGCGACGACCCGACCGGCAAGGGGGTCCATCAGGCCGGCCAGGGTCATGGCCAGGGTGGACTTGCCGGCCCCATTGGCCCCGACCAGAGCCGTCACCTCTCCCTGACGGAAAGTCAGGTTGATACCGGAGGCGATGGACCTGCCATCACGACCGACGGACAGTTCATCCGTCTCCAGGATCGGGTCGCCAAGGCCGGAACCAGGGCCACCACCCGACCGGGCATGCGGGGAGATCGGTCCTACCTGATCCGCGGCACCCTTGTAGGGGTCGGGCACCCAGATGCCCAGGGACGCCAGATCCAGATCCCGGTCGGAGAAGACCTGGTCCGGGGTGCCATCGGCCATGATGACGGTCCGGCGGAAATCGCGCTTCCCTGTCCGGCCCTGGTCGGATTCCACAGGCCCCAGACCCAGGACGATGACCCTGTCGATCATGTCCATCCAGGGCTGTGCCCGGTGCTCCACCAGGACCATCGTGGAATCACGTCGATCAAGGACCTCACGGACCGCTCCGACGATTTGCCGCACCCCGTCCGGATCCAGGTTGGCGGTCGGTTCGTCCAGGAGAAGCAGGCCCGGCTCCATGGCCAGGGCTCCGGCCAGGGCCAGGCGCTGCATCTGACCTCCGCTCAGATGCATGGTGGACCGGGTCAGCTGCAGGTCCTGCAGACCCACTGCCCGTAAGGACTCGCGGACACGTTGCCAGATCTCCTCCCTGGGGACCCCCATGTTCTCCGGCCCGAAGGCGACGTTATCGCCGAGCCTCTGGAAGATCGCCTGGGCATCAGGGTCCTGCATGACCAGGCCCACCCGGCCACCGACCCCGCCGGCAGGGTGGCCGTCAATCAGTATCCTTCCCTGGGTCACCCCGCCGTCGGCGTCCTCCACTTCGACGATCTGCTCGTTCTGGCCCTCGGGGACGTCCAGCCCCTGGGCACCCATCTGTTCCCCAAGGAGCCCCGCGATGCCTTCCAGGATCGTCGACTTGCCGATGCCCGAGGCACCCAGCAGGAGGACCCGTTGCCCAGCGGGAATGGTCAGGGAGAGGTCACGGACCGCGAAGTGGCTCCGATAGGCATGACGGTACCCCCAGTGGACCAGGTCCAGCCCGGCCGGCCTGGTCAGGTCCGAATCATTCCCATATGGTGCTGGGTCGGTTTGTGTCACTCGACGGTTCCTTCTTCCTTGTCCGCCCTGGGGAGGCGTCCGGACTCGAACCGGTCAAGGGCACCGGTCCGGGCGATGGCCAGGTAGAGGTACCAGACCAGGACGCCTGCCAGGAGGGCGCCGGAGATCATGGTGGTCACCAGATAAACCAGTCCATAGGGGCCGGCCAGGCTGATGGCCTGGAGGTGGGTGCAGAAGGTGTAGAGCCAGCAGCCGAAACCGGCGGCCATCCCCGACAGGGTGACCGTGGGCAGGTTCCAGCGGCGGTACCGACAGAGGGCAAAGACCAGCTCGGCCATGGCGCCCTGGAGGAGGCCGATCAGGAAGACCTCGACAGGGACCCACTGGCTGCCCAGGAGGGACTCCAGGACAGCGGCGACCACCTCGGCATAGATGGCCGCCCCGGGGCGACGCACAATGACGATGGCCAGGGGGGCGGCGAAGAGATAGAGCCCGTTGAGGATGCCGGCCAGGCCTGGGATGATCCCGTCCAGGAGGGACCAGGGCACCGTGGTGACGATGGCCACCACCCAGTAGATGACCGCGCTGGCCACGCCGATGACCGATGCCACGGCGATGTCGACCACCCGCCAGCGGTTGGAATGATGGATGCGAATGGTCCCCTGAGCCCCGTCGGTCCTGCCTTCGGTACCCTTGGTTGGGGTTTGTTGCTGATTCATGATCTGTGCCTTTCCGTAGGCACACCCGTGGGTGTGCGTCCTGTTCAGGCACGGGCCGAGTGACATCCGTGCGCCGGCATTGCCCGGTAAACGTTCGTCCGGTTGAGGCTGAGCCTCCTCTCAGCCACACGCTGCTTTGCGGCATGCGGCCCCCGTGTCATCAGCCATCCTAGGACCTGCCTTGGTCAAGCCCCCAGGCGGTCCAGGAGGAGGGCTTCGGCGATGACATTGCGCTCGAGACCGTAGAGGGATATGGACTCGTTGGGACTGTGGGCATTGGCCTGGGGGTCCTCCGGGCCGGTGACCAGGACCTGGGCCCGGGGGAAGAGACGTTTGAGTTCGGGAATGAAGGGGATGGAACCACCCTCCCCCTTGTTGACCGGATCGCATCCGAAGGCCTGGCGCATGGACTCCTCGGCATCCCGGACCACACGGCTGTCCGGATCCATGGCCCATCCCATCCCGTTCTCCCCGTAGGAAACCTCGACCTGGGCACCCAGGGGGGCATGCGAGCGCAGGAAATCGGCCAGGGCCTTCTGTGCCTCCTCTGGGCGCTGGGTGGGGGCCGTCCTCAGGGAGATACGGAAGCGGGTGCTGTCGGCCAGGACGTTGAAGGATCCCTCGACCGGATGGGCGTCGAACCCGATGATCGATGCCGAGGGCTTGGTCCAGAGCCTGGATGCCAGGGAACCGGTGCCGGCCAGACGGTAGGAAGCCACCACCCCGGCGTCGCTGCGCACCTGGTCGGGGTCCAGGTCGCGTTGGAGGCCACCGATGGGTTGCCCGCCCTCGAGACCCGGGACCTCCAGCTCGCCCTGGTCGTTGTACATGGAGGCGATCAGCATGGCCGCCAGGGTGTTGGAATCCAGGATGGGGCCGCCGAACTGACCCGAATGGACCGGGTGCTCCAGGACCTTGACCGTGACGTCCAGATCGGAGTTGCCCCGCAGGGAGGTGGTCAGGCTGGGGATGCGGTCGGACCAGTTACCCGAATCGGCCACGATGATCAGGTCGGAGTCGAACTCCTCCCTATGGGCCTCGATGAAGGGGATGAAGCTGGGGGACCCCATCTCCTCCTCCCCTTCGATGAAGACCCTGATGTTGACCTTGAGGTCATCGCCCAGGGCATGAAGGGCTCCGGAATGGATGGCGATGCCGCCACCGTCGTCGGCCGAGCCGCGCCCGTAGAGCCTGTCGTCGCGCTCCACCCCGACGAAGGGGTCCGTGTCCCAGACGGTCGGATCGGGAACGGGCTGAACATCGTGGTGGGCGTAGAGGAGGACCGTGGGGGCTTCGGGGTCGACGATCCTGGAGCCGACCACCTCGTATGCACCCGGGGTGCCATCCCTGTTGGTGGATTGGACCACTTCGGCCTCGATGCCCACCCTGATCAGCTCCTCGGCCACGAATTCGGCAGAACGGCGCATGTGGTCACCGGTGATGCCCTTCGCGGAGACAGACCCCAGGGCGATCTTGTCCCTGAGCAGGTCGGTGATCCTGGTCCAGTCGGACCCCACCCTTCTGCCAATCTCCTCCAACCGTGGATCCGTCATGTCCAACCTCCTGAAAACGCTGATGAGTCTAGGCGTCACCGTAACCTGTTCGCATGACATGGAACCCCTTCACAGGCAAGGACAAGAAGGCCCAGGGCCAGGAATCAGACACCGGGGAGACCCGGGACCGTACCGAGGGCAAGGGGCGACCGACTCCCAAACGTAAGGTGGCGGAAGCCCAGACACTGCGCCCTCTGGTTCCCAAGGACCGCAAGGCCAGCCGCAAGGCCGCCAAGGCACGCATCCGGGCCAGGGAGGACGCCCAGTACGAGGCCATGAAAACGGGGGACGTGGTCCACATGCCCAAGGCGGAACGCCTGCCCTGGAGGGTCTACATCCGCGATTACGTGGATGCTCGGTTCAACCTGCTCGAGTGGTCCTTCCCGGCCATCATGGTCCTTATAGTGGGTATGTTTATATCCTTGTTCACCAGCTCCGTCACGAGCCCGGCCACCGCGACCACCATCAACCTGATCGTGACCATCGCCATCTACGTCTACATCATCATCGGCATCCTCGATACCTGGCTGATGTGGCGCAGGCTCAAGACCAAACTCATCGGGAAGTTCGGGGAGCGCTCCGTGGCCAGAGGGTCCCGTTCAGCCAGCTATGCCTGGCAGCGGGCCATGATGGTACGCCGTTGGCGGGTCCCCAAACCGACCTCACCCAAACGCGGCAACTGGCCAAAGTAGAACGGGACCGGCACACAACCGGCTGATTGCGGGGAATCACAGACCGCCCTCCCCGACCGGGGCCGGGCGGTTTTGATATTTCTCCGGGAACCGGGGCTAAGTGACCGGGTTGGCGGGAAGTGCCCACAGTGTGCAAACCACATGGCCCTGCACCGCCTTCCCCACTAGCATGGGCAACTATGAACCAAGCAGAAGATGGCATTGATTCCGTTTCGTCGGACCCTTTGAACAGTTCCAAACGTCAGTACGACGTCATCATCATCGGGTCAGGGCCAGGCGGGTATTCCGCGGCCCTGCGTTCTGCGGAGCTCGGGGCCCGGGTGGCCCTGATCGAGCGCGACCCCATACCGGGCGGAACCTGCCTGAACCGGGGGTGCATCCCGACCAAGGCCCTCCTGACCGCCACACAGGTCTTGGAGCAGGCGGCCCTGGGCGCATCCATGGGCATCCGGGTCCGGGCCCAGGGCATCGATTACCAGCGCCTGGCCGCCTACCAGGACGAGATGGTCGGAGCCATGACCGGCGGACTTGCCCAGCTCCTCGCCCAACGGAAGGTGGACCTGATCCGGGGAGAGGGGTCCATCGTCGGTGACGGCCTTGTTGCGGTCGAGACACCCGATGGTTCCACCCGCCGACTGACCACCTGCGACACGGTCCTGGCCATGGGCTCCAGGTCGCGCCCCCTGCCGGGCATCCCCTTCGGCAACCGGGTCATCGACTCCGACAGGGCCCTGCAGCTCAAGCCCTTCCCCAAACGCGTCCTGGTGGTCGGTGCAGGGGACGTGGCCCTGGAATTCGCCACCATCTGGCACCAGGCCGGTGCCGAGGTCACCTTGATGATCCGTCGCGACCGGGTCCTCTCCCACTGGGGGCGGCGGACCGGTCTGGTCATGACCCGGGAACTGAAACGTCAGGGCTTCATCATCATCCCCGGCTCCACCTGCAGGTCAATCTCCGATTCCGGCGCCGACAAACCCCTGACCGTCACCTACGGTCCCACCCAAGGCGAAGGGGATGCGGCACGGTTGGAGACCGACCTGGTCCTGGCCGCCATCGGCAGGGACCCCCAGACCGATCAGGACTGGATGAAGGGTCTGGGTATCGACACCGACGAATCCGGGCAGATTCTGACCGATTCCCAGGGCAGAACCAGCCGTGAACGCGTCTGGGCCCTGGGCGATATCACCCCGGGCCACCACCTGGCCCACCGGGCCTTCCAGCAGGGCATCACCCTGGCCGAGGCCGCGGCCGGCCTTGACCCCGAGCCGGTCAGGGAATCCACCATCCCCCAGGTGGTCTATTCGTCCCCCCAGGCGGCCTCGGTGGGCTACACCAGGCAGGAGGCCCAGGACGACCCCACCCTGAATCAGGTCGAGGAGACCATATACCCCATGCAGGCCAACTCGCGCATGCGGATGAGCGGGTACCAGGGCACCCTGAGCCTGGTCACGGCCTGCCCCTCCTCCGATCTGGACACCCGGATCGTTGTCGGCCTGGAGGTGGTCTCCCCCCAGGCCTCGGAGAACATCGCCGAAATTCAGCAGCTGGTGGGCAACCGGGTCCCCCTGGACCGGGCGGCGGGTCTGATCCATCCCCATCCGACCTTCAGCGAAGCCATAGGCGAAGCTCTGCTCAAAGCCGACGAACGACCCCTGAACATGCGGTAGACTGGTCAACCAGTGAATGTTTCCAAGTGAGGATGGTATGGCACAAGAGGATAGGGCCAAGAAGCCGAAAAAGAAGAAGGGCACGATTTCCCAGATCAGAAAGATCTTCCAATTCACCTATGCCGAGGACAAGGCCCTGCCCTGGCTCCTCCTGGGGGCCATCCTGGTGCCTACCGCGGTGGCCGTCACGGTCTGCTTCATCTTCCACGTCGGCTGGTTGAGCTGGATCCTCTTTGTCCTTCTGGGCATCATGGTGGGTCTCCTCCTGGCCACGATGACCCTGACCCGCCGCTCCGACAGGGTGGGCTATGCCAAGATGGAGGGCCGCCCAGGTGCGGCGGCCGCGGTACTGGGCAACATCTCCAGGGCCGGCTTCAGGTTCCCCCAGGACCCCGTCTGGATCGACGCCAAGACCAAGGACGCCATCTGGCGCGGCACCGGCCGTACCGGCGTCTACCTGGTTGGTGAGGGCGACTACGCCAGGGTGACCAAGGCCATGAGGCGCGAGGAGGAGAAGATCCGACGCATCACCCAGGGTTCCGACATTCCCATCTATATGATCAGTGTCGGTCAGGGCCCCAAGCAGGTGCCGTTGAACAAGCTGCAGCGAGAGGTCATCAGGAAGAAGGCCAGAATGACGTCCGACGAGCTGGCGATCCTGAACGAGCGTCTGATCACCCTCCAGAAGCGCCAGAGCGCACTGGGCATGCCAAAGGGCATCGACCCCACCAAGGTTCATGTCAGCCGCAAGGCCATGCGCGGCCGCTGACCGAGCCCATGCATCCACCCCCGACACCGACCCTCAGTGTTCAGTGTCGGGTTTTTCCGTATCAGAGCCTGTCACGCCGGTGTTACCGTTTCGCGGGTACGAAACAACCCCGTAACCTAAGTTGCGGATTGGCGAAAACTCGGGTCTCTTAGACTGTATGACTATAACGGATTTCATGAAAGGAGCAGTTCAGTGACAGAACTGAAGTCAAAGGCCGACTGTGAAGCTGTGATCAATCAGGAGGGCGTGGAGTACGTCTCCGTCAGGTTCACCGACCTGATCGGTGTCCAGCAACACTTCACCGTTCCCGCCAGCGAGTTCCTCAAGGACGCCTTCACGGACGGCATGGCCTTCGACGGCTCCTCCGTCCAGGGTTTCCAGGCCATCAACGAATCGGACATGAAGCTGATTCCTGATCCGGAAACCGCCTACCTGGATCCCTTCCGCAAGCACAAGACCCTGGATGTGGCCTTCTCGATCGTCGACCCGCTGACCGACGAGCCCTACTCCCGCGACCCCAGGCAGATCGCCTCCAAGGCCGAGGCCTACCTGAAGTCGACCGGCATCGCCGACACAGCCTCCTTCGCCCCCGAGGCGGAGTTCTTCATCTTCGACAAGGTGCGCTTCGAGAACAGCATGCAGCGGTCCTTCTACGAGGTCGACTCCATCGAGGCCCCCTGGAACTCGGGTGCCGAAATCGAGGACGACGGGTCCGAGAACATCGGCTTCAAGAACCGCGTAAAGAAAGGGTACTTCCCCGTTCCCCCGATTGACCACTACCAGGACCTGCGCGACGACATGGTCGCCAACCTGCAGAAGGTAGGTCTGATCCTGGAACGTGCCCACCACGAGGTGGGCGGAGCCGGTCAGCAGGAGATCAACTACCGGTTCAACACCCTCCTGCACGCCGGTGACGACCTGATGAAGTACAAGTACGTGGTCCACGAGACCGCGGCCCTGGCCGGCAAGGCGGCCACCTTCATGCCCAAGCCCATCGCCGGCGACAACGGGACCGGGATGCACTGCCACCAGTCCCTCTGGAAGGATGGCAAGCCCCTCTTCTACGACGAGAGGGGCTACGGCGGCCTCTCCGACATCGCCCGCTGGTATGTGGGCGGACTGATCAGGCACGCCTCCTCGGTCCTGGCCTTCACCAACCCCTCGATGAACTCCTACAAGCGGCTGGTCCCCGGCTACGAGGCCCCGGTCAATCTGGTCTATTCGGCCAGGAACCGTTCCGCCGCCATCCGCATCCCCCTGGCCGGCACCTCCCCCGCCGCCAAGCGCATCGAGTTCCGGGCGCCCGACCCCTCCTGCAACCCCTTCCTGGCCTTCTCGGCCCAGCTCATGGCCGGCCTGGACGGCATCCTCAACCACACCGAGCCCCCGGCACCCGTGGACAAGGACCTCTACGAGCTGCCCCCGGAGGAGCACGACCAGATCAAGCAGGTTCCCGGCTCCCTGGAGGAGGCCCTGAACGCCCTGGAGGAGGACCATGACTTCCTGAGTGAGGGCGACGTCTTCTCCGATGACCTGATCGAGACCTGGCTGGATCTGAAGCGGGGTGAACTCGACCAGGCCCGCCTGGCCCCCACCCCCCTGGAGTACGAACTCTACTTCCACATCTGAAACGCACCCGGGCCGACTGGACCCGGATGAGACCGACCCCCGGCGGAGACCCGCCGGGGGTCTTTGCCTTCCCCGGCGCAAGGACGCCCCCCCCCCCTGGCGCGCCCCGTCCAGCCCCTCCTGAATGCTTGACACGTAGTGGGGCTATGGAGCCGGTCACGACATGCACGCATACAATGGAGGTGGCCTGTGCTCTGGCTGCGGGAATTCATGAATCTACCCGTCTATCTGAGAACCATGTTGATGGTCGATATGGTGTGCAACTTCGGCATCGGCCTGGTCATGCCGATCGAACTCCTCTTCGCCACCCAGGCCCTGGGGGCCACCATGAGCGAGGCCACCCTCCTGGTCACCGTCAGCTCGATCGGCACCCTCATCTCCAACCCGATCATCGGATGGGTCTCAGACCGCCGGTCCTCCTGGCTGGCCATGCACACGGCCATGATCTTCTCCGTCATCGGCCCCCTGATCTTCGTTCTGGCCCACGACTACACCATGGGCGTGATCGGGGCCTTGATCTCCGGCCTGGGCATGGGAATGGAAACCTCCTGGGAGAGCATCCTGACGCAGATATCGACCAGCGATCAGCGACGGATCGTCTACGGCATCAACCAGGCCGAGCTCAACCTGGGCATCGGGCTGGGGGCCGCGGTCGGCGGACTCCTGGCGGCCGGCGGGCAGGACCACCTCTACCGGTGGGGATTCGGGGTGCGCGCCCTGGGCTTCGCCCTGGTCAGTCTCTCCCTCCTCCTGATCGAACGCCACTATGGCCTGCGGCGGCTGACCGCCCGTCTCAAGATCGAGGTCCAGGAGGAGGGAACGAAGGAAGCCCGCGCACGGAACGGCGACAAGAAGGAGGAGGCTGCACCAGGCGGTACCTGCGGCGGCAGCACCCGGTCCCTGACCTACATCGTGGCGATCATGGGACTGCTCTGTTGCGGAACCTTCTTCATGGATCTGTTCGGATACTCCCAGTTCGATGCGGGGTTGGTGACCACGCTGATTTCTAACCCCCACATCCCCCGGTGGTCACTCTCCGTGGTGGATGTGGTCAACACCTTCTCCGTGGTCATCATGAACGTCATCCTCCTGCCCAGGTTGAAGAACGTCAACCATGTCCGCCTCCTGCGCACGGTGCCGATCTTCTGGGCAGCCGCATGGGTCATCATCGTCCTGGGGCTTCGACTGTCGACCTCTGCCGGGGCCCTGGCCGCGGCCTCCCTGGGAATCATGATCTTCGGACTGGGTGAGGTACTGATGGGGATCTCCCAGCCCGTCGTGGTGGCCGAACTGGCGGGACCGGCCTACAGCGGTCGGCTCTTCGGCATGCTCAACACGGCCACATCCCTGGGATACATCGTGGGCCCCATGTTCGCCTCCTATGTGCTGAACGGGCGTGAGACCATCCCCCTCCTGTACATGTGCGCCATAGGACTGGTGGTCCTGAGCCTGCCCTGGTTCCTCTTCATCCCCTCCCGCAACCGATAGCTGCAGGGGCGGAACCAGGGCAGGCAGGGGACCCACGGCTCAGCCCGTGCCGCCGGCCGGGGCCTCGGCCCGTTTCAGGGTGCCCCAGTTCAGGTTCCACAACTCGTCGGCCCGCTTGGCCACGGACTTCGAGTGGGTGACCACAATCACGCACTTGTCGTCATTGTGGGCCAGATCCACCAGTATGTCCATGATCTTGGTGCGCGTTTCCCCGTCCAGGCTG
The DNA here is from genome assembly GCF_036987015.1 of Bifidobacterium indicum. Taxonomy (NCBI): domain Bacteria; kingdom Bacillati; phylum Actinomycetota; class Actinomycetes; order Bifidobacteriales; family Bifidobacteriaceae; genus Bifidobacterium; species Bifidobacterium indicum. The sequence goes on from NZ_BTXM01000001.1 coordinate 812,923, forward strand.
CCGGTCGGCTCGTCGGCGATGATCACAACCGGATCGTGGGCCAGGGCACGGGCTATCCCCACACGCTGCTGCTCCCCTCCCGACAGGTTGGAGACCTGACGCCGGGCTGTCGTCCCGTCGATGCCCACCCGTTCGAGCAGGGCCAGAGCCGATTCGGTCTTTCGCCGATCCTTCACCCCGCTGATCTGCATGGACAGGACGATGTTCTCGACCGCGCTGGCCCTGTTGAGCAGGTTGTACCCCTGGAAGACCGTACCGATCTGCCTGGCGCGGTACCGGTCCCTGTCCATGTCGGCCAGGTCCGCACCCATGTAGAGCACCCGTCCGCCCGAGGCCGTGTCCAGCCCCGCCAGGAGGGAGAGGAGGGTGGTCTTACCCGCCCCTGACCTGCCCATAATGCAGGTCAGGTCACCCTTACGGAATCCTGCATTGATCCCGCCGAGGACCATCCTGCTCTGCTTGCTGTACCTGTAGGAGACGTTCTCCAAAGCAATGATGTCCATTGTTTTCCTCACTTCCCTTCCGAGAGGAGTTTTCTGGGCTGGCAACGATTGACCGAGACCATCCCCACCAAACCGGACAGGACCACCATGCCCATGGATACCCCGGAGATCTGGGCCAGGGTTGATGCGTCCATCCCCGGATTGATTGTGGCCGGTTTCAGATCCGGCTGGCTGGTGGGCTGCCCGGCCATGACGATGTTGGTCGGTCCACCGTTCCCATCCGTCTTCTCCGCCTGGGCGCTGGATTCCTGCTGCCCGGTCAGGAGGGAGTCGGCCAGGGGTTGGGCCGCGGCCGTGCCGATGCCCAATCCAAGGACCAGGCAGACGGCCACCATGGCGACTGTCTCGCTGATCAAGCCCAGGGAGACCTTCCACCCCTTCATCCCTACGGCACGCAGGACACCGATCTCATAGGCCCTGGAACGCATGGCCATCAGGCAGAGGAAGAGCAGGACCAACCCGCCAAGGACCAGGACCAGGGCCAGGAAAATGGTCGCCAGCCTGCGCAGGCTCTCCACCGGTGCCACCACCTTCCGGTAGGCTGCCTCATCGGTGCTGACCTTGAAATCGTCCGGCAGTCCCTTGGCCTTCAGCTCCTTGCGGAAGGCATCGAGCTGGTCCGGGTTCTTCAGGTAGAACCTGGGATCCAGGTAGCCCTGCTTGGCGAAGGCCGGCATCTTCTCGGCGGTCTGCCGGGAGGTGATGACCTCGTTGCCCCGGTTGAGCATGGGGGTCTTGAACTGCTGCTGGGCCTGGCCACTCATGACGGAATCGGAGTAGATGCCCGCAATGCGCAGAGGGAAGCCCTTGTCACTCGAATCCAGGCTGGTGAAGGTGACGGTGTCACCCACCTTGAGGTGGTTGAGTCTGGCCAGCTCCTGACTGATCAGGCAGTCATGGTCGCCCGAGTACCTGTGCCCCTCCACGATGTGGCGCTTGCCGTTGGCAAAGTCCTCGCTGATGGAGGGGTCGCTGTACCCCACCAGGCTGGATTTGGGCATCTCGGTCATGCCCGCCGGGCCGCCCATGGGGATCCCCTGGTCCTGGTCCTGCTCTTCATCGAGCATGGTCAGCCCCTTGACGTTTCCCGACATGTGGGCCGTATAGACGACCTTCCGGAGAAGCCGGGACCTGCCGAACTCCAGGTACTGGGCGGTGGTGGGTTGCCTGACCTTGCCCTGGGTGGCCTTGGCCATGTCCGGTGCCAGGGTCACCTTGGACCCGAACTGCCCGTGGTACCCCTGGATGAGGGAGCCCGAGGCATTCCTGATCAGCACGCCCATGGTGCAGATGACGATGATGGAGAGGGCAGTGCCGGCGAAAAGGAGGCCGCGCCCCCGGTACCTCCGGATATTCTTCATTGCATTGGTGATGATGTACAAATCAGGTCCCTTTCGGTAGGATCCGCTGCCCGTATTCGGCAGGTTCCGACGCTATATGAGAAGGGACTGGAATTTGCTTTAAGCAAACTGGACGTTTTCTGAGAGGTGGTCATTTTCAGCTCAAATTCAGGGATAATAAGAAATTCTCACCACTCCCGAGTGCCCAATAATCGAGCATGAGGACCTGCCGGCCGCATCACCCCGATACCTGCCGGGAAGTCGGCCAGACCGATTACACACCGCCACCCATGAGTGACCTGGCCAGGTTCACGAACCTCCTGGACAGGTCAGACCCGTCCAGGGACCCGTCCTCCTTGAGGACCACAGGCCGTCCCGACTCCCCTACCGTGCGCACCTCCGGCTGGAGGGGAAGCTGCTCCAGGAGGGGCACCTGGTACCCCAGGGCCTCGGTCAGCTGGTCGGAGACACGCTGACCGCCCCCCTCCCCGAAGATGTGCAGACGCTCGCCTTTGTGCTCATACCAGGACATGTTCTCCACCACGCCACGGACCCGGGTCGGGATCTGGAGTGCCACCAGGCCGGAACGGACAGCCACGTCGGATGCGGAGGGCTGGGGAGTGGTGACCACCACCAGCTCACTGTTGGGCAGGGCCTGGGCCACCGACAGGGCCATGTCTCCGGTGCCCGGCGCAAGATCGAGCAGGAGGACGTCAGGATCGCCCCACCATACGTCCGCTAGGAACTGTTCCAGGGAACGCTGCAGGCGGGGCCCCCTCCAGAGGATGGCCCGGTCGGCCCCGGCGAACATGCCGATGGAGATCAGTTTGACCCCCCAGGAGGTCACCGGCATCAGCATCCCGTTCAGGTTCGTGGGCTGGGTGTCCACCCCGAACAGACCCGGAAGGGAGAACCCGTATATGTCCGCATCGATCACGGCCGTGTCATAGCCCAGTGCGGCCAGGGTGGCCGCCAGGTTGACGGTGACCGACGACTTGCCCACTCCCCCCTTGCCCGAGGCGATGGCGAAGATGCGGGTCTTGACACCGGGCCTGTTGAAGGGGTTGCTTCGCCTGGCGGCCTTCAGATCGGCAACCAGGTTGTTCAGTTTCTCCTCGCTCATGGACGACACATCGATGTGCGAACTCAGCCGGGCCCGGGGGTAGGACGAGACCGCCCCGTTGATCTGGTTGGTGATGGTCTGGGAGAGCGGACACCCCTTGATGGTCAGCTCCACCCTGACCGTCACGTCATAGTCGGCATCGGCGTTGTCCCGACGCGGCACCACGACGATGTCGGTGATCATGCCCAGGTCGGTTATGGACCGGCCCAGCTCCGGATCGATCACCTTGCTCAGGCGCTCGAAGACCTCGCCCTTGATCCGACGGGGGAAATCCTCCCAATCCGTTTGGTCGTCCACCGCACTACCACCGTTTTCCATTCCAGACTGCTCTTGAACCATGCCGCCCACCATAGCCTGATACCAGTGCGCACTTCCAGACCGGGACTGGTCGGATATTGCGAAGAGCCGGTTCAATCCTTGTTCTACTCGCCCTGCCCCTCAGGATTTCCCGTGTCCAGAAGACGGTGGAAGGCCGCCTCGTCCAGGATGGGCAGACCCAGGCTCTCGGCCTTCTCGGCCTTGGATCCCGGATTGGCACCAATGACCACATAGGTGGTCTTCTTGCTGACCGACCCTGAGGCCTTGCCCCCGCGCTCGACGATGGCCTCCTTGGCCGAATCCCGGGAGAAGTCCTCCAGGCTGCCGGTGACCACGACGGTCATCCCCTTCAGGGCCTGGGGCTTGGTGCTGCGCTCCACGTGGGAGCCCACGCCATCTGCCTGCCAGGCATCCAGGATCCTGCCGCGCCAGTCACCCGGCCGGCGGGCACCGGCGAACCAGTCGGCTATCGAGGAGGCGATCTCAGGGCCCACCCCGTCCAGTTCGGAGAGCTCCTCCACCCCGGCATGCTCAACAGCATCCAGCGACGGGAAACGGGTGGCGATGGCCCGGGCCGAGGTCGGCCCGAGGTGCCGTATGGACAGGGCCACCAGGACCCTCCACAGGTCGGCATGCCTGGCCTTGTCGATCTCCTGGAGCATCTGCAGGGTGTTCCTGGAGGGTTCGGCATCGACCTTGCCCAGGGCCGCGTCCTGGGCCTGGGCCTCATGGTTGTTCATGGCCCGGTCGCCCTGGGCGGCCTGGTCACCCTTGGGAAGGTTGTAGAAGGCGGGCACCCGGTACCAGAGGCCGCTGCCACCGGCCCGGCGCTTCGTGGTGGTGCGGCCCTCCCTGCCCTCGACCTCCGTCTGCTCCATCAGGGGAACCTCGCGCCAGACGTAGACATGACGCAGGTCCTCCACCTTCAGATCGAAGAGGCCGGCCTCGCTGGTCAGGACGGGATCCTGCCGGGGCGGCAGCTCAAGGTCGGGGGCCGGTTGGTAGGGGGCCGCCTGGCCCCCCTGGTCCACCAGGACCTCACGCAGGCCGGGGGCGTAGACATCGACCGAGTCGGGACGGTTCTCGTCGGGATTGGTCAGGGCTATGGCGCTCTGCTCCCCCAGATGCTCGATATCCAGGGCCTTCCGGGAGGCCATGTGGATGACCCGCTCGGTCAGCTGGGCCGGGCAGGATTCCACGTTGGGACAGCGGATGTCCACGTCCCCCTCCTTGGCCGGGGCCAGGCGGGCACCGCAGCTGGGGCAGGTCTGGGGCATGACGAAGGGTTTCAGGTCCTTTTCCCGACCCTTCCGGGCCTCCATGACGGGGCCCACCAGCTCGGGAATCACGTCGCCAGCCTTGCGGACCACGACCGTGTCGCCGATCAGGATGCCCTTGCGCTTGACCTCCGAGGCGTTGTGGAGGGTGGTGCGTGAGACCGTGGATCCGGCCACGGTGACCGGGGTCAGGATGGCCACGGGGGTGATACGCCCGGTCCTGCCCACCTGGACGGTGATGTCCAGGAGCCGGGTGTTGACCTCCTCGGGCGGGTACTTGTAGGCGATGGCCCAACGGGGAGCACGGGAGGTGGCACCCAGCCTGCGTTGCAGGTCCCTGTCCTGGAGCTTGACCACGATCCCGTCCAGGGCGTGCTCGATGTCGTTGCGGTGCTGGCCATAGTGGTCGATCATGTCCAGGATCTGATCGAAGGAGGTGACGACCCTGTTGTGGGGGGAGACCGGAATCCCCCACTGCTGGTAGAGGTCATACGCCTGGGACTGGTCGATGACCTCGTCGTGGGACCCCTTGGGATGGGCCGACCCCCACCGCAGGGAACCCAGACCATGGGCGTAGAAGCTCAACCGGCGGCTGGCCGTGATACGTGGATCCTTCTGCCTGAGGGAGCCGGCGGCGGCATTGCGCGGATTGGCGAAGGGGGCCTTGCCCTCCTTCTCCTGCTGTTCGTTCAGGGCATTGAAGTCGTCGAACCGCATGAAGACCTCACCGCGGACCTCCACGAATTCGGGGATGTCCCTGGCCGGACCCGACAGGTTCTGCGGGATGGTCTGGATGGTCCTGACATTCAGGGTGATGTCCTCGCCGGTCACCCCGTCACCCCTGGTCAGCCCCTGCTCCAGTACCCCGTTATGGTAGAGGAGGTTGAGGGCCAGACCGTCGATCTTGACCTCACTGGTCATGGGAAGGGGCTTGCCCTCGGGCCAGTCCAGATCCTTACGGAGCCCGTCGTACCATTGCCGGAGCTCGGCGATGCTGAAGACGTCATCCAGGCTGAGCATCTGGGAGGGGTGGCGCACGGAGGTGAAGTCGTTGGAGAAGGTCCCGCCGACCCGGTGGGTGGGTGACTGGGGGGTGTCCAGGCTCGGGAAGCTCGATTCCAGCTCCTGGAGGCAGCGAATCCTGGCATCATAGGCCGCATCGGAGGAGACGGGGGCATCGTCGATGTAGTAGGCGATCTGGTCGGACTCCACCCAGGCGGCCAACCTGGACCAAAGACGCTGGGCCTGCTCGGCGCTCAGGGAGGCGGTATCCAGTTCACCCAGCCGCATGGCATCGGCGTCATCCGGTCGGAGGGATGATATCCAACGGTCGCTGCCTATCGCCGGTCGTTCTTCGGACGCGGCCCCCGCCTGTCTGCCGCCGGCTGTCTGTTCGTCTTCTTCGTCATGCATTGAGTGACCTCATGAATTGTGCCTGTACCACGTCAACACCTTCATTATCGTCATCGTTCATCCTCGCGGCCGCCATTGACAGGGTCCGGGCCGGGACGAACATGCCTCCATCCACGCAGACCCGTGCCGCATCGCGCACGATGGCGGCGACCTCGGTATGGGGCCAGACCGGCAGGCCGTGTTCGGCCAGGACCGCGCGGGCCGAGTCGAAATCCTCCGGCAGGACCATGCACTGGGAGTGCGCCCGGCCCCTCAGCTCGGCCAGCTCCCCCTTCAGGGCCGGGATCCTGTCGGGACTGATGTGCTCGCTCATGATATAGGCGGCCGCAGCCACGTCGAACTCATCACGCATCCATGAGGCATAGGCCAGGCGGTAGTAGGCGAAGGAGGCGTCATCCCTGTCCAGGGCCACCCGCAGGGCGTTCAAGGTGGCTGCCCGGGCCGAATCCCAGTCCTCCCGGTTGGCCAGGAGGACGGCCAGTTTCAGGTGGGAGAGCGGATACGCGGGGGCATATGCCACCATGGCGTTCAGATGCTGCAGGGCGGCCTGGTCCTCCTTGAGCTGGGAGAGGACATCGGCTATCTCCAGGTGGGCATAGAAGAGGTTGTCCGGAATCAGGAGGGTCTGCTCCCCCGGCGTGGCGAAAAGCCGGTTGTAGACCACACGTTCCGCATAGGAGTTGAAGTAGCGCGGCACGCGGTTGCCGGTCGAGAAGAAGGCATCCATCCGGTCGATGGCGGCCTGCTCCACCTGGATGGCCTGGGAGGTGGCTCCGGAGAAGAGGAGATCCCTGGCCTGGATCCTCTCCTTGTCGAGCCGGGAGGAGAGGGCGAAATCGAAGTCGGGAACCTTGGTCTCGTCGATCATGGCGGAGGCCACCAGGGGGGCCAGCTGGTCCAGCTCCGGATCGGCGATCTCCTTGATGATCCGCGTGGCCTCCTGGGCCTTGACGGCCGAGGACATGTGCTGGTTGCCACTGAGCTCGTGGAAGAGCCCCAGGGCCCGCTGCAGGAGGTCGGCCCGCTGGATGGACAGGCCCACGGCATGGTCGACCCCGAGGACCTGGGCCGCCTGGGGGGTGAAGTTGGTTTCGGAGAATTCGGGTTCCTCCTGGGAGGCCCGTGGCGAGAACCGCTCGTCCCGCATGTCGAAATCCGCATCGACCGGTGCCAGGCCCCCTTCGTGGGTGACCTCCATGGCCGCATCGAAGAAGCTGAAGACGGACTTGGGGTCGGTGATGCCCGACTGTCTGATCCGGGAGAGGAAGAGTTCCCGGCTGAAGGTGACGGTGACCAGGTTGCGGACCGTCGGATTGCTCTGGAGGGTGCTCATCGGATTCTGATCGGCGGCCTCATCCCGGGAATGGTCAGGCAAGACACCCGTGGGTGCCATGTCGGCGTCACCGTCAGAACCCTGGGTGGGGTTCTGGCTGGAGGGCCGGGCAAAGGCCGTCTCGTCCAGGTCCACCCCCTGGATCAGGTCCTTGAACTCCCTGTTGACCTCTCCCTCATCCTCGGTGTTGATGGGCCTATCGCCCTGGGAATCATCGGAGGTCTGCCCATGATCCTGGTCCTGCTGTGGCTCCTGGGCCTCATCGCCCTCTGCCGGAGGCTCCTCACCGGCCCGGGCGCGGGTTCCAGGGGCCCTCTCCTGGGGGGGCACGGCCTCGGAGACGATCGGATGGGTGGGGTCACCATGAACATCGCCATCCTTGGGATCCGCCTTGGACCCCGTGGACCCCATGTCACCGGACCGCATCCGCTCGAAGGCCTCCAGGGCCTGGCCCATCATGGCGCGGATGGCGGAGTTCTGCTCGTCCACCGCCTCCTCCAGGCCGATGGAATCGATCTGCAGGCTGACCTGACGGATGGAGGGATCCACGCCGAAGGCCAGAGCGGCCATGATCAGACCCACCCGTAGGTTGTAGTCGGCGCTCATGGCGGCCCTGTGGTCATCGTCCAGATTCACCCAGGCATGCCTGTCATCGTCATATCTGCTGGTGGGCATCATGGCCCGTCCGGCGGATGTGAAGGCGATGGCCACCTGCCCCTCCTCCAGGTTGGAACGGAACTCCACATCGAAGCGGAAGGGGAGACGAAGGCTGCGGATCAGCATGGAGAAGGTCTGTCGGTAGACCCACTCCGAGGAGGTGACCTGCCCATCCCCCTGGTCGGCCCGGACCGGAAGGGCCTGCGGAGCCTCCTGACGGACCTTGGCGGCGGTGGCCGCCGCCTTGGACAGAATGCCGTTCAGGGCCGTCCGCCCGTCATCGTGTACAGGGTCGAAGTCCCTGTCCAGGTCACCCGACCGCAACAGGGCCGCAATGGCCGGATCGTCCATGAGGGCCTGGTCCAGCCGGGCGGCCTGGACCCTGGTCACCGTGTCCTCGTTGGGATAGATGCCCAGGCTTGCATTACGCTCCAGCCAGGCGCTGACGGAGGCGAATCTGTTCAGATTCCCCTCGATCTGCAGGGCCCGGAGGGCGGCGGAGAACTCCAAGCCGTTGTCCCAGGTCAGGAAGTAGGCCCCGGAATAGGAGGAGGCATACAGGTGGAGGGGTTCGGCCCCGTGGACGGCCTCAAGTCCCGGAACCTCGTTCAGGGCGCCGGCCTCCCGCATCAGATCGGAGAAGAGATCCTCCAGACCCGATACACGCTGCCCGCTGGAACGGGCCCGAACCGTGTCCTGGACGCTGCGGCGGATGGCCCCCATGGGCGCCTCGCGGTTGAGGCGGTGGAAGATGTTCCCGGAGCCGAACCCGGTGAAGACCCCCTGGATGTGGGGCAGCAGGTATGCCGTGAAGAACGAGATGGCCACCGCATCCCGGTATTCCAGATTGAAGCGCAGGTCGGGAGGCAGCTGCGGACGGAGTTGTTCCAGGGTGTAGCAACCGTCATAACGGAGCCAGGAAGCCAACCAGCAGAGGTTTCCCCCCTGGTCCCTGCCCACGATGCCGCCCTGGAGGGCGTGGACGGCAGGGGCCTGCCGATCTCCTTCCCGGCGCCCGAAACGACTGCCGTAGGGCAGGGATATCTCCTGCTCCCTGCCCAGCATGAAGGCCGGTTCCTGGTTCTGCACGTCCATCTGCACCTGCTGACCGACGAAGACCCTACCGTGGTCGTCGGCCAGGGCAACCTGGACGAAGTGGGAACGATCCGTAAAGACCCCGAGCGAGAAGAACCTCCCCCTGGTCCTGGGCCATTGGACCCATCCCAGGGTCAATCCCTCGGGCACCCCTTGAATCTCGGGGAAAAGGTGGCGCTTGACCATGGGTCCCAATTGGTGGCTGCTCGAAGTCAGGAGATCATGCATGAAGGCTTCGTCGGGGCGCCCGCCGTTCTGAGCGTATGCCCGGGCGGCCTTCCTGACCGTAGCACTCAAGGGCTGGTTGTTATCCGGGTTTTCCCCGTCCAGGAAGTCCTCGACCTTCCCCGCCAGGGCCGACCACAGGGAACGTGCCTTCCTCGAAAAATCCCCCAGGCCGTCGGACTTGTTCACGCTCTTGGACATGTTCACAATTGTCCCAATTCATCCAGACATGTCGCTTATAGAATAAAGGGGTGATACGAACCCCCGTCATGCCCCGAATGCGGGCTCCAGGCCGCCTGGCCTTCTGCCTGGGCATCCTCCTGGTCCTGGCCATGGAGCTCGGTGTGTTCAACCTGGCCCACTGGCAGTCCATGGGGGCCGGCTCCCTGATAGGGGCCGGACAGGCCCAGGCGGATCCTGAGCTGGGACCGGGTCTGAAAGCCCTCCAGGGAGGGGGCCTGCTGGTAACGGACCCGGCCGGGGCTTGGATCCAGGTCGGCTCCCCCTCCCATCGGTCAGGGTTCATCCGGGTGGAGACGTCCAATCCGGCCGGGGGTGACAAACCAGACGAAATCCCAGAACGAATCCATGTCCGTCTGGATGCCCGGTACTCCCATCCAAGGGGGTGGGTCAGAGGTGGCAGCGGCCTGGTCGTGGACCGGCTGGACAGGACGCACTACCTGCGCAACTCGGCCCGTCCAACCCAGGAGGGGTCCTCCCTGACGGCCCTGCGCCTATGGATACAGGAACCGGAGGGATCCCGTCTGCCCATCGGGACCTTCACCCCTGACGTCCAAGTTCCCCTGAGCATCAACCCGGTCCGCCTGATTGCCATGGTGGCCCTGATCCTCATGATCGCCGCCTTCCTGCCCGGCTCCCGCCTCTGGCGGATACCGTTGGATGCAAAATCCGGGAGACAACGGCTGGCCCTGACCCTGGCCCTGACCCCCCTCCTGGCCTGGGCCGCCTGGTCCATACTGCACGAAATGGCGACCTTCGTGCCCGGCGACTTCCACCACCCCAACTCCTACGTCTATGACTTCAACCAGTACGACCATGTTGCCCAGGCCCTCCTCCAGGGCAGACCCTGGCTGAACATGGACCAGGCACCCGGCCTTGCCCAGGCGCACAACCCCTACGACATCGCCACCAGGAACGCCCTCCTGGCACAGGACCAGAAACCCATCTACTGGGACTATGTCTATTGGCAGGGGCACTGGTACTCGTACTTCGGGGTCCTCCCCGCCGTCCTGTTCTTCATGCCCTATCGGGCCCTGACCTCCCTCTTCCACCCCGGCGGGTACGCCTTGTCCACGGCTGCGGCGGCCTCCTTCCTGGTGACCCTGGCCACGGTCATGACGATTCTTATGGTCATCCGCCTCCTGGCCCGTCACTTCCCGGGAATCAGTCTGGCCACGACTGCCCTGGCCCTGGTGACGATCCTGACCGGATCGAACATGGCCCATCTCTGGTGCAGGAAGAACTTCTACACGCTGCCCTTCGACGCGGCCCTCCTGACCCTGATGACCGGGCTCTGGATCTGGCTGGGAGCGCGGAGGGTCCGGGCTGAGGGGGGGCACACCCGCATGTGGACCCTGGCGGACGGGGGTGCCTGGCTCCCTGATTCCCGGGATCAGGGTCGGGGTTGGCACCTGTCGAAATGGCGCATCTTCCTGGGTTCGCTCTGCGTGGCCGCCACCCTGGGATGCCGACCCACCTTCCTGGTGGCCGGGCTCCTGGCCATTCCCATATTCTCCCAGGAAATCAAGGCCATGACAGGCTCCCTCCGCCACGGTTCCGAGAAGACCGCGGACAGGGGAACCAGGCCCTCGGGTGGAACCCCGGCAGGCATATTGGGGGTCGCCCTCCTCCCCCTGCCCATCGTGGCAGCCCCACTGCTCTGGTACAACCACTGGCGGTTCGGGTCCATCCTGAACTTCGGCAACAGGTACCAGATGACCGTCGTGGACCTGACCCACTACCACCCCGATCTGGGCAGCCTGCCAGGGATCTTCGGCTACTACCTCTTCCAACCGCTGACCACCAGGACCGCATTCCCCTACCTGCAGAACTCCCCCGCGCCCTTGAGCATCTGGCATTACACCGAACCGGGCATCGGCGGCCTCCTGGTCATCGCACCGGTGATCCTGGTCTGTCTGACCCTCCTCTGCTCAGCCAGGGTGCGTCGGGACCTGAACGACCGCAACCTGTCGGGACTGGTCATCGTGCCCCTGCCTCTGGCTCTCATACTCATGGCCCTTGATTCCTATTTGGGTGGGTTCTCCGACCGGTACATGCTCGACTTCGCCTGGCTCCTGGCCCTGGTGTCGGTCCTGGTCCTGGCCACCCGTGACCGGCTCGGCCAGGGAATCCCGGACCGGCCTCAGAAGGATCCGGACGAGGGAGGCAGCAAGGCCGAGAGGGCTGTGTCAATCCTCCTGGTCCTGTCCTGCCTGGTATCGGTGGTCCTCATGGTGGGATATGCCCTGGTCCTCTTCTCCCACTTCGAGACCTCGCTGTTCACCACCATCGAGGTCTGGTTCACCCTCCTGTAAACAACCGAGGGACATCAGGATCGGCAACCGGCATCGACAGTGCGCGGACCAAACCGGATCGGAACGGCGAAAGCCGGGCCAGCAGCAATGAAGAGGGTCGGTGCCCACCATCCGAACAGTGGACGCCGACCCTTGCCGAATCGTCGGGAAATCAGCCCGGCAAGACCGTTGCCTTACTCATGGCCCTTGGAGGCCCCGATCAGCCCCTTCTGCTCAAGCGCCTGCTGATAGTCGGTTATCATGTCGGCAACCACGCGGCGTCCGTCCCCACCCGAGATGGTGATGACCGAGACCAGCGGCATGCTGTCGAAGAGCTTGGCCGTGTTGGGATCGTTGGGCATGGGGACCTTGCCCCCCTCGACATGGGACTTCATGATCGGCCCGCCGATGGGGTCCTCCCGCCATTCCTCCATGGTGGAGTCCGAGTTGAGCCTGATGAAGAGCCCGTCCCCGTCCAGGTCCACGTCCAGCCTGGCCACCAGGTCCCGGGAGGAGGTACCGACCTCGATCCCGTAGGTGCCGGCCTCGACGTGCCACCCGTCCATGGCGGTCGACCAGTAGGCGAAGTCACGCTGGTCCAGGTCCATCCTGACCTCCCGGGACTGACCGGCCTTGAGGAAGACCTTGGCAAAAGCCTTGAGCTCATGCGAAGGACGACCCACCTTGGAGGCGCAGGGAGCCACATAGACCTGAACGGTCTGGGCCCCGTCGACACGGGAGGTGTTGGCCACGGTCATGCTGACCTGTACGGCGTTGGGGCCGGTCTTCTCCAGGCGCACATCCGAAATCTCGAAGGTCGAGTAGGACAGACCGAAACCGAAGGGGAAGGCGACCCGCCTCTTGAAGGTGTCGTAGTAGCGGTAACCCACATAGACACCTTCACCGTAGCGGGAGTGCCCCTCCTCGCCCGGGAAGGAGGTGATCGTGGGGTTGTCCTCCAGGTGCTCGGGAATGGTCTCGGGCAGTCTGCCGGAGGGGTTGGCCTGGCCGGTCAGGATGTCGACGACGGCCTGGCCTCCGGCCTGGCCCAGGAGCCAGGACTCCAGAACGGCCTTGGCCTGGGGGATCCAGTCCGTCACGGAGACCACGGATCCATTGGATAGGACCACGATCACCTGGTCGTTGGCCTGGCCGACCGCCTTGAGGAGGTCGAGCTGCTTTGCGGGCAGGTCCATGCTGGTCCGGTCGAACCCTTCGGACTCCGCATCCTCGGGCAGACCGAGGAAGAGGACCACCTTGTCGGCACCGGCGGCGGCCTTGAGGGCCTGATCGGTCAGCGCGGCATCCTGGGGGGCGTCGTCCAGGGTGAACCCGGGAGCGAAGTCCACATCCATGCCGGTCTCCTTGAAGGAGTCCAGGGCCGTGGTGACCTTGGTGGGGGTGATGTGGGAGGAGCCACCACCCTGGTAGCGCGGGGTCCGCGCGAATTCACCGATCAGGGCGATCTTCTCGCCAGCCGAGAGGGGAAGGACCCCGTCCTCGTTCTTGAGCATGACGATGGATTCCTGGGCGGCCTGACGGGCCACCTGGTTGTGGGCCCCCACATCATAGCGGTAACCCTTCTGCGACATGGCCGGACGTGCTTTCGCGATCAGGTCCAGGACCCCCTGGGCCATCCTGTCCAGCTGGTCCTTGTCCAGGTTCCCCGCCTGGACGGCCTGAACCACCTCCTGGTCGCTGTCGGAGGGAGGCATCTCCAGATTCAGTCCGGCCCGCAGGGCGGCAGCCCTGTCGTGGACAGCACCCCAATCCGACATGACCAGTCCCTCATACCCCCACTCACCGCGCAGCACGTCGGTCAGAAGCCAGCGGTTCTCCGACCCATAGACCCCGTTGAGCTTGTTGTATGCGCACATGATGGTCCAGGGCTTGGCATGCTTGACCACATACTCGAAGGCAGGCAGGTAGATCTCTCGCAGGGTGCGCTGATCGACGTCCGAGCTGACCCTGAGCCGATCGGTCTCCTGGTTGTTGGCGGCGAAGTGCTTCAGGGAGGTGCCCACCCCCTTGGACTGGACCCCCTCGACCAGACCGGCGGCCTGGTGCCCGGCCAGGACCGGATCCTCCGAGTAGTACTCGAAGTTGCGGCCACCCAGGGGGCTGCGCTTGATGTTGATGCCAGGCCCCAGGATGACGGCAACCTCTTCCTGGATGCACTCCTCGCCCATGGCCTGGCCCACCCGGTAGGTCAGATCCGGATTCCAGGAGGAGGCCAGTCCGGCGGTCGGCGGGAAGCAGGTGGCGGGAACCGATCCGTAGACGTCCGACCCGGTTGCCTTGCGCAGTCCGTAAGGGCCGTCGGTGATCATGTACCCCTCGTAGCCCTGTTCTGGCACCCCCTGCAGGTGCCAGGAATCCGACCCCGAGGTCAGGGACGCCTCCTGCCTGAGGTCCAACTCGCCGGCCTTGATGTTTCTGTCTTGACTCATGGTATGTAATTCCTTCCTGTTATGGAAAAACATGACGCAAGCGGAACCCTTCACGGATTCAAGCTGCTTCGGTTACTTGACCTTGCGAATCATCATGATGAAGAAGGTCCCGACCAACAGGCAGACGATGGCCACGGGGAAAACCATCCGGTAGCCTCCGAACATGCCGATGACCAGGGTGGTGCAACCAGGGGCCAGGACCTGGCCGATCGTGTTGGCCAGGTTGAGGATGCCCAGGTCTTTGCCGGCCTCCTCGGCATTTGGCAGTACGTCGACATTCAGAGCCTGATCCACGGACATGTAGCAACCGTTGCCGATACCCGCCAAGGCCGCATAAATGAACATGCCTGTTGGGTTGGGCATGAAGAAGGGGAAGACCATACCGACGGCGATCACCACACAACTGACCGCCACGATGATCTTCCTCCTCTGAAGAAAGTCGGACAGTGGTCCTGACACGACAGCCGCCAATATGGTTGTGACCACGGAGATGAGAGCCATGACCTGGAGTGTGGAGGCAGCTGCGGAATCACTCAGATGACAGTACTTCTGCAGGATGTACAACTGGTATCCCGAAATCATGAAGCATCCGATGACAAAGGTGAACCGTCCCAGCAGGGCGAGATAGAAATCGCGAGCGTTTCTGGTCGGCGGAACGAAGGACCTCCCTACATCAGCCCAGGTACGCTCCACAACGGTATTGGCAGCCGAGCGCTCCCGGGGCCAGATCAGTACGGTCAGGATCCCCGAGAAGAGGAAGATGACCATGCCCACCAGCAGGCCCGCCTGGATTTTGTTGATGAAGAAGCTGCCGATGATGGTACCGAGCTCTTGGCCCACGATCATGCTGGCACCGTACAGCGCAGAATAGGTGCCTCTGATGGCCTCGGGAATCCTGTCCGAGAGGACAGCAACTGCGGGCGCAATCAGACAGTTGATGCCCACCTGGACGATGCACCATCCGAAGATGATCATGAACAGGGTGTGGGACTGCGTGACGACCAGGAATCCAACCGCCCCGATGATTCCACCCAGGACGATCCACGGCGTCCGTTTGCCGATCCGGAATCGTGACATGTCTGACAGGGCGCCAAAAACGATATTGGCCACCAGAGCGAAGACACAGCCGATGGAGTTCATCGTACCCAGGGCCGTTTCTGCGCTCACCCCATGCAGGGAGTTGAAGATCTGCGGCAGCAGAACACCGGAGCCCATCGTGAATGGGGCCGCCCACAGGAGGGAGACCATGATGAAGCCGACGGCAAAACGCACCTTTTCCGTCGTGTTCAAACGGCGTCCGCTGTCGGGGGCGAGGGAAACATCCATCGTCGGGGATGTCACGGCACCTGAGGCCTCCCCGGCCGTGGCCATGACAGCGATATCCTCATCCATCCGAGAACCGACACCATGCTGTGCCTGACTCTTGTGTTCATCATTTTCCATCTTCTACCCTCCTTGGTAGTGCAACCCTGCAGACTATGGCCCCATTGAGCCGAATCAACTTCCTTCCCTTCGAAAACCAAACACCAAAACCCACTTTATCCGTAATCTACAGTAATTCCGGGGCGATTATCATATCAAATCGTTCACAGCAGAAAGTAACGCACTGACCTTGTGTTGGAATTCCGGGAGTTCGGGCAGGAGTGACAATGCAAGATACCCGTTGGTCGGCATGTCGAAGAAGTATCCCGGTTGTCCTGTGAGCCCATACCGACGAATCAGATGAACGACCAGATCATCCTCCTCGATCACGGCCGGAAATCTCAGGAGGGTATTCCATCCGGCCTCGGCCCTCAGACAGGAGACGCAGGCGCTCTCCTCTGCCAGCATCGTCTTGAGGACGGTCAGATTCTCTCGTATCCTGGCAGCGACCCTGGCTGTCTGTCCGGGCACTTCCTGAAGCATGGAGGAAATGCCATCTGCGATGATCTGACTCATGGGCAGGTAATCGTCGGCAATCAGATCCAGACGTCGTCTGGCCTCAAGGACCTGGGGGGCGGGCCCGGAGACCTGGATCCAGCCAACCTTTGCCTGAGGTGCGGCAAGGATCTTGGAAAAACCATCCAGACCGAAGGTCAACACCTCATTGTCACCTGCCAACCTCTTCCTACCCGGTAGCGGGTCCAGCGGATAATCGAAGAATACCTCATCGGCGATGATGGCGATATCGTGCCTTGCGCAGAGATCCATCACCTCCTGCCGCTCCACAGGATGCAGATAGGATCCGGTGGGATTATTGGGATTAATCAGGACCAGAGCACGGATCCTGTCTGCTTCCGGCTCTTCGAGGGCCTCCCGGATGGTCGCCAGATCCAGGAACCAGGAACCGTCATACTCCAATCCATAGGGAAAAGCACGGACTGATTCCAGACCGGCGATGGACTCGATCAGAGGATAACCAGGGCGGGGTTCCAGAATGATGTCACCTGGATCACACAGCAGCTTCATCAACCATGAGTAGGCCTGTGAGGTGGACGAGAGTAAGTAGAGATCATCAGGGCCCACAAGGACCGACGACCCTCCTGCACGGTTGCGCTCCGTCAGGAAGGCGGCCAAAGACCGTCGGGCCTGGATGGGGCCTTGCGGTTCGGCACCATAGATACCAGGCAGAGATTCCGGCCCCAATCCGAATCTGGTCGGATTGGAGTCGTTCAATCTTCCTAACCTGATTCCCCGGTCCAGGGCCTCTGCCTGGGCTCGGGATATACGGTTGGGCTGTTCGGAACCGATACGATGGGAAAACATCCTGCCCTCCTGTTCGGATTCCTGGCCGTACCCGGTTCAATGCCCATGCGCCAAGGACCGGTTCAGACTCACCCGAGGTGCTTCTGCTGGAGGTCGGCCTGGTAGGCAGCGCCGACGATGCCGGCCTGGTTGCGCAGCTTGGCGGCCACGATGGGGGTATCGATCTTGATGTGGGGCAGGAACTTCTCGCTCATCCTGCTCACGCCGCCACCCACGACGAAGAAGTCGGGACTGAAATAATGCTCGAGCAGCCGGTAGTACTTGGTCAGACGACCGGCCCACTTCTTGTAGCTGAGCTTCTTCCGGTCACGGACCGAGGAGGCGGCATACTTCTCGGCGTCCTTTCCGTCCAGGATCAGGTGGCCCAGCTCACTGTTGGGAATGAGCACCCCGTTGTAGATGAGGGCCGTACCGATACCGGTGCCCAGGGTGGTGGCGATGACCAGTCCCTTCTGCCCCTTGGCTGCACCGTACTGGACCTCTGCCAGTCCGGCCGCATCCGCGTCGTTGACCACGCTGACGGGCCTTCCGCAGGCATCGGAAAGAACGTCCTGAACGTTGGTCCCCACCCAGGCCTGGTCCAGGTTGGCCATGAAACTCAGGGGCCGGTCGGGCTTGACCGGGGCCGGGAAAGCCACGCCCACGGGAACATCATCGGAAACCTCGAACCGGTCGAGGAGCTGCTTGACCACGGTGCCCACCGCCTCGGGGGTGGAATGCTCGGGAGTGAGGATTTTCTTCCGGGGCTCGGCAAAATCGCCGATGGTCAGATCGACCGGGGCAGCCTTGATGCCGGATCCACCGATATCCACTCCAAAAGCCTGCGCTGTATCAATCATTGCTGCTCCTTCGGTGCTGACTACATAGTTGATGACGAACCGGCACGTAGGAATTGTACCCCATGGCATGGCCGGATTCTCCCTGATTCGACCGGGTCGGTCAGGAAGGAGGAGGCTGGTGGGCAGGACCACCGGCCCTCGTCTACTCGTCTTGTTCATCCACGGGTGGGATAATGACACCATGACCGAACATACCCAACTCATCGACGCACTGAATGTGCGCATCACCACCCGTCACTACGACCCCTCCCCCATGGCCCCTGGCACCATCCGCCAGCTCTCCAGCACTCTGAACGCCATCAATATGCTGAGCGGATTGGACATCCAGCTGGTAACCGGGAAACCTGATGTTTTCGAGGCCGGCAACACGTCGGGTCACCTGTCCAATGCGGCCAACTACCTGGCCCTGGTTGGCCCCAAGGATGACCCGGAAAGTATGGAAAAAGCCGGCTTCTATGGCCAACGCCTGGTCCTGACCGCCACCCTGTACGGACTGGGGACCGGTTGGGTGGCCGGCAGTTGGAACAGGGAGGCCGCCCAAAGGCACTGTCGCGTCACGCCAAGCCAGGCCCTATATCTGGGCATCACCATCGGCTACTCTGCTTCAGAGGCCAACTACGGCAACCAGGAATTCGACCAGCTCTGCCGGCGTCAGGCAGAGCACAGGCCGTCCAAATCCTATGACGAACTGACCGCCCCCATGAGCGAGGACGACAGGGAGGCGGCCCCCGACTGGTTCAAGGCCGGGTTAGCCGCGGCAGCCAAGGCCCCCTCGGCCATGAACGGCCAGCCCGTCCTCTTCACCTTGGACCGGAAGACCGGCGATGCCGCCGCCAGCCTGGACAAGAACTCGGGGACGGGCTCCATCATCGACCTGGGCATCGCCAAGATGAACTTCCAGATCGGCGCCGGAGGCGGGACCTGGGTCTGGGGCGACGGAGGCCACTTCATCAGGTCCTGATCCTCCCGGCTCCACGCCCCGGATTGGAAGCCCTGGTAAGGGGCTCGTGTAGGGTGATGAACCATGACCAATGGCGCATTTTCAACAAGAATCGAACATCACCAGAACCCCCCGAGGAGGGTGACCCTTTTCCTGACCCGTCACGGCAGGACCACAGCCAACCGCATGCACCTGATGCAGGGCTGGTCCGACTTCCCACTGACCGGGGAAGGCAGGGAGGATGTCCGACAATTCGGCCGGGGTCTTCGGGGTATCCGCTTCGTTTCCGCCTGGTGCGGCAACCTGACCCGTCAGTATGACACCGCCCGTGAGGCCCTTGACGCTTCAGGACAGGGGGATCTCCCCATCCAAGTGGATCCCGATCTGCGTGAGGACAACTTCGGCAGCTTTGAGGGCCGTGACGAGGCCGAGACCATCAAGGCCGTCTGCTCCCATATGGGTTATGAGAACCATGACCAGGTGCGTCAGGCCACAGGCCGGTTGATTTCCGCCGCCATGCAGGACGCCTTCCATGAATTGGACCTGGAGAACCCCTTGGGCACCGACCTGGCCTCCGAGGACCGGGCCGAAACCACCGAACAGGTTCGTGTTCGCATGATGAGGGTCCTGACCAAGATCGCCGAAAACGCCGTCACCCTTGGTGGCGGAGAGGTGCTGGTGGTCAGCTCCGGCATGTGCCTCCAACAGTTCCTGGTCACCATGGGCGATGATATCGACGTCCCGGACATGGACAACACCGCGGTCACCAAGGTCACCTATGCCGATGGCAGGTTCAGCCTGGACGGCCCACTGGCCTCCATGGAGTACTTCCTTGCCGGAGCCGAGCGCTAGTCCTTGGGCTTCGAGCCGAATAAACCAAGAAACCGCCCCGCCGAAGCCACCGGAGATGATGATCGGCAGGGCGGTCCGCCATGTATGGGGATAATTCAGTTTTTCAAGGGTGCCATGGGCTTCCAGTCGGGATCATGGAGGAGCTTGCGTGAATCCACCCACCCCTGGATGATCTTGGGGATTCCCGTCATGATATGTCCACGGTCCACGGCCAGGAGTCGGATGATCTCCTTGGCGGCAGTGGCCAGGGTGCCCAGGGCGAAGACCAGGGGGCGGTAATCCCCGTGGGCCATAAAGTACCGGGCCATGTAACCCCGATTGCGCATGATGTGGTATCGGTTGACATCCGAGGTGGAGTTGAGCTGCCGGATTCCGCCCATGTCCCAGTTCCCGATCTCGCGGGTTCGGCGCATGACCACGTCCTCGACCTCGACGGCCCTGGTCACCTTGCTGGCCAGGTACCCATAGATCGTATCGTCCCAGTAGATGAAGAACCTGGGATCGGGCAGGCCTATCTTCTCCACCACCTGACGCGAAAAGAAGCCCCCCTCGAAGCACATGGTGTTCATGGGCCTGAAACCGGAGGAATCGAACGCGGAGGGGGCCACGGGATCCGGGATGCCCATGGGGACGATGAAATGATACTGCCAGTAGAAGGGGCCTCCATCGTAGTCCAGGCGCGATCCCTGGATGACCTGGAAGCGGTCGGTCCACTTGGCAAGCAGCTCAAGCCCCCGGGGCTCCACGGCCACATCGTCGTCCATGACCCAGAACCACCGGGCACCCAGCTGGTAGGCCTTGCCCACTCCGGCCGAGTACCCGCCGGCCCCGCCACCGTTGGTCTCCTGGGGGGCGTAGACGACACGATGTTCCTGACCGTCTCCGTCCACGACCGTGGTACCCCAGAGTCCGTCCACCTTATCGGAAAACTCGCTGACCAGCCGACGGGTCTGCTCCGAGTTTTCATTATCAACCACGACAATCCGCCAGGGGGCGACGGTCAGGTTGAGGATGGACCCAAAGAGGTTGGCCAGGAGCTCCTGCCGCTTGTAGGTCACGATGACCATGGCGGCCTTGTCTATCGATCGTTTCATGTCTCCATTGTGACACCCCGCCTGCCCGAGGAGCGAACCCGCTCGGAACTTGCACAGGATGCATGCCCGGGCCGGGTCATCCAGGCAATTTCAGGTCATATGATCGCTGGACGAGTTGCAGAGGACGGTGGTCAGGGTGGCCACAATCAGGAGGACAGCCGTCACCACGAGGAAGGGAAGGACCGGCACAGGGGTCAGGAAGGCCGACATTCCTGACCGCGTGAAGCCCAGAGCCAGGCAACCCTCTACCATGGCAACCGCCAAAAGGGCCATCACCGCCCCACCAACCACATCGGTCAGGGTCTCCATGACCGCCGACCAGACTATGGAGGCCCGAGAAACCCCGTTCTGATGGAGCCGACGATTCCGACCTCGTCGTTCCCCCGCCGCGATGGCGATGGATTGCATCATGAAGATCAAGGCGAGAACCGTTCCTCCGACCACCATGACGGTCAGGGCCACCTGCCCGGTAAGACCACGTTGAATGAAGTCATCAATGTACTCCTGCCTGGTCTGCACCTTGAGTCCGTCCAAGTTCTCATTACGCAGACGGGAGACGATGCGGTCCTTTCCGGCACGGTCTGAAGCAAGGATGGGCATCATCACGATTCCGTCTTCCCCAAGTCTGGGCAGGGCATCATCAACCGTCAGGAACAGTGGGGTGGAACTGAGCGGCGTCAGCTCGGGAATTCCCTGGGGAGGCTGCACCACAGCCACAATCCGGGCCTCATGCTCCCGGTCTTGACGGTCAAGGAGACGGACCCTGTCCCCCAGGGAATACCCTGAATCCTCGCTGACCGCGATCCGGCCCGGCCCCAGGTCGGACAGATTCCCCAAAACCCGAGTGAAACGGCTGATATCAGAATTCCTTTCCTGTGTCTGTTCGGAGGATTCCCAGACCACGATGGCGGATTGGTCTTCCGATCCACCCAACATCCAGTTCTGGAAATAGTAGGTGTTCGATGCCCGGACTCCCGCCATCCCCCTGATCAGGTCCGTCGGATCCTGATATCCATCACCCGCCTTGGTCGAGGAAACGATGACATCCGCCTTCAGCGGCTCCAGTTGCAGGACCGCACCCCCTATGGAACCTGCCTGCATGACTGCGACGAAGGAGATGAGAATGGTCAGAATCATCATGGCCGGCAGGGCGATGGCGGTCGAACCGGCACTCTCCCTGCGGGCGCGTTGACGGGCCAGAAGACCCGGACCTCCGGCGACCTTCGCAGGGATCAGGCCGATGATCGAGACGGACAGCGCCACCAGGAAGGGGGCACCCAGGTAGACCGTGGTGATGACCAGGATAACCTCCAGCATGCTCCGCATGTCCAGGGTCAGGGAGGGCAGGGGGGCGAACCCGACCACCAGTGTCAGGGCCAGAAGAACCAGGAAGGCCAGGGAGCGGATCCAGCCAATCCGACCGCCCCTGACCGTGGCCTCCTGCATCAGTTGGAGCGGGGAGGCCTTGGCCACCTTGCGCATGGCCATCCAGACACCCAGGAGACAGGTGCCCATCATCAGGATGAGGGTCTCCACCCCCACGGAGAATCGGATCCTCGGGGTAAAGACCATCCCCGCCTTGTCGAATTCCACAGAACCGGCATAGAACCGCCCGACAGGAAGGGTCAGGAGGGATCCGACCAGGCAACCCAGCAGGTTCGACACAGCCAGGGGGGCCGAAAACTCCAGAAGCCCCAAGGCTGTGATCCTTGAGCGGGAAGCGCCGTTCAACCGCATCATCCCGTACTCACGTCTCCGTTCCTGGACCAGGAAGGAAACCGAAGAGAGGACCAGGAAGACCGAAACCAGCAGGCAGCATGCGAGCGCCGGGATGGTCACAATGGAAATGCCCCGATAGGGAACCCGGGACAGGTACCGGTGGTAGGTGTTCAATCCGGTCAGATCACCCATGCCGTCCTCCGCCTTCCCGGCCCGATAGACCTGCATGGTCGACGAGGTCAGGAGCGATGCCAGGAAGGTGGTCAGGCCCATGACCAGGTAGGAAGACCGGTGTTCCCTGACCAGGGACCGCACCAGGGAAAAGAAGGTCGGTCCGCCACCCGAGGAGCGGCCATGAATCGATGCGTGTCCACCCCCTCCGGCCAGGAAGGCTCCGGAAGGGACGTCATGCCGGAAACCGCCAAACGGCTCGTCATGTCCGGCTTGGGGGCCGGCACCTGCCGGTCTCATCCTGTCACCACCTCATCCGTCAGTGTCATTCCGGTCAGGTGTGTGGCAATCTCTTCGGCCGTATACCCCTGGCAGACCGAGTGGACGGCGCCATCGACCAGGAAAACCACCCGCTGGGCCCGGGCGGCCACGTTGGGATCATGGGTCACCATGAGCACCGTTGCCCCCTCCTCCGCGATGGTCGAAAAGGCATCAAGGACCATCCCGGAACTTCGCGTATCCAATGCTCCGGTGGGTTCGTCGGCGAAGACCATGTCCGGTTGAAGGGCCAATGCCCTGGCAATGGCCACACGCTGCCGCTGGCCGCCGGATATGTCGGCGGGATACTGCCCTGCATACCCATCCAGGCCCAGGACCCGCAAGGCCTCCAGGGCCCGGGCGGAACCAATCCCCCGGCCACCGAAGAGCTGTGGCAGCATGACGTTCTGCAGGCAGGTGAAAGCCTCGACCAGGTTGTAGTCCTGGAAGATGAACCCGATATGGTCACGCCGCATCCGGGTCAGGGCCGAGTCCTTCATTCCGGCGATATCACGGCCCGCGATCTTGACCGATCCTTCCTGGACCGGCAAGAGTCCCGAGGCGCAGTAGAGCAGGGTGGATTTCCCGGCCCCGGATGGCCCCATGACCGCCGTCCAGGACCCTGCCGGACACTGCAGGTCGATCCGGTCTATTCCCGAGCTCCCCGCCCGGTAGTGGTAGGAGACCCTTTCCATCTTCAACGGTGGTTCAAACATGATGAATGTACCTTTCATTGTCGCCGCGGATACGGCAGGTTGTCGATGATCCATTTCAGAGGCCGATGGTTGATTGCCTGTGGATTCTTCGAGCCGAACACCAGCAGAGAAGGCCGGCCATGACGAAGAGACCCAGGCAGACAACGCATTCGATACCCGGAATGGGCAGGAACCGGCTCAGTGGATTGCCGATGCAGTACGGATCGACCAGGAGTCGGTCGATGGACCAGAAGGAGATTGCCACCACCAGGGGAACCGAAATCAGCACCAGACGGGTGTCGGTACGGCAGTGCATGGAAATCCAGATGACCAGAAGCGTGTCCGTCAGGGCCGATATGAGGCAGAGCGGGATGAACGCAGCCAGATATCCTCCCAGAGACCAGGTGAACCAGGGCAGTCTGCTCCCATCGAAAACGGGGAGGCCGTCGAGGCCATGGATCTTGGGGAGCCACATCAGGAAGGATCCCGCTGTCACCATGAGCATCATCAGGAGGGCGGCACCAACCAGGGTGACCACCTGCAGCCCGGGCAGGAGTCTACCGGTCCGTGTTGTCCATTGGGTCTGGCGAACCTTCCGGACCCGGTCCCTGGTCAGACGGGGAGCCGTGATGGCCAGGGCCGCCAGGAGGGGGACCAGATACATCGAAACACGGAAGTTGCTCTGGGTGTAGCTCAGGAGTCTGGGAGCGGCCAGACCCATGCCCGCCTTGCATTGTCCGGCCAGGTCATCGACCCGCCCCTCCACGGTTCCGGGCAGGATTGCCCTTCCCTGTCCGGCCCCTCCCCCACCTGTGGATCCTTGGCCCCCCTCCCTGCCCGTCTGGTTCACGGCCGCCAGTATCAGGGTATGACGATTACACCGCAGGTACGCATCCATGGCGTCATGGCAGTCGGCAAGCCGGCTGTAAGCAGGCTGGGATACTATGCGCTCCACCAATCTGCCTCTTGCGGGATCGGGGAGGGAGGGATCGGCCTGCTTCTCGCCCCGTACCGAGTCGACCAGCTCCCTGGCAGACGGGTAATCCACCACCCCCAGTTCACGGGCCTGGGGGTTAAGGGACTCCATCTCCCGGGAAACCATCGGCTCAAGTCCCCGGGCCTCCCCCTCCTTCTCGGCCATGAAGGCCCGGGTGGCCGTGGGGCCATGCTCCGCCACCTCATGCCGGGCATCCCCTGTGGGAACCTGGTCGTACATGGCCAGATTCAGACAGGCCACAAAGGCGAGGGACAGGACCAGGGTCATCCAGAAGGACGGCCCCAGAAGATGGCGCATCTCGTTTCTGACCGTCGTCCATCTCATCAGAGACACCCTCCCCAGGAAGGCGACAGCCTGGCCTCTCTTCGCGGCCCGTGCGCATCCGCACGCCCTCCTGGGTCCGCGAAGACGCGGGGGAAGTCATTCCCGAACGGGAACATGACCCATCCGCCCCGCCGGGCGGGTGCCGGACCTGTGGATGCCGGGGCGGGATTGCGGAGGAATCGGTTGGCATCCCCGTCATGGACTTCGAGGGACCGGAAGACCATCATGACCTCTCATCCCCGTAGACCACCAAAAAGGCATCCTCCAGGTTAGGTGTCATGACCTGTCCCTGATCCGGAGGCCAGGGTGAGTAGATTCTGAGGCTGGTCTCCCCGCCCTCGTGTTCCTCCTCCAGAAGGGCTTGGCCTTCTTCCAGGCGGTAGCCGGTGGGGACCAGGAATATTTTTCCCTCCAGCCTGCCGCTGATCCGGCCCGGCGAAAGGTTGCAGCGGACCCTCCCATCCTTGAGCATGATGACCCGATCGGCGATGGTCTCCAGATCGGAGACGATATGGGTGGATAGGATGATGATCCGATCCTGGGCCAAAGAATGAACGAGACCACGGAAACGGACCCGCTCCCCGGGGTCGAGTCCGGCCGTCGGCTCATCGAGGACGATCAGGTCGGGGTCGTTGATCATGGTCTGGGCCAACCCCACTCGCTGGATCATGCCGCCCGAGAAGGTCTTCATCCGTTGTCCCGCCCGGTCACCCAGCCCCACCATCTCCAGGAGGTCGGCCACCAGGGGTTTGGCCTGTCTGCGTCCGATCCCCTGGAGGGCGGCGATGTAGATCAGGAATTCCGTGGCACTGTAGTCCGGATAGAACCCGAACTTCTGGGGTAGGTATCCCAGCAGGCCGCGGTAATCCTCATCCATGGCCAGGATGTCCTGCCCCTGCCATGTGATGCTGCCCGAATCTGGATGGATCAGGGTGGCGATCATCTGCATCAGGGTGGTCTTGCCCGCGCCGTTGGGCGCCAGAAGCCCATGGACCCCCAGGTCGAAGGTCAGACTCAGATCGTCAATGACCCGATGGCCCCCGAAACTCTTCGATATATGGTCAAGGTTCAGCACGATGCCCTTTCCCCCTTCATCTTGCGGATAGGTAAACCGACCTTCATGCCATCACCGGCCTTCCAAGGTTTTCCACCCTTTTCTCCAGTCGGTCTCCGGTGCAGTATCGGTGCAGGACCACCAGGAAGACCGCCAGCAGGGTCAGGCCTGTCGCCAGACTGAGGATGGGTGGAATGGCCATCAGGTAGGGGGCGATTTCGGATCGCATCAGTTGGATGACCAGACCGGCGAGAATCCAGAGGGCGGGAACCAGGACCATTGCCGGAACGGTATGCAGATGCCCCTCCGCCCACATCTGCAGCAGGGAGAAGAGAAAAAGGGAGGAGAAGCAGATTCCCAGAATGATCATGGTCGGCAGTCCCGGATTGGCCGTCCGCACCAGGAGGACCGTGGCCAGGGAGGAGACCATCATGCTGACCATACCGAAGAGGAACATCCTCACCGTGGCTATCTGACGGAAGGACCACCTGCAGGTCCTGATCAGGTTCAGGGTATTCAGGTTGCGCTCCTTGACCACCACCAGGAAATGCACGACCAGGAAAAGGGCCGGGGAGCAGACGAAGACCGGTACGACCAGGCCGAAGAGCCTATCGGTCCTGTTGAGCCAGTGGGTCTGACTGACCCCGCCGATGATGGCCGCCCAAATCACGATGGAGGCGATCAGACCGATGAAGACGCAGTCCCAGAGTCCGAACAGGAGGTTCCGCAACCCCAGGGAACGGATCACGCCCACCAAGGTTCTGACCAGACCTGGCCTTTTCTCCAGACCCTTCCGCCTGATCATCCTGATGGACCGTTCCCGTTGCCCGTATTCCGCTTCGTCCCACACGGGCATTCGCTCCCCTGCGGCCACCGCGCCCGTATCCGGTTCGGCATCGGCCCCCCTCATGGCCATCAGGATGGGACGTACATCCGGTTCAAAGTCGTTCATGGCCAAATTCCTTTCTCAGCCCCTCTACGAGGCGGTAATAACGCGCTTTGACCGTTCCTTCGGGTTCTCCATTCATCCGGGCTATCCGGGCGAACCCATACCCTCCGTAGAGGTGCAGACGGAAGACCTCCTGGGTCTGGATCGGGGCGACGGAGACACGGTTCTCGATCCGCCGAACCAGATCCTCATCCAGGGCCCTGTCCGACGGATCGGTCGTCTCCGCAGCGAGCGGACCCCGTTCTTCCCAGGTATTCCGGCGGAACCGTCGACGACGGGCTCGCCAGTAGTCGATCACCTTGTAGGTGGCGATGCGATGGAGCCAGGTCCTGAAGCCGGACCTGCCCGGGTCGTAATTCCCCAACGACCGCAAGGCGGCGATGAAGGTCTCCTGGGTCAGGTTCATGGTCTCCTCACGCTCGCCCACCTGGACCCGGATGTAAGCGAGGATGTCATCGTAGTACTTCCGAACCAGGTCGTCGGCCGCCCGCGAGGAACGCGCTGCCAGAATCCTGCCGATCCACTCCTCATCCTCCTGTCGGGAATCGCCAAGGTCGGGATCATCCCCGTCCGCATTTGAGAAGGAAATGGACGGTGTGGGGATGTCGAGCGATTCCCCGGGCGACCCCGGGGCGGCATCGGCTGCAGGCAGCGGGTGCTCTTCCCTCGTCTCCATGGTCCGGCCTCCTTGCGGCATCCAGCATCTTTTACCATCTACATATTCGTCAGGGAGACTGCAATGGTTGCACAGGTCCGGTCGACCTCTCCGCCGGCGTGTCACCCGCAAGGCGGGACACCCGTGTTCGGTTCCTCCCTCCACGGCCCACCCGGCATGGTGCACTGCAGGCAGGAGTCGAAGGTTCGATGCCCTGCCGTTTGTTGCACCTCCCGCATTCGGCAGGCGGCATGGATCGGATGCGCCTTCATGACAGGGGTTTGACCTGCCCATGGACCGCTGCTAGATTGTAATCGTCAGTTTCAGGGAAGGTGAAAGTCCTTACTGGCGGTATCCGGTTGCATGCCGGGAGCCCGCGACCCGCCCAGGCGGTTGATATCGGTGAGAGTCCGAAGCCAACGGTTACAGTCCGGATGGAAGAAACGAGGCCCATATGGGCATGCTTTCGCATACCGAAAATCACCAGAACCAGGAAACCTCCGGGACGGAACCCTTTGACGCCCACTCCACGGCGGGCGGTGTCTCAGGTCGATGGTCGACCCGTCGCATCGCCATGTACGCCCTGTTCGTGGCCCTGACCATCGTCCTGAGTTATGTGTCCATCCCCATCTTCCCGGCCGCCCCCTTCCTGAAGTACGACCCTTCGGGAATCGTGGTCCTGGTCGCCGGGTTCGCTTTCGGCCCCATGGCGGCCGCCATCGTCGGGGTCCTGGGATTCCTCCCCCATATATTCGGCAATCCCTTCGGCGCCCTGATCGCCATCATTGTGGCCCTGGCCCTGGGCCTTCCGGCCTCCCTCATCTACAAGCGGATCCACTCCCGCAAGGGTGCCGTCATCGGCATCCTGGTCGGGGCCGTGACGGGACTGGTGGCCGCACTCCTCTGCAACCTGGTCATCACCCCGATTTACGCGCACATGGGCTTCCACCAGGTCCTGGGCATGATCATCCCCGTCCTTCTGCCCTTCAACCTGCTCAAGTTCACCATCCACGGCATAATCACCTTCCTGATATACAAGCCCATCTCGAACCTGGTCAAGGACTGAAACCCAAAGGACCGGGGCAGGATTATTCCCTTTGGAAATGGACAAGTTGTGAGCGAAGGTGCGATGAAAGCCGCTGACGGCAGAGAACCCCTGGCCGTCCTGGACAGGGTCTCCTTCAGCTATGACCAGGGCAGGACGTGGGCCCTTGACGAGGTCAGCCTGACGATCCGGCGCGGTCAGCAGACCTGCATCATCGGTGCCAACGGGTCGGGCAAGTCCACCCTGGCCCGGCTCCTGAGCGGGAGCCTGGCTCCGGATCGTGGGCGCATCGAACTGATGGGGCGGGTGGTCTTCGACTCGGCACGGCCGCCCGGTCAACGGGTTGATACCGAAGCCTACCGCCAGGCCAGGGAACACATTGGCATGGTCTTCCAAAGTCCGGAGGACCAGATAGTAACCACCGTCGCCGAGGATGATGTGGCCTTTGGACCGGAGAATCGGGGTATGTCCCGGCCCTGCATGCAGGCGGCCGTCAGCCAGGCCCTGCGGTATGTGAATCTGGCCGGTCGTCGCAGGTCCGACCCGACCAGGATGTCGGGAGGCCAGCAGCAACGGGTTGCCATCGCCGGGGCCCTGGCCATGCACCCGGACATGATGGTCATGGACGAGCCCGGTGCCATGCTGGATTCTGCAGGGCGCCGGAAAATTGCCACGATCATGGCCGACATGGCCGCCCATGGTAAGGCGGTGGTCAATATCACCCACCTCCTGGACGAAGCCAGGGCCGCCGATAGGGTGATTGTGCTCGACCGGGGCAGAATCGTCACCGTCGGGTCGCCGGAGGAGTCGCTGTCCCGCTTGCAGGAGGAACTGCACGGGGATATGTTCGATGCCGACATGCCTGTATCACATGGCGATGCCCCCAGGTCCGGTACCCCCGACACCTGGACGGATGCATCCGACAGTGGTCGGACCGGTTCCCCAGGCGGGGAGGAAGCGGCCGTAACAGCCAAGAACCTGTCTTTCAGCTTCGATAAGAAGCACCGTAACGTGGTTGACCACCTCGACCTCAGCCTGGAAGAGGGAAAGACCCTGGCGGTTCTCGGTCCCAATGGCTCTGGCAAGTCCACCCTGGCCCGGCTGATCTGCGCCCTGGTCTCCCCCAAGGAGGGTGACCTCTCCGTGGCCGGAATCACCCTGGCCGGCGAGGGAGCGGCCACCAGTCGCCGGGTGGCCAAGGAACGGCTGCGGATGCTGCGACACCGGGTGGGGTATGTGATGCAGAAACCCGAACACCAGCTCTTTGCCGAAACCGTCGCCCAGGATGTGGCCTACGGTCCCAGGAATCTCGGCTTCGACAAAGAGGATGTGACGCGCCGCGTCAACCGTGCCCTCTCCATGCTGGGACTGGGGGACCTGTCGGACAGGTCCCCCTTCGACCTTTCCGGAGGCCAGCAGCGCCTGGTCGCCATAGCAGGGGTCCTGGCCTCCTCTCCACGGATCCTGGTTCTGGACGAGGTCACGGCAAGCCTGGATGCCCGGGCCGCACAGACCATCGTAACCATGCTGGAAGGCCTGCACCAGCAGGGCGTGACCGTCATCCTCATCACCCACGACGAGGAGGAGGTATGCCGGCTCGCCGACCAGGCCATACTCATGGACCGGGGCCATCTGGTTTCCCGTGGCGGGGTGGATGAGGTGCTCCGGGATTACCGTGGACTTCAGACCCAGGGCGCTCCCATGGCAAGCGAAGAGACGACCGTTCCGGCTGATTCGGCGCTTTCGGCCACCGGGGGCGAAAACCAGGTGGGACGGCCCTCCCTGGTTGAGCGACTGGACCCGCGGGCCAAGATGGTCTGCTTCCTCATGCTCATGGTTACCTCCTTCTGCATCGGCACCGGACCTCAGCTGATTCTGGGCGCCCTGACCACCCTGGCCATCATCCTCGCCGCCCGGATCTCTCCCCTGAAACTGCTCAAATCGGTCAGTGGTCTCCTGGCCCTCATGGCGGTGGTCGCCCTCCTCAACCTCCTGGTGACCAGGGAGGGTACCATCCTGGCCCGATGGGGCCCCCTGATCGTCACCGACCAGGGACTCAGGACCGCCTTGGTCTACTCCTGCCGGTTCGGTCTGGTCCTCCTCCTGGGGGCCCTCCTCCTGATGACCACCACCCCGACCCGGATGACCGATGCCTTCGAATCCCTCCTCTCCCCCCTAAGCCGTCTGGGTATCCACACCAGCGAGATATCGCTGGTCCTCTCCCTGGCCCTGCGGTTCATCCCCACCCTGGTCGGTGAAATGCAGGCCATCCGGGAGGCCCAGGCGGCCAGGGGCGGCAGCGTCGAAAGCGGCAACCTGTCCAGCCGGACCCGCGCCATGGTGTCCATCGTGGTCCCGGTCTTCGCCGCCGCCCTCCGCCATGCCGACAACCTTGGACAGGCATTGGACGCCCGGGCCTACCGGGGGGGCCAGGGCCGCACACACTATCGGGAATCGCACCTGCAGGGCACCGACTATGGGTTCATGGGTCTGGTCGTGATCTACTTCGTCCTCCTTGTGGTCCTGATCGTCATCTGACCACAGGGGCCGGTGCTCCCTCTTGTCCGCAGACGTAGCGAAAGAAGCCGACGGCTTCCGGTGCCAAGGAGAAAACCAGGGTCTCCTATGCAAAAAGAGGGCAGAACCTTTCGGTTCCGCCCTCTTTGCCGACTCCTGCCCTTCCTTACGAATGCAGGGAAACCATGGTGGTCAGCAGATGGCTACCATCACTCCCGGGTCGGGCTCCCAACAGCATCATCACCCGAATCATCCGGGGAGTCCACGTCGGGCTGCTCGGTCCTCCGGGCACCGGCCTTGTCAGGGGTGTCAGGGGCCGAGGAAGCCAAGGGGGCTCCGACCAGTTCAGGCTCGTTCCGCTCGGAGCCGTCCTCGTCCTTGTCCTCGAAGGGCACACCCTGGAAAGTGAACTCGCCCAGGATACCCTCGCCTTCGGCATCGACTCGAACGGACTCGTTGTCCTTGAGTTCGCCCATGAGAATCTTCTCCGAGATGGCATCCTCGATGTCACGCTGGATGACACGACGCAGGGGCCTGGCTCCCAGGAGGGGATCGAAGCCCTTCTCAGCCAGAAGATCCTTGGCCTTGTCGCTCAGCTCCAGGGACATGTGACGCTCGAACAGGCGGTCATTGAGCTGGCTGACATCGAGATCCACGATCTGCCGGACCTGGGGCTCGGTCAGCTGCTGGAAGACGATGATGTCATCCAGACGGTTCAGGAACTCCGGTCGGAACTGCTGCTTGAGCTCGCTCGTCACCTGGTCCTTCATCCGCTGGTAGGAGGTCTCCGTATCACCCGATGCATTGAAGCCCGTGTTTGCGGACTTGGCGATGTCCCGAGTACCCAGGTTGGTGGTCAGGATGATGATGGTGTTCTTGAAGTCCACCGTCCGTCCCTGTCCATCGGTCAGATGTCCATCATCAAGGACCTGCAGGAGGGTGTTGAAGATGTCCGGGTGGGCCTTCTCGATCTCATCGAAAAGAACCACGGAGAAAGGCTTGCGGCGGACCTTCTCCGTCAGTTCGCCACCCTCCTCATATCCGACATACCCCGGAGGGGCCCCGAAGAGTCTGGAGGCCGCGTACTTCTCGGAGAACTCCGACATGTCGACGCGAATCAAGGCATCCTCATCATCAAAGAGGAACTGTGCCAGCGCCTTGGCCAGCTCGGTCTTGCCCACACCGGTGGGACCTGCGAAGATGAAGGAACCGGCAGGACGCTTGGGATCCTTCAATCCCACACGGGTACGACGAATGGAACGTGAGAGGGCGGAAACGGCCTCATCCTGACCGATGATCCGCTTATGCAGTTCCTTCTCCATGCCGAGAAGCTTCTTGGACTCCGCCTGGGTAAGCTTGAAGACCGGGATACCGGTGGTCGAGGAGACCACCTCGGCGATCACGTCCTCATCCACGACCATCTTGACGTCGGACTCCCCCTGACGCCAGGCCTCTTCCTTCTCCTTGCGCTCGGACTCCAGCTTCTCCTGCCTGTCGCGCAGTTCGGCCGCCTTCTCGAAGTCCTGGTCCTTGATGGCCTGGTCCTTCTGGGCCGACACCTTGTCGACCTTGACGTCCAGCTCCTTGAGTTCGGGCGGTGCGGTCAGACGCTTGATGCGCAGGCGGGCGCCCGCTTCATCGATCAGGTCGATGGCCTTGTCGGGCAGGTTCCTGTCCTGGATGTAACGGGCGGAAAGCTCCGCGGCCGACTGGAGGGCCTTGTCCGTGATGGTGACGTGATGATGGTGCTCATAGCGTCCACGCAGCCCTTTGAGGATCTCGATGGTCTGGGCAATCGTGGGCTCGGAGACCTGGATGGGCTGGAAGCGCCGCTCCAGGGCCGCGTCCTTCTCGATGTACTTGCGGTACTCGTCGGTGGTGGTGGCACCGATGGTCTGGAGTTCACCACGGGCCAGGAGGGGCTTGAGCATGTCGGAGGCACCCAGGGCGCCGTCTGCCGAACCGGCCCCGACGATGGTGTGGATCTCATCGATGAACAGAATGATGTCGCCGCGGGTCTTGATCTCCTTGAGGACCTTCTTCAGGCGCTCCTCGAAGTCGCCACGGTAACGCGAACCGGCCACCATGGACCCCAGGTCCAGCGAATAGACCTGCTTGCCCTTGAGCGTCTCGGGGACATCACCCTCATGGATCTTCTGGGCCAGGCCCTCGACCACGGCCGTCTTGCCCACGCCGGGCTCGCCGATCAGGACCGGGTTGTTCTTGGTGCGCCTGGACAGGACCACCATGACCCGTTCGATCTCATTGGAGCGTCCGATGACAGGGTCGAGCTTGCCCTCGGCCGCCTCCTGGGTCAGGTTGCGACCGAACTGGTCCAGGATGGCGGAACCCGTCTGGCCACCCTTGTTCTGGACGCCGCCGGCGTTGGCCAGGTCGCCCTTGCCGGCCTCTCCACCCTCATGGTTGCCGCGGATCATATCGATGGTGGCGGTACGCAGGTCGCCCAGATCCACACCCATCTTGATCAGGACCTGGGTGCCGACACCCTCGCCCTCACGGATAAGCCCCAGGAGGATGTGCTCGGTGCCAATGTAGGAGTGCCCCAGCTGCAGGGCCTCCCTCAGCGAGAGCTCCAGCACCTGCTTGGCGTGCGGCGTGAAGGGTATATGCCCATTGGGGGCGGCATTGCCCTTGCCGATCATCTCCTCGACCTGCTTGCGGGTTGCATCCAGTTCAACACCCTTGGATGCCAGGGCCTTGGCGGCAACGCCGTCGCCCTCCCGAATCAGGCCCAGCAGGAGGTGCTCTGTGCCGATGTAATTGTGCTGAAGGGTGCGGGCCTCTTCCTGTGCCAGCACAATCACCCGCCGCGCACGGTCGGTAAACCGTTCGAACATACTTGTCCTTCCCTTTGATCTGTACCTCACTCTACAGATTTGCGGTGACGTTTATTCACGGCCCGCCCTTGATTGCGCTCTGAACGCAAAACGTTGCAATATCAAGCCTTGGCAGGGTCTACCACACGGAGCCTCGTCAGTCCTGATCGAGGTCCGCCTCATCCTCATCGGAGGTCAGCTCCTCCATCAGCTCCACCTCGGGGCGTTCCTCCCAGGGCTTCTGACGGACCACGTCGATATGAAGGTCATCGAAGGCCGGCTGGGACTGGACCCAGAGATGGGTCTCCTCCTGGGGCTGGATCTCCGAGTGCTCACCACATCCATGGTCAAGGGAGACCACCCGGCCGTCATCGGGGCTCCATCGGTTGGCGCAGACCGCGAACATGGTGCCCAGTTCCCCCTTGAGGGGAACCATGAACCCGCAGGTCCCACAGGCGTTGCCCTTGGCCGTGCGGGTGGACAGGGACTTGGGACCGTGCTGCCCCTCGTACCAGCGCTTGGCGGTCGCCGCACGGGCCTCGGCGGTCATGACGTGGCGGCGGCTCAGGGCCAACTCGTCAACGACCTCATCCAGGTCCTCCTCCGAGGTCCGGGAATTCTCGTCCGCTTCCTGCTCCGATGCCGTATCCTGATCCGACCGGGCGGCATCGGACTCGTCTACAATCCGGAAGATGGCACCGGATTCCTGGTCGCCATCGCGTTCGTCCCCGGCATCGGACTCCCAACCAGCTTCCGACTCCGTATCCTGACCCGCAATCTCCTGCGAATCCGGTGCGGCCTCACCATCCGACGGCTTTTGCTTGGCCGGCTGGTCGACCTTCGGCGCCACATACCCCTTGACCAGGCGCGGATCATCGGGGTCGGTCCCCATGGCATCGGTCACGCTCAGGTCCGAAGGGAGAAGGCGGTCCTTCCATGGAATCCACCTGGGTGGCTGGAGGGCCTCAGCCGACGGGACCAGGGAGGACTCGTCGACGGTCCAGATCCCGGCATCCTGGTCATGGTAGAGGGTTACGGACCACTGCCAGCCCTCGTACCCCTTGATATGGGAGTCAAACCGGTAGTCGTACACCTCATCCTCAAGCTTGAGGCTGACGATGAAATCGCCCACCTCAGAACTCCTGGAGGCCACACTCAAGGCCACATTCCTAGCCAATTCCTCGGGATTGAGGTCCGCTTCTGCCATGTATCACACCTTCATAATCTGGTGGGTCCGGCATCGAGCCGGCCCCAGGTCCCTTGTCGCCCTGCCACGGTTCAGGCGGGCACGTCGAAGTCGTCCGCCACGGCCCTCAGGAGGGTGGCCAGCTTCTTCGACTCCGCCGGGGCGGGATAATGATGTCGCCGCAGACCGTTGCCCGCGGAATCCAGCAGCTTGATGAGATCCTCGACAATGGCTGCCATGTCATCCGGGGTGGGCCGGGTGGCCTTGACGATCGAGGGGGCGGAACCCACCAGTTTCAGGTCTAGAGCCTGGGGACCCTTGCGTCCTTCTGCAACGGAAAAGTCAACCTGGGCACCCTTGCGGATCGTGGAGACACCGGCGGGCAGTGCGGAAGCGGGCAGGAAGACGTCCTGACCCTGATCGTCCGTAATGAAACCGAACCCTCGATTGGCATCAAACCAACGCACTCTCCCACTGGGCATAAGTCTGGCACTTCCTCACTGGATGACTCCGGACCGTGTTACCGGCCTTGCTGCATACCCATCCAGTCTATCCCAATGGCCCGCGCAAGTGGGGCCATCACGTCAAAGGCGTATCGTCCCGGGCCGGAACGCCGGACCGGACCTGGGACTCAGACTGAGCAGAGGACTCAGACCGGGCCTGGGATTCAGACTGAGCAGGAGACTCAGGCCGAGTCGTAGCCTCAGGCCGGAATGGCCGGATCTGGGTGGGATGGGCCGACCCATTCGGTGCGGAATGCTCCTGCCCGACAAGGGTCTTCCCCGGAGACTCTGTGGTCTGCCGACCGACCCGGACCTGCCCCTGCGGGATGGCCATGGTGAAGGTCAATCCGCCACCGGGTGTCTCCTCCGCGCAGATCATGCCGTGATGGGCCTTGACGATGGATTGGACGATGGCCAGCCCCAGTCCCGTTCCTCCCTTTTCACGTGCCCTGGAGGGATCGGCTGTGTAGAAACGTTCAAACAGCCTGGCCCGAGCCTCCTTCGGTACCCCAGGGCCGTGGTCGACAAAGCGCAGAACAAGATAGGGTGTACCCAAATGGCTGTTCTGCGCCACTTGGACGGCATCCAGGAAGTGGGACATGGCCTTCTGGTCGGATCCCAACCTGGTCATGGCCTCCGGGGTGATGACCGCGTGGAGCAGCCCCATGGAGACCTGGACCGGGGAATCGGCCGGGGTATACCGGTGGATGTTCCCCACGATGTTGGTCACCACCTGACGCAGGCGGTTGGGGTCCCCTTGAATCTCGATTGCGGGCAGGGGACCTTCCTGAAGGGAGAGAACGGTGACCGACCCGACATGGTTGACGGGCCTGGACCAGGCGTGTCCCCTGCCTGCGGCCTTTCCCTGGGTATCCTGCAGCGGTTGGGACGAATCCGCGGACACCTCGGTGCCCACCATGATGGAACCGCAGGTGACCCGACGTTCCGGGTCCAGGGCGTGGAGGTCATCCATGGAATCCCTGACCAGCCCGGTCACGTCGACCAGCAGGGTGGTGTTGATCCCCCTCCCCTCGTCCAGCCTGGCCAGGGAAAGGAGATCGGAGACCAGGTCGGCCATGCGGCTGCTGGAATCCTCGATGTGCTTGATCGACTCGTCGGCCCGTTCCAGGGCCCCCGGATAGGCGCGCTGCATCCGGTACAGTTCGGCGTACCCGTGGATGGCGGCCAGGGGGGTCCTCAGTTCGTGGCTGGCATCGGAGACGAACCGTTTCATCTTCTCCGTGGTCTGCTTCTGTTCGTCGAAGGACTGCTCGATGCGTGCCAGCATGACGTTCAGGGAGGCGGCCAGGGAGCCGACCTCGGTGTTCTCCGGGAAACTGGGGATCCGCTGGTGGAGGTTGCCGGCGGCAACCATGGCAGCCGTCTTTTCTATCCGCTTCAGGGGAACCAGTGTGGATTGGATCAGGAGGGCCGATATGACCCCGCCAAGGAGGACCACGATCACGGAAATGACCAGGCAGAAGGTGGTCAGGGCATGGACGGCCTCATCCTGGTCGCTCATGGACAGGCCGATGTAGAGGACCCCGCTGATGTCGGAGTCGTCTATGTCGCTGTGGAGGCTCCACTGCATGGCCACGACCCGCCAGGAGGCCCGGGCCCGCTTAAGCGAATCCCGGTCGGGTGAGGATTTCCCATCCACCCGTACATAGGCGGGAACCGTGGTCGGCTGCCCCAGGGGAATGGACCCCATGGTACCGTCATCGGGCAGTTTGGGTCTGGAGATGGCCCCATTGAACTGCATGGGGTTCAGATCGTCCGAGATGATCCGCAACTGGTCATCGCGGATCTGCAGGAAGTAATCCGTCGGCCCAAGCCCACTCTTGCTCAGGTCCTCCTGCTTGAGGAGGGTTGCATTCCTGATGCCCAGTTTGGCCTGACGGATCAGCTGGGTATCGGTCTTTTTCATAAGGTAGTCATCGGCCATCTGGCAGATGGCCACCGAGATGCCTACCGTACCCACGATGAGGAGAATCAGCATGGAGGCCACCAGCTTGGTGCTCAGGGGGATGCCGGCCAGGGGCGAATTGGGATGCGCTTGTCCGCCACCCCGCTTTGTGTCCCCGGTTTTGGTGGATGACCCGTCATATGCCGATGCCGTCATGTCCTGCCGCCGTTCGGGCTCAGTCTCCGGCCTGGGATGATGCGGCGTTTCTGGGGCCGCGAATCATGTACCCGATGCCGCGCTTGGTCTCGATCAGGGGGGTTACCTTGCGGCTGTGGCCATCCTGGTCCTTGAACCTGATGCCGTCCACCTTCTTGCGCAGGTAGGAGATGTACGACTCGACGATGGCCGCATCCCCTCCCCAGTCATACTGCCAGACGTGGTCCAGGATCTGCGCCTTGCTCAGGACCCTGCCCTCGTTGTCCATCAGGTAACGCAGGAGCTTGTACTCGGTCGGACTCAGGTCGATGGACTGACCCGCCCGGGTCACATCGTGGGAGTCCTCATTGATTTCGAGGTCACCTACCCGAATCACGGGGTCATCCTCCTCATGCTCCCGGGTACGGCGGAGGATGGCCTTGATCCTGGCGACCACTTCCTCCAGGCTGAAAGGCTTGGTGACGTAGTCGTCCCCGCCCACGGTCAGCCCCATGACCTTGTCCTGGGTATCGTCCCGGGCGGTCAAAAAGAGGACCGGCGCATCGATCCCGTCCTGACGGATGCGGGAGGTGACCGTAAAGCCGTCGATATCAGGCAGCATCACGTCCAGGACGATAAGATCCGGCCTGGTCTTCTCGATGACCTGAATGGCCTGGGAACCCGAGGCTGCGGTAGCGACCTCGAACCCGGCGAAATGAAGTGAGGCCACCAGAAGATCCCTGATGGAGGGCTCGTCATCGACCACGACCAGTTGTGCTTCGGGTGTTTTGCTCATGTCCTAAGACTGCCGCCCTTTCCTGAATATTATCTGAGAGTCTACTGGGACCTCATGGAGATGTGTGGGAACCAAGCAGCCACCCGGCGATCCGGCGCCGGGTCCAGTCCCGACGTCGACCGCAGCCCCAAGGCAGGAGTGCCATCGACATGGATCCTCGATTCATGCAGTCTCAGCGCCCGGCTTATCGCCGGGGTCATCCCCGGCCACCGGACCCGACCTGGTTTCAGAATCCCTGCCGGTACTGCTCCCAGACCTCTTGCCGGTATCCGGGTCACCTGAATCGTCGGCTGCGCTCTCGGCCTTCCTGTTCTTCCGCCTCAGCCACCAGACGAGCCCGGCCATGGTAAGGGCCAGAACCACAACCACCACAGCAATCAGGACAATCAGGATGATTCGGCGATGCTGTTTGCGCTCCCTGTCGATCCGTGAGATACCGTCCATCAAGGCCTTGGCGGAACCGACCCAGTCCGGATTGCCGGCCTTGCTGATCGGCCCGAGGGCATCCTGGGAGAGCTGGTCGACGGTCTTCTGATCCTTCAGCCAGTCGTCGGAGTTGCTGGAGACGGCCACTACCATCTTGCCATCCTGGGAGGCGACTGCCAGGAGAACCGTATTGGGGGCTGGCTTCATGGACCTCAAAACCTGCTTGGCCCAGGCCTCGGGCTTCATTTTCTGATAGAAGCTAGGCAGATACAGAAGACGGACCGAAACACCGGTCTCCTCCTTGGTGGACTCGACGGCATCGGCGACCGACCCGGCGTCGGACCCCAGGAGATTCTGGGTATCGGTGATCTGGTCCGAGATGGTTCCCTCCTCGGAGGCCTGCCGGTCTTCCGCCGCGACGGCTTCAACACCGCCGGCCAGAGGGAAGACAAGCGCCACCAGGGTAAGGAGGGAGGTGACCAGACGGACCAACCCCTCCCTGCGACCACCCGGGAAACCCGTCATGGTGATAGTGCCACGTTCGACCACATGGCTCCGTGAAAGAAA
Organism: Bifidobacterium indicum; assembly: GCF_036987015.1. Taxonomy (NCBI): domain Bacteria; kingdom Bacillati; phylum Actinomycetota; class Actinomycetes; order Bifidobacteriales; family Bifidobacteriaceae; genus Bifidobacterium; species Bifidobacterium indicum. The sequence continues at coordinate 852,521 of NZ_BTXM01000001.1, forward strand.
ACCGTCATGCTGAACTGCCATATGGTCCAGAGTAGTGGTTCTTCCCTGCCGTGTCGCGCAGGCATCACCACTTACCTACAGAAAGGACCATCATGCCACAGTTTCAAGTCGACTCGGAGGAGATTCAATCGGCCGCCGGGGCAGTCAGCTCATCTGTTGCCTCCATCCGCGACGCCGTGTCGGGTATGTACACCAATCTCGACAACCTGCAGGGGGTCTGGACGGGTGGCGCCGCCACGCAATTCGGAACGGTCGCCGAGCGGTGGAGAACCTCCCAGCAGCAGATGGAGGAGGCTCTGGAGGGTATCCAGTCGGCCCTTACCCAAGCGTCCACCCTTTACTCGGATACCGAGGACCAAGCCACCAGACTCTTCTCCGGCTCCTGACCGGGCGCAGGCCTGAACATAGCCCGGGATCCTCCCCGGCAGACCCCGTCACATCCCCCAGGGGCGCAAAGCAATCAGATCCTCTGCTGGGACACAATGTACAACAGACCGCCACTCCCCCGAACGGGGAAATGGCGGTCTGTGCATACAACCGGGATGAGAACCGGGTCCCGACACAGGTCAGGTCCGGCACATCACAGGGCTATCAGTAGCCCATGTCGGCCTGAGGCTGGGCAGCGGGTGCCGGGGGCTCAGGCTTGTTGGCGACAACAGCCTCGGTGGTCAGGAAGAGCCCGGCGATCGAGGCGGCGTTCTGCAGGGCGGAACGGGTCACCTTGACGGGGTCGGCCACACCGGCCTCCAGGAGGTCCTGGTACTCGTTGTTGGCCGCGTTGAAGCCCTGGCCAGCAGGCAGGGAACGAACCTTGTTGATGACAACGTCACCGGAGACACCGCTGTTCTCAGCGATCTGCTTGATGGGGGCTTCGATGGCGCGGAAGACGATGGAGGCACCAGTGGCCTCGTCATCCTCGAGCTTGACGGACTCCTCGGCCTTGGCAGCGGCCTGGACCAGGGCGACACCACCGCCGGGCAGCAGGCCCTCCTCTATTGCGGCCTTGGCGTTGCGGACGGCATCCTCGATGCGGTGCTTGCGCTCCTTGGCCTCGACCTCGGTGGCCGCGCCGACCTTGATGACGGCCACGCCACCGGCCAGCTTGGCAAGACGCTCCTGGAGCTTCTCGCGGTCATAGTCGGAATCGGTGTTCTCGATCTCGGCGCGGATCTGGGCCACGCGGGCGGAGACCTCGTCCTTGGAACCGCCACCCGAGACGATGGTGGTCTCATCCTTGGAGACGATGACCTTCTTGGCTGTACCCAGGACGCTCATATCGATGGAGTCCAGCTTCAGGCCCAGCTCATCGGAAACGACCTGTGCACCGGTCAGGATGGCCATATCCTGCAGCATGGCCTTGCGGCGATCGCCGAAGCCAGGGGCCTTGACGGCGCAGGAGTTGAAGGTGCCGCGGATCTTGTTGAGGATCAGGGTGGGCAGTGCCTCACCGTCGACGTCCTCAGCCACGATCAGCAGGGGCTTGCCGGTCTTCATGACCAGCTCGGCGATATGGACCACGTCCTGCTGGCTGGAGACCTTGCCCGAGGTCAGCAGAATGTACGGGTCATCCAGAACGGCGGACTGCTCATCGTTGTTGGTGACGAAGTAAGGGGCGATGTAGCCCTTGTCGAAGCGCATGCCCTCGGTGAACTCCAGGTCCAGGCCGAAGCGGTTGTTGTCCTCGACGGTGACCACGCCATCCTGGCCGACCTTGTCCAGGGCCTCGGCGATTTCGGCGCCGATCTCGGGATCTCCGGCGGATATGGTGGCTGTGGCAGCAATTTGGTCCTTGGTCTCAACGTCCTTGGACTGGGCGATCAGTTCCTTGACGATGGCGTCAGCGGCCTTCTCGATGCCGCGACGCAGGGCGATGGGGTTGGAGCCGGCGGCCACGTTCTTCAGACCCTCGTGGACCAGGGACTGGGCCAGGACCGTTGCGGTCGTGGTGCCGTCGCCTGCAACGTCATCGGTCTTCTTGGCGACTTCCTTGACCAGCTCGGCGCCGATGCGCTCGTAAGGATCCTCCAGGTCGATCTCCTTGGCGATGGAGACACCATCGTTGGTGATGGTCGGTGCCCCGTAGGACTTGTCCAGGACCACGTTGCGGCCCTTGGGCCCCAGAGTGACCTTGACCGTGTCGGCCAGCTTGTCCAGGCCGGCCAGCATTCCCTGACGAGCTTCCTCGTCATACTCAATGATTTTTGCCATCGTTGCTTCCTCCGTAATGGCTTGAGGTATATGACCCACCGTCGATGCGGAATGGGCGAAGCCGTCAGCTGCCTCGTTATCACTCCAACACCTCGAGTGCTAATTCAGCAGATTAGCACTCGAACCCCCAGAGTGCCAACATGGATGGGTAAATATGCTTCTGGCTAGAAACTTCAGCAAAGGGAATATTGGAATGGGGCGGCAGGAATCGGACAATTCCGCGGCCTGGCGCGGCAATATCAAGCAGACGCGCAGATTGCCGTCTGCGGCCCACGGATACGAGCGGATGGAAAGGACGGACCATGGCATAAAAAAGACCCCGGTCAGACCAGGGCCTTAGGAAAGACGAATTCAGAACGACAATCAGATCTTGGTGACCTCGGTTGCCTGAAGACCCTTGGGGCCCTGCTCAACCTGATATTCGACCTTATCTCCCTCATCAAGGGTCTTGAACCCATCCGACTGAATAGCCGAATAGTGAACGAAGACATCCTCCCCGCCATCGTCGGGGTTGATGAATCCGTAACCCTTGCCAGCGCTGAAGAATTTCACAGTGCCTTGTGCCATAACTAACTTCCTTAACATAGGTGCCGCGTCACAGCAGATACGAGACTGACCGTATCTGTCTGGTCGGCACGCCCAGTATATGACAACCAATGGAAGAAACGCCAATTCAAAATATCAGACTGTGAGACCCGTACCGCCCATCTATGGGTATTCGAGACAGGGCCACTACTGGACAAGGACGACCTCAATGGGGCTTCCGGCAGCGGCGGACTGCTCCACCTGGGCGATGCCGAGCTGGTTGGCCACATCCTGAGCGGTGGCCTTGTCGGCCTCATTCTGATACCGGACCACATTGGCGGCAGGCAGGTTCCCGGTCGGATTGCTGGCAGTGACAGCCCCATAGCCGGCATTGACCAGGACCTGGCGTTTGCTGGCCGCATATCCACTGGTTCGGGTGCCGTTGACGACCAGGACCTGGGTGTTCCTGTTGACCACCGGAGCCGGCGTGGGAGACGTTTGACTTGGCGTCTGGGCGGGCGGCGTGGACGGGGCCGTGGTGGCCTCGTTCCTCTCGCTCGGCGTGGATGTGGAGTCCTTGCTGGCGGAAGGCTTCCTGATGACCTGGGTGGTGGATGTCGGCTTCTGCTGCTGCCAGGGAAGGATCCCGCTGACACCGGCCCAAACACCGATACCACACACTACCGCGAGAAGAACCACAATCAGGTACGGCAGGGCCCGGACACCCAAGGACTTGGGACCACGATGCACACCGACCGGCCCTCTGGGAGGATTGTCGAATTCATCCTGGCCCTGGGGCGACTTGTCGGCCTGATCGACCTGATTGCTAGCCATAAAACACTCCTCTGCTCACCTGAACCCGGCACTATTATATGTAAAGCCTAGCGGGCAGTCAGGTCATGACCGGATGGAACCCGACCGGTCCTCACGATTCCCCGACGCGTTATAGTGGCCACATGAACACAGACCAGCCATTCCACTTCCCCTCGGGCGAGTCACGGTCAGGTTCGGAGACCACCCATCAGACCATCCCCCGGGAACAGGGGCACACCTCCCGCAAACCCCTGGCCGAACTGGTCGATCCAGGCTGGGCCACGGCACTGGCCCCGGTGGAACCGAACATCCACCGCATGGGTGATTTCCTGCGCCAGGAGCTGGCCCAAGGGCACCCCTACCTGCCCGCCAGCAAGAACATCCTCCGGGCCTTCACCATCCCCTTCGATTCCATCAAGGTCCTGATCGTCGGCCAGGACCCCTACCCCACCCCCGGCAACCCGGTCGGTCTCAGCTTCTGCGTGGATCCGGCAGTCAGCCCCATCCCGGGTTCCCTGCGCAACATCTACACGGAACTGAACGATGACCTGGGCCTGCCCACCCCCTCCAACGGTGACCTGACACCCTGGACCCGACGTGGTGTCATGCTCCTCAACAGGTGCCTGACCGTGCGCGTGGGCAAACCCGCCAGCCACCGCGGCAGGGGGTGGGAGGAGATCACCGACGAGGCCATCCGGGCCCTGAACGACCGGCAGGATGCACAAGGCCGACCCCTCCCCCTGGTGGCCATCCTCTGGGGACGGCAGGCGCAGAGCCTGGAGCCCCTGCTGACCAGGGCCGCCATCATCAAGTCCCCCCATCCCAGCCCCATGTCGGCCAGGTATGGTTTCTTCGGGTCCAAGCCTTTCTCCAAGGCCAACCAGGCCCTGGAAAGCATGGGGGCAGAGCCAATCGACTGGTCCCTGACCTGAGTCCGGCCCCTCCCCGGCAGGGGGCCATCCAAGGTGGCCTTCGCCCTCCTCGTCAGGAAAGACCATTACCATGGCACCTATGGCTTTATTCCCACCAAGACCAAGTGCACAGCAACCGGTCCAGCCCCATCGGGGCCAGGCCACGACCCTGGTCAGCAGCGACGACCTGCAACGTTCCCGACAGCTGGTCGACCGGATTCGAACCCGGTTCGCCAAAAACCTGGTTGGCCAGGAGGGACTGCGCGAGGCGCTGATCGTGACCCTGGTGGCCTCGGGGCACATCCTGATCGAGTCCGTGCCGGGCCTGGCCAAGACCACTGCCGCCCAGACCCTGGCCACATCGGTCTCAGGCAGCTTCAAGCGGGTCCAGTGCACCCCAGACCTGATGCCCTCCGACCTGGTGGGCACCCAGGTCTATGACTTCTCCAACCAACGTTTCTCCACCAAGCTGGGACCCATCCACGCCAACTTCGTCCTCCTTGACGAGATCAACCGCTCCAACGCCAAGACCCAGTCGGCCATGTTGGAGGCCATGGCGGAGGGGGCCACCACCATCGGCGGGCAGCGGATCGACCTTCCCCAGCCCTTCATGGTCATCGCCACCCAGAACCCCATCGAGGAGGAGGGCACCTACAACCTGCCCGAGGCCCAGATGGACAGGTTCATGCTCAAGGCCGTCATGACCTACCCGGACACGGACCAGGAAACCCGGATGCTCCAGCTCCTGGCCAGCCGGGGCACCGACATGCCCCTGGCCGACGACCAGGGCAGGCTGACCATCGCCGACGTGGAGTTCCTCCGTCGCAGCGCACGTCGGGTCCACGTGGCCGAGCCGATCATGCGGTATGCGGTCGATCTGGCGGCCACCAGCCGCGGCGACGGCCCCAAACCCATTCAGGGTCTTTCCTCACAGGTCCGTCTCGGTGCCAGCCCCAGGGCCTCGATCGCCCTGATTCGCATCGGTCAGGCCCACGCCCTGATCAGCGGCCGTGACTTCGTGGTTCCCGAAGACCTGAAAGGATTCGCCCACCAGGTCCTCCGCCACCGCATCCTGCTCACCTTCGAGGCCATGGCCGACGGGGTCAGCAGCGACGACATCGTCGATACAATCCTGGAAACGGTACCCGTACCATGATCCATGACCTTGGGCACCGGGACCCGGTCCGGAGGCGAATCGAAGCGCTGGGGTCCAGCATGAGCCTGCCGACCGTGCGCAAGGCCATGGGTATCCTCGAGGGAGAACACCCCTCGGTAATGCGGGGAAACGGCTACGACATCGCCGGAATCCGAACCTACGAACCCGGCGACGAGACCCGGCTGATCGACTGGAAATCCAGCGCCAAGACCGGTAGGCCCATGGTGGTCGACAAGGATCGACAGCTGACCAGCAAGGTCTGGCTCCTCCTCGACGTGGGACGCGAGATGACCGGAAACTGCCCCAGCGGGGAAGAGGCCATCCAGGTGGCGGCCAATGCCCTCTGCATGTTCGCAGCCCTCTCCCTGAGACGTTCCGACGAGGTCTGTCTGGTTTTGGCCGACAGTTCCACCATCACCCGCATACCCTGCCGCGGAGGATTCGCCCGGTTCGAACAGACCTTGGATCGTGCCGTCATGAACCGCCGGAGTGATTCCAGAAACATCGGGGCCCTCCTGGATTTTGCCCTCAAGATCCGGGATCGACACGCCCTCCTGGTCCTGGCCACGGACGAGACCGCCCTGCACGAGGACCATCTGGCCACGATTCGTCGACTGACCCAGACCCACCCACTGAGCCTGGCCTCGGTCCGCCTACTCAACCCTCTCCGTCCGGAGGAAGACCTGGGCCCCATCCTTGAGGCACAGTCGGGACGCAAGGTTCCGGCCTTCCTCCGGACCGAACGGACCGGCCAGGAAGTGGCGGTCCACCGTGGGTATGTGGCGGCGGCCCTGCGGCATGAACTGGCGCGGAGCGGTTCCACCCTGGTCCGTGCCGAATCCAGTCAGGCCATGTTCGAACAGTTCATCCACCTCCTGTCGATCACCCTCCCCACGGTTTCCGCCGGATATTCGGCCAGGCGTTCCGCGGCGGGTCCGACCACCGCTCCCATATCCGGGAGGTCGGGTCGGTGACAAGCATGCAGAACCAACCGATACTCGCCCAGCAGATGCAGCCGCTTCCCTTCATGGAGGAACCCAGGTGGCTTCTCAGCCTTACCCTGACCTGCATTTTCCTGACCGTCCTGACCATCGCCCTGGCCATCTTCCTACCCAGGTTCCACAGAAGGGGCCAGGACCAGAGGGGGAACCATACATCGGTCAGCCCCAAAAAAGACTGGCTGCGACAAATCGACCAGGTGGTGGCCGACCATGGGGACGGCAGACTGACCCGGGACCAGGCCATGAAGGACCTGGCGGGAATAGCCCGACGATTCGCCTCCCAGTCCTGGAACCAGGACATGAGCACGAAGACCCTGACCGAAATCAAGACCCAGCCCAGGACCAACAGCACCTCACAGGGCCTGGACCTCCTCCGTCAGACCATCGATGCCCTCTACCCCCCTGAATTCGCCTCTCCGGCAAGCGTTACCGCCAGCGACACCGTCGGCGTGGATGAGGCCGCCAACTGGGTGCGGTCCCTGATCGAAAGGTGGCGCTGATGAACATCGGTCGGGTGACCTGGCGTTGGCCCTGGATCATGGCCCTGGGCCTGGTTCTTGCAATAGGGGTGGTCCTGGCGGTCCTCTGGATGGAGGCCAGACGGAACCGGGCCAGGCAGTCCGGTCAAGACGAGCGATCCCGCATCGAGGTCTGGAGCCTGGATGAGGACCTCAACACCGAGGCCGGCATCCGTCTCTTCCACCAGTGGCGCAACCTGGGCCGGTTGGCCTGTCTCCTTCTGGTCCTGACCCTCCTGGCCGGCATCTGTCTGGCAGGGCGCCCCTCAACCGTAGATACGACCGAGGAAACCGGGCACAGCCGGGATATCGTCCTCTGCCTGGACGTCTCCGGATCCACCCTCCCCTACGACCGGGAGGTCCTGGTCTCCTACCTGGACCTGGTCGGAAGGTTCAAGGGGGAACGAATCGCCCTGAGCATCTTCAACTCCACATCACGGACCGTCTTCCCCCTGACCGACGACTACGACATGGTCACCAAGGAACTGCGCAGGGCCAACCGGATCCTCAAGGGGGTCCAGTCCCAGGACCAGATCGACAAGATGAGCGATAAACAGTACCAGGACATCAGCGATTGGCTGGAGGGCACCCAGAACCGGAAGGATGTCACCTCCCTGATCGGTGATGGTCTGGTCGGCTGTGCCGCCCTCCTGCCCGGCTTCACCACCAAGGAGTCAGGAAGGGGCGAGGAGGCCGAGGACCGCGCCGCCTCGGTGGTTCTGGCCACCGACAACGTAACCTCGGGCAAACCCACCTACACCCTGGAGGAGGCGCTCAAACTGACCGCCAGGACCGGGATTGCCGTGGATGGTCTCTACTCGGGCCCCAAGGAGAGCCTCTCGGACGAGAGCACCCAGGAGATGCGTCGCCTGATCGAATCGCATCAGGGCATCTTCCTGGTCCAGCAGAACGGTGACTCCATCGCCTCCCTGGTCCGGCAGATCGAGCGACGACACGGGGGCGACCCGGGTACCGTCAGACAGTCCAGCCTGGTGGACTCCCCCGGCTGGTGGGTCCTGGCCATGAGCCTGGCCCTGGGTGGATACCTGATTCTGGTCTGGAGGCTGAAGCGGTGAACATACTGAACGGTCTGACCCTGGACCCCTCCCTGGGATGGACGGGCGGGGGAATACTGACTGCCCTCCTCCTGCTCCTGGCCGCGGCCATCCCCATTACGCACCACCGCGCCAAGGGGCACACGGATGCGGGGACCCTGGCCACGGTTCGACGGACGGTCATGGTCCTGGTGCTGGCCCTCATGGTCCTGACCCCCAGCGTGGTCAGCCAGACCACCAACCGGGCCATCAACGCCACCGATGTCTATATCGCCGTCGACGTAACCGGCTCCATGGCCGTCAAGGACGCCGCCTACGGGGACCACAGCGACATCTCGCGCCTGGAGGCCGCCCGTCTGGCCGTGGACGACCTGACCAAGGCCTACCCCGATGCCTCCTTTGCGGCCCTCCGTTTCGGAATGTCGGGCACCCTGGACCTCCCCCTGACACCGGATGACCGGGCCATCGGAAACTGGAGCCGGGGTCTGCGGACCGAACCCACCTCCCAGTCTGCCGGGTCCAACCTGGACGCCCCCCTGGATCAGCTGGTCATCTCCATGAAGGAGACCAGGCAGCAGCATCCCGACGACCGGATCCTCCTCTACCTGATCACCGATGGCGAACAGACGAGCAGCCATCCGCGGCGGTCCTTCTCGACCCTGCGCGCCTACCTGGATGACGCCTTCGTGCTGGGAACCGGATCCGCGACGGGCGGCCGGATCCCCGTCAGCCAGGACACCCTGGAGGGCACTGAGGGCACCCACCCCGAGGGCGATGATCAATGGGTCAAGGACCCCCAGACCGGTCAGCCCGGCATCTCCACCATGGATCAGAAGAACCTGAAGGCCCTGGCCGACGAGATGAGCGGTTCGTTCGAACATCTTGACAAGGGCCGCACCCTTGATTCGGGAACCACGGCCAAGGCCTCGAAGCAATATCGGGTGACCACGGTGACCAAGATCCGCCGACACGTCACCCCGCTGATCTGGCCCCTGGCCCTGGTGGAGGTGATTCTCCTGATCTGGGAGCTGGCCGACTGGATCAGGACCTCAAGGAGGCTCCTATGAACTCGGCAGCGCACAATTCGTCAGAGACGACCGGAACGGAGACCGTGAGCGGGAAGAGGATGCTGGGAGCGAGAATAATCCTGGCCTTCCTGGGGCTGATCATGGCTCTGATCGCGGCCTGGGGCCTGACCAACATCAACGCCATCAGCACCTACAACCAAGCCACCCACTCCCTGAACACCAGCATCGCCGAGGCCAACCGGTCCGATGCCGACCCGGCCAAGATCAAGGCCATCCAGGAGCAGACCGACCAGCTCTTTCACCAGGCGGAATCCATGGGCCCGATTCTTCTGCCGGGTACCAGGCAGACCATACAGCAGAGCCGGGCCGTCAGCGACAGGCTGACCCGGCGGGCGACCAGACAGCTCCGCAGCCAGGAGGCCTCCAAGGGGGGCGCGGGGCGGTTCGCAGGCTCCCCGGGGCAATCCGGCACAGGCAAGCAGGGACAGCAGGGGCTGACCAAGGACCAACAGGAGAAGGTGGATGAAATCCTGAAGCAGAGCCAGCAGACCCACGATCCATCGGGGGGCACCCAGACCGACCATGCAAAGGAAGACCAGAAGACGGACAAACCCTGGTAGGTAAAGCAGACCGTCAAGGCAGGCCTGACCTCCGACGCACATTTGACCACATCCACCCCGGATGGTGCTCCTCTCCTTTCGGCCCTGGTGAGATGGGCATATGATCAATTCCCCCTTCATCCCACCCACCCTCTTCGGTCAGCCCGCGGGAGGGACGACCGGGGCGGACCTTGACCAGGCATCCACCTGCGACTGTCATCGGAGCGTGGCCCGTTGCTCCCGGATGATGACCGCACTGATCGACCAGACCGAACAGGTTCTCAATGATGCCCATGCCCTGATCGACCAGGCCGGGGCCATCGACTGGGAGGGCCAGTCCGCCCGGGCCTTCAGGGAGAATCTGATCCGGGCCTCCGACCTGGCCGATGACCAGGCATCTTCACTGATGCAGGCCAGACAGCTCCTGGATGAAGAGACCCGGCCATGATGCGGCAGGTGTCCTCGCAGGTCGGATCCAATGGATACACCCGGGTTCAACTCGAACAGCTGACCCGGATGGCCGACCAGCTCAACCAGTTCGCCACCAGCATCGCATCCCTCCAGGAGGGATGGAGCCTGACCAATTTAGGATTGGCGAGGAGCAGGAGCCTGACCCTGACCTGTCCCTCCCTGAACGGAAGCCGGGTCCAGGATGGCGGGCACGCGGTCTTCCCCTTCGACTTCGCCATCAGAACCTGCGATTCCCAATGCGATGACTGCCAGGACCTGACCACCCTCCTATCGGATCAGGCGGAAGCCCTGACCGGGGCCTATTCCCTATATTCCGAGGCGGAATCGCGCATGTCCGGCATACTGGCGACCGTTCTTGTCGGTCCGGTCAGATTCAACCCCCTGGAAAACATAAGGACCCTGGCGGTCATGACTCTCTGCACGTATCTGGGGGACTCCCTGGTCAAAGGCCACATGGTCAGTCTGGCGGAATTCCTGGAAACGACCTCACCCCTCCATCAGGACACGATCCTGGCCCTGTCTGAGCGACTCGTCCCCTTTTCCAGATCCCCCATAGGTCATTTCTCGGAGTGGCTGAGCCGGGCCATGCCCACTTCTCAACGCAGGTTGGAGGTGACCCCGGTCAGGCCGGGCGGTGACGGGTTGGAAAGCGCCCACTGCATTGACCAGGCCCTGGACAACCTGCAACGCCTGGGCTCCCGTGACCAGGGCTTCTCCTATGACACCATCGCCGTGCAGAAATACAGGGATGCTGATGGAGATATCCGTTGGGTGGTCTACATACCTGGAACTAGTTCCCACCCCGACTCGGCCATCGGCTGGGGGCAGAATCTCCAGCTCATGAGCGACAGGCCAGGCACCCGCACGCAGGCCGCCTCCACCCGCCTGGTGACCGAGGCGATGGGCATGGCCGGGGTGGCGCCTGTAGACCGGGTCAGTCTGGTCGGGCACTCCCAGGGCGGAATCGTGGCAGCCACCCTGGCCAGCGACATGGCGGACCGGTACCGATTCGAACATGTGGTGACGGCCGGCTCCCCCATCGGCAACCACCCCATAGCCCCGCTGACCTGGACCACCAGTGTTGAGATGCAGGAGGAGCTGGTCTCCAGCCTGGATGCCAGGGACAACACCGAGCGGGACCATCGGCTGACGGTCCGGGGCCGGGATGCAGGCACCACACCGGCCCAGGCGAACGCCCCCTACTCCAGGCAACCGGTCCCATTCACCAAGGGGACCGTGGAGTCGACCCACGGCATGAACTATCAGAGGGCGGCCTGGCAGAATGCCCTGGCCAAAGGGTCACCAAAAATCATCGAGCAGGATGAGCACTTCGCCCGGTCAACCCGTGGCGACCTGGTGGAGACCACCTACTATCAGGGCAGGTTACGGGATTGACGGATGACAGGTCAGGCCGGAGAACACGGGCCCGGGAGCGAATGTCGTCCGGTTGGCGGTTTCGCCTAGACTGGGGGGCATGAACCTGAGCCGAGTCACACCTGCCATTGCCCTCAATCCTCTGGATGGGCGTTACCGCATGCAGACCTCACCCTTGGTGGACCACCTCAGCGAGCCGGCCCTGAACCGCGAGCGCATGCGGGTCGAGGTCGAATGGATGATTCTCCTCGCCAATGGGTACCCCGACCAGGGCAACCAGCCCATCCTTCCGGGCATCGAACCCCTGACCGCCGATGAGCAGGCCTACCTGCGCGCCATCCCCGAGGATTTCGACGACCAGGGTATCGAGGACCTGGCGGAAATCGAAGCACGGACCCACCACGACGTCAAGGCGGTGGAATATTACCTGGACCGCCGACTGGAGAAGGCCGAGGGAAGCCTGGGCGCCGGTACGCAACTGCCCCGGTTGAAGGCGCTGGTCCATTTCGCCTGCACCAGCGAAGACATCAACAACCTCTCCTACGCCCGGTGCATCCGTGGCGCGGTCGAGCAGGTCTGGCTCCCTGCGGCCCAGGCCATTGTGGACCGTCTGGCCGAGATGGCCACCACCCATCGTGGCCTACCCATGCTGGCCCTGACCCATGGACAGCCGGCCACCCCCACCACCCTGGGCAAGGAGATGGCCGTCTATGTCCACCGGCTCAGCCGACAGCTGGACCGGGTCCGCCATCAGGAGTACCTGGGCAAGATCAACGGGGCCACCGGAACCTTCGGCGCCCACCTGGCCGCCGCCCCTGACGTGGATTGGGTCCGTCTCTCCAGGGAATTCGTCACCGGACGCATGGGACTGGTCTGGAATCCCCTGACGACCCAGATCGAATCCCATGACTGGCAGGCCGAGCTCTACTCGACCATCAGCCACACCGGACGGATTCTGCACAACCTTGCCGTTGATGTCTGGATGTACATCTCCCGGGGCGTCTTCGCCCAGGAACCGGTCAAAGGGGCCACCGGCTCCAGCACCATGCCCCACAAGGTCAATCCGATCCGTTTCGAGAACGCCGAGGCCAACCTGGAGATCTCCTGCGCCCTCCTGGACACCCTGGCAGCCACCCTGACCGAGACCAGGTGGCAGCGCGATCTGACCGATTCCACCACCCAGCGCAACATCGGTTCCGCCTTGGGATACAGCCTTTTGGCCCTGGATAACCTCAAGGGGGGCCTGGCGGCCATCCACCCCAACACCCAGGTCATGCAGGAGGAGCTGGACAACAACTGGGAGGTCCTGGGTGAACCCATCCAGACCGCCATGCGGGCCGCTGGCCTTGCCGGCCGGGCCGGGATGGAGGACCCCTATGAGCGGGTCAAAGAGCTGATGCGAGGCCACCGGATCGGCAGGGGGGATGTCGAGCGCTTCATCGACACCCTGGACCTGGATCCGGAAACGGCCCGGAGGCTCAAGTCCCTGACTCCGTCCTCCTACACCGGGGCCGCCGATACATTGGTGGACTTCGATCGCGACTGACCATGACCGAGGTTCCCAACCAAAAGCAGGAGAAGTCCGGGGAGGGCCAATCCCCGGTGACCGACGAACCCACCATCGTGGATACCCCACCCCAGCGGGTCCATGATGCCGAGGATCTGCTTCGGGCCCTGGCTTCGCTGATCATGGCCCTGCTGATAGCCCTGGCTGCCGTCTACCTGAAAGGGACGGCGGCCGGCGTCGAGTCGGATATGCGGCAGGCGGGCAACGCCATGGATTGGCTCATGGATGTGCCCACCAACTTCCTCCAGCAGGCCGTTACCGTGACCGTGGTTCTGGCGGTTCTGATCAATCTTCTGATCAACCGTGAATGGGTCCAATCCATCACCGCCCCCCTGGCCATGTTCATGGGGTACGGGCTGATCCTGGTCATCTCCAATCTGATCATCTCCACCCACAACCCCACCCTGATCGCCTCCTTCAGCTCCCAGAACGCCTTTGGCTCACCCGTCCTCCTGCCCGACATCTACGCCGGCCTGGCCGCCTTCCTGAGCGCGGCAGGACCCCGTCGCCTGCGCAGCACGGTCAAGTGGGGGTGGAACGCCCTGTATGTGGTGGCCGTCATCATGGTCATCATCTCGTCCAATTCGGCCAGCGGGGTCCTGGTATCCCTCCTCCTGGGCCGGATGACCGGCATGGTCATCCGCTACATCGCAGGCACCCAGAGCAAGGGCGCCTGGGGGGATGGGGTGGTCCAGGCCGTGGCCTCCATCGGCATCGACCTGGCCGAGCTTACCCGCGTGGATGCCACCATGGACGCGGATGGACAACCCATCCCCTGCCTGGATGACGACCTGATCGAGGCCTCGAGAATCTACAGGGCCAGGGACAAGGCAGGCACTGCCTACACGATTTCAGTCATGGACGGCCAGCTCCACACGGCCGGATACCTGATGCAGATCTGGCAGTGGATCAAGCTCTCCGGTGTCTCCATGCGTCGGGACAGGTCCGTCAGGGACTCCATGCAGCATCACATGGCCGTCCTGTTCGAGCTGCGTGACCTGGGGCTTCCCGCCCTCCACCCCTACGGCCTGGCCGAGAACGCCGAGTCCTCCATCCTGGTCTTCCATGACGACATCCACCTGACCCCCATCGACCTGGACCACCTGGATGCGGACCAGGCCCGTCAGCTCATGGACTTCCTGGACAAGGCCAACGGTCGCGGCTACACCCATCGGCGCATCACTCCGAGCACCTTGGCCATGGACAGGGAGGGCCATGCGGTCATCGCCGGCTGGGAAAACGGCGACAGCGCCAGCTCCTCGGCCAATACGGCCCTGGACCGGGTCCAGCTCCTCAGCCTGATGACCGCCGCCCTGAGCGCCGAGGAGGCAGTCCGGATCGGCTTGGAATCCTGGGGCGAGACGACCATGGTCGCCCTGACCCCCTTTGTGCAGATGGTGGCCATCCCCGCACAGACCCAGGCCCTGCCCGGATGGGACAGGCAGGTCATGTCGGACCTGCGTGCACGGCTACGGGCCATGGCGCCACCGGAGTCCGTCGGGTCCATGGACCAGGTCAGCCTGTCCAGGTTCAGCCTGCGCAGCTTCCTGGCCCTTGCCCTCCTGGTTGTGGCGGCCATCGTCATCCTCACCCAGTTCAACCTCCAACAGGTCATCCAGGCCGTCCGCAACGCCAACCCCTGGGTGGTCGGCCTTTCCTTCATACTGGGGTCATTCTCCTGGGTGGGATGCGCCGTCACCCTGGGTGTCTTCATCGACAAGAGGAAACGCAACCTGCGCGGCATCTTCCTTTCCCAAGTGGCCTCGTCCTTCACCTCGGTCTCCATGCCAGCCGGCGTGGGGCCGGCCTTTGTCAATCTCCAGTTCCTGCGCAGGAGCGGGTACGACAACACCATGGCCACAGCCATCATGAGCGCCGTGGTGGCGGTCCAGTTCGCCACCACTTTCGTGCTCCTGGTGGTCATCGGCCTCTTCACGGGCCGCAACACCCTCTCGGGGATGATTCCCACCAACACCCTGGTCATCGTGATCGGGGTGGTGGCCATCGTCGCCGCCCTGGCCATGGCCATCCCCTACACCAGGCGGCTGGTCGTGGACCGCCTCATGCCCATCGTGGCCTCCTACGCGCGCCATTTGGTCGACATCCTGACCCAACCCCGTCAGCTCCTGATGGCCGCCTCGGGGGCCGTACTCCAGTCCGCCGCCCTGGGCCTGAGCTTCTGGGCCGCCCTGATGGCCTTCGGGTGCAGGACGAACATCTTCGAGACCACCTTCGTCTTCCTCCTGGCCAACACCCTGGGATCGGCCGTGCCCACCCCCGGCGGATTGGGTGCCATAGAGGCGGTGCTCTTCTCGGCCTTCCGACTGGCCGGGGTTCCCTCCGGTGTCGCCATATCGGCCACCCTGGTCTTCCGTGTGGCCAACTACTGGCTACGCATCCCACTTGGTGCCCTGGCCATGCGCTGGCTCAGCCGACGCAATCTGATCTGAGCATTGGGGTTTAGCCTTATCCTGGGCCGAATCCGAGTCCCGAATGGTCATTTGGAGGTCTGAAATGGTCCGAAACGTGAAACTTGGAAAGAAAATGAAGCGGAAATACCGGGAAACCCCCGGAAAATGCGGTGCTTGACCCCCATCTGCGCTAATATCAGTCATTGACCGTTGGGCTTTCCACAACAAAGGAAGCAGGGGAGCCCCCGAAAGAAGGATGCTCTATGGCATACAACAAATCTGATCTTGTCTCGAAGATTGCTCAGAAGTCGAATCTGACCAAGGCCCAGGCCGAAGCGGCCGTCAACGCCTTCCAGGATGTCTTCGTTGAGGCCATGAAGTCCGGAGAGGGCCTGAAACTCACCGGTCTCTTCTCTGCCGAGCGCGTCAAGCGTGCCGCTCGTACCGGCCGCAACCCCCGCACGGGCGAGACCATCAAGATTCCCGCGAGCTACGGCGTCCGTATCTCCGCTGGTTCCCTGTTGAAGAAGGCTGTTTCCAACAAGAAGTGAGCTGACGACCTCACCGGTTTTCAACAGGCCCGGCCCCTATGGGCCGGGCCTGTTTGCGTATCCCCGCCCGGACCTCCCAGTGGGCGGCCAGTGAACCGGCAGCGGCATTCAGACGGGATCGGACACCGCCCGGTCCTGGGCCAGCTCTCCCATCATGGCCAGATAAGCCTCGTCAGACTCGTGGGCAAAGGGGTCCATCAGCCTCACCTCATGTCGGTGGTTGCCCTGGAGGACCAGGCGGGTCCAGTCGCAGGACCACTGGAGGGGCGTCGTCTCCGCCCTGGCCACGAAGTTTCCCCGCAGCCGCGCCCTGGTGGTCTGTGGGGGCGTCCGCAGGGCCTCCCCTATGCGATGGTCGTCCACCAGGGTGCGCATCATCCCATGCCGGACCAGGGCCCCATAGGACCGGCCGGAGGCGATGTCGTGGTAGTCCAGGTCCAGACGCCTGGCTTTGAGGGCATCGGCCCCGCGTGCCTCCTCCCCCTTGAGAAGCCTGAGTTTGGCGGCCCAATCGACCCAGTCGGCCAGATCCTCCCAGCGACCGGCATCCAGGGCATCCAGGGCCGCACGCCACAGGACCAGGACCTTTCCGACCATGGGAATGCCCACCCCGGTCTGATCGCCGGAATCATCGATATAGGCCCTGCAGGCCTCCCAGTACCGGTTCTGCAGATCCAGGGCTGATACGGTCCCGCCACCCTCCAGGTCCAGGGGAACCCTGCCGTTCCTGTCCCTGCTGACCGACCTCATGGCTGCACCCGGATCGGCCAGGGCACAGTCACCGAAGGGGATGGACCTCCCGGCCAGGACTTCCTCCTCGATCAGGCCCAGGACCAGATGGGTGGTGGCCAGCTTGAGCCAAGTGACCGTCTGGGAACGGTTGGAATCCCCGAGGATGACGTGCAGGCGCCGATACCGGTCGGGGTCGGCATGGGGCTCGTCGCGGGTATTGACCATGGGGCGGGCACGGGTCGTGGCCGAGGAAACGGCCTCATCCAGGAAATCCGCCCGCTGACTGAGCTGGAAACCATCCTCGCCCAACCGTCCGGCCCCGGTGAAGAGCTGCCGGGTCACCAGGAAGGGCACCAGCTGCCCGCGGACCATCTCCAGGGGGACCTGACGGCGCAGGAGGTAGTTCTCGTGGCATCCGAAGGAGTGCCCCCGGGCATCGACGTTGTTCTTGAATACGTGCACCCGGGCGCCCGGCCCCAACCGGTCCGCCAGGATGGATCCGGCCTGACGGGCCAGATTCGCCATGATCCGCTCCCCCGCCAGGTCCTGGATCAGGGCATCCATGGGAGTCAGGGCCTCTGCCGTGGCGTATTCGGGATGGGAACCGACGTCCAGATACAGCCGGGCCCCGTTGGAAAGGTAGATATTGGTGGACCGGTTCCGTTCCACCAGGCTCCGGAACATGGCCATGGCCACCTGCCCGGCGCTGCAGTCCCCGTCGCCACCGGTCAGGCTGACCCCGTATTCGGTCTCGATGCCGAAGATACGACGGTGATCGATGCCTGGAGCCCGGTCCATCAGTTACTCACCGCCCTTTTGCACGAACCCCTTGACGTACTCTTCGGCGTTGTCCTCCAAGGTGGATTCGATGTCGTCCAGGACGGAATCCAGGGAAGTGTCCTGGGTCCGGGCCCGGGCCGAAGCACTGGCGGTCCCGGTATCCTCCTCCGTCTGCTTCTGCCCCGACCGGGCTGAAGACGAAAGCCGGCTGAACTCCTGTGGCATGATCCTGACCTCCTATCGTGGCGACCTGGTTATTTCCGGGTACGCCCACCATCCCTTATACCGCTTTCGACCGCCCGGGACTAGTCGGATACCAGATAGGAACCCAGTTCCTTGTCCATCAGGCCATTGGTCGCCACGACGTCGTTGCTGCCCTCCCAGCGGACGTGGCCGCCGTCCCACCGCCAGAGGGTCCCCTTGGCTTCGCGGACCACCACTGCGGCCGCGGAGACGGCGGGGATGTCCCAGGAATGAAGGGCAGGCTCGAAGTAGGCGTCGTAGCTGCCGTCAGCCACCCGGCAGAGGTCCAGGGAAACAGGCCCCACACGCTTGATATCGGCAGGTTTACCGGCCATACGGGAGACGATCTGAAGGACCTGCTCGGATTCATTGGGGAAGTATGACATTCCGAAGCTGATGACCGACCCCTTGAGGGTATCCATGGTGGAGGGGATGATCTTCTCCCGTTTGTCGCCCACGATGGTCCGCCTGATGCGGATGGCCCCCTCGCCCTTGGCGGCGAGGTAGGTCAGCCCCAGGACCGGGGCGTGGACAATGCCCATGACCGGCGACGCGTGCCCGGTCCCGTCAACCGCGAAGAGGGAGATGGTGACGGTCCACTCGGCCATGTTCCTGACATAGTTGACCGGCCCATCAATGTGGCCCAAGCACCAGTACCGACCGCCTGGCCTGCGGTTGCCGGCCTCCTCCTCCCAGAACCCGTCGAAGGGCTCCAGGTTGGCGATCTTGGTCCGGCAGTAGCGAATCAGGCGGGTGTCGATACCGGAGGAGAACTGGGTGCCCCGGTCGATGGCCGAGGTGCTTCGAGGATCGTGGGGGTTGATCTGGTCCTGGAGGGCATGACGACCGGCCTCGACCGCTATGGTGGCGACCTGCATGGCCAATTCACGCAATTCCATATTTCTCTCTTTCACATCGGCCCGGCAGAAGTACCAGGACGAATCCATCCATTGGCTTGACCCCGCTCATCCGATATCAGCAGTATAGGTCGCGTCCCTCCCCCTTGAGGAGCCACCGGCCAATATTCCCAGAATGTTCCAATAGTCCCCGGCAATCGGCTTCGGTGTGGCCTGTCGGGTCGGTCAAGTCCATGTCCAGGGCCTGCCCTTCATCCCCATCCGGGTCGGCCAGGACCACCCGGCTCCAGGACATGGACCGGATGACTTCGGGGCAGTCGTGCAGGAGGCGGGATCTGAACCAGGCCCTGGTGCCGGCGGGCGCCTGGTCGGTGGCGGCCTCGACCGCTTCCGGAGATACCGCTGACTGGATGCGGGTTGCAAGGCGGGAAGGCAGGTCATGCCCCGGGTCAAGGCGGGCCCATTCGATGTCCAGGGCAGCCAGGCGGGGGTCGGCCCAATCCCGAATGGAACGACGACGGCGCAGGCCCTCCAGGAGCTGCCACTTCAAGAGCCACTCCAAACGACCGGCCTGGGCGGTCATGCCCATCCGCCCATCCGCATCGGCCCCGCGGACCTGGTCCAGATCCTCCAGGGCCCCTCTCCAGAGTTCCATGACCCTCCCGGTGGCCTCACCGGGCCAGGCGGGTTGCCCCTCCCCGTCCCTTCCATAGAGGGCCGCACCCGCCTGGCAGACCCCTTCGAGGAGGTCATACTGAATCTCCAGGGCGGATTCCCGCCTGCCCGATTCCAGGGCCAGAGGCTCCTTGAGGCTCAGATCCCGGGAGACGACCCGCACGGCCGCCACCGGATCGTCCATGGCCAGACGCCCCAGGAGGGCATCAAGGTCGAACCCGGCGGTCTCGGCATCCTCCAGGAGGGCCAGGAGCATACTGGTCGTCCCCACCTTGAGGACCTGGGGCAGGTCCATCCGGTTGGCATCCCCGGCAATGACATGGAACCGCCGGGTGGAGGCGGTGCTGTGAGATTCGTCCCTGGTGTTGATGATGGGCCGGTCGAAGGTGGTCTGCAGACCAATTCTGGATTGGAGGTAGTCGGCCCGCTGCCCTATCTGGTAGCCGGACCCCCTCCCCTCGGATCCCAGGCCCACCCTGCCGGAACCGGTGAAGATCTGGCGGGTCACGAAGTGGATGGTCATCAGGGCCGCCACCCGGGCAAAGGGCACGGAACGGTCCATCAGGTAGTTCTCATGGGTCCCCCAGCAGGCCCCCTTCCCGTCCACGTTGTTCTTGTAGAGTCGCAGGCCGTGGCCCTCGCCCCCCTGACCGGCACGTGCTGCCGCCTGGGCCATGAGGAGGTCGCCGGCCCGGTCATAGGTCAGCGCCTGGAAGGGGTCCGTGGTTTCGGGAGAGGAATACTCTGGGTGGGCGTGATCGACGTAGATACGGCCCCCGTTGGGGGCCAGGACGTTGATCAGGGCGGCCTGGGGCGAATCCGTCAGCATGCTCGGTCTGGCCATGGCCCTGGGCAGACGTCCGGTGCGGGCATCGTTGACCGGGTCCTCCCGGCCATAATCCCAGTGGATGCGCGAGCGCGCTGGGTCGGCAGCCGCCCGGACCAGCTCCAGGGAGAGAGCCACCGGGTTGGCCCGTGACCCGTCCCCGGTCGCAATGGCGTACTCGGTTTCGGTGCCGACCACGCGCTCCACCCTCATGACTCGGCCCCGGCCCTGTCGACCAGACGGATGTCACTCACCCGCCCTGCGGTCAGCCCGGCGGTACGGGCCCATTGCTCGGGATTCTGGTCGCCCACGGAGTCGAGCATGTCCAGGTATTCCTCCTGGACGGCCTTCAGGCACCGGTCGGCATCCAGACCGACCTCCCTGTCCTGACGGATGGAGTCCTTGACGGCCATGGTCTTGGCCCTGTCCACGATGTTGCGCAACATGGCGCCCGAGATCAGCTGGCTCATGTACAGCGGGTTCCACCGGCCATCCTGGTCAAGCAGATCGCAGACCTTCCGGCCCGGGTCCTGGCGGTAGACATCCCTGACCAGGACCTGGACCAGGTCACCCCCGCTCGTTCCGGCCGCCAGGGGAAGGTCAGAGGTCACGTACCGGGAGAGTATGGAGGCGGCCGCCTCCCGACCAGGCCGGTCGATACGGACTTTCACATCCAACCGGCCCGGCCGCAACACGGCGGGGTCGATCATGTCGATCCTGTTGGAGGCTCCGATGACCATGACATTATCCAGGGCTTCGACCCCATCCAGTTCGGCCAGGAACTGGGGGACGATTGTGGTTTCCACGTCCGATGAGATGCCCGACCCCCTGGTGCGCAGGAGGGAGTCCATCTCGTCGATGAAGACGATGACCGGCCCACCCTGGCCGGCGCGCTGGCGTGCCCGCTCGAAGATCCGCCGCATGAGCCGTTCCGACTCCCCGACGAACTTGTTGAGCAGCTCCGGCCCCTTGACCGAAAGGAAGACGCCCCGGGTGCCCGACCCCCTGGCCAGGCTGTTGGCCACGGCCTTGGCGATCATGGTCTTCCCGTTGCCGGGGGGACCGTAGAGGAGGAGGCCCTTGGGTGGGTTGAGGGCGAAACGGCGGAAGAGGTCCTTGTGGAGGAAGGGAAGCTGGATGGCGTCACGGATCCGGTCGATCTGCCGGTCCAGGCCGCCGATGTCGGCAAAGGTGACATCCGGCACCTCCTCCAGGACCAGGTCGTTCCGGTCCTCCTCGGGAACCCGGGCCAGGGCCATCTGCCCGGAGGGATCGACCATGACCTGGTTGCCCACGCTCAGGTCCGTGTCCATCAGGGCACCGGATCGTTCGACCAGGCTGGAGGCACCCGAGGTGTCCTGGACGACCAGGGCACCGGAATCCATGATCCGGCTGACCTGGCGGAGTGGTCCGCTTCCTGCCTGGTCGCGCACCTGGACGACCACCATGTTCTCGTCCAGCAGCAGGGTCTGCCCCGGCCTGACCCTGTCGGCCCTCACCCCGGGCGCCAGGGCCAGAACCATCCTGCGGGACCCATAGAGGACCTCCAGGTTGGCATGCTGGACACCCATCTCATCGAAGGAAACCGAATCCACCCCCAGGGCCAGGGCAAGGTTCATGGGTGGTGAGGCCATCTGAGCCAACTGGGTCTTGGCCTTGGTCAGTTCCTTACCGGCCCGGTTCAGAGCCTGGACCAGGGCATGGTTACGCTCCCTGAGGGCATCCATGGCGGCCGCCTGGTCCTGGGGAAAGCCTTCTTCCTGGGCATCCGTGGGTCCGGTCAGGGGCGAGCCATCCGGGTGCAGACCCCCATCGGGAACCCCGTGATCTTGTCCACTCACCATATCCTCCTCGACCTGGTCGGAACCTACAGGAACCGACCTTCCTCTTCCCCGATGCTAACCGCGTCCAGGCCCCGCCGGTGGTCGGGGGCCCGCATGCTGGTGGCCGGGATTCCCCGGCAGGACCTGGGTCCATCAGTCGCAGTAGGCCCCGTTTTCCAACCGCGCACCCCTGGCCCAGTCGATGGCCCGCATGGCCTTCTTCCCGGCGGCCTTGACCTGGAGGAGCTCCAGGGGGGCCGAAGAGGTCCCCACCCAGATGTGTTTCTTGGTCATATACAGACAACCCGGTCTCAGCCCCTCCGGCAATCCGGACTGGTCGGGGCGGGCAGGCGCGGCCTCCAGGACCTTGACCTGAGTGACCCGGCTCCCGCCTTTCCCGTCCTCATGCACCTGGCACCAGGCCCCTGGGTTGGGTGTGCAGGCCCGGATCTGCCGGTCTGGGGCGAAGACGGGCAGGTCGAACCTGATGTGGGCATCCTGGCTGGTGACCTTTCTGGCCACCTCATAGGCACCGTGGGGCTGGTCGACAGGGAGGACCCTCCCCTCCGCCAGTGCCTCCAGGGAGGCCGCCAGGAGGTGGGATCCATCCTCGGCCAGGCGGTTCAGGAGCTGACCGGAGGTCTCATGTGGTCCGATCTCCACGGTGGACTGGGCCAGGATGGGCCCCTCATCCATACCTGGGGTCAGGCGGAAGACCGTGGCCCCGGTAATCGTCTCCCCCGACCAGATGGCCCGTTGCACAGGAGCAGCCCCCCTCCACTGGGGCAGGAGGGAGAAGTGGAGGTTATACCAGCCCCCCGGCATGGCGTCCAGGACGGGCTTCTTCAGAATCTGCCCATAGGCCACGACGGCGGCGTATTCGGCCCCGGTCCGCCTAAGTCGGTCGACGAAGTCAACCCCCTTGGGGTCGGCCTCGATGACGGGAATACCCAGGTCCAGGGCCGCCGCCTTGACCGGACTGGGCTCCAGCCTTCGACCCCTCCCCTTGGGGGCGTCCGGCCTGGTCAGGACAGCTACAACATGGAAGTGCTCCTGGTCACCTGCCAGGAGCCTCAGGGAGGGCAGGGCCACATCCGGTGTACCCGCAAACAAGATCTTCATCACCATATGGATTCACTCCTCCGCATTCCGCCGTCGGCCGGGAAGGCAAGCCGCCCAGGCCAATCATCGGCATCCTTCATTTGACCTGGGGTATGTCCAAACCAGATTCGATCAGGAGGGTCCTGAGTTTATAGGGATCCTTCAGGCAGACGCTCCTGATGCCCGCCTGGTTGGCAGCCACCACGTTCATCCCCTTGTCATCGATGAAGAGGGCATCCTCGGCCCTGATGCCGAACTTCTGCAGGGCGTACTGGTAGATGTCCTGGTGGGGCTTGCGCATATGGACGGGGCCGGAGACCACCAGGTCGTCCAGGTCATGCAGGATGGGGTACTGCTCCCAGGCGTAGGGGAAGAGCTCGGTGCCCCAGTTCGACAGGCCCCAGACCCCGACCCCCAGGGCCTTCAGGTCCTTGACCAGGACCCGCGCCCCCGGCACAGGACCGGTCAGGGAGTCCACGAAATTCTCGCAATAATAGGTGAACATGCGATCCCAGGGGGCACCGTGCCGCTCGTGGACCCAGGCCTGGGCCTCCCGGCAGGAAGCGCCACCATCCATCATGTTATTGGCATCGAAGAACCCCGACTTGTCGTTGTCCAGCATCTCCCTGATGGATTCGGGACCGTACCGGGAAACCATGGCCATTTCCGGTTTCCAGTAGATCAGGACGTTGCCGAAGTCGAAGATGACCTGCCTGATGGGCCGTCCCTGAGACGACCGGGCCTGGTCATCGGCCAGTATGACATCAGTGGGGACCTCGACCTCTCCGGGCCATCCAATCATCGTTCTCGACACCTTTCCTCGCGTTGCATCGTCCCCTCCATGCAAGCATGCCTCATAGACCCCCGAGGGCCGCCTAGGTCAGGTCCTTGGGGTCCATCTGGAACTTCAGTTCCTCCCGTCCCCGCTTGGCCAGGTATTCGGACAGGCCCCGCCTGAGCAGGTCCGCCAGGAGGTCACGCTGCTCCGTGGTGACCCTGACCAGGGCCCTGACCCGATCCTGGGTTCCTTCCAACTGACGGGCCACAAGGGTCCTAGGGGGCGGTATGGGCACCGGACCCAGGGTGGCGGGCACCTCCCCCTCCTCGGTCTTGAGCAGGGCCAGGTCACCGGTGGCGGCTCCGATCCTGTCGAGAATCCATGTCACGGCCCTCCGCCCTCCCCAGATGGTGGCCAGGGAGTAGGCGGGCGGCATGCCGGTCACCCGTCGATCGTCCAGCTCGGCCCCGGCCAGGAGGGGACTCCTCCAGGTAATCAGGGCCTGGGCCAACTGCGGATCCGTCTCGCCCAGGAGGAATACCTGGCCGCCCTGATCCCGAGGTCGGCAGAGGGAGGCGGTTCGCATCCAGTCGGAGAGGGTGTCGATACGGGCATCCACCCCCTGGGCGTACAGGCTGGTCCAGGCATCCAGGATGGCGATGGCCGCATATCCGGGCCTGTGATCCAGGGAATCGGAATGCACGCCGTCGACAGCACCCTGGTCGTCGGCCCCGCGCCGCGGAACCACGATCGGCTCGGCTCCCGGTGTGGCGATGACCAGACGGGACTTCTGGTCCACCTCGGAAACCGGACCCCGGGGTTGGCTGGGTGATGAAATAAGGATGGGGACATTCCTGAAGAGCATCCTCAGCTCCTGGGCGGTGCCTGCCGCCCCGACCCTGACCACCCGCAGCCGTTCCCCGCCGCAGACCGGGCAGGTCCAGTTGGTGGCGGCAACACCGCACCAGGCACAGCGAGGCACGGCTTCGCGGGTGGACTGGAGGGGTCCGGTACACCTGGGGCACCGTGCCTGGCGGTGGCAACGGGCGCAACTCAAGGCCTGGCTGAAGCCATCCTGGGGTATGGAGAGGAGGACGGGTCCTGCGTCCAGGGCCTTGCGAAGAGCGGAAACAGCCGTATGGGGAACCCTGGCGCCGATGGTGGGGTCGGCCAGACGGGTCAGTTCCTCACGGTTCAGCCATCTGACCCAGGGCAGGCGCGCCCTGCCCGGGGTGTCCGAGGAATGCAGGGGACGAATCGGACCGGTGACGCCGGAATCGACCTCTTTGGCCAAGGGCCCGCTCTCCCACTGGGATCGGACGCTCCTGGACCGGGCCAAGACCAGGAAGACACCGCCATGGGTCTTGGCCCGCAACCTCAGAACCCCCCGGGCGTTGGCATAGGGCATCATCCCATCCGCACTCTGGTAGGCGGCATCATCCATCAGGGCGAAGAGGGCCGGGCCCTCGACCGGGGCATACATGGCCGCACGGAGTCCGATGACGCACCGCACCTGCCCTGAGGCCAGGGCCAGGTAGGACCGGTATCGCTCGGCCGGGGCCATCGAGGAATCCAGAATGGCGTAATCGCCCGCCCAGCCCGGCCCGCCCGGATCGCCGATGCCACCGGTCCGTGGTCCAAAGGGCGCCAGCCCCAAGGCCTGAAGGGTGGAGGAAAGGTGCTCGACCGCCCGCATATCAGGCAGGACCATGACGGCCGACCTTCCGGCCAGAAGGGCCTCGACCAGGGACCAGGCCGCCAGGAGTTCGGCACGCCCCGGACCGGGACCGATATCCGCCAGGAAGGAGGCAAAGGTCTGCGATTGCAGGGCCTGGGCGAATTCCCCCAGCCGGTCGTAATCCCGATTCAGGTCCTCCCTGACCCCGGCCGTGACGCGGTCCAGCCGGGCCACCCCGTCCATGTCGGAGGCCAGGCGGGGCTGTCCGGGGACCAGTTGCTGCTCCTTGTCGATCCGGGCAACCCGGGGCGGTACGGCCAGACGGAGGATGTTGGCCTCGGTCCCCCCGTAAGCCCGGGCTATCCCGGTGATGTCCTCACGCAGGGAGGCCGAGACCAGGGCATGGGGAATGATGACCCGTTCCAGATACCGGAGGGATGAGGCCGGGACCTGGCTGGTCCCTTGCCTTCCCCAGATCACTCCGTTGATCAGTTGACGGCCGAAGCGCACCCTGACCAGGGATCCGGGCTGGGCACCCTGGTCCTGATCCCGGTCGACCAGGTAGTCAAAAGTACCGCCCAGGTGGGTGGCCTGGACGTTCAGGACCACCTGGGCCACCGGATCCCGATCGGCCGGTACATGCTGCTTGGTGGCACGTGTCCGGCGCGGTTTCCTCGGGGCCAGACCATCCAGGGCCAGCTGCTGAGCCTCCTCCGGATTCATCGGCTCAACCTCCTGACGTGATGATGGGCACCCCTTGCCATGTCGGGTTCATGATTCGGCGCGCAGATCTCCTCCAGCATATCCGCAAGAGCTTGGACACGGTCGCTCCCGCACTGACCCTGCTCGAACAGAACAACCACCCCCGACCGGTCCACCGCACCCATCCGTACCGACATGAAGGGACCACGACCACCCCCGAATCCTTCCAGGAGTGTGCCGTGGCCCATGAAAACCTCTATGGCCCGCCCTATCCGCGCGGCCCCTTTGCCTTACTCGGCCATGCCGACGGCGGCCTTGAGCTCGCCCACCTTGTCGACGCCCTCCCAGGTGAAGTCGGGATCGTTGCGGCCGAAGTGTCCGTAAGCAGCGGTCTTGGAGTAGATGGGGCGCAGGAGGTCCAGCTCGTCGATGATGGCGGCGGGCCTCAGATCGAAGACCTTGCGGACGGCCTCCTGGATCTGGTCGCGGGTCACACCCTCCTCGGTCCCGTAGGTCTCCACGTTGACGCTGACCGGATCGGCCACACCGATGGCGTAGGCCACCTGCACCTCAACCCGGTGCGCCAGACCGGCGGCGACGATGTTCTTGGCCACCCAGCGGGCTGCGTAGGCCGCGGAACGGTCCACCTTGCTGGGATCCTTGCCGGAGAAGGCGCCACCACCATGATGGGCAGCCCCACCATAGGTGTCGACGATGATCTTGCGTCCGGTCAGGCCGGCATCGGCTGCAGGGCCGCCCAGGATGAAGGAACCCGTCGGGTTGACCAGGACACGGTAGCCCTGATGTTCGATCGAATCCCCGCAGACCTCATCGAGGACGGGGGTGATGACATGCTCCACCAGCTGCTCCTGAAGCCAATCATGGTCGGCCTCGGGATCGTGCTGGGTAGAGATCAGAACCGTATCCACACGGACAGGCCGGTCATCCTCGTCATATTCGATGGTGACCTGGGTCTTCCCGTCAGGACGCAGGTGGGGGACGATACCCTCCTTACGGACCCGGGCCAGGCGGTAGGCCAGCTTATGGGCCAGGTGGATGGGCAGAGGCATCAGGGTGTCGGTCTCGTCGCAGGCGTACCCGAACATGACGCCCTGGTCGCCGGCCCCCTGGGATTCGTACCGCTCCTCGCGGGTGGCGGCGCTCTCCCGGGTCTCGGTCAGGCGATCCACGCCCTGGTTGATCTCCTGACTCTGCTCGCTCAAGGAGACCGTGACCCCGCACGAATCGGCATCCAGACCTATGTCGGAAGATGTGTACCCGATCCGGCGCAGGACGGAACGGACCTGGCTCTGGATGTCCGTGTACCCCTGGGAGGAGACCTCACCAAAGACCAGGAAGAGACCGGTGGCGGCCGAGGTCTCCACAGCCACATGGGAGTGCGGATCCTGGGCGATCAGATCGTCGAGGATGGCATCCGAGATCTGGTCACAGACCTTGTCGGGATGCCCCTCCGTCACGGACTCAGCCGAAATCAGCCGTCGTTCTGCCATTACAACCACCTCTTGTTTCTACATGACCGACTGGTTCAGCCGTGGGAGGCGTCGATTCCCCAGACATTGCTTGGTGTATACGGACGTATACGAGACGGATTAGTTGCCTTCGCTCAGGTCGTCCTCGCCCAGGGTCTCCTCCAGAAGGCCTTCGTTGATCTCACGGAAGGCGATGGAGAGGGGCTTCTCCTGGTTCTGGTACTCGACCAGGGGGCCGACGTTCTGCAGGAGGCCCTCGTTGAGCTGGGTGAAGTAGGAATTGATCTGGCGAGCACGTTTGGCCGCAAAGATGGACAGGGCATACTTCGAATCGGCGTGCTGCATCAGATCGTCGATGGGAGGATCCGCAAATCCCTGCGGGTGGGGCTCAGTGCCAAATGCCATAGGTTCATGCTCCAATTCACGTGGATGAACAATCGTTCAATCAGACTCGAGTCTACCGCCCAGGATGGATTTTAGGAACGTCTGTTCTCACCGGGACGAAGAATGCGGTATTCCACAATGCGACCATGCCCCGTCATGGGCCCGGCCCGGTCACTTGAATAAAAATATGCAGATGAGATCAGCCAAACTAATGAAGGAACGTGAGTTCGCGGGCGCCCGTGCTCTCTATCGTGCCGCAGGCGTCAAGGGTGAGGATTTCGGCAAACCCATTGTGGCCATCGCCAATTCATTCTCCGAGTTCGTACCTGGTCACGTCCATCTGAACAAGGTGGGCCGTCTGGTCTCCCAGGCCGTCCAGGAGGCCGGCGGCATCCCGCGCGAGTTCAACACCATCGCCGTCGATGACGGCATCGCCATGGGCCACACCGGCATGCTCTACTCACTGCCCTCCCGCGACATCATCGCGGACGCGGTCGAGTACTCGGTCAACGCCCACTGCGCCGATGCCCTGATCTGCATCTCCAACTGTGACAAGATCACCCCGGGCATGCTCATGGCCGCCCTGAGGCTGAACATCCCCACCGTCTTCGTCTCGGGCGGCCCCATGGAGTCAGGTCGTACGGTCATGCCTGACGGAACCGTCGAGGAGAACACCGACCTGATCGACGTCATGTACGCCTCTGCCGATGATTCCGTCGACGATGCCGGACTCCTGGCCCTGGAGAAGACCGTCTGCCCCACCTGCGGCTCCTGTGCCGGGATGTTCACGGCCAACTCCATGAACTGCCTGACCGAGGCCATGGGCCTGGCCCTCCCCGGCAACGGCACCACCCTGGCCTCCCATACCTCTCGCCGGATGCTCTTCGAAAAGGCGGGCAGGATGGTGGTCGAGATCGCCAACCGTTACTACCAGGACGACGACGAGTCGGTCCTTCCCCGGTCCATAGCCACCAAGGACGCCTTCGAAAACGCCATGACCATGGATGTGGCCATGGGTGGTTCCACCAACACGGTCCTCCACATCCTGGCTGCGGCCCAGTCCGCCGACGTGGACTTCACCCTGGACGACATCGAGCACATCTCCCACACGGTTCCCTGCATCTGCAAGGCCTCCCCCTCCGGCGACTGGGAAATCTCCGACGTCCACCGTGCCGGCGGCATCTGCGGCATCCTGGGTGAACTGGATCGTGGCGGGGTCCTCCACAAGGACACTCACTCCATCGACTATCCCGACCTGGAATCGAAGCTCAACGACTGGGACATCATGCGCCCAACCTGCCTGGATGAGGCCAAGGAGCTCTATCATGCGGCCCCCGGCCACATCACCTCCCCCGAACCCTTCAACCAGTCCAGCGAATGGGACGATCTGGACACGGACAGGGTCAACGGGGCCATCCACGACCTGGACCATCCGGCCGTGACCGAGGGCGGCCTGGCCATCCTCCGCGGCAACCTCGCACCTGACGGGTGCGTGGTCAAGACGGCCGGGGTTCCCAAGGAGATCTGGAACTTCCGCGGGCCGGCCCTGGTGGTCGAGTCCCAGGAGCAGGCCGTCGAGGTCATTCTGAACGGGACCCTGAAGAAAGGGCAGGCACTGGTCATCAGGTACGAGGGTCCCAAGGGCGGCCCCGGCATGCAGGAGATGCTCTACCCGACCTCATTCGTCAAGGGCAAGGGGATCGGCAAGGATGTGGCCCTCCTGACCGACGGCCGCTATTCCGGCGGTTCCTCCGGTCTCTCCATCGGACACATCGCCCCTGAAGCGGCCAACAAGGGGCCCATCGCCTTCATCCGCACCGGCGACATGATTCGCATCGACATTCCCAACCGGAGGGTGGATGTGGAACTGAGCGACGAGGAACTGGCCCGGCGTCGCGACGAGCTGGAGGCCGGCGACGGATACGTGGCCCACCGCGATCGCAAGGTCTCCCTGGCCCTCAAGGCATACGCCGCCTTCGCCCGCTCAGCCGACAAGGGCGCCACCAGGGATCCCGACCTGATCAACAGGCTCTCCGGCCTGAACTGATTCCTTCCGGTCTGGCTCAATACCACGAGTGCCGCCTTCGGTCTTCGACCAGACCCAGGCGGCACTTCTTATTCCTCTTCAGAAACCCGTTCGCATCCTTCTTCCTGAATGGCCATAGACCTGCACGGCTTCCCGAGATTCGTGTTCCGGAAGTCTGGTTTTCGGAACTCAAGTCTCGCGGAGACCAGTTCTCCGAAGTTCGGCGACGAATCGATTCCCCTCAGGCCGGTAGGTCATACTCCCGGCGAATCACCTGCCAAAGCGCATCCGCGGCCTTTTCAACCGAGTCATTGACGATGACCACGTCGAACTGGCTCTCCGAGGCCAGTTCCACCTTGGCTGTCTCCAGACGCTTCCTGCGCTGCTCCTCGTTCTCGGTTCCCCGCTTGTTCAGCCGGGTGATCAAATCATCGAAGGTGGGGGGAGCCAGGAAGACGTACACCACATCCAACCCCAGTTCACCGGCTCTCTGACGAACCCGCTGCGCCCCCTGGAGGTCGATTTCAAGAATGGTGGGCACCCCGGCCTCCATATGCTCCAATACCGGCTTGAGCGGGGTGGCATAGTGCGACATTCCGTGCACCAGGGCACTTTCGAGGAACTCCCCAGCCGCATCCTTACGGGCGAACTCCTCCTCGTCCATGAACCAGTAGGTGATGCCGTTGCTTTCGCCGGGGCGGGGAGCACGCGTCGTGGCCGATACGGAAACCCAGATCTGGGGATGCGCCTTGCGCAGGGCGGCCTCCACTGTCCCCTTGCCGACGGCCGTGGGACCGGTCATGACGATCAGTCTCCTACGCCCCTCCCCCTGGTGTCGAATCGCTTCTCCCGACTCCGTGACGGCATCACTACTGGCTGACATGGATCATCCTTTCCGCATTCGGCCCGAACGGGCACCTACACAGCCAGAATAGCGGGGGCCGGGAACGGAGCCAGGCTATGCCCGTTCCTCCTTCCCGGCCCTCCCGGTCCACACAACCTCTTGTTCACTTCCTGTAACTTGAGCAGGAACCAGTTGCCGGTCCAGGCCCCTGCGGAAGGGCCCGATCCGGTCTACCGGTTTTGCCCTTCAAGCTCCAGCAGCCGTTGGGCATGCTCCTGGATGCTCAGCACCTCGTAGTCGTCGGTCTTGACCGCGTCAATGGCCATCAGGGCGGCCGAGAACTCGGTGATGGTCGTGAACTGGGGTATGTCCGCCGCGATGGCAGCCACACGGATCAGGTATCCATCGGAGCGGGAGTCCCGGGAGCTGGGGGTATTGAGGATCATATCGATTCTCCCCTCCTCGATCAGCTGGACGGGATTCCGATCCATCCGCCTGATGCCGTCTTCGACATCCCGTCCGGCCACCTGATCGGAGACTCCACCGGTTATCTTGTCGACCACCGCCACATCGATGCCGTACCGGCGCAGGACGGAAGCCGTACCTTCGGTGGCGCAGATCCTGAAGCCCTGCTCCTGAAGGCGTAGGGCCAACATGGGGAGCTGACGCTTGTCCGTGTCATTGACCGAGAGGAAGACCACGCCCGAAGTGGGCAGCCCACCCTCGTAGGCGGCCAGCTGACTCTTGGCGAAGGCGTGCGGGAAGTCCTTGTCGAAGCCCATGACCTCGCCCGTGGAGCGCATCTCCGGCCCCAGGAGGATATCGACGGTCCGGCCAACCGGGGTTCTGAACCGTTTGAAAGGCAGGACCGATTCCTTGACGGCCACGGGCTGTCCAACCCTGACGATTCCCCCGTCCTGGACGGGAAGAAGGAGACCGTTGGCCCGCTGCTGGGCGATGGTCTCCCCCACCATGATCCTGGCAGCGGCCTTGGCCAGGGCCGTGCCTGTGGCCTTGGAGGCGAAGGGAACGGTCCGGGAGGCACGGGGGTTGGCCTCAATCACATAGAGGGTGTTGGCCATGAAGGCATATTGGACGTTGATCAGGCCGCGGACCCCGCACCCCTCGGCGATGGCCCGGGTGGCCTTGCGCAGACGCTCGATCTGATTATCCGACAGGGTGGATGGGGGCAGGGTGCAGGCCGCATCACCGGAATGGACCCCGGCCTCCTCGACATGCTCCATGATGCCGCCGATGTAGAGGTCCTTGCCGTCGTAGAGGGCATCGACGTCGATCTCGATGGCATCCTGGAGGAACTTGTCGATCAGGAGGGGCGACGGCAGGCGCCCGGAGACGACCGTGTCGGCCTTGGCCTCGTTCAGGGCACGGTCGACGTACTTCTCCAGCTGGGCATCGTCGTAGACGATCTCCATGCCGCGGCCACCCAGGACGTAGGAGGGCCTGACCAGGACCGGGTAACCGATGCCGCGGGCTGCCTCCTGGGCCTCCTCCAGGGAGAGGGCCGTACCGTACCGGGGGGCGTTCAGCCCCTCCTTCTTCAGGACCTCCCCGAAGAGCTCCCGGTTCTCCGCCAGGTCGATCGACTCCGGACTGGTGCCCAGTATGGGGACCCCGGCTTCCTTGAGCCTGGCAGCCAAGGAGAGCGGGGTCTGACCGCCCAGCTGGACGATGACGCCCTTGACCGGTCCCATCCTCTTCTCGGCCTGGTAGATCTCCAGGACGTCCTCGAAGGTCAGGGGCTCGAAATACAGCCTGTCCGACATGTCATAGTCGGTGGAGACGGTCTCCGGGTTGCAGTTGACCATGATGGTGTCATAGTCCTTACCCAGCTCCTGGACCGCATGGACGCAGGTGTAGTCGAACTCGACCCCCTGCCCGATCCTGTTGGGGCCGGAGCCCAGGATGATGACCGCCTCGCGCTCCCTGGGCCTCAGCTCCGACTCGTCGGCATAGCAGGAATAATAGTAGGGCGTGGCCGCGTCGAACTCGGCCGCGCAGGTGTCAACGGTCTTGTAGACCGGGCGGATGCCGAAGGCCCAGCGCAGCTCCCGCACGACGGCCTCACCCTGGTCGCCCATGCCGCGCAGGTGGGCGATCTGCAGGTCGCTCAGTCCGGCCTTCTTGGCACGGCGCAGGAGGTCGTCATCCAGTACCTCGCTCTCTCTCACCTCCATGGCCAGCTGATTGATCAGGCTGAGCTGCTCCAGGAACCAGCGGTCGATCCTGGTGGCCTCGAAAATCCGCTCAAGGCTGGCACCACCCCAGAGGGCCCGCTGGATCTGGAGGTAACGGTGCTCGGTGGGGGTGTGCATGAGCTCCAGGAGGTGGTCCACCTCGGCCTGGTCGGGCCGGGGCCCATCCCAGTCGAAGGTCATGTGCCGTTTGTCAATGGACCGCATGGCCTTGCCCAGGGACTCCTGGAAGTTGCCCGCCAGGGCCATGGCCTCCCCCACCGACTTCATGGAGGTGGTCAGGGTGGTGTCCGCCCCGGGGAACTTCTCGAAGGCGAACCGGGGAATCTTGGTCACCACATAGTCGATGGTGGGCTCGAAGGAGGCAGGGGTGGACCTGGTGATGTCGTTCTCGATCTCGTCCAGGGTGTAGCCCAGGGCCAGCTCGGTGGCGATCTTGGCGATGGGGAACCCGGTGGCCTTGGAGGCCAGGGCGGAGGACCTCGAAACACGGGGGTTCATCTCGATGACGATGATCCTCCCATTGTCCGGGTTTATGGCGAACTGGATGTTGCAACCGCCCGTATCCACACCGACCCCACGGATGATGGCGATGCCGATGTCACGCATCTGCTGGTACTCCCGGTCGGTCAGGGTGAAGACCGGGGCCACGGTGATGGAGTCGCCCGTGTGGACCCCGACCGGATCCACATTCTCGATCGGGCAGACCACGACCACGTTGTCCCTGCGGTCGCGCATGAGCTCCAGCTCATACTCCTTCCAGCCCTCGATCCCCTCCTCCAGGAGGACCTCGTTGGTGGGTGAATAGTGGATGCCGGCCCCGGCTATCCGGTGGAGCTCCTCCTGGTCGTGGGCGATGCCCGACCCCAGGCCGCCCATGGTGAAGGAGGGACGCACCACCAGGGGGTAACCCAGCTCCCGGGCCACGGCATCGGCCTCATCCAGGGAGTGGGCCACGCGGGAACGTGCCGATTCGGCGCCCGCCTGGGCCACGACCTTCTTGAAGAGTTCCCGGTCCTCGCCACGGTCGATGGCCTCCAGGGAGGCACCGATCAACTCCACCTGGTACTTGTCCAGCACACCGGCCTTGCCCAGGGCCACGGCCGCATTCAAAGCCGTCTGTCCGCCCAGGGTGGGGAGGAGGGCATCGGGGCGCTCCTTGGCGATGATGCGTTCCAGGAAGGGGACGGAGATGGGCTCGATGTAGGTGGCATCGGCCATCTCGGGGTCCGTCATGATCGTGGCCGGATTGGAGTTTACCAGGATCACCCTGATCCCCTCCTCCCTGAGGACCCTGCAGGCCTGGGTCCCGGAGTAATCGAACTCGGCCGCCTGCCCGATGACGATGGGTCCCGAGCCGATGACCATGACCGAATGGATGTCCTGCCGTTTAGGCATGTGCCTTCCCTCCCTTGGCGTTCCTCATCAAATCGATGAACCGATCGAACAGGTAGGAGGCATCGTGCGGACCGGCTGCGGCCTCCGGATGGTACTGGACCGAGAAGGCGGGGATGTCCAGGCATTCCAGCCCCTCCACCACCTCATCGTTCAGATCGACATGCGAGACGCGGACGCGACCGTATCGACCACCCGCATAGGGCGCCTGCACCGGCTTCCCCTTGGGGGCATCCACGGCGAACCCGTGATTGTGGGCCGTGATTTCGACCTTGCCTGTGTTCAGGTCCATGACCGGCTGGTTGATGCCCCGGTGACCGAACTTGAGCTTGTAGGTATCGAATCCCAGGGCCCGGCCCAGGAGCTGATTGCCCAGGCAGATGCCGAAGAAGGGCAGTCCGGCGGCCAGGACCTGCCTGAGGAGGGCCACCTCGTCGTCGGCGGTCGAGGGGTCGCCCGGACCGTTGGAGAAGAAGACCCCATCCGGGTTCAGGGCATGGATCTTCTCGATGGTGGTATCCACCGGGAGCACATGGACCCGGCATCCACGCTCGGCCAGCCGGTGCGGGGTCATAGACTTGATGCCCAGGTCAAGGGCCGCCACGGTGCAAAGGGGTTCCTTACCAAGGAAGTCCCCGGCCGGTTCGACCGTATAGGACCCGTCCGTACTGACCTCTCCGGTCAGGTGGGAACCACTCATACGAGGTGCCGAGCGGACCTGGTCCAGGAAATCCTGCATGATCCTGGGTCTGCCTTCCCCATCGAGTGCCGCGGAGGGGCCGGAAAAAATACCGGCCCGCATGACACCTGCCGAACGCAGGTGCCGTACGAGCCGGCGGGTGTCTATGTGACTGATCCCGACGATGCCCTGATCGACCAGCTGATCCTGGAGACTGCCCCGGGCCCGCCAGCTGCTGACATTGGGACTTGGTTCCCGGACCACATATCCGGCCACCCAGATCCTGGCGGACTCCCCGTCCTGGTCGTTGACACCGGTATTGCCGATGTGCGGGAAGGTCTGTACGACGATCTGCCGGTCATAACTGGGATCTGTCAGGGTTTCCTGATACCCGGTCATCCCGGTCGCAAACACAATCTCACCTATGGTGGTGCCCGCCGCGCCGAAGGCCATCCCCGTATACACTTCCCCATCCTCGAGGACGAGCATGGCGCGGTCGGAGAAATAGCTGTCGGAATCAATGGTCTTGGCGTTCTTCAGGTTCATCGAACCCCCTTGATTGCCGTGATTGTTCGTGATTACCTTAGTCACACCCGTGGATTTCCTCAGACCCGCAGCCTCGTGGTCCGTACCGGATAGGGGAAGGGGCGCGTGTCTCGCCAATGACCCTGCCGCCAAGCGGAGACACCGATTGTCGAAATCCAGCACAATCGCGAGCTTCCCGAATATGCAATGAGAGGAAACGAAAATGCGGCGTCCCTGAAGTATCTGCGGGGACACCGCACACTCGTTCGAAGAACCTCAACGATTAATGTTGGACCTATTCGAGCGAATCATCCCTATTGGAAAGCTCGTCGGGTACCGAAAGGGTCAAATCGGCCAGAAAGACCCCATCCGTATCGGTGTCATCCGTCTGTGCACCATCACCGGTCGCCTCTTCGGCCTTGCCTGCCTCGCTGCTGTCAGCCAGGTGCTCGACCTCCGGACGGTCATTGTCTTCATCCGGGGAGGTTTCCCCCTCAGCCCTGTCAGCCTCGGTCAGCGCCAGGCTGGCGATCCTGGACGCCTCCTGCAGGCGTGCGGTCTCGGCCTCGTTATGCTCGGATCCCTGGTCCTTCTCCTTCCGGACCGCACTGAGCAGGCCGTGGATGAAGGAGGGTGCATCGGAATCCGACAGGGTCTTCGCCAGGGAGAGCGCCTCGTCGATGGCCACCTTGTCGGGCACATCAGGGTTGTAGAGCATCTCCCAGGCGGCAATGCGCAAGAGGTTCCTGTCGATGACATGCATGCGGCTCAGGGACCACCTGGTCGAATGGGCATCAAGGATGCCGTCGATGCTCCTCTGGTGTCCGGCCACGCCGCGAACAATCTGTATGGCATAGTCGGGCAGGGGCGTCTGGGCCCCGGGATGGGCTATGCGCTCATCCAGAAGGGACAGGATGTCCTGCCCCTTCTCATCCGCCTCATACAGGGTGTTCAGCGCCCGCTTACGGGCTGTGGAACGTGCCATCTGATCGCGCCGGCCTCAGTTCTCGCGGCCCAGGTAGGACCCATCGCGGGTATCCACCTTGACCTTCTCGCCCTGACCCACGAAGAGGGGTACCTGAATCTCTGCCCCGGTCTCGACTGTGGCGGGCTTGGTACCTGCATTGGAGCGGTTGCCCTGGACACCGGGCTCGGTCTCGGTCACGGTCAGGACCACCGAGGCGGGCAGCTCCACCGACAGGGGGTTCCCGTCATGGAAGCTGATGATGCAGTCGGTGCCCTCCAGGAGGTAGTTCTCCTGGTCGCCGATCAGGCTGGCCGGGATGTTGACCTGGTCATAGGTGTTCATATCCATGAAGACGAAGGAGTCACCGTCACGGTAGGAGTACTGCATGGTCCTGTTGTCGACGGTCTCGAACTCCATCTTCATGCCGGCGTTGAAGGTACGGTCAACGATCTTGCCCGAAAGAACGTCCTTGATGGTCGTACGCACGAAGGCCGGACCCTTGCCGGGCTTGACATGCTGGAACTTGATGACGGTCCAGAGTTTACCGTCCAGGTTGATGACCGATCCGTTCTTGATGTCGTTTGAAGTCTGTGCCACCTTGATACCACCTATCTCATGAATGATTGGGCCGTGATCCACACAGGCCGACCTCTCGACCCGTTTACCAAGGCCCATCCGGCCTGCCCTACGGGAATGACCTGCTCGCAATGAATCCTCGCCCATTATGCCACGGTGCATGAACACGGGAGCCCGGGGAGTCGCCCCTCCCGGCCGAGGTCCATGCGCCTCTGTCGTTACAAGGCGAAGGGTCCGGAACGCCTAAACGCACCGGACCCTTTCCCATCGGGCGGGAAATCAATCCCGCCCAGGTACAGCTACTACTCGATGATCTTGGTCACACGACCTGAACCGACGGTGTGGCCGCCTTCACGAACAGCGAAGGTCAGGCCCTCCTCCATGGCGACGGGCTGGATCAGCTCGACGGAGAAGGTTGCGTGATCGCCGGGCTGGACCATCTCGACACCGTCAGGCAGGGTGATGACACCGGTGACGTCGGTGGTGCGGAAGTAGAACTGCGGACGGTAGTTGGAGAAGAACGGCGAGTGACGGCCACCCTCGTCCTTGGTCAGCACGTAGACCTCTCCCTCAAACTTGTGGTGGGGGGTCACGGTGCCGGGGGCAGCCACAACCTGGCCACGCTCGACGTCCTCACGGCCGATGCCACGCAGAAGCAGACCGGTGTTGTCGCCAGCCTCGGC
Organism: Bifidobacterium indicum; assembly: GCF_036987015.1. Taxonomy (NCBI): domain Bacteria; kingdom Bacillati; phylum Actinomycetota; class Actinomycetes; order Bifidobacteriales; family Bifidobacteriaceae; genus Bifidobacterium; species Bifidobacterium indicum. Next base: position 890,686 of record NZ_BTXM01000001.1, read on the forward strand.
CTCATCCATCTGCTTGTGGAAGGTCTCGATGGAGGTGACGGTGGTGGTCTGGGTGTCGCGGATGCCGACAATCTCCACGTTGGAGTTCACGGGCAGCTTGCCACGCTCGACACGGCCGGTCACCACGGTGCCACGGCCCGAGATGGTGAAGACATCCTCGATGGGCATCAGGAAAGGCTTGTCCAGGTCATGGACAGGGGTGGGGATGTAGTCATCAACGGCATCCATCAGATCCTTGATGGTCTGAACCCACTTGTCGTGATCGGGTGCGTCATCATGGAGAGCACCATAGGCCGAGGTGCGAATGACTGGGCAATCACGATCGAACCCGTTCTCGTCGAGCAGGTCACGGACCTCCTCCTCGACCAGCTCGATGAGCTCCTCGTCATCGACCATGTCGCACTTGTTCAGGGCGACCAGGATCTTCGGCACGCCGACCTGGCGGGCCAGCAGAACGTGCTCACGGGTCTGGGCCATGGGTCCGTCGGTGGCGGCTACCACCAGGATGGCTCCATCCATCTGGGCCGCACCCGTGATCATGTTCTTGACGAAGTCGGCGTGACCGGGGCAGTCGACGTGGGCATAGTGACGCTTCGCGGTCTGATACTCGATGTGCGCGATGTTGATGGTGATGCCGCGCTCCTTCTCCTCAGGAGCAGCGTCGATCGAAGCGAAATCGTACTCGGGGTTCACATCCGGGTACTCCTCGTGCAGCACCTTGGAGATGGCCGCGGTCAGTGTGGTCTTACCGTGATCGACGTGGCCGATGGTGCCGATGTTAACGTGCGGCTTGGTCCGCTCGTACTTTTCCTTTGCCATTGTGTTTTGTCCTCCTGGACGTTCGTAGTTTGCCTGCACGAACCACGCACAGAGCACTCGCTACATATTACTGGGTAATTGGGTTCTTTGCCAGTTATGCCCTCCGCCCAGTCAGCGCTACAAGAGTGTAGCGCCGACTGGTGACAGAAAGCGGCCGGCGAGGCGGCCCGCCGTGTCGGCGGGCCGGTGCGTGTTCACTCGCCGCGCTGGGCCTTGATGATCTCGTCGCTGACGGCCTTGGGGACCTCGGCGTAGGAGTCCATCTGCATGGTGAACATGGCGCGGCCCTGGGTCCTGGACCTCAGGTCGCCGATGTATCCGAACATCTCCGACAGGGGCACCTTGGCGTCGATGACCTTGACACCGGTGGCGTCGGTCATGGACTGGATGGAGCCACGACGGGAGTTGATGTCGCCCATGACATCGCCCATGTACTCCTCGGGAGTACGGACCTCGACGGCCATGATGGGCTCGAGGATGACGGGCTTGGCCTTGGGTGCGGCCTCCTTGAAGCACATGGAGCCGGCGATCTTGAAGGCCATCTCCGAAGAGTCGACCTCGTGGATCTGGCCATCGGTCAGGGTCGCCTTGACGCCCACGACGGGGAAGCCCGCCAGGATGCCGGACTCCATGGCCTCCTGTACACCGGCATCGACCGAGGGGATGAACTCCTTCGTGATGTGGCCGCCTGTGACCTTGTTTTCGAAGAGATAGGTCTCGCCCTCGGTCGTGTCCAGGGGCTCGAAGTTCATGAGCACCTTGGCGAACTGACCGGAACCACCGGTCTGCTTCTTATGCGTGTATTCCTGGTTCATGACGGGCCTGCGGATGGTCTCACGGTAGGCGACCTGGGGCTTGCCCACGTTGCACTCCACATGGAACTCACGACGCATGCGGTCCACCAGGATGTCCAGCTGAAGCTCGCCCATGCCGGAGATCAGGGTCTGGCCCGACTCCTCGTCGGTCTTGACCTGGAAGGTGGGATCCTCCTCGGAAAGCTTCTGCAGAGCGATGCCCATCTTCTCCTGGTCGGCCTTGGTCTTGGGCTCAACGGCAACCTCGATCACGGGATCGGGGAAGGTCATGGATTCCAGCACCACCGGCTCCTTCTCATCGCACAGGGTGTCACCGGTGGTGACGCTCTTGAGACCGACGAAGGCGTAGATGTTGCCGGCGATGGCCTCATCAACCGGATTCTCCTTGTTGGAGTGCATCTGGAAGAGCTTGCCGACGCGCTCCTTCTTGCCCTTGGTGGAGTCCAGGATGGTGTCACCCTGGGCCACCTTGCCGGAGTATACCCTGACGTAGATCAGTTTGCCGTAGAAGGGATGGGTGGCGACCTTGAAGGCCAGAGCCGAGAAGGGTTCATCCACTGTGGGCTTGCGATCTATCTCGACGGACTCATCACCGACCTTGTACCCCTTGATTGCGGGGATGTCCTCGGGGCTGGGCAGGTAGTCTACCACGGCATCCAGCATGGGCTGCACGCCTTTGTCCTTGAAGGCCGAACCGCAGAAGACCGGGAAGGCGGTCTGATCGATCGTCATCTTACGAACGGCCTTGCGAATCTCCTCCTGGGAGATCTCCTCCCCTCCCAGATACTTCTCCAGCAGAGACTCGTCGCTCTCGGCCACGGCCTCGATGAGCTCGGTGTGGTACTGCTCTGCCCGGTCCTTGAGATCGTCGGGGATGTCGATGGTTTCGTACTTGGCGCCCAGGTCGGCCTCGTCCTTCCAGTAGTAGGCGACCATGCGAACCAGGTCGACCACGCCGTGGAAGTCGTTCTCGGCTCCGATGGGGAGCTGCATGACCAGGGGCTTGACCCCCAGCTTGTCCTTGATGGTGTCGACCGAATAGTAGAAGTCGGCACCCAGCTTGTCCATCTTGTTGATGAAGCAGATGCGGGGCACGCCGTACTTGTCGGCCTGACGCCAGACCGTCTCGGACTGGGGCTCGACGCCCTCCTTGCCATCGAAGACGGCGACGGCGCCATCGAGCACGCGCAGGGAACGCTCCACCTCGGCCGTGAAGTCCACGTGGCCGGGGGTGTCGATGATGTTGATCTGGTAGGTGTCCTCGGGATCATGGGACTGACGGTTCCAGAAGGCCGTGATGGCGGCGGAGGTGATCGTGATGCCACGTTCCTTCTCCTGGTCCATCCAGTCCATGGTGGAGGCGCCGTCGTGGGTCTCACCGATCTTGTAGTTGACACCGGTGTAGTAGAGGATACGCTCGGTCGTCGTGGTCTTGCCGGCATCGATGTGGGCCATGATGCCGATGTTGCGGACCTTGGTCAGGTCCGTGAGCACGTCTTGTGCCATAATTCCTTGTTCTCGCTCTCTTCTGATTACCAGCGATAGTGGGCGAAGGCCTTGTTGGCCTCGGCCATCTTGTGGGTATCCTCGCGACGCTTGACCGCTGCACCCAGGCCGTTGGAGGCGTCGAGGATCTCATTGGCCAGACGCTCGGCCATGGTCTTCTCACGGCGGGCACGGCTGTAGTCGGTCAGCCAGCGCAGGGAGAGCGTGTTCGCGCGGTTGGGCTTGACCTCGACGGGGACCTGGTAGGTGGCGCCGCCGACACGACGGCTGCGGACCTCCAGGCTGGGACGGATGTTGTCCAGGGCGCGCTTGAGCACGGCCACAGGCTCCTGGTCGGTCTTTTCCTTGACCTGTTCCAGGGCCGTGTAGACGATGTCCTCGGCGATGGACTTCTTGCCGTCGAGCAGGATCTTGTTGATCAGCTGGGCCACCACGGTCGAACCGTAGATGGGATCGGGCAGGAGCTGATGCTTTTTGGCTGGTCCTTTACGTGACATGGTTTACTTGGCCTTCTTTGCTCCGTACAGGGAACGTCCCTGCTTGCGATCCTTGACTCCCTGGGTATCCAGCGCGCCGCGCACGATGTGGTAGCGCACGCCGGGCAGATCCTTGACACGTCCGCCGCGCACCAGCACAATGGAGTGCTCCTGGAGGTTGTGACCCTCGCCAGGAATGTAGGCGCTGACCTCAACGCCGGAGCTCAGGCGGACACGGGCCACCTTACGCAGTGCCGAATTCGGCTTCTTGGGGGTTGTGGTGTACACACGGGTGCAGACGCCACGACGCAGCGGGCTGCCCTTCAACGCCAAGGTCTTCGACTTGCGAGGCTTGGCCTTCCGTCCTTTGCGGACGAGCTGTTCAATTGTTGGCAACTGATTCTCTCCGATTCAGTAGGTTGCTTCTTGTTCGTTCACTCCGTGGGGCCGCCGCACCGCAGCCGCAATCACCCGAACAACCGAGAGAAATCAGCCATTGTCCACCGGCCCGATGGCCCCTTGCCCTCCTGCCGGGCATTACTGCCCGCATTCGTCGAACTCGGGGATATCCCGGTCACACACCTGTGACATAAGGCATGCTACCGGCACACACGAGTTTCAGTATACCATCATGCCGGACAGCCGCCACGCCTATGCCAAGGGCTATAGGGGCGGCATGAAGGTCCCAGACTTCCTGGCTGCCACCCTCAGCGATGCCCCTTACAAGGCATCACGAAGGTAATCACGCAGGACCAGGGCATGGTTGACCTGCGGGTCTTTGGCCGCATAGACCAGGGTGGTGAGGTCGTGCTTCCTGACGATGTTCAGCAGATCGACCACGGCAGGGTTCTCATCCAGCTCGGTCCGGTATCGGTCCGTGAATTCCCGGAAACGCTCCGGATCATGATTCCACCACTTCCGTAGGGTAGGGCTCGGCGCCACATCCTTGAGCCAACCATCCAGGGAGGCAGCTGCCTTGCTGACCCCTCGCGGCCAGAGGCGATCCACCAGAATCCGGACCCCATCTTCCTCGCCGGCCTCGTCATAGGCCCGCTTGATGGTGACAACTCCCATGATCCACTCCCTCCGAGCCGGGCTGATCGACGCCATCCGGGCTGTATCCTGCTGATTTGGTCCCTGCCGATTCCATACGGTTCCAGCCTAGGCAGAAGAGTGCACACATGGAAGCATTTCGCCCGGTTTTCCCTTGTTCGTTGGCCGGCAAAGGCATAGGGTTGAAACCATGAGTCAGAGACCAGACACCGAAGTCGCTGCCGACGGTGACCGTCAGGAACCTGCCGAGAAGGCTGCCGATGTCAGGCCTTCCCGGTCCAGGTCCAAGCCCGTCAGCGCCCGTTCAAGGATGATGCATCAGTGGGTGCCCAACCAGCCGGGAGCCTGGGCCATGGCACTCATGCCTCCCCTGGCCGGTGCCTTCATCGGAGGCCTTTCATGGCGCAACCTGCTCTTGATCCTTGCCTGGGTACTCTGCTATTGCACCGAATTCACCACCGCCCGGTGGCTGGTCTCCCACATGGCCAGGCGCTTCCTGCCGCCGGTCGCCACCTACGCTGCCCTGACCGCCGTTTTCGGACTCGCCCTGATACTCACCACCCCCGGCCTCTTGCGTTGGGTGCCGTTGTACGTGGTTCTGGCGGCCCTGACCTTCCTGGCCGCCTGGAAACGCGTGGAACGTTCCTGGTGGAACAACGTGGTCTCCATCGTCGCTGCCAGTATGCTATGCCTGATTGCCTATTCCCTCGGTACCGGCCCCCAATCCCAGGCGGCCTCCTCCCCTGCCGGGTACTTCGGGTGCCGGTCGGACCCGGCCGTCAACTGTTTTAGCCAGGGTTTCCTCCCCGCACGGGCCCTTCCCCTGACCGGACTGGCGGCGGCGCTTATCTTCGCCTATACGGAATTCGGATCGGTCCTGTATGTGAAATCACTGGTCCGCGAGCGCCAGCACCTGTGGTGTGCGATTGCTTCCGTCGCCTGGAATCTGATCCTGATGATCGGGGCCGTCCTTATCCTGCCCAAGGTCGGATTCTGGCCCCTGCTCGTGGCCTTGGTCCTGGTGATTCGTGCCGCCGCCCTGCCGGTGATTGCCCGAAAGCGCCGCATCCCCATCAACCAGGTCGGCATGGTGGAGAGCGCGGCCAGCCTTCTGGTCTTCCTGGTGACCATCGGAACCGCAACGTCCATCGCCGCACTTCCATAGGTGCAGGCCGGTCATTCGATGACCAGTGAGGTCCGTATACCGGTGTTCCTTCTTCGGGGTAAAACTACCGTATGGCTTCTTCACGGCGCGCTACAAGCGGACGGTCACCGGCACACCTCGCTCCTCGCCAGGGAGGGACGATGCAGCATGTCGCTCATGGTTTCGGACCTGTCTGGAATCCTCAGTCACGAGTACTGATCCTCGGGTCCATGCCCAGCACGGAATCACGCCGGGCCGGCTTCTACTACATGTTCCCCCGCAACCGGTTCTGGCCGGTCTTGGCCGCCCTCTTCGACACTCCGGTGCCAGAGCCGGATCCCATGATCCGCCGGCAATTTGCGCTCGACCACCGCATAGCCCTCTGGGACGTCATCCAGGAGTGCGACATCCATGGAGCCAGCGATGCCAGCATCACCAACGTCGTCCCCACCGACATCAGCAGCATCCTGACCAACGCACCCATCCGCACCGTATTCACCACAGGTCGAAAGGCCGGCCAGCTCTACTCCCACTATTGTCAGCCCATTCTCGATGCAGCCGGACTCCATCTGCCCATGGTGAATCTCCCCTCGACCAGTCCCGCCAACGCAGCCAAAAGCCTGGACGATCTCATCGCTGCCTATGCACCCATACAGGCAGCATTAAGCGACGACATTTGATGGGGGGAAACAGCCCGGATAGACAGTGTTTCCGGTCAACCATTTCATCTCTTGACCTGCGATTCCCCGAGCGATGGAACATAAAACGAATTTCCGGCGTGCCAAAGCAAGACGTCGTGTATAGTGGTCGTTTGTTGTACGGATACGCCCGGCGTATTCGTTCCATGGTGGCTATAGCTCAGTCGGTAGAGCACCTGATTGTGGTTCAGGAGGTCGCGCGTTCGAGCCGCGTTAGCCACCCCACCTACGTGCCTATTTTCCTGTTCATATCGTCCTCCATTAGTTAATATCTGCACACCATAGCTTTTTGTTCACCAACCCTGCTCTATAGTGACTTAGTTACTTTAGATACCGCACTCAATAGGTTCAGTTAAGGTCTCAAGCACACTGCTCAAATAGCCTCCCAATAAGTAGCCAAAGAATAGGGTTAAATATATAGTTTCCCTTGAAAGCTCCGGTTGGAGCTTGGTATAAGCCTGGATAGGTTTAGGTAGCGCTCAGTTTTTGTTGCTTCTTCCTGTTCTTTCCCTTATACACACAGCCATTATCCGACAAGATCGGAAAAGGAGAGGAACAAGGGCAATGGAGACTTCACAGGCCCAGTCTGCAATAATAAAGTTCAGTCAATCAGACTGTCAGGGTATCGGGTACATTTCAAGAGTTGTTGGTTATGTCAAAATCAGGAGCTTGATCAATCTCATAAGTGTTCTAGATTTAGATGCAAACCCACGTTCTTCCAAAGTTGGAAACGTCACAAATGACATTCAGGACTCACTGGATGAAACTCCCGACATTTTCCCATACAAAACTAAAGGACTACTGATTGCTTCATCTCATTACGACAATCTTGAGCGTAATCGGTTCCGTTTGTTTTTCGAGGATAGGCAAACGGAAGGCATCCTAGACGGAGGCCATAATGCCTTAGCTATCGGCCTATATGTTCTTCGTCTTGCCTTGGAAGAGCACGGCGACAAAATGCCGCCTTCGATTTGCACATGGAGTGATTTCAAAGACGCCTGGGAAAGCAATAGAACCAAAATTGAGGAGTTCTTACGACATACTCGCAAAGAGGAGAACGATGGAGAGTCTAGAACCCCGCTGGATACTCTCGTTCCTGTTGAGCTCCTACTGCCGCGCGACCAAGATGACCGAAATTGTCTAGACGAATTCAATGCCAATCTCTTAGATATCTGCGCGGCACGCAACAACAACGTTCAGTTGACGACAAGTACCAAAGCAAATAAACACGGCTATTTTGATGCTTTCAGGCAGCTTCTCAAAGAGAAGGATCCCGATCTCGCTGATCGGGTTGAATGGAAAACAAATGCTGGCGGAGATATCAAAGCCGCGGATATCATCTCTTTGGCATGGATCCCACTCTCGCTTCTGCCCTCTGTAACAAATGACAGAGGAAAGACCGTTGAACCTCCTAGTGCGGTACAACTCTATTCAAGCAAAGCTGGATGCCTTTCCAAATTCGAACAGTTCATGAGTTCACCAGAAGTTTCTTCTCGTGGCAAAGGTTATCATCGAGAACTCCGAAATAACGGCGTTTACGAGACCTTTGAAATTGCTGTAGACATACCTGCACTTTATGACTACATATATAAGCAGTTTCCATCTCTCTACAACAAAAACGGTGGAAGCTATGGGCGTATAACTGCGGTGAAATCGCTTAATGCACGTCACTCAAGCCGAGTGACACCATTCGGTCATTACGAAGTTGATTGCCTAAGTCCCGATGGTTTTATCACTCCACCGGTTTTTGGTTTGCAGGCTCTCATGGAAACTCATGTCAATCCACAAAAGAACTATACCTACGTCGAGTGGGTATAGGATCCATTTGAATGGCTAGACAATAATCTAGACCTTGTCGTGAAGCGTTACTCTAATGTACTTGCTCCTTGGGGATATGATCCTCAAAAAGTAGGTAAGTCATCCAGTAGCTATCAAAGTGCTTTGGACGCATACAAGATGGCTCTAGCCGGTATCGACTAGTTAGGATTATGAATCAGAAGTCGTGGTCTGCAGATTCAGTTTTGCGATTCGGCTTCCTGCGGCTTCTGATTCAAGCAATCGAAATATGTGCTATCGCTTAGTCACTTGAAAATTGCATGCCTTGTCTCTAAGACACAGAAACGAATACTGACGAGTATAGAGTTGCATCCTGAATACAGGACAACGTTACTGCACTAAACACGACTCAAGTATTGTTCTTCTAGTGTTCGCCTAGTAGCTACCTCCAAAAATAATGCAAGAAAGTTGGTCTCTTTTACCTAGTTTATCCTTCGATACATTTTAGTGCCTATATGCTTAACATATGCCTGCCAGCCTTAACAGCATCGAGTTGAAGGCGGACTCATCCGTCCCCAAAAGCCCGAAGAAATCAGCGTCGATTCCCTCTACAAGCGGGAGGGCGCGTTTCAGGCTAGACCGGCCCGAAGCCGTCATCTGGACAGTCTTGGCGCGTTGATCATCGGAGGAGGTCCGCCTGGTCACCAGTCCGTCCCGCTCCAGGTTGCGCAGGATGGTGGATACCGTCATCACATCGATGTCGAAGTTCCTGGCGATATCCACCTGGCTGACCTCATCTCCCGACTGGGCCAGATAACCCAGCGATGCGAGCACCACATACTGGGGATGGGTCAGGCCTATGCCCCTCAGGGCCTCCTTGACCTGCTTGTGCCAGAGGTTGTAGACCCTGATGAAGGACAGGCCGACGGAACCCGAGGCATTCTGGCCAAATTCGGACGGGAAATCACTCACACACAGATTCTATCAAAGCGAAGACCGAGTCCGGCACATCGGAAAAGATACCCGCAGCCGCCTTGGCCGCGTCCGGAGTATCCACTCCCCCGACCGGCACCAACTCCACCGAGTGCCTGATCAGCGTACCGCCGTTCCTTTCCTCAAGTTCATGGGCGAAGTAGACATCACCGACCCCGGGAACGGTCGACTTGTCGGTAAATGACCTCCCCTCCCCGACTTCGACCAGTTCATAGGGCATCGGAGGCTGCCCTGTCATGGTCATCCGACCGGTGGTTTCGGTGATGAAATCGCCGTCCAGATCTATGTCCTCCAGGTCGTTCTCCCAGGCGAACCAGCGCTTGACATCCGCATAGTAGGGCCACAGCCTGTCCATCGGAACATCCGTAATCATCTCATAAGTAAACTTCATGATTCCTCCATTTTATAAGTACTTATATTATACAAATACATATCATTTTTGCAAATACTGCCATGACCTCGTCTATTCGAAGCATCTATATGCCCGGGCACAGGTTCATTACCGGGAAACTCGAATATGCGGTAGTTGAACCGACACAGGATTGGCCTCAAATTTGCAAATGCCTATAGAAAGTCGAATAATCGAAGATCACATGGCACAAAGCGCAGGTTGGGAAGTCAATGTGCAGATTGTTGGCTTGAACGCGGCTTGAGTTATGGTACCGCGCGAGACAATCGGTGTTGTGAAACTATGACGAGAGAAAGCCTGGTAAACCAAAACATGTTTGGGTTAAGAAATTTGAGGAATAATTCAGATACGAGTAACGATAATCCGATCACCGATGATCAAGCCCCGTCTGTCGATAAGGCCGGGAAAGAGTCAACCCCCGCCCCAATCTCGGCCGCGACCACCTCGCATTCCTATGAAAACCAACGTTCAGACACTTCAGCCGCTGACACAGAATCAAAGAAGATGACAGCCGATATAATGCAACCAGAAACTTCCGAAAGCCAGTACGGTCGGCCTGAAGCCATTCCATTCATTAACGACAGACCTTCGGACAAGCCATCCGAGGATTTTACAGGTTATGCAGCTGCATTGGCAGCCCTGGTCAATAGCGGCGAAAAGGCCACCGACAACACTCCTCTGACCATCGGCATCTTTGCACCATGGGGCAGCGGAAAATCCACCCTGTTGAAAGCCCTCCGTAACCGCATTCAGGAGTCGGACAAGAAAAACCGGTGCATCATTGTGAACTTCAATGCCTGGCATCAGGAAAACAACCAGCAGCTCGCCGCATCAATGTTGTACAGCATGGGCAATGCTGTCGCGGAAAATGGAAAAGCCACAACAGCCTCTGACGAAGATCCCAGGGACAAGGATTTCCATAATAAGTTGGAAACCCTACTGACCAGCACTGGTCAACTCATTACCAAGTCGGTTATCACTACCCTGAAAAAAGGTAACTTTACCTTCCAGATGCCTTTCTCCTTGGGTGCATTCAGCTTTTCAGCAAACGATTCAGGAAACTCAGGCACGGCTGACGATCAGTCCGTGGACCCTCTCGTCAGGGGATTAAACGTTTCGTCTTCCGATCAGCTGAGCAAGAATCTGGATGCAATCTCATCACTACTCAATGAGAATAATAAACGCCTGATTGTCATGATCGATGATTTGGACAGGTGCAACTCCAAGGAATTGGTACAGGCCGTTGAAACAATCAGTATGCTGTCTGACAGATCCGGCATGGTATTTATCCTGGCCCTTGATCACAGCCAGATCATCAAGGCCTTGAAGCACGAGTATGGCAACCAGATGGATGGGGAAAAGTATCTTGAAAAAATCATCCAGATTCCCTTCTGGATACCTTCCAATGGGTTAGCCAACAAGGATGAAGAGAACAACCCAATCAAAGAACTGATAGGCACAGATTGGGAGAAATTAGAAAAGGACAATTGGATCAACGATAATCTCACCGAGGGTATTCGTTTCATTGTCCAAGGACCGCTACGTTCCAACCCCCGCCAGACCAAACGTTTCCTGAACACCTTCCTTCTGCTCTCTTATATATATTGGGACAAGCTTCATGACCCTAATGATAAAGCGGATACGTTGAAAAACTTCACTTACTTTCTGGGTATGCAGGTCGCCTGGCCGAGTCTTCAATCCAGGCTGATTCGAAATATCGATGATACGGAGGATGATCCGAGTGCATCAACCTTTGCGGATCTACCGCTGGTCACGGAAATTTGCGACGCCAATGCGTCCGAAGATGAGACGTCTCCTATTGAAATGCTCAACCAGAAGTACAACATCGGGTTGACCAGTCAGGATGACCTGAAAAATCTGCAGAATTATCTGACATTCAGCCCGGATAACCCGTATCAGGCGATAGGAAGAATGAAAGCGACCAACGCCCGAGATCTGATCAGATTCGCCGTCACTGGTACGGATGCAGAGGACGATGCAGACAAGATCATCAAGCATGTTGACATGTCAAACAGGGATTCTTCAAAGTGGTATTGGGATGACAACAAAAAGAAATACACCAAGCATCAACTGCTGAGACTCATTGGAAAGAGATATCAGGAAGAGCACAACTTTGCGACAAAGGAAGAGTTCGAAGCTGCCTTCGCAAAAGAGATAACCAAGTGCATGCAAGATACCGGCCATGCGGAACTAATTCCTACCTTCTACCCAGAATTACTCTTGGATGTAGATGATAAACCAGCAGCCGAGCATAAGCTTGACTTCCACATCAATGACTCAGACCAGGCTTATTCCATTGACTGGTGGTGTGGGTTCAAACCCGGACCCAAGGCCGTTGGCGAATGCGTACACAGGCCGTTGATCGAGTACTTCCAAGCACAGGGATATCCGATAAGAATGGCCTAGTAACCCTGATTCATACAGAGTGGCGGGTCTTTCACCTATACGATTTGCTCGCCTCTCTGCCGAGAAGAGAGACAATTAACACGCACGACATTGATTTAGATACATTTTCGAGACTCACCACCACTCCGATTCTGACCGATGAGCAGCGCAACTCGTTCGGAAATTATCCGAGCTTACTGACCAACAGGAATTCGACAACACTTGCCGACAACCTGGATGGGCTCCACCTTTCGGATGTAGGCACCTGGGCCACGTACCTGGGTAAAGACCTGGGGGTCGATCCACCTGGCTCCTTGTCAGAGCAGTGGAAGCATCTGCGAGGAACCATCAACGCCGACTTCATCATTGTCGAGATGAACTGGGCCGGAAAGGCAAGCGAGGACGGGACTGAAATCTGGGTCCCATACGGTGGCGAGTATCCGGTCTGGCACAATTTCCATACGCCTCCCTTTACCACGGACGATGAGTCTTGGGTCGTGGCACATGGTGATGAGCATATAAATCGGGGATCAAACGGTGTATTCCGTCTAGCCAGGGCCGTGGATGGGACTCCCCTACAAGGTGCGTGGGTGACCGATTTTTGGAAGGGCATGGCCACCCAGTCCAGCATCGAACTCAACAAGGCACTCTCCACCCTGAACAAGGAGGAGAGAACCAGACTTGAATCGGGCATGATCAGCATCCTACGCAAGGAGGCTGAAACACTTGGAGCCAGGAAACCAATCTGGCTGGTTGTAGGACATGACTATGACACCGCGATGAGGCATGCAGACGAGCTTACGGATGGCGAGGACTGGAGAATCATACTGATTCCTCATCATTCCGGTCAGAATCAGGGGAAGGGTTCACTGAAGCGGTGGAACTACCTCTCACTGCTAACCATGTATAAGTCCATCCAAGACGCATGTAACCGACTTGGACGCCCTTGGAATGTGGATGCGGAAGCTCAGGCCAGATTTGCCACCATGGCTTGATTCATGGGTCCTTTTCAACACAAGATACTCTCTCCGGACCGGTATACTCCCTCTCCCGGTCCGGCCAATTTCGGACTTGAATTCAAGGACAGCCATACAGTTGATGATGAGACACCGAAGATCAAACTGTCGGTAATCATGCATGTGATGTGCCGGTAAACCCCCCTTGCTGATTGGACAGCCGCCCGATCCCATGGCCACAAAGGAACAATCCTGCTACAGGCTTGACTCCCACTGGCTGTTTTTCCGGTGAGGAAAAGGAATGTCGTGCATCGCTTTTTCCATACTCCTAATTGCAATCGAAATATGCCAAGTCATACGGTTTCCCCCTAAGATATCCAAGATCAGGACTGCAACAAACATTCGGCTGAGTCCATTGCTTCAATGCGCAATTTGCCGTTCACTGCTACATAGAATGAAAGAAAAGGCAGTCACATAGCCCTGAAGATTCGGGCGGGCTTCTTCTTCCCTCGGATTTTTCAGGTGATTATCCAGTGGAGGTCATTACCATGCGCAGCAAGCAGAACAGAGAGAACGACCGGCATCAGAATCGGTACAGGACTCACAGCAGCGACATTGAGGAGCCCAATACAACCGAAACCGATAAGGAATCATCAGACAGGGATAAACCCGGTGATACCGAATCGAACGATTCTGATTCTGAGGAACTCGCCCCTGAAACTACTGAAGCGCATACGGGAGCGGTTGATACAAGTTCGGCCGACAATCAAGAAACCAGCAACGACGGGGCGAAGCGGACAAACCCGCCCGACAAATCGCAATCCAAGAAGGAACAATCCACCGAAGTAAACACCGACAAGACTCAACATAACAGAAGACGTTCAAACAAGGAACAGGCAGGAACCGGGGTTACTGACAGGCACGGCAAGACCAAGAATCTTGGTTCATTCTATCTTGGAGTGGCTGCCGCTTTCCTGGTGGCGGCTTTGGGACTCAGCTTGAGCACCCTGCCAATCTTCTTCTCCATCCCCCTGGCTGCGGTGCTCTTTGGAATCGGTATCTGGGTACTCTCCTACGCAAGCCTTCAACCCCCCGACAAGGCCCCCGAATCAGGCTCCGGGACCGACCGGCATAACACAACCGTTGTGGTGACCGCGGTTCTTCTGGTCCTGCAGACCTTTATTATGGACGTCTTCATCTTCACCAGAATGGGGTCGGTGCAAAAGTATCAGAACCCGGTCATTATTGCCTGGATCCTTGCCACGATGGTTGAAACCATAGCCGCTTTCGCCTTGATTTACCGGCATAAGCCTTCCTCAACCAAAGCCTCGCAATCTCAGGATACGAGGGAGAAGGGCCAGGAAGGAACCCGCTCGCCTCAAAACCAATGATTGATTAGGCAGATGAAAACCACCCTCATTGACGTCGGGACAGTGGTGGCTAAGGCAACCGGCAAGGCAGCCACATCAGGTGCCCGCACCGCCCTAGCGACCGGATCTCATCGCCACAGCCACGTATAATCAAGCATGTTATTCCTCACACATCGAAGTGGTTGGAAAGGAAACCTATGAGCGGACCCAATGACACTGCGGTCGTGCTCGGTGTACTGGATGAAACAGGCCATGATGAGTCACGAGTGGCTCTGACACCGGACATCGTGACACGACTCAGCAAACAAGGCATCACCTGCATGCTGGAATCCGGAGCGGGGATACCGTCACGCTTCCAGGATGATGACTACAGGCAGGCGGGCGCCCGAATCACCGACAGGGCGACGATCCTGGACAAGGCATCAGTACTGGAGTTCGTGGACCGCCCCGATCCTGAACTGATAAGCCAGATCAAGCCAGGGACCTGGGTGATCGGCATGCTGGGGTCATTCACCGACCAGAAGTACCTGGCCGAACTCGACAAGGCCGGCCTGGTCGGCATCGCCATGGAACGACTGCCCCGTCAGCTCAGCTCGGCCCAGTCCATGGACGAGATGACCTCGCAGAATTCGGTCATGGGGTACAAGGCGGCACTGGTGGCCGCCGATGCCTATGGCTCCTTCTTCCCCATGATGACCACGGCGGCAGGCACCATCCGCCCGGCCAAGGTACTGGTGCTCGGTGCCGGCATTGCCGGCCTTCAGGCCATCGGCACGGCCAAGCGCCTGGGTGCGGTCGTCACCGCCTACGATGTGCGCCCGGCCTCCAAGCAGGAGGTTGAATCCCTGGGTGCCGAGTTCCTCGATCTGGGACTTGACTTCTCCAAGGGGCAGGGTGAGGGCGGTTACGCCCGTCAGCTGACCGAGGAGGAGCAGGCCCGGCAGCAGGAGGCCGTGGACACCAAGGCCGCCGGCTTCGACGTGATCATCACCACGGCCAAGGTTCCCGGAGGCAAACCCCCCAGGCTCCTGACGGCCAAGGGTGTGGCCAACCTGCACGCCGGAGCCGTGGTGGTGGATTGCGCAGCCAGCGATCTGGGCGGAAACGTGGAGGGGTCCCAGGTGGGAACCCACACCACCGATGGCGGAGTGATCATGATCGGCGCCCCCTACCTGGCCAGTGGTGTGGCCACAACGGCCTCCAACCTGCTGGCCCGGAACGTGGCCGACGTACTGGTGCACTTCGTACGCAACGGATCCCTCAGCATGGACCCGGACGATGAGATAGACCAGGCGCTGGTGGTGGCCGCGGCTCCCAGGTCCGGCTCAGCCGCAGGGGCGGATGGGGCAGGGTCCGACACGGCTGAAACCCCTACAGCCGCCGAAGCGAAAGGTCAAGACGCATGAACTCCCTGGTCATAGCAATTACCCTCTTCATCCTGGCCCTGCTTATCGGCGTGGAGGTGATCGGCAAGGTTCCGGCCACCCTCCACACCCCTTTGATGTCCGGAGCCAACTCCATTCACGGCATCGTCATCGTCGGTGTGGTCATCATCGCCGCCGAGGCCCACTCCCCGCTCTCCTATGTCCTCATCTTCCTGGCGGCCATCCTAGGCACCATGAACGTGGTCGGCGGGTATGTGGTCACCGACAGGATGCTGGAGATGTTCAAATCATCCAAACCGGACAGGGGTGCCAAGGCATCCAAGGATGACGAGGAGGCAGGCAAGTGAACGCCCTCGACATCATCACCTGGTTCGTCTACCTGCTTTCGGCCGTCATGTTCGTCATGGGGCTGCACTTCATGAACTCGCCCAAGACGGCCCGCAGGGGTAACCGGGTCTCGGCGGTGGGCATGGTCATCGCCGTGGCCATGGCCTTCATCCACCTCTTCGCCACGGGATTCACATCCTCCATGGCCATCATCCTCCTGGTGGCCGGCATCCTGATCGGGGCCCTGGCGGGGGTTTACTCGGCCGAAAAGGTCAAGATGACGGACATGCCCCAGCTGGTATCCATCTTCAACACGGTCGGAGGTGGAGCGGCCGCCCTGGTCGCACTGAACGACATCCTGACCTCCGAGGGCTCCCCCACCCTGGTCGTTCTGATCACGGCCGGTCTGGGCGTGGTCATCGGGTCCATCACCTTCACCGGATCTCTGGTGGCGGCCGGCAAGCTGCAGGGTATCGGCCTGGTCAAGAACCTGAAACTGCCGGCCAAGGCCGTATGGAATGTGGCTTTCGCCCTGCTTACGGTCATCTCCCTGGTCATGCTCTGTCTGAATCCGGAACGGCGGATGCTCTGGGCCCTGCTGACCGCACTCTTCGCCCTGGGATACGGCCTGGTCTTCGTCATCCCCATCGGCGGCGCCGACATGCCGGTGGTCATTTCCGTCCTGAACGCCTGCACTGGTACGGCCGTCGCCATGAACGGCCTGGCCATCGACAATGTGGCCCTGATCGTGGCCGGCGCCCTGGTGGGTGCGGCCGGAGCAACCCTGTCCGTCCTGATGGCCGCGGCCATGAACCGTCCCCTCCTCAGCGTCCTGGCCGGGGGCTTCGGTGGGTCCTCCTCCGCTGATGCCCAGGACCAGGGTGCCCAGGGCACCATGCGGGAAACGACCCCGGATGACGTGGCCGTGCAACTGGTCTATGCCGACAAGGTCATCTTCGTTCCCGGGTTCGGTCTGGCCCAGGCCCAGGCACAGCGTGAGCTGGCCGATCTGGGCGAACTCCTCAAGGGCAGGGGCGTGGAGGTCTCCTACGCCATCCACCCCGTGGCCGGTCGTATGCCCGGACACATGAATGTTCTCCTTGCGGAGGCCAACGTTCCCTATGAGGAGTTGGTGGACCTGGATGAGATCAATCCACAGTTCCCATCGGCCAATGTCTCCTTGGTGGTCGGCGCCAACGATGTGACCAACCCGGCCGCGCGCAGACCGGGAACCGCGGTATCGGGCATGCCCATCCTCGACGTGGACAAGTCCCAGAACGTGGTCGTCCTCAAGCGCGGACGCGGCAAAGGCTATGCCGGCATCGAGAATGAGCTCTACTTCAATCCGAACACGCAGATGCTCTTCAACGACGCCAAGGCCAGCCTCCAGGCCATCATCGCCGCCGTCAAGGAACTGATCGCCTGATCCCCTGAAGAGATTGCGAAGAATGGCCAGGACATCGATTTTCATGCCCTGGCCATTTCATTGAATCCACGAACCTGTCCGCACCAACCGCCGGGCGACCGGAGCGCACGAAACCAGTTCCGAAAACCCGGGCTTTGGCTTGCCCACCCGTAGACCGACCCTCCGCCGACCCCAACGGGAACCCGGAGCCATATGCTGATAGGGATTGAACTCGCATCACCGGCAGGTTCCGGGATGGAGACCAGGCTGAAAGGACAGACATGCTCTCATTCGTCAACGACTATTCCGAAGGCGCCCACCCTGATGTCCTCCAAAGGCTGATCGACACCAATATGGAGCAGCTTCCCGGCTACGGCAAGGACCGGTACTGCAGCTCGGCCGCCCAAAAAATCGCCGAGGCCTGCGCCTGCCCCGGGGCCCAGGTCTTCTTCATGGCGGGCGGGACGCAGACCAACCAGACCATCATCTCCTGCACCCTCAAACCCTGGCAGGGCGTTGTGGCCGCAGACACCGGGCACGTAAACGTTCATGAGGCTGGCGCCATCGAGGCCATCGACCATAAGGTCCTGACGGTGGCGGGAGACCGGGGGAAGATCAGGCCGGACACCCTGGAGACCTACCTGGAGGGCTTCTATGCCGATGGCAACCACGAGCAGATGGTCTTCCCCGGCATGGTCTACATATCCCATCCCACCGAATACGGCACCCTCTACACCAGGCAGGAGCTCCAGGAACTGTCGAAGATCTGCCACAGGTATGAGATTCCCCTCTACCTGGATGGGGCACGGTTGGGATATGGTCTGGTGGCTCCGGGAACCGATGTGGATCTGAAGGACATCGCCGAACTGTGCGACATCTTCTATATCGGCGGCACCAAGGTCGGAGCCCTCTGCGGAGAGGCGGTGGTCTTCCCCACGGGTGATGCCCCAGAGCATATGAGCACCATGATCAAGCGCCGCGGGGCACTCCTGGCCAAGGGGAGGCTCCTGGGCGTCCAGTTCGACGCCCTCTTCACCAATGACCTTTACCGGCGCATCAGCCGCAATGCCATCGAGACGGCCGGCCTGATCAAGGAGGCGCTCAGGGCGAAGGGGTACGAGACCTATATGGACTCCCCCACCAACCAGACCTTCGTCGTCGTGGACAACCAACGGATGGAGGATCTGGCCAGAAGGGTCAAGTTCGACTTCTGGGAGCGCAAGGACGCGGACCATACGGTCATCCGTCTGGCCACCTCATGGGCCACTTCCAAGGAGGACACCCTGGCCCTGATAGATCTGCTCTGAGCCCGACGGCCCTGGGACGGCTGGGCTTGACACGGTCCAGCCCCTCCCTTCACCCCGGCACTACCCCAATCAGGGGTGTGGAGAAGGGAATTGTGGCCAAAATCACAGGGGCTCCGGGTATCTACTTTCTCACAGTCAAACCGGACTGTCGCGCATTCTTTCCTCAATAGAATCGAGGTATTGGCGCTTGGGGAAGAAGGAGACGAAGCAGTCTCCTCCGAAGGTCAATACCGATTCAAGGACGAAAGGAACCCACATGAAGGCAGTCGTATTCGAGGAGTACAACACATTCCCTGTTCTGAAGGACATGCCCAAACCACAGCCGGGCAGCGGCGAGGTCACGCTCAAGGTCGCCGGCGCAGGCTGTTGCCATTCCGATGTCTCCGTCTTCCAGGAATACACCCCGGAAACCGGCACCCACACCAAGCCGCCCTTCATTTTGGGCCATGAGACCACAGGCTGGGTGGATGAGCTGGGCCCCGACGTGCAAGGGATCAAGAAGGGGGACGCCTACCTGGTCTATGGCCCGACCGGTTGCGGCCACTGCCCCCACTGCGTGGCCGGCCAGGAGAACTACTGCTCCAGCGCGGCCACCAACGAATCCCTGGCCCTTGGCCTGGGCCGGAACGGGGGTATGGCCGAGTACATGACCGTCCCGGTGCGGAACCTGGTTCCCCTGGGCGATGCCGATCCCATCGGCGCCGCCCCCCTGGCCGACGCGGCCCTGACCCCCTATCACGCCATCAAGGCCAGCATGCCCCACCTGGGCGGTGGCGGCAAGTACGCCCTGGTCATCGGCCTGGGTGGCCTGGGCCAGATCGCCATCCAGATACTCCACGCCCTGACCGGCGCCACCATCATCGCCACCGACACCAAGCCCGAAGCCCTGGCCAAGGCCGAGGCCAAGGGGGCCATAACCGTTCCCAGTGACGAGAACGAGCTGAAGGAGATCCGCAAGATCACCCATGGCGAGGGGGTGAACGCCGCCTTCGACTTCGTGGGGATCGCCCCCACCATCGCAGCAGCCCAGGCGGCCGGAGCCGCCGGGTCACGGGTCACCGTGGTCGGCATCGCAGGCGGCAAGGCGGAGTACGACTGGTACTCCAAGCCCTGGGAACAGGAACTCATGGGGGTCTACTGGGGGTCCATCCCCGAGCTCTACGATGTGGCCAACATGTACCGCAATGGGCAGATCCAGACCGAGATCGAGACCTATTCCATGGACGATGCCCTGGTGGCCTACCACAATCTGGTCGATAACAAGCTGTCGGCCAGGGCGGTGGTCCTCCCCAACGGGAGGCCCTGACCAGGCTCCTGAGAGGACGGCCCGGGCCGGTCCGAGGTTCGCCCCGCTACCCGACCGGGGCCGTCCACCCCTTCGGTATACTTGGAACATGCCTGAGCGGATTTCTGCCAGGCATCAGTTGTGCGGGCATAGCTTAGTTGGTAAAGCGCGACCTTGCCAAGGTCGAGACCGCGGGTCCGAGTCCCGTTGCCCGCTCCACGGTTCAACCCTCCCTGTGCGGGGTATCCTCCAGGAGCAGATGGACCAGGAAGACTCCCTCTCCGGCCTCCAGGGTCATGGAACCGCCAAGCGAATCCACCAGGGAATCGACGATGCTCAGCCCCAGGCCGGTGCTTCGGGTCACGGTCCGTGACTGGTCGTCGGTCTGGAACCGCTCCATGAGCCTGTTCACATCCACCTGCTTGCCCCCGGTTTTGTTTCCGAAGTCCAGATGGATCCTTCCCTGCTCCTTGTTCAGCTCAATCCAGGCAGAGCCCTGCGCATACTTGAGCCAGTTGCCAATCAGGTTCTGCACGACCCTCCGCATCATGGTCTGGTCCGTGGTCACTTCCACCCCGGCCTGGATCCCGGGTTCCACGGTGACGGACCGTTCGGTCAGGGCGTCAAAGACGTTGAAGAGCTCCTCCTGGACCAGGGCGGACAGGTTCACCCGGCTCAGGTCGAGGGCCACCTTCTTCTCCTGGATCAGGTTGAAATCCATCAGATAATGAAGGTAATGGTCCACCGACTCCAGGTTGTTCAGGATCCGATCCAGCTGATCCCGGTCGGTCGGTCCCTCCTTGAGCAGCTGGGCGTACCCCCTGGCCACGGTCAGCGGGGTCTTGATGTCATGGGTCAGGTTGGTCAGCATCTGCCGTACCTGCCTGGCCTGCTCGGCCTGGGCGACCTGCAGTCGTCGGGTCTTGTCCAGACCGGTGTTGATCCGACCGGCCAGGGTACGGATGGACCCACAGTTGGAGTCGACGGTCACCGATGCGTTCGTATCACGATGATTGATGTAGTCCAGGTCGGCGCTGATCCTTCTCAGGTCCGCAACCAGCAATCCGAGGACAACCACCAGAACGAGGACAATCAGTCCCAGGGCAAGCACTGCCAGGCTCACAGCCCCACCTCCACAGGTCCCGTCTTCGCGGTCCTCCTTCCCGTCGTCATATGCCATCCCGCCTGACCTCAGACCAGGCGGACACCAATGCCCCAGATCGACACGATGTAGCGCTGGTCCCCAGCATACCTGTTCAGGCTGGTCCGCAGGGTGCTCAGGTGGACGTTCAGGGTGTTCTCAGCATTGATATAGGGCTGGTTCCACACCTCGCGGTAGAGGGCTTCCTTTGCAAAGACCTGGTGGGGATGGTCCATGAGGAGCTCCAGGATGGCGAACTCCTTCCGGGCCAGATCGACCTGGTGCCCATCCACACTGACCGTATGCTCCATGCGGTCGAGTTCGATTCCCTCGAAGCTGACCTTGGGATCAGGCAGTTCAGCGGCATCCTTCCCGACCACGATGGCTCCGGACTGACGCAGCTGCACCTGGACGCGAGCGCGGAGCTCGTCGATGTCGAAGGGCTTGGTCACATAGTCGTTGGCTCCCTGGTCCAGGAGAGCGACGGTTCTAGTCTTGTCCTGGACGGCCGTGAGGACGACGACCGGAACGGATGACCTACGACGGATGGCCTTGAGCACGCTGTCGCCTGTCACCACCGGGAGCATCAGGTCCAGGAGGACCAGGTCCGGTTCCTCCTCCTGGAAACGGGTCAGGGCCTGCGCCCCGGTCCTGGCCTGGACAACCCTGTAGGTCCCGCCCAACACATCCTTGAGCAGGGCCTGGATATCCTCCTGATCCTCCACCACCAGAATCGTCGGCATGCCTCTCCTTTCCCCACTCACCCCCATGCTACCGAAATCGTCAGGCCAGACCGGCCGATGGGAGGAGGATTTATGTTATCCTTAATGATTCCTTGACTCGGGGGTAAGAAAGCCATCCTAAGGTCGTAGGTAGTCCCAAGCAGAAAGGAACCCCATGGCCAATACCATTCTGGACATCAGCCATGTCAGCAAACGGTTCGGTCGTTTCCAGGCCCTGGATGATGTCAGCATCACCATAGCCAGGGGCGACATCTATGGTCTGATCGGCGAGAACGGGGCCGGCAAAACCACCCTGATGCGCTTGATTACCGGGCTCTCCCCCATGCAGGAGGGCAGGATAAGCCTGATGGGAAGCACCCTGGGCCAGAACAGCCGCATCCTGGGCAGAATCGGCTCGGTCATCGAAACCCCGGCTGCCTTCACCAGGCTTACCGTCGGACAGAACATGAAACTGGTCGCCATCCAGCACGGGTTGATCGACGAGGGCGCCATCGACGAAACCCTGGGCTTCGTTGGTCTGAGCGAAAAGACCAGGACCCGCGCCGGTCAACTCTCACTAGGCCAGCGGCAACGTCTGGGGCTGGCCATGGCCATTCTTCCCCACCCCGATCTCCTCATTCTGGACGAGCCCATCAATGGCTTGGACCCGGCAGGAATCATGGAGTTCAGACAGCTGCTGGCCAGACTCAGCAAGGAAAGGCGGACGACCCTCCTCATATCCAGCCACATCCTGAGCGAGCTCTACCTGGTCTCCTCCAGGTTCGGATTCATCAGCCATGGCCGACTCATCAAGGAGGTGACCAGAGAGGAACTCGACAGAGTCAATCAGGCCGGCATCCTGCTGGATGTGGATCAGAGCGCCAGGGCCGCCATGATCCTGGACCGCGAGGGCATCACCCCCTTCCAGGTCATGGATGATCACCGGATCCTGATCAGACGTCAGCATCTGGAACCAGGCCCCCTCAACCGGCTCCTGGTGGAGGAAGGTGTTCTGGTCAATCACATCAACGACCAGAAAGGATCGCTGGAGGACTATTTCATGGACCTGCTCAATCACGACCCGGAACAGCGGGGACCCGCCACTCAGGACCACCGGAACCAGGGAGGCGATAATGATTAATCAGATCAGAGCCGATTTCTATAGACAGCGACACTCCTTCGGCATGATGCTTCTTTTGGTGTGCACCGTGGCCCTGGGCATCTGGTCCACCTGGTCGAAGACCACTATTGGAATCAGCACGGGTGGCCCGGAATACAGCCACCGACTCCTGGAAATCACCAACGGAACCTGGACCGTCAAAACGGGCATGCAGTTAGGTGCCGACTCCGCCACCACGCTGATCTACCTGTACATCGCGGTCTTCGTCATCGTCATCGGCTGTGAATACAGCCAGCACACCCTGAAGAACACTTTGACATCGGGGATCTCACGCATCCAGTTCATCCTGGGCAAGTACGTGACCATCCTGGCGGATATCCTCCTCCTGACCCTGTGCTACTTCATCTCCATCCTGGCCACAGGCCTGGCCCTGGGAAGGAAGCCGGGCGCAACCTGGGCCGTCCTGTGTCGGGATACGGCAACCATGACGGTATCGGTCGGCTTCTGCATTTCCGTCATCATCAGCCTGGGTATCGTCCTGCTGGTCCTGACCCAATCCACGGTCCTTCCGGCGGTCCTGATCGTGGTGTGGCCGATACTGATCGGCCTACTGGTCACGAACCTGAACTGGAAGTGGCTGAAATACCTCGACTTCGTCGGGTTCGCTGAACAGATCGCCATCGGCACCCTCAAGGTCTACCAGGCCTGGATCTACACCGGGGTATCCCTGGGAGTGGTCCTGGCGTCCGTCATCGGATCGGCCCTGATCTTGTCCAGGAAAGAAATCTGAGGGGCAGCCCCGCCATGAGGATGCGAGACAATCTCGACTGCACGGTTACGGCAACCAGGCTCAGCCAGAACAGGGAACCGGCTTGTGGAGTAGGCCCAGAAAGGATCTGACACCGACGAGGGGAAACCGCACGAGAGTGTGCCGTTCAGCGGTAATCGCGAATAGCCTGTCGAGCCATACCGACGAATTGCCGCACGCATGCCCGGACGGAGTAGACGGTCCTGGTATGCTCCGCGTACTCCCTGGACCAGTGGTCGAGAAGGTCGGGATGCTCGAACCACCAATCAATCCGGTCGGCCAGGACCTGATCCTGGCGGGCGGGGAAGAGTGAGTTGGGGGTCAGGGCGAACTGTCCTGCAGCGCTGAGGTCCGATTGGGCGATGACCGGCACCGCCCCGCAGGCCATACCCTCGAGCACACTTACCGATTCCAGATCGGCGATGGAGGGATGGACGAGGAGATCGGCCTGGCGGAGAAGATCAGGCATGTTCCCGTTGGGGTGGAAACCGATGGAGACCGCACCCTCACCAAGCAGTTCGGCGGCCTCCGCCTTGAGCCGGTGTTCCAAGGGCCCTGTGCCGGCGATGGTCAAGGTGATCTCATCCCTGTGACGGCACCGGGACAGGGCCCGGATCAGGGTGGCGTGGTCCTTCTCCCCGGCAAGCCTTCCCGAGGCCACGATATGGAAGGTCCGGCCCCGACAAGACCTGTCGTAGCGCGTTCCGGGGTTGAACCTGGCCTGGTAACCGTTCGAAATCACATGGAGATGCGCCTCATACCCGTGTGACCGCAGAAGATCGGCCGTCAGCCGTGTGGGCACGTGGATATGGTCCACATGCCCATAGAGCCAGTGCCGGAACAGCTGGTATATGGCTGAATCAACCCCCGGCAGAAAGCGGATGGGACCACTGGAATAGGTGATGTTCTCGGGCTGGATGTGGAAGCCGGCCGTCACCGGGATGCCCATCCTCCGCGCCTGGCCAAGGGCGGCGCGGCCGAAGGCGAAGGGGGTGTAGATGTGCACCAGGTCGACCCCGGCGAAGGCCCTCCTGAAGAGCTCGGGATCCGCCCGGGCGAAACTCATCTGCTGCTTGGCGGCGACCCATGACACCAGGGGGATCCGATGGACCCGGGCTCCGTAGGAGGGGGCACCCAGACCGATCAGGCGGACCTCATGCCCCTGGGCGCGGAGCTCCTGGGCATATTGAAGCGCGGAGTTCGAAGTGCCGTTGCCCTGGTTGCCGAAGGAATCAAGGACCAGCGCCAGTGTCAGGGCCCCGCCCCGGCCTCGTTCATCATTGCCATCGCCGCCCGTGGCAGGCGGGTCGGCGGCAGGGATCTTCATCATGATGGCCTCCGGCCCCATATCACCAGCCATACTGGACACCGCACAGTGGGCGCAAACCCGGCCAATGCCCGGCCCGGCAGTGGAGTTCCCCCGGTCGAATCCGCCGGGCCGGTTTCCGGCACCCTACCCTATTCCGTCAATCCTGGTTGCAGCACCGCTCAACCCGGGCCTTTCCACCACCACGATCCTTCAGGGTCGGAAGGCCGGAACAGCCGCACCCTTGTAGTAGCGGGTGATGGCATCGGCCACATACGTGCTGTGATAGGCGGAGACCAGGGTTGCATAGGTGGGGTTGCCCCTGTCTGCCGCCCTGGCCACGATGATGTTCACATAGGGGTGGTTGGCCGGCGATTCGAGACCTCCCGGCACCTGGTAGATGGCATCATCGACCTTCATGCCTGCATCGATGATGAAGTTGGTGTTGGTGATGCCGGCGGCATAGTCGGGAAGGACGTTCACGATGCCGGTCGGGTCCACCTGGTCCAGGACCAGGCCCAGCGGGTTGTCGACCACATCCTCCGGGACGGGCGTGGTGGCCTTGGGGTCGCGCAACCCGATCAGTCCGGCGCTGTCCAGGACCTTCAGGGCCCGACCAAGGTCTATCGGATCGTTGGGGATGGCCAGGCGATCCCCCTGCCTGATCTGGTCAGGGCTGGAGTACCGCTTGGAATAGAGGTTGAGCGGCGAGATATAGGTGTCGCCGATGGCGGCGAAACGGTAGCCGTTCTTCCGGGACTCCTGCTCCATGAAGGCGTAATGCTGGAAGGCGTTCAGATCGATCTCCCTGTTGGCCAGGGCCTGGTTGGCGTAGCGGCCGTACTGGAAGGACTTCAGCCGCACCCTGAGCCCGGTATCGCGGGCGTCAAGCTCGTGTTGGACAGCCTTCCATATCTCCTCGTCGGCGTTGCCCACCACACCGATGCTGATCTCCCGCTCCCCCAGGGCGGGCCGGTTGATGCGCACATAGGCCAATCCCATCAGGACCGCCACAATCACCATGACCGCGGACACGGCCGCCAGTTCCCTCTTGGCCCGGGTTCTCCTGTTAGCCATACTCCACCCCTCTTCTCTTGGGTCTTTCTCCGCCCGCTACCGGTGCATCAGACCTTGAAGGCGGGCACGCAGGCCCCCTTGTAGACCCTGGTGATCGTGTCGGCGACATGTTTGGAATGGTAGGCGCTGACCACCTTGGCGTAGATGGGGTTGTCCTTCTGATCCCTGGTGGTGACGATGATGTTGATGTAGGGTTTGTTGGCCGGGTTCTCCAGGTCGTAGGGGACCTCGTGGATGGCGTCATGTACGCTCTTACCAGCATCCACAACGAAGTTGGCGTTGGTCACCCCACCGGCGTAGTCGGGCAGGAGGTTGAGGATACCGGCCGGGTCGACCTGTTCGATCTGCAGGTGCTTGGGGTTCTCGACCACATCCTCGGGCAGGGGGTTGGTGGCCTTGGGGTCGCGCAGACCAATCAGTTCGGCATCGGCCAGGACCTTCAGGGCACGTCCCATGTTGGTGGCGTTGTTGGGTATGGCCACCTTGTCGCCGTCCTGGAACTGGGAGGGTTTGGAGTACCGCTTGGAGTAGAGGTTCATCGGGGATATGTAGGTGTCACCGATGACGGAGAGCCTGTAGTGGTTGGTCTTGACGTCATCCTCCAGGTAGGCGTAATGCTGGGCGGCGTTGAAGTCCACCTCCCGGTTGGCCGTGGCCTGGTTGACGTAGATGGCATCCTGGAAGGGCTTGAGCACGATCCTGATGTGTTCGTTGCGGCGGTCCAACTCCTCCTGGACCGCCTTCCAGATCTGGTCGTCCGAGCTGCCGATGACCCCCACCGTGACGGTCCTGGTTCCCGCACTGGCCCGGTTGAGCCGGAAATCAGCCCCGACGACCGCCGCCAGGAGCAGGATCATGACCAGGCCCAGGGCCACCAGTTCCCTCCTGGCGCGACTCTTCCTGCCTGCACGTCTGCGATCTGCCACCTTGCTCAACCTTCCGCTTGGGTGCTCAATGCTCGATGACCTCGGCCAGGAGCCGACCGAAGAGCTCGATCAGGGCGATGAAAATGACCAGGACGATGATCGTGGCGATGGTCACGTCGTACATGTACCGCTGGTAGCCCAGCCTGATGGCGAAGTCGCCCAGTCCGCCACCACCGACAATACCCACCGTGGCCGTCTCCCCCACCAGGCTGACGATCGTGATCGTGGTCACCCGGATGATGGCGGGGATGCCCTCGCGCAGGTAGACATGCCAGATGATCTGCCAGGTGGACATTCCCATGGATTCCGCGGCCTCGATGTATCCCGGGTCCAGTCCCGCCAGAGCGGACTCGATCTGCCGGGAGAAAAAGGGGGTGATGCCCACGACCAGGGGGAAGATGGCACCCTTGGGGCCGATGGCGGTACCCATAAGCAACCTGGTCACCGGCACCAGGGCGGCAGCCAGGATGATGAAGGGGATGGACCTGAAGAGGTCGATCAGCTTGTCCAGGATGTTGAAGACGACCCCGTTGCGACGGATGCCATTGCGACGGGTCACGATCAGCCCCACCCCGATGATCAGGGAAAGGAAGAAGGAGATGACCCCGGAGACACCGACCATGACCAGGGTCTGGACCAGACTGTTGAAGAACTCGGGGAGCCGGCTCATCACATTGGGGAACCAGGCGTTCAGCAAAGACGTCATGACTTGAGTATCTCGATTCCGATATTGCGCGACTTCAGGTATTCCAGCGCACCTTTGATATGGTCATCGGTCCCGGCGATCTTTACCACCAGGCCGCCCAGGGGGGATCCGTCGACCACGTCGATGTCTCCGAAAATTATATTGACATCCAGGTCGAAGGCGCGTGAGATATACGAGACCAGGGCCTCGGAGACCTCCTTGGATACGTAGGACATACGCAGGATGACCTGACCGGGTTCCAGGGCCACCAGAGGCGAATCCTGCGCCAGGAGGTCGGTGATCTTATCCAGGTTGGATGTAGTGGCTATGAAGGATTTGGTCAGCTGGGCCTGGGGGTCGGCGAAGACATCGAAGACCTTCCCCTGTTCGACGATGGTTCCGTGATCGATGACCGCAATCTTGTTGCAGATCTGCCTGATGACGGACATCTCGTGGGTGATCAGGACCACCGTAATACCAAGGCTGTCGTGGAGATCACGCAAAAGCTGGAGGATGGACTTTGTCGTGTTGGGATCCAAGGCGCTGGTGGCTTCATCACTCAGTAGAATATCCGGCTCATTGGCCAGGGCCCTGGCGATGGCAACACGCTGTTGCTGACCGCCGGACAGCTCTGCGGGGTAGTGGTCGGCGAGGTCCGACAAACCTACCAGTTCCAGCAGTTCCGCTACCCTGGCTGCCCGCTGGTGCTTCCACACACTCCCCTCGAGGAGAGGAAGCTCCACATTACCCGCTACCGTGCGGGAGGGCATCAGGTTGAAGTGCTGGAAGATCATACCGGTACGTTGCCTCAGGGAGCGCAGATCTGCGGGAGTCAGATCCTGCACCTCCCGGCCCCGCACCTTGACGCTGCCTGAGTCATAACCTTCCAAGCCATTGATGCACCGCACCAGAGTGGATTTGCCAGCCCCACTCAGGCCGATAACGCCGAAGATGTCACCAGCATCGATATCCAGAGAGACATCAGCCAGGGCTGTCTTGTCTTCTTCCTCACCGCTTCGATAAATCTTGGTGAGATTGCGAATCTCCACCACAGGTATCCGATGGTTCACCTTCCCGCCTTCCATGTCGACTGAGTGTCATAGTAATATCCGCCACGTCACTGGACCAGGCCCACCCCTATAGGTCTTATTTATGAGCGCTTATCGGTCGATGGAAAAACGCGCCGGAAGGCACGCACGGAAACGACACCCTGCCGTGCCATCCCTCCTGTGGGAACCCATGGCAGAATGGGACCATGACCGATTCCGTCGTGCCCAACGAATTCTCGTCCATCAATGATCGTCCCCTCGGCAACCCCCTCGGCAGTCGTCCCACCAGGGTTCTGCTCCTCGGGGCCGGCGAACTGGGACGGGAAATCTGCATCAGCCTGATCCGTCTGGGTGCCTGGGTCTGCGCCGTCGACTCCTACCCGAGCGCCCCGGCAACACAGGTGGCTCACTCCTTCAGGGTCTTGCCCATGTCCGATCCAAAGGCTTTACGGGACCTGATCGCACAGATCGAACCGGACCTGATCGTGCCCGAGGTGGAGGCCATAGCCACCGACCAGCTGGCCTGGGCCGCCGACCGGGGCATCCAGGTGGTCCCGGCCTCCGGAATGGCCGCCATGTGCATGGACAGGCAGGCGTTGCGCACCTTCGCCCACGACACGGTGGGGCTGGATACGACACCCTACCGATTCGCCCAGAACCTGGATCACCTCCGACAGGGGGCTGAAGCGGTGGGCTTCCCCTGCATGATCAAACCGGTCATGAGCTCATCCGGGCATGGGCAGAGTCTGGTCCGCGATCCCGGAGACCTGGAGGAGGCCTGGCGGACAGCCCAGACAGGCGGGCGCGCCCGTGGCCGGAAGGACCAGCCCAGCAGGGTCATCGTCGAGGCCCTGGCCCCCCTCGAACACGAACTGACCGTCCTGACCATCTCCTCCAGCGCAGGAATCGCCACCTGCGAACCCATCGGACAGTGCCAGGAGGACGGCGACTATCGCCAGTCCTGGCAGCCCTCCGGTCTGGACAGGCCCATCCTGGAGAAGGCATCGAACATGGCGGAAAAACTGATCCGGGCCATGACCGACCTGGCCAGGAAGCAGGGCGAGACCGGTTGGGGGGTCTACGGTGTGGAGGTCTTCGTCCTCAAGGACGGCCGTGTCCTTTTCAATGAGGTCTCCCCCCGGCCACACGACACGGGCATGGTCACGATGATCTCCCAGCGGCTCTCGGAATTCGACCTGCATGCCAGAGCCATCCTGGGCATCCCCGTTCACCGGGAGGATCTAGAGCTCACCCTGCCCCCTGGCTGGTCCGCGGCAAGCCAGGCGGTCCTGGTCCGGGGCCATGGACAGGTCACCTTCACCGGAGTCCCCCAGGCACTGGCATACCCGGGAACCGATCTGCGCATCTTCTCCAAGCCCCTGGTGGAAGGCAGCAGAAGGATGGCCGTGGCCCTGGCCCAGGGGGCAGACCAGACCCAGGCCAGGGCAAGAGCCGACCAGGTGGTCCGGGCCCTTCGGGCACAGGTGGAGTAAGGCTATGATTCCCTCGGATTGTCCAGGCGGGAAGACTTGGTACCACTGTGATCAGGGGGTCATTCCACCGCCACGCCGACCCCTCCTGAAAGACCCGTGTTTGTAACTTGCCCTTGCTATTCTGGCCTCGTCCGTAGTCCGGTTATTTCCAATTCGCGAGCGCAGCTCAGGAAGGCGAACCATGGAAAAGTTGGGAATGCTCTACCAAGGCAAGGCCAAGAAGCTCTACGAAACAGATGATCCAGACCTGCTCTGGGTCGAATACACCGACCAGGCAACGGCCGGCAACGGGGCCAAGAAGGAAAACATCGCAGGCAAGGCCCATCTCAACAACCAGATCACCTCGGTGATCTTCAACCTGCTCGGGCGACGCGGGATTCCCAGCCACTTCATCCGTCGGATCTCAGATACCGAACAGCTCAACCGCCGCATGGCCATGTTCCCCCTGGAGATCGTCATGAGGAACAAGGCGGCCGGCTCCTTCGCCCAGCGGTACGGGGTCGAGGAGGGGACCGCCCTCAAGCAGCCCGTCCTGGAGTTCTTCTACAAGTCGGACGCCCTGAACGACCCCTTCATCAACCGCGATGACATCCTGGCCCTGGGTCTGGCCTCCGAACAGGACCTGGACGTCATCGCCGCCAAAACCCGTGAGATCAACCAGGCCCTGATCGCCATCTTCAAGGCCATCGACGTGGAACTGGTGGACTTCAAAATCGAAATGGGGCGGTCCTCGCAGGGGATCATCCTCCTGGCCGATGAGATCACCCCCGATACCTGCCGCCTCTGGTCGACCAGGAACCAGGACCAGGGCATCACCCACCTGGACAAGGACATCTTCCGCAGGGACCTGGGAAGCATCATCCCCGCCTATCAGACCATTCTGGACGGTCTGGCCAGGCTGGACCAGGCGGAAGCACCCAAACAGGTCTGAGACCACCCAGGGGATCCGGTACGGGATAAGCCCCCCCCCCCGGAACCTCTCAAGGCCATTTCCTCACCCATCTTCTTTCTGACTACCTATCACCGCACTCAGAGAGGTGCCTTCCTTGGTCTTCCGTGTCTATACAGAAAAACAACCCGGCTTCGACGTGGAGTCCCGCCAACTGACCGAACAGATCCATACCGTCCTGGGCATACCCCAACTCCAGTCCGTCCGTCTCATCAACCGGTACGACCTGGAAGGGATCAGTCCGGAGCTATTCGAGGAGAGTCTGCCCACGGTGTTCAGCCAACCGCAGACCGACCGGGTCTCCAGAACCCTGGATCGGGCGCTGGCCGCAGAAGACCCTGAGGGGGTCGCCCATGGCGATTCTCCCAGGGTCTTCGCAGTTTCAGCCCTGCCGGGCCAGTTCGACCAGCGGGCCGATTCGGCCGCCCAGTGCATCCAGCTGATCGGTCAGGGGCAAAGGCCCACCGTGGCCACGGCCGTCGTCTACGTCCTCCAGGGTGATCTCAGTGACGAACAGGTGGAGACCATCCAGGATTATGTCATCAATCCCGTCGAATCCCGCCTGACCGGTCTGGACAGGCCCCAGACCCTGCAGCTGGACCTGGGCCATCCGGGTGAGGTGCCGGTCCTTACGGGCTTCCGCGACATGGATGAGCAGGCCCTGCGCGACCTGATGGCCAGCCAGGACCTGGCCATGGACCTGGCCGACATCCGCTTCTGCCGGGACCACTACCGCCAGGAGGACAGGGACCCCACCCTGACGGAGCTCAAGGTGATTGACACCTACTGGTCCGACCATTGCCGCCACACCACCTTCGGCACCGAACTGACCAGGATCGACATCGATGACAGGGTGGTCCGGCAGGCCTTTGACCGGTATCTGGA
The DNA here is from genome assembly GCF_036987015.1 of Bifidobacterium indicum. NCBI lineage: Bacteria > Bacillati > Actinomycetota > Actinomycetes > Bifidobacteriales > Bifidobacteriaceae > Bifidobacterium > Bifidobacterium indicum. Next base: position 922,977 of record NZ_BTXM01000001.1, read on the forward strand.
GATCAGGAAGGACCTGGGTCGACAGGACCGCCGCCTCTGCCTGATGGACATGGGCACGATCGGTGCCCGCTACCTGAAGGATCAGGGAATCCTGCAGGACCTGGACGAGTCCGAGGAGGTCAACGCCTGCACGGTGCGCACCACCGTCGACGTGGACGGCCAGGACCAGGATTGGCTCTTCCTCTTCAAGAACGAAACCCACAACCACCCCACCGAGATCGAGCCCTTCGGAGGGGCCGCCACCTGCATCGGCGGGGCCATCCGCGATCCCCTGTCCGGACGCAGCTACGTCTACCAGGCCATGAGGGTGACCGGGGCCGCCGACCCCAGGACCCCGCTCGAGCAGACCCTGCCGGGCAAGCTCCCCCAGCGCCGCATCGTCCAGTCGGCGGCCGAGGGGTATTCATCCTACGGAAACCAGATCGGCCTGGCCACCGGTCAGGTTCACGAACTCTATCATCCCGGTTACCAGGCCAAGAGGATGGAGGTCGGCGCGGTCGTGGCCGCCACTCCGGCAGACCATGTTCTCCGCGAGGAACCCGCTCCTGGCGACCTGGTCATCCTGGTCGGCGGACGGACCGGCCGTGACGGGATAGGCGGGGCCACGGGGGCCTCCAAGTCGCAGAACGCCGAGAGTCTGGACCAGTGCGGGGCCGAGGTCCAGAAGGGCAATGCACCCGAGGAACGGAAACTGCAACGGCTCTTCCGCCGAAAGGATGCCTGCCGTCTCATCAAGCGCTGCAACGATTTCGGTGCAGGCGGCGTGGCCGTGGCCGTGGGCGAGCTGGCCGACGGCCTCAGGATCGACCTGGACCGGGTGCCCCTGAAGTACCAGGGGCTCAACGGAACGGAGATCGCCATCTCCGAAAGCCAGGAGCGCATGGCCGTGGCCGTGGACGCCCAGGATGCCGGGACCTTCATCAGGTACGCCGGAGAGGAGAACCTGGAAGCCACCGTCATCGCCGAGGTGACCGAAGAACCCAGCCTGCGCATGACCTGGCGGTCCAAGACCATCGTCGACATCCCCAGGGATTTCCTGGGTTCCAATGGCGCCCCCCATCAGGCCGGCGCCCATGTCGCCGCCGGCTCTGCCTACCGGACCCCCTGGGACCACCAGGGAACCCTGGAATCACGTTTCGAGGAGCTCCTGGCCGACATCAACGTCTGCTCCAACAAGGGCCTGGCCGAGCGCTTCGACTCGACCATCGGGGCCGCCACGGTCCTCATGCCCTTCGGCGGGGCCAGGCAGCTGACACCCGCCCAGGCCATGGTGGCCAAGCTGCCGGTGGACGGGGCCACCTCGACAGCCTCGGCCATGGCCTGGGGCTTCAACCCTTGCATCAGCCAGTGCAACCCCTACGCCGGGGCCTACCTGGCCGTTGTGGAGAGCCTGGCCAGGCTGGTGGCGACCGGTTTCAGCCGCTCTCGGGCCTACCTGAGTCTCCAGGAGTACTACCCCAAACCAGGGCAGGACCCGGACCGTTGGGGTCTGCCGGTGGCCGGTGTCCTGGGTGCCCTCCAGGCCCAGCTGGACCTGGGGGTAGGGGCCATCGGAGGCAAGGACTCCATGTCCGGCAGCTTCGAGGACCTGGACGTTCCCCCCACCCTGATCAGCTTCGCGGTCAGCCTGGGCAAGGCGCAATCGGCCGTCTCGCCGGAATTCAAGCGGGCCGGCGACCCGGTCTACCTCCTGACCCCCGACCTGTCCGGGAATGGGCCCCTACCCCGAGCCCAGGGTCTCAGGGACGTCATGGACCTGGTTGAGGACCTGACAGGCAAAGGTCTGGTCCGAGCGGCGGCCACGCCCGGATATGGGGGCCTGGCCCAGTCCCTCTTCGAAATGTGCCTGGGCAACCGGCTGGGAGTGAAGTTGGACTCCTCCATGGATTCGGACTCCCTCTTCCGCCCGTCATATGGCAGCTTCATCCTGGAAATGGGCCGGGATACCCCGGTACCCGAATGCCCTGCGGGAGCCACCCTGATCAGGCTGGGAACGGTTGAGGAACGCTACCACCTGGTCAGCGGCCAGGAGGACCTGGATCTGGAACACCTGGAGGAGGTCTGGTCCCAGGGTCTGGAGGAGATCTTCCCCTATCGGGGCAAGGGAGAGAGTCTTGAAGTCATCGGTCAGGCCGACCGGCAAGAGGATGCCGACCAGACCACGACCGGCAGGCTGACAGCAGATGCCGACCAGGGGAACGCCCCCGACCGGACTGGAGCCAGGCCGGCATCAACCGGTCCGGTCCCGGGCAGCCCGGCCAGGCCCCGGGTCGTCATCCCGGTCTTCCCCGGCACCAACTGCGAGTATGACTCCCAGCGGGCCTTCCAGGGGGCCGGGGCCCAGGTGGAGACCCTGGTCATCAGGAACCTGACCCCGCAGGACGTGGCCGAAAGCAGCCGTGCCCTGGCCGAAGCCATCAAGTCCAGCCAGATCGTCATGCTCCCCGGCGGTTTCTCGGGTGGAGACGAGCCGGACGGATCGGCCAAGTTCATCGCATCCTTCCTCCGTTCCGACCGGGTGGCGGATGCGGTCCGAGACCTCCTGAAGAACAGGGACGGCCTCATGCTGGGCATCTGCAACGGATTCCAGGCCCTGATCAAGCTGGGGCTTGTTCCCTACGGCGACATCGTGTCCACGGAGCCCACCGCCCCCACCCTGACCTACAACACCATCGGCCGTCATCAAAGCAGGCTGGTCCGCACACGGATCAGCTCCAACCGCTCCCCCTGGCTCTCCGCCTGCCATGTGGGAGACATCCACACCATGGCCATCAGCCACGGCGAGGGGCGGTTCGTCGCCGATCAGGCCGCCCTGCAGACCCTGGTCGAACAGGATCAGGTGGCGGCCCAGTACGTGGATGCCGAGGGCCGGCCTTCGATGGACCTGGACGTCAACCCCAACGGGTCCTCCCTGGCCATCGAGGCCATCACCAGCCCCGACGGGAGGGTCCTGGGCAAGATGGGCCATACGGAACGCAGCGGCCCCGACCTCTACCTGAACATTCCCGACAGGTCCTTCCAGCCGCTCTTCCGTTCGGGGGTGACCTACTTTGCCGACTAGCACTTCAACGGCAGCCGTTGCAACCATGTCCAATCCTGAAAGGGATGCAAGCCATGTCACTGGAGCTTGAAAACATCCACGAGGAATGCGGGATCTTCGGTGTCTGGGGCCACCCGGACGCGGCCAGGCTGACCTACTTCGGCCTGCATGCCCTCCAGCACCGGGGTCAGGAGGGGGCGGGCATCGTCTCCAACGACCAGGGCCACCTGATAGGGCGGCGGGGACTGGGCCTCCTGACCCGGGTCTTCCCCGACGAGGCCAGCATCTCGGAGCTGACCGGGAACAGGGCCATCGGCCATGTACGCTATGCCACCGCCGGGTCCGCCTCCATCGACAACATCCAGCCCTTCGTCTTCCGTTTCAGGGATGGTGACCTGGCCCTGGCCCACAACGGGAACCTGACCAACTGCCAGAGCCTCAAGACCCGACTGGAGGAGGAGGGGGCCATCTTCCGATCCAACTCCGACACCGAGGTGCTCATGCACCTGATCCGCCGGTCCCGGCACAAGGACTTCATGGCGGCCCTGAAAGAGGCACTGACCCAGGTGCACGGCGGCTTCGCCTACCTCCTGATGACCGAGGATGCCATGATCGGTGCCCTGGACCCCAACGGGTTCCGCCCCCTCTCCCTGGGTCAGCTGAGCAACGGGGCCTACGTCCTGGCCTCCGAAACCTGCGCCCTGGACGTGGTCGGGGCCAGGCTGATCCGCGATATCCGCCCGGGGGAGATCGTCCGTGTGGACGACTCAGGCTACGGGATCGAGTCCTACACCGACCACACCCAGCTGGCCATCTGCTCCATGGAGTTCATCTACTTCGCCAGGCCCGACTCCAACATCTACGGGGTCAACGTCCACTCGGCCAGGAAGCGGATGGGGGCCAGGCTGGCCCAGGAGTCCCCGGTCGACGCCGATATGGTCATCGGGGTGCCCAACTCATCCCTCTCCGCGGCCTCCGGGTACGCCGAGGCCTCGGGACTGCCCAACGAGATGGGTCTGATCAAGAACCAGTACGTGGCCCGGACCTTCATCCAGCCCAGCCAGGAACTGCGCGAACAGGGCGTGCGGATGAAACTGGCCGCCGTCCGCGGCGTCGTGGCCGGCAAGCGGGTCATCGTCATCGACGACTCCATCGTCCGGGGAACCACATCCCACCGAATCGTCCAGCTCCTGCGCGAGGCCGGGGCCAGCGAGGTCCACATGCGGATCGCCTCCCCTCCCCTGCGCTACCCCTGCTATTACGGAATCGACATCCAGCGCACCTCGGAACTGATCGCCGCCAAGAAGTCGATCGACGAGATCAGGGACTACATCGGCGCGGACTCCCTGGCCTACCTGAGCCTGGACGGGCTGGTGGACTCCATAGGCCTTCACGAGGATGGCCCCTACCAGGGCCTTTGCGTGGCCTACTTCAACGGGGACTATCCGACCGACCTGGATGACTACGAGGAATCCTTCCTGGCCTCCCTGACCGAACAGGACAAGGAGGGCCTGTCCAGGACCAAGGGGTCCTACGGGCTGACCATGCCGGTAGAGAGGAAGGACCACCGGGCCGCAAACCACACTTCCACGTCCATGAGTCCTTCCGGAAAGACAGGAGAGCAGAACCATGCCAGGAGCATATGAGCAGGCGGGCGTCAAGGTCGAGGCGGGCTATGAGCTGATCGAGCGGATCAAGTCCCATACCGCCAGGACGGCCAGGCCAGGTGCAGGCCAGATCGGCGGATTCGGCGGCCTCTTCGACCTCTCCTCCCTGGGATACCACCAGCCGGTCCTGGTCTCGGGCACCGACGGGGTGGGTACCAAGCTCATGGTGGCCAAGGCCGCCGGGAGGCATGACACCATCGGCATCGACTGCGTGGCCATGTGCGTCAACGACATCATCGCCCAGGGTGCCGAGCCCCTCTTCTTTCTGGACTACATCGCCTGCGGCCGCAACGACCCGGCCCTCCTGGAAGAGGTGGTCAAGGGGGTGGCCGACGGGTGCGTCCAGGCCGGGGCGGCCCTGGTCGGGGGCGAAACTGCCGAGATGCCCGACATGTACCAGACCGACGAGTACGACCTGGCCGGATTCACGGTCGGCGTGGTCGAAAAGGAGAGGATCATCGACGGGAGCGCCATCCGGCCCGGGGACCTCCTGGTGGGTCTGCCCTCCTCCGGGGTCCACTCGAACGGATTCTCCCTGATCCGCAAGGCCCTCTTCGACCAGGGTGGACTGAGCCTGGATGTCCGTCCTGACGGACTGGGCGGCCTGACCCTGTCCCAGGAGCTCCTCAAGCCCACACGGATTTACGTATCGGCCCTGAAGCCGCTCTTCGACCGGGGTCTCCTGCATGGCGTCGCCCACATCACCGGAGGCGGATTCGTGGAGAAGGTCCCCCGGATCATGCCCCAGGGTACAGCGGCCGAGTTCAACATCGACTCCTGGAAGGTGCCGCCCATCTTCGACCTGATCGAACGGTGCGGCCAGGTGGACCACATGGAGATGTACAACATCTTCAACATGGGGGTGGGCATGGTCCTGGTGGTCGACCCGGCCAGGCTGGATGCCGTCAAGTCCGTGCTGGACCAGGAGCATGAGGCCTTCCATCTGGTCGGACGGGTGGTCGAGGGCCGGGGCGAACGGGTCATCCTGACCCGGGGCGACTGAAGCAGCAAGCTTGAAAAGGAGACGAAGATGTCGGATAGGATTCTGGTCATCGGTTCCGGAGCCAGGGAGCACACCATCGGTGCCACCCTCCTGGCCGGGCGGAGCGTGGACGAGGTCTTCTGCGCCCCGGGCAATCCGGGCATGGTCCTGGACGGTATCCGCCTGGCCGATCTGAACCCGGCCGACCCGGCCGCAGTGGTGGATTTTGTCCATCGAAACACCATTGATTGGGTCTTTGTCGGCCCAGAGCAGCCCCTGATCGACGGCCTGGTCGACCAATTGACCGCGGCCGGCATCCCCGCCTTCGGCCCCACCAAGGCCGCCGCACGGATCGAGGGCTCCAAGGACTTCGCCAAAGCCCTGATGAGGCGGCATGGGATTCCAACGGCCGCCTATGCCACCTTCGACAACCTGGAATCGGCCCGGCAGCATGTGCGGGCGCACGGGGCACCCATCGTCATCAAGGCCGACGGCCTGGCTGCCGGCAAGGGGGTGACCGTGGCCCTGAGTCTGGACCAGGCCCTGGAGGCCCTGGAACAGATCTTCGTCGACAGACGCTTCGGCCAGGCCGGGGCCAGGGTGGTCATCGAGGAGTACATGAGCGGCCAGGAATGCTCCCTGATGTGCTTCGTCAGTGGCGACCGGGTCTGGCCCATGCCCCTGGCCCAGGACCATAAACCCGCCCATGACGGCGACAAGGGCCCCAACACGGGGGGCATGGGCGCCTACAGCCCCCTCCCCCAATTCGGACCGGATCTGGCCGCCACAGCCCTGGAGACCATCGTCAGACCCACGGTCAGGGCCATGGTCGAGGAGGGCACGCCCTTCACCGGCATCCTCTATGCGGGGCTCATGGTCACCGACCAGGGCCCCAAGGTGGTCGAGTTCAACGCCAGGATGGGAGACCCGGAGACCGAGGTGGTCCTCCCCCTCCTGACCAGCGACCTGGCCGCAGGCATCAGGACCCTGATGGATGGAGGGGAGCCGAACTTCACCTGGTGTCAGGACCGGAGCGAGATCTGCGTGGTCCTGGCGGCCGACGGCTACCCCGGTTACCCGGAGAAGGGTGCCAGGGTCCCCCTGATTGGGCCCGGAAAGGACCTCCAGGCCTACTATGCCGGGGTGGCTGGCTCCGTTCAGGACGGACTCACCGCATCCTCGGGTCGAACCGCCGTGGTCCGGGCCGGTGCCCCCGATCTCCGGATGGCCCAGGAGAGGATCTACACCCTCCTGGACGGTCTGGACACCACCGGGCTCTTCTACCGTCACGACATCGGGCACAAGGCTCTGGAAACCACCTGAGCCTGATCTCCCTGAACGCGGCAGGAGCCGCCTGCCCCCATCGGATCGGCGGCTCCTCCTGAAGCGTGCAGGAGGAGAATCCTACTGGCCGGATGAGGATTTCTTCCCCTCCCGGTCTTCGTGCCCATCCAGTCCCGGCTTGGTGGCCTGGGCCGCGGCATCACGCCTGGCCGCTTTCTCCTGCCTGGCCTTGGCGGCCCTGGCGTCGGACTTCCGGGTGGGCGTGGACATGAAGCCAGTCTTCTTGAGGTACTGCTTGCCGGCGACGATGTCATACTGGATCAACCGGTAATCCTCCATGAGCTGTCTGGTCTTCTTGTCGAATTTCCTGGCATCCATGGGCCTGCCATCGGCATCCAGGTAGTTGGTCTGGCCCTCGGGTATTCTGTCCCAACCCTGTATCTGATTGGCCACAGGGGGCTCCAGGGCGGAGATCCGCTCGTGCAGACGCGTCAGGAAGGCCGTATAGGGCGAAACCTTGGTGTCCATGTGCTCGGCCGCCTGGGCCTGGAAGAAGTTGGGCGATGTGTAGCGGCTGTTGGGGTTCTGCCGACCGGCGGAGGTCGATGCCGCATTGGACCAGATGAAGTAGTCGGTCAGGTGAAGGGCCAGGGAATTCTTCTTATCCCAGCTTGCCGTACCGTAGATTCCGGGCAGGTGATCCCCGTAGAAGACCACGGTCACCGGTTTCCTCTGCTGTTCCAGGGAGTCCAGGAAGTCCTTGGTGGCCTGGTCGGTCAGGCTGACCCCCTTGGCATAGGTCCTGATCGAATCCATCTCGTCCTCACCCAGGGGCCGGTCGGGATCGGAGGTGGCCACCGTGAACTGGTTATTGTCGTACCAGTCGGTGTAAGGCATGTGGTTCTGCATGGTGATGATCTCGATGAACTGGTTGCCCTGATCATCACCCATCTTCTCCAGGGCACTTTCATAGGAGGCCTTGTCCGAGGCATACTGGCTCCGGTCGATCCTCTCCTGATGGGTGATGTAGTCAGGCCCTGTCAGGGAGTAGAAGTGGGAGAAGCCGAACTTCTTGTAATTGTCGGCCCGGGAGTACATGGAGGACTCGTAGGGGTGGAAGGCCTGGGACTGGGAGGGCTTGGGCCAGGCGCGGTTGACGGTCGGAATCCACTGCAGGTGGGGGATCACCTGCTGGTAGGGCGAGGTCAGCGAGGGATCGAAGTTGGCCATGCTCAGGCCGGTCATGGCCTGGAACTCCAGGTTGGCCGTACCCCCGCCATACCCCGAGGAGAGCATGAGACCGCTGGTGGTCTCCTCCTTGATCTGCCGGATGTTGGGCATGGGATCCTCGTTCAGGCGGACACCGGGCACCCTGGTCGGGTCAGAGTAGGACTCGGAAAGAATGTAGACCAGGGTGGACTCGTCGGTGTAGGCCGACCTGTCCCGGTTGATCTTCTCCGCCTCCGACCCGTAACGTTTGGCCAGGGACTTCATGGTGGCCTGGCTGTAGCCGGCCGGCATCTCCATGACCTTGGGCTTGAGCTGCCGGGAGAAGGAGACGAAGACCCCGTTGCGTTGGGCGTCATAGACCGAATCCCACATGGAGGGCATGTCACCCATCCACTGGGAGACATGGTAGGCGGGGCTGCCATAGGTGCCGACCGTCGACATGAAGACGGCCACCACCAGGGCGGGAACCAGAACACCGACCAGCCGGATCGAGGCCCCCAGGGGCTTGTTGCCTGTGCGGACCCAACGGCCACGTTTGGAGTCCATCCGGGTCAGCAGCCAGCAGACCAGAACCAGCAGGACCAGGGCCACCAGACCGAACAGGATCATGGTCAGGGCCCCGGAGGGAATGAAGGAGACCAGGCTGCCCGCATCGGCTTGAAGGAAGTTCAGGTCTGAGGGAAGCACGGTCTCGTATCTGGATTGCACCTTGAACCGCTCGATGATCGCAATGACGGTGACCGCGGCCAGCATGAGACCGGAGGAGATCCAGAACCGGTTGGTCATGAAGATCATGGCGGCGTAGACCAGGCCGATGGCCAGCATGTTGAGGATAAGAACGAAGCGTTGGGCGGTCCACATGGCCGAGATGAACCCCCAGAACCCGATCAGGGGGTTGGAGAGCTCCACCCGGGAACTGGCCAGGGAGACCCCCCATTGCAGGATGCCCACCAAAACGAAATCCATGCAGATGAAAATCAGTGCGTAGACCCACCACTTCGGTGAGAAGCGGTCCTTCAAGCCCCCCAACCTCGAATGTGTACGCTCCTGCCCGGTCCGAGACCCTTGGGCGGACTCAGGACCGGCATCTGTTTCACTCACGAAAACTCCTGACCTCAGATATACATTTCAAATTCTGCGAGATGGGGAAACCATCGAGAACACCATACCAGTGCAAGTCTTCACAGCCGACCAGACAATCCAGAGGCGAAAACCGGCATCACCCATTGCCGCCGACCGACCAGGACATGAGGGATCAGCCGGCCGCCGTGGCGAATTCCTTGATCAGTGCATCGATCCAATCCTCCAGGCTGTTGTACTTGGAGGGCATCTGCTCACTGATCTGGACGATGGGGACCTTGGAGGTCCTGGCCGTTCCGGTGATTTGGTCGGTGAGGCTGTTGGCCTCCTGGGTGTTGTAGACGAGCAGGTCCACCTTGGCCTCCCTGAGGAGTTCCCGGAACCGACGGATGTCATCGGGAGAGGGCTCGCTCTCGTTGGCCACGGCACGAAGGTACCCCTGGGGTGTCAGATCCTCCATGCCCAGGTCCTCGGTCAGGTAGCTGGCCACGGATTCGGTGGCGGCGAACCGCTTGCCCCGGGTGCTCTCCTTCACCTTGGCGATCCGCTCGTTGAGCCTGGTCTGATCCCGGTTCCAGGCCTGGTTGAGCCGGTCGAACCGGTCAGCTTCCCGGGGTCGCAGCTTCTTGTAGGTCTGGGTGAGGGTCTTGGCGGCAGAGGACCTGGTCTGTGACGAGAACCAGATGTGCGGATTATCGCCGGTCCGGTGCCCAGATCGGGCGGCCAGGTCGACCAGCTCAACACCATTGGTCTGGGCGGCCTTGGCGGCCCATTCGTCCACTCCGGCTCCGTTGACGATGACCAGGTCGGCCTTGCTGATCATGGCTATATCCGCCGTGGTGGGTTCATAGTCGTGGGCATCTGTGGAGGTGTTCCGAAGGACCGTCTTCACCTCGACCTGGTCTCCACCCAGCCGCGTGGCCAGGGAGGACCACTGGTTGATGCTGGTGACCACGGAGATCGGCCCCGATTCCGACCCATCCTGCTTGGAAGCGCCACACCCGGCCGAGGTGGCCAGAAGGACCAGGCAGACCAGGGCCGAAATGATGGCAGGGAGGGATGACGACAGACTGCGTTTGGGCATGATTCCGTGGAACTCCTTCTCCGGACCTGATGCTTCCGGACGTCTTTACTGAGATTGATTATCAATAAGGTCAGCATCGTCCATCCCATGGACAGTCACCTGCGCCGCTCCCACCTTCACGGGTCGGATGATAGGCACCGACACGCCGGAACCCCGGACTGGCACCGCCTTTCGATTCGATCAGGTTCAGAAGAGGCATCTCCTGTTGGGAGGATTGGATAGTATTGAGGTTTGCAAAAACGAAACAGCCTGTAGGGTACACGAGAATAAGCAGTCACTGTTGGCGGCGAGGGAATTCCATCCATTACGGATGCTCCCCCACCGCCCCGGATGAAATCCGTATGGAAGGATCCTATGCTCAAGTGGTTGGCTCAGATTCGTCTGACATCAGGGGGGCTGCCCATCGCCCTGTTCGCCTTGACCGCCCTGGCCCTGGTGGTCCTGGTCGTCATTGCACTCCTGGACCGTCGCTTCAAGGACCTGCTCCGCCAAGTGGGGATGGGAATCATCTGCGGTGCCGTCGGTCTCCTCCTGGCCTGGCTCCTCTCGGACGTCTTCATGGTCTTCGGAGTCTCCCTGGGCTGGATGGTCATCCTGGCCGTGGGCCTGGGTTTCCTGGCCGCCGGATTCTCGGTCATGGCCCTGATCCACAACCATGGTTGGCGGAGGGTCCTGGCCGCCCTCGCCATCCTTCTCACGGTGCTCTCCACCGCCCTGCGCATCGACATCATCTACGGCGAGTTCACGACGGTCGGGTCCATCTTCAGCGTGCCCATCTATCCGAACCTGACCAGGACACCCCCCGAACGGGCCACCATGTCGGTGGAGGAATGGCGGAACCTGTCCAGTGAGGGGAGGACCCCCAGTCATCCTGCCCAGGGGCGGACCTATACGACCAGAATCGTGGGCACGGAATCGAACTTCCACGCCCGTCCCGCCGACATCTACCTTCCACCGGCCGCCCTGAGCACCAAGCCGCCGGCACTCCCGGTCTTCGTGCTCCTGGCCGGCCAGCCCGGCAGCCCGGACCGGCTCTTCACGGCCGGTGGCATCCAGGACCTGATGGACTCCTACGCCGCCCGCCACAATGGCCTGGCTCCGATCGTCGTCTCCCCGGACCAGAACGGTTCCTCCACCCACAACACCCTATGCGTGGATTCACCTGTCTACGGGAATGCAGAAACCTACCTCAGCAGAGACGTGCCTGCCTGGATTCGGCAACACCTTCCCGTGGCGGCACAGCCTTCCATGTGGGCCATCGGCGGATTCTCCCAAGGCGGCACCTGCTCCACCCAGCTGGGGCCACGCCATCCAAAAATCTATGGAAACATGCTCCCCGCCGACGGGGAATTGGAACCCACACAGGGCAATCAGGACCAGATGATCAAGGACTACTTCGGCGGTGACCGTGCCAAGTTCCTGGCCCAGGTCCCCACCCGGGCCATCGCCGCCAAGGCACCCTCCGGGCAGGCCCTCTTCACGGCCGCAGGCTCCATGGATCCCCACTCCCAGAAGAACATGATGGCCATCGCCAAGGCCGCCAAGAGCGCAGGAATGACGGTCGAAGTTGTGGTGGCCCAAGGTTCCGGGCATGACTGGCACACGGTCAGGACAGCCTGGAAACCCGGATTGGAATGGCTGGGGGAACGTATGGGGTTGGGCCCCATGGACCGGGCAATAGAAGACCATCCCAACATCACCCGACTTCAAGTACGGTGATTCCTCCCGACCACCGACAACAACAGGAATCGAAGCGAACATGGAAACAATGCAAAAGGGCCCGAACATGATGGAGAAGTCAGCCCGGGCCGCTCTGGCCCAGGACCTGGTCCGGTGGTTGCAACGACATGTCCTGGCAATCAGCTTCACCCTGGTCCTGGTGGCGGTCAACCTCTTCTCGTGGCTGATCATCTGGTTCCTGCGCCTGCCCCGGACGAACAGGATCGGTACCCCCTTGGCCGACCTGATCACCCATAAGAACACGGCCCCCCTGCCCGGGTCGCATGAACCGGATCTCCCCCTTCAGTTCGCCAGACTCCTGGTCACGCTCTTCATCACGAGCGGACCCATGCAGCTGATCGTCGACTCCCTCCTGGTCCTGGTCGTGCTTTGCATCGCCGAAACCCGTCTCGGCAAGCGCAGAACGGTTCTGGCCTGCCTGTTCAGCGCCGTGGGCGGCGCGGTCATCGGCCTGCTGATTTGCGCGGCCATCAACACCCTCCAGGACCACTGGTCATGGTTCCTGCGGATTCCCATGACATTGAACCCGATCACCCTGGTCATCGGCGCCCTGATGGCCTCCATTCCCTTCAGCGACTTCCTCTGGCGCAGACGTATCGGCCTGGTCGGCTACACGTCCCTGATTCTCCTGGTCCTCTACACCGGCAACCCGGGCATCTACTGCGCCTTGGGTGCCGCCCTGATCGGCCATCTGGTCGGCCGCATCTGGCACGGCCCCGTCAAGGATGCCAACCTGACGGGCAAGAGCGGATCCTATGAGACCAGACACCTCCTTGGGGCCGTCTCGACGGTCCTGGCCCTGGGCCCCCTGGTCACGGCCTCGTCCAAGGTCAAGGCGGGATTCTTCACCCCCCTGGGCATGTTCCTGAGTCCTGACCACGCCACCAGCGCCAGTCTGGCCCGCTGCCTGGCCAGGAACAACAAGGCCAGCTGTTACGCCCAGTACGGGTTCACCCCCGGCCACACCGTCGGCGGGGCCATCCTGACCCTGCTCATGCCCACCCTGGTCATGCTGGCCATCTCCTGGGGCATCTATCACGGCCGCAGGGTGGCGGCTGCCGCAAGCCTGGTCCTGAACGGCCTGACCGTGGTGCTCGCCCTGCTCTATTACCTGGTCTTCCCGATGACCATCGGCGACGGTCTCACGCGTGCCATCCGACACGGAGCCATCCCCTCCCTCCTGGTCATATCCCTGCCGCCCTTGATCTTCTGCCTCTTCCTCATCCATAACATGCGTATCTTCCTGGTACGCACCATATCCTCCCGCCTGCGCATCGGCTGGGGGGCCATCCTGATCGGTTTCGTGGCCACGGCGGCCGGATACATCTTCTACGCCTCGGCAAGCCCCACCTCCTTCCGGCCCTCGGCCACCATGAGCACAATCCTGTCCGAACTGCCGGAGCTCTACCTGCCCAACGGGATCGCCGGCCGGTTCCACCCATCCATGGTGCCCCGGACCCTGACGGGCGTCATCGTCAGCGATGCCGTCGGTTTCATCTTCTGGATGGTCTTCCTGGTGGTCCTCCTCGACTGGATGCGCTCCTCGGTCATCCGGAACGAAAGCGAGCACCTCAGGGCCGGGACCCTGGTCCAGTCGGGTGGCGAAAGCATGTCCTTCATGACCACCTGGGAGGGGAACAGCTACTGGTTCTCCCCCACGGGACGCTCGGCGATCGCCTACCGGGTTCTGCACGGCATCGCCCTGACCACCACCGGCCCCTTCGGGGATTCTGATGAATTCATGACCGACCTCGATGATTTCACCCGGTACTGTTCCCAGCACTCCTGGTCGCCGGTCTTCTACAGCGTCCACAAGCCCCAACGCGACCAGCTGGCCCTCCGGGGCTGGTCCACCCTGAAGGTGGGATCCGAGATGGTCATCACCCCCAGCCAGTGGCAGACCCGGGGTAAGAAGTGGCAGGACATCCGCACCGCCATCAACAAGGCCAAGCGAGACGGAATCACCGACGTGCTGACCACCTTCAACGACGCACCCTGGGACGTCCAGTCCCAGATCGTAGACATCTCCGAACAGTGGGCCGAGCTCAAGGCCTTGCCCGAGATGAAGTTCACCCTGGGTGGTCTGGACGAGCTGCGAGATCCCCGCATGATCATCCTCTACGCAATCGACGCCGGGGGGACCGTCCTGGGGGTTACCAGCTGGATGCCCACCTACCGTCAGGGACGGGTCATCGGATGGACCCTCGACTTCATGCGGCACCGGACCGACAGCCCCAACGGGATCATGGAGTTTCTGATAGCCCGCATGGCCGAACGTCTGCGCGACCAGGGCACCGTCGACTTCATGAGTCTGTCAGCCGCTCCCCTGGCCGGAATGGACCCCGACCAGGACGAGACCCCCGCCAATACCGAGTTCCTCCAGCACGCCCTGCAGATGGTGGCCGATCTGATGGAGCCGGCCTACGGGTTCCGCTCCCTCTTCTTCTTCAAGAGGAAATTCCAACCCACCGAACACCCCGTCTACATCTGCTACCCCGATCCCGCACAGCTCGTACAGATCGGACTGGCCGTGGTCCAGGCCTATCTGCCCAACCTGACGGCTTCCCAGGCACTGGATGCCCTGAAGGCCATCATGCCCAGCGGCTCCTCCAAGGAGAAGTCCAAGGAACAGGGCCCGGAGGCCGGGGACCATGGGGGTGAACCGGGAAACACCCCGAAGAAACCCGATAAGCATGAAGGTGAATCTCGGACTTCCCGGAAAGGTGAGCCCCAGACCTGAGCGGCCCGTTTATTCGTCGGTCTGGGTTGCCTGGCAGTCACCGCAAAGACCATATACCTCAAGGGTGTGGGATGAGACCGTGAACCCATGCGCACTCGCCACCGACTGGAGCCACCCATCATCCGGAGGCGTGATCTCGATTGTCCTTCCGCAGGACTCACAGACCAGATGATGGTGGTGGTGACGTTGGGCCGTGCAGATCCGATACAGGCGCAACCCACCATGCTCTATGCAATCCAGGTTCCCCGACAGGTGGAGGGCGTTGAGCCGACGGTAGACGGTGGCCAGACCGATCCGGCACCCCGAGTCGTTCAGGACCTTGTGCAGGTCCTGGGCCGAGACGAAATCATCCTGTGCATGCAGGGCCTGCCAGACGGCATCCTTCTGTCTGGTCTTCCTGGAAGCACTGGCAGTCATCGTTCGGCACCCTCCTTGAGCTCTTTCACCCTACAGCACAGGGGCAAGGAGGGTAAGGTGTTTCGGCTCAGCGCAAGTCATCCCAGCAGCCGGTGGCCTCCAGATCCCGGGCCGTGGCCTGGGGGTCATCGGTCAGGACGGTCAGATGGCCCATCTTCCGGTTGGTCCGCACCTCGGCCTTGCCGTAGTCGTGCAGATTCCACTCCGGGTGGGCGGTGAGCTCTTTCAAGACCGGCTTCACATGCTGGCCCAGTACGTTGACCATGACGGCCGGGCTGAGCAGGCGGGGCTGGTCCAGGGGCCATCCGGCGATGCCGCGGATATGGGCATCGAACTGGTCCATGGAACAGGCCTCAATGGTGTAATGGCCGGAGTTGTGCGGGCGTGGGGCCAGTTCATTGACCACCAGGCTCCCGTCCTGCATCAGGAAAAGCTCAATGGCCAGGGTTCCGGCCAGTTCGAACCCCTCGGCCAGCCTCAGGGCCAGCTGCCTGGCCTCCTCCTCGACCTCGTGCCCGACCCCTGCCGGTGCCAGGGTCATGTGCAGGATGTTGTGACGGTGATCGTTGCGGACCAGCGGGAAGGCCACGTACCGGTCCCCGTTGCCGGTCACCAGGATCGAGGCCTCACAGGCAAAATCAACGAACCCCTCCAGAATCGATGGCGGGAATCCCTGGCCATCGGCCTCATCCCTCCTGGTCCGTTCAACCACCTGATCCAGGTCCTCCTGCGAACGCAGGACCACCTGTCCGTGACCGTCGTAGCCGCCGGTGCGGGTCTTGAGCACAGCCGGGTAACCGAGTTCGTCCAAGGCCTTCTCCAGGTCGTCCATTCCGTCGACCTGCCGCCAGCGTGCCGTGGCGGCACCATGTTTATTGATAAAGGTCTTTTCATGGACCCGGTCCTGGGTGGTCCTCAGGAGATCCGTCCCCTGGGGTATGGCCACCTGATCCCTGACCTTGTCCAGGGCATCGGCATCCACATTTTCAAACTCATAGGTCAGCACGTCACTGCGCTCCGCCAGCTGACGGATGGCGTCCTGGTCATCGTAATCGGCCACGATCTGGAAATCGGCCACCTGGTCGACCGGGCAGTCCGGCGTGGGGTCCAATACGCCGATTCTGAACCCGTGGTACCGGGCGCTCAGAGCCATCATCCTCCCCAGTTGGCCACCCCCGACGATGCCGATGACCGCACCGGGCTCCAGGTGGTCGATGCGCCCCCCGGTTTCCTCAGACAAGCTCGGCATTGGATTCCTCGACCTTCTTGGCCAGATCCTGACGGTAGTCCTCCAGGGCCTTGGCCAGACCCTGATCCGTGGCGGACAGGATGCCAACGGCCAGGAGACCCGCATTGGCGGCACCCGCCTTGCCGATGGCCGTCGTGGCCACGGGGATGCCGGAGGGCATCTGGACGATGGAAAGCAGCGAGTCCACGCCGCTCAGGGCGTGGGAGCGGACAGGTACACCGATGACCGGAAGGGTGGTCTGGGCGGCGAGCATGCCAGGCAGGTGGGCGGCCCCTCCGGCCCCGGCGATGATGACCATGATGCCCCTGGACCTGGCCTCATGGGCGAAGTCGGCCATGAGGCCGGGAGTCCGATGCGCCGAAATAACCTGCTTCAGGTAGGGAACATGGAACTCGTCCAGGATCATGCAGGATTCCCGCATCGTCTCCCAATCGCTGGACGACCCCATAACAACTGCAACCAGGGGCTTTTCGCTGACCTTGTCAACCATTTGGACCTCCCTCGCTTGGCACTCCCGATAGTACCCAGCCCCGCAGAGATTCCCGGACGGGAAACCGGTCGAAACCGTGCCGATTGTAAATTCCTGGAACCCTGGGCATCCGAATCGTGTCAGTCTGATGGATGTTAGGGCCAGGCATCGTGAACAAATGGTGCTCTCGATATCACCGTATCGGCCAGCCGATAGAATCGTTGCCACACGTATGGTCATGATCCACAGACCGGAAGGACGGAAAACGGACGGGCATGGGTACACTTCTCGATCGAATCGACTCCCCTCAGGACCTGAAAGGTCTGACCGAGGATGAGTTGGACCGCCTGGCACAGGAAATCCGTACCCTCCTGATCCGATTCTGCAGGCGGTACGGGGGGCATCTCGGCTCGAACCTGGCCGTCGTGGAAGCCACCATCGCCATCCACCGGGTCTTCGACCTGCCCCATGACCATTTGGTTTTCGACGTTTCCCATCAGGCCTACACCCACAAGATCCTGACCGGACGGCGGCTGGCTTTCTCCGACCCGGAGCACTTCGGGAAGGTGTCCGGTTTCACCTCCCCCAAGGAAAGCGCGTACGACGACTTCGTCCTCGGGCACACCGGCACCTCGATCTCCTTGGCCTGCGGGTTGGCCAGGACACGCGACCTGACCAGCGGCACCGGCAATGTCATCGCCCTGATAGGCGACGGTGCCCTGAGCAGCGGACCGGCCTTCGAAGGGCTGGATTGGGCGGCCGAGCAGGGCGGCAACCTGATTATCGTCGTCAATGACAACGAAATGTCCATCGCCGAAAACCATGGCGGGCTCTATCGGACCCTGGCTGGGCTCAGGGAGACCGGCGGCCGATCCGACCAGAACCCCTTCCGCGACCTGGGGCTGGATTACCGCTATGTGGAGGAGGGCAACTCGATCGAGCCGCTGGTGCGGACCTTCGCGGAGGTGAAGGACACCGACCACCCGGTGGTGGTCCACATCCATACCCGCAAGGGACTGGGACTCGGCCAGGGAAGGGGCGAGGAAACCGGGACCGGTTCCGGTGAACCGACCCTGCCGGCCCTCCCCGCCGAGGGACGGGTGGAGGCCAACCACTGGCAGAACGGCATTGCATCCAACGGCAAAGCACCCAATTCCCGCAAGGTCTACGGGAGAATGGCCATGCAGGCGCTTCAGAGCCGCTTCCCCCAGGAGCCCGGACTGGTGGTCATATCCCCTGCCACCCCCTTATCGAACGGCATCGATCCTGATTTCCGTCGGCTTGCCGGCCGCCACTACATGGACGTGGGCATAGCCGAATCGCACGCCGTGGCCTTTGCGGCAGGGCTTGCCAAGGCCGGAGGCACCCCGGTGGTGGCCACATCGTCCACCTTCTTCCAACGTGCCTACGACCAAATCGAACAGGAAATGGCCATCAACGGCAGCGCTGTGACCCTCCTGACCTTCTCCAATGGACTGTCGGGAACCGATGCCACCCATTCCGGGGTCAGCGACATCGCCATGATGAACTCCATCCCCGGTCTGACCTGTCTGGCGCCCGGAAACGGGGCCGACTTCCTGCAGATGCTGGCCTGGGCCACCGGACCAGCCCGTCGACCTGTCGTCATCCGCGTACCCGGCGAGCGCACCCTCGCCTCGGAACGTGCCGCCGGCCTGCCCGATACCATGGAATCCAGAATCGCCGGGGGATCCAGAATCAACCTGGATTCCGGATCGGCTGTGGGATCCACAACCGCTCCCCAATCCCAGCCGGCTTCCCTGTCCAGCCTTTCCGATGCCTCCCCCGACCAGACCGACCCATGGGAGTCCTATAGAATCGTCAGAAAGGGCCGTACCGTAGCTCTCCTGGGCCTGGGCGACATGCTTCCCCTGGCATTCCAGGCGGCCGATTCCCTCCAGGCCCAGGCCGGCATCAATGCGACGGTTGTGGACCCACGGCAATATTCCCACCCCGATAAGGACACCCTGGAAACCTTGGGCAAGGACCACAACCTGATCGTCACCATGGAAGACGGTCAACTCCCGGGTGGTTGGGGGCAGGGAATCGCGGCTTTCTTCGGATCCGACAGCACTCGGGTCCTGACCTTCGGAGCCGACAAGGAATTCAACGACAGGGTACCACTCACGGATCTCAGCCAGCGGTACCGTCTGAGGACTGAGGATATGACCACTGCCATCCTGTCCGCGCTCGAGGGCAAAAACTAGATTTCTTCAGCGTATGTCCAACGCCTCGCCCCGCAGCCTCCGGGCTCAAGTCAACGACATCGCTCGGTGACTCGCTGGACCGGCCCTGTGAGTACAATATAGGAGTTCGGCCCCGTAGCTCAGCTGGATAGAGCAACTGACTTCTAATCTGTAGGTCGCGAGTTCGAGTCTCGCCGGGGTCACCAACCAAGGTCTTACTCCTCATTGAGGGGTAAGACTGTTTTGGTGACTCCATGCAGCATGCGGGAACCTACCTGTGCGACCCTTGTGCGACCCATAACTGGCAAAACAAAAAATCAACGGCACACCTTGTACCTACCTTCCTGGTCTCTGCCGTCTCCTCCGTGGCCTGTACCGAATGGCGGCCAGGTCGGTCCTGATCCGCTGATGGATCGCCACCTGTCTCTCCCTCTCCTGTCGGTCTATTGCCTGGTTTCCGCTCCTGATCTTTGAACTCATCAAGTCGCTTGAAAAAAGACAGCGAGACACTCGCAACGGTCCGCCGGTGCGGGGATGCGCCTTGGGCGGTTGCCGGGTATCTGGACGGCCACCCCCCAGTACCATGGAAGAGAGGCTCGATGCCCGGCAAGCTGCCGACAGGGCCCCAGGAGGCTACACATGAGTGCTTTCCATCAGTTGCTGGTTCTGGGTAACGGCTTTGACCTCGAATGCGGATTGGCGTCCACCTTCGCCGACTTCGAGCTTCCTCGCCTGGGTTCGCTCGAACACGCGGGGGGGAACCCGGGATTGCCTGAGCAGGAGGGACAGGGGCAATCCCAGGCGACCCCATCGGGCCAGGACGATGCCACGTTTTACCTCGATGCTCGGGGCATCACCGTCTGGGACCTGATCCTTAGGGAGTACAGGAAGGAACGCTCATGGTTTGATGTCGAATCGACCATGGGAGATTGGCTCGAACCCTCGTCGCCCCACTTGGGTCCGCTCTTCCAGGCAGCCCAGGAGTGTTCAACCGCCAAGGAGGGGGCAAGGGCCGCGGTCAACTTGGACCGCACGAGGAACCTGTCGGAATTCCTAAGCCTGGACATTGACGAACAGGTCGCCATCATGCTGGTGGACACCGACGGTTGGGATGGGAAAAGCCGCCCTGCGCTCTTCGACTGCCTGATGGACCAGACCCACCGCTTCGAGCAGGAATTCACCAGGTACCTGATGGACCAGGTCAAGTCCAATAATCGCTACCTGAAGAAATGCCGCAGGCTGATCACCAACCTGGTCAATGATCGGCTGCCCGACCCCGACTCGCTCCGCCCCTGGGAGGACAAGCCGGAGAAGATCGAATATGACGAGAACGGGAAACAGTTCAAGGGGCACCCTGAGGACGTTTCGATCCTGGACTTCAACTACACCAGTCCCCTGGCAGGCCTGCGCGATTGCCCGTCCATCACGAACATCCACGGCAACCTGCTGGACCGGAACATCATCTTCGGCATCGACGGCTCGGATCTGAGGGCCACGGACCCCGACTACACCGATACGGTCAAGTTCACGAAGACCTTCCGCCTCATGGCCCTGAGGCAGAACAACAACACCACCATCATCCACCCGCACATCGATGGACAGCCCGGTGAAGAGACGGCGATCATCAAGTTCTACGGCCACTCACTGGGACCTGCCGACTACTCCTACTTCCAGTCCCTCTTCGACACCGTCGACCTCTACGCCAGTCAGACCAGGCTCATCTTCTACTACAACGAACTCCAGGGAGGGAATTCCGATCCCGAGCGGGGACACATGATAGCCGAGGAAATGTATGAGAAGGTCAATCAACTCATGACCAGGTACGGGGAGACCCTTGACAACGAGAACCACGGACGGAACCTTCTCCATAAACTCCTCCTGGAGGGCCGACTGAGCGTGGCACCATCTCCTCGCTGAGCAGATCCATCGGACCCCTTCCCAGCCGGGTCTATCCGCATCCGGCCTGATCAGGAGACCCGCAGGAGCCCGTGCGCACCCTTTTCGGCCAGACTCATGACATGGTTGACCATGGGGTAATCCCCCGGCTGGTCGACACTGAACTCCACGAAGCCTCCCTGGGCCGGCAGGAGGGGCAGAACCTGCGCCCCGGCCTGGACCGATACGGACGGATCCGAACCGGCCGTCCCGCCGATCAGATAGCGCCCTTCGGTCCAGACCGTATCGAACTGGGTGCCGACCACATGGAAGGCCAGCGACTGGTTGGGCCCGGCATCCAAGACCCAGATGCGAACCCGGCCGCCGACCTTGAGTCCAAGCGGGTGGGCGTCATACTGGAACGCCCGTCCGTTGAAGGTCATGATGTCCGGCTTCATGGCCGACACCTTGTCCGGGTCCGCCGTTCCCCCCTTGGCGCCCAGGTAGATCTCGGACTGGACCAGGACGTACTCGGCGGCGACGGCCGGCAGGGTGCCGTCATCCACGACCACCGCCCCGTACATGCCGTTGGCTATGTGATTCGACATGGGGTCGCTGCTGCAGTGATACATCCAGATACCCGTGTGTTCGGCCTTGAAGGTGTAGTGGAGGTCCTTGCCGGGCTCGATGTTGCGCATCATGGTCTGGGGCACGGCCGGACCGGCGTGGAAGTCGATGGAATGGCTCATGCTGCCCTTGTTCCTGACCGTGACCTCGAAGGTGTCTCCCAGCCGCCCCCTGAGCACCGGCCCCTGCGCCAGGGGACGCGATCCGGAATCGCGGGAATCGTCGGCATCATCGAAGCTCCAGACGGTTCGGTCCAGTCCGGGAGCCACTTTCTCCTTGCGCTCCTTGACGTCCAGGGTGTACCGCCTGACCCCCGCCTGACCCCCGCCCTTCAGCGGCGGAAGGGCCGCCTTGGCCGGGTCCGATCTATCGGCCTGTGACTTGAGTTTGACCGTCGTTGGGACGGCAGGGGCCGGATCGTCGCCCGAATCCATTCCCGGCATACCTTCCGTGGTGTGGGACCCGGCCGTGGAGGCGGCCCCCTTGACCATGACCCTCAGTTCCATACCCATCTGTCGATGCCCGGCCAGGGAGCACCATCCCAGGGTATTTGCCCCGATCACACCGACATCGACCTTGGCGGTCCGGGTGACCGGAACCGACCCTGTTTCCCTGCCGTTGGCGAAGACCAGGTCATGGCGTTGGTCACCGGTGTTGTGGAAGTCCACGACCAGGCGGTCGCCTGCCGGCACGGTGATTTCGTCAGGGACAAAGGCCATCCCCTTCACGTTCACGGAAACCCGGGTGGTGTGGCCGGTCGGCTTGACCCCATGTGCCGGGTCCTGGACCAGGGACGCCTTGTCAGCCGAACCGCTCCGCATGACCGAAGTATCACCCACTGGCCTGGCCAGACCTGGACGCACCACCATCAGGACCATCCCGACCACCAGAAGCAGGACGGTGAGGGCGGTCAGGACCAGGTCGATGCGGAGCACCGTGGTCCCGGACCTCGCGGACCGCGAATCCGCACCCTCTTGCCGGTGCCCCCTCTTGGATGCCAGGATCCGCTTCCCCGAGACGGCCAGATAGACCACGGTCACCATCATGGCCAACATGCCCAGGACGTTCAGGGCGTTCCCCACCTTCCACATGGGCGTGAAGAGTCGAAGGGTACCCAGAAGTCGGATCAGGAGCCCGACCTGCATGAGCCCCCAGGCCACCCAGAGCAGGTGGTGGAAGGGCAGCGGCCTGCGGATGACCGAGGGGACGATCATGCAGACGTGGGCGATGACCATGGTCATGATGAATCCGATGGCAAGGGCGTGCAGGGCCATGTCGCCCCAGTAGGTCCGAGAATCCAGAGGGGCCACCATCCATATCAGGGCCGCCAGCAGACCCCAGGCATAGGCGGACAACATGCAGGTCCCCATGAACCCCGGCAGGCCCCCATGGCGGAAGGTGGCCTTGGCCACGTCATGGCTGACCATGACCAGGAGGAGCACGGCCAGCGACAAACCCAACAACGGGTATCCGACCCGTGGTGTCAGCGATTGGACGGGAAGCATCAGGACCAGAAGCAGACACAGTCCCAGGATGCAGGATTCCAGGCGTATATCGGAAAAGACGACCCTGGCCAGCTCGACCCGCTCCCCCACAACGGTCAGCACCAGGAAGAGCAACCAGGCCGGGGCCAGGACGGCGGAATCCAATCCACCCACCCAGCCAGCCGCCCCGACCAGACCAACCAGGGAGCCCAGGACCTGTATCAGGACCTCGGTCGATGCCTGCCTCTGCCAGATCGCCACATACACCGCGGTCAGGGCCAGCATGGACAGGGTCCAGGGAGTTCCGGCCAGAAGCTCGATTCTGGCCAAGCCCGGGGCAAACCCGAAGGCTGAAGCCACCAGGACCAGGACACCCAGCAGAGCCCCGACCAGACCCAGGGCCGGTGCCAGAAACCCCCAACGCGGTTTATCCGACCCGCCGCTTCGGTAGGCCACCGCCCGTTCCAGCCCTATGGCCGAACCCAGGAATCCATAGACCATGAGGCCACCGTGCAGATCGGCCAGGGGAACCCTGCCCGAGGGGTGGATCAGATCTGCACGAATCAGTGCCGCCGCCAGGCCGAGCAGGGCGGCCAGACCCGCTCCGACAAGGAGGACCACCCTGGATTTGGGCAGGGTGAATCTGTCTCCTGTCCTGCGCGTCGTCTTGCCATCCTGCATGGATATCGACCACCTTGTGCTGGTTTGATATTTAAATGGATAGTTATACAATTTAATGGATGACCCCGGAAATTCAACCCCCACACCACCAACCCACGAGCCCCGCAACACGTCGGAACGGGGAACAGATACGCTCCGCAATCCTGGAGTACCTGCGCGGGGACACCGGTCATGGCGGTGAGGGCCTCTCCTCACACCAGATCGGAGTGATCTTCGGCATTCATCCGACAACCGCCCGGTTTCATCTCGAGCGTCTGGTAGGCCAGGGCAAGCTGATCCGCCAAGAGGCCGGAGACTCCGCGGCAGGTTCCCCGGGCGGCCATAGAGCCAGGCGAGGCAGACCGACCATCGTCTATATACCCATAGACCATGAACGAGCCCGAGGGAACTTGATTGCCTCGCTCTGCATGGCCCTCGAATCAGCCACAGCCGTTTCCGAGGACAGGACCGATTCGGCCCTGAAGGCAGGACGGGCCTGGGGGCTGGAACTTGCCAGTCAAGAAGACCGGAGAAATGACGAACGGGCACCCACCAGTCCATCAGAACTGCCACTTGGCATCCTGGAAGGTCTTGGATTCGCACCGGAGCCGACGGGAGAAGGAAACGGAAGCTACTGCCTGACCACCTGCCCATTTATGGATAATGTCATCGACCACCCCATCATCTGCTCCATCCATCTGGGCATGATTCAGGGATTCCTGACCGGCAGGGGCCATCAGATAAGGGTGCGTCTCGAACCCCTGTCTTCCCCGCGGGGGTGTCTTTTGGAAATATCCGAACCAGGAAGACATCAACCGAACCCGACATAAAGCCCACCTCATAAAAAGCCGGGCCGGTCCAGGTTTTCGCGGCAATCGCAGGCAAGACATCGACACCTGGAACCACCCGGCCCCGACTCATCCCTTGATGAAGCGGGCTTCGATTCGCTTCTGGAATTGTGCGGCAGCAAGGCAGACCGCTGCAACCAGGGTGATTGCCAGCATTCCTACGAAACTACCGATCACCGGATCCACTCCGAGAAGGCCGGACAGGCTCTTGAAGACCCATGTCGAGGCGGTGAATCCCAGGCTGGTGGTGGCCGAGAAGATGCCCATAACCAGTGGATAGCGCCTGGGGAGGCACAACTTGGAAAGAAGGAAGGGGCAGGTGGCCATGTTGATGGCACTGCCCGACCCCACCAGGAAGGCCGACAGGCACACCAGGGGGAAGGACCGGGTGATCAGGAAGAAAAGGGCACCCACAGCCATCAGGACAAAAGCTGCGGGTATCGTCCACTCCCGGCACAGGTCTCGGATTCGGTTGATGCTGAGACCGACCACAATCGATGATCCCGTATTGAACATCAGGGCCAGACCAGCCGCACCGGTATCTCCCAGACTGTATCCGGCTATGTAGACCGCCAGTTTGTTGTAGAGAACAGCCACCAGGAAGATGCTGAGGAAGCCGACCAGGATGCAGGAAACGATGGCCCACCAGGACTGTCGCCCCGCGCCGGACACCGACGAATCCGCCCCTTCGACCTCCTCCTCGCCCTCCTCGACGGTACCGGCACCGGGAACCAGGAAGAAGACCACAACCAGGGCGGGCAGGGCCAGGAAATAGAGCCAGTAGTTGCGGAGCCAGCCACCCCTCGCCAGAAAACCGCCCAGGGCCAGAATGAGCATGGAGGAACCATCCTGAACCGCCAGGGTCACCCCCATGAGTCCTGCCAACCGTTTCCCCCGGAAGAACCTGGCGGAAAGACTGGGAAGGATCGTGGTTGTGATGCCTACACCGAATCCCACCACCAGGGCGAAGACGAGGAGCTGACTGACATTCCCGTGGAACAGGAGGGGAAGCAGGCCGCCCAGGGCAATGCAGATGCAACTGATGCAACCGGCCGTCCTCGACTTCATCCAGGACAGGAGCTGCCCGAAGAGCAGGGCGGAAACGATGGCGGCGGACGACCCGATCGACACCACCGATTCCACGATGGAAGGATCGGTATGGGGAAAGGAGGCCTGGATGGCCGCCACCGAGGGAGAGATGATGGAGTCGAACCGCGACATCACGGCCAGGACCATGATCCCTGCGAGAATACCGATATTCTGTCTGGTCAGCACCCTAGTTGTCATGTCCTCGGATGGCGGTTCAATCTCAACCATCACCCTCCCCTTTCGCTTTACGTCGGGATGGTCTATTCCATAATCAGGGCCAAGCCCGTCAGGACAATCAGGAAGAGCAGATTGAAGAGGGTATAGACCTTCAGATAATGCCCCTTCTTATGGGGGTAGCGCTTGACAACGGCCTTGTAGGAGACAAGGGAGGCCATGGATGCGATCAGGGTTCCCATGCCACCCAGATTGGTGCCCAGGATAATCGCTTTCCAGGCCGTCGAGAAGCCCGAAACCAGAAGGGATGTGGGGACGTTGCTGATCACCTGGCTGCACAGGATGGAGGCGAGTAAGGGGTGGATGTTGACCAGCCCCGAGACCATGCCGTAAAACTGCGGCATGCGCCTGGCATTGCCGATGAAGATGAAGAAGGCCACAAAGGTCAGCAGCAGGCCCCAGTCCACGTGGAGGAATACCCGCCGGTCGCAGATCAGGAAGACAAGTATCACAACCAGGACCATGGCCGCCTGGGGAATGACCCTGGCCACACCGAGCAGACAGACCAGGAAGAGGAGGAGGTAGACGACGATCCGCCACCGTCCGCTGTCCTGCATCTCCTCCACCTGGGGCTGGATCCCGTCCGGCTTGGGTGCCAGGACGCTGTGCTGGATGTCCTTGGCCTTCATCCCCTCGAGCTGGTCGACTCGTTGGCGACCGAAAGCGAACCAACAAACCAGAACCAGCATCAGGGCCGCCACCAGGGTGTAGGGAGCCATCAGGAGGAGGAATTCGCCGGTAGGCATGTCCGAGCGCGCTTTGAGGTAGAGATTGTGGGCATTGCCGATCGGTGTCAGCATGCTCCCCACATTCGCACCCAGGGTCATCAGGGTCACGACCAGGAAGACGTGCTTCTCAAGCCCGGCCATGATCAGGACGGCCATGGCAAAGGGGACGAAGGTGACCAGGGCCACGTCATTGGTGATGAACATGCTGGAGAAGAAGGTCAGGGACACCAAAACCAGGGCCAGGCCACGCACGGAGTGGACCCGGGCAAGGAGGTTGGCGCCGATGGCATGAAAGACCCCGATGCGCTGGAACCCGCAGACCACCACCATGAGCGAACCCAGCTGGGTGATGGTATTGACGTGGATATACCCCAGGTACTGACCGTCGGGATGAACGAATATACAGGAGACCAGAGCGATGACTGCCGCGACAACCAGTACGGTTTCGCCTTTGAGCAGCCTGGTCAGCCAATGTCGCATCGTCACCTCCGGGGCCACAATTCCCCACCCAGTTTACGCGATGGCAGAGGGACCGAATGACCGAAAGCACAAGGATTTTCCGCGCCTGCTCCCCAGGTCGGGAACCCGAAACCTAACTGGCAAAAGGGCTATGGGAACCCGACCAAATGGCCGGGTCGGGCAACTCTTCCGCGCACCTTCGAACTCAACAGGCAACCGCGGTCAGGATTGCTTCGTCGAATCCCTAGCCGCGATGAATCCGCCCAGGTCCAGAGGCGACAGACCGACATAGGTGTCAATCGCTGCGAACTGGGGACCGTTGCCGACAGCATTGGGTGTAGCCCCGGTGAAGGCTATGGTGGTGGCACCGGAAGCAACCGCCGAACGAATGCCCGTCGTGGAATC
Source organism: Bifidobacterium indicum (assembly GCF_036987015.1). Classification (NCBI taxonomy): domain Bacteria; kingdom Bacillati; phylum Actinomycetota; class Actinomycetes; order Bifidobacteriales; family Bifidobacteriaceae; genus Bifidobacterium; species Bifidobacterium indicum. The sequence continues at coordinate 950,572 of NZ_BTXM01000001.1, forward strand.
CTCGAAGGCGATGCAGGCAGCCAAACGGTCAGGCTTCTCTATACCCACCAACTTCGCAGCGTACAGATAGGGTGCGGGATCCGGTTTCTGAGCCAGCCCATCGTCACCGCAGACATAATCCACGAACGCACCCTGAGGTGCCTGGTCCACCACAACCTGAGCCATGCGCCGGGGCGAGGTCGTGACCAGAACAGAGGGAACCCCGGATTGGGACAAGGCCTTCAGGAGGTCGAATACCCCGCTGATCCAAGGCATGTGCTCCTGCTCCTTGCGGGCGACACCGTCGATGAGCATACCCGGGATATCCTCCTCGGGCAGCTGCAATCCCTGCTCCCTGAGGAGTCTGGCAACCCGGGGAAGGGGACTCCCCGAGACCCGCCAACCCATATCATCGGTCCAGTATCCGCCATACTCCTGCGTCAGCTCGATCTCCACCTGATGCCAGTAGGGTTCCGAATCGATCAGGGTACCGTCCATATCCCAGAAGACGGCCAGCGGAAACTCGCCCACCTTGGGACCATCGGAACGGCCTGAACAGGCACCCGTCCGGTCTATCGGTCTTCCGGTTCCTTTGGGAACTCCGCCGGAGGTGCGATCATCTTCTTGCCAGTAGGAATCCATACCAATAGCCTATCGGCAGGGCTCGCCACCGATTCCGCGGCCTTCAACGGGCACGAAGGTCGGGCCACGGTCTCGGCAGGAGATCGTTCAGGTCCACATCCAGGACCTGGGCCACTGCCATCACGTTCAGCAGGCTGGGATTGGATGGGGACCCCGGCCGTGACTGACCGTGTTCCAGTTGCTGATATGAGAACCGTGACAGATTGGCATTGTAAGCCACATACTCCTGGCTCAGGTTCAATGCCAATCGACGCTTTTGAATGTTCATCCCTAATTCCCTGACGAAGTCAGGCCACGGGTCGGGTATCTGCGAATGAGGCACATAGATAAGTTAAAAGACACAATCACTTTGTCTAGCCTTACCGGTAATACATTACAAGTAAGGCCATGCGGGTTATATCTCACAGGAGGAGGTGCCCTGCATGCGAACTCCGGTGACGAACATAGACGTGACCTCATCTGCGGACACGGACACCAGGCGATACGGTCTACGGACCGACCGCCACGCACTGAACATGAAATCAGGAATCCCACGATCGCCGGACGTAGAGAAGATCCACGAAGAAAGGGCCGATCAATGAAACAACATACAGCCATAGGAGGAGCAGGCCTGGGACTCATCATCTCACTGGTCCTATGCCTCCTTTGCGGTCTCATGTCCAACCTGGCACAGACGGATGCGGGGCACGTAACCAAGGAGACCCTGTCAATCGAATCACCATCCGGCCACCGGCTCAGCATGGACATGCTCCAGCCCAAGTCGGCCACCCCGAGCCATCCCGCCCCGGCCATCGTCTTCGCCCACGGAGGCAACACCAACAAGGAAAAGAGCGATGACTTCCAGATCGAGTGGCCCGCAGGGGCTTCGTCGTCGTCTCCTTCGACCTTTACGGCCACGGGGAATCCGAGGTTCTCAATAATCAGGAATGGCTGGTGAACGGGCGAGGGCTGTATGACACCGTCGAATATTTGACCACCATCCCCTTCGTTGACACCAACCGAATCGCGGTCTCGGGACATTCCCGGGGTGGCAACACCGTCCACGAATCCATACTGATCGACAACAAGCGCACCAAGCCCCTGATCAAGGCTGTTCTCTATGTGAGCAGGGATCCTGTCTATAAGGACAATGAAACGGCTGCCTTCGGTTATGTGCCCGGCAAGACCAACGTCGTAGAAGCCGCCAAAAAGAACGACAACGGCAAGTATTTCAACTATTACAAAGGACGCACGGTAGGAGTACTGGCAGGCAAGTACGATGACTACTCCTTCAAGGAGAAGGATTCGAAGACGGGGCGGATCAAGCCCAATCCCCAATATCTGAAATCAAACAACGCCCGTTCCTTCCTCAACTTCGGCAAGACCCCGACGCCCCAGACCCCGAATGGCATCAGCGGCCGTTGGTACACCCGCCAGATAAGCGGACGGAAGGCCTCCCATGTGATTTATATGGAGAACGGGACCCACGGCACGGTCCTCTTCCTCTCCCAGCCATGTACGGATGCCGTCCAGTTCATGGTTCGGGCATTCAACATCAGGACCGACCTGGCGGACACCGATCATATATACCCGGTCAAGATGATCGGCGGCCTGCTGGGGCTCATCGGTCTCTTCCTCTTCATGGTCTACGGCACGCTCTGCATGGTCAGGCTCAACCCCTTCCAGGAGGCCGGGTCCGATACCCCCGCACTGATGCGCCAGGCCGACACCAAGCACGGGGGCTCCGCCTGGCTCCGGGGATGCCTGGTGGCCTCAACCGTCTTCTCCGTGGCCAGCTCCCTGGCTCTCTTCGGCTTCAAGGTCGATAAGCACATCGGAACCTACTTCCGACAGGGGATGCCCCTCTTCTACGGAATCTGGGGATGCCTCAATGCCGTATTCATGATCTTCCTCACCTTGCTCTGGTACCGTATGTTCGCCAACAAGAACGGGGCGACTCCTCAGAGCTTCGATATCACCATCAAGGGCAGAAGACTCCAGCAGACCATCACCCTCTCCCTGACGGTCTCCCTGATGGCCATCCTGCTCATCTTCGCCTACAAGTACTTCTTCAACTCGGACTATCGATTCTGGTACTGGGCGGCCAGGCCCTTCACCGCAGACAAGATTCCTGAGATGCTCAAGCTCTTCCCCTTCTTCCTGCTGGCTTATGGTGCCATGTCGGTCTTCACCAACTGCCTGAACTACAACACCTCCTTCGGAAAGAGCAACTGGGGGAACATCACCCTACTGGCGTGCTTCAACCTCCTGCCGGCGCTTCTGATAGCCCTGGCCGGATACGGTTACTTCTTCACGACCGGTGTCAATGGGTCGTTCGGCAACAACACACAGATAGCGGACTGGATGCTCACCCCCCTGGTTCCACTGGCAGTCATGCCCCTTGTTTCAAGGGCCATCTACCGGCACACCCGCAACCCTTACCTGGGAGGTATCATCACGGCAGTCATCGTAACCGTCATGACCTGCATAAACTCGCAGATATCCTTCCCGGCCTGACCCACCCCTGCGTTGCGGGGGGCCGCAACGCAGAAGGACATAAGAGTCGTGATGGCATTGCGCACGGCGCAGGCAGTTCCCCGTAATCCCCCCATTACTTCATGGAGGAATACGGGAAATGGTATTTGGTGGGTTCACGGTCGGGTGCAGTGGTGACCCGACCTTGACGAAATTGCACAACCTCGATCTCAGTCGACGTTGCCGAATACCTGGTTGTTGAGTTCCTTGCGACGGGTTTCGTACTCGGTGATCTTCCCCAGAAGGTCGAACTTCTCCTGGCCGTCAGGCAGACGGTTCATCTGGTGGCGGGCCGCGGAAATCAACCGCATATAGGTGGCGTCGAGGAGCCGCGCCAGGAGCTCCGAAGCGTACTGCCGCTCCTCTGCGGTGGCCGGCCTCAGTTGGATGGCCGCGGCGTTCACAGCAGGCCCCGTCTCCTGGCCGCCACCCGTACCACCTGCAGGCCCGACCCGCCCCGACCCCTGAGCCTGGCTGTCCTTATCAGAAGCGGCCAGCGGCAGGGGCATGACGGCGAGCTCATTGATGGCGGATTCCAGCAATGGACCCGCCTCCTTGCTCAGATTATGCATCCACAGACCCTGGGGGGTGTCTGCGGCGGGCAGCCCACCAGCGGCCTCCACAGCCTGGAAGAGAGTGCGAAAGATAGGGACCTCGAAGCTGTTGGTACTCAGTTGGCTGTATACATCACGGTTGACGGCCCGTGGTATCTGGATCAACAGCCCCATGAACTGCTGCTCACAGATGAAGACCGAATCATCGATCCTGTAATAGCCCTGGTCGACCGCGTCCTTCTTTTCCAGTTCACGACGACGCGCGGACTCTTCATAGGGATTATGGTTGGCGGGTTCCCCACCACCGTTACCATACCTGGGCTGTCTGACCGCGTAGGCGCTCTGGTCGCGCACATTCAGGCTCCGCCGGGCATGACTTACCTCCTGCCGGAGCAGGTCCAGATCCACACCTATCCGGCGGGCGGTCTTCCTGGTGTAGATGCCCACCAGGGACCGGTCTCTGATCTGCGCGATGATCGGTGCCACAGCCTTGACCGCCCCCATCTGGCCGGTCGTGTACTGGGTATCGAACATGTCCACCGCTGAATCGATGACGAAATCGTAGAGGGGCCTTGCATCCTCGACCAGCGAACGGACCGCCTGGTCGCCGTGCTGGATGCGGAGGTCACAGGGGTCCAGGTTGTCACGGGCCACGGCCACGAAGGTCTGGGTGAGGAAGTTGCCATCCAACCCGAAGGCATGGAGGGCGGCCTTCTGCCCGGCGGCATCCCCGTCGAAGGTGAAGACAACCCGGGAACCCCGAACCGGTCCGACCAGCTGGATGGCCCCCAGGGCGTCATCCGAGATGAGGCGGCGGACGATTTTGGCGTGGTCCTCGCCGAAGGCCGTTCCGCAGGTGGCCACGGCCGTATCGACACCGGCCAAGTGGCAGGCCATGACATCGGTGTATCCCTCGACGATGACCACCTGACGCTTCTTGACGATGGCATCCTTGGCCAGGTCGATGCCGTACAGAACCTGGTTCTTCCTGTAGAGCTGGGTGTCCGGGGTGTTGATGTACTTGGCGCTGATGCCGTCGTCCTCGAAGAGTTTGCGGGCGCCGAACCCCAGGGTGCGGCCGGTCGAGTCCCGAATGGGCCAGGTCACCCTGCCACGGAAGTAGTCGTAGACACCGCGCTGGCCCTGCCTTGCCAGACCGGCATCCAGCATCTCCTGCTGGGTGAACCCCTTGGCGGAGAGGTGGCGGACCAGATTATCCCAGCCGCGGGGGGCATATCCGCACCCGAAGTGGGCGCTGTCGGACTGGGAAAAGGTCCTGCCGGCCAGGAGCTTGCGGGCGGCCAGGGCCTCCTTCGTCATGATCTGGGAGACGAAGAACCGCTGGGCCTCCTCGTTGGCCTCGAGCAGGCGGGTCCTTTTGGAGCCCTTCCGCTGTTCCCTGCGGTCGTTGTCGTAATGCAGCTCGATGTGGTACTTATCGGCCAGAATCTCGACGGCATCACCGAACTCGACATTCTCCTCCTTCTCCACATAGGTGAAGACGTCGCCGCCCAACCCGCAACCGAAGCAGTGCCAGACACCCATGGAGGGACGGACCGAAAAGGAGGGCGACTTCTCATCGTGGAAGGGGCACAACCCGACATAGGTACCCGAACCAGAGGCTTTCAGGGTCACGCTCTCGGATACGATCTCATACAGGTCGGCCTTGGCCCGTACCTTCTCGATGTCGTCTTTCTTGATCAGTCCTGGCATATACCCCAGCCTAGCCTTGATTCGGGAACTGGATTGAGCCGTGCAGGAAACCAGGGCCCCCCTCGGCCTGTCGAATCTACTGGCAGATGATGGAGTGGAGGGACAGGGCCGACCCGTCCGTCAAAGAAGCCACCTGGTCGATGGCCACACGGAGGCGTTCCTCGTCGGACCCGGCCTGGACCCAATCCTCCAGGAAGACGGTTTCCAAGGCGTCCGAGGGGCTGGGGGAATCCGCCATCATCACCTCCACCAGATCGGTGACGATTTTCAGCTGTTCCTCATGGAAGGGTTCGAGTTCCCTGGGGGCCATGACGAAATAGACGGCGATGCCCTTCAAGGCCACAATCTCGTATGAGGTCTCCTCAGGAATGACCACTGTGGCGGAATAGCGCGTCAGTGGGCCTTGACCGTACCTTTGGCGGGTGGCGGCTTCGACCGAACCCGCGAACCGCCCGATCAGGGCACTGGTCATGTTCTTCAGCTGGGCCAGGGACCGACGTGAACCGTTGAAGTGCAAGGGCAACATGGTCTTCATCCTGTCCAGGGCCTCCAGGAGCAGGTCGGCATCCCACCGCTGGCCATACCAGTTCCGGGCGGCGAGCACCACCCCGTCCATGACCTTTGGATCGGCCAGGGCAACCGGATCAAAGGAACCGACGACGATGGCATCCTCGACGTCATGCACGCTGTAGGCTATGTCATCCGAAAGGTCCATGACCTGGCATTCCATCGGCGTCGTGTTGGCAGGTACACCCTGCTTCAGCCAGTCGAACACCTCTACATCGTCCGGATACACGCAATACTTGGCCGACCTCTCCCCTTTCGGATGCCTGCCCGCTTCGGCCAGGGTCCAGGGATATTTGATGGAGGCATCCAGGGCGGCCCTGGTCAGGTTGACGCCGGCACTGCGGCCATCGGGGTGAAAGACCTTGGGCTCCAGCCTGGTCAGCAGGCGCATGGTCTGGGCATTCCCCTCGAAGCCACCGATGGAGGAGGCGATGGTGGACAGGGCCCGCTCGCCGTTGTGCCCAAAGGGAGGGTGTCCCAGATCGTGCGCCAGACAGGCACAATCGACCACATCAGGGTCGCATCCCAGCATGGTGCCGATCTGGCGGCCTATCTGGGCCACTTCCAGGGTGTGGGTCAGCCTGGTACGGGCGAAATCGTCGGTCCCTGCCACCAGGATCTGGGTCTTGGCACCAAGACGACGCAAGGCGGAGGAATGGACCAGTCGGGCACGGTCACGCTCGAAGGCAGTGCGTGAGTTGGATTTGGGAGGCTCGGGAGCCCAGCGTTCCTCATCGAAGGCCGTGTACCCCTCGTCGCTGAGACGTTGTCGTCCACTAATTTCAGTCTGCATAGGCCACCTTTCCCAACCAGATGCAACCGGCATCCCCGCTCAGAACATACAGGAATCATCCATCGATCCTGAGCCTGTCCGAGCCGACACTGCAATTGTCCATCATTAGGCACAGAAATCGTATTCCCCGGTCAAATGGCATACCGCCAACGGATTCAATGGCAGGAGGCGGGATTTACAGGCCTCAAGATGGTGGACTCAGTCCAGGGAGTCCACGACCACCAGTTCGGTGGGAACATTGCCGGCTGTTGCCTTGGAATACGGGCAGAGTTCCTGGGTCCTGTCGACAAGACGCCGGGCGGTCTCCTCGTCAATGCCGGGCAGGGCCACCTCGATCCTGGCTTTGATGCCGAAGGACTCCCCTTCGTCACCCAGTGAGACGTGGACCCTGACCCTGCTCTGGGCCAGTTTGGTGGCGGCCACCCTCAGTTCCTTGCCGGCCAACCCCATGGCCCCTTGGAAGCATGCGCCCCAACCGATGGCGAAGAGTTGCTCGGGGTTGGTCCCCTTCTCCTCGCCACCCATGGCCTTGGGTGTATCCAGATCCAGGGAAAGGTCGGGATTGTGACTGACCGCGTGACCATTGCGGCCCCCGGTGACGTCGGCCACAGCCGTGTAGGAGATATTGCTTGGTTCCTTACCTGTATATGTGCTCATGCCCTCATCTCATCACGTACGCGGGTGCTTTGCAAGGATATACGGCCACAATTCGCCCGTCCGGGGAACCATTGTGGGGCATATCACCAAACCGCTGGCCATAGTTCCGCCACCGAGGGATGATACATACACTTCCTCAGGCCTGTTGCCCTTGATCCTCCTGACCGGTCGAGTCGATTTCGGCACGGATCAGCAGGCGGAGCTCAGAGAATGGAGGCCGGGTCAAGGAGGTGCATGTCCTCAGGGTTGATGACCTCCGGGACATGCAGGTAGAGCCTGGGTATCCGGTTACGCAGACAGGTGAAGATCTCATAGCTGATGGTTCCGGCGGCCCTGGCCCAGTCATCGGCCGTGGGCTCGCAGAAGCCTTCACCACGACCGGGACCGAAGAGGACCACGGTATCACCCTCCTGAACGCCCATGGTCGAGGCCTTCCCCTCCAGATCCAGGATGCACTGGTCCATGCAGACCCGGCCGGATACACGGACCAGGCGCGGACCCTGTTTGGTCATCAGGCGGACAGGACCCCCACGGTGGGTGGTTCCGGTGGAGCCCTGGGCATCGAACCCGGATGCCGATCTGTGGATGCCATCCGCGTAGCCCAAGGGCATGATGGCCGTGGAGGTATCGGCACTGGTCAGGTAGGTGCGACCGTAGGAGATGCCGTGACCGGCCTCCAGGTCCTTGACCGTGCTCAGCTGGGCCTGGAGGGTCATGGCGGGCGTCAGCCCGTAGTCGGCGGACCGGCCCATGGAGGGATCCGGCTCGTACCCGTACAGGGCGATCCCGGGACGGGTCAGTTCATAGTGAATCTCGGGACGGTTCAGAGTGGCAGCGGTGTTGGCCAGGTGACGGATCCTTGGCTTCATGCCTGCGTCGGTCATCCGGCGGTCGAAATCCTCGAAGCAGGCGATCTGAGCATCGGTCGAGGCCACGAAATCGGGAACATCGGGCATGTCCGCCACCGCCAGGTGGCTGAAGAGCCCGACCACATCCAAAGTCCCCTCCGCAGCCAGGGGACCGAGCACATCCAGAGCGGAATCGAAGGACTGAGGCGTGAACCCGTTGCGACCGAAACCCGTGTCCACCTTGACATGGACCCTGGCGGGCACACCGACTCGCCTGGCGGCCTCCCCCACCCGGTCGACGATATGGAGGGATCCGACCGCCAGGTCAATATCGGCACGAATCAGGTCATCCAGGGGTGCCTTGTCAACGTTGTAGATCCAGGTCAGTATCCGGCACCGGTCCGGCCCGATGCCCTCCCTGCGCAAGCGCAGGGCCTCCCGGGGCTGGGCCGTACCCAACCATGTGGCACCTCCGGCGAGCGCGGCAAGGGCGGCGGGAATCAGACCATGACCGTAGGCATCCGCCTTGACCACACCCATGACCTGGGCGCCGGACCCGGATTCGCCCACACGTCTGACCATCTCCTCCATATTGCCCTTGAGGGCCGCCAGATCGACAATGGCCTGTCCTGGATAATCCTCCAGGGCCTTCTCATAATTGTCACGGCCGCTGGCCGAGGAGAATTCCCAGGAGGGTGCTGCATTCAAACTCATGGAACCATTGTGCGACAGACCGGAGTCAAAAAACACCGGTATGGTCCAACCGTGACCATACCGGCACCTTGCATTGATGAATCGATCGACGAACCATCCAGGAGGCCAAACCAGCGGCCCATCCCGGGTTCAGGTTGTCGGCAGTCCATACGGTCATCGTTTCATGCGGCCATCAGCACATGGCCACAGTCACACGGTCACCAGCTGCCTGACCGTGGACCCGACCTTACCGACGGAGCTCCCCAGGCTGTCGTGATGCTGGTAGGCCACCCTCACCGGGTCGATATCCTTGTTCTGCGGCATGATGATGTTGCCGCACCTGGTGAATCCATGGGTCTCCAGGATGTGCTGCATGGCGTAGTTCTTCAACCCGGTATCGGCACGGACATTCTCGAAATGACGCATGCTCCAGTTCAGGAGGTCACTGGCTGCATGCCGGGCCAGACCGGAGGAGGCCACCCGGTGGATGGTGGTATAGGGCTGGTCGTCGAGCCAGGCACCATCGATGACCCGGTAGTCCGGGTCATCGTCGTGGAAGAGGGCGAAGACACCGATGATGCGCTCATGTTCGCCGCGGTGCTCGTCCAGTTCAGGCTCCGGATAGTCGGGATCCTGGGGCGGATTGGCCGCGGCCGCCGCATCGTCCACCAGGAGCAGGGTGTGACCGCCCTCGATGTCCGCCTGGATACGTTCGGGCAGCGGATACTTGTCGCCCCACTGACGCGGGTTGCCCGTCTCGGCCATCTTCTTCCGGGCATAGGCATAGACCGACATGATGGCCTCGAAATCATCCATGGTGGCATGACGAATCCAACGTGCCGTTTCCATCTCGTACCTGCGCACTCTTGGCACCTCTTTCCTGACCTGAGAGGCAGGGGGTTTCCGCACCCCTTGCGATTGCCGAAGTACGAGTGTAACCAATGGCAGGTCAGGCGGAAGGGACTACGCATTGAGCGAATCGGGGAATAGATCGGGCTATTGTGTGTTCCTTTCATCCGCGCGGGAACCCGGATAGCGCCCCCCTGCCCGATACGTCCAGGGAGGTTTCCATCAACGCAACACACCAGGGAAGCGGCATCTTCCTCATAGCCGCATTTCGGTTGGCGCCAACACGAATGAGCCCGGAACGATTGACCGTTCCGGGCTCTCCACCACAAGTCCACGAGGGAATCAGACCAGCTTGCGCTCGTAAGGGTCGGAGCTGATGCCGGCGTCGACGATGTCGCGGCTCCACTGCTTGGCGGAGAAGAGGGAGTGGTCGCGGTAGTTGCCGCAGGAGGTGATCTCGGTACCGGGCACATCGTCCCAGGTGGCCTTCTCGGCGATGAACTCCAGGGACTCCTTCAGGGCCTTGGCGACTTCCTCGGTGGAGTGGCGGCCCCAGGTCAGGAGGTGGAAACCTGTACGGCAACCGAAGGGCGAACAGTCGATGTAGCCCGGGATGCGCTCGCGGAGAAGGACGGCGATGGTGTGCTCGATGGTGTGTAGGCCACCCGTGGGGATGGCGTTCTCGTTGGGCTGGACCAGGCGCAGATCATAGTTGGAGATGATGTCGCCCTTGGGGCCCTCCTCCTCGTCAATCAGACGGACATACGGGGCCTTGACCTTGGTGTGATCCAGTTCGAAGCTTTCGACTACGGGCTTGTCTGCCATGTTCGTTTCCTTTCCTACCGGGCGCCCTGGATGTAAGGCGACCCTGACGAAGTCATGTATGTCCCATGGTAGGCCGACCGGCCTATCTGACCCGGCCCGGCCACGCAGACGGCTTACCCCTCCTGAGCTTCGGTGCCGCTCTTGGAGGAGAACCCGGCGACGACCTCCATGAACCGGGTCCCGTACTGCTCCAGCTTGTGCTGCCCCACCCCGTTGACGGCCAGGAAGGTGGAGTCGTCGGTGGGGCGGAGCCGGCACATATCGCGTAGGGTCTTGTCGGAGAAGACGATGTAGGGGGGTTTGCCGATCTCGCGTGCGATGCTGGTTCGCAGATCGCGCAACTTCTGGAAGAGTTCCTCATCCTCTGGGCCGGCCTCACTGGCACCGGCCTGGTCGAGGCCGTCCTCCTCCGCCACCGAAGAGGCTGCGCCCCCATAGACCTTGCCGGAAGCCTGGTCCTCCACGGCGACAAGGGCCCGTGGCCGTTCCACCCGCTTGATCTCATAGTGGAAGTCCGGACTGACCGTCTGGGCGGCCTTGGGCCCGAAATGGACCATGGGGAGTCGCCCCTCGGTGATGGACAGGTACCCGTCCGAGGCCAGCTGGTTGAGCACATCGCGAATTCGCGCCTCGGGAATATCGGAGAGGGAACCGTAACTGGGGCAACGGTCCAGACCGCGCCGCAGGAGATCCTGTGATCGTGAGCCCCTGAGGATCTGGGCGATCTTCCCGGAGCCGAACCCCTGGTTCACGTCATGCACGCACCGGCTGATGGCACGGGCCACTTCACTCACATCGATGGTCTCGAACGTGCTCAGACAGTTGGAACAGTTCCGGCAGCCGACATGGTCATCACCCTCGCCCTTCCCCTCCTTGTTCATGTCATGGTGCCCGACCGGGATGGACTCGCCCTTGCCGGCTTCGGCAGGCGAAAGACCGGCGGCGGCCTGATCGACCTCTTCGCCGAAGTAACGCAGCATGTACCGGTGAAGACAGCCGGTGGTCCGGCAGTAGCCGATCATGACATTGAGCAGACGCCGATGCTCGGCCCTGACCGCCTCCGCCTGATCACCGGTCAACCGTTCGTTGCCGTTGTCCATATCGAGGAGGCGTCGGCGCGTAACGATGTCGCTCTCGTTCCAGAGCAAGGAACACCGGGCCGGCTCCCCGTCACGGCCTGCCCTGCCAGCCTCCTGGTAGTAGGCCTCGATGCTCTCGGGCATGTTGTGGTGGATCACATACCGCACATTGGACTTGTCGATGCCCATGCCGAAGGCATTGGTGGCTACAACCACCTGCACCTTGTCGTTGACGAAGTCCCGCTGCGCCCGCTCCCGGGCCTGGGCATCCATACCGGCGTGGTAGCTGACGGCACTGACCCCGACCTTGGTCAGGTCATCGGCCAGGGCCTCGGTCTCCTTGCGGGTGGCGCAGTAGACGATGCCCGAGTCATCCTGGTGTTTCAAGGCGTACCGGGCCACCCAGCGGTTCTTGTCCTTGGTCTCCAGCTTGATCACATCGAAGAAGAGGTTGGGTCTGTCGAAACCGGTCACGGCCACATAAGGATCGTTCAGTCCCAGCATGTACACGATGTCACGACGGACCTTCTCCGTGGCCGTGGCGGTGAAGCCCGCCACGACGGGCCGCTCCGGCAGGGACCTGATGAAGTCGCCGATGCCCAGGTAGGAGGGGCGGAAGTCCTGCCCCCACTGGGATACGCAGTGGGCCTCGTCCACAGCCAGGAGGGAGATTCGCGTCCGCTGGGCAAAGTCCCTGAACCTGGGGGCATCCAGGCGTTCAGGAGCCACGTACAGGATCTTGCTCCGCCCCTGGGCCGCCTGTGCAAGGGACAGGGCCTGCTCATCCATGTCCTGGGTCGAGTTGACGAAAGAGGCCTGGATGCCGGCATCCTCCAACCCATCCACCTGGTCCTTCATCAAGGAAACCAGGGGCGAAATAACGACGGTCAGACCGTCCAGGAGGGTGGCGGGAATCTGATAGCAGATGGACTTGCCTGCTCCAGTGGGCATGACACCCAGGCAGTCCCGCCCTCCCAGGACGGCCTTGACCAGATCCTCCTGACCAGGCCGGAAGGCCCCATACCCGAAATACCGCTTCAGCGCCAGCCCTGCATCCTCGATGTCCACCATGATTCCCCAGTCTATTGCCTGACCGGAAGTGACGCAGTGGGTGAAATTACCATGTGGTCGATCATCGGCGGGCTTCTGGCCGAATCAGGAGGTGATACCCTGCAGTGTCGGCAGCTGCCTGCGGCTGATAAGCCGGTGACCGGCCAGGACATATGCGACAGTCAGGACCAGGGTGGGGACCGGCTGGGACGGATTAAGCAAATGGTGACATACCCCATGAATCATCCATGGGAGGTGGTTGTGAATGCCATGGAACGATTGCGAATGATCTGGGGTCAGGTGGTTGTGGAACGGGTCACGGCGTTGGAGATCGGTGAACGGAAGGCCATCGGGGCACAGACGAAGGCCACGATCAGAAGAGGCAGGTCAGTGAGCAGACCGGTGAAACCGACACACGGGTGGATGAGGCCGAACATTCCCATGACGAAGAGGCCGGACCAGGAAAACCACCGGCCGCGGAATCGTCTGCACCTCTGGATCCATGCCGGTCTGACCTGCCTGCGGCAGAAATCCCTGACCCTGGTCAGGTACCCAACCGGCCCCGACCCCATCACAGAAACCCCCGGCCCGGATTCGGTTCCGATCCTCATTACCTGTCTGATCTTCGTCGTGCCGCACCTTCCGTAACCTGAACGAAGCACGTCTGCAGATCCATAGGGGCGACTATAAGTCCCCCTGGGCTGCTCTTCGGGCACCGGACCCCGATGCTGACGCGCACCCAATCGCCGATGCGTTGCCGACTCCGCAAGGACGGATTGGCCTCGTACAGGAAGACGTCCACATCTCGCGGACGTCCGGTGAGTCGTCTACCGGATTGCTCCCGTCCAGCCGGATCAGACCCTTGTCGGGGAGTATCCTGCCTCTTATCAGATTGCAGATGGTGGATTCGCGGGCCCCGCTCCTCCCGAAGAGCCCATAGATGATGCCCGGTTCAAAGCAGAGCGATATCTCATCCAGGGCCTTCAGACCACAGCATGTGTCGTCCATTTGGAAACCAGACTCGTTGACAGACCGTTTCCATGATGGCTTCACGATTTTTACGGGATACGCCCAGGGCCTTGGCCTCTTCGACCAGGTCCTGGAACCTCCCTGCCAGAAGTTCCTTCCTGCACTGATCACGAATCCGCCGCCCGGCACCGTCGGTGGCGAACATGCCCAGACCACGCCACTTCTCCAAACCACGGCCGGCCAGCAGGTTCATCCCCTTGAGCACCGTGGCCGGATTGATCTGGTAGGTGGTCGCGATTCCCGTGGTGCTGGGCACCCGCTCACCCTCGACGATCAGACCCTCGGCTATGGCTTCGGTCAGTCGATCCGCCACCGTCATGGATGTCGATTGCCATCGCTTGACCGCCTTGTCTGCCTGGGTCCGGTCTCTCGGACACCTGCATCCGAAACGCCGGTTGTGTATCTCACCACTCTGTACCGCTTAGTTACTTGAGTAACTGACCAACAGTGCAGGACTCGGGGTCCCATCCATCAAGCCGAATCTGAATTCCGTCCGTGCACCATCCCCTTCCGGCAGTGCCGAATTCGATTCCACTGGACGGACTGCCGGGAAGGCCCTGATCAGATTCAGACGAACCTGGAATCAGGCAAGGCCGTATCAGCTACAGGGTCGCTGCCGCCAGCAGCTGCCTGGTATAGGATTCTCTGGGATGGTTGAGGATGGCCCGCACCGGCCCCGTCTCCACGACCTTCCCCTGATCGAGCACCAGGACCCGGTCCGCTACGTGCTGCACTACGCCCAGGTCATGGGAGACGATAACCATGGCCATGCCACCGGCCGAATCGGTCTGCTGCCTGGATTCAGCCATGATGGATTGAAGGGTATGGAGAATTCCCACCCTGGCGGAGACGTCGATGGCGCTCATGGGCTCATCGGCCAGGAGGATTCGAGGCTGCACGATCAGCGCCCTGGCTATGGCGGCACGCTGGGCCTGGCCGCCTGACAGATCCGACGGGTAAGCCGCCATGACCCGGGCGGGGTCCAAGTGAACCCGGTTCAGCATCCCGGCCACACCATCGGCCAGGTCTCCTTCATCCCGGTGCCGGTGCCAACCATGCCCGGCATCCCTCCTCCTCGCGGCCAGAAGCGGTTCGGCAATCGACCGGCCGATGGTCCATCTGGGGTCAAGCGAGGTGAAGGGATTCTGAAAGACCAGGGCGGAGTCCCTGGTCAGGGATCTGGCTGCGGATGACCCGGGCAGGACGGGCACACCCCGGTATGACAACTCTCCGGCATCCGGTCTCAACTGCCCCAGAAGCAGACGGGAAAGGGTGGTCTTCCCGGAACCGGATGATCCGATGATCGCCAGGCACTCCCCCTCGAAGAGGGCCAGGTCAACTTCCTCAACCGCCGCTTTCCGATCCGCGTCCCGACCCCTTCCTGGGTAGACCTTGGTCAATCCCCTCCCAACCAGGATCGGCTCGGCATGAGCGCGGCCTCCATCCATGGGGCCCGCAAGCACAGGGTCGGCCATGTCCGACGTCGCCACTCCTTCAGTCACGCCCATGGCTCCCCCCCATCCCGGCCAAGTTCCGATTCGGGCTGAGCGCCCTGCACCCATTCTGTGCCATCATCGCCAGGGTCCTGCCCCTCTGCGCTCAAGGTCAGTTCCCTGGCGGCCCTGACCAGGATCCTGCCCTGGGTGCTGGAGGGATCACGCAGGATGCTCTGCCTCCCCCCCTCTTCGACAACCCGCCCGGCATCGAGGACGTAACAGTAATCAGCGACCCTGACCAGGACGGAGAAGTCGTGGGTGATGAAGAGGAGGGAGGCGCCGCTGTTATCGACCAGGGAGACCAGGAGGTCCACGATCTGCCGCTGGGTGATGGCATCCAGGGCCGTGGTCGGCTCGTCCGCCAGAATCAGCCTGGGTTTGGCGACCAGGGCCGTGGCGATGGCCACCCGCTGCTGCTGGCCGCCGGAAAGCTCATGCGGGTACGAGGTGGCCAGATTCCCATCCAAACCGACCTCCGTCAACATCTCCATGACCCGCTGTCGTCTTTGCCCGGCGTTCAGGCGATAATGATGACGGAGGGGAAGCTCGATCTGGTCGTAGACCTTCCGTACCGGGTTCAGGGCCGTGGAGGGGTTCTGAAAGATCATGCCCATCCGTGATCCGCGCAGGTCCGCCAGGGACCGGTCATCCGAACCGACGATCTGAAGACCGTCGACCAGGATGGAACCGGAGATGGAGGCCGTCAGCGGTGCGGTTCCCAGAACACTCCGGGCGATCATCGACTTCCCCGAGCCTGAGGAGCCGATAAGACCGACCCGTTGGCCATCCGCCACAGTGAGGTTCACCCCGTCAAGGATGGTGCGGCCATTGATGGACATGGTCAGGTCGTTAATCATCAAAGACATGATCGGCCTCCTTGGCCGGGATGATCGGCATCCATCCGAACGGAACGGTTGTCGCCGTTGGCCTGGTCATCACCGTCGGCAGGGCCAGGGCGGTCAGCGCATTCAGCATGAGCAGTAAGGCCACAACGGCTGATCGAATGAGCGGAACCAGCGGAATCAGCAGGACCATCCATGCCCTTGGACCGGGGTACCGCCCGACCGGCACCAGCAACGGCGGCCCTGAGTTCGGGATTGGTGACCGGGTCGATGGCGTCCCGCAGGGCATCTCCGAAAAGGTTCAGGGCCACCACGACCATGGTGACCACCAGCCCGGGCCAGAGCACGGTCAGGGGGAAGACATTGATGAACTTGACCGAGGTGGTCAACGAATGCCCCCAGGAGGGCAGACCCGAGGGGACACCCACGCCCAGGTAGGTCAGTCCCGACTCGGCCAGGACCGAGGTGCCCGCCGACATGGAAAGCTGGACGCACAGGACCGGGATGATGTTCGGCACCAGATGGGTGAAGAAGATCCTGAAGGCACCGACACCGCTGTGTCGGGCCGACTGCACATAGTCCGACCCGGCCACCAGGAGCGCCTGGGGCCGTACGATCCGGGCCAGGTTGAGTCCGTAACCGAACCCGCAGGCAACGATGACGACGGCCATGCTGGGCCCCAGGGGAACCGCCAGAATCAGGGCCAGGAGAACCGTGGGCAGGGAGATCAGGGCATCAACCAGAACCACGACCGTCTGGGAGATTCCGGCATGTGGCGAGACCATGGCCATGACCAGGCCAAGCCCCAGAATCGCGGACAGGAGGACGGCCAGGAGGGATATGACCAGGTTGGTGGCGGAGCCTGCCATCAACCATGAGAGGATGTCGGCCCCGGTCCCGTCCGTACCGAGAAGATGGCCGCGACGGGGGGTCTGCCAGATTTGGTAACCGTCGGTGGACCAGATGGAGACCGGGGTCCAGAACCTTGAAACCAACGAAACCAGCACCCAGAGCGCCAGGACAATCAGCGAGTAGCGCCCCGCGGCCCTGTGCCACATGCTGCCCAGCACCACCCGGGTACGCCCCCAGAAACCCAAACGACCGGGAAGAGGGGGTCTCGACCCCAGGCGGCGACCACCTTGTTCTCCAGGATTCATCAGGCCGCCACCTCCCGCCTGGTCCCGTCGCGCAAGCGAGGATCAATCAATCTGTGGACAATATCCACTAAAAGTCCCAGGAGGAGGAAGAAGGCCGCCAGAAGAAGGAGCTCCGACTGGACAGCGAGGAGGTCACGGTTGCCGACATCGGCGATCAGCATGGATCCCAGTCCCGGCAGGGCGAAGAGGTTCTCACTGACCATGACCCCGGTGATCATCTCGGCCATGGTCAGCCCCACCACGGAGACCAGTTGGGGGGAGGCCACCCGCAGGCCGATGCGCAGGGCGGCCTGGGTCCTGGTCATCCCGCAGGACATGCCCATGTCCACGTACCCCGAGGAGAGCATATCGCCCAAGAGGGAGCGGGTGTACCGCATGATGCCGGCACCCACGATGATGCCTGTCGACAAGGCCGGCAGGAGGAGGGACTGCAGGGCCTGTCCGGGTTGGTCCCAGCCCTGGACCGGGAACCCCTGTGAGGGCAGGAGGCCTATCAGACCGGCCCCCTTGGAGAAGAGCATGATGAAGAGGAGCCCCGACCAGAGGGCCGGAACGGCGCCTCCCACAATGGCGGCCATGTGGCTGAAGGCCTGCATCCTCGGGCTCCGGGCCAGGGCCGAGGCACACCCCAGCGGTATGCCCAGGACCAGGGCGATGGCCAGACCGCACAGAATCAGGGGGAAGGTGACCTGGGCCCGCTCCCCCACCTGGGCGGCGACCGGACGGTCGGTCAGGAGGGACCGCCCCAGGTCGCCATGCATCAGGCCATTGGCCCAGTCCAGGTACTGCCGTGGATAGGAACGATCCAGCCCCAGCCGCTGCCGCAGGGCCGTCACCCGCTCGGGTGGGGCGTTCAGGCCGGCCATGACCGAGGCCACGTCACCCGGCAGGATGCGCAGGGCCGCGAAGACCAGGACGGAGACCGCCACCAGGGCCAGGATAAAAAGCGCCAGACGTCTGAGCAGGAATCGCGCCATGGTCATGCCTTCCGGTAGGTCAGGTCGGCCAGGGGCAGGAGGGACTGGTTCAGGTTGACCGGGAACCCTTCCAGTCCCTGGTGCCAGGCCGTGGTGATCCGGTAGTTGAAGAGCCAGTCGGCTGCCGCATCCTCGCTGACCTGGCGGGCCGCCTTGGCCAAAAGGTCCCGCGAGCGCTCCCGGGAGACCGTGTCCATGGCCTGGTCGTAGAGCTGGCGCACCTTGGCGGAGTCGTAGTTGTAGTAGTAGGTGGGGGTGGCCCACTGGTAGAAGTCGTGGCTTTCGCCGTGGTCGACCAGGGAGAGGTCGTAATCCTTGTTGGCATGGACGTCCTGAAGCCAGACCGAGAACTCGACCATCCTGATGTCCAGGTCGATTCCCACGGCCTTGAGTTGCGAGCGCAGCTGGTCCCCCAACTCGGCCCCGTAGGTGTTGGCATAGGTCAGCCGCAACCGCAGAGGACGCCCCGGCCCATATCCCGCCTGGGCCAGGAGCCGACGGGCCCTGCCCGGATCATGGGGGAAGAGACCGGTCAGGTCCTCATATCCCGGGTCCAGGGGAGGGATGGGTCCCCCCAGGGCCTTGTCGGCCCCGCCCCGGGAGGCGATCAGCTGCTTGTGGTCTATGGCGTACCGGATGGCCTGACGCACCCTGATGTCCGATGTCGCACCCCCCTTGCCGTTCATGGCCAGGACGAACTTGTCCGTATCATCCCCGGCCTGGACATGGAAGGAGGGATCGGACCGGAAGGGCCCGGCCAGGTTGGCGGTGATGGGTGCCAAAACCTGCACATCCCCGCTGCGCAGGGCGTTGACGGCGGCGTTGTCATCGGCCAGGTAGCGGATCCGAATGGTTCCGGTCTTAGCTTTCCTCGGCCCCCAGTAGTGGGGGTCGGCCTTGAGGATGACCGAGTCGTTGGGGCGGAAGGTCTCGACCAGGTAGGGCCCCGAGCCCTGGGCCTGGGTCTTCATGTCGTAGCTGGCGCGATGGTCGAAGACCAACCCGGCACGGCCGCTCAGCTCCCAGAGCAGGTGCTGGTATGGCCTGGTCAACCGCAGCCTGACCGTCGTGGCACCTACCTGATCGATCGACCGGTAGTTCCTGAGCATCTCGCTGCCCTGGTAGTGACGGTCCATCAGTTCCCGGAGGGACCAGACCACATCCGCCGCGTCAAGGGGGTGTCCGTTGGAGAAACGCATCCCCCGGTTCAGGTGGAAGGTGTATTCCAAGCCGTCAGCGGAGACCTCCCAGTCCTTGGCCAGGCCGGGGATCACCTTGTTGTCTGAGTCGCGGGCGACAAGACCCTCATAGACGTTTCCGATCAGCAACTGGTCCAGGGCGGTTCCCGATTGGTTGCGAATATCCAGGTTGCCGGGCGGCAGTTTCAGTCCGATGCTGATTGAACCGGCCAGACCCCCCTGGGTCCGGTCCGTCTGACCTCCCCTGTGGCCGGTCCAGAGCGAAACCACCAGGGCCAGGGCCAGCGTCAGGCTGAGCAGCTTCCAGGGCAAGGAGTTGCCTCGGGACGACATGGGCCTATAGGCCTCATTCAGGGTCGGGTCGGTGCTGGGGCCCGGCCGGTCGTCGGCACCCGCCCTCGGGCCCGGCCGGTCATGGCCTCTTCCTGCTTCGGTCGCGCTGCCCGGGGCATGCACGCCGGGTTCATCTGGTCTCATACCTATGTTCCCTCGTGAATTCGGTTGACCGCCATAATGGTCGATCACCTTCATCCAGCATAGACCCGGAGACCACCAGAGACGGGTTTCGGCGGTGTCCACCCGGGCGGCCCCCTAAGATGGAACCAAGGCAATGGGCGTGAACCGTCCCCCAAGGGTCGGCACCCGTTTTCAGGAACCATACCGGATGGCAAGGGAGACAAGCATGCTGGTGGCCGTGGATATTGGCAACACGAACATCGAGGTCGGCTTCATGGAGGGTGGCCAGGTCAGGGGGTCCTACCGGCTGACCACCAGGACGGACCATACGTCCGACGAGTTCGGCCTCATCCTCACCGAGTTCCTGGCCATGGCAGGATACCGGCCCGAGGACGTGGACGATGCCATCATCTCCTCGGTGGCCCCTGAGGTCATGCACCCCATCAAGGCCTGCCTGGTCAAGTTCTTCGAAGTGGAACCCGTGGTGGTCGGCCCCGGAATCAGAACCGGTATGAATATCAGACTGGATGACCCCCGCTCCCTGGGTGCCGACTGCCTGGCCGATTGTGTCGGAGCCTACCGCGTCTATGGCGGGCCGGTCCTGGTTGTGGATTTCGGCACGGCCACCACTTTCAACTACGTCGACGACAGGGGGTCGATCAGGTCCGGGCTGATCACCGTGGGCATCCGTTCCGGAGCGCAGGCCCTCTCCGGGCAGACCGCCCAGCTCCCCCAGATCGAGATAACCCGCCCGGATACCATCATGTCCACGGGGACCAGGACGGCCATGCAGGCGGGTCTCTACTACAACTTCCTTGGTGGTCTGGAACGGATCATCACCCAGTTCCAGGCCGAAATCGCCGAGGACTTCCAGGTGGTGGCCACCGGTGGCATGGGCC
The DNA here is from genome assembly GCF_036987015.1 of Bifidobacterium indicum. Classification (NCBI taxonomy): domain Bacteria; kingdom Bacillati; phylum Actinomycetota; class Actinomycetes; order Bifidobacteriales; family Bifidobacteriaceae; genus Bifidobacterium; species Bifidobacterium indicum. The sequence continues at coordinate 971,390 of NZ_BTXM01000001.1, forward strand.
GCATCTTCTCCCAGGACACGGATCTGATCGACATCTACGACCCGGAGCTGATCTTCAAGGGCATGGCCTACATCCACGACCTCAATGCCGGCGGGTGACAACCTTCTCCACCAGGACTCCGTTCACATCCAGGGTGACCGTCTTCCCGTCCTCGTCCTCCCAGGCCAGGGAGGCCACCAGGATGCTCCCCTCCCTGTCGACCCGCACCTGATGGTGGGTGCGGTTGAAGAGGAAGACGAACCGGTTCCGGCCGTCCTCGCTGACCCGCTCCACACACAGGCAGTCGCCCCGGGACTCGTCGGGCGGCTGCAGACCCTCCACCTTCATGGCCTCCAGGAGCTCGGGCAGGGTCTTTCTCAGCCCCTCCCGCCCCAGCCTGCACCCGAGATAGGCCGCCTTGCCCCGCTTCCAATCGTGCAGGGTCAAGGCCGGGATACCGTCCATCCCCGTCCAGGAATCAGCCTGGTAGCTGGCCAGAACATGGGTATCGTCGGCAAGTGAGGTGATGACATCCGCCCAGTCGTGGGCGACGGTCCCGTTGGTCAGATCAAGGTGGTCCATGGAACCCTCGAGACTCCGGTCCATGGGGGCGAACTCCTCGATCCTGATGCCCAGAAGGTCACGGATGGCGCCGGGATACCCGCCCAACCAGATACGGTCATGGGCATCGCTTATCCCGCTCAGGTAGGTGACGATGACCCTGCCGCCCTTGGACACGTAGTCATGCAGCCGTTCCGAGGTCTTCCTGCTGAGCAGATAGAGGGAGGGCAGAACAACCAGCGCATAGGTATCCCAATCAGAACGCACCGGGACCACATCGGCCCTGACACCCAGATCCAGGAGGGCCCTGTACCAGTCCAGGGGCTCGGTACCGTGCTGGACGTTCCTGCTGGGAACCGAGCTGTGCGCGCTGGCCCACTGACTCTCATAGTCGAAGACCACGGCCACCGGGGACTTGTCAAGCACGGTTCCGGCCAAACCGGCATCGGAGAGGCCGTCCAGGTCGTTGCCCAGCTCGCAGACATCCCGGAAGACCTGTGAGTCCTCACCGGCATGTGGCAGCATGGCCGAATGGAACTTCTCGGCACCGGCCTGTGACTGACGCCACTGGAAGTAGCAGATGGCGTCCGCCCCCAGGGAGAGGTGGGCCAGGGCATCCCTGACCAGCTGACCCGGTTCCTTCCGGAGGTTGACCGGCCGCCAATTGACCGCTGAGGTGGAATGCTCCATCAGCCACCAGGGCCTGCGTCTGGCTATGGAGTCCACCAGGCCGGAAGAGTAAGTGAGTTCATCCAGATGGGACTCACCCGGCGTGAAGTAATGGTCGTTGGAAACGAAATCGACCTGACTCCCCCAGTCGTCATAGTCCAGGGTGAACCCTTGGGAACTGACCATGAAGTTCGTGGTCAGGGGGATGCCCGGGGTGATCCTGGCCAGGGTGTCGCGCTCGGCCATGAAGAAATCCTTGAGGGCATCGGAGCTGAACCGCTCAAAGTCCAGGAGCCTGCCGGGGTTCTGGAAGTTCCCGGCACCGATGTACCTTGGAGGGAGGATCTGCGAAAAATCGTTGAGACTCTGGGACCAGAAGGAGGTGCCCCAGGCCTCATTGACTGCATCGATGGTGCCGTAGCGCTGCTTGCACCACCGCTGGAAGGCGCGCATGGCATCATCCGAGTAGTCGAAACGGTTGTGGCAACCGTACTCGTTGCCCACATGCCAGGCCACCACATAGGGGTTGTCCTGATAATGCTCGGCCATGGCTTTGCAGAGCTTCAGGGCATAGGTGCGGAAGACCGGCGAAGTGGGCCGCCAGTGCTGACGGGCCCCGGGCCAGACCGTATCGCCCCGTTCGTCCTTCCAGAGGATCTCCGGATGGGACTGGGTCAGCCAGGCGGGCGGCGAGGCGGTGGCGGAGGCCAGGTTCACCCCGATACCGACCTTTCCCAACCTGGTGATGATCCGGTCCAACCAGTCGAAGTCGAAGACGCCCTCACTGGGTTCGATCCGCGACCAGGAGAAGACCGCCAGGGCAACCACGTTGACTCCGGCCTGGTTCATGAGACGGATGTCCTCGTCCCAGACCTCCTCGGGCCACTGGTCCGGGTTGTAGTCACAGCCGTACCAGAGTTTGGACGTCTGCTTCTTCAGGTGGCTGGGCCAGCGGTAGGGACGAAGCTTGGATCTGCTCATGGAACGAAACCTCCTGGATACTCTTCAGTACTGCCTTGCCTGGGCCTCTGACAGCCAGCCCACCGCCCCATCTTCGGGGCGCGGCTTGGTCACGACCTCGTATCTTATGCCATCACCCCATTATGGCCTGGGTCGGTGACGAAATCGAAGGATACCCGGGAGAAGAATGTCCGTTCCCGCCCCGAATAGGGATCGGTGAAGGTCAGGGAACGAGCGACCAGTTGGAGGGGGTGGCCGAAATCGTCGTAGGAACGCTCGACGACACGGGGATACAGGTCATCTCCGGCTATGGGGAGGCCCAGGGAGTTCATATGGACCCTGAGCTGGTGGGTCTTCCCCGTTCTGGGGTGAAGTTCATAAACCGACATCAGCCCGGATGAGGACCGGACCACCCGCCCTCCTCCGGCGGCGAGTTCGATCCGGGTCTCGGCATTGACCGGTCCGGTAACCTCGAAGGCCTGAAGGCGCCCACGGTCCTTGATGATGCGAGAACGACGCAACAGGGGAAAGGGTCGTGGCGGTTCCAGCCCGATGGCGGTTCCGGTCGCGGGGCGATGAATGGGCCTGACCGGTGCCAGGCACTCATAGGTCTTCCTGACCCGGTGCCCCTGGAAGAGCATCTGATAGGCACCCCGTGCCGAGGGGGCACGGACGAAGACCAGGACACCGGCGGTGGCCCGGTCGAGACGATGGGCAGGGATGATGTCAGGCTCACCGGTCATCTCGCGAAGCCGGATCAGGGCCGTACTCCGGTACCACATCCCCCGCGGGGTGGTGGCCAGGAAGTGGGGCTTGTCCACCACGATGATCCTGGAATCCTCATAGAGGATGGGCATATCGAAGGGAATGTCAGGCTCGTCCAGAACCCAACGGTGGGGCCGCTCCACCCGCCGATCGGACACCAGCCCGCCGCTACTCTACGGTGACGGATTTGGCCAGGTTGCGGGGCTTGTCCACATCCAGCCCCTTGAGGCGGGCAATATCCAGGGCGAAGAGCTGGAGGGGGACCACGTCCACCAGAGGGCTCATCAAGGTCGGGCACTGGGGCCTGCGGAAGACCACATCCGCATACCTGGCGGCATCCTCATCCTTTTCTTCGGCCACGGCGATGGTGAAGGCACCCCGGGCCTTGACCTCCTCGATGGAGGAGATGACCTTGCTGTGGAGGACGTCCCTCCCGCGGGGGCTGGGTACGATCACCACGACCGGCTCCCCCGGTTCGACCAGGGCGATGGGGCCGTGCTTCAGTTCCCCGGCCGCAAACCCCTCGGTAAAGGTGTAGGCGATTTCCTTGAGCTTCAGGGCACCCTCCAGGGCGACCGGATAACCCACGTGACGTCCCAGGAAGAGGAAGGAACGGGCATCGAACATCCGCTCGGCCGTCTCCTGGACCTTGCGCGACTGGGTGTCCAGAACCCACTGGATCTTGGAGGGCATGGCCTTGAGGCTGTCGATGGTCTGATGGATCTCGTCGCGGTACATGGTCCCCTTAACCTGGGCCAGGTAGAGCCCCAGGAGGTAGGCGGCGACAATCTGGGCCAGGAAGGCCTTGGTGGAGGCCACAGCCACCTCCGGCCCGGCGTGGGTGTAGAGGACGGCATCGGATTCGCGCGGAATCGTGGACCCCTGGGTGTTGCAGATGGCCAGGACCCGGGAACCCTGCTCCCTTGCGTGACGCAGGGCCATCAAGGTATCCATGGTCTCCCCCGACTGGGATATGGCCACCACCAGGGTCCGTGAGGTCAAAATCGGATCCCGGTACCGGAACTCGTGGGCCAGCTCCACCTCCACGGGGATTCTGACCCAGTGCTCGATGGCGTACTTGGCCACCAGGCCGGCATAGGAGGCTGTGCCGCAGGCCACCACGATGATCTTATCGATCTGGCGGAAGACGTCTGCATCAACCTGGACCTCATCCAGGTCCAGGTTGCCCCTGTCGTCGTACCGTCCCAGGAGGGTGTTGGCCACGGAGGCCGGGTCTTCGTGGATCTCCTTGTCCATATAGGAGTCCCACCCGCCCTTCTCGGCGGCCGAGGCATCCCAGTCGACCGTGTAACGTCGGGGCTCGGGGATGGGCTGCCCCATGAAGTCGGTGACGGTGACCGAGTCGGCGCTGATGCAGACCGCCTGGTCCTGCCCCAGTTCCAGGGCCTCCTTGGTGTAGGCGACGAAGGCGGCCACGTCGGACCCCAGGAAGTTCTCCCCATCGCCCAAACCCACGACCAGGGGTGAGTCGTGCCGGATACCCACGACCAGGTCGGGCTGACGGCTGTCGACGGCCAGGATGGTAAAGGCTCCCTTGAGCATCCGGGCCACACGACGGACGGCCTTGAAGATATCGGGGGTCCCCTCCTCGTCGACGATCTCCTGGGCCGCCTTGCCGATGAGCTTGGCGGCCACCTCGGTATCGGTGGAGGAGACGAAGGTGTATCCCTCGGTCTGCAGATCCAGACGCAGTTGGGTGGCGTTTTCGATGATCCCGTTATGGATGATGGCCACCTTCCCGTCCTGACTCTGGTGGGGGTGGGCGTTCAGGTCGGTCGGCTCGCCGTTGGTGGCCCAGCGGGTGTGGCCGATGCCCACGGTCGCATCCGGCAAGGGGTTGGTTTCGATGTCGGCGAGGAGGTTCTTCAAGCGACCGGCCTTCTTGCGGACGGCTACCTTCTCCATGCCGGGGGCCGCCAGGGCCACACCGGTGGAGTCGTAACCACGGTATTCAAGGCGCCCGAGACCATTCAGGCAGACTTCAAGAGGCCTTCCACAAGCCGCATGGACAGATCCGGCATATCCAACGATTCCGCACATGATCCACCAGTGTAGCCAGGATGCCAGGGCAGCCCTGCCGACCGGGCGTATTCTTGCCTGAATATCTACAAGACATTAGGCTCTGTTAAACCAGTTTTGACATGGGTTAGGTTAATCCGTCCATGCTTGTAGCTACGATGGTGTTACTGCTTAAGGTTGGGTGAGGGCGATGAGGCTGACGGACCCGGTACGCAGGCAACTGGACGGGATGGGCGCGATGGAGCGTCGCCAGACTGTGTCGGAGTTGAGGCAATTGGTGTACGAGCTGACGTATGAGCCGCCCGCGGATGATGAACTCGCGTGCCCGTGGTGCGGGTCAATCTCCTACGTCAGGAAAGGCCATGACCGGAACAAGGCGCAACGCTACCAGTGCCGTGACTGCCGTCGCACGTTCACCGCCAAGAGGGACACGCTGATAGGGCGTAGCAAGCTGCCGGTAGGCAAGTGGATGCTGTACGTGGAGTGCTTCATTGACATGCTGCCTCTGAGGGAGTGCGCGAGAAGGTGCCGGGTGTCGCTGAGGACGGCGTGGCTCATGAGGGTTCGTCTCATCACCTGCATGGAACAATATCTGCCCGCGTTCCAAGCGCGTGCTGGCGAGTCGGTGGAGTTGGATGAGACATATGTGCGGGAGAGTTTCACCGGCAACCACAAACGGGGGAAGTTCAAGCTGCCCAGACCTGCACGGCATCGCGGGAAAAGCCTCAAAAAGCGCGGCCTGTCGAAGGAGCAGATCTGCATAATGACAGGCATGGCGGATGACGGGGGCGCGTTCGCCACGTTGTGCGGGCGGGGCGTACTCTCCGTTGACCGTGCGTTGGAATCGCTTTCGCACCGTATCAGCAAAGGTTCGCATGTGGTCATGGATGACGCGCTGGCGTATCCGAAGGTGTTGGAGGCGTTGGGTGCGGAGCATGAGGCGACTGACGCGAAACAGCACCGGATCAACCGTGTGAACGCCCTGCACTCGTCGTTGAAGGGTTTCATGTCCGGGTTCCGGGGAGTGAGTACGAAGCACCTGCAAACCTACCTCTCACATGGTTCCTATGGAGGCGCACTCACACAAGCGGTTCGGCGCGTAGCCTGGTGCGGGAGTCGGACGCGCAGCCATGCTCCGGCACCACACGGGATTGGAACGGCGTCACACCACCCTACATGGACTATTGGGGCATGGAGGCCGCGTAGCATGGTCGCGGATGAGCTACAATGTGCTTATACGAATCGAGCACAGGAGGTGCGATCATGGGTACTCCGACGACGACGATGCGGCTCGACCCGCAGTTGAAACACGAGGCGAACAAGGTGCTCGAACCCCTTGGTTTGAGCATGACTGGCGCGGTCACCATCTTTTTGAAGGCGGTCGTCCGCGAGCAGGGCATGCCATTCAACATCAGCCTCAACAATGTGAAGGAGCAGGACAAGTGAGCCATATCCACGAACCGCAATCGAAGCGGGGGGGGGGGGGGGCGAGGCCAATAGCCCCCGCATGACCAATGCGCATGGCGAGGTGAGCCATGCAACGCTCTGACATAATACAGACGGTCGGACGTGAATACCTGGCAGAGGGGTTCGCGGCAACCGAAGGCCAGGAGTTCAGTTACGTTCGCGCCTTCAAACAGGCAGGCAAGAACATCCGAGACTATCAGCGCTCCCGTAAAGGTAATCATGTACGCCCGGATCTGCGCTTCTCAAATGACCGTCTCGTCATATTGGTAGAAACGAAGGATTATTTCTCAAAATGGAGCACAAATCAGATATACGAGCAGTTGCAGGAATATGTGAGGTTTGAGAAGGAACTCTCCGACAAACGAATCGTGGCGATACTCGCAGAGACGGACGGCAATCAGGTCTGGCTGTGGTACGGACAATCCGTCATCATCAGCGATGGCAACCGTCATGAGGAACACACGATACGCAAGTTCGAGGAATATGAGGAACTATGCTTCGGGCGGGTGAATGACCGCATCAAAGTCGTGGACAGCATAAAAAACCTTAACGACCTGTTGCACTCCAACAATATCGACGAGCACCTGAGGAGCCAATTCGTCGGGACCTGCCTGCTCGCATTGAAATACAACTTGGTATACAAGGGCGTCAAAGAGACGATTGACGGGAACGGGAACACCCTTTCACCGACCAGCGTAGTCATCGAGAAAATCAAGGAGACGCTTACCGGCCTGCTCTCCAAGGACTTCTCGGAAGACTCCGACACGGATACCGACGGGCAGATCAACAAGGCGGATAAGATAGCCACCCTGAGCCGTCACATCCTCGAAGACCAGGACATAGCGGGGCTTCCATATCCCGATCTCGCTCAAATCCTCGAATACATCGAGACGAACGTCCTTCCCTATATCAACGACAAGAACACCGCAGGCCAGGATCTTCTGAACCTGTTCTTCACGACGTTCAACAAGTACGTCGGCAAATCAGACAAGAATCAGGCGTTCACTCCCGACCATATCTGCGATTTCATGTCGAAGGCCGTAGGCGTCAACCGGAACTCACGGGTTCTCGACCCATGCTGCGGATCTGGGGCTTTCCTCGTCCGGGCCATGACCGACGCGATGGACGACTGCGATGATGATAAGGAACGCACGAAGGTGATGAAGCACCAGATATTCGGTATCGAACGTGAGGACGGAGCTTTCGGCCTCGCATCCACTAACATGCTCATACACGGTGACGGAAACAGCAACATTGTCAAGGACTCCATGTTCAATCGTGGCGAATGGATCAACGGCAAAAACATCAACATCGTGCTTATGAACCCACCCTATAACGCGACCAAAAACCAGTGCGACCCCGAGTTCGTCAAGACATGGGACTCCAAGAAGAAGGAGGATCCCTCGAAGGGACTGCACTATGTCGAATGGGTTGCAAGGCACGTCCCGACCTCATGCAGGATGGCGGTTCTTCTTCCGTTGCAATGCGCCATTGGCAACAGTTCGGTCCTGAAAAGATTCAAGAGGAAAATGCTGGACAACTACACGTTGGACGCCGTATTCTCCCTACCCAACGAGATGTTCTATCCCGGCGCGTCTGCCGTAGCGTGCTGCATGGTGTTCGACCTGTCGCAACGGCATGAGAAAGCCAGACGAGACACGTTCTTCGGCTACTTCAAAGATGACAAGTTCATAAAGCGCAAGGGATTGGGGCGCGTCGAGAAAACAGACGAGGGCGGCAACAGCCTGTGGAACAGGACCGAGGAGCATTGGCTTGACCTCTACCGCAACAGGAAAGCGGAACCCGGACTTTCCGTACTCAAAAAGGTCACCGCAGAAGATGAGTGGCTGGCGGAAGCCTACATGGAAACCGATTACACCACACTCACCGAGAACGACTTCCAGCAGACCCTCAATGACTATCTTTCCTACCTCGTCAAGGAAGGCAAGGTCTATGAAAGCTGACACTTCGACATGGAAGACGTTCTACCTGCATAGGCTGTTCAACGCGGGAATGGGCAACAAGTTCGACATGATAGCCATGACGAGCGCCGACCCGTCAGTGAACTTCGTGACTAGGACCAGCGACGATAACGGCATCGGCGGCGAAGTCGATCCGGTCGAAGGCGTGGCACCATACCCGGCAGGCTGTTTGACACTCGCATTGGGCGGAAGCCTAGGCTCCTGTTTTCTGCAAACCGCGCCGTTCTACACCGCACAGAACGTAGCCGTCCTACAAGAAAAGGAACCCTTGAGCATGGAATGCAAGCTCTTCATAGCGACCATCATCCAACATGAATGTAAACTTAGGTTCCAAGCATTCGGACGCGAGTTGAATGCGCACTACAAGACGGACCTTTGCATAAGGCTCCCCGCACTCGGGAACAATCAAAGGGGATATGTCATAGATGCCACACACAAGTACTCCGACCAAGGCTATATCCCCGATTGGCTTCGGATGGAAGACCATATGGGGAGTCTGCACCACTTGCCTGTCAGCACGCGGGTGGCATCATCCTCCCCATGTCTTGACACGAATACATGGGGAACATTCCGGATCGGTGGCCTTTTCTCGTTGGAAAACGGCAAAAGCAAGAACGCGTCCGAACTCGAAGACGGTGAAGGCACCGTGTACGTCGGAGCCAAAAAGAACGATAACGGCATCATCAAACATGTTGCCGCGAACCCAGATCTTATGAGCAGGGGTAACTGCATCGTCTTCATCTGCAACGGACAAGGATCCGTCGGCTACGCGAACTACATGGATCAGGATTTCATAGGCACGATGGATATTGTCACCGGGCACAGCCAGCACCTCAACAAGTACAGTGGGCTATTCATAGCGACAGTGTACTGTCTTGAACGCCGACGCTACTCCTTTGGACGCAAGATGAAGACCACTCTGGCCGACAACACGATCAAACTGCCCCAAACACTGGCAGGTGAACCAGATTGGACGTGGATGGAGGGTTACATGAAAAGTCTCCCATACTCGGATCGAATCTGACCTATCATCAAAACCCAAGGGTTCCAGTAGGCAACAATCTGCTGGAACCTTTCGTTTTCTGTTTCTCATGTCAATTCTGGTTTAACAGAGCCAGACATTATCTACAAGACCACGACCGGACCGGCTTGTAACCAGTACGGGCACCACGGAAGGCCCGTACCCGGCTTGGTTGCCCTTACAGGACGGTATCGAGAAACCCCCTGAAACGATCGGTGGTGGGGTGGTCGATGATCTTGGGACCACCCTGCTCGACGACCACACCCTCATCCATGAAGACGATCTGCTCGGCCACCTCACGGGCGAACCCCATCTCATGGGTGACCACGACCATGGTCATGCCCTGGCCGGCGACCTGACGCATGACGCCAAGGACATCCCCGACCAGCTCCGGATCCAAGGCGCTGGTGGGCTCGTCGAAGAGCATGATGTCGGGGTGCATGGCCAGGGCCCGGGCGATGGCCACCCGCTGCTGCTGTCCACCGGAAAGCTGGGAGGGATAATAATCCATCCGGTCACCCAGGCCAACCCGTTCCAGCTGGGCCTGGGCCTCCTCCCTGGCCTTGGCCTTGGGCACCCGGCCGACATGGACCGGTGCCTCCATGACGTTCTCGAGGGCGGTCATATGGGGGAAGAGGTTGAACCGCTGGAAGACCATGCCGATCCTGGCCCGCTGACGGGCGATGGCCTTCTCATCCAGGGTCTGCAGGACCGCGCCATGAGAGGTCTCCACCTGCCTGTACCCGGTCAGTTCCCCATTGACGTAGATCTCCCCGGCAGTCCTGGTCTCCAGCTGGTTGATCAGGCGCAGAAGGGTGGACTTGCCCGAACCGGACGGTCCCAGGATGGCGGTCACCGTGCCCGGCATGACCTCCAGACTGATCCCCTTGAGGACATGCAGGTCACCAAAGACCTTGTGCACATCCCTGATGATGATGGCCGGTCTGGAGGAGCCCGACTGCTGCCTGACCTCGCCCAGGTCCCTCTTCACGCCCGGTCCTCCCGCTTCCTCTGCGCCAGTGTTCATGTTCGGTTTCGCTCCCCTGCTCATGCGTTCAACCCCGCCATCAGGACCTGGTTGACCTTATCGACATCCTGCTTGGACTGGGTCTTGTCGCTCTCGCCATCAGAACCCTGTGAGGACTTGCTCACCAAGGGTCGCGAATCGAATCCCTTGCCATAGTGCTTTTCGAGCTGGGCCTGGATGACCATGAGGATGGAGGTGATGACCAGATACCAGATGCAGGCCACGATCAGAAGTGGAATGGTCTTGTAGATGCGGTTGGCGATGGCGTTGGTGGCGAACTGCAGCTCCAGGGTGAAGGGAACGGCCAGGGCCAGGGAGGTGGTCTTGAGCATGCCGATGGTCTCGTTGCCGGTGGGCGGCACGATGATGCGCATGGCCTGGGGCAGGACGATTCTCCGCATGATCATCGAGGGGGGCATGCCCAGGGCCTTGGCGGCCTCGCTCTGACCCGGATCGACGGCCTCGATCCCGGCACGGACGATCTCGGAAAGGTAGGCGGCCTCGTTGAGTCCAAGACCCAGAACCGTGGCCACGGTGGCGTTCAGCAGGGTCTTGGTGTCGATGCTCCAGAACTCCGGTCCGAAGGGGATGCCTATGGCCAGCTTGGGAATCAGGACCGAGAGCAAGCCCCAGAAGACAAGCTGGGTGTATACGGGCGTGCCGCGGAAGAACCAGATGAAGAACCAGCTGACCCAACGCAGGACCGGGTTGGACGACTTGCGCATGACTGCCAGGATGATGGCCAGGACCGTGGCCAGAACCATGGCATAGACGGTGAGGAGGAGGGTCCACTTGATGCCGTCCAGGACGTGCTCATTGAAGAGATACTTCCAGACGGTGGGCCAATCGAAGTTGGGATTGGTCACCATGCCGTGGATCAGCATGGCCACGAAGACGGCCACGATGACGGCAGCCACGATCGGCCCCGGCTTGCGCACCGGTCTGGCCTGTATCCTGCCGGGGATATGAACCGAATCCGTCCCCTTCTTGGTATGCATCTCCTGCTTCCTTCCGATTCGCTGGCATGTAATCAGGTCCAGCCTACCGCCCCGTGTCACCGGGTTCTCGGCCGCCCCTTGCCCTCGAAGGTCCGGCCTTGGTTGCTTTGAACCTACGGCCGGACCGCTTGCCTGTATCGGGGCCAGTCAGGACCGTCCCCTGGTTATCTCTCAGTCGGCGACCGCCGGGTTGATCTCCGCCTTGTCGATGGCACCGCTCTGCACACCCCAGTTCTTGAGGATCTTGGCATAGGTGCCATCGTCGATCAGCTTCTGCAGGGCTGCCTGGGTGGCCTCGGCCATACCGCTCCCCTTCTTCAGGGCAGCCCCCTGAAGGACGATATCGGTGTCCTTGCCCAGCTGCTCCAGCTGGCCCTCGGTCTGCTTGATGGCGTACCCGGTCACCTGGGAGTCCGCATAGAGGACATCGATCTTGCCGTTGACCACCGCCGTGGCGGCATCGGTCTGCTGCTTGTAGGACTGAACATCCACGGGCTTCTTGCCCTTGGCCTTGCACTCGGCCGAGATCTTGTCGCTGGCCTGCTGCTCCTCGATGGTGCCTGTCTGCACACCGACCTTGACCCCGCAGATGTCATCGGGATCGATCTTGGAGGGGTTGCCCTTCTTGACGGCGAAAGCGGTACCGGCCTTGAAGGTGGTGACGAAATCGACCGACTGCATCCGTTCCTTGGTGATGGTGAAGCTGGAGATGCCCGCATCGTACTTGCTCCCGATGGCGGGGATGATGGTGTCGAAGGAGGCGCTGACCATATTGCCCTTGAGTCCCATGACCTTGGCGATGGCATTGGACAGATCCACGTCGTATCCGATGGGGGTCTTCCCGTCCTCGTCCATGAACTCACCGGGGGCGTAGGAGGTCTCCATGCCGACAGTCAGCTTTCCTCCCTTGGCCACCGACTCGGGCACCTTGGCCGCAATGGCGGGGTCCTTCTTGATGCCGCTCACATCGAAGGCCGCGGGGTGGGAACTGCCTTCGGACTTGCCCCCCTGGCTGGCCTTGTCCGCTCCGTCCGTTGTACCGCATGCGCCGACCGCTGCCAGAAGGACCACACTCAGTGCGGCTGCCGCCGCCGTCTTCATCTTCCCCATCATCATTCAGCTCCATCTCCAGAGACCGCCCTCGTACAACGGCCTCCACGACTTTTCTTGATTGGTATGTACTATTATGCACTCTTTTGCATTTTTATGCAGTTATGCATGTCCGCTACCTGACGACCCCATTCGGAAGGGTCCACATTCTCCTTGTGATTGCAATGGTTATCGATGTCAGTAATCAGCCAACCACCATGAAGAACTCGGGCGTGTCGTTATGCATAAAACATATCCCGCATTCACGATTGTTGGAGACAATCCAATTGATCGAACTCAGATCCGTCAGGGCGGTGATACCAATCGAAGATGGTTCGGTTGCGCTGTTCCCCTGGTGGTGGGACCCAACCCGCCCACCACCACAACCAGGCGGGCTGCGGCAACAACCCACCACCCCATAATCATGGCCGGACTGCACTACCGGGAGGGGGGGGGGGACGGGTGAAAGCGGAGGCAGACCAGGCCTTGGACCCCGGGCAAGACCCGGCTTCACCCCGTCAGCGGCGTCTGTTCTTATAGCGCATGGCCCGCAGGGCCTCACGTTTGTCCTGCTCCTCGCGCAGGGTCTGGCGCTTGTCGTACTCGCGCTTCCCCTTGGCCACGGCTATCTCGACCTTGACCCTGCCGTCCTTGAAGTACAGGCTGAGGGGAACGATGGTGTAGCCCTTGGCCTGAATCTGGCGCTCCAGGTGAACGATCTGCCGGGAGTGGAGCAGGAGCTTCCTCTTGCGCTTGGGGGCGTGGTTGTTCCAGGTTCCATTCAGGTATTCGGGTATGTTCGCATTCTCCAGCCAGACCTCATGGTGCCTGTCGATGCTGACGAAGGCCTCGACCAGGGAGGCCCTCCCCTCACGCAGGGATTTGACCTCGGTCCCGGTCAGGGCGATGCCGGCCTCAACCCTGTCTTCGATCTGGTAATCGTGACGGGCCCGCCTGTTCTGGGCAATCAAAGTCGTTCCGGTCTCCTTGGCCATGGCATCCCCCTTTCATCCGGGTCATCCTTCCGGGTTGTGCTGCACCGACGATAGCACACAGGCACCGTCCGTCAAGGATGGCGCCTGTGTCGAAGCCGGATCCCGGTCTCGAACCGGGACCGCGAATCAGTAGTGCACGTACTGGTAGTTGCCTGCCCCGTAGACCGTCTCGTAGGCCGGGAAGGAGGCGAAGCCGGTGCCACCCTCGGAAATCAGCACCGAACCGTCCGAATTGACACGTTCAACGACAGCCACGTGCCCATAGGTCCAATCGGCATTCCAGTACCCCACGCGCTGCCCCCGGGCGAAGACCATGGCGGCACCCACGTGCGGGGTGTTGTTGACCAGGTAACCCAGACTACGCCCGGTGTTCGCCCAATCGGCTCCATTGCCCATGTAGGATCCGACAGGCAGACTCAACTGCGAGCGACGGATGTAGGCCCAGAGTGTGCACTGACGTGCCGGATATGCAGCACCACCGACGGAGTTACCGGTGGGATGGCCGTAGCAGAAACCGGAGCCCTCGGGGCAATTGCCGGGAACGCCATAGTTCATGCCGCTGGCTCCACCACCGTTGCCGCCACCACCGCCACCACTGGGCGGAGTCACCGGACCTGATGGCGGCGCGCCGCCGCCACCGGTCTGCTGGGAGCCGCCGGATGAAGGATCGACGGTGCCGCCCCCACCGGGCTGGTTCAGGGACTGAATCATCGATTCGGTGGCCACGATGTCGGCCGCTTCACGGGCGGCCTGGGTGGTAAGAGAGCTCTTCTGACTCTCCAGACTGGCCCGGGCCTGGGCACCCTGGTCGCGCAGGGCCTGGAGACTGTCCTGCTTGGCCTGGGCCTGGGCCGCGGCCTGCTGGGCATCAGCGGCCTGCTGGTCCGCCTTGGTCTTCAGACTGGTGATCTGCTTCTCGATGGCTTCCAGGCGCTGTTTGCGATTCATCGATGAGTTCAGGGTGTTGGCCGCATCGTTGGCGGTGTTGGCCTCGGATCTGGTCACTGCCGCATCGGACTGCATCTTGTCGACGAAGTCCTGGGTGCTGGACGACTTGGTCACGATGTCCATGACCTGGGAGGCATCAGACCCGTGGAACCCCTTACGGGCCATCTGGGCCACGCCGTCCTTGGCATCGTCGTAGTCGATGCCGGTCTGCTTGATCTTCTCCTCCAGGTCGGCCTTGTCGCGCTTGGCCGCCTCCAGGCGGTCATTGGTGGCCTGGGCCAGGCTATTGGCCTGCTCCGCATTCTGCTGGGCTTCCTGGGCATCCTTCTGAGCTGTGGGAATCTGGTTGGAGTTCAGATCGTCCAGGCTGAGAATCTGGTTTGCCAGATCGGCATCCACCCCGGCCAGCTTGCCCTTCAGGGCCTCATTGTTCTGCACCTTCTGCTGAAGATCATACCAGGTCGGAGCGGCCTGGGCCTGAGGCACCTTATCGACGTACCCGAAAGCCAAGGTTCCCACCAGGGTTGTCAGGGTCAGCACGAGGCCAAGCGCAGCGTTCGTCCGTTTCGTACGCTTCATGTTCATGGCCTTTCATTCACTTCCAAATGGACTGTAGTCATTATGACAGATTTCGCTTCCTGGTTGCCGATTTCGGAGCACCCTCATTACATCACCTCTCAAGCCTTGAGATACCTGCGCAGGGAGATGGAGGATGCCAGGGCGGAGAGGACCATGGCACCCAGGATCAGGGCCGGTGCCATGACCAGGACCGTCGTCTGATTGATGTAAGGCATCCACTGCACGGTCTTGGCCAGCCAATCGGTGATGAAGAGTTTGACGATGGCGCTCAGGGCCCCCACAGCGAGGAGGGAACCCAGGAAGGAGGCCACGACGCCCTCCAGGATGAAGGGGAGGCGGATGGTCCAGTTCGAGGCACCCACCAGACGCATGATCTCCGTCTCGTTCTTTCTGGAGGCGGCGCTCATCCTGATGGTGGTACCCGTCAGGAGGATGGCCACCACCACCATGACCACGGCCAGGACCAGGGTGACCACGGTCGCCCTGTTCAGAATCTTGAAGACGGGATCGAAGATCTGCCGCTGATCGGAAACCTCCTCGACCCCGTCCCTTCCACTCAAGACCTCGGTGACCACCTGGTACTTGGTGGGGTCCTTGAGTTTCAGACGGAGGGAATCCTGCATGTCGGCGGCGGTCAGGGTACGCCCCTCATAGGTCCCGTTGGGGTACTGCTTGAGGAAGGTGCCCTTGAAAAAGTCCTCACGGCTCTGGTAGGTGATCTTGGCCACCGAATCCCTGAGTTCGCTGTGGATCGTGGATTCCAGTTTGACGATCTCGTCCTTGGTGGGGGCCTTGCCGGTGGCGCATGAGGTGGCCTGGCTGGTGCCGTCCGGGCAGAGCCAGACGACCACCTCCACCTGGTCGTACCAGTCCCCCTTGGCCTTGGTTATCTGGGCCTGCATCAGACCCGATGCCCCGATGAAGAGGAAGGATATGAAAGTGACCAGCATGACGGAGAGGATCATGGACCCGTTCCGGCGGAGATTATCCCAGGTGCTGGAAAGAATGAACCGCAGTCTCATCGCCTATCGTCCTCCTGAACGCTCTCCTTGGCCGCCCCTCCCCGCACAGGCGGAGTCGGAGGGGCCGGCGGGGCCTGGGCGGGGGCCTTGTCCGCCCGATATGAAGACTGCACCTTTTGGCCGTTTGCCTGGGCCGGGTTTCCTGTTGGCCGTTCCGAAGCATCGGCCGACCGACCGGCCTGAACCGGGGGCTCAACCGCCCGGGCCGGAACCTGACCACCTTGCGCGGAAAACTGTCCGGCCCGGTGCCGGGCACTGCCGGCCGCTCCCGTCTGCGCCGAGGAGGGCTTGAAACGGTCATACCCGGCATCGGCATCCGCACCGACCCGGGAAGGACCGGACTCCGGCGTCTCGGTGGCGGCCTGACCGGCCCCGACATCGGACTCCTGGGGGCCTTCAACCTCACTATCAGTCTGGTCGGCCTCCTGCTGCGACCCGGAAGCCTGGTCTGCGGCCCTGTTCCTTCCGGCCTCTTCCAGATTCTTGATTCCCTTGCCCCAGGTGAGGGTGGTCTCAACGGGGGTGAAGACCTCACCGTACCGGCCGGTTCGACCGGAATGGACCGAATTGGCCAAGCGGGCTATTCCCTCGTCCCCATACTGGGAATCGTGAATGGCCTCGGCCACTGCCTCGACCACCTCGACAGCCCCCTTGGTCCCGTCGCTGATGGCCTTGTTCCTGGAGGCCTCAATCGTGGTCACACGGATCTTGGGCCTGGGGGCATCGCCCTGCTGGGCCTGGTCAAGGGCATCCCCGTCCCCGGGGTCGCGGATGGCGTGATGGGCCTTGGCCTCCACCTCGGCATCGGGGAAGAACTTGGAGGAGTCGTAGGAACCGTGTTCCTGGTCACGCATGATCTTACCGGTGTGGAGCTCCACCACCCGCTTGCGCATGGAGTTGACGATCTCCTCGTTGTGGGTGGCCATGACCACCGTTGTCCCGGTGCGGTTGATGGCGTCAAGGACCTCCATGATGCCCAGGGATGTGGTCGGGTCCAGATTGCCTGTGGGCTCGTCGGCCAGGAGAATCTGCGGATGGTTCACATAGGCTCGGGCCAGGGCCACACGCTGGGCCTCGCCGCCGGAAAGCTCGTGGGGATAGTTGTCTTCCTTGCCGGTCAGGCCCACCGTCTTCAGAACCTGGGGGACCAGGGTCTTGATGGTGGAACGGCGGGCTCCGATGACCTCCAGGGTGAAGGCCACGTTCTGCCAGACCGTCTTGTTGGTCAGCAGCTTGTAATCCTGGAAGACGAAGCCGATGGAGCGTCGGTAGCCGGGGACCTCGCTGTCGCGCAACCTGCGCAGGTCGTTGCCCGCCACACGAATCTCACCCTCGGTGGCCTCCTCCTCGTGCAGGAGCAGACGGAGCAAAGTGGTCTTGCCAGAGCCGCTGGCCCCCACCAGGAAGACGAAATCCCCCCGGTCGATGGCCAGGCTGATGTTGTCCAGGGCAGGGCGGGACCCCTTCGGGTAGATCTTGGTCACGCCCTTGAGTGAAATCAGCGCCATGGACCCTCCGTTCATCGGTAACCTCACCGACATTAGCAACAAATACGACCTTACTCACCCTCACCACACCCCGACAGGTCAGAAGGCCGAAATCATGGCATCATCTCCACGCCAGCAGACCGTAGAGTCACTTTCCGGCCGCTTCGCGCTCCTCCTGTTGTTCGCGACGCTGCTGGTGGCGCCAGCGGATGCCGGCCTCTATGAAGGCGTCGATGTTCCCGTCGAAGACCCCCTGGGTATCGGATGTCTCATGACCCGTACGCAGATCCTTGACCATCTGATAGGGGTGGAGCACATAGGAGCGCATCTGGTCACCCCAGCTGGCCTTGATATCGCCGGCCAGCTCCTTCTTCTTCTTGGCCTCCTCTTCATGGCGCAGGACCAGGAGTCGGGACTGGAGGACCGCCATGGCGGCCGCCCTGTTCTGGATCTGACTGCGTTCATCCTGCATGGTGACCACGATGTTGGTGGGCAGATGGGTGATGCGGACGGCTGAATAGGTGGTGTTGACACCCTGCCCACCAGGGCCGGACGAGCAGTAGGTATCCACGCGGATGTCCGAATCGGGGATGTCGATGTGGTCCGTGGGCTCCACCAGGGGGATGACCTCGACCGCCGCGAAGGAGGTCTGCCTGCGGCCCTGGTTGTCGAAGGGGGAGATACGGACCAGGCGGTGGGTGCCGCCCTCGACCGAAAGCCTGCCGTAGGCATAGGGGGCGTCCACCTGGAAGGTGGCCGACTTGATACCGGCCTCCTCGGCATAGGAGGTGTCCAGAACCTTGGTCTTGAAGCCGTGGCGCTCCGCCCACCGCATGTACATGCGCAGGAGCATCTGGGCCCAGTCGGCCGCATCCACACCGCCGGCCCCGGACCGGATGGTCACCACGGCCGCACGCTCGTCGTACTCGCCGTCCAGGAGGGTCTGGATCTCCATGTCGGCCAGGTCGGAATTCAGGGACTCGACCTCCTTGCGGGCCTCGGCCATGGTGTCCTGGTCATCCTCCTCGCGCCCCAGTTCTTCCAGGGTCTCCACGTCATCCAGCCTGCTGGAGGCGGACTCCAGGTGCTTGAGCTGGGACTGGAGGGAAGAGAGCTTGCTGGTCACCTTCTGGGCGTTCTCCTGATCGTCCCAGAGACCCGGGGCGCTGGCCTCCTTCTCCAGGTCGGCTATCCGCGAGCGCAGACCTTCCGGGTCCAGCGCCTTGGCGATCATCTCGTACTTGGCCCGGGCCTGTGCAAGAGCCTGGGAAAAATCAACTTCTGCCATCTTGTTTCACCATTCCATACGCCGGCCTCGAAACCTGCCGGACTGCATACGCACACATCTGTCTGTATTCCTCGAATGACGGTCATACCAACCGCTCGTTCACCTGTAGGGGTTCAGCATCCTCCCGGATTCCCACACTCACCGGCTGTCGGCCACGGACGAGGACCGGCACCGCAGGGCCAACGTCAAAGCCCACTGAAGATGGCAGGGACAATCAGACTGCCCAGGAGGGCGACAGCGATGACAAGGCAGACCACCCGGGCCACATTCCTACGCCTACGCTCACGACGCTCGCGTTCATCACTGTAATCACTCACAGGGCAATATCCTAGCCATGCCCGGTCCCAACCACCAAGACCGGACGAAGCCCCGCCCCTAACCTGTTCTATTCTGATTGGAAGCGGAAGGACCAAGCGGCCCACCCGGACGATAGGAAGGAGTCGAGATGACAAGTGCAGGTACAGGATGGGGCTGGGGTCTGGCCAGCATCGACGCCCAGGGCAGGACTCTGGATGTCTGGTATCCTCATGCGGAGATATCGACCCCACCCGGTCCGGCGGACAGGCCGGCACATGGGTTCGATGCCCTGGTGCATGACCAACCCGATGCCCGCGGGGTCCGCAGGCAGCCCGTCTTCACGGTGGCCGACCTTGATGCGCCCATCAGGGATGCGGCCGATGCCTACCTGCGTCTCCACCTGCTCAGCCTGCGTCTGGCCAGACCAAACACGATGAACCTCGACGGGATCTTCGATCATCTGAACAATGCGGTCTGGACCAACTACGGCCCCTTCGCCCCGGAGGACTTCGCCCTGCGCAAGACCGACCTGTTGGGGGCTGCGGGCCGATCCATGCCCGGAATCCCAGTGGTGGACGTGACCGTGCTCAGCATCGACAAACTGCCCAGAATGGTGGACTACGTGATCCCTTTAGGCGTCCGCATCGGCAATGCCGACCGGATCCGCCTGGGCGCCTACCTCTCCCCCGGTACCACGGTCATGCATGAGGGGTTCGTCAACTTCAACGCCGGCACCCTGGGCACCTCCATGATCGAAGGGCGAATCTCCCAGGGGGTCGTGGTGGGAGACGGCTCGGACATCGGCGGCGGGGCCTCC
The DNA here is from genome assembly GCF_036987015.1 of Bifidobacterium indicum. Lineage (NCBI taxonomy): Bacteria > Bacillati > Actinomycetota > Actinomycetes > Bifidobacteriales > Bifidobacteriaceae > Bifidobacterium > Bifidobacterium indicum. Next base: position 991,381 of record NZ_BTXM01000001.1, read on the forward strand.
ATCATGGGCACCCTGTCGGGCGGCGGCAAGCACAGGGTCTCCATCGGTGAACATTCCCTCCTGGGGGCCAACGCCGGCATCGGCATCTCCCTGGGCGACAACTGTGTGGTGGAGGCCGGACTCTACGTGACCGCCGGAACCAAAATCGTCCTGGGTGCCGACAGCGAAACGGCCAAGTACCTGGGCATCAAGAAGGATACGGTCAAGGGCTCCGAGCTCAGCGGCCGGAATCACCTGCTCTTCATCCGCAACTCCCAGACCGGACAGGTCCAGGTAAGGCTACGGACCAAGGGGATAGAACTGAACGGAAGCCTCCATAAGAACTGACCCCGCCACAACGAGGCCCAGCCGGCATCAGCCGACGAACTCCCGTCGCTCCCACGTGCTATAGAACCCGCAAAAACGGAGTCGGCATGCTGAATCGGCAGAGGCGACCCGGTCCCCTACGGATTCGCTCGGCTGCTTCCCGTCAACGGCGCCGATCGATGGGGGTGAAGGTTCGCTTGCCATGTCCGGTGTAGACCTGCCGGGGCCGTCCGATCTTCGAGGCGGGATCGTTCATCATCTCACGGTACTGGGCGATCCATCCCGGAATACGGCCCAGGGCGAAGAGGGTCGTGAACATCTGAGGGTCGAAACCGATTGCCCGATAGACCAATCCCGTGTAGAAGTCCACGTTGGGGTAGAGGTGCCGGTCTACGAAGTAGTCGTCATGGAGGGCCATGTCCTCCAATTCCAGAGCCACATCGAAGAGGGACCTGTCGGCGGAGCCAAAGTGGTTCACCTCATCTTCCATGATGGCGTAGAGCCATTTCTTGGCGATGGCCGCCCGGGGGTCATAGGACTTATAGACCCGGTGCCCCAGCCCTGAAATCCTGCCTCCCTCCTTCTTGGTCTCCTCAACATAGGCCCGCACACCCAGGCCGGAATCCCGTATCTCCTCGAGCTGACGGAGCACCTGTTCGTTGGCTCCTCCGTGCAGGGGACCGGAAAGGGCGTTGATGCCGGCCGCCACGGCGGAATAGAGGTTGGCATGGGCCGACCCCGCCACCCGGACGACCGAGGTGGAGCAGTTCTGCTCATGGTCGGCGTGGATGATCAGGAGCTTGTCAAGCGCCTGGACCATGAGCGGATTGGCCTGGTATGGCTCATAAGGAATGGCGAAGCTCATCCTCAAAAAGTCCTCCACATAGCCCCTGGTCTCGTCAGGGTAGAGCAGCGGTTCGTTCCTGCGGCGTCGGTGAATCAGGGAGACGACGGTACGAACCTTGGCCATGATGATGGCGCAGGCCTCGTCGAACTGGTCGGGGTCGCCGAACTCACAGGTGTCAGGGTGGAAAGTGGCCAGGGCGTTGACTGCCGAGGCCAGGACGCTCATCGGGTGGGCGCCCCTGGGGAAGGACGAGAGGAGGTTGCGGAAGTCCTCCCCCACGAAGGTGTGGTGGAGGATCCGTTCACGGAAGTCATCGTACTGCCTCTGGTCGGGCAGGTCCCCATGAATCAGGAGCCAGGCCACCTCCAGGAAGTTCGAACCCTGGCAGAGTTCCTCGATCGGATACCCCCGGTAGCGGAGGATGGACCGGCTGCCGTCAATGAAGGTGATGGCCGACTCGCACTGGGCGGTGGTCAGGAAACCTGGGTCCAGCGTGACCCATCCGTCGTTGCGCAGGGAGGAGACCAGGATGCCGTCGGGCCCCTGGGTGGACTTGACCAGCGGAAGATCGAACTCTGTGGCATCGACAACCAACCGTGCTGTTGTCATCCGACACCTCCATCTGTACCTGACGGACCGTCCGGCCAGTACGGTCACCAGGGTCGTGAGACGATGGAGCATCCCGATACCGGCGCGGAATTGCGGTCAGACTACCAGACGAAATCGTTCCTTCCGTTACCGGAAGATGATGTCAAATCACCCTGTAAACACCGGGGTTACATGCGCAGGGAACCTGCACGGATCAATCCCGCCGGGTCAGGATGACCGGTCCGTTCTCGGTGATGGCGATGGTGTGCTCGCTGTGGGCACCACGGGAGCCGTCGGACGATCGCAGGGTCCAGCCGTCCTTGGGATCCTGGAAGATCTCGTCCGTGGTGGCCAGGAACCAGGGTTCGATGGCGATGACCAGGCCAGGACGGAGCTTGTATCCATGGTGGGGAGTGCCGTCATTGGGAACATGCGGATCGCCATGCATGATCCGACCGACGCCATGACCGCCGAATTCCAGATTGACGCTGTAGCCGTTACGGTGGGCCACCTCACCCACTGCGGCGGAGATGTCTCCCAGACGGTTGCCGGGATAGGCCTGGGCGATACCGGCCGCCAGGGCATCCTCCGTGGTCTTGATCAGACGCAGATCCTCGGGATCGGCATCGTCTCCCACTACGAAGCTGATGGCCGAATCACCGACCCACCCGTCCACGTTGATGGCCAGGTCCAGGGAGAGCAGGTCGCCGTCCTTAAGGTCATAGTCGAAGGGGACCCCGTGCAGGACCGCATCATTGACCGACAAGCAGATGTAATGGGCGAAGGGGCCGGTGCCGAAGTCCGGCGCATAGTCCACATAACAGGACGTGGCCCCCTTGCGGGACTGAATCTGCTGCTTGACATAGTCGTCAAGATCGAGGAGGTTGACCCCGGGTTTGCTCATGGCCTCGAGCTCTTTGAGGATGCGACCGACGAACCTGCCCGCCGGCTTCATCTCCTCTATCTCCTGCTTGGTCTTCAACTCGATCATGCCTGTTCCGTCCTTTCAGATTCTCCGCGTATCCCCAGCGGCTGCACCATGCGTCGGTTTGGCGTTCAGCCGGATGCACGGCCTCACCCAGGTTCTGGTATCAGTCTTATCCGGTAATCAGGACCGACAATCCCCAGATCAGCGCCTGCCGAAGGAGAAAGCCCTGATGATGGAGACGATGCCCAGAACCAGAAGGGCGCATCCACTGAAGATGACCAGGAAGATGACCGAACCCAAAGGGTAGATCATGACGCAGATACCGGCCAGGATCGACACAACGCCGGAGAAGATGGTCCAGCCCGAATGCGGCAGCCCCCAGGAGGCCACCAGGCTCATGATCCCCTCCATGATCCAGGCGATGCCGACAATCATGGTGACAAGAATGGTCAGGGCCGAAGCGGACAGGGCCGTGTTCCTGACAATGACGATGCCACCGATGGCAATCAGGGCACCGAAGAGAACACCCAGAACGCGCCATCCGGCCGGCAATCCCTGTGCCACGATGGAGGTGGCCAACCTGACCACGCCGGAGATGATGAAGTAGATTCCCAGGATGACGGTCAGCACGATCAGGGTCTTATCGGGCCACAGCAGGAGGGCGAGTCCCAGGACGACCGCAAGTGCGCCCATGGTCCCCAAGAGGACGCGGATGGTCTTCACGGTCCCCCCGGCCATACCCTCCACAATCAGTCTGAAGGGATCCATGGTCGGAATGGGGCCACCCTGGGGATTCCCGTTCCCATAGGGACCCTGGTTCCGCCCTTCCCTGTACCAATCCGGATCTTGACCTTGGTTGGAATCTGACATAGTGCCCCTCTTTCACATGGTGCCGACGGCATCCACATGGGTGCCGCTTCTAATGTTCAGTCTAAACGAGGCCGGGAATTCGACTGTCTTTTTCCTCCCTCCGCTCACCCTGGTCATGACCGGCTTTCTTTGGTTTCCAGCAGGCTCCAGCCCCGTTACCCTGATGGCCCATGTCATCAAAAACGGTTAGGCTTGCTAGGTATGACACACCCAACAGAATCATCCGCCAGGTCCGGTCTGGACCCCGCCTCCTTTTCTTCCGTCATCAGGCCTCAGGACGACCTCTTCCGCTTCGTGAACGGACCCTGGATCGACACCTACGCACTCCCCGAAGACCGCTCCCGGTTCGGGTCCTTCGACAAGTTGGCCGAGGACGCCGAGGGCCAGATCAGGGACATCCTGGAAGATCCGGACAACCCGGCCACCAAATCGACCATCCTCTACCGGAGCTTCCTCGATTCCCGGGCCATCGAAGCGGCCGGCCTGAATCCGATTCGCCCGGACCTGGCGGCCATCGACGCCGTCGAGGACAAGGCGGCCCTGACCTCGCTCCTGGGGCGGCTCAACCCCACAGGCGGCCCCGATCTCTTTGGCATCGCCATCTACGGCGACCCGGGCAACCCCGGCACCAATGTGGCCCACATCGAACAGGCCGGACTGGGTTTACCCGATGAGGCCTACTACCGTGAATCCCACTACCAGCCCGTCCGCCAGGCCTATAAGGAGATGGTCGCCAGACTCCTGAGACTTGCCGGCTACGCACCGGACCAGGACCAGGCGATGGAACAGGCCGACAGAGTCCTGAATCTGGAGACCCGAATCGCCTCCAACCACTGGGACAACGTCTCTACCAGGGATGAGGACAGGACCTACAACCCCACCGACATGCACCAGCTGCAGCAGACCTTGGCCGATTTCGACCTGGCCGCCTGGATCAGGGCCTGGCAGGATGCCTATGATGCCAACCCAGCCGCCGCCGACCAGCCGGTCGACCTGACCGCCGCCCTGACTCACACCATCGTCCACGAACCCTCCTTCCTGAAGGGACTCAACGGATTCTGGAGAGACAGCGACCTGGAGGACCTGAAACTCTGGGCCCGGGTGCACACCCTGATCGAGTGGGCAGGATTCCTGACCGAGGACTTCGACCAGGCCCGCTTCGACTTCTACGGAAAGGTGCTATCGGGTACCACTCAGATGCGCGACCGCTGGAAGCGTGCCGTCTCCCTGGTCAACGGAATAAGTGGTGAAGAGGTGGGACAGGAGTATGTCAGGCGCCACTTCCCACAGTCCAGCAAGGATCATATGGAGGATCTGGTCGGCAACCTGATCGAAGCCTACCGCGTCTCGATCTCCGCCAGCGACTGGCTGGGCGACGAGACCAAGGTCAAGGCCCTGGCCAAGCTCGACAAATTCTCTCCCAAGATCGGATATACCGATAAGTGGCGGGATTACTCGGCCCTGCGGGTTCGTGAAGATGCGGGTCTGGTGAACAACGTCCGCCAGGCCAACCTGTACGAGTCCGGGTACCAGTTCGGCAAGGCCGGCAAGCCAGTCGACAAGGACGAGTGGCTGATGAACCCGCAGACCGTCAACGCCTACTACGAACCGACCCTGAACGTCATTGTCTTCCCTGCCGCCATCCTCCAACCCCCCTTCTTCGATCCCGAAGCCGATGATGCGGCCAACTACGGAGGCATCGGCGCCGTGATCGGACATGAGATCGGACATGGCTTCGACGACCAGGGCAGCAAGTACGACGGAGATGGCAGGCTCAACGACTGGTGGACACCCCAGGACCGTGTCAACTTCGAGGAACGGACCAAGGCCCTGATCGAACAGTACAACGGGTTCGTCCCCCGGCAGCTGGCCGAGAAGTACGCGGACGATCCCGACAAGGCACCTCATGTCAATGGCGCCTTGACCATCGGTGAGAACATCGGTGACCTGGGAGGCGTCAATATCGCCATCAAGGCCTATGCCCTGGCCCTGCAAGACAAGGCCGGCAAGGACATCGACACCAGCGCCCTGGCCATGGATGAGGCCCTGGATCAGGCACCGACCATGGACGGATACACCGGTCTTCAACGCTTCTTCCTGTCCTACGCATCCATCTGGCGGACCAAGAACCGAGACCAGCTGGCCGAGCAGTACCTCCAGATCGACCCCCACTCCCCTGCCGAGTTCCGGACCAATGGTATCGCCAGGAACGTCGATAAGTTCTATGATGCCTTCAGGGTGCAAACCTCGGATGGCATGTGGTTGGATCCGGCGGACAGGGTCCACATCTGGTAGACATGCGCCTCCGGCCGCGGCACCGCGGCCGGAGGCGCAAAAACCCCTACCGACAACCCATCAAAATGGATTCAGAAGGCATCCGCTGACTGCTCGGATGCCTTCTCCGTATCATCCGTTGGATCCGGAGCCCCTACGTGCTGGTCGGAGGCATCCTCACCCTCGGCATCCGATTCGAGACCTCCGGCCTCTTCGGAATTTCCCCCCGCCCCCGCTTCCGCCTTACCATCCCACGGGTCCCTGAATCCCTGCGAGTCAGGGTCATCAGGTTTGATCCTGATGAAGGATCCCTGCCCCAGATTCAGATCATGGCCCACCCCGTCCGCTTCCAGGACCATGGTGGAGTGCGGCTGCCCACCACTGGTCCATTCCTCGGTCACCAGACCGCCGGACACCATGACCGGGTCCCCCTTATGGAGTGATTGCAGAAGGTTCATGGCCAGGCTCCTGAAGGCCTTGACCGTTATCCATGTTGTAGGCCTTCTGGTCCATACGCCCCTGGCCGTGTCATAGTAGGCCGGCGTTGACCCCAGTCTGAAGGAACACACCGGGGTGGACCCCGGCTGGCCGATCCGTGTGGGGTCCTTTCCCACGAACCCGAACATGAGAACCCTGGATTCATTGGCTGCCATCGGTTACCTCTTTCATCGTGATCGAACATCCTTGTTGAAGGCCACCCGAAGGGACCCTGATCGGGAGAACCGACTGCCAGAGCGGGGGAAGGGGACTTGGCCTCCGTTCCAGGCGTTTCCCATCGAGTGGTGAGGTCCATCATGGGCCAGATGGGCTCAGATTCCCCCTGCTGACGGGCAATGTGGTCGAACATCGCCCCGAACCCGACCCTGTGCAGGGGAGCCACCTGCTGGCCCGGAGGAGGATAGACTGAAGAAGCAGACAGAGGCATGCCGGCACGGAAGGATCATCACTCATGGTGCACACACTGGTCAGTTGGAACATCGACTCCCTCAACGCCGCCCTCCTGGGCAGCAGCGCCCGCGGATCCCTCTCCCTGAATGTGGTGGATTCAATCAGGGACCTGAACCCCGACGTCCTGGCCATCCAGGAGACCAAACTCAATGACGACCAGAAGAAGACCGACAAGATCCTCAGAGCCCTGATGCAGTACTTCCCTGATTATCAAGAGGTCCATCGCATCTCCGAGCCACCCGCCCGCCGCGGATATGCCGGCACCCTGATGCTGTACCGGAACGATCTGCCCACACCCGAGGTCACCTATCCAAAGATCGGTGCCCCGGACACCATGGATGACGAGGGACGGATGATCACCCTGGAGTTCCCCGACTGCTTCGTCACCACGGTCTACACCCCCAATGCCGGCTCGGGACTGGTACGGCTTGAACCACGCGGACACTGGGATGACCGCTACCGCGCCTACCTGAAGAAGCTGGATGCCAGCAAGCCGGTCCTGGCCTGTGGCGACTTCAACGTGGCCCATGAGGAGATCGACATAGCCAACCCCCGGTCCAACCACCATTCCGCAGGCTTCACCGACCAGGAACGCAACAAGTTCGGTCAGTTGCTGGATGCCGGCTTCACCGACACCTTCCGAAAGGTCCACGGACAGGCGGCGGGATACTTCGATGGCCAACGCAGCGTATACACCTGGTTCGCCCAGCGCGCCCTCACCAGCAAGGCCAACAACTCCGGCTGGAGGATCGACTACTGGCTGACCTCCGATCGCCTGGCCGACAAGGTCACGGTTTCCGAACCCGTTGACACCGGCACGAGAAGGGACCACCTGCCCATCCTGTTGCGAATCTGATCCAGGCAACCGTCATCTGAACCAGCCGGACGAACCTATTCAGCCAACCGGACAGAATCTGGGATGACCGCAGGGCCATCCTGCTCAAAAGGCGAATCCCAAGGTCAATCACCACGATTGCGCACATCCGCCCGCAGCATCCTGGCAGGGATATGGAGCGCCCAGGTCGGACCACAAGAGTCGACCGGGCCGCTTTCCTTTCGCATCAATACCGGTGGGACCATCCGCGAATCAAGTCAGTCCAGGGCCACGATCCGATCAAGGATGACCTTGGCGGCCTGGTTGACGGGGACCGAGACCGAGTCGGACCCGTCACGGTTACGGATCTCGATGGTCCCATTCTCGATGGTGTCACGCCCTGCGATGGCGACCAGGGGCACGCCGATCAGCTCCGCGTCCTTGAACTTGACGCCGGGGGAAACCTTGGGACGATCATCGTAGAGGACCTCGACACCCTGCTCCTCCAGCTGGGAGACAAGGCCCTCGGCGGCTTGGAAGGCCTCCTCCTTCTTGCCTGTGGCCAGCACATGGACCATGGCCGGCGCCACGGCCTTGGGCCAGGCCAGACCCCTCTCATCGTGGTGCATCTCGGCGATGCAGGCCAGGACACGGGAGATTCCGATGCCGTAGCAACCCATCCAGACGGGGACTGCCTTGCCGTTCTGATCCAGCACCTTCAGGTCCAGGGCCTGGGAGTATTTGAGACCCAACTGGAAGACCTGCCCGATCTCCACTCCCCGCTCGAAGCTCAGAGGCCCCGACCCGTCCGGACTCATGTCGCCATGACGGACCTCGGCAGCCTCGACCACCCCATCAGCCTTGAAGTCGCGCCCATAGACCGCATGGGCCAGGTGCTTCCCATCGGCATCCGCTCCGGTGACCCACTCAGAACCGGGGGCCACATGGGCATCAACCAGGTAGCGCACATGGTCGGCGGACTCGATGTCGCCACGCTGCGGTCCCAGGACCCTGGGCCCGATGTATCCCTTGACGAATTCAGGGTGGGATGCCAGGTCGGCCTCGTTGGCCTCCTCGATCTCGGCAGGGGCGAATTGGGCCTCAAGCCTCTTCATATCGACCTTGCGGTCTCCGGGAAGGCCGACCGCCACCAGCTCACGCCACCCGTCGGGGTGGTCCTCGTCAGCTGGATGCTTGACGGCGACGACCATGTTCTTCAAGGTGTCCTCAGCCGTCCACTCGCGTCCGTCCTGACGCGGATGGAGGTCATTCAACCTCCCCACCAGGTTCTCGATGGTCTTGGAGTCGGGCGTATCCACCTCGGTCATATCCGGGGTGCCGGAGCGGTCGATCGCCTCAGGCTCAGGCGTGGTCAGGGCCTCGACGTTCCAGGCCTTGCCGGAGGGGGCCAGGGCGAAGGTATCCTCGCCGATGGGCAGGGGGGCCAGGAATTCCTCGGACTGGGACCCACCCATGGGTCCGGAAACGGCATGGACGATGACATAGTTGACTCCCAGACGCTTGAAGATCCGCTCGTAGGCCCCGCGCTCGTCCTGATAGGCCTTCTGCAGCCCCTCCTCATCAATCGTGAAGGAGTAGGCATCCTTCATGACGAACTCACGACCACGAATCAGTCCTGCACGGGGACGGAACTCGTCACGGTACTTGGTCTGGATCTGGTAGAGGGCCACGGGCAGGTCCTTGTATGAGGAGTACATGTCCTTGACCAGGAGGGTGAACATCTCCTCGTGGGTGGGGGCCAAAAGGTAGTCAGCCCCGTGCCTGTCCTGGAGCCGGAAGAGATTCTCGCCGTACTCCTCCCAGCGGTGGGTGGCCTCGTAAGGCTCACGTGGCAGGAGGGCCGGGAAGTGGACCTCCTGCGCCCCGATGCCGTTGATCTCCTCGCGGACCACATCCTGGACCTTGTCCAGAACCTTCAGGCCCAGTGGGAGCCAGGTGAAGATGCCGGGCGCCACCTTGCGCACATACCCCGCCCTCTGCAGGAGTTTCGCCGAGTCCACATCGGCATCGGCAGGATCCTCTCGCAGGGTCCTCAGGAACAGTGTTGACATGCGCATGGCTTTGGTACTCATACCTCCCAAAGATATTCGCGCAAAGGGACATACCGGCTTGGGGACCATCATGGAACCCCTCAACGGAATGGAACCTCGGACCGCCAAATGAGTGGGGCTGGACAGGAGTCTCACGTCTGGGTCCACCGACAAGGTTGCCATCGTCACCGTTGAAGCCTTGGGCATGGCTTCACCGGTGTTCCCCTCGTCCCTCACGTTGGCGGTGTCCTTATCAATGCCGACGGCGGCCATGCGGCACGGTAATCCGGATTGACATGGCAGAAGACGGGTCGGTCGGCATCGGTCCGGTCGGACTTCCCTAGGCAATTGCACCTGAAGCGGATCGGCTCCACATCAGGGCGAACCCTTCTCCACCGACCGGTAGACACCGGTATAGTGGTGAATTGAACAGATTCCACGGATTACATAGTGACAAGGCAGGCACCCATGTCACCGACCCAGGCCATAACCATCCAGCCCTTCGCCAGCCTTGATGCGGAACACATGGAGCTCCTTCTGGAGGCAGACCCCTCAGTCCGGATGGTTCATACGGTTTTCGCCCGGGCGGATGCCTATGAAATCCGGGTGGGAGACGACCTGGCAGGTGTCATGCTACTTGTCGGACCAGGTCCGGAGATCATGGAAATCGCCAATATCAGTGTGGCCCGGTCTCATCGCAGGCAGGAGACTGATTGAACGTGCCCAGAAGGAGACGGTGGAGCTGGGGTACGGAAGATTGGAAGTCGGCACTGGTTCGACCAGTACGGAAGCCCTCCTCTTCTACCAGATATGTGGTTTCCGCATGGACAGCATCGAGCGGGATTACTTCGCAGGCCGTTACGACCAGCCGGTTGTAGAGAACGGAATCATCCTTAAGGATATGGTCCGCCTGTCATGGATGCCCGACTGACCCGCATCCGCCCTCCCAGGTCCAACCGAACAGACACACCTGGTCAGAAGAGCTGGTCCTGGGCGAATTCATCTTCGGGTTCCTGACCGACAGCCCGCTTGGTGAAGGACCCTGGGCCCTCATCGTCCAGCCGGGCGCAGGCCGACTTGGAGTTGGCCCTCAGATCCGAATCCAGGATGACGGCATCGGGAGAGACCAGGAAGGCGTGCTCGTTGATGCCGGTCAAATAGAGCCCGCCCAGGCTTTCCACACGGGAGAGGGCCACGTACCCCATGCCAGGCGCGAAGGTCCTTCTCAGATCCATGACGGCCCGGTCCAGGGTCATACCCTGGGACTTGTGGATGGTGATTCCCCAGGCGCACCTCAGGGGGACCTGGTTGACGGCGGCCAGGACAATGTCCCCGTCCATGGTCTCCCAGGAGGCCGGTTTCATCGTGACCACGTTTCCGTTCTGGAATGAGACGATCGGCCAGCCGCCCTTGGCCGTGCTGGTGAACCCCTTGACCGTACCGATGGATCCGTTGACATACTGGTGGTCCTGATCGTTACGCAGGGCCATGACCGCCGCGCCGGTCTTCAGGGCCAGATCGTCCGGGGCAAGCATGTTCTTCTTCAGCCGTTCCACCAACCTGGCCTCGCCACGGGATGTGGCCTCGTAGTGGTGGGCCTCCTCGTCGATGGCTGCCAGGCGCTGGTCGTTCAAGGTGTCGGCCTGCCTGTTGACCGGGAAGAGGTGGACCGCCACCAGACCCGGGGCCGGGACCGTCCCGACGCGGGTGGCCAGGACATCGTGGTCCTCCTGGGTCACACCACCCTCCCTGATATCGGTCAGGACGGTCAGCAACTGCCCGTCATCCTGGCGATGCTGCTCGGTCAGGTAGCAGACCACCGGATCCAGATCCTGCCAGACCAGGGATTCCGTAACGAATCCATCCGGGTCCTTTCCCGCCTCAGCGTAGCGTTCCCGTGATGCCTGGCACTCGGGCCCAGGCATCATGCCGCCCGCGTGGTTGGGTCGGGTGACCGGCGGGAGTTGGAAGAAGTCCCCCGAGAGAACCACCTGAATACCACCAAATGGTTCAGGACTGTGCCGAACGGCCCGGCAGGCCTGGTCCACCATGTCGAAGAGCCAGGCATGCATCATCGAGACCTCATCGATGACCAGGATGTCGGTTCCCGCGATCTGCCGACGCCGCCTGGTCTTGATCCTCCGCATCAGGGATTCGGTCATGCAGGTGGAGATGCCCACCCCGCTCCAGGAGTGGATGGTCTGACCGTTGATATGGGTGGCGGCTATGCCGGTGGAGGCGGTTACGGCCACGACCGCCCCGTCCTTACGGGCCTGGTCGACGAACTCGTTCAGCACGAAGGTCTTGCCCGACCCGGGAGCACCGGTGATGAAGGCGTTGGCCCCCGCGTTCAGTATGGTCAGGGCTTCGGATTGCTGCATGTCTCCATGGTGCCACGCCTGAGGTACATGGGCCTTGCCCCCAGCTCAGGTCGGCCGCCACAATCAGTAGTCGGTCTTCTCGGGCTTGTTGGCATCCTCGACCGGGTTGCCGGACTCCTCATAGTGGCGCAGGAGACTGGTCCGCTCGATTTCCTCGGCTCCCGCCTTGGACCGGGCCTCGTCGGGGCCAGGGGCCGCCGTGAAGAACATGGAGCGGTAGTAGCGGAGCTCATCCATGGACTCGATGATGTCGGCCAGGGCCCGGTGACCGCCATGCTTGGCCGGCTTGTTCCTGTAGACGTCCGGGTACCAGCGGCGGGAGAGCTCCTTCAGGGTGCTCACGTCGATGACCCGGTAGTGCAGGAGGTTCATCAGGTCGGGCATGTACCGGTCCAGGAACTTCTTGTCGGACCCGACGGAGTTGCCGGCCAGGTGGGCCTTGCCGTGCTCGGGAAGGAAGGGCCTGATGTATTCGATGACCTGACGCTGGGCCTCGGCCAGATCCAGACCGGTCTTCATCTCCTCGATCAGGCCGGAGGAGGTGTGCATATGCCGGACGAAGTCATCCATGTGGTCCAGGGCGGCCTGGGAGGGCTTGATGACCAGGTCGATGCCCTTGTCCAGGACCTTCATGTTGAAGTCGGTGGGTACCACGGAAACCTCGCACAGCTCGTCGTGGAAGATATCCAGGCCGGTCATCTCGCAATCGATCCAGATCATGCGGGATTCCTCCGCGCTGAAGGTCAGATCATTCTTGTCGCTCATCTGCTCACCTTTCAGACCCGGGTCGCTCCCCGGATCGCTCCTTCCGCCACCTTGGACGGAACATTACAAGATACCGCCAGGACATGACCGACCGGGGATTCCCCTTCCGGCGATTCCGACCCTGTCCGCGATGCGGTCGTCAGTCCCCGCCCACCGTGAGGATGACCTTTCCGAACACTCCACCTTCGCTGAAGTGCCGGAAGGCCTGAGGGGCCTGGTCAAGGGTGTAGGTGGAATCAATCACCGGATGCAGGTCGGCCAGCTCGACGAACCTGAGCAGGCGCCTGAAATCCTCCAGGGAGCCCATGGTGTTGCCGTGGACGCGGATGTCCTGGAAGAAGACCCGGGTCAGTTCGGCACCCGGCTGGTCTCCTGAAGTGGCCCCACAGACGACGATGGTGCCGCCCGGGCGGACGGACCTGACCGAGTGGGACCAGGTGGCCGTCCCGACCGATTCCAGGACTGCATCCACCTTGTGGGGAAGCCGTTCCCCGCTGGCCACAACACCATCCGCGCCCAGCTGACGGGCCCTGTCCAATTTGTCCTGTCGACGCGAAGTCACGAAGACCTCCAGCCCTGCCGCATGGGCCAGCTGCAGGGAGGCGGTCGAGACGCCCCCACCCGCCCCCTGGATCAGGATGCTGTCCCCGGGCTTGACCCCGGCAGCCGTGAATATCATCGAGTAGGCGGTCAGCCAGCTCGTCCCCAGAGCCGATGCCTCCTGGAAGGTCAGGTTGCCGGGCATGGGCAGGACGTGGGCCGAGGGAACGGCCACCTTGGCCGCCATGGTCCCCTGATGGCGTTCCGAGAGGATGCTGCGCCCCTCCCCCGGACCAACCCCGGCGCCATCCCCGCCGACCACCGTGTAGGGAATGACCCTGCTCCCGGCCTTGGGACCGCCCTTGGTCCCCGGGATGTCGTCTTCCAGTATTCCCGCCGCATCGGTCCCCAGGATCATGGGCGTGGCCTGCGGGGAAAGACCCACCCCCTGGAGACTCCAGAGGTCGTGATGGTTCAGGCTGACAGCCCTGACAGCAATGGTCGACCAGAACTCATGCCTGTCAGGTTCGGGCCGCTCCCCGACCTCAAGCATGGAAAGTGGGTCCTCCCCGCAGACACCTTTCGCGTATACCGCCTTCATCGGCCTTCCTTCCTCGACGCAGGGGCCGCAGACCACCGTCATCGGCGGCCATGGCCGAACGGAATCCGGACCGCGCGGCCAGGGCAACCCCACTTCGATGAGAGCCTGTACGGCCCCTCACCTGCCACGAGGGTATCACCCAAGACAAGGCGACAAGTCCGGGCCCATGTCATCATCCCCAATTGCCGCCTTACCGGATAGGATTCGAGGCCATACCGTGCGGAACCCATGCGAATCGACACTGGTGCGAACGTGGTCACCCGAAACAAGCGAAGGGCGCGTGGCCAAAACGGTCCTGCGCCCTTCACCCGCCCAAAAGGGCCGAATCACTCAGTCATGGAAGCCGGAGTAGTTGGGGGCCTCCTTGGTCATGACGATGTCATGCGGATGGGACTCGCGCAGACCCGCGTCGGTGATGCGGATGAAGCGACCCTTCTCCTGGAGTTCGGGAATGGTGCGCGCTCCCGTGTAGAACATGGTCTGGTGGAGTCCGCCGACCAGCTCGTAGAGCACATAGTTGAGCGGCCCGCGGTAAGGAACCTCCCCCTCGACCCCCTCAGGGACCACCTTGTCGCTGCTGGTCACATCGGCCTGGAAGTAGCGGTCCTTGGAGTAGGACTTCTTGCCCCTGGGTGCCATGGCGCCCAGGGAGCCCATGCCACGATAGACCTTGTACTGCTTGCCACGCAGGAGGACCTTCTCGCCCGGAGCCTCCTCGGTTCCGGCCAGGAGACCGCCCAGCATGACCGTATCGGCACCGGCCACGATGGCCTTGGCGATGTCACCGGAGTAGTGGATGCCACCGTCGGCCACCAGAGGAACACCGGCGGCCTTGCAGGCCTGGGCGGCATCGTAGACGGCGGTCAGCTGGGGTACGCCCACACCGGCCACCACCCGGGTGGTGCAGATGGAGCCGGGGCCTACCCCGACCTTGACGGCGTCCACACCGGCATCGATCAGGGCCTGGGCACCCTCCTTGGTGGCGATGTTGCCACCGATGATGTCAACATGGTCGAATGCGTGGTCGGACTTGATCCTACGGATCATGTCCAGCATGAGCTTGGCATGACCATGGGCCGTATCGACCACGAGCACGTCCACACCGGCGTCGGTCAGGGCTGTGATGCGCTGCCAGGCATCGCCGAAGAAACCGACGGCCGCAGCCACACGCAGGCGGCCACGCTCGTCCTTGGTGGCTTCGGGATACTGCTCGGTCTTGACGAAGTCCTTCACGGTGATCAGACCGGCCAGCTTGCCCTGGTCATCCACCAGGGGGAGCTTCTCGACCTTGTACTTGGCCAGGAGATCGTGGGCGTCTTCCTTGGTGATGTCGGCCGGACCGGTGATCAGATGGTCCTTGGTCATGACGTCACTGACCTTGAGCTTGTCGAAGTCGGCAGGGTTGACGAATCTCATGTCACGGTTGGTGATGATGCCGACCAGGCGCTGCTCGCGGTCGACAACCGGCAGACCGGACACCTTGTAGACCGAGCAGAGCTTGTCCAGGTCGGTCAGGGTGGCATCGGGGGTGACCGTCAGGGGGTCGGAGATCATACCGGACTCGGACCGCTTGACGATGTCGACCTGGTTGGCCTGGTCCTCGATGCTCAGGTTGCGGTGGAGGACGCCGATGCCGCCGTTCCGCGCCATGGCGACGGCCATGGTGGCTTCGGTGACGGTATCCATGGCCGCGGAGAGCACCGGGGACCTCATGGTGATGTTCCTGGTCAGGTGGGTGGTGGTATCCACCTCGGAGGGGATCACATCGGACTCGTTGGGCAGGAGAAGCACGTCGTCATAGGCAAGTCCGAGCTTCTGGAACATTGGGGGAAGAGGAGAGTAAGGGGCGGAATCGATATGTGAATTATCTAGGACCATGGCACTATTCTACAGACCCTGGTTGACCTGGATGCGCTCATTGGCCGAGCCCGGAACCATCGTGGTGGTCATCTCCCCTGGCATGCTCGGCCCGTTGCGCGGAAAGCCGGGCATTCTCCTGCCGAATCTCGGGGATACGCCGCCGATAATAGGGATAGAGGGTGGCGAAGGTCAGAAGGAGGGTGGCGATCAGGAAACCGATACCCACATAGAGCGGCCGGTAGAAGAGGATGAAGAGGGACCCGAAGGAGATCAGGGCCGCCCAACCCCACAGAATCAGGACGGCCGAGCGGACGGAATGACCGATACGGAGCATCCTGTGGTGAAGGTGCATCCGGTCAGGATGCATGGGTGACTGCCCGTGGCTGAGCCGCCGAATGATGGCCAGGCACATGTCGAGGACCGGGATGAAAAGGACCAGGATGGGCAGGAGGATGGGCATGAAGGCGGGCAGGTAGATGCTGGCATGGATGGTGGCCGGATCCAGACGCCCGGTGACCACGATGGAGGCGCAGGTGATCAGGTAACCCAGGAGCATGGACCCCGAGTCTCCCATGAAGAGCTTGGCGGGGTGCCAGTTGTGCAGGAGGAATCCCACACAGGTCCCCACCATGGCCACGTCGATGAGGGTGGCCAGAGAGGCGTAGTCCGGCGAGATGCGGGCGATGATATAGGAGTAGATGGCGAAGGCGATGCCCCCGATGGCCACGATGCCCGATGCCAGGCCGTCCAGACCGTCCACGAAGTTGACGGCATTGATGGAGGCCACGATCAGGAAGGCCGTGATGGCCATGGAAAGACTGGGCGAGGCGGCGACCAGGGAGCCCAGGGGCAGGGAGATGATCTGCACCCCTCCCCAGGAGACGAAGACCGATATGAGCAGCTGACCGGCCAGCTTCAGCATCCAGTCCAGATCCCAGAGGTCGTCGGCCATGCCCAGGAGGCAGATGGCCACGGCCCCGCCCAGGATGACCCAGGCCTGGTGACCCGACTGGAAGAGGCCGGTGATGAAGGGGATGCGGGAGGCGAAGAACATGGAGACGGCGAACCCGATCAGCATGCCCAACCCACCAAACCGGGGGGTCGGAACGGTGTGGACGTCGCGGGCCCGAACCTCACCCACCGCACCGATCCTGATGGCTATATGCCGCACCATGGGCATGACCAGCCAGGTGGCCCCACCGGCGATGGCCGCGATGAACAGGTAGACCCTCATGCCCGGCCGCCTTCCTTCACGACTTCCCTGATGGCCTGGCGCAGGTCCTCCTGGCCGACCACACCCTGGCGGAGGATGCGGATGCCCTCGGGATCATCGGCATCGGCCGCGACGACCGAGCTGGCCACCGAACCGGGGGTCGGACCGCCATCCAGATAGCAGCCGACCGAATCACCCAATTGCTGACGGGCCTCGGCAGCCGTGCGAACACTGGGATTGCCTGACCTGTTGGCACTGGATGCCGCCAGCGGCCCGGTCACCGCAAGGAGGGCACGGCATATGTCGGAGTCGGGCACCCTCACCGCCTGGGTCCTGCAGCCTGCCTCCTGACGGGGGGTGCAGAGTCCGCATCCCTCTTCGACCCGGCAAATCGGCGAAAAGGGTCCGGGCAGGAAACGGTCGGCCAGGATATCCAAGGGAGCGGGCAGGCTCAGGCTCAAGGCGGGTATGGCCCCGACGGAATCCAGAAGGACCTGGATGGACTTGGTGCGGGGCCGGTGCTTGGCGGCGAAGAGCCTGGCGATGGCCAGATCGTTGAAGGGGTCACAGACGATACCGTAGACCGTATCGGTGGGGATGACCGCCAGCCCCCCACTGTCGATCACCTCGGCCAGACGCAGCAAGGAATCTTGACTGCAATCCAGCACCTGACTCATCCGATTCACCGCCTTTCCTGCTCCTGCCGACCAACCAGCAAGCTGGGTCCATCGCCTGTCTGCCATGGGCGACCATGGTTTTACTCCCCTATTGTGCCCCATGGGCAGGTCTGCTGCCAGTCGGACCATCCGACCTGACCGCCATGAGGTAGCGATCCCGACCGGCAAGGTCCTGCCCGGTTTCAACCTTCCCGAATCCCTCCTGCCGGGCCAGTCGGCGCAGGGCCTCCCCCTGACTGCAATCATGCTCCATGACCAGGGCTCCCCCTGGGCGGAGCAGGTCTGCGGACCGTCTGATAATTCCCTGGGGTATCAGGCACCCGTCAGGGGAACCGCCATACAGGGCCATTTCAGGATCCCAATTCCTGACCTCGGGCTGGGTGGGCATCCGGTCCTGAGGGATGTATGGAGGGTTGCTGATGACCAGGTCGACGCGGCCATTCAACTCGGCAAGGACCTTCCCACTGGTGGCATCGCCGAGGACCAGCCGGTAAGCGGAACCCTGTTCGACCAGCATTTCCGACTGTGCATCCATATTCCTCCGGGTCCAGGTGGCCGCCTCCTCCGAGGCCTCCACCGCCCAGACCCTGGCACCGTGGACCTCGGTGGCCACCGAAAGGCCCACCGCCCCGCTTCCGGCACAGAGATCGACCACCAGGGGGGTCGGCAATCCCCGGTCGGTCAGCCAATCCAGCCCCGCCTGGACCACGGTCTCGGTCTCCGGCCTGGGAATGAAAACCCCGGGCCCCACGTCCAGGTCGAGCATTCTGAAGGCCGCATGGCCAAGGATGTACTGCAATGGCTCACGGTCGGACCGCCTTTGCAGGCAGTCGTGGTAGTCCTGCAAGACCTGGTCGGCCGCTCTGCCCGGGGCCGCGAACCGGTCGAGCCCCCATCCGAGCAGGAGTCCCCTGTCCAGGTCGTGCAGGTCGGACCCTGCTGTCTCGGCAAGGAGGACCCGGGCATCATGTTCGGGGGTGTCCAGGCCCGACCCGCGGAGTACCTGGCGCCCCTCATCCACCAGGAGGTGCAGACCCATACGGTCATTGTCTGCGGAGGTCACTCCTGGGCAGCCATTCTCTGGGCCTCGTCGGCCTGGATGTCCGAGTCGATGATGGCCTGCAGGTCCCCGTCCAGCACCTGCTCCAGGTTGTAGGCCTTGTACCCGGTGCGGTGGTCGACGATCCTGCTCTCCGGGAAGTTGTAGGTCCTGATCCGCTCGGAACGGTCGAGGGAACGTACCTGCGAATGGCGCATATCGGCGGCCTGGGCGGCCTCCTCCTCATGCTTCATGGCCAGCAACCGGGACTTGAGCACCCGCAGGGCCGCCTGCCGGTTCTGGATCTGCGACTTCTCGTCCTGCATGGAGACCACGATTCCCGTGGGGATATGGGTCATGCGAACGGCCGAATAGGTGGTGTTGACCGACTGCCCGCCAGGCCCGGAACTCATGAAGATGTCGATCTTCAGATCCTTGGGGTCGATCTGGATCTCGTCGTCATCCTCGTCGGCCTCGGGGAAGACGATCACACCCGCCGCCGAGGTCTGTATCCTGCCCTGGGACTCCGTGACGGGAATCCTCTGGACCCGGTGCACGCCACCCTCATACTTCAGCGAGGCCCACACCCCCTCATCAGGGGACACCTGTCCCCTGGCCCTGATCGCCATCTGGGCGTCCTTGATCCCGCCCAGTTCGGTACGGTTCTCGCTCATGATCTCGGTGGACCAGCCGCGCTTCTCCGCGTAACGGGTGTACATGCGCATCAGGTCACCGGCGAAGAGGGCGGCCTCCTCGCCACCGGTGCCGGCCTTGATCTCCATGATGGTGTCGCGGGAATCATCCGGATCCCTGGGAATCAAGGCGGTCCGCAACCGTTCTCGGGCATCGGGAACCCGTTCGGCCAGCTCCTTGGCCTCCAGGGCGAACTCCTTGTCCTCTGCGGCCATGGCTTGGGCGGCCTCGCAATCCTCGATGAGGCTGGTGTATCGGCGATAGGCATCGACGATGGGGGCGAGTTCGGCATGGCGGCGGCCCAGCTTGCGGATCTGGGCCGGGTCGGATGCCGATTCAGGCTGGCTCATCTGGTGTTCCAGGCGCTGGTATTCCTCCAAGGCGACCCTGGCTGCCGGGAACTCTTCCTCACTCATCGAATCTCGCCCTCTCTGGCCGATTTACATAGAAAAACGCCAGTTCCGAACCGGGCATAGCAGACGACCCGGGTCGGGACTGGCGTTGAAATGCTACTTGTTCTTCTTGCCGTAACGGGCTTCGAACCGTGCCACACGCCCACCGGTGTCGAGAATCTTCTGCTTGCCGGTGTAGAAGGGGTGGCAGTGCGAGCAGACATCAACCGTCATATGATCGCCGGGGGCGGTCGAACGGGTGATGAAGGTGTTGCCGCACGAGCACGTGACCTCTACGGGATGATAATCAGGATGAATTCCCTGCTTCATGATGAACTCCTAGGAGACAAACGGCACCGGGTCGCCAACCCCTGTGGCCAGCGTGAACCGGAACCGCGATTATTGTAGCTCACTCTCGGGAGAACCGCCCCGATTGCGCCACGCGCCGAATGGATTTGCCCCGGAATTCTCGCATTCCAAGCCTATAATCAAACCACCAGGCCATATGACTGGCCTTCCACCCAATGAAGGAGGAGAGCATGGCACAGGAAGTAGCATTCGTCACCGGAGCTGCCCAGGGCATCGGAGAGGCCATATCTCGTCGTCTGGCATCGGACGGGTTCGCCGTGGCCGTGGCCGACATGAAAGCGGACAAGGCCCAGGAGGTCGCCGATTCCATCAACCAGGACGGAGGCAGGGCGATCGCCGTCACCCTGGACGTGACCGACAAGGTCCAGGTCCGCTCGGCCGTCGAGAAGGCCGCCACCCAGCTGGGTGACTTCAACGTCATCGTCAACAACGCCGGGCTCGGCCCCACCACCCCCATCGAATCCATCACCCCGGACATGTTCGACAAGGTCTACCACGTGAATGTGGCCGGCACCATCTGGGGTATCCAGGCTGCGGTCGAGCAGTTCCGCGCCCGTCACCACGGCGGCAAGATCATCAACGCCACCAGCCAGGCCGGAGTGGTGGGCAACCCCAACCTGATGCTTTATTCCTCCACCAAATTCGCCGTCCGCGGCCTGACCCAGGTCGCCGCACGTGACCTGGCCAAGGAGGGAATCACGGCCAACGCCTACGCGCCCGGCATCGTCAAGACCCCGATGATGATGGACATCGCCCACGAGGTCGGAAAAAACGCCGGCAAGGATGACGAGTGGGGCATGTCGACCTTCTCGGACGGCATCGCCATGGGACGTCTCTCAGAGCCCAGCGATGTCGCCAACGCTGTCTCCTTCCTGGCTGGACACGACTCCGACTACATGACTGGTCAGACCCTGATCGTCGATGGCGGCATGCAGTTCCAGTGATGCCCTGGGCTCCTTGCCCACTGGCCCTTGAACACGAGGACCCCCGCCGGTTGGGCGTGAACCCAATCGGCGGGGGTCCTCATCGACTCTGGCACTCAGGCGTTGAAGACGTACTTGTCCAGACGGTCCATGGCCTCCTTGACCCGACTCAGGGGCAGGGCCAGGTTCATGCGGATGGCGCACGGCGCCTTGAACTGTCGTCCGTCCTGAACGGCCACGCCGACATCCCAGGCACGCTTTTCCAGCTGATCCAGGGTGAGGTTATGGTTCCTGCACCAGTCCGTGCAATCAAGGAAGAGCATGTAGGTGCCCTGGGGCTTGGAGACATCGACCCCGTCGAAATGCCGGTCGATGTAGTCGCAGGCATAGTCCACGTTCCCGGTCAGGACCTGACGGAGTTCATCCACCCACTCCTGTCCCTCCGGCTTGTAGGCCCCGATCAGGGCATGCATGGACAGGACGTTCATGTCGTTGTAGTGGGCCTTGGAGCCCTTGGCCACGATCCGGTCGCGCAGATACCTGCTGTAGATGATGTGGTAGGAGCCAACCAGCCCGGCCAGGTTGAAGGTCTTGCTGGGCGCATAGAAGGCGGCCGTCCTGTTGCGGGCGTCATCGCTGACCGACTGGGTGGGGGTGTGCTTG
Source organism: Bifidobacterium indicum (assembly GCF_036987015.1). NCBI lineage: Bacteria > Bacillati > Actinomycetota > Actinomycetes > Bifidobacteriales > Bifidobacteriaceae > Bifidobacterium > Bifidobacterium indicum. The sequence continues at coordinate 1,013,123 of NZ_BTXM01000001.1, forward strand.
TTGCCCGCCAGGATCAGATCGGACCAGATCTCGTCGGAGATGACCACGCATTCGTTCTCCTTGTAGACTTCCATGGCCTTCTCGACCTCCCACTTCTCCCAGACACGGCCACAGGGGTTGTGGGGGTTGCAGAAGACCGCCACATGGATGTTGTTCTCCTTGAGCTTGCGGTCCATGTCCTCGAAGTCCATCCTCCAGACACCCTGCTCGTCCTTCTTCAGCGGGCTGTGCACAATGTGGTAGCCGTTGTTCTCGATGCACATCGTAAAACCGACGTAGGTGGGGCTGTGAAGCAATACCGCATCGCCTGGAGCAGCAAAAGCCGTCAAGGTGGAGACGACCCCTCCCAGGACCCCGTTCTCATAACCGATGTCCACGGGTGTCAGTCCCTCCACACCATTGCGGGTGCGCTGCCAGTTGATGATGGCATCGTAGTACTCGTCAGTAGGGCTGAAGTAGCCGAATGCCGGGTGCTTGGCGCGCTCGATGATGGCCTCGGGAATGGTAGGCACCGTCGGGAAGTTCATATCCGCCACCCACATGGGGATGACATCGAATCCCTCCTTGGGAGGGTCGGGCGCGAACCCTGGGTTGGCGCCCAAACCGTCAACCGCGATGGCATCCTTGCCATGCCTATCCATGATGGACGTAAAATCGTAGGTCATTGTGTTCCTTTCTCAATCCTGACCGGGCGAGCCGGCCGACTGCAACAATTCACCAGCGGACCATGGCGATGCGTTCAGGAATCCGCATTGGACGCATCACCCTCGTCTGAAAGTGTATCCTTCAAGGCGTCCTCGCCGTTGACCGGTGTCGAATTCCCCGAGTCTCCACCAGAGACCGGTTCCGTCTTCCCCCCGTTTCTTCTACGTTGGAGAACGAAAAGCACAGCAAGAAGAATCATCCAAGGAATTGTCACCAGATAGCTGATTCTGTACTCGGGCATGATGGCCATCATGACCATGATCAGCATCATGAAGGCGAGCGCATAGAAATTGCTGAAGGGATAGAGCGGGAGCTTGAAGGTCAGCTCGTTCTCCTTACCCTCCCGACGTTTGATGCCGCGGAAACGATATTCACTCACCAGCTCGGCCACCCAGCTGAAGACCAGCATAAAGACCGTAATCGAAGAGAAGAGGGCGAAGGCCCGCTCAGGCAGGACGGCCATGAGGGCAATGCCCAGGAGCTGCATGAGTACAACCGTCAGCACACTGACATAAGGGATCTTCTTCTTCGACACTCTTGACAGAATCGAAGGAGCGCTGCCTTGGAGGGAGAGGTTGTAAAGCTGACGACTGTATATGAATATGCCGCTGCTTACTGCACTCAAGGAGGCGGTGATGATGACGAAGTTGATGATGGAGGCCGCGGCAGGAATGCCCAGTGACGCGAAGACACGGACAAAAGGAGACCCCACGCCCTTCATCCTGTCCCAGGGCCACATGCACAGAATCACGAAGGTGGACCCGAGGTAGAAGAGGATGATGCTCCAGAACACCCCATTGACGGCACGGGGCATGGTCTTCTTGACATCCTTGGCCTCACCTGCCGTGTAAGCCACCGATTCCGAACCGCCGAAAGCGAAGGCCACCATGACGACGGAGAACAGGAGCCCCGTCAGGCCGTTGGGCATAAAGCCATCGACCGTCAGGTTCCTGAACATGACGGGATCGCCTCCGTTGCCGATACCGGTGAAGATGATGATCAGACCACCGACGACCATGACGAGAATGGTGACCACCTTCACGGCAGAGAGCCAGAACTGTGACTCACCATAGAAGCTGACGGATATCAGGTTGATGACGGCCATCAGCACCATGCCGATCAAGCCGCTCGCCCATATGGGGAAGGAGGGGAACCAGAACTGAACGTACTTGCCCAGTGCCGTGAACTCCGCTCCTGACCCGGCCACACAACCGAGCAGGCTGGTCCAACCGATGGCATACCCGACGAATGGATGTATGTACCGGCTGGCATAGGACACGGTCGCACCCGATACGGGTTCGGCAGTAGCCATTTCCCCGACCGCCCGGCAAACGACGAAAATGGCTGCACCGGCCAGTGCATATGCCAGTAGGACGGATGGACCCGCATAGGATATTGCGCCGGAGGATCCGTAAAACAGGCCGACACCAATGGCCCCACCGATGGCCATCATCCCCATCTGCCGGGTGTTGAGGCTACGGTTCAGGTCCTCTTCCTCATATTTCTCCGACGGACTGGACAATGAATCAAACGTACTCACTGGGACACCTCCTCTTTGAGCTGTTTGTAGTTATTTTATCACAACAATAATATTTTGTCTTCTTAATGATAGATTTTTTTGCATTGTGCTAGTATTTCCTGTACATACCGTTCCTGTTTCCAATCAATCGGCACCTGCCGTCGGCGGGAAGGAGTGCAGAATGGGCGACGCTGATACCATCTCCCCAGCCTTGCGGCCTTTCGTCCCCTTGGTTGATTTTCTTGGGGAGCTATTGGGACATGACACCGAGGTCGTCCTGCAGGATGTCCAGGACTTCTCGCACTCAGTGGTCGCCATAGCCAACGGACATGTCAGCGGACGCAGCGTGGGCAGTCCTGCCACCGATCTGGTGCTGAGGATCTGGCAGAACCATGAGTTCGACCACCGGAACTATCTGGTCCACTATGCCGGGTACACCCGTGAAGGCCGCCCCATTGTTTCTTCCACATTCTTCCTGAGGAACACTCAGGACCAGGTCATCGGTTTCCTGTGCATCAACTTCGACAATTCCATATTCAAGGAGACCAGCAAGGCCCTGCGCACAGCCAGCGACTATCTGGATTCCATCAGCGCCAGCGGAACCCCCTTCCCCACGCACCGGGCGGATCAGAACCCTTCCGGCCGGGACAATACCGATGTGGATCGGCATGGTGCTGAACAACTCCACACCCCTACGGGTCAACAGCCGGTGGTCACCGACGGAACGCAGGAAATACTGTCGGTCAACGCAGAGGACCTCACCAAGCAACACATCCAGACCTTTGTCAAGGAACGCGGGGTCCAGCCCGAGCGAATGAACAAGTCGGAACGATTGAAGATGATCGCCGACCTCGACGAGTCCGGCGTCTTCCTGATCAAAGGAGCCGTCGACACGGTGGCGGGCGCCCTCGGCATCTCCTCTCCGACCGTGTACCGATACCTGCACTCGGTCAGGAAGGGTGAAGAGGAAACGCCCGAGCAAGTCGCCGAAAGCGGCAAGTAGGGCCGCCTTGACAAGTTGCGGCGACACGCGGCCCAACCCTAACGAGACCGTTGACAGCAAGGTTGACGGGTGTATGCTGTCCAATAGAGGTTATCTCTATACGGGGGAAACGTATACACGATAATTCGTTGAGGTTCTGATGATGAACCTCGGTATGGAGAGCATAATGCGTGGGTTCCCCCTGACAACGACTTCGATTCGTTATTCCATTCCGATTACGTTCTGGCCTTCCCGGCATCATTCCTGTCTGAACACGTAATCCGACGCTTCTTGGCCAATGGCCAATCTCCGAACCTTGCCCAGACCCGTCCGTATGGCAGCCGCCGGCCGGGGTGCAGGCAGAGGTCCGATTAAAAAACGCGCCTAGCTCTTTTCCCCCGGCTGCCATGCATATCGCCCCCTAGGGAGTGGTACATAGCATGGTGCTAGAGCTAGGCTGCGAAAGGACGGGCCCGAGCAGTTCGGGCCCGTCCTTCTTATAGCCTAGCAAGAACCACCAGTCTCCGGGACCCCCTCCCCATACATACCCCGGCCGAGCACCTGCAGGTAGCGACGGGCCTGATCCTGATCAGCCGGAAGGGCTGCGGTCAGGGTCACCTTCAGCCCCTCCGGAGTCCGTATAGCAGCCTCCAGGGAATTCCAGGGAACCCTCCGGGGCTTCCTGGTTGACCCGGGCAGTAACCGTTCGCAGGCTTCGACCATCCCTCCGATCTGATCCCTCGTCACGGCGATGCTCAGTTTGCCGATCGAATCAGCAGGCACCGTTCCTGGTTTACGGACCAGCAGTACATCCTGAAAGGCCCACCGCCGCAGATGCGTCATGGTGCCCGGCATGGTGTAGATGACGCCAAAGCCCAATCCCCGGGTCCAGAAATCCACCGAATCCTCAAGGTCATTGCTGGGCAGGGTCATGAACAAGGGCATCGCGTATATGCCCTCATACGGCTCGTCAGGCAGGTCGCCGGAACCAGGTGCCGGAACCGGGCTGACCTCCGCCGCATCGAAATGACCTCCTCGTTTCCTTGTATTCATGCGAGGACCTTTCTTTCGTCCATTCCGGGCCGGGGTTTCCCCATGCCCCTCTCTCCTACCGCCAAATCGTCTTGGCTGGATCCAGACCATGCCTGCGCGCGTTGCAATCGATGGCCTCCACCAGCCAATTCGTCAGACCGGGTTCAAGTTCCTCATAATGATGCCTGAACCGTCCATCCGCCTCATACATCCGAGCCAGGCAACAGTGCATGGAGGGCGTTACCCGGTACCAGTACAGGGCACCTCGGTGCCTCTCCGCCAGATCCATGGCTACCTCGCCACGAGGATCCACCCCACCCCTGCATGCCTCGGCCAAATCCGATTCCACCTCAACCAGGTGGGACCCTGCCTCCTTCCGGTCATGCCGGCTCATGGTCACCACCCGCTCGCTGTATTCCAGCCATTCCCTGCTACCAGCCCACCGGGTCCGGGCCTGTCGCGACCAGTCCCCATCATCTTCACCCGCACCCTGATTGCAATCCTCGGATACGGGAGTCGAATCGGAGGCTTCAAATCCTTCCTCAGCCTGGTTCAGGGATATCAACTTGTTCAGGGTCTTCAGGATCTCCTGCAGTTCAACGATTTTCCCTTCCAGGGCGACCCGGGAATCCTCCATCTCACCCATGACCGCCGCAACCGGGGCGTCCAGGACCTCTCTGATCCGGTCGGAGTCGAATCCCAACTCCCGATAGACCATGACCCGCCTGAGCCTCTCCAGGTCGTCAGGACCATACTCCCTGTACCCGGACCAGGTACGCGATGGCGATACCAGGCCGATTTCGTCCCAACGTCTGAGTACACGCCTGCTGACGCCCGTGGCCTCAGCCACCTCACCGATTCTGCAGTATCGCTCCTCGACGAGTTCCTCACCTGTCCGTTTCCCGTTCATACTCAGACAGTAGACCCTCACCGGTGGTGAAGGTCAAGGCGGATGCATGGGTTGGCCGGGAATGGAAGGGCGGGGTATGCGAATGACCGGAAGGATCACCCAAGGGAGGGGCTCCCGACTCTCGGCAGCCAAAGTGATACAGTGTTTCCGGAAGGTTTTCTTCCCCGGACGAGATGCGCCGTACCCGGCCTTGACGACGACGCTGCATTGCATCATGGTTCGCGGAAGGACGTGGTTATTGTGGTTGTTCTACCCCTGTGGATACAGATTGTCGGATCCCTGTTCATACTGTCGGCCTTCGCCTGGGGTCAGATGACCGACATCCCCTCATCCGACATCGCCTATCCAGGCGTGAACCTCCTGGGTTCGGGTCTGCTGGCCCTGGATGCCCTCTCAGGCCGTCAGTGGGGGTTCCTCCTCCTTGAAGTCGGTTGGATCCTTGTCTCGGCGATCGGCCTGGTCCGAGCGCTCCGGAGTCGGACCCATAGGGCTGACAAGGCAATTCAGGCGGACGAATCCGACCATGAATCAGGACCGACCATGCGCACCGGTGATATTCAGATACATGCCATCGATGAGAACCTGACCGTCTGCAAGGTGGCAGACTACTCCGGAGTGGACCTGGACGCCCCCTTCCGCTTCACTGGCAACACCGATGAGGAACACTCCCTGGTCTGCCCAACCGATCGCCTTCCCCCGCAACTGATTTCACGCAGTGATGGATGGCGCGCCTTCCGCATCCAGGGGGTTCTCGACTTCTCCCTGATCGGCATCCTTGCTCCGATCGCCACCTTGCTGGCCCAGGCCGGAATCGGCATTTTCGCCCTGTCCACCTACAACACGGACTATGTGCTGACACAATCCTCCGATTTCGACAGGGCGATGCGGATCCTCGCAGAATCCGGATACCGAATCGTGTGAGGTCTTGCGCTGGGACCGCGTACGGTCAACCGGAAAACGGTACCGTACTCGGAGGATGAGACGGCCCTGCGCCGTTCGTCGGACCGTCACTCTCCCATTTCTTCCAAGAGACCTTTACCCAGGTCGGAAACGGTCTTCACTATCCACAGCTACAGGGTCCACCGCTTTCGGCCCGAGTCGGCGATAATCCCGTTCCTGTCAGCGACTGCGCAATCCAGGTGCCCTTTCCTGGCCTTGGTCACATCTGCGATCGGAGAAAGCGGCGGATTCGCCATCGCCTTCCCGCCTTGGCAATCCAAGATACAGCTTCACGAGCTGCATTGACCGAAATCCGGGAAGCCAAAGTCACGATCCCCCGAAGGATCCACCACCAGAACCACCTGAGGAACCACCGAAGGAACCGCCACCCGAACCACCGTCCGAACCGCCAGAGAACCCGTCCGAAGAAACGCCGGGCGAAGACACCTCTGATATCGCATTACCGAACGTGGTGAATGCATCCGAAACTTCGCTGCCCAGATCGTTAACGGAGGACACGGCGATATTATGGTTGCCATCAACCAATGAGCTCCAACCGGATGCAGATGTTTGAGTCGGGTAAATATCGGAGATGTTGTTGTTCACATTGCCAGATGCATCGAAGGTCAACCGCAGCAGGGATTTCTCGGACTTGCTTGCCAACCATGTGGCATCCGTGAGCTGCGGGCATTCCGCGGCGATCTGATGAACTACCTCTTCGCTGATACCGAAGGCTGTTGCGTAGACCAGATATGAGTCAAAGAGTTTAAGGTTTACCTTGGTTTCATCACCGATATCTATGGGGTGAAGCAGATGCTGACGGTAACCCACAACCTTTCCGGCCGTTTCCCTGCCGAAATCAGTCAGGACCTCGCTTGCCCCATAGGACATTGAGAAACTGGCGACGGCTATCAACGCCAGGGCCAAATACAAGCGAACATAAAAGGAGCCGTTAGGGAAGTCAATAAATATGATTGCCGCTGCCATCACCAACATCACGAACCCCAGAAGATAATGGGAAAGTCGGATATCGGTTATGTGAGAATCCGTAAGCTCGGAATTCACTGCTTGCGTATATTGTCCGATCAACTTGAGACTGTCGGGATGGTTGGTCAGTGCCTCATTCAGCTGGTCCATATCACAAGTGTTTGGAGCATCCCCATCCACCGGAATGGCAGCTCGAAGGATATTAACGACCGCCTGCTCGCTTTTCGTCAGGCCCATTGCTTCCATTCTGCGTTGCCCAAGCGGGCGCGTAGTAATCCTCAGAGACCTGACTCTATTCGAAGTTGTCCCCTCGTGAAGTGAGGGAGACGACCCTTGTTGGCCGTCTTCAACCGAGTCATGCGAACTGATGGAAATGGCCTTCTTCTTGGCAAGGGAGAGAATCGTGGCAGCGAAGAGATCGGATGCCTCGCTTTGCTTATCAAGCAGGGTGTTGCAAATGGTGCCGGCGGCGGCAGGAGAAAGGTCCGATAGATCTTTGCAGTCAATCGGACCACCGTAATAATCCGTATCCCGATATGAGCGGAAAGCCGACCAGAGCTCGTAGCCGATGGCACAAATCGCCAGGAGAGGAACCAGGATGACGGCCAGTAACAGACGTATGGCATAGAGCAGTTTCTTGATTCTCCAAGACCGGGCTTGAGACTGTTCGCTATCTGTTATGCGTTTTTCAGCCGATCCCTGTCGTACCCGGGCAACCCCCTTCGTGCTGGACACGTCAAAGGTCGTGACCAGGTCCAAGTACTGCGCAGGGCGCACCTTCCTGGCGAAGAACCGTATGGTTCCGTCCTTATCGATATCGACCCTTCCGTTTCCTTCGAAATGGAGCCAGGCCCGGGGATTGGCAGCAGCGGTCCCACCCGGCATATGGATGACTCCCGTCACGGAATCCACCGGAGTCGTGTTTTCCTCACCAATAGGTTCCCACTGAAAAGTTCCAACGTCATCATAGGCAGTCGTCACCCCATGGAAGGTCATATCGACCTGGAAGACCTCATGGTCGGCGGAGGGGGTTTCCGGCATATTCCAACCGACCTCAACCTTGCACTCCTTCTTGGCCCCGCATGGATCCGCCGGTTCTCCACCGACTGATTCCCCCTGCCCATCCTTTGTGGAAGAATGATACTGCCGAAGCAATCCCGCCCCATCCACCTTGGCCAAATACCAAGTATCCTGCATCTCATGTTCCCAGCCGTCCTGCGAATAATGACCTGAGGGGTCAATTGTCTTATCATCGGAATCAGTGGTCAGCTCCTTGTAGGCCGTATGGTCCGTCAGGTTTTTGACTGATACGTCACTGATACCCGTGAGGTTGCCGGACTTGATAGTGTAACGCTGGCACAACCGACGCCAGGGTCCGTTCCCTTTCGGCTTCAGATGGACATCAAGGATCTGGCTGATACGTAAATCACCGTTCTGCTCTATCCGCACATCATAATGCAGGCTGTTATAAGACAGATCGGATTGAGTCTGCGACAACTCTTGGGTGGCAACGACATATACGAGGAAAGCCAAGAAGAGGGCCAGGATCATGCCTCTGAGGAACCGTGATGTACTCCAGCAATCAGAAAACTTGGATGGTTGAGTATCCGATGCCATATGTTCACCTCCGCCGACGAGTTATCCCCCCCCCCCGGCCAACTAACCCCATCACTATAAAGCACCAACCACTGAATTAACCAGCAGAAGTGATCGATACCCAAGCTCATGGGCGAGGTGGATCTCCTTGGCTCGAACAATCGAACCAGGCAGTCCGGATAGGTGGTGCTATAGAGATGCGACTATCCGGTTGATGTTCTTTCAATGGCATGACAATAGGCGTCGGGTCCTGCCAACAGACCTTTATTATCGAGGCCGAGGGCAGGATTCCCGATCCGACGACTGGCCATTCGACCAGATGGTCGAAGTCCGCATACACCTATCGTCCGTCCTCTACCGCAGGAGTTTCGTCATACAGACGACTCTTCCATCCCGCAGCCATTTCCGTTTCGATGCGAACGGTCTTCCATGCCATCCCCATGCGCGGGCAACAGCACCTGTTCGGTGATGACTATGGAGCCAAAACAATACATCTGGCAAAACCGACATTCCAGAGCCAATCTTGTCCGACCTTTCATCCCGTTTGGGACAGATCACATGGCACTGACAGACCCCACGAGGCGATGTTTGACAACTCCGAAACCCGGACGATTCCAAAATCGGCATAGCCTCCGGTAGGCTGACTCAGGTCACAGCAAACGAAGAGCGAAATGAAGAGGGCATTGTCGCATTGGCGGCCGTTACGACCATGGTGATGGGTTTGTCGGCATGTGGAGAAGACGCCTCGAACGGTGCCGACACCGGGAAGAAGCAGACCAGTTCCCAGGAGAAGACCGGGAAGGGAACGGAAGCCCCAGGCCGGCCGACCCCACGGGCACAAGGAGCAGGTGAACGGGTCCGACAAGGACCACTACCAGCAGGCCGCCGTCACCACCGACACCATCGGAATCAACCCGGATCAGCCCCGACACCACCAGTCCGTACCGGCCCGGCTGCATCACCCCCCCCCCACCGCCTTCGGCGACTACCCATGGACCAGCCAAGACGACAAGGACAAGATGGCGCAGAGCCTGCTCTCCTCGCAGGGTGCCACCAAGGACTTCAGCACGCGAACGGGGAGATCACCTACTCCTTTAGCACGATGAGCACCACGGCCACCGTCCATATCAAGAAACAATGATGACCACGTCTTGTCATGGCTCCGCCTCGTCGGGGCTTTTCGTTTGTGCGGGGTGATCCGGTTTGCGATTTACCGTACACGTACCGCACACGCGGGGCATACGTCACATGGTCCGAAGCTACGAGATAACCCTGCAACCGTTGTGGCTGTAGGGGTTCCGAACCTGTGGGGCCTCAGGGGCTTGAACCCTGGACCGAACGATTATGAGTCGTTTGCTATACTTGATTCCGATGACAGTATTCTGGGGGGTGAGGTTCCGTAAACCATTGGAATAACGCCATTCTCGATTTCTTCGGTACCCAATCGGATACCGATTGGTATACGATTGGATACCGTACACATACCGTACACGGCGGGAGCAAACGATGGGCAGAAGCGCCACTGGGAAATACCGGGCACGCGCATACAAAGCAAGAGGCGGCGTCACCAGATACCGGGGGGTCATACCAGTCGGATACCTCCCCAACGGTAAGCAGAAGTGCAAAACCGTCACCGCCGCCACATACCGCGAATGCCAGTCAAAGATCGCAGCCCTGCTCCGGGAAGTCAGGGATCACGGAGCCCCACTGGACCGGAGGGCCACCCTTTACGGCTATGCTTCAAGGTGGCTCGAACACCGCAAACTCGAGGTCAAGCCAACTACGTATATCATGTACAGGGCCATCGTCAACAGGCACCTTGGAGACTATGCGGGCTATCCCCTCTCGAAGATAACCCCGAGCGAGATCCGCAGCATCATCAACCATGCCCGCGCGCATGACAAGCACGGCAACCCCGCGGGGGAAGCCAGCATCAGCGTAAAGAAGCAGATATACTCCTGCCTCAACCAGATCATGACGGACGCGCTGGCAGACGGGCTCATCCCCACAAACCCCGTGGCCGGCGTCAAACCTCCCAAAAGAACTGATGCCATCGTCAAACGCCAATCCTTCAGCGTCCCCGAAATGCAGGCCATGCTACGAGTAGCAAGCGACCCGAACCTGACCGACCCCAAGACCGGGGCACGCATGTGGTGGCGTCTCCTCACGGGCATGCGCCAAGGGGAGATACTCGGAGCGGAATGGGACTCCTACGACAAGACCAAAGGCCTGTACACGGTGGACTGGAAACTCCAGACGGTGCCACGGGACCACGGGTGCGGCAGCCCGGTAGACGGGGAATACCCATGCGGGAAGCACAAGGGTGGACTATGCCCGAAAGCCGAGTGGCGTATACCGACAGGGTACGACCTACGGCCACTCGGGGGCCAATACGCGCTCACCAGGCCCAAGTCTCAGACCGGAAGGATCATACCCATCATCCCTCCCCTGCAAGCCGTGCTCGACTTCCACCGCAAGAACACAGCCAAAGACGCCAACCCCCATGGTCTCATCTTCCACCATGATGACGGACGCCCCTTCGACGCCCGTGAGGACAGCGACGACTTCCGAGCCCTTATGATCAACTCACAGATAGACCCTGACGCGCACACTGGGCATGAGACCAGACACAGTGTCGTCACTCTCCTGGCGAGCCAGGGCGTGGACTTCCAGCTCATCCGCGAGATCGTCGGACACTCCTCCGATGCGATGGTGGAGCACTACCGGCATGCGGATGATGCTGAGCGTCTGAAGGCCATGGAGACGCTGGATGAGAGCCTGGGCCTGGAGCAGATCGGGTGGAGCGGCGAGTAGGCCTACTTGTATTTGCGCTCCAGGTCTCTCACAGTCTCCTCTGTGGCTCCATACCTGATGGCGGTCATGTCCTCCCGGATCTGCTGGTGGAGTCCTGCGAGCCTTTCCCTTTCCTGTGTGCTGATGCCTGACTGCCGCTCCTGGTCTATGATCTGGTCGAGTCGCTTGTGCAGGAGGATGGTGAGGCGCTCGCGGCGGTCCTTGGGTGCGGGGATGTAATCGGGGTGGTTGTCGGGTATCTGGCTAATGTCATCAGGGATGTAGGGCATAAGGGGGATGATAGGACAACCGGCGTTGGTTATCCGGCAGTGAAACGTGCCATACGGGAAATCGAGGAAGATCCGCACGGCACGACAAGACCAGACTAACCTAAAAACAACACAAAATGCACAGGCACAGCCTTACAGACGTTGGCTTTAGTCGTACTGTTTCAGGTCTCTACTCGTCTGGAATTCGTTCTCGCCCATTGATGTGGTCCACAGTTTCCAGCCCTCTACTTTAAAGCTGCCCCTGGTTTCAGGGTTATCCTTCAAATACCACTTGGCAGCCTCCACCCTGATGTTGGAATCATGAGCCTCCTCCAAGGCCGGCACCAGGTCGGTGTCTCGGGATGCGAGGACGACACAACCGTACTTGCCGGAACGCGCCAGCCGCGTCAATGCCAGTGCACACAGTACATCAACACCCTTCTCCTCAGGAGGGAACTGCGGGTCTATGCACTGATGTCCATTACTGGATGAATACCGGTATTTCAGAGGACGATAGGTGACCTGTAGATCCACATTGCAAAGGTAAGCCTCTTTCATCCAGGCCGCTTTCTGTTTAAGATTGCGCCTGTACCCGTCCGGGTCAGCTTTAGGGCTGGGGAGTCCTCGATATACCTCGACCCTGCCAAGTTCACTATCCGGGAGTTGGAGGCCCTTCCGTTCAAATGTAATTTGAGCATCCTCGTTCTTGAGGCTGATAACTGTCTTCGCAAATCGTACAGGATCTATCAGCGCCTCATGGATTGGAAAGTTAGGGCGGAATACGTCATGCGCCGTCATATGCACATTCTGGTAGTCCATCACGATGGCAACTTGTTGTTTCTCGGCCATATGTCCCCCAAGAAATTAATAACCCCATCAGTCCCGTAGGACGATGGGGAGCTATGCGACATAATTTAGCACGATACTGCGCGCAAATGCAACCTTATCCGTTATTTATGCTACAAATGTCGCGATAATTGCATCTTTTGCGCTCACCGTCAAGAGGCCCCGCCGAGTGGGCTTCCATGAGAGGCAGGGCGGGGGACGATCACCAATATCATATCAGTCCAGAACGCGAAAATCGCCCCCGCTCCGGTCTCCCGGAACAGGGGCGAAATTGATATGCGGGCTACTTGTCTGTGGTTGCCTTGGCCTGGCTGACGCCGATGCAAGCCGCGATGAGCAGCCCCAAGGCGTTGAGCGTGGTCACGATCGCGTCCACATGGGGCAGGCCCAATGCGGGGCCGACCGTGTTGGTGAAGACCGCCAGTGCGGGCAGGAGGACCAGGGCCGCCCATTTGAGCGTCTGGTACACCTTGTCCGGCAGCAGGTAGCCATCAGCGTGCTTTGGCTGTGTCCTGTCGGTCATGGTTGTCACCTCCTTAATATGAGAGGACCTCACCCGGGTGGATGAGGTTGGGGTTGCCGGACCGGTAGCCGTGGAGCTGTCCCTGCGGTATGCCGAGCCTGGCCGCGATGCCGGAGAGCGTATCCCCCGGACGCACGATCACGGTACGGCCACCGCCATTGCCACCACCGTTGCCGGTTACGAGCCGCTGTCCGGGTCGGATCACATACGGGGCCGGGATGCCGTTGAGTCTGGCAACGGTGGGCCAGGAGCCTCCGAAGACGGAGCTCAGGCAGTCGCCCGGGCGCACCACGTACACGCCGGAGCCCGTACCGCCGCCCGAGCCGCCTCTTAGCCGCTCGTTGACCACGGCCATGACCTCGTCGTACCGGTTGCCCAGGAGGGCATGCCGTTGCGGATCGTTGCCGTAGTCGCCGCGGATGACCGCAGTGGCGATGGTGTTGGCGTCACCGACCGGCGCACCCTGCTGGGGTGTGGGCGACGGGGTGACCGGGTTGGGTTGCGTCCCCACGGGCGCATTGGCGTACCGCGCCCAGGTGCCCGCGTCACCGTAGAACCAGTTGACATCCACGGCGGTACCCACGCCGGGCACGTTGCCCGAGGAGGAGTACTGCCAGGCGGCTGCGAAAGCCCAGGGTGCCACCGAGTAGGGAGGCGCACCCGGGTCGCGCAGCCGCTCCCCCGCGTATCCGCGAGGATAGCCGGCCACCCACAGCCCGTAATCCGCCCCGGCAACGTTACGCCAGTCGCCGGCGCTGATCGTGGATGCGGACATGTAGATGATGGGCTTGGTGCCCCAGTAGGAGGCCGCCCGGTCCAGCCACCGTTTCGCCCACTCGGTGTTGCCCCGCTGGGATGCGGGCGGCTCCCAGTCCAGGAAGGGGATGACCCCCGCATGGACCAGGCCACGCGCGTTCGCCTGGGCGTTGAAGAAGTCGGCCTCGGCCTCCGGGCTGTTGCCGTACTCGGGGCGCGCGTACCCGTAGGCACCGATACGCAGACCGGCGGCACGGTTGGCCTGGAGCTGGCAGTCGGCGGCCGGGTTCACGTAATCCGTGCCCTCGGTGATCTTGGTGATGCTGAAGCTGGCCCCGGAGTCCTTGGCGGCCTGGGCGTTGTAGCAGCCCTGCCAGCTCGAGTTGTCGAAGCCGACGTCCGCGTAGGCGGCACCGGGGACGAGCATGGCCAGTGCGGCCAGCACCCCCACGCCGATACGACCGTACCGGGGCTTGGCACGCGCATGGCGGCCATGGTGTGAATACCACATACACCCTCCTTCAGGGTATGAAAAAAGCCACCCGGGATGGGTGGCAAAACAGATGATGGTGCAGGTCAGCCCACGGTGGGCAGGGCCTTGAGCTCCTCGTAGATCTTGGTGCCGGTCCCATTGCCGCCCAGCCCGTGGTAGGCGCGGTAGACGCGCTCAGCCTCCTCCATGACATCCACGGGGATGTGGCCGAGGGGCGCGTACTTGGTGTGTATCTCCAGGAGCTCGGCCCGCAGGAGCGTGCGCAATCCGGCCTCCATGGCCTGGTCCTTGGCTTCCTCCCGCTTGTGGCTTTTCAGCAGCCAGCCGCAGGCCCCGCCGATGCCGGTCAGGAGCATGGGGATCACGGCCTCCACCAGGGTCATCACCACGTCGGTCACTCCTCATGCCTTTCTCGGGTCGGACCAGAACATCTGGCCGGAGAAGAAGTCCGCGCTCGTGTCCCTGGTGCCGATGCTGATCGTGCCTTGCGGCTGGCTCTCACCGAGGCCGAAAACGTGGAAGCGCCCCACCGAGTAGTTGGAGCCGTAGGCGAGCACGTCCAGACGATGGTCCGGCATGATCGACGAGGCCAGGCGCACCACAGGGATCGTCCGCATCGAAGGGATCACGCCTTTCTTGATCTGGATGTTCAGCTCCAGGAAGTACACGCCCGCCCGCTTGTACAGCCGGGTCGCGTGATTGTAGTCCTGGTAGCTGTCAGACCAGCCCAGCCAGGCCGCAGGGTCATAGTCCGCGCAGCCGGCATCCACGCCCTGCACGAGCACGGTTCTGGCGTCCACGGACACGCTGCTGCCGGTCTTCTGCCGTCCGGCACCGATCTCCACGTCCTGACCGGTCAGGACCAGCATGTCCGAGTCGGGCGCAGCCGGGGAGGATACCGCGATGTTCGGAAGGTGCCCGTTGGCGGACAGCTGCACCTCGGTTTTCGCGGCGTCGTAGAAGCCGGTCAGCGCCCACCTGCTGGCATCGTCATGCAGTCCCTCCAAAGCGCCGACAGTGCGTCCCAGGGACGGCAGATACCGGCGGCTGACACGCAGTCGGTCGCCGCCGCTGGCGGTCTCCAGGCTGCCAGTCATGCTCACGCCACCCGCCCCGGCCTGGAAGACCAGGCTGCCGGACGTGTCACGCACCCAGAAGCCCGAAGCGTCGAAGCCGACCAGGCCGTCGTCCGTGACGAAGGTGCCGGACCGGATGATCCCCGCGGCAAGCATGCCGACCACGGCCTCGTCCACCTGCACGTCCCTGGCCGCGAGCTGGTCCAGGTAGATGGCGACGGGGATGGGCACCCACTGGGACCCGTCCCACCACCATTCCGCTTCCAGGGCGGACGGCATGACCCGGGAGACCGAAATGCCCTTGCACAGGACGACCGTATTGGTGTTGCCGCTGGTGTTGTTCACCGAGAAGTCAAGGGTATAGTCGTCGGTCTTCGCATTGGCGGGTATCGCTATGCTCACCGTGTCGGTGACCCACTTCCCGTATCCGACAGGGGCCAGCCTCTTCTGCCGGTCCGTGCCCTTGCCGTCCTTCACGCCCAGGTACATGGCGATATCGTCCTGCGGGGTCTCGCACTGGCGGGTGACACTGACCCGCACCTCGTCGCCAGGGGCGAGGCGGACGGAGCCCGTGTTGTCGAGACGGCTCCACCCCGTACTGGGGCGCATCCTGAAGTAGGTGCCGCTCGGGTCGGTGACCCTGCCCAGTCCGAGCCCGGTCCATGTCCACGCGTCCGTGGACTCCATCCCGGGATCAGTGATGACGTTGGTCGACAGTGCGACAGGGTATTTGAGCCACAGGTCGCCCGTATGCTCGCCCCGGCCCTGCGGGTCCTTGTCGCTCTTGGTGACCGTGATGCCCAGCCGCCCAGGGTCGATGTCCGCCCCCGTGACGGTCACCCGTATGGGGGCGCACGCGGGGGAAGCGTTTGGGGCAGGGCTGCCGTCCTCCGCGTGCGCGTCATCCCACGCGACCGCAGTCACCGTGTGCCCGGTGCCCGGCTCGTACGGCCCGCACGCCAGGGTGCCCTTGGCGGTCAGCCTGCCCGCATCCGTCCCGTCCACCAGGATCTGCACATGGTCGAAGTCCGGCGGCACCCCACCGTCCAGGCTCCCATCCCATACGGCAAGCACGAGCCCGTTACCCGACTGGGCGGTGACGCCGGTGGGCGTGCCCGGGGGCGTGGTGTCCCCCACCCACTGGGCGATGCCCTGCCCTGCGGCATCCGCCCCCATCATGGTCTTGGTGCCGTCCGGGTTATGGTAGGTGGCGCTGCCCGCCGTGCGGGTCTGCTGCCTGGACGCCGCGTCCAAGGCACCGGCCGCGAGGGCGGCCAGTTGCTCACTCTCCGACTGTGGGGTTATCAGGGAATGCTGCACGATAGCGGCTCCTTATCATCTACTGGAATGGGTCGGGCATGACATCGAAGGTGACCTTGGCGGTGCCGGTCTGGTCTCCCGTCAGGAGCATGACGCTGGTCCGGTAGTCCCCGTCAGGCAGGGTCGGATACCCCTGGACGGAGAGGATGACCGGCATGCCCGGGCGCAGGGTCGCCGGTGACAGGACCGTGTCGTCCGCGCCCATGTCACCGAAATGCACCTGGCCGGTGATCTGGATGAGCTTGCTGCGCGAGGAGTCGAGCTGCGCCTGCACATGGGACCTGAGCACGTCGAGGGCGTCGGTGTCGGTGTCCGAGTAGACGCCCTCGCGCAGGATCTGCGGATCGTTCGTCGCCTCGATGCCGGACATGTCGCCGCGCATGGCGGTCAGCACGCTCTCGTCCTGGCCGGCACCGGTCCCGTACCAGCGCTGCACCGGGGCGGCGTGCGACACCTGGAGGTCCTCCACCATGCTCGCCCCCGGATGGTACGACAGGCACACCGGCCTGGCCTTGGCGAAGAGCCGGCGGTCGCCGTCCGACCCGGCCTCCAGGCGCACCCGCACATGCCCGCCGTCCTCCGTCACGTAGGGGATGAAGGCGAAGTCCGGACCGTCCTTCAGGTTCGCGATATCTGTCATGAGCTTCTTCGCGGCGTTGTTCTGGATGTTCCAAGCCTTCCAGCTTGTCTTCTGCCTGGTGTCTTTCTCCCCCTTGTAAGGCCAGTCGAAGGGCAGGGTGCCTCCCTTCTTGCGCCCGGTCGCGTACAGGCCCGCCTCGCATATGATTCCCCTGTAGGAAAGGCCGGACAAGCTTATCGTGTCCGGGCTTTTCCCATCCTTGAAAGCCCCCTCGCGGACGACCAGGCGCGAGTCCAGCAGCTCCAGCGGGGATGAGAGCGGGAAGCTGGTGTCCTGCTGCGTGTCCTGCCGCTCCCCGACCACGCCCCAGATGACGGGAGTGCCGAAGTCGTCGCCCTCGTACGAGTCGGCCCAGGTCAGGCACATGGCCCTGCGCGTCGAGTCCAGGAGCAGGCTCCTCTCTGCCGGGGTGGACGCGGGCAGGGCCGACCATGGCAGGGACAGGCCGCTGGCGGTCCTGTCCCCAGGCTCCCGGGTCGTGGTCGTGAAGGACGAGTCGCGTATGCTCATCTGCCATTGGAAGGATGGCACGTCGATGGGGGCGACGATCCGCCCGTCCCGGGCGTCCACGATCCACATGCGCCACGTCACTGGGCAGTCCCCCTGTCCCACACCTCGACCGTGCGCCCCGGATACGTCAGGCCGTTGCTCTCCCCGTAGTGGAAGTGGGGCCGTCCGTTGCCGGTCTTGAGGGCGATGCCGTAGCGGATGCACACCGTATGGTCGCCCTTGCCGACCTGGAGGACGCGGCTGTTGTGGTGGTGCACCCACACCGAGTTCATGCACAGCGTCTCCCTCGAGGAGCACGGCACGTCCTGCCCGTCAAGCATGAAGGTGCTCGCCCAGCTCATCCAGTCACCCGCGCCAGCCCCCAGGTAGGAGACGTCCGAGTCGTGGACCAGCTCGACGATCCGGTCCGTCGGCACGTAGAAACGCACAAAACAGTTCTGGAACCACTTGCGCACGGTGGGATCACCGTCGACATCGGTGCGCGTGTCCTCGTACAGGCCCAGACGCCCCAGGCCGGCCCCGTAGGGAATCGCGTAATCGATGTCACCCACACGGGAGGCGGACGCCATGCTCGTCGCCCCTGCGGGCAGACGCATGTCGGCCAGCCGAAGACACCCGGCAGGCAACCCCGGGGGCGTCGGGGACGCTGCGGGCACACCCGCCAGGACATCCACATGCACCCGGTTGTCCGTCGGGGTCGTGCCCACACGCAGGAACACCCTGTCGATCCGGTCATAGGCGGAGTCGCCAACGGTGACCGTGGACTCCGTGCTGGTGTCGTCCAGATACAGCTCGGTCGCGCCGTCCGCACCACCATCCACCACGGCAGCGCCCCGCCACACCACGTACTTGCCCGGCAGGGACGGATGCCCACGCACCTGCAAGCCCGTGATCACACCCGGGCTGGCCCACCTGCTCGCGATGATCCGCCTATGCGTCAAAGGGTCCAGGCCCACGCCGGACGAGTCCGGGGGCACCCCCAAAGCAGTCACCATGATGTACTCCTCCTTTATATGTACGTATCCCGTGATTCCACGGTCAGCCACCCGTCACCGGCCTCAACCAGCCGCACCAGCACCGACCCTCCCGGCGGGACGGACGGGAAGGCACGCGACACCAAGCCACGGCTCTGATCCACACCACCCAGACTCACCGTCTGCGTCCGGCAGTCGAAGACCACCGGGCCACCCACACCACCAGACCACTCCAGGCTCCGGCCATCCCACACCAGCAGCAACCTGCCCTTATGGTCCCCATCCAGCGTCAGCACCGGATAGGCGGTGGCCGAGCCGGCATTGCGCAGCAGCAGCGTGTCCCTCGACGCAGGCAGCACCCCATACGAGAGCGGATAGGCAAGACCAGCGGCGGACGAGCCATACGACAAGCCACCCGACATGCCCCCACCAGGCCACACCTGGTCACGCCGAACCAACCACGACAACCGCTCAGGACGGCGGAAAAGGAGCGTGACCGCACCGGTCTCCGTCTGAGTTGCAAGATTCTGTGGTGCCTTGTCGGGCAGCACCTGAAGGACCTCACCCACCTGGAAGGTGTCCTCATCCCCGTCCACCACACGCATCCTCACCAGCCGGTGGGTCAACCCATCCAGCAGTCCGCGCAGCCCCTGAAGTCTGCGCCTGTCCCCGGCCAGCAGCCGGTAGGACAAGGACACGGTGCGAGACCCGTAGGCGATATCCGCCTGACTGATGTCGTGGTCCCCGTCACCCCACTTGCGTGGCGTGGTCTCCGTCTTGGACTCCGGCGTGGCCGACCAGCCGTCGATCTCGCGCAGGATCATCTCCCGGTCACCGTCATCCCCGTACAGGCGGCACAATTCCCGGTCGGCATCCTGCTCGTAGAAGATCACCGTGCTCACAGCATCCCTCCCTTCCTCAGCAGACCAGCGGTCAGGTGGCGCACCTTGGCCGCGTCCAAAGCCGACTGGGCGTTGGGATCACGGACCACATGCTGATTGAAGGTCACCGGCTGCTCATACACGATCCGCGCCTCCGGCTGGGCGGACACCGGGTTCGGTGTCACCGGAGTGGCCGCATACTTCTGCACGTAACCGCCAGTCGCATACCGCTGCCAGGCACCGCCATAGTTGATCGCATCGAAGAAATCGACTCCGAGCGCCCGCACCCTGTCGGCTGTGATGACATACTCGCCGTTACTCAACCTGGCCGTGATGTCGTCACTCGTACCAGTCCCCGGACCAGTAATGAGTCCACCGGTCGCCTTGCCCTGCGTGGCACCGATATTGATGTGGAAAGTCCTACCCAGGATGCCATTGATCGTGTCCCAGAAGCTGCTTGTTTCTGCCCCCACCTCGACTTTCTTACCTTTGATGGTGGCATTGTCCACAGCCTTCTTGGTCGCCTGGAAAGGACCGTCGTTGCCTGATATCACGCCGGTCTTGGGGTCGATCTTCCACCCGTTGGACTGAGCTATCTTCCTCCAATGGTCGGAATTGTCACCCTTGAGCTGACCGGTCTTAGGATCGATCTTCGCACCATTCGCCAGGGCCAGCGCCATATCATACTGGTGCTTGTCCATCGTCAGCTTCGAGTGCTTGTCATCGATTTTCGCGCCGGTCACCTCATGGATGGCGAGCATCGCGTCCTTGTTCTCACCGGTGATTCTCATGGTCTTCCCGTTTGGCATGGTCTGGACTTTGAGCTTCACCCGCTCCAGCGTCTTGCTCGCATCGTCGGTGATCTTGATGGACTTCGTGGCAGGCTCCCACTTGTCCACCTTGTCGGCCTCCACCTTGAAAGGCTTGCCGTCAGCCGAAATGACACAGTTCTTCGGGTTGATTTTCCACCCGTTCGCCTCGGCCAGCTTCTTCCAGAAATCGCTATTGTTGCCCTCGATCTCTCCAGTCTTTTTGTTGATGGTGGCCCCGTTCGCGAGAGCGAGGGCAATATCATACTGGTGCTTGTCAAGGTCTAGGGTTCCTTTCTTCGGATCGATCTTGGCTCCGGTCACCTCGCTGATGGCTTTCATGGCCGCCTTGTTGTCGCCGGTGATCTGGATCGTCTGACCGTCCTCAAGGACCTTGGCCTTCACGCTGAGCTCATCCAAGGCTCTGGATGCGTCACCGCTATCGACACTCACCTTGACAGGTTGGAGCGGTTCGCCGTTGGCCTTCTGCACCTTGTTCACAAGGTCTTGCACCGCGTTCGATGAGAGCCCCACGGAGTCCGCGAAGGCGTTCGCCTCCTCCGGGGTCTTGCCCATCTGCTGCGCGTACTGGACCAGCCGGTTGCGGGCATCATCCATGAGGGGGCCGATCTTGGTCATATCATCCCCGGCTCTGGCGTGCGCCTCGGCGGACTGCATGGCCGACTTCGCCACATCGTTGAGGGCCTTCATGTTGTCCCGGCCCTTTTCGGTGTTTATATCAAGGTTTGCCCCATTTTTTTTGATCGACTCGGTGGCCTTGTCGAAGGAGTCATGCAGGGAGATGTCGGCATCGGAGGCGCTGATGGCGAACCCGTAGTAGGTCTTCAACGCATCGATCACCTCACCCAGTTCGTTCGCCTGGTTGCTTATGCCTTTCGTCGTGGCATCAAAAGCGTCAGCGAGGATCTGGTTGGCATCAACATTCTTCGCGGTCTTGTCCGCCGCATCGGCCTGCGCGTCCGCACCTTCCTTTGTGGCCTTGGTGAGACCAGCCGTGGCGAGGGCGTTCTGCGTCTGCTCTGCGCTGTTCTGCTGGGATGCCTTCGCGTCCTCCTCTTTGGCTTTCTGCGCCTTCTTCCAAGCTCCCTGCTGTTCGGCCAGACCGCCGTAAATGGTATGGCTGGTCCCGTCGAACATCTGGCCCATGAGGCCCAAGGAATTCGCATAGGCGTCGGCCTGCTTGTGTACTTCATCCGTGGCTGCCGCATCACCTTGGATGGCCCTGATATAGGTCTGGTGGCTGATACCGGCCTGGTCCACGGCCTTCCAGAGATTGTCATAGCCGTTTGTCAGCCGGTCGATCGCGGAAGCCGTATACACGGAGGCGGAACTGTCGGACAAGGTCTTCTCGAAGTAAGCCGTGGCCGTCTCGCCCTTGTTCAGGGACTCGGTCAGGTTGTCCACACGCTCCTTGGCCTGCTCATGACGCTGTGCAAAGGAGATGAGAGCTGCACCCGCCACGGTCATAGCAATGCCCCAAGGCCCCCCAAGCAGGTCTACCACACCACCGCCAGCGGCTTTGAGCGCATCCATACGCAGCTTGGGTGCTTCGGCGCTATGACCAAGTACAGCTAGTTGGTCTCCCGAAGACTTGGTGGACATTCTCATCAGTTCGAGCGCCTCGCTGAAACCGGATGTCGCCCCCTGCATACGCTGCACCGGGTCGAACGCAGCACTCATGGCCTTACTGAAACCGCTAGTGCTCTGAGAGAGCGGGCCGAGCACCTTGTGCAACCCAGCCACAGCACCAACCAGCAGACCTATCCCTATTACGCCTTGCTGAGCAGGGGCGGGCAGGTCACCGAAGGCGGTCACAAGATTGGTGACATGCTGGACAGCCGAACGGATCGGCCCGTTCGCACCTGACCCGATCTTGATCAGAGATGTTTCCACTGCGCCGCCGAACTGTTCGACGTCCCCCTTGAGGTTGTCTGTCAGGTCGGCTGCCTGCTTGGCCGCGAAGCCCTGTTTGTTGACCTGATCAGTGAAGCCTTCCACACCTTTCGCTCCCTGCTCATACAGGGTGTTCCCAACGCTCATGGCGGCGTTGCTGAAGAGCACGCCCATGGCGTTGGCACGCTGCTCCGGGGTCAGCTTGGAGAGCTTGTCCTGGAGCTGGCCGGCGAAGTTCGCCAGTCCGACGAACTGACCGCCTGAGTCGTACATGCTGATGCCGAGCTCCTGCATCATCTTCTTGGCAGGACCACTGGCTGAGGTGAGCCCGATCAGGGCGGAGCGCAGCTGGGTGCCCGCGTCCGACCCAGTGATGCCCTTGGAGGCCATCATGGTGAGCGCGCCGGTCGTGTCCTCAATGCTCATACCGGTCTGGCTGGCGGTCACACCAACCATCTTCAGCGCCTCGCCCATGTCGCCCACTCCGCCCTGGGCGGTGGCCGCGCCGGCGGCAAGCAGGTCGGCAACGTGGCTGGCCTTGTTGCCTTTCAGTCCGAATTCGTTCAGGGCACTGGCGGTGAGCTCTGCCGCGTCAGCGACACCCATCTGACCGGATGCGGCAAGGTCTAGTGCACCCTGGAGGCCACCGCTGAGGATGTCCTTGGTGGACACACCCGCCTTGGCCAGCTCGTTAATCGCGTCGGCGGACTCAGTTGCGGAGAAGACAGTTTTGGCTCCTGCGTCCAAGGCCGCCTGCTTGAGCTGGTCCAGCTCAGAGCCGGTCGCCCCCGTATTGGTCTTGACAGCGCTCATGGAGGCGTCGAAGTCCGCGAAGGCCTTCACGGCTGCCACTCCCACGGCAGCACTGAGGGCACCGACCACGAGCCCGGTCTTCTGCGCCATCGCGCCGAGGCGTTCGCTGGTGCTCATGGGCCGTTCCAGCGACTTGGAGAGCTGTGTGGCGGATGCGGAGGCGGCCTGCATCTTGGCGGTGTAATCCGTCGAGTCGGCCATGAGCCTGATGACGATGTTCTCATTGAGCGCCAAGATGCCACCTCTTCATAGTCTGGGTTTGAGTTTCGTGGTCTGCGAGTTCGGGGCCTCGACGATGCCGGACTCCGAGAAGCGGGTCATGGCCTTCTCGCGCATCTCCCCGACGAAGCAGGTCTCCACATCCGCGTCGCTGAAAGCGGCGTTGACGGCATGCTCGTCATGGCAGAAGCTGATGTCCATACCGCATACGGGGCACTTGTGGGACGATTCGTAGATGTCGAGCGCCATCATCCAGTCGCGCTCCCCCTGGTCCCACTCCACCGGATCATCCGGCATCGGGGTCCAGCCGAGGAAGCGCTTATAGGAAATGCCCAGCCCGTGGGCAACACGCAGCTGGGCGAGGATATCGGGATGCTGTGCGAGCCTGCCCGCTAGGCGATCAGGTCGCGCACCGCTTTTGGGATCTGGTTCACGGGGGTGTTGAGTGTCTGGACGGTCTGCGCGAGTTCGGCCACCTGGGTGTCGGTGAGCGAGTCGATCAGATCCTCAAGCTCCCCATCCTCGAAAGTGACCTCCGTGCCGTCCTTCCACTCGGCCTTGACCAGCATGCGCGGCACCGCGTCCCTGACCAAGCCCTGGAAGTCCTTCACTACCCGGTCATTGACTACGTCCGCATGAGCGATGACTATCGCGTTCCATGGGCTTGACGTAAGGCCCTTCATGGTGAGCAGCAGGGTCTTAGAGTCCAGATCCTTGACCATGCCGGCCAGCTTCTCCTTGTCGGCCTTCTTGGGCTTGTCCTGGCCGACGACCTGGTTGCCCAGGTCCACGATGTCGCTCATAAGCTGGAGGTCGGTGATGATCTCCACGGTCTTGGTTATCGGCTTGACGGTGACTTCCATGATCTGCTCCTTATAAAATTGACTGCTCCTGGTGGGTGAAGGGTCCCCCATGCGGCAGGAGCAGGAGTCGCACGGGGGAAGTCTGGGATGGATCAGGCGACGACGGTGGCGGTCTCGTCGTAGGAGCCGGGGGCAACGCTGAAAGTGGTCTGGCTCTTGGTCAGCGCGTTGGCGGCGTGCGCCACCGGCGTGGTGATGCCGATCGTGACCCTAAACACGGAGACGGTCTGACCAGCCTCGAAGGCGGTCTGGGTCTTGTTGCGGCGGCGGACGAAGTAGCCCTGCACGCCCTTGCGGAGCGTCTCGAAGGCTGCATTCGGCTCGTCCGTGTTCACGTTGTTGACGATCTGCAGAGATCCGCCGTCGAACTTCTCCGAGCCGGGGATCTCACCCGCCTGTGCGGACGCCTCGCGGTCGTCCTTGATCATCTCCTGCGTGTGGTTCAGCTTCCACCCGGTCCCGTCCAGGTACTGGGACAGGTTCAGGTTCGTGGGCTTGTTCAGCTCGGCCACGGTCGGCTTGGACATGTCCTTGATGCCGTCGAAGCCGGGCACGAAGATCGTCAGGATGTTGCCATCCTCGATGGTCGCCGTGGGCAGTCCCGTCGCGGCGGGGACGGTGGGGTTGGTCGTATCAGCCATAGATTTCCTCCAATTGGTTGGTTCCGGATATGCAAAGACCCCGCACGATGGCGGGGTCCGTTGGTTTGGTTTGTTCGGTCAGGCGCTCCATCCGAAGCGCCAGGTGAGCACGCGCATCAGCCAGGGACGTGACGTGTCCGGGTCGGTCAGCTCCGCCGCGTACACGCCGGAGTCCACGTCAGGCACGAGCCTGCCCACCCGCCTGTCGGCCGGGGTGGCACCATCCAGGGCGGGTTTGAGCCCGTCCGCAATGATGTCGATGGCCTCGCCCGTGCGGGCGACGATACGGATATCGAGCATGCCCATGCTGGCGGTGGTGTGCAGGTCCTCGGCGGACTCGCGCCCGGTCTCGCTGACCCGGACCACCACCCAGGGCGGGCTCTTCCCGGTCGCCACATCGTCATACACGGTCCAGCCGGGCAGTGCTGGGATGAGATCCCTGACAACACGCTTGACCTGCTTCGTGGGGGTCATAGGGTGCTCGCCGCCTCCCTCACATACTTGGCAGTCGGCTCCAGCTCGTCCTTGCCGTGCTCGTAGAACCTGTGGTGCCCGCCACCGCGAGAGGTGCCGAAGAAAGCGATGTTCGCCAGGTCGGAAGCGCCACCCTTGCGGGGGCCTATGTCGGCCTCTATGACCGTCCCTTTCTCCTTCATCTCGTATGTGATGCCGATTCGCCGGATGGCCCGGTTGCCGGAGGATTGCAGGTCCTCCTGCACGCTCTCCTTGATGTTCTGCGCGCCGTGCTTGACGGCGGCGGCCACCAGGACATGCTTGCGGGCGGCCACGGTCGCCAGCCTCTCGGCCAGCTCGTTGACCTGGCCCACATCGATCTGGCCCATCAGTTCTCCTTGATTTCCTTGACGTTCCACCGTCTGGCGGTCGCATGCGTCTTCTCGGACTGGAGGTTGACCAGGCGGAAGCGCCTACCCTTCAGGTCCGGGTCGGCGGACTCGACCACCAGGGCCGAATCCTGCTCCCTGGTGCCCGTCACCGAGACGGGAAGGTGCAGGTACAGGCCCCATTCGGGGACCACGCCGCCCAGGTTGGACGAGTCTCCGGATGCGGAGTTGGTCTCGGCGGCCACACCTCCCGCGGTCTGCACCTTGCCCGGCCCCTCGTAGACAAGGGTGCCGCCCGTGGTCTCCACACCCGTATCAGGGTCCACCTGGATGCCTCCGGGGCGGGTGATGCGGATGGTGTCGGTCATCAGGCTTTCGGCGGCCCTCTGTAGTCGGGGCATGGCCGAGGCGATCATGCTTGCCGGGTCCATGCTGCCTCCTAGTAGCAGTAGGGGTATGAGGGAAGGGGCACGAAGCAGGGGTCCATACGCGCCTGGACGCTGTTCATGCTGCCGGAGTCGATGCGCAGGAGCTGCGCCCACTCCTCGTCCAGGATGCTGATTTCGCCCACGCTGCGCGTGCTGTCGATGGTCTGCTGCACGTTGGCGTCATCGACCTGGGTCATGACGGAGCGCAGGCCCTCGGGGTTGAGGGCCTTGCGTTCCACGGCGCTGACCAGCACGTCATTGATGGTCGCCTTGTAGAGCGCGTCCTCCCCGGCCCACTGGTCGAGCATGGGCACGCGGGAGCGGATCTTGCGTTCGGCCTTGTCGAGCCAGTACTGCACCTGCTTGCCGTGCGGGGAACCTGGGTCGATGGCCTGCTGCATGTCCACGGCCACGTCGTCCACGGTGGCGTATTTGGCGAGCTGGTAGTCAGCCATCACCCCTCCTTGGTCGTCTTGCCCCTTGCGGGCTTCTTGGT
Source organism: Bifidobacterium indicum (assembly GCF_036987015.1). Taxonomy (NCBI): domain Bacteria; kingdom Bacillati; phylum Actinomycetota; class Actinomycetes; order Bifidobacteriales; family Bifidobacteriaceae; genus Bifidobacterium; species Bifidobacterium indicum. The sequence continues at coordinate 1,039,899 of NZ_BTXM01000001.1, forward strand.
CGGCTCCTCTATCGAGTAGCCGTGCCGCTCGAAGTAGGAGAGGTCTTCGGGGTCGGTGACATTCACGCCGTCCTCGAAGACGACGCCAGCCACCTCCCCCGAGAAGCCCTCCACGGGTGTGTGGATGACGGTCACTGAGCGTTCACCACCTTCACGTTCCGCAGGACGGCTGCGGCCTTGGTGGCCTTCAGGCAAACCCCGATTGGGCCGAGCTCGACCTCACCCTCCTTGACGGCCTTGGCTGTGGAGAAGTCGGGCAGCCAGGTCTTGACGAGCTGGCCACCGGTGGTGGAGACGCCGCAGAAGCCGTCCAGGGCGGCACGGTAGGCGTACACGCTGGTGGTTCCGTCAGCCGCGATGGGGATGATCGGGTCGTTGGTTCCGGCCTTGGGGCCTGCGTCCACCAGGGTGATGCCGCCGTAGGTCTCACGGGTGATGGGGCGTCCGCCCTGCCCGATGAGCCCCTCCACGGGGTCCTTGGTCCAGGCGCTGGACCGGCGTGCGGCGGCACGGATGCGTGCCAGGGCCTTGGCGTTGCCCACCAGGACGGTGGGGGTGCCGTCCAGCAGGGACAGAAACTCATCGAGCGAGTCCAGAATCTTGAACCCGGAGTCGCTCATGTCGGTCCAGTCGGGTTTTGCTTCCTTCTCCTCGGTGGAGGAGCCTGTCAGTGCCTTGTCCAAGCCGTCGAAGCTGTTGGCGTCCGTGGCCTGGTCGCCGTTGATGACGGCATCCTGGAACTTGGCCGTGGTGGCCTTGATCTTCTGCATGAGCTGCTGGGTGACCGCGCCCGAGGCTGCGGGCCCGATGTCGGCCAGCACGCGGTCGATCTCGAAGGCACCACCGAGGACGGCCAGCTCGACCGACACCTTCTTGGTGGTGACCTCCTGCGGGGTGTACTCGGAATTGATCGCACGGAAAGCCGCCGTGGGCTGGGTCTCCTGGCGGCGGTACGAGTAGGTGAGTGTGGCCCCGCCTCCTGCGGGGTTCACCACGTCGTCGAAGGTGAGCGAGTCCAGGATCTCAGAGTTCTTTCGGAACTCGTCGATGACCATGGGGTCGTAGTCCTCGAGCGCGTTGTTCTTGGCTTCAGCCAGTGTCACTGCCATTGTGTTGTCTCCTTACGGGTCATTCGTAATGCCCTGCGATGGCTCCCGCCAGCGTTGTGGGCTTGGGTCCGCCACCCATGCCCTGGCTCTTGTCAGGCTTGGGTGTGGGCGGCTGCTTGTCCTGGTGTCCGATCAGCGTGGACAGTTCCTCTGCGTCCTGCGTCATCTCCTCGCGTGAGCCACCATTCAGCCGGGTGGCGAGGCTCAGTGGGATGCCGGCCTTGGCCGCCACCTCGTACTGCATGGCCGTGCGCTGACTTGCCTGAGCCGTCCGGGTGAGCTCTTCGAGCTTTTCGGCCCGCTTCTGCTCCTCGGTCTTGTCCCGGTCCTCGTACTCCTTGAGTTTCGCCCGCAGTTCAGCAGCTTCGGCCTTCGCGGTCTTGGCTGCCTCCCTTTCGGCTTCGAGGGCCTTCTTGCCTCCCTCGCCCAGCGGCTCGTCGGCCTTGGGCTGCGGGGGCGAGGGCTTGGGCGGGTCCTGCGGCTGGGGGTCCGGGTCGCCCGACCCCTGGCCTTCCGGCGCAGGCTGTTCGATGGTGCGTATCCGCATCCGGTATGGATCGCGCAGATGCATGGGTTCTCCTTCTGATCGGTGCCACTTCGCATGGCAAAGGCCGGACACCTCGCATGCCCGGTCGTGAAAATGGTTGACGGCTAGTCGAGCCAGCCGTAGTTGTGCAGGAGCCGGAGCGCCTTGTCATGGTCGGCTCCGACGATCTCGTAGATGGTCTCGGGCATCAGCCTGGGACGGTCCACCCTTGTGGAGCGTCCGCCCCGTTTCACGAAGTCCTTGGCGTAGCCGCTGTCGATCATCCTGTGGGACGCGAAGCCGCGCCTGGTGGTGGACTCGGTGGTGTACTTGATGGTCCGGTCGTACACCTGGGCGGTGGCGACCCCACCCTTGCGCCGGTAGGCGTTGACCAGGGCGTTCATGTCCGCGCCATCCTTGTACGCCTGGGCGTTGGCCTTGCTGCCCAGCGTGCGGGCAAGCTGCTTCTCGTCCAGACCGTCCAGGTACTCCCGGGGGTCCGCGCAGGCACCCTTGGGCATCCTGGCAGCGTAGACGGCTATGCAGTCGCAGCGCGGGTGCCGTTCGAAGGCCTTGGCCCCGCTGGGTTTCCCAGCGAGGATGACGCACCTGCCGCAGGAGGGCGGTGTGAGCGCCCGCACGTAGGTGGCCGTGTGGTAGCGGCCCCTGGCGGACATGGCGGACGAGGAGCGTGCGGTGTCGGCCAGTATGGTCCTTGCCCGCTGCTGGATCTCGTCCTCGATGACCTTCAGGGCGATCTGCTCGTCCACTCCCCGTTTGACCGCCTGCTTGCCGGCCACGACCGCGCCCCACATGGCATCCAGGGTGTCGTATCCGGCCCCGTCCACACCGACCCACTGGCGCGGGTCCGGCTTGTAGTGCGCGTACAGGGGGTGCCCGTCCAATGCGGTCATAGACTGCGGGGTCGTGGCTATCGCGTCGGTGGCGGTGTCGAGCTGCTCCGTGTCCAAGGCGGCGAAAAGGGACGGCATGGACAGGGAGAAGGCCTGGTCGAAGTCGCTACTCGCGTTGGACCGCCATATGAGCGTGATCCTTCTTGCGAGCCGGTTGCTTCGCGTCCTGAGCCGTCTGGCCTGCTTGACCGCCGTCTCCGGCAGCTCCTGTCCCGCCATGGTCCTCATCACCGGCCTCGCTCTCGTCCATGGGCTTCAGGTATTCGCCCCACACCTGCGCGTCGTCGTCCTTGAAGCGTTCGCGTTCCTTGTCCTTGCGGGCCCCGGACCAGCCGAGCTCGTCCCAGGCACCCTCGCGGCTGATGATGCCGGTGGCGACCAGCTTCTGGATCGCGTCCGCCTTCTGCGCGAAGGTCGGCGTGTTCGGGTCGTCCCAGTCGGTGCGGATGCGGTGACCGTCCACTTGGTCACCGGTGGCGAGACGGTAGGCCAGGGCCATCACGTCGCCCCAAGAGTCACCATCAAGGGAGTTTTTAAGCTCAACGTTCTTGACCAGCCGCACCTCGTCGGCGCGAATAGCACCCTCGGACGCCGGGTTCGCGGTATTCTGGCCGAAATAGCGGACAGGAAGCCCGGTGACGGCGCTCACCTGCTCCGCCAGGAGGTCGATGACCGTCTTGAAGTTGCTCAGGTCGCTGGCCGCGAACTGCCCGAATTTCGCTTCCTTCGATGTCGAGGTGGTCATCGCGGTGTAGTACGCCTGCCACGTATCAGCCACCTTGCCTGTCCTGGCATCAATGAAGTCCTTGTCCGAGAGTCCCACGGCCCACTTGCCTGGGACGGCGTGCGTCTCCATCGCCACCTGGAGGTCCATCAGCGCCCTGGCCGCCATGTCGGTGGGCCTGAGCACGTCCTGCATCTCGCTCTCACCCACGAAATTGCCCACGCGAGGCCGATTGATGAACTGCACGACCGGAACCTGCCCCAGGTTATGGTCATCCCTGTCCGTGATGGTCCAACCCCACCTGCCTGACTTGTCCAGGTAGACGGTCGAGTCGGGCAGATAGAGAGTCGCCTGGGTGGGCGCGTTCGCCTGATAAGGGTCGTAGTAGACGCGCAGGGCCGCGGTTATCCTGCGGCTCCTGGGGTCGATGCGGGCGATCATGGACTTGGAGGACTCCACCGAAATGATCGGGTGCGCCTTGTCGTCCGGGTTCGCGCCCACGGTGACGAAGCCATGCCCCTGGACGCGGGTCTCCAAATGGGCCAGGACGCTCTGGGACTCCATGTTGTTGGCTTCCCAGATCTCCCACAGAGGGTCACTGGCAGCAGGGTCCTCGGGAAGGCTGAAGCTGCGCACATGCTGTCGCTGCACCACCGTGTCAACCGTCACCCGAGGCCAATTCAAGGGGAATTCAAAGGCTCGGAGCTGGGGCGGGACCGCGATGCCGAGCACCTGGAGCATCTGCGCGCCACGGTAGTAGTCGTCGAGCTGCTTGTGGGTGCGGCGCAGATTGGACAGCCGCTGGTATAGGGAACGGACAAGAGCCTGCTCATCCGAAGATAGATCCGCTGCCGCCATGCCTGCCTCCATCCATCGTGCTAAAAACGTAGACCTTGTTCTGGCCGGCACTCCACCCGAGCGCCCTCATGTCGCTGGCAGCCTCATGGGCGAGAATGTCAGCCATGGAAATGTCGATCTTCTGGTTCTCCGAGGGTTTCCCGAGCACGAACTTGTCGCCCGGCTTGGCGACCATGCGGGCGGCCATCATGTGCAGCTTCGCGGTTGCGTCCGGCGAGTGCGTGGTGGTCCCGTCAGCCGTGTCCTCCCGGAAACGTACCAGGGCGTCATACATGCGGCCCACCTGGTTCGTGGGCCAGGCGATGACAGTATCCTCCCCGTAGCGTTCGCTCCAGGCGTCCACCTGCGTCTCCCAAGGGTGCGGGTCGCAGTAGAAGCGCCGCACGCGGTACGTCCTGAAGAGTTCGGACACGCAGGCGTCCACCTCGCTGCGGGGTATCCTGCCCTCCCATTCCTTCGGGTTCCAGAAGGCGGGACGTTTGGCAGGCCCGTAGGTCGGAGTCCACCGCCACCCGTCCTGCGTCTCGGCGCGCAGGGCGGTCCAGTCGCCGGACTGGGAGCCGTCGAAGCCGAGGCACACCTCGGTGCCCTCCGGTGGCGGCTGCTTATCCACCATCGTGCCGTCATACAGCTGCTCGGGCATGTAGGAGCCCAGGCCCTGCACCAGCTCGCACCCGAAGAACCGCCTGGCCTGCGCGGGGTCGCGCTCCAGGAGCTCGGAAGCCGTGGCCTCCACCGCCTCCAGGTTCACCCAGGGCGACCCCTGGTAGACGAACTCCAGGATCTTCCTGCGGTCCTTGGGGTCCATGAAGTCCAGGTCCTTGTCGTGCCGTGGGAAGTACTTCATGATATCCGGTTGCCGGCTCTCATACGTGGCCTGGCCGAAACTCGCATCCATGGGGTCCCAGGGGTTGGTGAGCTCGAGCATCCTGCCATCCATGCCCGATACGCCACGCAGCACGGTGTCGGCCACCTCGAACATGCCCGAGCGGCGCGTGTAGATGCCGCTCTCGTCGAGGAGCGCGAAGTTGACCGGGTTGCCCAGCTTGGACCGGGCGGAAGCGGTAACGGGGTCGATGCGCCCACCATTGGGAAGGCGGATGAAACCCTCGCGCACCTTCATCAGGTCATCGAGCTTGCCATTCCTTACCATGGTCTGCAAGGGCCGGTAGACGTTCGCGGTCTGTTCCTCGGAGTTGGCGAGAAGCTGCACCAGGGCCGTACGCCTGGGCATGCCCATGGGCTCACCAGGCCGGTACTCGTACTCGAAACCGCACCCGCAGCCCCAGTCCGAACAGCGGTACACCTCACCACCCTTGGCCCATCCGCAGAAAACACACGGGCCGCCACCCTCGAAACAGGCCACAGCGGCACCGAAAGGCGACTTGCCCAGCTTCTGACCGCCCACGATCTGGCCCCTGCGCCATTTGAAAGCCGCCCCCTGCAAGGGTCTCGAGGCGTTGAATGCCGTATCGGGACGGATGGTGTAGAAGTTCACGGCGTTCAGCAGCTGCCAGCCGGTCAGGACGAAGGGCTTGTTCAGGTCGTAGCCGCTGGGGACCACGCAATGCCATGCGGTCCAGTCCGCGAAGAGGAAACCAAGGGACTTGGGCTGCGCCTTCGGCATCTGGCATCACTCCATCTCAGCGAAACGGTCACGCGAACTCGGGAAGGAGATGACGTTCTTCGTCTTCCCCTTCCTGGCCTTGGGCTTGCTCTCATGTGGCACGATCTGCCAGCCATTGAGCTTCAAACCCTGCGGGGTCAGCCCGATGGTGTCCGCATACCTCGCCAGCGTCGCCCTGTCGGAAGCCGACGAGCAAGAGGACTCGCAGATCACGAACTGGCGCGTGTACAAAGCAACGGTGTTCTGAAGGTAGGCGTAGCACGGATCATGCCAGGCGATCGCCTGCGGCAGTCTCCACAGTCCCCTCCACACCTCCATCTCCCGCTCATGCCACAGCTCGGACCGTGCCTCGTCCTCGGCGTCGTACGGGCCGAGAGGGAAATGGGGGGCCTTGTACCTGTATCCGTTCGAGTCAAGCGGGTAGAGACCACCGGAGGAACGCCCAAGCCGTTCGGAACGCTCCGAATTCGGGTCGTAGGAAGGCCCGGAGCGGGCGCGGGCTCCACCGGACACCATGTCGCTCACCTCGTCTCCTACGGGCCGTCTCCGGCGATGTTTGAACCCTCCGCACTTGCGAGCCACCTCACCGGCGGTCTATCCGCCCCCTGGGAGGGGGCACCCCCCTGGGTGGTCGGGTCGGTTTGGTTCGCTGTTCTTTTAGGGTTGTTTGGTCTTGTTGTTTCTTGGTTTCGGGTTTGTCCCGTGCGCCGTGTTTTCCGAATCGTGTTCGGCTTGCGTTGTCCTGCTTGGCTGGCGTTGCGCTGGCGGCGTGGTCGTGCTTGTTGCCTTCGTCTTGCTGGTCGGCGTTTGTATTGTCTGCTGGTCGCGTTCGGTTTGGCCTTTGGTCATGTCATCGTCTCTGATGCCGGCACTGTTGGTCAGTGTTGTCGTGTCCAGTGTTCGCGCATTCTCATGCTGTTGGCTTGTCCTGCGCTTCGGTTGCAGTGTGCGTGTTCTGGGCCGGTCCATGTGGTGCGGTCCTGGGTGTGTCCGAGGTCCCATGTGTCGTGGCTTGTGATTGGTTGTCCGCATTTTGCGCAGGTGATGGTGTGGCCTTGGGCCAGGTAGTGTACCCACCTGGCCCGTTCGGCCTGGTGTCTAGCGTTGTAGCCGCGTTGGCTGGCTGTGCCTCTCTGGGCTTCGTGGGCTTGCTGGTGGGTCTTGCAGTAGCGTGTTCCGCGTGGAACGAGTTGCGGGCAGTTGTGCCATGAGCAGCGGCTTAGTGGCATGGCCTGCCTCCTGCCTACGGGGTTGGGTGCTGTGGTCCGTGGGTGGCTGGTTGTGCGGTGGGGCGGTTTGGTGCCGCCTGCCCGCCTACCCCAGCTTCCCACGGCGTGTCGCCCTTGCTTTCTTTACATACTTTGTTATTATAGTAATTGTCAACGGAAAGGAGGAAACCAATGGACAACATCTGGACGGCAATCAGCTCCATCGCCTCGGCGGTGTCGGCGGTAGCCGCGGTCATCGCCATCATCCAGAACAGGAAACGATGACATGACAAAGGGGTTCCGGTTAGACGTAGAAACCGGAACCCCGGTCTTCCAGACTAGACCAAAGGGAAACCAACATGAACGGATTCAACACACTCGGATGGGTCGCGCTCGCGCTCGGCGCGTGCAGCCTCGCCCTCGCCTTCTGGAACCCGATCCCGGCGGGCGTCTTCGGGCTCGCGGCAGGCGGGTTCGGACTGGCCGCGGGGCGCAGGCAGTGACCCGCAGGTATCTCAGCCTGACGGACGTGGCGGAGCGTCTCGGCATCACCAAAGGCGCTCTCGCTCGCTACAAGCTCCCCGAGCCGGACGTGCTCGTGGGCCATGCCAGGGGCTGGAGCGAGAAGACCATCGACGCGTGGAACGCCGCCAGACCGGGCCGTGGCGTCGGCGGCGGCAGGCCGCGCAGAAAGTAGGTCGCCCGGCTCGCGTCCATGTGAAGGGAAATAAGGTTTGGCGTGGCCGGGCAAGTCTGGGTGCCCGCAGGGAAAGGAACGTGAAGAAGCCTGCGGGCAAGTGTCAGTGTGTAGTTTCCTCGATGGTCACTTTCCAGCAGCCGTGCCATTCGCAGAAGCGTGCCAGCCATCGGGGTACCACGTATGCGACGGTCCTGGTCTGGTGCATGCTTGCCTCGCTATGCTGGGTGGTATGTGTCAGTATGATCCTGAGTGTCCGGTGCATCGTCATCGTCCTGGGACGACGTGCCCGGTGGTGTATCGCAAGATGAGGGCTGCCGAGAGGCAGAAGCAAAGGCGTAAGGCTCAGATTTTCTCAATCATCGTTAGTTTGCTTGTAATCGTGTTCTTGCTGTCCACGTATCTGCACCCTGAGTTGCTGACGGCTATTGGTGATTGGCTGGCTGCCTTGTGGCCTGCAATGTTCGCGCCTAAGCCTTGATATGCGTAAGGGCCGGACATCTCTGCCCGACCCCTACACTAAAATTCAACTGTAACATATCTTAGCGGAACGGCCTGATATGTCAAGCCGCGCTCGCTGGTCTGTCGTGTTCGATGCGGGCGATGATGTCCCCGACCCGGTACACGTTTCTGCCGTCAGTGCCTTTCTCGCTGCCGATGATTCCTTTCTGCGCCCATTTGCGTATGGCCCTTGAAGTGACGGGCCAGCCGCATTGGGTGAGCAGTTGGGCTATCTCGCCCGATGTGCCTTCCTGGTAGGAGTCCATGAGCCAGTCCTTCTGGGCTTGTCTAGTTTCGGCCAGGTCGTTCAATTGGCCGCATTGCGGGCAGATGGCGTATTGGGACTTGTCGAGCACCCAGAGGATTGAGCTGCATGCCTGGCACCAGCCTCCGCGCCGCTTCTCGGCCTCCCAGTCGAAGATACGCTTGACCGAGTCCGCGGCCTGGCGTATCTGGCGTTGGATGGCCGGAGCGGACCGGTTGCGGGCGAGCGAGGGCACGCCTTCCAGGAGCAGGGTCCTGCCCTTCTCCCTGTCTATGCCTGCCGGCACGAGGGCCGTGTAGAACTGGCGGAAGTACTGGTAATACCCCCATGCGTCCTCCCTGAGCGGGTCAGGATTGGTGGCTCGTGGACCGATGCTGCCTTTGGCGAGCTGTTTGGGTCCGGGCTTGGCCTGCCTGGTGGCGACCTGGTAGAGGTCGTCCATCCGGTCGCACAGGTAGCCGAGGTCGGCTGCGAGGACCCGCTGACAGTCCTTGCAGATCATCTCCCCGTCAGCCATCGCCGCCCCGTCGTTCGGGCATTCACCTGCCACTGTCGCTCCTTTCGAGGGTGATCTTGTCGGCCAGTATGGTCAGTTGGAGCCTTGGGATGGGCATCCCGTTGACGGGTGGGAGTATCTTGACCGACCCATCCTCCACGCAGTTGCTCAAGTCCACACCGTTGATGGACACCGCGTCTCTGCCGAAGTGGATGTCTGCTCCGTGCCATTCGCTCATCGCTTACCCTCCTTGTCGTTCAAAATTCTGGTCCTTCCTGGTGTGCTGCTTCATGGCTGATGGCGGTGCGCATAGCTTGGATGACCGCTTGCGGATAGCCGTATTGGCGGCGTATCTGCTCATCGTCTGCTCCCTCGCGAATCGCCTGCAGGGCCTTAGCCTGCCGTGTGGCGCGAGTCATGCTGCCTCCTCCTGGAAGATGGCATCCAGGCTGGTTCGAGACCGGATGGGTGCGACGTGAAGACGATCCACTCCTTTGATGAGAATTCCGAAGTCTGCCGTCTTGGGAAACAGCCTGTGGAAGGTGTCGTCATCCACTCCCGACAGGCTCTGGACGAGCGGGTCGTGGGTCCGGTCGAAGTCGTCCTCCGGGCCTAGCCGGTACAGTCCAAGCACTTTGCCGGTTTCGGCGTCCACGTACCGGATCGCGTCAGCCTGGTGGAAGGACTCGTCCCTGACCTCGTAGCGTTTTCTTCCCTGCTCGATAAGCCTGTAGATGTCTGGCTTGATCTTCGCGGTGATGATGGTCGTGGTCTTCATGCCGCCTCCTTCGTTTTCTCCCACTGCTCGCCTAGTTGTTCGGCTTCGCGCCTCATGTCCTCCATATGCTCTTCTTTGGGCCCTTCATCGCGTTTTCCCGTCTCGCCCTCACTTTCGGACTAGGGTCAGGGTCCGAAGCGCCGTCAGAGAGCATTCTGCGTGTGATTGTCTTGACGTAGTTGCCGTCAGGCCTGATTTGGCAAAAACCTGCCGCCATCGCCTCCGGGTCGGTGACGCCCTCCCTGATCTTTCCTGCGATGGCCTCCTGCCGTGGAGTGGTCTCCGGGAGCGGCCGGCCTGCCAGCGTGCGCAGGCTGATGGCGATATCCACCAGGGCCTTGCTCGCCGTGGACAGTGACCAGGTCATGTCTTCCAACACGACCGGCCCGCTGCACTGTGACTCGTCGATGGCTTGCGCCAGCGTATCCACCTCGATCATGATTCCTCCTCCGGCTTGTACTCATTCCCGGCGTGGTCGAGCATCCACCTGCCGACTCTCCTCGCCATGCCCGGGCTGAGGGTCTTGCCCACGAAGTCACGCCCCTCGCTGAGGGTGAGACGGATGCCGCCATCCACCTCGACCAGGGACATCTCACGTATCCCGTACCCGTCGCGGATGCCGAGATCGTACCTGTCCTCGGACGGCTGCTCTTCGGGCGGCCATTCGGACCAATCCTCCGGCCCCTTAAACTTGCTCATGCTGCTCCTCCGATCATGTCTTCCAGTCGCATGTCTCCTGCTTTCGCCTGACCGCCGATGAAATGCCGGACGGGCCTAGTTTTGGGTTTCGGCTTGGGTGCCTCGATGACCAGCCGCTGGGAGGCTTCCACCGCGATGGCGTGGGCCTGGTCCAGAGGGACGCCTTGTCCGGTGTCGTGGACCAGCTTGCGCCGGTAGGCTGTCGCATGGTCCGAATCGATGCCCGCCCGGTCCATGAGCCGCTCGATCTCCGTGTTCTCCGGGACCCGCTTGGCCCGCATCCTCTTGGTGAGGATGTTCACATCACCAGAACGCATCCAGTCGGTGCCAGGGTGCGAGCCGTAGAACTCCTCGACAGCATCCCAGGCGTCATTGGCGTTCACAGCATCATCCAGTTCACGCCAGAACTGCTGGACATCGGTATCCTCGAACTGTGCATTCCCATGGTGGGTCATGATCTTGGCGTAGACCAGGGCCGCATCCTCGTACTTGATCTGCTTGCTCATGTGGTCAGCTCCCTTCTGCCCGTATCCTGCATGGTGCCCGCCCGTTCCTGGGCGATGATCCTCTCCACGACCTGCTGATTGTGGAGGAGGTTCTGCTGCGACTTGCTCATGCCCGGCGATGACGCGGGTGCCCGCTGCTTGGGTTTGGGTTTGTTCTTCCATCCCCCGTCATGCAGCCACTTGGATGCGGCCGGGATGTACCTGGGGTCCCTGTGCTCGTCCCGGAGCATCTGGGCTCCCTGGAGGAGTGCTGGCAGGCTGACGCGCTGACGGCGCACCCTGCGGAACTCCCTTACGGCGGCATCCTCGTAATCGTGATTCGGGTAGAGCGACCAGAACTGGGTGAACTCGACGGTAGGCTCCGATGATGGTTCCCGGATCTGCTCCTCGTCGCTCTCAACCCCCGTTGGGGGTTTAGGGGATATATCTACGTTAGTAGATATATAAGGTACGGGTACGGGTACGGCTTCGTTTTTGCTTCGCGGTTTGCTTCGATTTTGCTTCGATTTTGCTTCACGATTTGCTTCGCGTTTGCTTCGTCTCGACTCCCCAGATTTCAGACCGCCGCTCCGTCCAGCCTTGGAACGACTGGCTTTCAGGTCCTCAATCTCCTTCGCGGTCGGGTTGTAGTCGAAGAAGTCGTGGATGCGCCACTGGTCACCCTCGTCCTCCCACAATCCTGCGGCGACGAGTTCATCGGCCTGCTTTTCGCTCGATTCGACGTGAAGCAAACGAAGCAATTGCTTCGGGATGGTTCCGCCCGTCTGAGCGCCACTCGCCCAGGAGCCTCCCTCGACCCAAAGGCCGACGGCAGCCAGGCTCACTCCCGCCATTTTCCGGTTCATGGGCAGTCGGTCATCGACCTTGAACCACACCATTTTGTCCTCCTTTCCGTTTGATTCCTGGTCCCCGCTGGCACCTGCAGGACCGTGTTGCCCCGCTCGCGAGATTCGTGCCGGCGATCGTCTTGACCTGCCCGCAGTCGCACCGACACGTCCACATGACCGTCCTGCCCCGGTGCCCCCAGTAGCCGAGCACGGTGAGCATCCCGAAGCGCTCCCCGCGCAGATCCTCGATCGAGCGGGCCATGCCTGGGAATCTGAATGTGTCACGGGGTTTCCGGTGCAGGAGCTCCAGGTCTTCTTTGGACCTGTGCCCGCCATGAACAGGGTCCAGGTCATGCAAACGGCGCGTGTACCGGCGGCGGCTGACAGGCTCACGAAGCTGCCGGGCGATCACCAGGGCAGGCGGGTCAAGCCACGTCATGAGACGCCTCCTTGACCCATACGATCCAGTGCGTGCCGGTCTGCTTGGGCTGCCGGTTGCCGAACAAGGGCTTCCGATTTGTGCAGGCGAGGATCTCCCTGACCGGTATCTGGGTCTCGTTCCACTTGAAGATCAGCACACCGCCAATCTCCAGGACTCGGAAACACTCGGAGAAACCCTGCTCCAAGCCTTCCCTCCAGTCAGCGGACAGCCTGCCGTACTTCTTGACCATGTAGCTCTTGTCCCCGCCACGCTCCAGATGGGGAGGGTCGAAGACCACAAGACGGTAGGACCCGTCCGGGAAAGGCAGGTGGCGATAGTCCATGAGCCTGTCAGGGTGTACATCGAACCGACGCCCGTCGCACAGCTCCCAAGACTCGTCACGGATATCACCGAAAAGCACACGAGGGTCCTGCTTGTCGAAGTACATCATCCGGCCACCAGACGCCGGGTCCAACACCATAGGATCACTCATCGCTTGTCATCCTCCTTGGAGTCGCGGCAGATGACGATGCTCCAGCCCAGGACCGATAGGATGCGGAACCTGGGAGCCAGGGCGAGGGCATGCTTGTCTTCACTGCGCAAATAACGCCATTCCTCCTGATACTCAGTCATCGTCTTCCCTTTCGTCTTCGATGTCCTGGTCCGGGCCCAATGGCTGCCCGTGGTTGAGGAGCAGTGCATACTGCTCCAAGGTCATGTAGACCAGCTGCTGGCCCACCGTCTCCCTTGAATCGATACCGATCCCGCGCCGCTTCTGCACGACGGCCCAGAATGTAGCGCCATCGTGCATGGCCTCCTTCTGCGCCTGGTCAAGATGCTTGGGGATGTCCATGCGGGCCGTATTCTTGCACTCGATGACCACCCGATGCTGGTCATGCATGATGCCATTGATGTCTCCCCGGTCCTGGGACCCGGACAGGTGGCGTCTCTCCACCCTCGGATCATCAAGACCCCAGGCCAGATAGGACGCCGTAGCGGTCTCCATATCCGCACCAGCACGCTTGGCGCTCTTGCGATTACGGCTCATGCGACCGCCCCCCATGCAGACCAGTCACAGCCCATGCAATGACCGGACGGGCTTACCGCTCCCCCGCAGAGCGGGCACGTATGGTCAGGCTCAGGAGGAGACTCCACACCCGCGTAAGGATCAAAAGACAGGGTCCGCATTGTGGTCACCTCCCCACGGGTCCTGCGCCGTAGCGCCGGGGGTAGGAGCCGAGAAACCATTGGACACAGGCTGCTGGCGGTTGAAGTCGCCCTGCTGCTGGCCTTGGCCGTTGCGCTGCTCCGTGTGGATGATGCCCACATGCCGGGCCTGCAAGTCGAGCGACTGCCGCTGCTGACCCTGACGATCCTGGTACTCGCGCATCTTCAGCCCGCCCGTCACGATCAGCTTCACACCCTTACGAATGAACTGGGCCTGCTGCTTGGCCTGGTCGCTGTACAGGGTCACCCGGAACCAGGCCGTACCCTGGTCCACCCACTGTCGGGACTGCTTGTCCATGTAACCCTGGTTGACGGCCACACTCACCGTCGTGGCGGATCCTCCATTCTGGAATGTCACTGTCTCCGGCTCTCCGCCGGCGTTGCCTACAATCTCGATATCTGCGGCCATCAGGCCCTCCCTATAGGTGATTTGAAAGTAAATGGGTTGTCTTTGGTCCGGTAGCGTCTGGTCGTGCCATGCCTTGATTCGGCCTCCGCATTGCACTCGTAGCCGCACCACAAGGCGTGAGCGCACGAGGACCTCTTGCACTTCTCACAGACGCTGGAGGTGACGCGCATGCACGTCGCACACGAGCAGCCAGGACGGGTTGGCAGGGTCATGCCCGCTCACCCCGCTCCATGCACCAGCAGCCGCACACGAGGGCAGCCAAGTCCACCAGGCCAAGCCGCGGCTCCACCAACGTCCACGGCAGAGCGAAGAACAAGACCACGCCACACACGACGGCACCAAGCAGAGCCAGATCACTCAGCGGCATGACGCGCCCCCAGATCCTTGACCACCCTGCACACCAGCTCCTCGGCCAAAGCCTGCGGCTCATACTGGTGGTTGCCATCCAGAGCGAGGAGGAACGCCTCCCGATACCCGGCATGGAACGGATTGCCGCCGATACCCGCCCTGGTCGCCTTGATACCCACGCCATCAAGGTCGAAACGGACATTCGTCACCGTCCCCGGGGCGACGGCCACGTACACGGTCTGCAAGGACGGCCAACCGCACTCGTCGCCCCGCACCCTGTCGCCCCTGACCTGCGTATACGAGTCCACCGTGTCAAGCGCCGTCACATACCGGTCCGATGGTCTGCCACAGCCGCCACACAAAGGGCAGCCATCCAAGCCGGGCGCATACGTCCTGGCCCCGCACTGGTCGCACTCGTACACCTGCACCTTCTCGTCGATGTACTTGCCGAAGAACCCGGTGACTGTTTTCAGCCGCATCATCGGGCACCACCAGCCTCAACCTCAAGGCCACCAGTCTCACCCAGGGTCGTCAGCAGCTTCTCCGCCTCGGCGGGCGTCAGGTGCGCGTCCGACAGCCTGCCCGCGACGGGCCTGCCGATGATGGCGCTCACCCTCTGCCGCTGCTCGTCCGGCTGGTTAACACCGGCCTTGACCAGGGCGGCCCTGATCCGGGTCAGCTCCTGGTCGGGAACGCCACGGAAACGCTGACGGCCCACGAAGCCACGCTGGGCGCGCTCCTCCTCCTTGACGGCCATCTGCTCCGAACCACCCTCGTCACCGGAGGCGAGGTTGAAGGCGCTGGTGATCGCGTACCGCTTGCAGCTCGTCCACGTGCCCGCATCCTTCTTCACGTCCTGACCGGTCAGCACGCACGGGTAGGCCAGCAGGTCCTCACCCTTGCCGGTTTTCACGTCCACGACTCGCACATGCACCGCATTGTCGATCAGAGGGGTGCTCAGCCACAGGTCCTGCGAGTCCAGCGCGCTGTTGACCGCCTTGTACAGGTCGTCGATGGTCGCATACTCGATGCTGCTCCCACCAAGCCGCATCTTGCCGGACTTGGTGATACTCATGTTCTCCCTGGCCCGCTGGATGCGTTCCCAGACCGTGCCCTTCACGGGTTTGCTCTCCTGCTCGCTCATGCTTCCATCTCCTCGTACTCACGATCGATCTGCCAGCCCGTGAACCGCACGTCCCTGGGGGTCTTGTCCAGCCCGTAACAGGCCATCCGCTGCCTCCAGTCGCCGGGACTGTCACGCTTGAACCCGGCCAGCTCATCCAAGGCCTGCGCGATATGCTCGCCGGCCATCCCGATCTCCTGACTGTCCTCGGCCATCCGCCACACCATGTAGTCGTAAGGGCGCTTCTTCTCCTGCACCACGAACTCGAAACCAATCGGACCCTCATACCCGCCCAGCCGGTAAAGCATCATGTAGAAGGCCGCCTGGATGTGATAGCCCAGACGGGCCGCATCCCTCGGGAAATCACGAGGGTCCGAAGCCGTGGTCTTGTAATCACGGATACGCAGCACCCCATCCTCGTCAGGAGCATCAGGCAGCCAGTCATACTTACCCTTCAACTCCAAGCCGGACGCAGGGTCATCAGCGAACACGGCCACCTCCGGCCTGCCCGGTATCGCATCGAAGTAAGGTGACGTGACCGCAGCCATCGCCTCAGCCTTCGACAGGTCGGCGGCAGACAACACCGCCGCATCATCCCTCGCCTTCAACTCCTCCAACTCGGCCCGGCCAGCCTTCGTACGCAGATTCGGACGCTCCACAATCTCCGCACCAGTGCCAAGCACCAACGCATGAGCCGCCTTACCGAACTCCAAGGCATCACCCGACACGTCCAGGCCATGATCCAGATAATCCACATACGACAAGGGCGACACCATGAACCGCTTCAAAGCCGACTGGTCCAAAGCAGGGTCAGCGAAATACTCACTATCGGAAAGCTGCCTGATATCAGCAACCATCACTCGGCCCTCCCGTCCACGAAATGCACAGGAGTCAAAGGCAGGTACCTTCTAGCCACCTCTTCATCGATGAAAGACCCGGACTCGGTGAAATCTGCGGATGTGTAAGTCCACCGGTTTCGGTTCCTAGTCGCTACCCGAACCAGCAACGCACCATCGATACCCCTGTACGCACCCGGCTTGATCGGCAGCTCGTGACGGCGACGCACAGCACACGAAACGAAGAAAACCGGGACCGGGTCACAATCCCCCACCAGAAACACGTCGTGCACGACACGGGTGACCCGCAGCAGACGCCCATTGACCACGATCGCGTCGGCCTTGCTGACATCCTCCGTGCGGATCTGCTCCCAGTCACGCTCATCCCACACCAGACGGAAATCACGCACACCCTTATCGAGCTTGAGCCCATCGCCATCACGCCACAGGACACCCACGCCATCACACGAGCCATCAGCAATCACCGCGTCGCCATTGCACTCGACCATACGACCAGACACAACACAACCCTCGTCATAGGTCACCAGCACATGCTTGCCCTCAAGCTCCTCAGCCGTCAGGCCCTCATACCATTCCCTGTCACTCATTTGTTTTCCTTCACTACGATTGGTCCTTCATCAATGCGAGCCGGCGACCAGGGCACCTGCGCCCTCAGCCGCTCACACTGCTTCCTCAACGCCGCAATAGACAGCGCGCACTCGTCCAGATAGGCGTCAACCTCATCCGCGTCATACCGGTCAGGACGCCACAAAAACCCACGCCACGACCGGAACTCCGCACGCCGGATATCATCAGGAGTCAACAGGCGCATCACACCCACCCCCAAGCCCAAGACGAGCACGAGTAGCCGGATCCAAACGCTCCAACTCCAACAAAGCCAACTGATCAGCGGTCATGATGCCTGCTCCACATCCGCCTTGAAAGGCCACGACTCAACCTCAGCCTGAAGATCAGTAGTCAGAAAACCGCCGTTATTGCCATCCGGGTCGACCCGATACAAGTGTCCAAACAGCTTGTCGAACTTCTCGTCGCCAAACGGGGTCCGGGATGCGGCCTGCTTACGATTCAGCAGCTCGAAAATCACCGGAGCACCGGAAGCCACACGCCTGCTCACGCCGCCACCCCCATGTCCTTGCCGTCAAGGAACTGGCTGATGAAGTACGCCTGCCCCTTCCCCGTCACCTTCGGTGTCTTAGTGATCGTCGTATGCCCATCAGCATGAACGACCGTGGTCTCCTTCACATGGAAGAGCCCCAATTCCATGGCACGCTGGGTCGGCATGTTCTTCGCACTGCCCGCCTTCATCAGATAGCCATGCTCGCGCATCCACGCGAACAGCCTGGTGCCGCCAATATCCACACCATTGCCCTTGAGGATCTTCGCCAGATCACCGACCAGGATGTCCGTATGCGCCGCACTCACCGCGTCAGCAAACAGGACCTTCGGCCTTTGCCGGCCAAGCTGCTCCTCCTGCGCCCTGACCTTGGACTGAAGCCAGCGCATGGATGCCAAGGCCATCTGCTCCGGGGTCATATGCTCCTGCCCCAGCATGTAGCCCCCATGCACGCGGATCGAGGGAAGCACATCGTGAGTCACCCAACGCTGGAACTCTTTGGCCTCCGGCTTATCAGAGCGGAGAATGATCCTGTAAAGTCCAGTCTCGTTGACGATGTTGGCCTGACCGGACAAGCCCCCTAGATTGAATCTAGTCACCTCATCCTGGTCCAAACGCTTCGCAACATCCGTCGCATTCCGAATCCCCAGGACCTCGCACACGTCCTTAAGCACCCACCAGGTCTGACCCGTCTCAAAGGTCAGGGTCCTCACCTTATGGCCCTTGAAATCAAAGGGCTGTACAATATCAGTTGACATCAGATATCTACCTACTTTCTCTTGTCACTGCCGCAGCTGGTACCTGCGGCATTCTTCTTATATGGGAAAATCTGAATATGGGTTCGATAACTGACTGGATATCCGCCATATGCGCGGCAGTGGCAGTAGTGGCCGCATTCGTAACCGTCTGGTGGCCATGGCATGCGCGCAAAACGTCCAAACTGACATACGAAAAACGCACATATCCATACCCCAACCTGACACCCGAGCAGATCGGACAGCTCGTCGTAGCCACGCAACTAAGGCGGCCGATGGTCTGGTTTCTTATCAGGAACAACGGGGACGGCACCGCGCACGACATCCAGCTAAAACCCCTTGACGACTTCGAAGCAAGATTCTTCGAGCAGCACGAATCCCCCGATGGCGGTACCATCACGCTCTCCGACTCACAACCGATCCTCAGACCCGGTGAATCCTGCACGATCATGCTTCTTCCCAACAGGAAGACTTCGAGACAAAAGCCGAAACTTCGCCTATTATGGTCAGAGGAACCCACACGCCTTCGCCAGAGCCAAAAAGACCGAACTGACGCATTGCAGTGCCAATTAGAGCCCAAAGCCCCTCTTCCCCGAACAGAGCAACAGTTGGCTCTTGCACAACTACGCGCATCCGCACGTCAAACTCCGTATTCCCTGCGTGAATACGTTGATCTGCTAGGACTGGACCCGAACGAGCTTGGTCTCCACGATGCGAACGGACACGCTTAGAACGACCATCACGGAACAGAAGAATCAGATCCCCATCCTCCATGGTCTCCTCAGGAGCCTCCGGCACAGCAAACACGGGATTCACACACCTGGCGGGAAAAGGCAGCCTCATCTCACGCCGCCAGCCGCTGATTCTCTGACTTATCAGTAAGGAGAAGAATCGGATCGCAACTTATGACTTCTGCGATACGGAAAACCTCTTCCACTGTGAACGGCGTATAAGCACGGAGTTTTGAATTGAGGGTGCTGCTTGGCATCCCGGTCTTTTCTGATAAGGCGACTTTCTTGATTCCTGACGCCTCGATTGCTGCATTGACCTTGCTCGCAATTCTTTGATTGATATCGCTATACCTCATATGACTAACAGTAATGGTTCATAATGAACGTGTCAAACTCAATTGTGCTTGATTTGACTAACACTATTCCTCAAAACTGTTGTATAGTACTTCTATGACCAATATCATCCAGGACAGGGCAATGCTCTTCAGCAAATACATCGGTGCCGAGTTAAAAGGTGCCATCGCCTCACACGGATACAGCCAAGGCAAGGTAGCCGACGCACTAGGCCACGCAAGATCAGCAATGTCGAACTGGCTGAACGCCAAACCCCCGATCGATGTCGCAGTCGCGAACAAAATCTGCGATTACATCGGGATGGACTTTACAGTGGTCGTCAAAAGAGCCGAGCAGCGCGTGACCGATGAACTTGGCCCCTACCCGCCACTCGAGGTCGATCCGTCGCAGCTTCCCGAGGATGAGAAGATCCAGTACGTGCTGAACAAGATCAAGGCCGGCGACCAGGGTCTGGTCGCATCCACCGACCCCTACAAGGAGCAGGAGAAAGAAGGTGGCGATGGACGCTGACCCGCACTACCTGAAGGGGATCACGTCAACGACGACGTACGGGCAGATGCGCAGGCAGGCCGACAACCTCGACGTGACCATAGCCAGCGCGCACCTGCCGGGGAACATGGAAGGATGCTACGACCAGCATGCCAACATGATCCTCATCGACCGGAGCATGACCTACACGCAGAAACGGTGCACGCTCCTGCACGAGCTCATCCACTGGGCACACAGGGACACATCCATGGGCGGCATCTACGACACCCGCGTCGAACACCGCGCCAGGAGGCAGACCGCGCTGAAGCTGATCAACCCGCTCGAATACCGGACCGCGGAAACCATGTACGAGGGGGACGCCTACCAGATCGCCTGCGAACTCGACGTGACCCTCCAGGTTGTCAAAGACTACAGGATGATCCTGGTCCAGCGTCTTTATCAATTCTCAATGGTCGATGGTTGAATACCCGGACCATTCGTGCCCACCCGGCCATCATCATCCAGTGTTTGTGCGTATCGCTTATAGTCGATTTCCGGGTGCGCATAGGGGAATGAGACGCGTAACTGCAGTTTGCCTTTCCCTCCTGTTGCGCCGAAGTGCGCGTAGGAGACGCCTCCTTGTGGTGGCACCTGCCTGCAGTGACGGGAGGTCTGCAGCACTGTCAGATATCCGGCGTTCTCTCCATCCAGCCAGACATCGATGATGGGCTCGCCCGCATGCTTGCCCGAGGGCATGATCCCGTGGGTCAAAGCCACCCAGACCTCGGCATTGCGGGGGAAACGCATGAATACACCCTGATGCTTCCCCGCACCAGCAACCCCGACCGTCTGCCATGAACCGACATTCTCGACGATGCAATCCCCTTCAGGCCTCTTATTGCACGGCCGGCGCACGTCATGGCCGCCGAAATGCCTCGACTGGTCCGCCGCCGACGCACCAAGCGACGATCCGACTTCATGCGAGGCTGCGGCACCACCGCCTGATGAGATGGTCGAGAAACCCCCTCCGAGCCTTCTCATATAGTCGCGCATCCATTCGAAACACTGCTGCGTCTGTCCGGCATCCGAAAGTGCGCGATGCTCCTCGGACTGCGCAATGCCGAACCTGCGAATGAGATCCTCAAGCCGGTGATGCCGCTCCTCGGGAAACATGGCCCGACTCATCTGCAAAGTATCCATGCAGATGACACCCTCCGGGGCTTCCACCCCTATCCGGTCACCCTCTGCCTCCAGGAACCCCATGTCGAAACGCAGATTATGCCCCACCAGCGGATCATCCCCGACCCACGACCAGAAAGCGGGAAGCACCCGAACGATGCCCGGCTGCCCATTCAGCATCGAATCGGTAATCCCGGTGAGTTCGACTATCCGCTCATCCAAGGCACGACCCGGATCGACAAGCATGGAAAAACGATCGACCACCTGCCGGCCGCGCACCTTCACAGCGCCTATCTCGATGATCCTGTCCCTATCGGCATGCAGACCCGTCGTCTCCGTATCCAAAGCCACATAATCAACTGGCAGACCATCATCACCCAGATACCTCCCAGTGAATTCGGGAGACACGACAGAATCAAGACCACCCTCATAACGTTTTCCGCTCTCATGACTACCGGCTTGACCAGCATGCCTGCCCCGACCGGACCTGGAAGCGAGGAAAGCGACTAGCAGGACCAGCACCAGGCAGACGACACCCGCCACCGGATAGGCAGCAAACAAGCATACAAGAATGAAAGCGACCACTATCTTCCAGACGGCACCTTTACCCTTCTTACCCATAACCGCAAAACTACAACAAGGGGACGAAACACCATCATCATTATCTACTCTTGTAGCTTTTTTTAAGGTGGACATGTCCTCCTGATAGGCTGGCGGACAGTCACAGAAGACCGGGAGGAGAAACACATGCGCGCCACCAGGAAATTGTGGACCGTTGTATTGGCTATATCGATTCCGCTTGCAATGTCGGCTTGCGGAAACGGTGCCGCCGAAAGCAGCCAGTCGGAGCAGCATGAAACCGCCCAAAGCAAACCCACGGAAAAGCCAACCAAGAAGCCGACGCCGGGTATAGGCGAGACGGTGGAGAACGATGGGATCAGGATGAAGCTGGTCTCCGCCAGCGACCAGCCCAATATCAATTACGATACATGCGGAGATGGGTGCAGCAACCATGAATACGCACCAAAAGCGGCGGACCCGAACGCAAAATACTGGGTGGTCACCACGGAAATCACCAACACAGGCAAGGAACCCATCGACCTGACATGCAGCTACCCCGTCGAGATCAACGCCTACAACTCGGAAAACCAGAAGTATACCCCTATAAAGGATCTGTACCAGGTCCAAGGAAACCCGGAATGCAACACACAACTCCAACCCGGATTATCCTCAGCGATGACTTACCCGTTCCAGGTGCCGTCCGGCGCAACGATGATCGGACTGTCATGGAAGCCGGTACATATCAATGAGGAAAGCCAGCCGGAATACAGCTACTTCCTTACAGACAATAACTACGAACTGAAATGAGTCAGTGCTCCCACCCGGCATAAAATGCTGCTAATGGGCTCTCGCCCATTCTCTGCCCCGCTTCGTTGGGGCTTTCTTTATACCGGCTGTCTGACGTGCGCTGGTGGTACTTTTTTGTTGTCACAGTCGACATGACAAGAGAGGGAAGAAAGATGACGGACCCCACAGGCGACGGGTACGACAGGTACCGTCCGCAGCCGGAGCAGCCCACGCAGCCGATGCAGCCCGTACAGGAACAACCAACCCAGGCAATGCCACCTGCGCAGGAACAACCAACGCAAACCGTGCCGTTACAGCAACCCACCCAGCAATTCGACCAGGTGCCCTATCAAGGACCAGCACAGCAACCCATGGGGGACGCGGGACAAGGGGCGGCAGCCATGCCAGTCCCGAACGGCGAAGATCAAGGCAACGCCGGCGGGAGGCGCAGAGGCAAGGGCAAGAAGAAGCCCTGGTACAAGCGCACTTGGGTTTGGATCGTGGTGGCGGTTGTGCTCATCCTGGGCCTGGCTTTCGGGCAAGGCGGGTCGAAGGAGGCGTCAGCCCCGGCAAGCAGTAAAAGCACCCAGCCTGCGGTCTCCCAGCCCGCGAAGGAGACCTTCGACATGCAGACCCTGGTCGGCAGGAAATGGGACGAGGCCAGCAGGACCCTGACAGACCACCACTGGACCACCACCGATTACACGGTTCAGACCGACGACGGGAAAACCCCCATCCTCGACAGTAACTGGACGGTCACAGGCGTATCCGCAGACACAAAGCCGGTCATCTCGCTCAGACATGACACAGCAACCCAACCAGCGCCAGCTCCAGCTCAGTCAGCGGCCCCCGCCCCGACGCAGGAGCCCACCCAGGAACAAGCCCCGGCCCAGGCACCAGCGCCGGCACCCGCACCGGACACTTATGAGTACTACCAGAATTGCGATGCGGTCCGCGCCGCCGGCAAGGCACCCCTGTACCAGGGTCAGCCGGGGTACCGTCCTGCCCTGGACCGGGACCATGACGGCGTGGCCTGCGAGTAAGGAGACACCATGAAAGTAGGCATGCGCAAACCCAGCATCAAGCGGTCCATTAGCGCCAGGACCACAGGCAAATGGAAAAGGCAGGCCAAGAAAGCCATCATCCCCGGCTACGGCAGGAAAGGCGTGGGCTGGGTGAAGAACCCGAAGAAAGCAGCCTATAACAAAGTCTACCGGAAGACCACCTTCAGCCTCTGGGACCTCTTCAAGTAGGAAACCGGACAGCCCCGCTTCGGCGGGGCTTTTCCTTTATGTGGGGAGACAGCCTAATCCTCGGTTGAATCGATAGTTTGGCTGGTCTTCACGTCTGTCTGCTGGGATATCCTTCCAGGCCACGACATATCCTCGGCCTTCGTATCCCTATCACCATCGTTGAATGGGAAGATGCTGCGCGTTATGACCCAGACGAGGCCGATGACTTCAATGACACACGCACTGAGCCACGCCAACATGACAGAGGTTGAATGCGGGTTAGCACACATGAACTTATAGAGGAAGACGTCACTTATTACAAGCTGTACGCCAACTATCCCGAGAAGAACATACCCGAGCAAGTTTCTCAGTTTGTTCTCGTCCTTGACCCTCTCGCTTAACGCCTGTCTGCGATCCCCCTCGATTTCTTCAAATCGATGCTGATCCGACTTCACACTCAGTCTGGCGGTCTCGCTTCCGGACCCAGTGAGATTTTCGACACCGTGTCGTTTTTCCTCTTCTCGGTCCAGATAATACTTAGCCTGCTGTTCTATATAACTCGATACTTCAGACCGAGAGAATAACTGCTGTGCGTTTCCCCTATAGAGCTTGATCGCTTCGTCGCTCTCAAACTTTCCATCCTCTGTGGTATCGTCGCGTGAATCAGTCATTGCTAGATAAGGCCCAAGCCCGAGAGACGGTTATTCATAGCGCTTGGCGACACATCAAACTTTTCTGCCATCAACTCAGGGGAATAGGCCTTTCCCCAATAACGTCTGACTATGGATGCCGGCATCAGCAACGCGGCCGCGAACCGATTAGCCCAGATCTCTTCCGAGTCGCATCCACGAGAGGAGAGTTCGTCACGCTTCTCCACCTTGCCCGCTACCTTATCCTCGGGAAGATCCTGATAGGAATGGATGTAATGTCCGAGCTCGTGAGCGTATGTGAAGCGCACACGATGAGGATGGTCCAGCATATTGGAAACAGCTTTGAAAGGCTCGTTGGGCTTGTCTTTGACCAGCAAACCCGAAGTGTCCCCTTGGAGCAGCATAACTTCAGTCTTTATGCCCATCTTGCGAAGAACTTCATGCACATCTATGGGCAGAACAACGTTCCCATCCGGGTCGGCTACTGTCTTCAGAAGAGTTTCAGTGGCCGCCTTCGCAGGGGTCTGAATGTCATCAACTCTTATTTTCTTATCCATTCAATCCACCTCCCGCGAGTATATCCCAACAGACAATCTTGTGTGGGTGGTATCAGTCTATCATCGCACATGCCGGTACACCATACCTGATCCGGATTGCATTTTACCGTACACATACCGTACACAGGAGGGGTTTTGAGTGGTTTCAGAGGGCATGAGAAAACCCCCGCAACCATTGTGGCTGTAGGGGTTTCGAACCTGTGGGGCCTCAGGGGCTTGAACCCTGGACCGAACGATTATGAGTCGTTTGCTCTAACCGACTGAGCTAAGGCCCCACGCCGACGTGGTCGGCAGAGTCATGGTATCAAACAGGCACGTCATAACGCCACGGACCGAGTCGTCAGACCTGCTTGGTGATCCGGTTGTAGACCGGCAACCCCATATACCCAAAGGGGACGTCGCGCACCTGCTTGCCGGCCACTGCGGAGACCTTCCGGTACCACAGCGGCAAGGCCGGCAGGTCCTTGAAAAGAACGGTCTGGGCCTGGCGGTAGTCCTCCATGGACTTGTCCAGATCGACCTTGGTCGCTGCCCGGGCCAGGATCGCGTCATACTCACCGCTCTTGTAGTCGCCGTTATTGAGCCCCTTCCCATCGGCCTGGGAGGAGGCGTATCCCTGCACCAGATACCCTTCGGGATGGGGGTAGTCCGAAGTCAGACCGGAATTGAAGAAGCTGTTCACCTGACGGTTGTGGACGGCGGTGTTGAACTCCTTGCCGGTCGGGAAGATGTTGGCATCGGCCTTGATTCCCAGTACCTTGGAGTACCCGTGCAGGACGGCATCGACCCAATCCTTGTCGGTCCCGTCGGCGCTGTAGGCGATCCTCAGGGTCCCCTCCCAGGGGGAGATGGCGTCGGCATCCTTCCACAGTTCCCGAGCCCTATCGGGGTCGTAGTCCACAACTTCATGCCCCGTGATGTCACCCGCGTGCCCGGTGATGGTCGGCGCAAGGAAGTCACTGGCCGGAACGACCGAGCCTGCAAAGACCTTGTCGGCTATACCCTTCCGATCGATGGCACGGGATAATGCCTGCCTGCGCAAGGCCCCCTCCCGTCCCTGGAAATGCGGCAGAGCCTGCGGGACGGTCAGGGAACGGAAGGCTGGGCCAGGCTTGACCAGGGGCTGGAGGGCCGACTCCTGACGGAAGGTCTTCAGTCGGGAGACCGGTACCGTATCGAGCACGTCCAGACGACCGGCCTGGGCATCGGCATAGGCCGCATCAAGACTCTGGTAGTCCCTGAATTCCAAACTCCCGTTACGGGCCTTGCGGGGCCCCTTATATGAGGGATCACGTTCAAGTTCAATCCCCTGATTGGGCACCCATGACTTGAACCGATATGGTCCGTTCCCCACCGGATGATTGCCGAAGGCCTTGATGTCCTTGTAGGCGGATGCCGGCAGCGGCAGGAAGGCCACGTCGCCCACTTTGTAGGGGAAGGACGAATCTGGCCTGGCCATGGCCACTTTCAGGGTCAGGTCATCCACGACCTCCAGGCCGGACAGGGTCGCCTTGGGATCGCCATGCTCGTCCTGGATCCGGTCGTACCCCTCGATGGTGGAGAAGGCGGAAGCCCCCAACTGACCGTTGGCCGCATTGGCAGCAAAGGACCAAGAATCCGCATAGGTCTTCGCCTTGATCATCTCCCCGTTGCTGAACCTCAGCCCCGGTCTGAGCACAATCGTGTACTGGGTGGCATCCTGGTTGGGTGTGATTGATTTGGCCTGAACCAGGGTCTGTCGGCCCTTTGCATCGAAGGTGACCAACCCATCGAAGAGTTGGGTCACCACCTTCCACCCGGCCGTGTCGTTGGTGCTTGAGGGAATCAGGGGCGCGGTCGGCTCTGTGTTGTTGACACTGATGGCCGCCCGGGGGTCCGTCTCCCCCTGCACCCGGCTGCCGCCCGAAGAACCGCAGGCACCGGCCATCAGGACAAGGGGAAGTATGCCCGCTGCCAGATAAGAACGAAGGTTGGTCATGGCGACACCTTTCCTGCCCGATTCGGGCATCGTGGGTCCATCTTATGTGGTTCTGCACGGGTTGGTGGGATAAGAGCCCAGGAGGGCGAGTCCCCCCCCCCCCCAGCGGCAACTTGCGGATCGATGCCCGCACCCTGTGAAGATGGATTGAGAGTGCACCCCCATGGGGCCGACGGCTTCACACCTGTCTGACGTCTCGGCCGGAGGCCAGACGGTCCAAGGCTCCGGTGCTGCCGATGGCCCGGAAGAGGGCCCAACTGACCAGACCGGCCAGGACGATTCCACTGATCAATTCGCATATGGTCCCGATGATGCCTCGCGGGCTGAGTGGGGAAACCCCCTGATAGTAGAAGGCAAGAAGGAAGGCGTTGTAGAACATGGCAATCATGACGCCACCCAGGATGGTCGTACCCAGGGTCCACCGACGGTAGCGGAAGATGCCGAAAGCCAGTTCTGCGCAGAACGCCTCCAGGATGGCCTCGACGAAGATCATGGGGCCACCGTAGGCGTTGCCGGGCAGAATCTCGACCAGCACGCTGATGATTCCCACATAGACGGCCGCCCCTGGCTTGCGCAATATCAATAGGGACAGGGTGCAAGGAAAGTAGAAAATCCCATGCAGGAGGGCTGCCATACCCGGAAGGAGGGCCGTCATCAGGGGGAACACCCACGACGAGAGCAGACTTGCCGCCCAGTAGATCAATCCCGAAACGGCTCCCAGGCCGGCACCCACCGCAATGTCCAGGGGCCTCCAGCGCAACCTGCGGGCTGCCGGTATTCGATTATCCTGCTGTTTCTCTGTCATGGTTACTCCATCACGACCATTGCAAGAACGGTCCGTTCAATCATGCGCACAGCGAGAGGCCCGGGCTGGTCAGAACCGGCCAGGACCGAGGTCGACGCCCCTTGACCTGCGCATGTCGGGCGGGAACGCCTCCTCAAGGCTACCCTGTACGACCGCCCGAATCCCCCAGAGGGGTATAGGGAAAATCGATAGGTCCTTCACACCGGAGATATGGGCTTTGCCAGCCGCATAAGTCGGAAGTCTCCATTACGATTGGTGCAGTTTGCAATGTTGAATTCCCAACCTTTTGTGAGGTAGTTCCTTGGCTGAATTTATCTATCAGATGATCAAGGCGCGCAAGTCCTTCGGCGACCG
This sequence comes from Bifidobacterium indicum, assembly GCF_036987015.1. Classification (NCBI taxonomy): domain Bacteria; kingdom Bacillati; phylum Actinomycetota; class Actinomycetes; order Bifidobacteriales; family Bifidobacteriaceae; genus Bifidobacterium; species Bifidobacterium indicum. The sequence goes on from NZ_BTXM01000001.1 coordinate 1,067,543, forward strand.
CGTCATTCTTGATGACGTCACGCTGAGTTTCCTCCCGGGAGCCAAGATCGGCGTGGTGGGCCCCAACGGCATGGGCAAGTCCACCCTGCTCAAGATCATGGCCGGGCTGGAGACCGTCAGCAACGGCGAAGCCCAACTCACCCCGGGCTACTCGGTGGGCATCCTCCAGCAGGAACCGCCACTGGACGAAGACAAGACCGTCGGCGAGAACATCCGCATGGCCTACGGCGACATCATGGAGAAAGTCCATCGTTTCAATCAGATTGGCGAGGAGATGGCCAACCCCGATGCCGATTACGATGCCCTGATGGCCGAGATGGGCAAGCTCCAGGAGGAAATCGACGCCGCCGACGGGTGGGACCTGGACTCACAATTGGACCAGGCCATGGATGCCCTGCAATGCCCCGACCCCGATACGCCGGTCTCGGTCATATCCGGAGGGGAACGCCGTCGCGTGGCCCTCTGTCGGCTTCTTCTCGAGGCACCCGACCTGCTCCTCCTCGACGAGCCCACCAACCACCTGGATGCCGAGTCCATCCTCTGGCTGGAACAGTACCTGCACACCTACAAGGGTGCGGTCCTGGCCGTCACCCACGACCGGTACTTCCTGGACAATGTGGCCGAGTGGATCTGCGAAGTGGACCGCGGTCACCTTTACCCCTACCAGGGCAACTACACCACCTACCTGGACACCAAGGCCAAGCGCCTTGAAGTCCAGGGGCAGAAGGACGCCAAGCTGGCCAAGCGGCTCAACTCCGAGTTGGAATGGGTCCGGTCCTCCCCCAAGGCGCGGCAAGCCAAGAACAAGGCCCGTCTGGAACGCTACGAGCAGATGGAGAACGAGGCCCGCAACAACAAGAAGCTGGACTTTTCCGAGATCCAGATTCCACCGGGGCCTCGCCTGGGGTCCAAGGTCCTGGAAGCCGAACACATCCACAAGGCCTTCGGCGACCGGGTCCTGATCGACGATCTGAGTTTCACCCTGCCGCGCAACGGCATCGTCGGTGTCATCGGGCCGAACGGGGTGGGAAAGTCCACACTCTTCAAGACCATCGTGGGGCTGGAGCCTTTGACTTCCGGCTCCCTGGAGGTCGGCGACACGGTCAAGATATCCTACGTGGACCAGAACCGCGAGGGAATCGACCCCAACAAGAACCTCTGGGAGGTGGTCTCCGACGGTCTGGACTTCATCGAGGTGGCAGGCATCGAGGTCCCTACCCGCGCCTACGTGGCCTCCTTCGGATTCAAGGGATCCGACCAGCAGAAGCCTGCCGGGGTTCTCTCCGGCGGTGAACGCAACAGGCTGAACCTGGCCCTGACCCTGAAGCAGGGGGGCAACCTCCTCCTCCTGGACGAGCCCACCAACGACCTGGATGTCGAGACCCTGGAGAGCCTGGAGAACGCCCTACTGGCCTTCCCCGGCTGCGCCGTGGTCATCTCCCACGACCGTTGGTTCCTGGATAGGATCGCCACCCATATCCTGGCCTGGGAGGGCACGGATGAGGATCCCGCCAACTGGTACTGGTTCGAGGGCAACTTCCATGCCTATCAGGAGAACAAGGTCCAGCGGCTGGGCGAGGAGGCCTCCAGGCCTCATAGGATCCACCGCAAGTTGACGCGCTGACACGTACAGGGACGCAAACAAGCTGGGATGGGGGAAAGCATGACACCGGAAGAAACGCCACTGGAGCACGTGGTCAAGGTCCTGGATGTCGTTAGGACCGGCCAGGAGGGTGCTCACACCCTCTTCAGGGGGGACTCGCTCTATTTCCCCACCAAGCGCATCTATGGGGGCCAGATCGTGGCCCAGTCCGTCATGGCCGGGTCTAGAACGGTTCCTGAGGGACGCCTGCCCAACTCCGTTCATGCATGCTTCCTGCGTACCGGAAGCATCGAAGAAGAGGTCAGGGTGGACGTGGAGACCCTGCGTGACGGCAGGTCCTTCTCCTCCCGCCGAACGGATGTGCTCCAATCCAAGGGCTCCATACTGACGACCGTCCTGTCCTACCAGGAATCCGGCCAGCATGGTGTCAGATACGCAGACCCCATGCCCGGTGACCTGCCCGATCCGGAAGACCTGACCAGCGCCAAGGATCTGATGCGGCCCTATGCCGAGAAGTCATCATTCGCCGACTACTACGTAACCCAGTCGCCGTTCGACATCCGCCACCTGGGCAAGACCGTCCTGATGGGCGTCGACAAGGAGGCCGTGGCCAAGGATTCCGGCCGTCAGATGGTCTGGAGCCGGACCGATGGCCATCTGGACATGTCGCAGACCATGAACCGGGCCCTCCTGGCCTTGGAGTGCGACCAGATCATGATGGAACCGGCCCTGCGCCGTTCCGGCCTGGGCATCACGACCAGGGGAATCTCCTTTGCCTCCATCGATCATTCCATGTGGTGGTATCAGGACATCGACCTGAATAAGTGGCACCTCTTCGTCCAGGACTCCCCCGTGGCCGACCATGGTCGCAGTCTCTGTGTGGCCAAGGTCTATACCCGCGATGGCGCCCTGGCCTCCGTCATGATCCAGGAAGCCATGATCCGGGTCCCTCAGGATGCCAACAACAAGGACTGATGCTTCCCTGGACCGGCCTGGCCGAGACCCTTGCGATAGCCCCTTGATATTGAGCCCCGAGCGCCTGGCAGGGAATCAGTCGGTACGATTCTTCTGGACGGCATCCGGCATGCGGCCCGTCTTGGGACCACGCTTCTCCGGGTTCTCAGGCCCCTCATCCGGCGGCAGCTGGCAGAGCCACTCCCCCACGGCCCCGATGACCACATCAACCAGGCACACGGCCGCTGCCACCAGGCACTCCACCATGACCGAAGCGTAGTAGGGTGCACTGGCATGCCCCATGCTCATCAGGGCCTGAGCGCCGTACCAACCCAGCAAGGCCGCGCAGGCTATTCCCAAGGACTTGCTCATGATCAGGGCATTGACGGCGAAGCGGGAGTCCAACTCCTTGCGTTCACCCTTGGCATATCGGTGGACCTGGACGCACATGATCAGAACCAGCACCCCCAAGGCAAGCAGTAGCAGGGAAACCAGCCAGTGCACCCCCATCAGGTCGGCCCTGGTTGACATGCTGACCTCGGAGACGACCAGACCGCCGGCCATGCCCAAGGCAAGGGCAACGAAATAGTAGGCAATGGGCGTGCGACGTGTTCTCATGACAAACCATCCAATATCCAGTTCTCGGAAAGGAGGTCGAGGCGGTCCCCGTCCGGTGCCCTACGGGAGAGAAGGGCAACTGACCCCCCATCATCCGAACCGACCGGGACGGCATTCGGCTCAAGAAAGGCCCAGGGCACCAGGACCGAGGCACTGCCGATTGTCCTGACGGGGGGGATGTCCAGACCTTCATCATCGACCATCATGCCCCCGTAATCCACCATGGTCAGACTGAGCGGTCCATCGTCGCCTTCCGGATCCCGTTTCCCAACCGTCCTGCAGGCGGACTCAATCATGCGCAGGGTCTCGATAAGGTCGCGGGGAGCCAAGGGGGTATGCAGGATGGCCACGGCACAGAGGTGGGCCCCGTCATTGGATCCAGGGCCGGGCCTATAGGAATAGAGGGGTGAGATCCCGACGACCTGACTGCCGGGCATCCCGTCCATGGAGGTGAGAGCCACATACATGGCCTGCTGGGAATCCTCCCCCGCCCCATCCATGGAAATGACCACCCGATGAGTGGACAAGGATGGTTCAGATCCGTCCCCTGGGTTCTCAACCGACTGGCGGCCACCGTCCCCATAGGTGTCGGCATCTTCCTGACTTCCTGCATGGATGGTGCCCATGGGATGACGGTTCCGTGCCTCGCGGTGCCGCCGGAGGAAGTCATGATCCACGGATGGATGGGTTGCGGCCGACCCGTGGGTAGGGTGCACTTCCCCCACCGTATCCTCGGCATCGGCACTGTCGATCTCATGTTCCTGGGCTGAAACCAACGAGGCGGTGCTCGCCGCATCCGAGCCATCGACCGCCCGCTCAAGGGTTACGCTGACCCGGAAATTCGTCTCGGTCTGGTCATTGGCACCCAGCCGTGCAACACGGACCCTGGTGCGTCTGACCTGATGGGAGAGCAGAATGGCATCGGCCACCTTGGCGGCCAGTGCCTCCAGAAGGACGACGGGCTCATGCTCGACCAGGGAGACGATTCTGTTGACCACCTGGATATAATCCACGGTTTCGGTGGCATCGTCGAGACGACCGGCCTCACTCAGGTCCAGAAAGAGGGTGGCATCGACCTGATAGACATAGTCTGCACCATCACGAGGATGCAGGGGTCTGGCCCTGATCCGGCTCAACTGAATCGAATCCATGTCTCAACCCCTCTCGGTCATATCCGGCCAATGATCTACCCCACCTCATTGCATCGTGTGGGATACAGGACCCAGGAAACCGTTTCCGGCGGCAGCTCTTCCCGAACCTACCTGCCCTGTACGGAGGAACCGGGCTCCTGCCCGGATTGCGGAGCCTCCCCGTTGACACTCTGTTCAAGCGCCTTGGGAATCTCCACCGGAGGAAGATCGGAATCGGGGCGGTTCTCGTTGGAGAGCCAGAGTGCCCGTTCAGGCGCCATTTTCAGGTTGGAGAAGATGGCAGCCAGTTCATTCTTGTTCAGGGTCTCCTTGACCAGGAGCTGACGAACCAGCTCGTCAAGAACCTCCCTGTTCTGGCTGATGATCTGCCAGGCCTCGTTGTGGGCGGTCTCGACCAGGTCGAGGACCTCCTTGTCGATGATCTCGGCCGTCTGCTCCGAGTAGTTATGGGGCTTCAGTGCGTCGAGTCCGGAATCCTGGTCGTTCTCATCAGCCCACTTGATGGCTCCAAGCTTCGAAGAGAACCCATACTCGACGACCATCTGGCGGGCGATACCGGTCGCCTTCTCGATATCGTTGGAGGCACCTGTGGTGGGATCGTGGAAGACGACCTCCTCGGCCACCCGGCCGCCCATGGCATAGGCCATCTGATCCAGGAGCTCGTTGCGCGACTGGGAGTACCGGTCCTGGGTGGGCATGACAGCCGTATAGCCCAGGGCACGACCACGCGGAAGGATGGTGACCTTGGTAACCGGGTCCGTGTGGTGGAGGGCCGCAGCGACCATGGCGTGGCCACCCTCATGGTAGGCTGTGTTGCGCATCTCCTCCAGGGCCATTCCCTTGGTGCGGCGCCTGGGGCCACTCAGCACGCGGTCGATGGCCTCATCGATGGCCCGGTTGTCAATCAGCTGGGCATCGGAGCGAGCCGTCAATAGGGCCGCCTCGTTCAGGACATTGGCCAGGTCGGCACCGGTGAACCCCGGAGTCCTGACAGCCACGGTGTGCAGATCCACGTCCGGCACGAAGGGTTTGCCCTTGGCATGCACCTTGAGGATGGCCTCACGGCCCTCCAGATCGGGGGCCTCCACGGCGACCTGCCGGTCGAACCGTCCGGGGCGTAACAGGGCCGAGTCCAGGATGTCGGGTCGGTTGGTTGCTGCGATGATGATCAGGTTGGTGTCGTTGTCGAAACCGTCCATTTCGACCAGGAGCTGGTTCAGGGTCTGTTCACGTTCATCGTGGCCACCGCTCATTCCCGATCCGCGCTTGCCGCCCACGGCATCGATCTCGTCGATGAAGATGATGGCCGGTGCGTTCTTCTTGGCCTCGTCGAAGAGGTCACGCACCCTGGAGGCGCCCAGACCCACGAACATCTCGACGAAGTCCGAACCCGCCATGGAATAGAAGGGCACGCTGGCCTCACCGGCGATGGCTCTGGCCAAGAGGGTCTTACCGGTTCCGGGAGGTCCGTAAAGCAGCACGCCACGGGGTATACGAGCGCCCAGGGCCTTGTACTTGGAGGGATCTTTGAGGAAGTCCTTGATCTCCTCGACCTCCTGGACGGCCGCATCCTCGCCGGCAACGTCGGAGAACTTGGTCTTGGGGGTCTGTCCGTCGTTGAGCCGGGCCGAACTCTTCTTGCCCCCCATGCCGAACATATTGCCCCCGGCGGCCGATGACATCCGGGAAAGAAGGAACCAGAACACGCCCAGGATGATCAGCATGGGCAGGACCGACGAAATCAGCAGACTCATCATGCTGGTCTGTGGAACAACCGAGTTGTATCCCTCGCTCAGCCCCGCCTTCTCCACGGCCTTGACCACCTGGGGGCCCTGGTCGAACACATAGTAGAACTGGACGTCCTTGCCGAAGTTCTTCGTGGTCCTGTTGCCCCGGAAGCCGTCGACCTCCTTGGTGAAGTCGTTGTTCAGCTTGAGCTCGACCACCTGCATCTTCTCGGTGATCTCGGCTGACTTGACCTCCCCGCTCTTCTGGTTACCGGCCAGGAGCGCCAGACCATCCTTGGTGTCGATGGTCTGGGGGCCGTTCTGACTGTTGAAGAAGCCGAAGATACCCATGATGATCAAAATGGACAGGATGGCCCAGAGCCAGGGCGAGCGCCAGAAGGACCTGTTCCCGCCGGAACCGTTCCCGTCACCCCTGTCGCTGTTGAAGTTGAAGAAGGGGTTGCCCCTGTCCGGGCCATTGCCCCCGTTGCCGTTGTTCTTGGGTGGGCCCTGCTGTGGTCCCTGCGAGTAGCTCATGAATGCTTCCCCTGATTCTGATTCTGTTCCTGATCCAGATACTCATCCGATTTGAGTACGGCAATCGAATCCAGATTACGGTAACGCTCGTCGTAATCAAGTCCGAATCCCACTACAAACTCGTCCGGAATGACATATCCGGGGTATTTGACCTCGACCTCGACCTCATGCCTGACCTTCTTGTCGAGCAGGGCGAAGACCTCCACCGATGCGGCTCCACGCGACCGAAGCATGTTCACCAGCCAATGCAAGGTGTATCCGGAATCGATGATATCCTCCACAATCAGGATATGCCGTCCGCGTACATCACACCCCAGGTCCATGCGAATCTCGATATCGCCCTCGGAAACGGTGGTCTTCCGGCCGGGGTAGCTGGAGATGCTCATGAATTCGATCTGGACCGGAATGGTCACGGCCTGGGAAAGGGCGGCGAGGGTGTTGAAAGCCCCCTTGAGCACGGCCACCATCATCAGGTTCTTTCCCTGATAATCCCCGCTGATACGGGTGGCCGTCCTCTGGATCAAGTCCTCTATCTGCTGTTTGGATACCAACTCATGATCGATGTGGGATTGAATATCAGCGATTCGCATGGTGTCCATCATTGCATATGAGAATGACCTGACTCTTACGAAAAGCTGAATACGAGCTGGGAAATGCCGGCCCCCGCTGTCCGTGCCAGTCCGAGACCAGGGAGTCAAGAGCCCTGATCTGCGAGGAATCGGCCTGGATGCCCAAATCGGTCAGAAGATGGACCATGAAACGCAGGCGAAGAGCGGGATCCTGGTCGCGAAGTCGTCGGGCGTTCAGCCGGACCAGGATACCATGAGCGGCATCATCGGGTTCGGGAGCATCGATCACCTGATCGACCAGGGCCGCCGCCTGCCGGTTCAGGTAGGCAGCGTCGCGCCTGGCCATGTCGGCCCCCTGGGCCAGGCTGCGGACCATATCATGCCCGGCGAACCGACTCAGCGCGGGCAGGAGGTCATGGCGCACACGGGAACGCAGGGGGAAGTCATCCGGCAGGGTATGATCAGCCGGGTACCCGTCTCCATTGGTGGGGTCATCCCACCAGGAGAGTCCCTGCTGCAGGCAGATTTGCGTGGTATCCTGCCTGGTCATACCAAGGAAGGGCCTAAGATACTCCAGTCCGCCCCGATTCATCCGGATATCCATACCGGTGATTGCATCCAAACCCCGGGAACGAATCAGTCCGATGAGCGCGGTCTCGGCCTGGTCATCCATGGTATGGGCCAGGAGGATGACCGAAGCATTGACCTGCCTGGCCTCTTCCCCCAAGGCCTCGTATCTGGCCTCGCGGGCATCGGCCTCCAAACCCGCGCCGGTACGGGGCACATGGATGGGCCTGACCCGTACGGGGTCCAGCCCCATACGTCGGCAATCAGTTGCAGCCTTGAGACTGATCCGATCGGAGTTCTTGGCCAGCCCATGGTCAATCAGCACGGCCCCACAGCGAAGCCCCAACATGGCCGAGACCTTCGCGGAGACCGCTGCCAGGGCCATGGAGTCACGCCCACCGGAGCAGGCCACCAGAATGAGGGGCGCATCCGGATCGGGGCGATGTCTGCCGTGTCTGGCAAATCGGCCATCCTGCCTCCTCAGACCGGCATCCTCAAGGCAGGAACGCAGGGCTCCTACGGCCTTCTTCATCTGCGCGGAATAGACCACAAGACACCAACCCCTTCCGACTGACGCACGGCTACAGGCGATCCAGAGAAGTGACGAACAGATCCACGGCTTGCTTGGCTGCGGCCATATCCCGCGGATTATTGACGATGACGGCAAAGACCAGACTTCCGCCGGACCTCCGGGAGACGTTCCCGGTCATCGAGGTGACCTGGTCCAATGTGCCGGTCTTGACCCTGACCAGTCCATCGGCATGGTCGTCAACCTTCCTGGTGGCGGCGGTTCCGGCCAGTCCCACGACCGAGAGCCCCTTGGCCACAGGGGCGATTCCCCTGGCTCCCAGGGCAAGCTCCTGTATCTGGGCCAGGGTATTCACGCTCAGTGCGGAACCGGGTGCCAAACCGGAGCAATCAGCCATCACCAGCCCCTTGGTATCGACCCCGAGACGGTTGAGGGTTTCCGTGACTGCCCTTACGGCACCTTCCGGACGATTCTCCTTGCCCATCTTCATCGCCGTCAAACGGCCGAAGAGTTCCGCCAGCGTATTGTCGGAGGTCCTGAGCATCAGCGCCATGATCTCGCTGAGGCGAGCGGATCGTACGCTGGCGATGACAGGACCCCGGCCGGATTCAGCCCGATCGGGTCGGTCCGGATTATCCACCCCGATGCCGTTGCCCGACAGGGCTCCGGCAAAGATCAGTGCGGCTTGGGCCGCCGGCTGGGGGACCCTGGGCAGATAGACGTCTCCTGCATCCGGGTCGCCGCCTCGCTGGGTGCCGGACCAGTCACGGCCCTGGTCCACGGCCAGGGCCGTCGGTTCCTGAAAGTAGATTCCGCCAGGATTGTTCTCCTGAAGACCTTCGGATTGTCCAGCATCATTGAAGAGACCGTCATCATAGGCCACCGTTACTCGGCTGACCCCTGTTCTGCGCAGGGCATCCGTGGTCATGGCGGCCAGGGTGGCCAGGCCCGCACGACCGTTGACATGGTGGGAGTCGTTGGTACCAGACCCCAGCAACATGTCGCCATGACCCTCCAGGACCAGCCGGGCATGGTCACCCGCGACATCACTGATCCGCACATCAGTAGCCAGATGTGATGACATATCCAGAACGGAGGCGGCAGCGGCCGCCGTCAGGGTCTTCATGGTCGAAGCAGGTTGGCGGGCCACCTGGGCCGATTCCTGGATGACGGGCCTCCCGTCCGCTTGGCGGATGACCAGGGAGTAATCCTGCCCCAGACCGGGACTGTCGGCGAACTTCTCCACCAGCTGCCGAGCCTCAACCTGATTGACTGGTCCACCGACGCCGGCTGCACCGAGACCACCGGGGGGTGCCGGCATGGTTCTGGCTGGTGACGCCGTCCTGGCCCTGGTCGCTTTCAGGGTCAGGGGACCGGGCAGTACATCCTGGGCATCCGCAGCCGCATATCCGCAGATCAGGGCCGCAGACACCAGAACGGACAGGGCCGCCCTCCATCGACGCATCACCAATGACCTGCGGGTCAGCACCCCCCGGTGTCTACCAGCCAATTGCACTCTCCTGCATGGAAGTCCCCCTCATACGGGTAATGGGCACGAACATCAGACAGCCTAGTCCGACCTGACCCCCACCATCATGACTGAAGGATGGCGAATCGGTCAAGCGTACGGATGATGTTGAACTGGCGGTTGTCGAAAAGCCTGCCGCCCCAATGGACGCCGACCATGAAGATGATCAGGCCATTGGCCAAAGCCACCGGAGCAATCGGCCAGAGCAGATCCGGAAGGCGCAAGAGAACGTACAGGAACGGCCGTTATTAGTGTCGGAATCATGGTAACGAACTGCACCAGGAATTGAAGGAGCGGTATGAATGACTGGGATACGACCCTCCCCTGCGGGGTGGAGGAGGGACGGTCCATGGGGGCCACCGGGTAGATCAACACAGTCGAGATGACCTGGGCAACACCGGATCCGGATGGGACAACGCCACAGGTAAGGCAGACCAGGTCCGACACCCCCATGAGATCGAAAACGCTCTTCCAGCAGCCGGTTACCAGGAAACAGATCAGGCAGAGTATAGGCAAATACGGCAGTTCTAAACGAACGGCGACCCAACTCCTGCCGCGACCGGTCATCCAACCCGCGCACGCCGGCCATGACCTCCATGGTCAACCCCTACCGTCGTAGGCCAGATTGTTGCCCTCAACCATCATCAGTATGGAGCCACCCATGATTGGGACGAACCAGACAGGGAGGGGGCGGTACCGACTTGGAAGGCAAAAACGATCATGAGCAGGATAGGGAACAAGGTATACGATTCTGCGGGTGTCGTTGCGCATGTAAGCCACCAGACGAGCGGCAACGGCCCCCATCGACGGATCGGGAACCCGGTTGAAGGCACCCAGAGCCCCGGAGCCCTGTTTTCTTACCATCTCGCGATCATGGGCGAATCACGTATGCCGAAGGCACCGGATCCCAGCCAGACCGCACAGGACCAGGGTCACCAGTGCAATGACCACCCGGCCGAGGAAGGATGGCCAGGAACCCCCATACCATCCTGAGGCAAGCGGAAAGCCGCCCCCAGTGGGGTCCAGGCCAGGATATCCGATGCCGTTAACCAGCCCATCCGCATCGGGGCCACGGAAGGATGCCTCAGAGGTGATCATGGGCGGCAGAGGGCAGATCAGGAAGGAGAACGCAAAGCTATCAGGTAAAACCCGCACTTCGCCCTCTTGGAAGCAACCAGGGTGGTCACCAGGTCCATGGAGACGCGTGAAGCACCGCCAGGCCCAGCACGGCACCCAGGACAGCCGCCAGCATGGGTCCGGCACCCCGGCTCCTGTACAGGGGCACCACTGCCAGGAGGCAGACCAGTCCGAATACGGAGGCGGGGCCTGCCAGGGCGGCCAGGTAGATCCCGGTCTGCAACCGACCGTCAGGTATGCCATACAGGACGAATCGGTCAGGACTCATGCCGGAGCCCTGACCAATGACCATCATCCGGACAAGAATGACCATGAAACTGACGACCGTCAGGAGGAGAACCGATACGACACCGACCCATATGGACTCGTCGAAACCGGCCCCGGACATCCGGGAAACCGGCTTCCACGGCAACAGACCAGCAGGCTATGGCGACACCGAGTCCCAGAATGACCGGTAGAATGGCTGCAATCACCTGCCAGGAGGACTTCCTCAGGGTCCCCATGGTGAGTGCCCAGCGCAGGGCAATGATGGAACGTATCGTGCTCATCGGGTATTGTTCGCCGGTGACTGTCCACCACCATCGAGCCAGTCAATTCTCATGGCCGCACGGCGTCCACCGACCAGGTCAAGAAAGCAGTCCTCCAGGTCCTCCCCTGCGGCGACCTGGGCTATGGTCCCGTCGGCCCGGACCAGTCCGTGGTCGATAACGGCCACACGGGTGCACATCCTTTCCACCAGGGCCATGACGTGCGAGGAAATGACCACTGTGCCCCGGGTGGAGACATACTCGACCAAGCTGTCCCTCAGATTGACGCTGGAGACCGGTTCGACCTATTCGAATGGCTCATCCGGGATGAGGATGCGCGGCGAGTGAATCATGGCCGAGGCCAGACAGATCTTCCTGGTCATACCTGATGAATACTCATTGATCTGCTTCCCGGCATCCTCGGCCATGTCGAAGGCCAGCAACAGGTCCTTTCCCCTTGATCTGGCCTCCCGCCTGGGCATTCCTCGTAGCATACCCGCGTAAACAAGCAACTGGAGCCCGGTCACTCTGTCGAAGATCTGGTCTGCCTGGGGCATGACTCCGATGGAACGCGGAGGCATTGATGTCGGACCGGGCATCCCGGCCCAGAATCATGACCTGGCCGAAATCAGGAGGGAGAAGCCCGGTAGCCATATTCAGCATGGTGGTTTTCCCCGCCCCGTTGGGACCGGCCAACCCGTAGAAGGATCCCTGGGAATATCAAGAGAGAGGGGAGTTGACCGTAACCTTGTCCTGGAAGGTCTTGACCAGGCCGCGGATGGAAATGGCGGCATGAGGACCGGGGGGCAAGACAACGGGGACGGGCGCCGCCATGGGGCCTACCCCCCCATCAATCGCCGGGCGGAGGATACGGATGAATCAGCCGGGACAGACATGACACCTTCGGGAGCAGGAGACATGGATGATATCCCCCGATCTGCGTATGCATTGTCCGTTATTACCTTATGCCACATCAAATCATCCCAGACAGCTGACATTCCGCGGAACCTGGAGGTCTCCACGGCACCCTGGGGAGGGGGATGGCTACCTGCCGCTGTGCTCGATGGGCTTCCAACCGGGATTGGCGAAGATGGCCTGAAAGGATATGGGCAGGTAACTCAGCATGAATATGGGAAAACTCAGGCAATAGGCAAAAAGCTCCTTGTTGGAGGCACCGATTTTATCGCGTTCGGCCAGGACGGTGATGGCGGCCAGGCCCATCAGAGCCAGGATTCCCAGAACCGCGGAGGCGACCCAATCCACCAGCTCGGTTATCTGACTGGTCCAGGTAACGAAACCGAGCGCCGGGAACAGGATACCGAAGACGCAACGGATGACGGCCAGAACGGTCAAAGGACAGATGAGTATGGTCAGGTCGACTGCCGAGAAGTCACGTTCACGGAAGGCACGGCTGATCAGGGCCGGACCGTAGTAACGGAAGACCTGGAGAAAGCCCTTGCTCCACCGCAGTCGCTGGCGCCAGCTCTGCTTGAAGGTTACAGGCTGCTCGTCGTAGAGGATGGCGGTGCCACAGTACCCGATCCGATCCCCGTGCAACACGGAGTCCATGGTGAATTCCAGATCCTCGGTCAGGAGGTGGAACTTCCAGCCATTGTTCCGTTCCATCACCTCCTTGGAGAACATGAATCCCGTGCCCCCCACGTGACAACTGGACCCGAAGACCATTCGGGAGGAGTTGAGGAAGCGGGATTCCCTGATGAACCACAGGGCCGAGCCCGAGGAGACCCAGTTGTCCGAGAAGTTGACCGAGTTCCGGTAACTGGTCAGGATACGGAACCCGGACTGGAAGGCCTTGTTCATCTCTTCGATGTAGTGCCTGTCGAGCCTGTTGTCGGCATCGAAGACGAAATATGCATCATAGCGTTTGGAATATCCCCGGCTGATGATCTTGTCAAGCAGGTAGGAAAGGGCGTATCCCTTGCCGATGTGCTCGGTATCATGCCGCTCTATCACGTGGCATCCCCTGGACCGGGCCAGGCCCGCAGTATCATCGGTGCAGTTGTCGGCCACAAGCCAGATGTCAACCATGCCGCTGGGGTAGGTCTGCGAATGGATGGAATCGATCAGCGTACCGACCACGCCCTCCTCGTTACGGGCGGAGATCAAAACCGCGAAGTGCTTGTCGAAGGGTGCCTCGGGGAAGACCACCGGCTTGGCCACGAAGGAGGTGACGATGCAGATGGCCTGGTAGACGATGCCGACCGACCCCAGGATCATCATGAGGATGTCGAGAACCTTCAGGAAGGCCATCAGCGCCATCCCTTACGCGGATTACTCTTTCTGGACGACCTGGAGGGTCCTTCGGAATTCGCGCGCTCTGATCTCGGACTCCCCGATTCCGCATGGTCGGATTCCTGGTCCGCAGATCCCGGAACCCCATGGTCGACAGCCGCATCCTCGACCCCCCTGAGCCTGTTCGTGCCCGAAACCGCATTGGTTTTGGGAATGGCCATGGTCTGCGACTCGTCAAGATCCTCGGCTGTCGGAGGCCGGTAGATCTGCTCGGCAATCATGGAGACCGGGTCCTGAACGCTGACCCTGGCGCTGCTTCCCTTGGCCGAACGACCGCCCACATGGCTGGTTACCGGTTGTATCACGTGCTCGTTGAAGGCCTCGACCCCCTCGACCACCTTGGACTTGCCGACCGGCTTGGGGTCCTGCATCAGGGGCGAATCGATCAGCTCATAATGTTTGATGGAAGCGTTGAATATAGCCTGGAAGCTGGCCGCGAGAGGCAGGGCCAGGAAGGCTCCGAGGGCTCCGAAGACGGCACCGAAGGCCAGAACCGAAAGGAAGGCTACGGCCGGGTTGAGATCCATGGTCCGCTCCGATATCTTCGGCGCCAGGAGGAGGTTCTCGATCTGCTGGTAGATGATGATGTAGACCAGGACAGCTATGGCTATCAGGATTCCCCTGCTTCCCCAGGCCACCACGATCGGAATGGCACCGCCGATGTAGGTGCCGATGGTGGGAACGAACTGGGAGACCAGACCGCAGAAAAGGGCCAGGGGGAGCCAATAGGGCACCTTGAGAACAACCAGGAAGACTGACATGCAGGCTGCGGAAATCAAGGCCAGGATCGTTCTGCTGAAGAGGAAGCTGGAGATCTGATCCTGGGCGATGGTCCACACGAAAATGAAACGACGCTGGCTGTTGGGTCCCAGCCACTGGCAGAGACTTCGACGGAGTCTGGGACCGGCTGCGGAAATGTAATAGGTGACCAGGAGGACCGTCATGATGTTGATGATGGCTCCGAAGAAGCCTACGGTCGTGGTCAGGGCCTGTCCGGCGAAGTCGGTCACCCAGGAAGTCTGGATGTTCTTGGCTATCTCACCACCCAGATCCTGCATGGCTGGCATTCGCCACTGGGTGTATTTCTCGACGAAGTCCACCATCTGGTCATAAAAGGCCGGAGCTCCGTTGACCATACCGATCAGCTGCTTGACGAAAAGGTTGCCGAACAAGCCCATCAGGACGATGACGACAATAATCAGTCCGACCAGGGTAACGGCCGAAGCGGCCCCGCGCTTCCACCCGTGCCTGACCAGGTTGACCACCAGCGGTTCCATGGCCAGGGCCACGAAGACGGAGATGATCACATCCAGGACCAGGAATTCCAGCTTCCACCATGAGGAGTATGCAAACCATGCAAGGAATACCGCTATGACAGCATAGAGAAGGGCACGACCGAACCACTCCGGTGGCCTGCGAGGGTCGCCCTTGGGCGGAAAGACGGTCGCAAAATCGAACTGCTGCTTTGTATCGTTCGCCATGGTCCCCATTATCCCAATCATGCTGACATGATTCGATATTCAGCGCACACCGCTTCGATCTGCGACCATCCCCTCCATCCCCATCCCGAGCCGTCCGGTTTCTGCTGGTGTAGCCGGTGACACGTATCCTGAGATATATGTTGACCGTTTCCATAGTCATTCCTGCCTGGAATGAGGAGGATCGCATAGCCGATTGCCTCGTCAATGCCACCAGACAAAGCCAGGCGCCACTTGAGGTGTTGGTGGTGGACAACAAGTCCACCGACCGCACGGCAGCCATCGTCCAGGATTTCATCGATCACAATCCCGACGCCCATGTCGGACTCCTTCATCAGGACAAGGAGCAGGGATTGATCCCCAGCAGGAACTTCGGCCTGGACAGCGCCAGGGGTGATGTACTGGGACGCATCGATGCGGACTGCATGCTCAGGCCGAACTGGGTGGAAGTGGTCAGCAGGATATTCACCGAGGACCCCGAGGCCATGGGTGCCACCGGTCCCGTCGCATACTACGACATGCCAGGCAAGACCATTGGCCTCAAGGGCGACAACACCATCCGCAAGGCCATCTACCGGGCCGACGACGGCCAGTATCTGCTCTATGGCTCCAACATGGCACTGAGGGCCACCGCCTGGAAGGCCATCCGCAACAAGGTCTGCCGGGACAAGGCGGACATCATGCACGAAGACGTCGATATCTCCCTCCACCTGATCGACCAGGGCTTCAAGACCGTCTACTGCAAGGACATGAATGCCGGCATATCGGCCCGGAGGATGGATACCTCCTTCCCTTCCTTCCGGAGATACATGCAGCGTTTCAAGAACACCTTCGACGCCCACCCGCAGCACACCCGGGAACAGAAGCCGGAGCATACGCTCTACGCCCTCTACCCGATCCTGAGGGCCTTCTACCCCGTCTACCAGAAGTACCTGGAATCGGCCGACATCAACCCGGCAGAACGGGTATGGATCAGCGAACAGATGGAGCTCTTCCATCGGCGCGAACAGGAGATGAACCAGGCGGACTGAGCTTGTCCTAGCCTGGGGCCGCCCGGCACCCGACACGACACCTGGCTTGCCTGGTCTAGGGGGGCCGGGTAGTATGGGCACGTTCGCCCCCGTCGTCTAACGGTTAGGACACCAGACTTTCAATCTGACAACGAGAGTTCGACTCTCTCCGGGGGTACACATCACGCGAGAAGCCTACTGATGGCTTGCAGGGAATAAACACAGACACGCCGATTGCAAGTCTGCCTGCACCCTTGTTCCCCTGGCTTCCTGGAATTCCTCTTAGTACGGTTGACTCCCGGCTGTCGCCCGATGAGCTCAGCACCTGGAACGGGTGGTCTATTTCACTGAGTCGATGGCCGGATACAGGCGTCTGAACCGGTTGTAAGCGGCATCGTATACCTGACGATTCGCGCTGTTCGGGGCATATATCTGACCGGCCAGGGTGGATTCCAGGAAATCCTCCACACCGTGCAGATCCGGTCGTGATGAGGGTAGCACCCCCTGCCGTGCCGAGACCAGACCGGCCAGGGCAAGGGCCGGCATGACGTGGGCATCATCCAGCACCTGGACGGGGGCATACAGGATGTCCGCCAGCATCTGACACCACCGGGTCTCACGGGCACCGCCACCGATGAGTGTGACGCGTTCCACCGGCATGCCCATGAGATCAAGACCCTGGCGAATCGAGTAGGCGACCCCTTCCAGAGCGGCCCTGGCCATGTCGCAGGCCCGGGTATCCGAGGAGATACCTACATAGGCCCCGCGGATCGATGGGTTCATCATCGGGAAGCGCTCCCCCACCAAATATGGCAGGCAGACAAGTCCCCCGGCTCCGGCAGGGCTGGACTCCAAGAGCCTGCCCATCCGCAGGTACGATTCGCCATCATCACCGGCACGGTCATTCGCGGAATCCCCCTGGTCAGAGACGGCTCCGGCTTCGGCAAAGACCTTACAAGCCCAGCGGTGTACGTTTCCGGCGTTCAGGAAGGGAACCGTGTTGATGATGGTGTCCTCACCCAGGTAGGCCAGGTTGGCCATACCGGCGCGGTCCGTCACCGCATGGTCCGAAACTGTGGCGATCCATCCGGATGTGCCCAGGTTGATGTTGAACTGACCAGGCCGGAACACCCCACCCGCCAAGGTTGAGGCTCCGGCATCCCCCATTCCCGCGTAGACGGCCGTTCCCGGGGAGAAGCCGGTTGCCGCGGAAGCACCGGGCGTACTGACACCCACCACTTCCCAGGGTGAATACAGCTCAGGGAAGACCTTGGCATTCAATCCAGCCGCAGCCAGGATGTCCCCGCTCCACCGCCGCGACCTCAGGTCCATGGCACCTGCGGTCGAGCAGGCGGTCACATCGCCACAATATGCTCCCGTCAACCACCAGATCAGATAGTCCTTGGCATCGATGAGCACATGCCGCACCCTTGCATATCTTTCCGGCTGGTGCCTGGCCATCCACATCAACTTGGCCACGGGCAGGGACCCTTCGCAGGGGTTCCCCACCAGGGTGCGGAAGGTCTCCTCACCATAGGTTTCCACCAACTCGGCAGCCTCGTCACCCGCCCTGCCGTCCGCATAGAGTATGGCCGGCCCGAGGGGCTGCCCCTGCCCGTCCAAGGCGATCAGGTCCTGCATCTGCCCACTCATGACGATGCCCTTCAGCTCGCTGGCACTGAAGTGTTCGAGTTCCCGAACGGCTTGGGTCAGAAGCTGCCGTGTCACCTCAATGAAAGCCTGAATCCAATCCTCGGGATTCTGCTCGATATGTCCCTCCCTCGTTTGGATTGGGAGGGGGCCGCTGGATGCGAGGACCCTGCCGACACCCTTCTCATCCACGAGGACGGCCTTGACCTGCGTGGTCCCTACATCGAAAGCGGCAATATAGGTCATGGAGTCATCCTAGGCATCCCAAGCCGCCCTGGACCTTGAAAGGCCCCCAATGTGGACTGGTGGCACTACGCCCGTAACCCTGACCAGTCCACGACCGCCTCCACATTGATCCCATCCGGATCCAACACAAAGGCCGAGTAATACCCCGGGTGGTAGTCGCGAGGACCGGGGACCCCGTTCCCCCGCCCGCCCGCAGCGATCGCCTCCCTGTAGAAGGCATCGACCACCGAGGCATCGGAAGCCCTGAAGGCTATGTGGGTCAAGGGCGAGCAGGCGTCACTTCCGGCCGGTGTCAGATAGAAATCGGAATGGAGACCGTCGTCGGCAACGCCAAAGCCGATGGTGGGTTCGTGATGCGCCTTGGCCACGTATCCGAGCGGAGCCAAGGCCCTGGTATAGAAATCAACGGACCGGCCCATATCCCGGACCATCAGCGTCAGATGGTCAATCATGCCTTTCATCTTATGCCAATCATAAGAAGCCGACGGAAGAGGAACCGGAGTGATCAGCATGAACGGCATGACAAACCGCTTGGACTTGGCCCATTGGCGGCCTGGGCCGAGCAGAACTATCGATTCAACAGACATCGTGTTTACAGTGTTTTGCAGTATTTTTCTTTGATGTGCAGAAAGTACTATAATTGATATATCCCATAAGGCGCAGGCCTTGTTGGTTACAGATTCCTCGCCAGACAGCAGAGTGGTCAACGCCCGCCTGCCCCTTAACACGATGGTCATGGCCGACCAATCAGGCGGGAAGAAATTCCCGCCTATACAGCAACACAACCAACACCGAAGATTGGAAGCAAAAGCATGAGAGCATTACCCCATTACAGAATCTGGCTGCTGACGGTCCTGCTCATCACCGGCCTGATTCCAGGCGCTACGGCTTCCGCCAATGCACTCATTCCTTCTTCACATAAGCAATCAGGAACCACCGGCTATACCGACAAAGGCGGGCTGCGTCAGGAAGGACGCTTCATCGGGCAACATCGAAGCCTCTCGGTTCATGACCAAAACGACCATGAACCGTTAGGAACTGCATACTACGTGGATTCCATCCACGGAAATGATACGAATGACGGGAAAAGCCCGGCACGTCCTTGGAAGACACTGTCCAAGCCGAACCAAATAACCTTCCATCCCGGTGATGAAATCCTCCTAAGGGCTGGCAGTGCATGGTCGGCCCATGGTTCTTCCACAGCCAAAGAAGCCTATTCATTCACTGCGTGGAACGGGAATCGACCCACCGACACCCATGGTGAGGCTGGAGCTATGCCGAGTGCGCTCCTAGCGCCAAAAGGCTCAGGAAGTTCAGACCGTCCGATAATTCTGTCCAGCTATGGTGAGGGTGTTGCTCCGAAACTTCTGGGAATGGGAGTAGTCAATGACACCATTCAGCTCACCAATCAGCAATACTGGGACATTTCCAATCTTGATATCAGCAACCAGAAAGACGGATTCGACTCCATGCATTTTAGCGCCCAATCCGGAAGCGGTCAGGTACCTGGCACGGAAAACCCTGATACAGGCGATCTCCGCGCCCTCCATATCCAAGCGGCAAGCACCGGCGTCCAAAGCGGATATCTGATTCACGATCTCTTCATCCACGATGTGGCAGGAGTGACCTGGTCCGTCAGCAAGGCCGGAGTGGACCGATCGAAAAGGACAGGTGGCATCGTGTTTGAAGGTCTCAAGGGTGATTCGCGAATCGCATCCCGGTTCAAAGACATACAAATATATGACAATTACATTATCGATACCGCCTTTGCCAACATTGTCTTCAAACAGTTCTCTGGAATGGGCACAGCGAGATACCAAGACAAGAAGCCGGGTTGGGGCGATCGGGCGATGGCCAGCGTAGACACTCAGGGGACACTTCAAGAAGATCCCGACTGGTCTCCCCACACAAAAATCATCATACGCGGGAATTACCTGTCCAATAAGAACACTCAGTACGGGTGGGATGCCATCTACCTGACCAGCGTACAAGGATCAACCATCGAAGACAATCTGATCGATGGAGCAGGGGTTTCAGGTATCGAACTGTATTGGACCGACAACATACGTGTGACCAACAACGAAGTCGGCGACCTGGAACGGCGCACAGGAGCCGCTGATTCAAATGGCATTGATGCCGACAGGGGGACCTCCAACATACTTTTCGAACAGAATTACATCCACGATTCGGGTGAGGGATTCCTCCTGTGTGGTTTCTCCTTTAGTTCAGCATTGGTTCGATACAACCTGGTACGAAATGTGGACAGGAACTACATCAACCCGCACGGGGATTCCGGAGTCAACGTGATTTACAATAATCTCCTCTACAATTCACAGAGTCCTGGGCCCGCCAATACAGATGGAAAGGTACATTTCTTTGCCTCTTCGGGGGACACGTCACGAATCTGCACGGACAGGAACCTTCACTACCTATTCAACAATGTTTTCATCAACACCAAAACCGGAACCAATGGCGTACTCTTCCAAGACGGGCCCGGCGGCGTCACCTTCTCAGACAATGCCTATTACGGCGAAGACCTTCCCTCCCCCCCATCGGATGCATCAGCCGTCACAGGAAATCCTCACCTGAAAGGGGACCCTGCAGTTGATATAGGTAACATAGCCATCGGATCGATTGATTCTCCGCTCATAGCAGCAGGCCTTCCCGTCAACCTTGCAACTCTGGCACCTGGATTCAAAATCACCGGTGCGGATGTAACGGACCGCACGACCGCTTCAGTGGACTTTTCGGGAAAAACACTCAACACGAGACCCGATATCGGCCCTGGGTCCTACTCCCCACAACCGGGTGATGGCGTACTGGCCGGTTCGGTCCTTGATCGGGCGGGCCGCCCTGTCCCGCAGGCCAGGCTATCCAATGCCCCCGTCGAGATCGTTGCCGATTCCAACGGGCATTACGCTGTGGAGTTACCGGCAGGGACCTATGGACTGAACGCCGAACAGGACGGCTACGATCCTGGAAACATCGTGACGGTTCAGGTAGCCAACGGTCAGACTGTGATACTTGATTTGTCTCTGGGGCAGGTCAGAACCACCAAGGGGGCCCTGAGCGGAACCGTATTCTCCATGGGTACGGGTGTCCCCGGAGCCGACGTCGCAGTGAAGAACCGCAACGGAGATACCCTGGCAGACGGAACCACCGACAGGAACGGAACGTATCGCATAAACAAGATTCCCGCAGGCAAGGGTTACAAGGTCGATGCCGGCAAATCCGGATATCAGACCGCGACGCAGACAGGAATATCGATAGAGGCTGCGCGCACCACACATCTCAATCTTGACCTGAAGAAGATACAAACCTATGAACCCATCATCGACGAGAATTTCAACAGGGAACCCTTGGGTGGTTTCGTCGAGACGAGGGACGGTGCACTGACCTCACAGAAACTGAACAGCATAGGCTCGACATCCATCGAGTCCGATCCGGAAAACCCCTCAAACCGATACCTCAAACTAGATAAGACCTCGAGCAGGAAGGGGACACTGGCGGTGTTCAACAAGCGCCCACTGGGTTTGAAGGGGACGGTCACCATGGAGGCGCGTGTCAAGCGCACCACCGCCAACCCGTCCCCCAACCAGGCTGCCATATATTCCTATAATGCGCTTGAGTGGAATACAACGGACCCGGCTGCCTCAAGCAACCCCTCGGCCACCTTCGGATTCTCCGGATCAAATATCATCACCCATGCGACCGTGGGTTCCAGCCAGACCACCGCAGTCTGCCCTTATGTTGTGGGGAAGTGGTACCAAATCAAAAACGTCGCAAATCTTGATACCGGCACCTTCAGTCTCTACGTAGACGATATGAACAATCCCGTGGTCCGGGACCAACCCCTGAGGACGACACCTGCTGACGGAACCCTGGATTACTTCAATCTGTTTATCAACGGTTCCAACCGCGGAGATTGGTTGGTGGATTATCTCAGAATCGGAAAGGGAGAACCGGCGCACACCAACGTCGTAACTCTTGATGCTGTTCGGATACGGACCGCCAATGAATCGCTCTCCCTGCCCATACAAGCAGCCAGCTCATCTGTTGCCGCGACCTTGAAAAATCCTTTCACCCGAAAGGTGACCCTGTCCATCACCCCTACGGACCCCCTGGCCCAGGTCTGCATCAACGGTGAACCGGTAGGTATGGAAAGGGATGTCGAGCTTGTCGCGACTGCACCTGATCAGGATGCCGCCATCAGAACAACCATCCAGGTGACCGTCACGGCACAGGACGGAACGGAGCATCGTTATCATATTGACATCATCCGCACCAATCCATCCCAGACAACCTACCTTCAGGGACTGTCATTGGACGGTCTCAGTTTCAAAGACGACTTTGCCTACGATGGTCAGGGGGACGACCACCCATACATCCCCCGGCAGGTTCTCACAGACGCGGTGAAGAATGTGACCGTCGAATGGGTACGGGGATGGAACGGGCAGTCGATAACGGTCAACGGCATCCCTGTAGCCGGTAACACAATTACGGTACCCCTCCTTTCCGGTCTTACCACGATTACAGTCGTCACCGATTCTTTTACAGGTGAAACAGGAAAGTATGTAATCGAGGTAACCCGCAGTAAAGATCATACGAATACGGGTTCCGGCGACATCGGGACCGTCATGGGAACATCTGACTCGATCGACAAAATCACTACATGGACCGTCACCCGACAAAGCCTCCTGTCATTCAAAACAGCAAGAAGATCAGTCCATCAGCACTGACAGCAACCGGCATCAAGACCCCCTCCCCCATAATCGGAATGGCGGGTCCGGGTTCCTCGATCGGCCTTCTGCTCCCGGTCTTCGCAACCTCGAAACATAGACGACCAGAGACCTCCGGTTATGGCAGACAGAAAGGGTGATGTCTCAACCGACCATCCAGGCAGGGCGAGTCGATAGGCGAAGCCCCCGGCAATGTCTGAAGATATCATGTCGGTCATACGGCTAAGGCACAACTGCATCCATCGGTTATGCCTAACCGTATCCTGACAATGGCCGTAACCGGCATCAGGAAAACAACAATTTACGGCAACAATAATGGTTTTTTCAGAAATCATGGATACCCTGTATTGCATAGGGTATTAGCGGTCAACAATGACCGCCTGGTTCTGGAGGAACTATGTCCATCACAATACGGTCAACCACCAAGATACTTTGTGACAGACCCGGCACATCCGTAGAGTACGCCATCGACGACATCAGGCGGGATCTGGCCTCGGTACTGAAGCCAGGCACTGAGGAAGGTTCACCCGTATGCCTCGTGCAGACCGATCTTGAGACCGAGGCCTACAGGATCAGTGTCGCAGATGGTTCGCTATGCATCGAAGCAGGCGATGACTTCGGTTTCATCTATGGTCTGTATGCTTTCAGCAGGACTGTCCTGGGGGTCAAGGACCTCTGGTTCTGGAACGACCAGCATTTCACCCAGGTCGACTCGATACCTTTGCCGGACTCATTCCAATTGGAAAGCACGAAAAGCGCCGTCCGATACCGCGGCGTCTTCATCAATGACGAGGTGCTGCTCGAGCATTGGCAGGTGGAAAACGACCCGGACCTTCCCTGGCGTTTGGCCTTCGAAACCATTTATCGTCTGGGTGGCAATCTGGTCATCCCCGGTTCCGGACAGCGCGGGGAACCGCATCTGGCCCTGGCCCGACAAATGGGACTCTACATCAACCAGCATCATGCATGCCCGCTGGGTGCACGTATGTTCGCTTCAGCATTCCCCAACCTGGAGCCCAGATGGCCTGAGGAACGTGACCGATTCGAGTCGCTATGGCGAGAGGCGATCAATGCTCAGAAGGGGCAAAAGACGCTGTGGACCCTAGGCTTCAGAGGGCAGGGAGACAGACCCTTCTGGGCCTCTGATCCCCGCTACACCGATGATAGGGACAGGGGAAACATCCTGACGGAAATCATCAGGCGCCAGTACCAACTCGTCCAGGAAGCAGAACCGGGAGCACCCTGCGTCGTGTACCTGTACGGAGAGGTCATGGACCTCTATCGCAAGCACCTGCTCAGCCTGCCCGCGGGAATCACCAAGATCTGGTCGGACAACGGTTACGGTCGAATGGTCTCACGCCGTCAGGAGAATGATGATCCCCGTGTTCCCTCCATGCCGGACGGACACGGCAACAATGGAATATACTTCCATGTCAGTTTTTATGACCTCCAGGCGGCCAACCACATCACCCCCCTGACCAACGACCCTCGCACGATAAGCAGGGAGCTGACCGAGGTGCTGGACCACGGCGGAGATCAGGTATGGATTATCAACGCATCCAACATCAAGCCCCACGTCTACATGCTCAACCTGATTGCTTCGATGTGGAAAGCAGGAGGCATCGACGTCAGATCGGAAACCGACCAGTATCTTCGCCGGTATTATCGCTGTTCCAACAGCCGACCCCTGTCGAAGCTCCTTGATTTGTACTATCAGGCAGCTGTGCAGTATGGACCGCATTGGGATCAGCATGCAGGCGAGCAGTATTTCAATTACGTACCCCGCGTGCTGATCACCCAATTCCTCAAGAATCAGGAATCCCCAAGTCCGGAATTGCAGTGGATGAGTTCAGGGTCATGCCTTGCCGGCCAGATTCATGATTTCCAAACGCGAATAGAACCCTCGGTGGAACCATATCGACATCTGGATACTGAGGTAAGGCGGGAAGCTCTGACGATGGAGTTGGCCGGTAATGTGGATGGCGCCACTCTTCTCAGGGACAATCTCGGGGTTGCTGCAGGAATCTACCGGCATTGTTCTCGAGCCTCATTACTCATATGCAAGGCGTTGACCGCCGCCAGTAGGGGAAATTATCGCAGCGCCTTCTATCTGGCAGGAGCCGCCAAGGAGGGGTATCTCAAGGCCGACCAGGCCATGCGCTCACGCGAGCACGGAAAATGGCAGGGGTTCTGGTCCAATGACTGTCTGACGGATGTCAAGCAGTCTGCATGGGTATGTTCCAGCCTTATGGGGTATCTGCGCTGCCTGGGTGATGGTCCGTATTTCAACTCCTGGAAACGGGATTTCACCTACCCACGCGACGAGCAAAAGGTGTTCGTTCTGACCAACATGGAAAACCACGAGACAGACGAACAGATATACCAAGCCATGAAGCGGGTCTGGGAAGGCTGATCGACATCACTTAGACCCACCGTATGAACCTGTACCGGCGCGTCTGTACAGTCATTCAGAATTCCTACGTGGGGTACGCCATGCCATAGCTCACGTTCCCGGGCTTCCAGAGCCATGACTATCCGTATGGGCGACAACACGGACAGCTGCGGCATCGCATTGGTCAGGCCGACTGTGCGCAAATCCCAAGCCGACCATCCCTTATTCACAGCATCCTGCGACGTGTGGTCTCTGCACATCATACAAACCCCTACTACAGGTGGACACCCTGCGGATCCAATAGACAACACCGGTATCGATGAAGCAGCAAGCCGGGAAAAGAACGACCCGGCATCGTCAAGAACGACGCCGGGTCAATGTGAAGCGTGTGCCTATCCATCCACTGACAGACACGACACCTCCTTATCGAGAAAGCGAGGAATTAGCCTCATCCTCAAACTGCTTCGCCGCCCCTTCAGCATTGATCTTCCTGTACAGGAGCGCCTCCTCGATCTGCGGCAAAGTCTGGGTATTGACGGTTGCTGCAGAAGCAGGAGATGGAGGGTTGATGGCCGAAGATTGAGGAATCACCACATCATTCATGAATGTGATGACCTTCTTCTCCTCAGGGCTCAGCATAGGGGTAATGGCCTTCAAGGACTCCGATGCAATCGGGAGGCCCCGATCGGTCAGCATGGCCTTGACGGCTTTCTCATTGTTGGTGTAGAAATCGATGTACTTGGCAGCAAGCTTGGGGTTCTTACAGCTCTTGGAAATGGAGAAGAACATGCCGGGCTTAACATAATTGGCCTTCTTCAGATTGCTTGACGGCCAAGGTGCCAGTTCCAGATCAGCATCCTTATTGACTTTCTGAAGGGCCGTGAGCTGGGAGGTGAACTTCATCGAGACCCAGGACCGACGACCCGGATCATTTCCATACACCAGTGGATCCTGTTCAACAGACCCCGTCTGGATTTCCGTAAAGACATCGGGGCCCAGGTGCCAGCCCTGGTCGATTCCATCTTGATACACTTTGAAGTAGGGTTTCAGATCTGCAGCATCGACACCGAGCTTCTTCGACTTGAAGAGTGTCTTACCCTCGCCTCTCAGGACGTACTCCAACAGTTCGGAAGCTTCATAATACCGGAAATTGGTTTTATATCCGGTTTTCTCGTAGATGGTCTTCGACATCTTTTCGAATTCGTCAAGGGTCATGGACTTGGGCATGGTCAGTCCGGCCTGATCCAGAACCTTCTTGTTGTAAATCAGGGCCGGTGACGAAGATCCAAGGGAGAGGGCATAGGTCTTGCCATTCATCTTTCCTGAATTCAGGACGTTCTTGTCAATCCCCTTGGTTTTTATGGTCCCATCCGAAATATAATCGTCCAAAGCCTGAAGTTGTCCATTCTCGACATACTGCTGTAGATAGGAGTAGTCCATGGCTACCACGTCAGGCATTTGTTTCCCGGCAACCTGAGTGGACAGTTTCTTCCAGTAATCGTTCCACTCGAAGAAGGATCCCTTGACTTTCACGCCCTTGTTGGCCTCTTCAAAAGCCTTGTTGACCTTGGCCTGACGGGCGTTACGATCCTGATTCCCCCACCAGGCCACAGACAGCTCACCTGAATCGGCACTGCTATCGCCGCCTTTCGAACCGCCTCCACAAGCGGCCATCGATATCAAGGTGGCACCGATTGTGGCGATGGCAAGTAACTTTCTTGTGTTCTTCATCGAACTACCTTTCTACTCAATGGGGCTAATGCACAGCTGCCACCATTTAGCATCAGCTTAGCAAAGAAGTAGAAAATTACATCTTGAGTTGCCAACTATTTCAGAAAATGCAATAGCATTGTTCCATACTAAGGCGCCATGAGCAGATCCCAGGAGGAAGTAGCATTTATATGGTCCCTTGGTCCAGATTCTTGGACGGGGGCGCCGTTGATCCCCGAGTCAGCAGAATCTCGGGGATCACCAGCCTCTCGGGAATCCGGTCTGATTCCTTTCCCGCACCCGGATCGGCTGATGCGGGAAACTCACGGAGCATGTCGATGAGTATCCGCATCGCTGCCGCCCCAAGTCGTTCCTGCCTTACGTCAACAGTGGTCAGACTGGGTCTTACTGCTCTCGAAAGCACACTGTTGTCGATGCCGATCAGGCTAAAGTCCTCCGGTACCTTGCGTCCGCGCTCTTTAAGACTGCTTAACAGACCGGCAGCCATCAGATCGTTGAAAATCACGATCCCCGTCAAATCCTGCTCCAGCATGACGGCGTCACAGGCATTGACCCCGCCCCCGTATGATGGCTCGAAAGGACCAAGGACCATGCTTTCCAGACCGTATTCTTCAACGCTATCGGTAAAAGCGTTGATTCGTTGCGTATTCGTCCAGGAACGATCAGATCCGCCAACATAGGCCACTCGCCTGTGCCCCAAGGAGGCCAGGTGCCGAACTGCCTGAGTCATGCCGGATCTGTCATCGGCACAGGCCGACATGTACCCGTCAAGTTGCTTGGAGACGAAAACCGTATTATCAGGTGAAAACCGCCGACGCAGAAAATCGTCGTCCAAACGCGGTGCAATGACTACCTGTCCTGCAGTCCCTGCGATCATCCTCTTGATGACAGTATCCGGGTCCCCACCATCCAGGTCATCGATGACCATCCGGCATCCGGCCCCTTGAGCAACTGAGAAGAGTCCCTTAAGAAGGTCGGCAAAGTAAAAATTCCCTACATCGGTCACAAGGATTCCTACGCTTCCGGAACGTGAGAGTGTGGTCTTACGGGAAGATGCGCCAGATTTGTAGCCCATACTCTTAGCTACGGCCTTGATTCTGTCTCTTGTCTGGGTTTTGACCAATCCACCATTGAGGGCGCGGGAAACGGTCGCGGCAGATACACCGGCCTGCCGGGCAACATCGTGAATTGTCGGTTCACTCATGGTTTATCCTTGCTTTCCCTCATTTCCATGAACAGCTTAGCAGCAATCATAAAACAAACGGCATGGTGATCCATGCTTCCAGCCCCCGCCATGACACATTCGAACACCTACGATTCTGAGTGGGTATGGGTTCAGGAGCATGAACGACGGGGAATCGTACACCAGGTCTTGCCGACCACTCGCTTTGAGTCTGCAGAAACCTGTTCCTATGCCTTGTTTTCGCCTTCAGCGGTCTTTGCCGCATCATCCTTGAAAACATATCGATGAAGTGCCTGCCAGGCTGCCTGATTCCCTATCAAACCGAGAAAAGAGAAACCCAGAATCGGGATTATCGGCGACGTATATGGCAGTCCCACATAGAGCAAAATCAGAAAGGCGGCATCCAGGAGAAGCACAAGAACTGAGTAGGGCAGGCACAAAAAGACCAGCAACAACGAATTGTTGATAAGTTGACGCACCCCAAGATCCGTGAAAGCGATCATCGGGAAAAGATAGACCGTTCCTAGCAGCAGTACTGCTGCCAGAAAGAGGCAGAGCCCACCAAGAATACTCCCGAAGGACAGACCGGAACGGGGATAGAACCAGACCCCGAGTAAAGAAGCGACAACCGCCAGCAGAAAAAGCCAACCCACCAGACTCGATCGTTTCCATTCATCAGTGAACGCATGACGGTAGTGGTACACAGGATAGCAAATCCGACGGTTCAGCATCAGGCCAAGCACCTTGCTCATGGCCGTCATGGCACAGGGTATGGTTACCACAGGCAGACAGGTGACCACAAAGAGAAGATTCAGACCAACCAATCTGCCGAAGTGCCATTTGAACATCGACAAGAAGAGCAGAGGACCCTTCGGATCGTTCTTGCCTGCTTTTTCAGGGCCTTTGCTTCTGCCATAGAAGAAACCATACAGATTCATAGGCCGGGGCCCCCAATCGATGATGACACGAATGGTCGAGTACATATCATCATAAATGTCATCCTCAATCGAAGCACCCCGGTTTCATTCAGCCCTTAAGCCCGGATGTGCTTACACCTTCAACCAGATAGCGCTGGAAGAAGAGGAATATCAGCACACTGGGAAGAATGGAGACCGAAGCCATGGCGAACATGGCACCATAATCCGAACTGGAGCTGGGGTCGGCAAACAGCTTCAGGGCCAGCGAGACAGGGTATCGTTCCGTATCCGACACATAGAGCAGTGCCGAAAGGAAATCGTCCCAGCGCCACATGAAGGAGAAGATGCAGCCGGTCACGACAGCCGGCGTTATCAGTGGGCAGATGACCCTGAAAAAGATGCCGTAATAGGAACATCCATCCAACTTGGCCGCCTCATCCAGAGAACGAGGAATTCCATCGATGAAATTCATAATCAGGTATATGAAGAACCCCTGGATGGCGAAGCAGTAGGGGACGATTAAGGGCAGGTAACTGTTTGTCCAACCCAACTTCTGATACCAGAGATACTGAGGGACCATCAGCACTTGGGCCGGCAACATCATGGAAAGAAGCATGGCGACAAAGAGAATTCGTCTGCCGGGGAACTTGAGCCTGCTGATGGCATACGCCACTATGGCTGAAGAGGCTATCGTACCGATGGTGGCGGTAATGGAGATAAACAGGGAATTACCGATATACCTGAAGAACGAGGTTCCAGCGAACCCCTTGAATCCATTGAAGTAGTTGTCCAAAGTCCAATGGGTCGGAATCAACTGACCGGATGTGGCCAGCACCATGGCTGTGGGCTTGAAGGAACTGAGGACCATCCAAACAATCGGATATACCATCAATAAGGCGCAGAGCATTACGATCACATGGTAAAGGATGCGCTGCGGCCTGATGTGGTGCTTCGACGAAAGACCCTTGTCGTCGGAATGGCTATTGGACATCATGGGATCATTGTTGCTGACTGTTGCGATGCTCATATCAATCAGGCCTCCTCGTCATAGACCCAGAAGCGTTTGGTGAGGAACAGCACCCCTGTATAAATACCGATCAGGAGTAGCATGACCCAGGCCAGAGCGGCACCATACCCTGCATGATAACGGGTAAACGATTCGTCATACATGTACACCATGAAGAAGAGCGTCGTGTTCCTAGGCTTGCCCTGGGTGATGATATAGCACTGGGTGAAGGCCAGGAACCCATTGATGGACTGCATGACCAGGTTGAAGAAGATCGTAGGAGTCAGCAGGGGAAGAGTGATCTTCCAGAACTGCGACCATTTGTTGGCCCCATCAACACTCGCGGCCTCATACAGTTCCGAGGGAATCTGTTTCAGAGAGGCCAGGAAGATCAACATGGATGAACCAAACTGCCAAACCGCGAGAATAATGAGGGTCCAGATGGCCGAGGACTCATTTCCCAGCCAAGCAAATTGTGTATGGATCCCGAAGAGACCCAACGCCTTATTGACCACTCCGTCTGCAGCAAACATCTGCTTCCAGAGAATGGCTACAGCGACCGATCCACCCAGGATGGAGGGAAGGTAGAAGGCCGCACGATAGAATCCCGAGATTTTCGAATTCCTCAGAAGAAGCAAGGCTACAAGGAGTGCGAAAATGAGCCTGAGCGGAGTTGATATAAGTGCAAAGAAGAAGGTCACACCGAGCGACTGCCAGAACAGCGGATCCTTGGTAAACATCCGTATATAGTTGTCCAACCCGATGAATCTGGGTTCGCCGATAATGTTGTAGTCGGTGAATGTGTAATACAGAGAAAGGGCAAGCGGAACAACCAAAAACATCAGGAAGCCGAAGATAAAGGGGGCAGAACAGACCACCCCGGCCACCTTTTCCTTTTGCAGAAAACGAATCAACCTGCCGTGCGAACGGAACTTGACTCCCGATTGCGGAGGGTTTGGCATCCCACCGGATTGTGTGACTGTTGCTTGAATTGCCATACTCAAACCTCCAACCTATGTGTATCCGATGCAATCAAGGACAGCTCCATCAACGGACTCATCCCGGTGATTCCCATCAGGAGGCAAATCTTCCACTGGCCGGTATATGCCGACATTCGCTCTTCCTCGAACTTTCTTCTCTGACTGGGAAAAGCCCGGTCATAGGAATCCGAGATGAAGACCATGGGGGCTCCTACAGTCATATGCTACCTCACATTGTGAACAATAAAGCATTTTTTCTGTTTTTTTCATGAAACTGACTTTTGATATTTCATCAGCTACACAGAAAATCACCCTATCCTTTCCTGACCTCAACCCGGACCTGCTGGAAAAATCTCATTCCCGACCAATCCAACATGAACTCCAAAACCCATCTACCAGGCTCGGTTGGGATCCAGGTACATATGTGCCCATCAAAACTTGCCCCTGCAGGCAAATGCCGGGCGCTGACAAGTCCCTCTTCAAGATCGGCCTCTATTCCCGGATTGCGGACCGAAACTGTAATGTCAAGCCGCTCCCCTGGACGAATCCTGTAGATTTGCTGCGCTTGGAAATACGGGGGATGGACCGTCGAGGGCAGACGGGAAGGTCCTGTTAGCCTGGTTGTATAGGTATACCCAGAAGCCGCATCCGCCCGGTTGGGATAAGGGTAGAGATCGTCAGGAGGGGTCCCTGGCTCAGGAGAGACCAGATTTACATCCTCCACGTCCATTTCCGGCGGTATGACAAGGTCCTCTACGCCGGTTTCCATATAACGTTCATTCCGGACATACTCGAATCCGGTCGGTCGCTTCCATACGTCGGAAACACGGATCAACCGCGCATTCCGACCTGCATCCACCGCCTTCAGGCGGCCTTTCCTGACATCGTCCAAAACCATGGTTGGACGTGAGTCAGGCACCTGATAGTCGACAGAAAGGCCCGACAGATAAAAATCATCCATATGCCTGGCATAGAGAGCCGAAGCCGGGAGGATGCCGAACTGGACCGGCTCGGGATACTGTGTTACATCCTCCGGCACGTTGAAGGGATCGTCCAACCATCCACTGGATTGCTGATCCCACCGAACACGGGGAAGAAGGGCCTCATCAGCCCTGTTGTGCCGTTCCGCCATCCATTGGACCGGCTGCCTGACCGTCGGCCAATCGCCTTCCTTGCACAACCACTGAGTTGTAATCTGACGCTGCTCAACAGCGTCGTCAAGACTCAACCCACCTCTGAATTCCAGGTGAATGTTTTCCAGGTGTATGTCCTGCAGTCTTCCATCCAGACATCCTGCAAGGATGATTGGATAACGCGGGTCAAGGTCGGTGGCATTCAGACCTCTCACCCGCACGTCCACCGCACGAGCACAGCGGGCGGCACCCACGGCGTTGCCCATGCTTTCCTTGTCGGCGGGGGTCAGGGCCTTCCCCATATCCGGACCGTAGATACCTTGGCCAGAGTCATACCGTATGGGGTGGTCCGCTCCATCCGGCCCCCTCATCCAATTGGATGGATTGACCCTGGTAGGATTCTGCTCATCAACAAGTTCAACCAGATTTCCATCGGCCAACCTCACCTCGTTTGTGTTATATGAAGGCACGAAACGACGAATCGGATAGAGGTCAAGCCCCTTGGTATTCGGCAGTACCCACTCCGGCTGATCCAGCCGGACATCCCCGTCGACCGCGACCGCATCGTTTCCGTCCAGACCTGTCACGGGATAGCGGGCGCGATCACCTGTCCTGATGAAGAGCGGACAGGTCACATCCTTCATATCGATATCCTCAATGAGCACATGACGTACATCGGACCCATCGCAGGCTTCTACGGCCAGACCGAAACAATGCCTGAAACTCACCCTGCGGATGGTCACCCTTTCATACCCGCAGGTGGCCTCCGTGCCCAACTTGACTCTTCCAATCGGGTTGATTCCCGGATGACAGGCCACCCTGTCTACGCTGGGGCTACCAGCCAGGACAGATCCCACGTCATACCCCGAGACCTCACAGTCCTCAATCAGGACATTGCTGGTAGGAGCAAACCGCTGTGCCCCCATCGACGCCTTGACGACAATACCGTCATCGTGCGGTGAATTGACCTGGCAACGACGCACGGTCACATCCGTGACCGAGTCGAGGTCAATGCCGTCCCTGTTGGTATCAATCAGAAGGGAGTCGCAGAGCAGATCGCTGGTATCGGTTGCGATAATGGCGAAGTGGCCGCCTGCAAGGAATTTGAATCCAGACAGAACGACACGCGTGCTCCGAAAAAGGGCTATCCCCTTGTTTCCGAACCATTCCTCCCGGTACCCGGGTTTGAAACGAGAATCGGGATTCCGAGGATCGGAATACGACAAGGCCTCATGGCGGTTTCCCTCAGAGTCAATCCAACTGCCATCCAGGAGTCCGGGTCCCGATATCATCGCATCATGGATCCGGTCCCCCCAGATCAGACAGTTCCGCAGATAGGAATGTGCATGATCCTGGATGCCGACATAGGGATTTATGTCCGGTTCCAGGTAGTTGCCTCCCTGGCCTTCTTGGGTGAACCGTTCCCCCTGGACGTCGCAGATCCCATGTCGGATATCAGTCCGGGCGGCGGCCAGAACGGCTCCTTCACACATATAGATGTTCACCCGGCTGCGCAATTGCACGGTATAAACCTCATACCGTCCAGCCGGCACAGTAACCGTGCCGCCCCCGACTTGCTCAACATGCTTCAGTGCAGCATTGACGGCCCGGGTGTTGACAACCGGACCGGCTTGCGGATCCGCTCCGAAATCACTGATCGAGCAGGTGTCAGAGACACGAAGATCCGCTGCCCGTATCATGCATCCGGTGGCAACTTCGGTCTCGGTCGTTTCCATTTTCTCACTACCATATTGATAAGCGGTCATCCCAGCATCGACCGGGATGACCAGCACTCTTTCCGAGTCTTGTTCATCGGGAACTGGACAGACTTTGATTTGCCTGTTCGTAGAACTGCTTTGCCGCCTCCTTGGCGGTAATCTTGCCATAGCAGAGATTCTCTTCGATGGCGGGCAGTATCTTGCTGTCCACCTCCGTGACTCCGCTTGGGGCGGGTGGGTTGATGGTGGTGGACTTGGGAGCGACCACCTTCTGAACAAAATCGATGGAGTCTTTATCGGGCTGAGTCAAATCGGGCTTGATGGCATCCAAGACCTTGTCACTGATCGGCAAACCACGATCAGTCAGCTGAATCTTGTTAGCATCTACATTATTAGTATAGAAATTGATCCATCTGGCCGCCAGGTCGGGGTTCTTTGAGTTCTTCGAAATGACCCACAGCATACTTGGCTTAAGATAGTTGGACTTGGCCACGTTATCGGACGGCCAGGAAGCCATGGCCAGCTTGGCCCCATTCGGCGCCACTGGTTGGTAGGCCACGAACTGTGATGACCATCTGAAGGTGCACCATGACATTCTGGAGGGGTCGGTACCGTAAACCAACGGATCCTGCTCCACCGACATGGCTTTCAGTTCAGTGAAGACCTTAGGATCCAACTGCCAGCCCTCCTTAATCCCATCCTCATAGACCTTGAAGTAAGGCTCCAACTCAGTGGCCGAATTGACCCCGAGCTTGTCCTTCTGGAAGAGCACCTTCCCCTTGGCGCGGAGCATATAAGCCAACTCGTCGCTGGTTTCGTAATAACGGAAGTTGGTCTTGTACCCAGACTTCTGGTGAATTTGCCGACTGATGTCCTCGAACTGCTCGATAGTCATGTTATTGGGGACAGTGATCCCCAAACTGTCGGTCAGCGTCTTGTTGTATACGAGAGCGGGAGCGTTGATGGCCGCCGTCAAGGCGTACTGAGTGCCATCTATTTTGCCCTGATCAACCACTTTCTTGTCAACATGGGACACGTCAATGGTCTTATCCTTGACATATTTGCCCATGTCCAGCAAAAGACCATTATCCTTGAACTGTTGAAAATGCGCGAGCTCGATTTGCATGACATCCGGCATCGTCTTACCTGCCGCACCCACTGACAGTTTCTGGTAATAGTCCGCAAATTCTGCGAATTGTCCATCAATCTTGACACCCTTGTTCTGCTTTATGAACAAGTCGTTAATCTTCTTGGTTCGCTCATTGCGCTCCTGGTTCCCCCACCAGGAAATCGTCAGATGCTGATCGGAATCTGCCTTCTTGCTACCACCGCTGCCGCAGGCTCCAACCAGGGTCAAAGAAGCGGTTAAAATCGAAGTCAATATAACTCTGGAGCGGTTTTTCACGTTTCCATTCCTTTCACGTCACGACGGTCATCGTCGCTGATGCAATGAGTCCACTTTGAGAAAGCGGAACAAAGAATCCTGATCAGCACTTCCTGATCAGGATTCCCGTCAATTGCGCTTTACGATTTGTATCATAAATCACATATTGGAGGGTCAAACTGGTTTGTTGCCAAAGTTTGCCCTTCCGATTTGACGGATCATCAAGGGACACCCCACATTGAAGCCATTCCAACACACCACCGATGGTTCTTGTGCGAGAACCCGTACCGGCTTGCGCAATGTCAGATGTACTGACCTCCGGGCAGGTGCATGAAATCCTCAACCCTGGTCCACTTGACCGGGTAACCGGCTCCGTGGGCGCAGAAGACCGAATCGGGGGTGTTCTCCGGATCGGACTCCGGATCGTAGTCGACGGATTCCACCACGGCGTCCTGGTCCTGGCAGGGGCGGTACCCGCTGAAGAGGCACGAGAGATGCCCACGGCCATGGCTGTAGGTGTTGACTTCCATGGCGTAATCCCGCATCTGCGAAACCGGGGCCTTCCCCTCAAGATCGACCGTCTCCCCATCCGTCTGCGGGTCCTCGAAGGAGCCTTTCATCCGGTAGATGTCGGACATGGCCCTGCCCAGGTTCTCCTGGGGCAGGGTCAGTCTGAAGTGATACCAGGGTTCCAGCAGGATGCTCCTGGCCTTCATCAATCCCTGCCGAACAGCCCTGTACGTGGCCTGGCGGAAATCGCCACCCTCGGTGTGCTTGATATGCCCGCGGCCATCGAGGAGGGTGATGCACACGTCGGTGATGGGCGAACCGGTCAGTACACCCAGGTGTTCCTTCTCCGCCAGGTGGGTCATGATCAGACGCTGCCAGTTGCCATCCAGACGGTCCAGACTGCAGGCGGAGGCAAGGGTGAGGCCACTCCCCCGCTCGCCGGGTTCCAGGAGCAGATGGACCTCCGCATAATGTCTGAGCGGCTCAAAGTGCCCCACTCCCTCAACCGGTCCGGCGATGGTCTCCCGGTAGAGTATCCCGCCCCTGCTGAAGGAGACCCTCATACCGAAGCGTCGCTCCAACTCCTCCTGGATCACCTCCAGCTGGACCTGACCCATCAGGCGCAGATGAATCTCCCGGAGCCGTTCCTGCCAGACCACGTGCAGGAGGGGATCCTCATCCTCCAGGGTCCGCAGGGCACTCAGGACCTGGTGCTTGTCAAGGCCAACGGCCTCCACCGCATATGTCAGCACGGGTTCCAGCACCGGCCTTACCTCCTCCCGCTCGATGCCAAGTCCCTGCCCCGGACGGGTCCGATCCAGTCCTGTTGCAGCCACGATGCTTCCGGATCGGGCACAATCGGTCAACTCGTAAGCGGCCCCCGAATAGACACGGAGCTGGTCGATTTTTTCGCCGCTTTTCTGATTGGTCGTTTTGCCGGAATCCGCGTAGACATTGGACGACTCCGTTCCACCCTCCGCATTCACGGCACTTCCGCCCTGAAGGTCGCCGCCAGTGTCCAGCGTGGACTTGACCGGCAGGTCACCGCCGGTGACCTTGAGCCAGGTCAACCTGGCACCCTTCCCGTCGTGCGATATCTTGAAGACGCGTGCCCCGAACCCCTCGCCGTACCGCGATGAAAGCGTATACCGCTCCAGGCCCTCCAGAAGGGTATCCACCCCGTCCAAACGGAGGGCCGACCCGAAGAAGCAGGGGAAGAGACGGCGATCGGCCACCAACTTCGCCAGGCTCTCGTCCGGTACACCGCCGGTCCTGAGGTATTCCTCCATGACACCCTCGTCAAGCAGAGCCACATCCTCCATGCCGGCCTGGTCCAACCCATGGCTCAGGTCCAGGCAGGCCTGGGACCATCGCCTCCTGCTCAGATCGATGATCCGCTGGGAGTCAGCACCGGAAAGGTCCATTTTGTTGACGAATATGAAGGTGGGGACCCCATACCGCGCCAAGAGCCTCCACAGCGTGTCGACGTATCCCTCCAGGCCGGAGGTCGCATCGACGACCAGAAGCGCGTAGTCCAGAACGGACAGGGTACGCTCCATCTCGGCGGAGAAATCGACGTGCCCGGGTGTATCGACAATTGTCAGTTCCAAGTCGTGGAAGATCAGCCTGGCCGGTTTGGAGAAGATGGTGATACCCCGCTGCCGCTCCAGATCATTGGTATCCAGGTAGGCATCACCGTGATCCACCCTGCCCAGGCGACGAATCCGTCCGGCCCGGTAGAGCATGGCCTCGGACAGGGTGGTCTTGCCTGCGTCGACGTGGGCCAGCATGCCCAACACGATCCTCTTGGTCAACCCGAGTCCTCCATTCCTCCACGACCGTCTGGGAAGCCGCCGGTGTCCGGACCTGTCCGACTTCTACCGGCATCAACCATACGCAAGTTGCAACCCTGCCGCACGTCCGGCCATAGCCGACGGTCAGGGTCACCTCGGGGTCGATACCTGGTAGGTCAGGTCGTGGATGACCCGGCCGGCCTCAATCCCCTTACGTTCGAAGTTGGTCACGATTCTCCCCTCGAACCGCTCCGACTCCATAAAGGTGGCGTGGGGCAGGGAGGCGGCCTGGTCCACCGTCCCCTTGCCCACGTGCCGGATGGGCAGACCGACCGGCAAGTTCCCCCGGTTCCTGAACCGTGGGTTCCCGTCCATGACCTCGTGCACGTGCAGGGCGTAGTCCTCGATATCCGTGGCGATTCGCCAGACCCCGCCGGCTTCCAGGCAGTCCGCCAGATCATCGGCCAAGGCCGGCTGGACCAGGCGGCGTTTGTGGTGCTTCATCTTGGGCCAGGGATCGGGGAAAAAGGTCCAGACCTCCGCAATCATGCCCGGGACCATCCGGGCCAGGAGGTCCGGGGCGTTGACCTGGGCCAGCCGCAGATTATCCAGGTCGGACTTTCCGGCCTTGAGCATGGTGTGGGCCAGGCCCGGCCGATAGACCTCCAGGGCCAGATAGTTCCGCTCAGGGTGTTCCCGGGCCGAAGCCACGACGTTCTCTCCCTGACCGGACCCGATCTCGACGATCAGTGGCGCCTCCCGACCCCAGATGGACCGGATCATGGCGGCATCACATTGAAGGTCCTCCCCCACAGTCAACGATCCCTCCGCCTGCCCCAGGTCGAGGAGGTATCGGGAGGAGTACTCCGCCCAGGCCCGTGCCAGACGGTCATTGAGTTTCTCGGACCGCCTCGCATAGGAGACGATGGACCGGCATCCGGCATTGCGCTCTGGTTCTGCATTCATCACACCTCATATATATCCTGGAAAGTGCCGAGAAACGGGACTACCAGGAATTTGTCCCCGTGATATACTCAATATATAACAAAAAACAACAAATTATTGCAAAACCGAACAAGTCTCCCTGGTCCGGTTTTCGACAGGAAAGGCAAACACATGTCCGTTTTGGTTACAGGCGGTTGCGGGTACATCGGTGCCCACGTGGTCCACGCCCTCCATGAAGCCGGCAAGGAGGTCGTCGTGGTCGACGATCTCAGCTACGGCAAGCCGACCCGTATCGGCAAGGCCCGTCTCTACGGTGCCGACGTGGCCGCCCCGGGTGCCGATGAGCGTCTGATCGAAATCATCAAGGAGAACGAGGTCGATTCGGTCATCCACTTCGCCGCCCGCAAGCAGGTGGGCGAATCGGTCGAAAAGCCCATCTGGTATTACCGCCAGAACCTGAACGGCATGATCAACGTCCTGGCCGCCATGACCCGGACCGACGCCAAGAAGCTGGTCTTCTCCAGCTCGGCCGCCACCTATGGCGAGCCCCCGGTCGATGTGGTCCCCGAGGACGTCCAGCCCATGCTCCCCATCAATCCCTATGGGCAGACCAAGCTCTTCGGCGAATGGATGGCCCGGGCCTGCGAGGAACCCCACGGCATCCGCTTCTGCGCCCTGCGCTACTTCAACGTGGCCGGCTGCGGCCCCGTGGAGCTGGAGGACCCCGCCATCCTCAACCTGATTCCCATGCTCTTCGACAGGCTCAAGCAGGGCAAGGCGCCTGCCATCTTCGGTGACGACTACCCCACCCCCGATGGGACCTGCGTGCGGGACTACATCCACGTCTCCGACCTGGCCGATGCCCACATCGCCGCCCTGGGTTACCTGGACCGCGATGAACGCAAGTACGATGCCTTCAACGTGGGCACCGGTGAGGGCACCTCGGTCCGTCAGATTGTGGACGAGGTCAAGAAAGTCACCGGGCTTCCCTTCAAGGAGGCCGTCAAACCACGTCGTGCAGGCGATCCACCCCACCTGATCGGCGACCCCACCCGGATCAACACCGAGATGGGTTGGCACGCCAAGTACTCCGTGCAGGACATCGTCGAGTCCGCCTGGCGGGCATGGCAGGCGAATCCCGATCACCATATCGACACCGCCACCTGGAAGCAGACCGACTGATCCGTTCACCGTACTCAGCGACGCGCCGGGGGCTTGCATTCCCCTGTCCGTCATGTAGACTTTTCTCTTGGCTGTCCAAGCAGCCACGGCTCCGTAGCTCAGCTGGTTAGAGCGCCGCCCTGTCACGGCGGAGGTCACCGGTTCAAGTCCGGCCGGAGTCGCTTTGAATGGTCTGGCCCGGTTCCGTCCGGGTCTTTTCGACTGTTCATGGCTCTGTAGCTCAGTTGGTAGAGCGAGCGACTGAAAATCGCTAGGTCAACGGTTCGATCCCGCTCGGAGCCACCAGCAGTAATCCCCTCTCCCCTCCGTGGGAAGAGGGATTTTTATATTACGCAGGCGATTTCACAAGCTGAGGCAAGCAGTGGTCCAAAGGGAGAGGAACCCCCGGAAAGTCCGCAGCCCTCCACATGGAAACACCAAAAGACCATCAAGGAAAAGAGCCCACGCAACCACCACCGCTGGAACCGGCGTTCAACAGGCACGACATACCTCAGGATCGGGTATACCTCGCCGGACTCAGAGCTGGTCAGCCACCCAATCGACGATGTACGGTGCCGTGTGCTCGATCTGGTCGATGGCCACCTCGAACTCATGGGAGCCGCCATACCAGGGGTCGACCAGGTCGAGCCGGCTCTCCTGTCCTGGAGCCGGCTTGGGCAGGTCCGGGTCAAAGCTCCTGTAGAGGTGGACGGCCTGACGCTTCTGAGACGGGAGGAGACGAAGCAGGGACCTCATATGGTCCGCGGTCATGGGCAGGAGCAGGTCGGATTCATCCGCCTCCTCCCTGCTGATTCGATGGGCGAAGTGGTCCGAAGGAACCTCGTAGCCCCGCTCACGCAGAACCTTCTGGGCGCGCCGGTCAATGGGATTGCCGAATTCCTCGTCACTGACCCCGCTGGACTGGACCACGACCTTGTCGGCCCCCAGTCCCCGGTCTTCGAAGAACTTGCGGAGGATGATCTCCGCCATGGGCGAGCGGCAGATGTTACCGGTGCAGACGGTCATGACCGTGTACGGTCCCGGTCTGCAAGTGCCGTCAGTCCTGCCTGAGCCCATCATCGCACCTTCTCATATGTCGTGAAGCAATACCGTGCAATCCGGGAAGACTGCTCGGTACTGGCCGGAACCTCCCACTCCCCCTGTTCGGAAACCCGCCAGAACCGTTTACGAACCAGGTCATCCATATCAGGCATGAAGGTATCCGCGGGAACCTCCAGGTCCAGATCGGTCACAAAAGCCCGGTCGGCCAACGGGAAGAAGGACTCAAAGAGCTTGGCCCCCCCAATGATCCAGATCTCTCCCCGATCCATCCCATCCGCGGGAATGGCCTCCTGCTGGGCCATGTCGAGGGCATCCTCGGCCCCCGTGACCACCGTGGCACCTGGTGCCCGGTAGAGGGGGTCGGTCGTGACGACGATGTTGTCCCGGTTGGGCAAGGGCTTGGACCCCATGGACTCCCAGGTCCTGCGTCCCATGACCACGGGGTGGGAGATGGTCAGCTCCTTGAAGTGCCGCAAGTCCTCGCTCAGATGCCAGGGCATCCCGTTCCGATTGCCTATGGCGCCAGGCCGCCCGTCCGTGGACCGCGCCTGTGCCCAAATCAGATTGACAGAGGGGGGACGTTCAATGTCCCCTTCCGAATCCTGCCAATACTCACCACCTAAAAGCCCGGCCTGCCCGGGCTCGGGTTCGTGATAGCCGCTACGGCTACTGTCATGCTCCATCTGTTGCATTCACTCCTCGTGAAGGGTAGGTATACCAGCCCATGATAATCAACTACCTTGACGGCGCAAGCCCCGACAAGCGGTTCTTCAGACGGCCACCGGGGCCTTGATGGCCGGGTGGCTCTGGTAATTGACCAGCTCGAAATCCTCGTACCGGTAATCGAAGAGCGAGGGCGCCTTCCTTATCCGCATCTGCGGATAAGGATAGGGAGTCCGCGAAAGCTGCTCCAGGACCTGGTCGATGTGGTTGTCGTAGATGTGGCAGTCCCCGCCGGTCCAGACGAACTCCCCCGGTTCCAGCCCCGTCTGCTGGGCCATCATCATAGTCAGGAGGGCGTAGGAGGCGATGTTGAAGGGAACGCCCAGGAACATGTCGCAGGAGCGCTGATACAGCTGGCAGCTCAGACGCCCGTCGGCCACATAGAACTGGAAGAGGGCGTGGCAGGGCGGCAGGGCCATCCGGTCCGTTTCGGCCGGGTTCCATGCACTGACAATCATCCGCCTGGAGTCGGGATGGGTCCTGATCAGATCCAAAACCGTCTGGATCTGATCGATGGTTCGGTTGGGATCCTCCGTGGTCGGCGCAGGCCAGCTTCGCCATTGAACCCCATAGACCGGGCCCAGATCGCCGGTCTCCGGGTCGGCCCACTCGTCCCAGATGTGCACGTTGTGCTCCTGGAGCCAGCGGACGTTCTGCGACCCCTTGAGGAACCAGAGCAGCTCGTAGGCGATCCCCCGGAAATAGACCTTCTTGGTCGTGAGCAGGGGGAAGGCGGAGAGATCGAACCGCATCTGCTGGCCGAAGAGGGAGATGGTCCCGGTTCCGGTCCTATCCGACTTGAGGTTACCCTCCATGAGTATCCTGCGGACCAGATCCTCATATGGCATGGGGATATCGGTCTGTGGACGTTCCGGGATCCTGGGACGAATTTCCTGCAACTGTTCTTGGGACAAAGCCATGGTTGCCAGTCTATCAAGCCGCGGCCAACATGGACCCGAATCTCTCCCCTGGAACAAGCGCGGACCGCTTACGCCGGGGACATAGCGCAAGAGGACAAAACAGCCGATTAAGGTTAGATTGAAGGATAGGGCACGCCGGCCAGGTGTCGGCGGCGCAACGCATCCCTCCCGGGGTGCCTGATCAAGGAGGAAACATGGGCAAGAGACTGTGGGTGGAACGCAACAAGGATGGTTCCTGGGACGCTTTTTCGGATGAAGGCGCCCATATCAAGTTCGGCAAGGGCAAGGGACAGTTCAATCCCGGTGACCTGATGAAGATCGCCCTGGCAGCCTGCGGTGCCCTGTCCAGCCAGTTTGCGGTCGAGAACACCCTGGGCGAGGGCAAGGGGGCCAAGATCGTCGTCGACGGCACCTATGACCCGGAGGATGACGCCTACCTGAGCTTTACCGAGCATGTGGACGTGGACGCCACCGATGCCCACCTGAGCCAGGAGGAGGCCGACAAGCTCGAGGAGCGGATTCGCCGACACATCGCCAAGGCCTGCACGGTTGAGCATACCTATGAGCATGAGACACCGGTCAGGCTGGCCGTCAAGGTTCGCCACTGACACCAGCGGTCGATGCTCCGAGCGGCGACCACCATACATGCGAGATGACCCCCCTGGGTATGATTCGTGCCCAGGGGGGTCATCTCACATCCATCAGGATTGGTATGCCCCGGAACCAGTCAATGAACCCCCGACCCGGCCCGGAGCCGAGCTGGGACTTCAGCCGGACCACTACTTCTGGCGTTCCGGATCAATCTTGGATTCGATATCGGCCAGCTGCTCGGGCTCGGCCGTGTCGACGGAAACCTGCTCCACGCCGGTGATCTGGTCGATATCCTTGGTTTCGACCACCAGACCGCCCTCCGCGGCCGCCTTGAGCCCGGACTCTTCGGCTTCCACATACTTGCGGGGAACCACGTATACGGGGCTGACAGCGTGCTGAAGAAGACCCTGACTGGTCGATCCCAACAGGAGACCGGTGAAGCCGCCACGGCCACGGGATCCTACAACGACCACGTCATGGGTCTTGCTGGCCTGGGTCAGGGCCTCGACGGCCGAACCCGGCACCACACTCTTGGTCACCCGCAGGCCGGGATAGGTCTTCAACAGGGGGGCGATACGGGTGTTGAGATCATCCAGGTAGGAGTCCATGACACTGCGCTCCTCGACTGAACCCGTACCGGTGAGGCCTGAGATATTGGGAACCGCCGACATGACATTGAGTTCCGCGTTCCAACTGTCCGCAAAGCCTGCGGCAATCTGCAGGGCCTTCAGACCCCACTTCGACTCGTCGGAACCGACGGCCACACGCCTGATCTGGTTGTTCAGGTGCATCAGGTTGCCGTCGTCATCGGTGTAGGGCACGACAACGATGGGGCAGTAAGCATATGCGGGCAGACTGGAACTGGTGGTGCCCAGCAGACGCTCGGCCAGTCCTCCCTTGCCGCGGTTGCCGATGACGATCAGCTTGTAGTTGCGGCTGAGCTCCACGAAAACGGAGGAGGGATCGCCCGTGACGATCAACGTGGCCGCGCTGACACCCTGATCATCTGCGATGGCCTTGGCCTTGGACAGAATCTCCTGGGCATCGTTGTGGGCGGCCACGTCATCGCCCATGGTGGTGTATGTGGCATCAAATGAGACCGCTGCATAGCTGGGAAGGGAGTAAGCGCACACGATCTGCAGGGTCAACCCCGCATGCTTGGCGAAATTGGCAGCCCACCAGGCAGCCTTGTAACTGGCATCCGAACCGTCGACACCTACC
This sequence comes from Bifidobacterium indicum, assembly GCF_036987015.1. Classification (NCBI taxonomy): domain Bacteria; kingdom Bacillati; phylum Actinomycetota; class Actinomycetes; order Bifidobacteriales; family Bifidobacteriaceae; genus Bifidobacterium; species Bifidobacterium indicum. Next base: position 1,111,796 of record NZ_BTXM01000001.1, read on the forward strand.
AGAACAGCCTTATCGTTGCTCATCAGACGACCTCCTTGCACTCGTGGCGATGCAACAAGCTTGACACCGCTCCTACTTTCAGGATAGCCCACCGGAGTTCGATAGATAAGTCGGGAGACGGGGAACACGCCCGAATACCCCCCCCTACCCCGGCGCCTGATTCCCGGCGGTACCAACCCTCCACATTTCCAGAAGCGGGAGTCTGTCCGTCATTGACCAATCACAGAATTACATATAAGAAAAGCGCCCCAAACCGGGCGCTCTTCAGAATCCAATCCCGAGGTCGATTTTCTCAACCAGCCGGATTGCCGCTCAGACCAGTCGACGATAGGAGAAGGCCTGGTAGGGAGCCTGGACCTTGACGGTCTGACCGGGGGCGGGAGCGTGAATCATAAATCCATTGCCCACGTAGATGCCCACATGCCCGGGAGCCACCATCAGATCCCCAGGTGCTGGATTGCTGACCGGCACACCGAAACCGGCCTGGGCATCCGCACTATGGGGAAGGGCGACACCGAAATGCGCAAAAACGTACTTGGTGAAACCGGAGCAATCGAACCCGCTCGGGCTCTCACCGCCAAAAACATAAGGAACGCCTTGAAACTGCATGGCATAGTTGACCACATCCTGACCGGTACCAGTCACAGGAGCATCATTGACCGGCACGGCAAGGCGCTGGCTGGACCGGCTGGCCGCCTCGGACTGGCGCCTGGACGCTTCCGCAGCCTGAGCCGCCTGAGCCGCCTGACGGGCCTCGGCATCCTTTTCAGCCTGGGACTTGGTGGTCGGAACACTCAGAGACTCGATGCCACCCCAATTTGAGTCCTTCTCAACCGTGGTCGAGGTGGACTCATCGAGGAGGTTGGCCCTCACCCTGTTGTGAGGTGCAAACGAGCGAGATGAGGTAACTGCGGAATCTGCGCTATCTGCGGCATTGGCTACAGCCGGAATTCCCGCAAGCAAAGAGCCGCACAAAGCGGCCGTTGCGAGGAGAGTCACACTTTTTTGTATGTTTTTCATCGCTTATAATCCTATCACAACAATCGGTGATTGTTGATCGTATTCGGGAAACCCACAGGGGAGACGAAACGAACAACCAGACCCGGTCCGGAAGGAGGAAAAACCCTCTACCCGACATCAGGGAATTCTCGGGGCAGACCACCGAAGAAGACGGATATCCTAATAATGGATGTACTGCAAGGCATGAACATTAGTCAGGGTGCGCGAATAAGTCTTGCCGTTCATGACGGCACCGCACTCCGAGGTGACGATTGACCCATCGGCGTTGATCTTCTCAACAATGGCCACATGACCGTAGAAGGCGTCGGAACCCTCCTGGCCTGCCTGGAAGACGATGACATCACCGACGTTGCGGGGTGTGTCATCGACCCAGTACCCCAGGGCCTTGGCCGAAGCGGCCCAATCCCTGCCGTTGCCCAGGTGGGAACCCACCGGCAGGCCCAGTTGGTGACGGCGGGTATAGGCCCACCATGTGCACTGGCTGAACTCATAGGCATTGCCACTGTCACCGGTGGCGTGGTTGGGATTGAACCCCGAAGGAATCACATCCTGGTTCACGTCCATCAACCTGGCGACGGCCGGATTGTTGGCCAGGGACCTGGACATCTGTCCGGCATCGAGTCCTTCATCACCGAGCTGCCAGGAGCCCTCGTTCGTCTGGGAGACGTCCGACAGATTCCGACGGGCCTCGGAACGGGAGACCGTATTGCGGCCATACATGGTGGAATCCAGGGACCCCGCAGAGGAAACAACGGCATTCCCGGTACTGATTGCCAATGGGATTGAAGCATCATTCCTGGCCTGTGACATGACCAGAGAGGAGGCTGCGGCACCGACCAGAACGGTCAGGGCCGAACCGGTCACCAGGTGGGCACGGCGTGCCTCGGCCTTGGCGGCCAGACGGATGGAACGACGGGTAGGAGGGGCCACTTCGTTAAGTTTGGCGGCCAGGGCGTCATCAACACCCGTGTCCACCTGTGATCCGGATGCTGAAGGAGGGGACACGAGTCTGCCTATACGTGCGCCTTTCCTGGCCGTAGCCCGATGCGCAGCATGCTTCATATATCAATCACCCCTGTTTGCGTTCCAACACGGCTTTCGTGTCGTTCCACGAACCTTCACAAGTGAACACCTTAAACCAATCCACAACATTCGACAAATGTTATTGCTTGTCCACCCTGGTGTACTCAACCACGGCATCCGCGTTGGTTCATCTTCGACAACCGCAGATCCTTTAGGGTTATATGGCGCATGTTCGGCCAGGGTCCACTGTGACACGGACACCTTTTGTCGGCGTGTCAGCGCCGGTGTGTCGTCCATTGGTCCACTTACAGCGAACCGGCGGTCCTGGTCAGACGGGAGTGGAGGCCAGGAGGAAGGAACCGTTCTCCTGGGCCGGTTCTGGGTTCATACCAGATCGCCGGGCCATGGTGATCTCGACCCGTCCGTCCTCCGAGGGGATGAAGACGGCCTGACCCTGCCGCAGGGTCAGGGACTGGTATTCGGTCGAGCACTGCACGGCCCCCTCGGTGCAGAGGAGGATGCGCGGCCCCCGGCGGGGGATCATGAGACGACGCGGCCCCAGCTTGTCGATCAGGTCTCCATAGCGCTGATTCAGCCTGGTCAGGAGGGGCCAGGCCGCCCCGCCCTTGGACACGTTGCCGTAGACCAGCATGTACTCGTTGATCTTGGGCCGGTAGGTCACCATGTTGTGCATGATCAGGGTGGCGATCATCGAGCTGGATGGGTCGATGGTGGCGTTGGGTTGGCAATCCAGACTGCGCAGCAGGTTGGGAATGTCACGATGCTTGGGGGTCATGCCCGCCCTCAGGACATTGTCGGAGTTGGTCATGATCTCGGCCGCCGTGCCATGGATGTAGGCATGGGGGGTGCCCGCCGGAATGAAGACGGACTCCCCCTCCTCAAGGCAGACCGGATTGAGCATCAACAGACACAGGACCGACGGGTCGCCAGGGAAGGCATGGATGGCCTGGAGGGCGTTGTCCATGGCCGCCCGGGCCTTTCGTCCCCTGACCTTCTGACTGGCTGCCTCCAGGGCCGGTCCGAGCGTATCGGGTGAGACCTTGGGGGCGGTAACGGCGGCATGGAAGGCACGAAAGACCCTCCGTCTGGAATCCGGCCATATCAAGGAGGAGACGGGCATCATGGCATCGGCCTGGGCGAACTGTGCCGGCGGAACACCCATGTGGAAGGTCCGCGCGGTCAGGGCCTCGGCCATCAGGCCGGCCAGGGGGTGGTCGACCGCCCGTAGGAGGGTCAGCTGGAAGGGCACCGGGGCGAAACCGACCGAGGCTGTAAAGGGTTCCAGGGCCACCACCATCTCGTTCTTGGCCAGGGTGTCCTTGAAGGAACGCTCCGGGGCCTCCTTGGGTATGCCGGCGGCGTTCTCCCGGTTGAATCCTGCCCTGGCCTCAAAATCCAGAGGATGGACCTGAAGCGAGAGGGGAATGCGGGCCGAGATGACCTTGAAGAGGTAGGGCAGGATGGGCCCGAACAGCTGCGAGTCATGCTCACCCAGCATGGTCATGGGGTCACGCCGAATGGCATCGGTCAGGGGAACCTCGACCCCGTCGGACAGGGTCAGCGGTGAGGGGGATTCCGCGTGGCCGCTGAACCACATCTCGGCCAGGGGTTCCAAATGATCACCGTCCACCGGGCCCAGGTGAAACATGTTCTGCAGGCGGTCATAGGATCCCCAGGCATAGTGCTTCTCCACGGCTCGGATCGGAAACACACAAGCCCCTTTCTGAAGAAGTCATCGCCCGGTGCAGGGGCATGATGCTCCCGCCAATGCCGTCATGATATGACAGGACCCCGTTTCGGGGCAAGATTGACACCGACGGGTGTTACCCATATGGGCTGATGTCGCAGAATCGGATACAGTGGGTCATATGAAGCTGGCTCCGATTTTCGATCCGTGCGCGCGCAGGCCCTCGCCCAAGCCCGTGCAGGTTGACCTGCGCAAGATCTTCCTCTTCGGAACAGCTGCGTGGATCGTGTTCCTGATAATCATGGCCATCCTGAAACTGGCTGGATTCGAGACCACCAAGCCCTTGATCGTATGCCTGGCCGGGGTGGGAGTCGGTATCCTTCTGATTATCTGGGAACACTTCAATCGTTGGGATTATCGGCGGCTGGCCGAGTAGAATCCCCGCCGTCCCCGCCTGCCAGCGGGAGGATCAGACTGAAGGTGCTTCCCTGGCCCGGTGCACTCCAGACCGTTACGGAGCCATGATGGGTGAGGGCCACATGCTTGACGATTGCCAGGCCCAGCCCTATTCCGATGGCCGTCTGCTCGTTCTGGTTGTCGGCCCGGTAGAACCGTTCGAATATCCGGCCCTGGTCGGTCTTGTCGATGCCCTTGCCCCGGTCGATGACCCGGATGACGGCAAAGCGTCCGTCCTTGGATGGCTGGGCCACCATGGAAACGGTCGATCCCTCCGGCGAATAGGAAATGGCGTTCTCGACCAGCTTGGCCAGGGCCACCCTGATCTGCTTACCGTCACCGTGAATGGTCAGGGGCCGGTCGCACCGCCACAGCAGCCTCACGTCGGCCTGGTCGGCACCGGCCTGCTCGTCCTGGACCACCGCTTTGACCTCCCCGGCCACGTCCAGTGTATTCTCCCTGCTGGGTTTTGTCTGTTCCTGGGCCCGGATCAGCAGCAAGAGGTCCTTGAGTACGTGCCCCAGATAGGCACTGTAACGTTGGACGGAGGACGCATCCTTGGAGACGCTGCGCAGGTGGCTACGGAGCAGGTCGGGGTCATCCCCATCCAGATCGGAGGTGGTCTTGAGCTGGGCGGCCAGTTCCTCCAGGGCCTGTACCGGCTTGAGCATCTGCCGGGAGACGTTGGTCATGAAGGCATCCCTGGTCTGGACGAACCTGACGGACTCACTCACATCATCGATGAGGACCACGACCAGGGAGTCACTGATCCTGCCCAGGATGACCTTCAGCCAGTTGGTCCTCGAGACCGACCGGGCGCGGATGGGTGTCCCCTCCCCGTCTTCCGACTGATCCGACCCTGCCACCTCCTGCGGCTCGTTTTCATCCGGCTCATCATCAGCCTGGGAGGTTCGGCCATCCTGGGGGGAGCCAGCTGAAACTGCGGTGTCTATGGCGAATTCGGTGGGGGTTTGGGTGGTCATACTCAGGCTTCGACGGCCTCCCGACTGCCTGACCTGCCTGATGGCCTCTATGATGCGCGGATCGCGGATTTCGTCATTCCCGACGATGCCCAGCCTGTAGGCGTCGGGACTGGAACGAACCACCTCATCATCCCCGTTGACCACCACCTTGGCCGCCGGAATCAAAGAGAGGAGGGCCTCGGCCGAGTCATCAAGGTCCTCCTCATCCTCCTGGTCGCCATCATCCTCACGGTTGCTCAGGAAGCTGCGCACATGTGCCATGATCGTTGCCATATATGTACTCCCTCCGGTCTCCCGGTGCCTACGGTCGGCGCCGTGACCTGAACCAGGTGCCGTTGACGGTTCCGGCACCATTCTTGCATATCAGCAGCCCCTCCCCCGCACACCTGCCGGGCATCCCCGCGTCGGACTTTTTCTTGCCGCCCCGGTCGCATAGACTGGTGACCATATCGTTGACCGAGGCCGAAAGGGAAAGACATGCGCGTGATCTTCAACGAGGAACTTGGACTGGTGGCCGACGACCTCGACAGGATGGCCATGAGCGTCCGCGACGCCATCAAGAAGGCCGGCCGTTCCATGCTTGAATGCGATGTGGAGACTGCCCAGGAGGTCATTGACGGCGATACGGGCATCGACCACCTCCAGGCCAGCATCATCGATCAGTGCATCAGGCTCCTGGCCAAGCAAAGCCCGGTGGCGACCGACCTGCGCGTGGTGGTCTCCACCCTGAGCCTTTCCGCCACCTTTGAGCGCATGGGCGACCTGGCCCGGCACATCGCCGAAACGGCCAGACGCTCCTACCCTGAGCCGACCCTGCCCGAGGAGGTCGTTCCCCTCTTCCAGCAGATGCGGGACTTCCTGGACGTCCTGGCCGACCGCCTGGTCGATATGCTCTCCGACAGGGACACCACCATCGCCGAGCAGATCATCATCAGCGACGACAAGATGGACGAACTCCATCAGAAGACCTTCGACTACGCCCTTTCCGACGAATGGAAGGGATCCAGGCAGCAGCTGATCGACATGGTCCTGGTGGCCCGGTTCATGGAGCGCCTGGGCGACCATGGCGTCTCGGCCGCCCGTCGCGTGGTCTATATCGTCTCGGGATTCGACCCCTCCAAGGACCCCAAGGACCTGGAGGCCGATCTGGACTGACCTCCTGTGGTTGCGTACCGGCATGAGGCCCCTGTTTCGCGACAAGAGCCGATGTACAAGTGGCCAGCCGGCATATGAAAAGGTGGTGCCGCCCCTCACCAGAGGGACGGCACCACCTTGATTGCAAACATCAATGAGTCATCGACCGGTACGAATCACCGGTCAGGGCTCACTTCTGGCCCTGGGCGGCGACGGCGGCGGCACCGGCGGCGGCTGCCTCCGGGTCCAGGTACTCGCCACGGGGCTTGATGGGCTTGAAGTTCTCGTCCAGCTCGTAGAGCAGGGGGATGGCCGTCGGGATGTTGACCTTGGCGATCTCCTCCTCGGTCAGGTCGTCAAGCATCTTGACGATGGCACGCAGGGAGTTGCCGTGGGCGGCGATCAATACCGTCTTGCCGGTCTTGAGCTCGGGAATGATGTCGCTCTCCCAGTAGGGGGTCACGCGCTTGACCACGTTGGCCAGGGCCTCGGCACGGGGTACCGGATCGCCCGCATAACGGGGATCATGGGTCTGTGAGTACTGGTCATCAGGGTCGATCTCGGGCGGCGGGGTGGCATAGGAACGGCGCCAGAGCATGAACTTCTCGTCGCCGTACTCTTCGCGGATCTCGCTCTTGTTCTTGCCTTGCAGGGCACCATAATGGCGCTCGTTCAGCCTCCAGTCACGCTTGACGGGAATCCAGAGACGGTCGGCCTCATCAAGGGCGATGTTGGCGGTGTTGATGGCACGACGCAGGAGGGAGGTGAAGACGATATCGGGCAGCACGCCCTTGTCCTTGAGGAGCTTGCCACCCTTCTTGGCTTCCTCCTCGCCCTGCTCGGTCAGCGGGACGTCCACCCAGCCGGTGAACTGATTGGTGTTATTCCATGCGCTCTGGCCATGCCGGAGCAATACTAGTTTGTACGTCATATACAGCAGTCTAAGACCTGAGAGGGACTCCCCGAACCCTACCCGACCCTGCCCAAGCCCATCCCCCTCCCTGAGGCTGGGAGGACGCCGATCCCGCAGAGGCCATCAGGAGGGGGCCAAGCCGACCACCACCCCTGTGGCACCTTGGGGCTAGACCAGTTCCAAGAGAAGACCGATCGTCCAGCAAAGGGCCGATATCAGGGTTCCCTGGCCGGCCAGGACAAAGGCCTTGGGCTGGTTCCCCTGGGCGAACCTTATACATATAAGCAGGAGGAAGGCGGCGATGGGGATGACGATGATGACGGCCGGGATGGCGACAGATCCGAAGGTCCAGAAGACCGTAACGAACCGTCCCAGGGAGATCAGAACACTGATTGCATAGACCAGGTAGATGGAGATGCGGGCGGCCTTGTCTCCCACCAGGACGGCGTAGGTATGCTTGCCCGACTTCCGGTCCGAGTCGATGTCGCGGTAGTTGTTGAGCATAAGCAGGCCAACGGAATTCAAGCCGCAGACGCAGGCGGCCAGAACTCCGGTCAGATCCACCGAGCCGATGAGGAAGTACTCGGTGCCCAGGGTGGCCACCAGGCCGAAGAAGATGAAAACGCTGAGTTCACCCAGGCCGTGATATCCGTAAGGGTGCTGGCCGCCGACGTAGAACCAACCGGCGGCCAGGCAGCAGATGCCCACCAGGATCATCCACCAGTGTCCGGTGATGGCCATGACGGCCAGGCCCATGATGCAGGTAAGGCCAGCCGCGACCATGGTGGCCTGGAGGACCTTTCGAGGGGCCACACCTGCGGCCACCAGGCGCTGGGGTTTGCCGGAGACGGCCTCGGCCTCACCACGCTTCTCGTCGGTGCCGCGGATGCCGTCGGAGTAGTCGTTGGCGAAGTTGGCTGCTATCTGCATGGACAGGGCCAGGAGTACCAGAAGGATGAAGACCGCAATGATCCTGCCCGGGGTGGCCTGGACCAGGTTGGGATCGGGCGGGGTGGCCGAACAGCCGCTGTTGCACTGGTCCTGGAGACGGGCCCGCACCACCAGGGCAGCAGCCGTTCCCACACAGACCGGAGCCACCGAGGCAGGGAGGGTTTTGGGCCGCATACCATTGATCCACAGTTTCGTATCCATCTCAACTCCCTCATGCCTTGACATTGACCACAACCCGGCCAGGATGGACCGCCGACACCACGGTCGGCTCAATCAGCCCAGGGGCTTGACCAATGGGAAGGTGATGGTCTCACGGATGGAGGCGCCGGTCAGGGCGATCAGAAGACGGTCGATGCCCATGCCCATGCCTCCGGCAGGCGGCATGCCCACGCCCAGGGCCTCCAGGAAGTCCTCGTCGATGTCCATGGCCTCCACGTCGCCCTGACTGGCCATCTTGGCCTGTTCCACGAACCGCTGCCGTTGGACAACCGGATCGTTCAATTCGGAGTACCCGGTCGCCAGCTCGAACCCGCGCACGTAGAGGTCCCACTTCTCCACGACGCCCTTCTTGGTCCGGTGGGCCTTGACCAGGGGCGAGGTCTCGACCGGGAAGTCCCGCACGAAGGTGGGCTCGTAGAGTTTGTCCTGCCAGAAGTGCTCCCAGAGGTGCTCCACCAGCTTGCCGTGGTTCTCTGCCGGTTCCTCCTCCAGGCCGAGCTTGTCGGCGATGGCCCGCAGGTGCTCCTTGCTGGTCTCCGGGGTGATTTCCTCACCCAGGGACTCGGACAGGGAGCCATACATGCTGATCCGCTTCCACTCCCCGCCGAAGTCGTACTTCTGCCCGTCCAGCAGGGTGACCTCCAGGGACCCGAAGGCATCCTGGGCGGCGTGCTGGATCAGCTCCTTGGTCAGGTCGCCGATGGTGTCATAGGTACCGTAGGCCTGGTAGGCCTCCAGCATGGTGAACTCCGGGGCATGGGTCCCGTCGACACCCTCGTTGCGGAAGTCGCGGTTGATTTCGAAGACCCGCTCGATGCCCCCCACCAGGCAACGCTTCAGGAAGAGCTCGGGGGCGATGCGCAGGAAGAGATCGATGTCGAAGGCGTTCATATGGGTGGTGAAGGGGCGCGCCGCCGCTCCACCATGGACGGTCTGGAGCATGGGGGTCTCGACCTCCATGAAATCGTGGCTCTCGAAGGTGCGACGCAGGGAGGAGACGGCGGCCGAACGGTGGCGGACCATGGACCGTACCTTGTCATCGGCGATCATGGCCAGGTATGGTTTGCGAGTGCGCTGCTCCTCGGTCAGGTCCTTGTGGAGGGCGGGCAGGGGCTGCAGGGCCTTGGCGGCGATGTTCCATTCGGTGGCGAAGACGGAGAGTTCACCGGTCTTGGAGGCCACCACCCTGCCGCGCAGGTAAAGGTGGTCGCCCAGATCGACCAGCTGCTTGAACCGCTTGAGGGAGTCCGCCCCGATCTCCCGCTTGGAGACCATGCCTTGGATGCGAGTGCCATCGCCCGAAGCGAGCTGGACGAAGCACAGGCCGCCACCATTGCGCAGGAAGAGGACACGACCGGCGATACCAACCACGTCCTCGGTCTCCTGGCCGGGCTCAAGCTTGCCCTCATACCGGTCGCGCACCTGATTGATGGTCTCGGTCACATCCAGGTGGACCGGGTAGGGCTCGATGCCCTCCTTGAGCATCTGGGCCCGCTTGGCCACGCGAATCTGCACCTGTTCGGGATGCGCCAGGGGGCCGAACTCCTTATTGCTGGGATCGATGGCCTCCTCGGGGCTGGCTCCTGCATCGACCCGGGCCGTAATGGCATCATCCTGGTCCAGCAGCATCTGGGCCCGCTGGATGGTGTTCATGCCCTCGTCACCGGGTTCCTGACCTTGAAGATGCTCCGTGGTATCGCTAGTCTCACTCATAATTTACCAGTGTACGCAAAAGCCGATACACGACCCCTGCAACAGGGGCCTACCGCCACGCCGAATGGTCTTGTACCACCCCACCGTGTAAAATCAAAGACTTGTCACGGGGTATAGCGCAGCTTGGTAGCGCGCTTCGTTCGGGACGAAGAGGCCGGGGGTTCAAATCCCCCTACCCCGACGGACATAAGAGAGGGGGACGGGCATATCGGCCCTGTCCCCCTTTTCCTTTACTCGCGCGTATCAGCCATGCAACAACACGGCAAAATCCAATCACCTATTCATATCGACAAGGGTTGGAAAGGCTTGGTGGTTGCCGATCCTACTGACCTTGATGGCAGCCGCTTTATTGGCGAAATTCACCGCTTTCAGGAAATCACCGTGCTGAGCATAGGAAACAGCCAAGGCACCCGCGAATACATCACCGGCACAGACACTATCCAGCGCATGCACCTTGACCGAATCAATCTCATAGATTTCACTTTCGTGCAGGACCACACTCCCTTCAGCACCCAGCTTGACGATCACGGTATCAGGCCCCATTGCAGCAATGGCCTTGGCCGCTTCGACGGCCTCGACCTTGTTGGTGACATGGATGCCGGTGATACGTTCGGTCTCCTGCTGGTTGGGGGTCACGCAGTCGGCATAAGCGAGCGATTCCTTGAAGAAACCGTCGGCAGGAGCGGGATCCAGAATGATGTACATTCCCTGTTGTTTCCCTGCCTGCAATGCAGCCAATACCGATTCCCTGCTAGTTTCCAGCTGAAGCAATAAGACGGGAGCTTCAACTCCATCCAGGGCCTGGGTAACCTCGGTCCCCTTGATGGTGTCGTTGGCTCCCAAGGTTCCGACCATGGTATTTTCAGAGGTCTGATCGACCTGGACGACGAAAGTCCCTGTCCCCTCATCTGGATTACGCATGACGAATCTGGTGTCCACATCCCATTCCTTGAGGTTGTCCAACATCTGTTTTCCGGCACCGTCCTCACCCACTGCACCAAGCATGGCGACCTTACCACCAAGTTTTGCAGCGGCGACCGCCTGATTCGACCCCTTGCCTCCCGGTAGCATGGTGATGCTCTTTGCCGTAGCGGTATCCCGCGCTTGGGGTAGGTGGTGATGAGTGCTTTGACATCTGGATTGGTGCTTCCCAGTACGACAAGATCGAATTGCATAATTATCTCCTTGGAATTAGGTAAAAATGTATGGCTTCGCCCCGCGCTCAAGCCGTTCGGCTGTAAAGCACGATTGTGATAATGGGTATGTAAGCCGAGAAATAGTCCTGGGACCAAAGAAGACGAGCCTTAATTGCAGGACCCGGCCGTCATCATCGGCAATCCCTGTGTTTAGGCTTCCTGTGTCTTCTCAATCAGATCTCTGGTTGCCTTGACGTTCTCAGCCAGACTGTGTCCCTTTCGGAAGATGGCGCTGGTTCCACCGATAAATCGGGTTGCTCCCTGCGTACGCATTCAGGATTGGAAAGAAATATGGTTCCTGGATTCTCAAAACCTCCATTTTACAAGGATTATCCAGGCAGAAGGGGTCAACTGACTTGGAAACCACCTGTCGCCCCTGTGCCACCAGAATCGATGTGTGCGTAATCGATTACTGTACACTGTTCGCCAATAATCCCCACATCAGCATCGACGCCCCTCAATACAAGAAGGCGGACCCGTCCATTGATGGGTCCGCCTTCTTCACAACCGTCAGGTCGATGTCACCGATATGATTCGATTACCTACCTGAGGGCTATCATGCGGCCGGTCACACCACCCTTGCGCAAGGTCTCCAGACCTTCGGGAATATCGGCAAAGGTCGTCTCCACCAGCGAAGGCTTCATCTTCCCGGTTTGGAAGTACCGGTAGACCTGGGCTATATCGTCCGGAGTCCCGCCGTTGTTGCCGCGCAGGGTCACGTTTCTCGTGATCAGCGGTCGTGTATCGATGGTGGCCTGTAGCCGCCCCATGCCGACCAGGACCACCATGCCTCCGGGACGCACGACCGAGATGGCATCATTGGTCGTTGTGCCGAAACCGGCAAAATCGACAACCAGATCCGGCTCGTCATCCTTCAGGTCCAGCACCTGCTCATGAACGTCCCGTACGCCGAGATCGCCGGCCCACTCACGAGCCTTGGGGCTGGTATCGGCCACACAGACGTGGCACCCCTCGATCAGGGCCATGTTGACCGCGAACTGTCCGAGCCCACCCGCACCGATGATGCCTACTGTCATGCCCTTCCTTGCACCGCCGACCACGAAGAGCGGATGGTAGGAGGACATACCCGCGTCGGTCGCAGCGGCGCCCTGCTCAAAGGAGACCTCATCCGGGAGGGGGATCAACTCACGGGCGGGGACGGCCATAAGATCTGCATATCCCCCGTTGCGCTGTGCCCCAACGGTCTTGCCGGTGACCTTGTCCTGCGGGGCCACCCCCACGCGGTCACCCACCTTGAATCCGGTAACCCCGGAACCCAGGGTCTTGATGATGCCTGCATTCTCATGCCCCAGGATCACCGGTGCCGACACCAGCGGCATCCATGCGGGATCATGCATGATACCCACATCGGTTCGGCAGAGACCTGCAGCCTTCACTTCAATGACCACCTCGTCCTCAGCCGGGACGGGATCGGGCAGATCCTGCCACTTCAGAGGCTCATCGGTCTTGGTAAACATCCATCCTTGCATATTCCACCATCTTTCAGTTTTCAATTCGACTGCAGTTTCAACCTATCCCTCTGTACTGACCGATCAGCCGGGGCAGACCGGGGGTTCGTGTGAAATACACCACCATCCAATCTCAAGGTCCCCACGGTAGAATCGGGTACATTCGATACGGAACCGGAACGAACCCATGTCGTTCTCCACAATCGGATACAGACATGGCGAGGCAAGGGAGCTGCATGAAGGAAGAAGAACCGTCAGAGGGCGCACAACCGCAGGTTTCCCAGCCGAATGGGCAAGCCGACGTGCCCTCAGAGCCAGGCCCCGCCTTATTAAGGCCCGGCGGGAGCTTTGACAGCCAGGCCTTCCTGGATGGGCTGGATGCCATCTTCCAGGCCGGCAAGGCGCGGGATGAGGCCGAACCTTACCTCCAGCAGGCCCTGGTGGATGCCGAGAACGCCGGCGACGACGCCGGTCTCCTGACCGTGCTCAACGAGACCATGGGCTTCTACCGTTCCCAGGGACGGCACAAGGACAACATGTGGATCATCCAACGGGCCATCGAATTGTCCGCCCGGATGCAGATCGAGGGCACCGAGGCCTGGACCACCACCCTGATCAATGCGGCCACCGGTCTGCGCGCCGCCAAGCAGTATGACCAGGCCGAGGACCTATACCGACAGGCCCTGGCCTCGGCACAGAAGACCCTGAAGCCCGGCGACAGGCGACTGGCCGCCCTCCACAACAACCTCTCCATGCTCTACAGCGAGACCGAAAGGCTCGACCAGGCCGAGCAGGAGCTGCGCCAGGCCATGACCATCCTGAAAGACTCCAGCCCCGATCCCTCGACCGACCTGGATCTGGCCTCGACCAGCACCAACCTGGCCCTTCTGCTCCTCCAGGAAAGCGCGGACGGCAAGCACGAGACCAATCAGGACGAGATTGTTCAGGATGCCACCGATCAGGCCAGCAGGGCCCTGGACATCTACGAACGGGGTCACCTGGAGCAGAGTGCCCATTTCGCCTCGGCCCTGGCCGGGTACGCCCAGGTCAGGTTCTTCGCCGGGCGGTTCGACCAGGCCGTGCGGGCCTACCGTCAATCGCTGGCGATCATCGATGCCAGGTACGGCAAGGGCAGCGACTACTATGCCATCACCAGCCAGAACCTTGACCAGGCGGAGCAGGCCGCCAAGGAGGCCGGGCAGGATCCGGACGCACCGGAGGCCCGGGTTCCCACCCAGGGCAATCGGATCCCCGGTCAAGCGTCAAGGAACAACCGGAATTCCAACACCGGCTCCGCCCCGGAAACAGGAACAGGAGCCGGCTCGAGCGCAGGCAATGAATACAGCGCCGGACATGATGCATCGGCACGGCAGACTTCCACCACACCCGACATCAGCGGACTGGACCTGGCCAAGGCTTACTGGGAGCAGGTCGGTAAACCCATGGTCCAGAAGAAGTATCCCCGATACCTGGGCCGCATGGCTGTGGGTCTGATGGGGCACGGCTCGGACTGTTACGGTTTTGACGACGCGGTCTCCAGGGACCACGACTTCGGGCCCGGGTTCTGCATATGGCTGACCGATGAGGACTACCTGGCCATCGGCAAGAATCTCGAGGCCGACTACCAGGCCCTCCCCCAGTATTTCATGGGCTTCCACCCCCGTACCGACAGCGTGCGGGCCAAGGGTGCCAACAGACGGGTCGGGGTCTTTGGGATCGGCGATTTCTTCGAGTCCCTGACCGGGTACAGGCAGGCTCCTCCCGAGGACCACCCCCATGAGTGGCTCCTCCTGGACGAGCCCACCCTGGCTGCAGCCACCAACGGGAAGATCTTCGCCGACCCCCTGGGCCAGATGCTCTCCACCCGGCAAGGCTTCAAAGCCATGCCGGATGACGTGCGGTTCAGCCTGATCTCCCGCCGCCTGGGCATGATCTCCCAGGCCGGTCAGTACAACCTGCCCAGGTCCCTGGAACGAGGGGACGGGGCGGCCGCGATGCTCTCCATCAACGAATTCGTCCAGGCAACGGCCTCACTGGTCTTCCTGGTCAACAACCCCCTGACCGTCGGATACCTGCCCTACTACAAGTGGAAGTTCGCGGCCCTGCGCAGGCTGAGCAGGCTGATTGCCGCCCGACTGGGCGAGGTGACCCAGGAACTGGAGGACATCCTCAGACTCTCCTCGGCCGCCTGCTATGGGGGTGCCGGATTCGGTGAGGGTGGAAAGGGCTCCGGTCCTGCCGCCAAGCAGATCCAGGAGCAGGTTGAACGCATCTGCGCACAAATCGTCCAGGAGCTACGGACCGAGGGGCTGACCAACAGCCGGGAGACCTTCCTGGAATGGCAACGTCCCTATATCGAGGCACACATCCACAGCGACGACCCGACCCTGCACAGTATCTGAGCAGGCTGCGCAAATGAACGGAACAGAATGGGGACCAGGAAAGGAAATATCAGTATGGCGAAGGATGACCGTGACCAGACCACGGACAGGGAGGAATCTCTGCGGGAGAGGATCGTCAGGCACGAGTGGAACCAATTCCAGGGGGTCAACAACGAGGGGGGCCCCGCCAACTGCCAGGGCAACTGGCCCGTCTTCCACCAGATGAGGCTGAGTCAGTTCCTGACCTGGCCTGACGACCTCCTGGCCAGCTACGCCGATGACCTGGACCAGGCCGACGCACAGGGCCGCAACCTCCTGACCGAGAAGTACGGAAGGATGATGGAGTCCACGGTTCCCGACCAGTACCGACGCGACATCGCCCCCTACCTGCCCAGGCTGGGCATCGAACGCCAGACCCGGCAGGAGGCCATCATCGACCAGCAGGTGGCCTGGGCCGAGGACTTCCACCAGCGTTACCCCAAACTGGGCAGCGAGATGCGGGTGCTCAGAACCAGCCAGGACACCCCCGAGACCACCTCATTCGAAACCTACCTCCGTGGCGAGTTGGGCACCTATTCGGCCGGGACGCTGGACCTCTATGAACAGATGGTCAAGAATCTGGCTGCCCAGGGGCGGAATCTGACCAAGGAAACGGTTCTGGCCACGGTCAGGCAGAGCGGATTCGACAGCTTGGACGCAGCCGAGCAGGCCCAGGTTCAGGTACGAACCCAGGCCTGGACCTAGTGGCCTGTTCGGGCCGGACCGGGCCCGGCAGGAAGACTGCGGCAAGGCGGGCGAACACGCAGGAGGATGGCCCAGACCGCAGACGAAACACCGAAAGCCATAAGCGGACCCGGACCATGGATGGCGTGTTGCAGGGGCGACCAGGGAAGTGGCTCTGGGTAGAGTTAATCCAGTGCGAATCGGAAAACGACTTACGGCCCTGGTGGCCTCCTTCCTGGTGATTCTGGCCGCTCTGGCCCTACTGGGCTCCTCCATGACCCCCGATTGGAATGTCCGGGAGTACCACGACCACATCAGGGTGGACGAACGGAAAACCGCCATCGCCTCGGACCTGGGGCCGACCACCCCCGAGGGGACATATAAGGTCAAGGAGACCTTCCTCAAGGTCAATCTGGCACCTGGGGTCTCCGTCAATGCAATCGTGCGGCAGCCACAAGGGGCCAAGGGACCCAGGCCGGCCTGCTTGTTCATACACGGGGCCGGCACAGGCAAGGCATCCGAGGTCTATGGCGACCTGGCCTCGGCCATGGCCTCTGCCGGAATCACTACCTTGGTCGCCGACAAACGCCTGGACACCTACTCCGCCCTTCACCGCGATTATGGGGCCATGGCCAGGGACTACGACCGTTCCTTCGAGGTACTGAAGGCCTGGCCGGGCGTGGATCCCGGCAAGGTGGGCATCTACGCCGAGTCGGAGGGCACCTGGATATCCAGCATCATGACGGCCCGTCACCGGGACATCGCCTTCTCCATCATGACCTCTCCTCCGGTCTATCCCGGGCGGCAGCAGATGCCCATGGCCGCCACCTCCTACCTGGACCTGATTCATGCCCCCGCGGGCATCCGGGGGGTCATCCCCAAGCTCCTGGGCATGGACCTGTCGGTTCTGGGTCTGGAATACGCCGACTTCAAGGCCCTCCCCTACCTGGACCACCTGAGCCAGCCCACTCTGGTCAACTACGGCACCAACGACGTCTCCATGCCCGTGGAGCAGGGAGCCAGGGAGATTCTGAAGCGGACCGAAGCGGCGGGGAACCGGAACGTGACCCTTCGCTACTACCCCACCAACCATCAGATCAGGACCGGCAGCCGACTGGCCAAGGACGGATTGCCACTGGAGTCGCACTACACACACGACCTGGAGAATTGGATCAACGGGGTATCCGAGGGGACGGGAGCCGACCAGTGGTCCACCCACATGATCGCCGGCAGCCAGCCCAACCAACGCTTTACCGCACCGACCCGGACCGACCCGGGCCTCCTTCGTTCACTGCGAGCCCTCCTGATTCTCATGATCGGTGGCCCCCTCCTTCTCCTGCTCTCGCTTCTGGCGGCCGCCGGTCTGGGCCTGGGCGCCTGGATTCGGGGCCGTGGAAGACGCAGGAATCCGGTTGACCCTGAAGACCGGTCGATCGGTTTCGCCAGAGGCCTGACCCCCCGGCTCTGGGGGCTGGGGGCTGGATCCCTGGCCCTTATGGGGCTTCTGGTCTGGTACGCCGTGCGGATCGTACGTCATGCCCTTACCCTGGAACCACTCTCATCCCTGGAGATCGCCTCTTGGGGTCTGCTCAAGTTCCTGAGTGTCCTTCTGGCGCTGGACTTGGCCCTGGTGATCGTCCGATTGCTGACCGGCTCCTCCGCACGGCGAAACCACAACGATTCAAACATGTCGAGGAATCAGGTCCGACTGGCAGGCGGCTGGGGGCACTGGGTGGTCCTGACCCTGACCATCACCGGATCTCTGATGGTCCTGGGGACTTTGGCATTCTGGGGACTATTCAGCCTCTGAGCCCCAGCAGGCCATACAACCTGAGGGGCGCAGGCCGACCGCTGCGGTCAGATACGCATCATGCAGCCAAGCCCCACACGACCTGAAGGGACGTCGGCGCCGGGTGGTGAACCAGGGAAACCGTCCTGCCGTAATTCCACACGACCCCGATATGAGGCTGGCGGCCATACCACCGAACGACCCCGGAAGGGTCAGCCCTCTCGACCCGGCGAAGAGAACGCAGTATCGGCATCGACCGTTTTGACGGAAGTGCCATCTTCGGCCATCCCCTCCGATTGGTCCTGAGCATACCGCCCCGTCCAGGTGGGTGGCTTGTCGGACCCGTCAATGGACTCGCGCAATCGATTACCCGTTCTTCGGGCGGCCAATCCGTAGAGGACGGCCATGAGGAGAAAGAAGATGCCCAGGACGGCGAAGAGGATCGGGAAGACCGCGGACCAGCGGATGGACCGGGTCATAGACTCCCCATAATAGAGATATACCAAGCCCAGGGCCAGGAAGATGACGGCAAAGAGGGAGACGATGACCCCCAGAACGATGGTCGGAGTACTGGGACCTGTCGGGCGGATCTTCTCCCTGGATTCCTGCTCTGGTGCCCGATAGACCGGCGCGCTGTTGGACATGAACGGGGTTCCTCCTCCCCCTCCCTGCCATGTCGACGAAGTGTCGTTCCCCGTGGCCCCTGCCGTGGGGGCTGCCGAAAAGGAGGGGATCGAAGTGGTATCCACCTCATCGTCCTGGGAGGGCATCTCCTGGGTTGGTGGCTGTTGATCCTCCCGCGACAGATCCATGTCCTCCTGAATGCCGGTGTCGGACAGGATGGAATCATCCTCAGGGGAACCGTCGTTCAGTCCTTCCGAATTGTCGTGCTCACTCATAGTCCTCATCCTCCCGACCCTCATAGGAGTCGTTGTCGTTGTCCAGATGTCCGTGTTTCTTCCCGCTGTCGGTTCGACGCTCGGGCAGGGTGGCCGTACCCTTCTCCTCGAAACTGACCCGTCCGGAGATGGCGGGTTCGACCTGGACGCTCAACTCCGGCGAATCGGGCATGTGGACATCTCCGTCGTCCGCAGCCCAATCCTCCTCGCCCCGGGTCGAAGGACCATAGCCATAGGAAGTGCTCCACCGCATCGGGTCGCTGTTGGCGACGCTGTAGGCATAGGTGCACCCTGTGGGCAGGATGATCCGAACATCGGCATGACGGAGAGCCAGGCGGATGGTTCCCGTCGGGCAACCGGATACCCGTCTGACGGAATCGGTCATATCGACCTTGTGGGTTCCGTTGTTCTGTTCGAATTCCGAGAGGTCAATGACCGCGCGACCCTGGTCATCCGAATCGCCGATCAGGAGGAGCCCCTTCCGGTACCGCTCCATATCCCGCTTGGTGGACCCCAGCCTCTTCCCCTCGTTCTTTCCATTCACGCCGACCGATGCATAGCTGCGCAGGTTGGACCGGATTTCGAACTGCGCATTGCCGAAGGCGATGCTACAGCAGGCCAGGACCAAGACGGCGATGGCGGCGGCGATGGCCATCGGGGTGAGACCTCCCGACCTGCGGCCCAAACAACCCAGGACGATGATGACAAGACCCAGTATCAGTGCGACGGCGGCAGCCCATACCAAGGCGTACCGCAGGGCATCGAGAATCCCGCCGTGATGGATGGATGCCAGCAGCCAGACAGCCCCTCCGGAAAGCAGAATCAGCCCCAGCAGCAGGCAGACAAGACCAGGACCGGCTGGACGCCGACGCAGACGATGCGGCTTAGGGGTGGAAGGGGGCTGCAAAGGGTATCCATATACAGGCTGCTCACTGTCACCGTATTCGTAGCCATACCTGCCACTGCCGAACCCGTCGGCCGCCATGGTGGGTCCGGCGGCGGCACCTGGATCATCCGTCTCGTTCTCTCCGGACAGGCCCCCTGGAGGTCCCTGATTGAACGCCCCGCTCCCGTCCGAATCGGATGACCAGGAACCCCCTACCGCCTCAGCCTGGGACCCTATGGCGGATTCGGTCCGACCCGAGGTGGACGCGTCAGGAAGACGGGAACCGGAAGAGCCATCGCCTTGCCGGTCAGTGTCGTATGCGCCTGAATCCGTCAAACCGGCGGCATAGGGGTTTCCACCAGCAGAATCATAGGGGCTGTTACCTGCCGATCCGGTGTCAGGAGAACCGGAAACGAAAGGGGCGGGACCAGCAGGACCGTAGGGGCCCGGATCATGGGGGGCAGGTCCTGCAGGTCCGGACGGACCTGGGTTGTAGGGGCCCGAACCGGCTCCACCGACGGGACCAAAGGAACCCTGACCTGATGGACCGGAACTGAAGGAACCAGGTCCATAGGGACCGTACCCCTGCGGACCGGAACCTGGACCAGCGTAGGGACCTGGACCAGCGGGACCTGCGGCGTGGAAGTGGTTCCGGGCCTGCTGCCGACTCCACCTGATAAAGAAGTAGAGGACCAGTGCCGCGATGATGATGGAGGCGACCCCGATACCCAAGGCCCAGGCCGCAAGCAGCCAGCAGATGATGATGCCGACCATGGATCCCTGCCACCTGCCGTCAAGGATGTCCTCGGCGATGATGGCGCCACGGCTGTCCGGCAGGACGAACCAGGCGAATCCGTAGAAGGCCGCACCCGCTCCGAAGAGGAAGACACAGAGCAGCATCAGGGCACGGACCAGGGCCGTACTCCAACCCATCCGTCTGGCTATGGCGCCGCAGACACCTCCGATCCACCGGTCATCGGGACGCACCAGGTAGGATTCCCGGCACATCCGGAAGAACCTGTCGGTCCACCGGTCATCGGGACGGTCATTGTGAATATCCGTATTTCCGCTCATGTCATCATTACAGCAGACCCGACCCACGGAAGGCATGGGGGAACACCCTGATTTAACCCTGAAAAACCTAATCCACCCTTCCTGATCCTCCCTGGCAGTAAATAATGGAACCATGAGATCACGGCAGAGAACACCCCAGGGAGGCCAACGGAGCGGTGGACGGATGCGGACACCGCCGCCGCAACCTGTCCCTCAGGCCGGGCAGACCTACCCACTGTGGTGGCCTGCCCCCATTCGACCGGCACGCATGCCGCTGATGAGGCCGAAACGCGGACGGATCATCTGCGGAGTATGCAAGGGCATCAGCCTGCATCTGGGCATCGGCGTGGGCTGGGTTCGTCTGGTCGCCCTGGTTCTGGCCTTCACCATCGTCGGAGCGATTCCCTATGTCTTCCTCTGGCTGGTGCTCCCCTCCGGGGACCCGGCAGCCGCCATGGCCTCCCGCCCTGTCAGCCAGACCCCCCTTGCCCGCGGCAATGGCGCTACGGAATCCAACCCGGAATCTGAGGACCGTGCAGACCCCACCCTGGGTCAGGTCCTGAAACAGACCTCTCGAGCCCGGCTGGCGGCCGGCATAGGCATCATCCTCCTCCTCATACCGCTCTTCATGCTGAACAGCGGCATGAAACCGGAAATCATCCTCCCGGGCATCATCTTCCTGTCGGGAATCGGCCTTTCCTGGGTACAGACCAGCAGCGCCAGAAGCTTCCGCATCCCCCTCTTTCTGACAAGTCTGGGCCTGATCCTCCTGGCCATTGTGATCTTCCTCTTCGCCACACTCCCCTTCAACCGGGCGGTGACCATGCTCTCCCTGGCGGGGGTGCTCCTGGTGGGCATCGCCGCCATCCTGGTGCCCTGGATCGACTCGCTGATCCACCAGCTCAGCAGCGAACGGGCCATGAAGGAACGCGAGGAGGAGCGTGCAGACATGACCGCCCACCTGCACGATGGGGTCCTGCAGACCCTGGCCCTGATCCAGCTTCATGCCGACGACCCCCAGACCGTCTTCACTCTGGCCAGATCCCAGGAACGCGACCTGCGCAATTGGCTCTACCAGGACCGCACGCCTTCGGACAGGTCGGTCAAGACCGGCATTCAAGACATCGCAGCCGAGGTGGAGGATGCATCCGGAAGGCCGATTGAGGTGGTCACGGTGGGTGACGCCCTGCCCTGCGCCCAGACCGATGCCCTTCTGGATGCCTCACGCCAGGCCCTGGTCAATGCCGTCACCCACGGAGGAGAACCCATATCCGTGTATTGTGAGGCCCGACGAAGCAAGGTCGAGATCTTCGTTCGCGACCATGGACCGGGGTTCGACATGGGCAAGGTACCGGCGGACAGACTGGGAATCCGGCAATCCATCGTGGGGCGGGTCGAACGCCGGGGCGGCAAGGTCGAGATCGTCTCGCGCCCCGATTGGGGAACCGAGGTGAGGATGCACATGCCCCTGTCGAACGCGAGCCAGGAAGCCGACAAGCACCATGAGGACGACCACCAGGCACCCGACCAGCGGTCCGATAGGCGGCAACCGGGAAAATGGCGGATGCCCGACCAGGAGCCGTTGGCTGAATAATGGCAAGCCCACGGGCCGAACGCGGGGCCGGCCCGTGAATCCCGCTGGTGATAGAATTCTGCCTGAGAAGGGTCACTCATTCCCCCATGCCGTCCCCGATTCCAGTCCGCGAGCGCCGACGCGGACATTCCCCACCGAAGATGATGACCCATGGAAGGCGGACCCGATACGCACATGAGTGAAGAGACCAACGAGCAGAAGGAAGTCGTGAACCAATCGAAAAGCATCGCAACCAAGGGGAATCACACCTCTCCAAACGTATCAGACCAACAGGTTTCCAGCTCGAATGGGGCCAACCGCAGGCCCTCCCCCGCTGAGGGGGCCGGGAGGATTCGCGTGGCCGTCGTGGATGACCATGAAATGTTCCGCACCGGTGTCATCGCCACCCTGCAGCCTTATTTCAGCATTGTCGGGCAGGCCCCTGATGTGGAATCATCCATTCTCATGGTCAAGGAGACCCGACCGGATGTGGTCCTCCTGGATGTGCACGTACCGGGCGGCCAGGGCGGCGGCGGGGCCGAGATCCTGACCAGGTCCCACTCCCTCTCCCCCGGGTCCGTCTTCCTGGCCCTGTCCGTGTCGGACTCCCCCAAGGACGTGGGGTCGGTCATCAGGGCCGGCGCCCAGGGGTACGTGACCAAGACCATCTCGGCCAACGACCTGATTTCGTCAATCCGTCAGGTCCACGAGGGCTACGCTGTCTTCTCCCCCAAGCTGGCCGGGTTCGTCCTCTCGGCCTTCCAGGATGATGAGGCCCGGGATTCCGGCCTTCCGGCCCGCGACGACGAACTGGACAGCCTCTCCTCCAGGGAGCAGGAGGTCATGCGCCTGATCGCCCGCGGCTACACTTACCGGGAGGTGGCCTCCGAACTCTTCATCTCCATCAAGACCGTGGAAACCCACGTATCCAACGTTCTGCGCAAGCTCCAGCTCTCCAACCGGAGCGAGCTGACCCGCTGGGCCGCCGACCGCCGCATCGTCTGAACGAATTCAGGAAATCCCGGAACGAAGGCAGGACGAACGTGAACAAGCTTGATGACAACCTTGGCTCCATGTGGACCTGGACGATTATGAAAACCACATGCGGCTGGACACCGTCCAGCAGCTTCAGACCCTGAACCGGATCATGAAAGACCAGCTCAAGGGCAGGAAAGTGGACCGAATCATGGTTTGCGGCATCGCCGGAGGAAACGGCCTGGAGTATGTTGACACTTCCATGGCGAGTCGTGTGTACGGACTGGATGTGAACCCCGATTACCTGGTCGCCTGCGAAGAACGGTTCCCCGGACTTGCCGGCGTTTTCAAGCCTGTACTGGCAGATATGACCGACACCTCCATGGACCTGCCCAAGGCTGATATGGTCATCGCCGACCTCTTTTTGGAATACGTCGGGTACCAGGCCTTCACGACGGCACTTGAACGGATTGACCCACGATTCGTCTCGTGCGTGATTCAGGTGAACCAGTCCATGGACTTCGTATCCGATTCACCCTACGCGAGGGTTTTTGATCAGCTTGATACGGTCTACCATCACATCGATGCCGATTCACTCATCCACACCATGAAAGGTCAGGGATACGATTCCGTATATTCATCCATGACGACGCTCCCCAATGGAAAAGCACTGTGCCGTTGCGATTTCGAGCGGAAGACCAATACCCACCCCGAACCGCACTCGGAACGCAAAGGCAGGAAGACCGGTCGGGAGTGAGACCACCCGAACCTCGGCCACCACACTGATGCATGGGGACAGTCCTGAAACCGGACTGACTCACCCAGCCCGGCCGGCTCCTCAGCAGGGCAGACCGAAACCGCGAAGATCCGTGCGCAGCTGTGCGGCCCCTGTGAAGAGCAGGCCCCTGATTCCGCATGTCTCGGCCGCAGCCACGTCATCCCACGAATCACCCACGAAGATGGTTCGTCCGGCGGGGATGCCGAACCTTCTCAGGGCCAACCGATAAACAAGCCCATCGGGCATGCGCAGGTGCTCCTCGGCGGAGATGAGCGTGTCCTCCAGGAGACCCAGCGGCTCCAGCAGTTCACTGGCCTGACGGGCATGCTCAGCGGTGGTGTTGGCCAGGCCCCAAAGATGGAGACCCCGGTCATGCAGGTCGGCGAGGAGGCCGGCCATGCCGGGCTGCATGCCCTTCACGGTCCGGGCGAACCCCTCCAGATACAGGCGAAACACCCAGGCCACGGCGGGACCGTGCGTACTCTCGTAGTCGGCCAGGACACGTTTCTGGTCCCATCCGAGATTCATCAGGGTCCTGAACCGCCAGATTCCCCATTCATCCTCCGGGTCGAGCACCATGTCGATCACCCCGTCGGGATACTGCCCCGCCAGGGCCGCCCGGGGGTCCCAGTCAACCAGGGTCCCCCGCAGACCGAAGATGAGGTGGCGGACGGATCCGCGCCCCCCATCATCGTCATAGCCGTCGTAACCATCTACCCGCAATTCCATGGTCCACATGGTACTTGCCCTGAACTACAAAGCCGGGGCGTCAGGCCGATCAGGCGGAGTCCGCCAGTTCGGGCACTCCTTATTTCACCCTGCGACGGTTACGGAACCAGAAGAGCAGGGTCCTCGCACTGGTAAGGGCAGCCAGGGCGCACCCCAGAGCCAGTGGGAAGAAGTAACGCAGCTGCATCCCCTGGACGCCCGGCAGGCCGGGGTTGCTGTATTGGAGCCACAGGGCCAGGTAGGTCAGGGCCAGGACCCCCAGCCCCAGCAGGGTGAAGCACCAGGAAAAGACCAGGTCGGGATTCGATCCGGTCCTGGCCAAGGTGGCAAGAACCAGGATGACGACCAGCAGCGCCGTGCCCGCCCAGGCCAGGATGATGCTCCGGGAACCGCCCTGGACCATGTTGTTGCTCTGCCCATGCAGGATGGCCCAGACGATTCTGCAGATTGCGTCGCCCAGGCCGCCAGGGATGAGGAGGTCATGTCGTCTGCTCTGCATGGCCTGGTAGGAGACGAACATGGGGGCCGTGGCATACCAACCGTTACCCCTCATCCAGATTCCCATCCAGACCAGGGAGAGCACCCCGAAACCGGCTGTGGACGCCAGGTCGAGGCGATTCACCCGGTCCAGGCCCCTGACCCACTTCTGCAGGAGGGGCACCAGGAGCATGACCAGCACCAGGGGCATGTATATGAACTTGGACATGGCCACCACCAGACCGACCGCACCCAGCAGGATGCAGTACCGATGCGAGACCTTCTCGTAAACGGAGCGGAAGACCATGCAGGTAAAGAGGAAGACGACCGCCTGGGTGAAGGAGTCGGCCGAGATGGCGAAACTGCTGCGGAAGAGGAGCGGTGGCAACAGCATGGTCAGCCCCACCCCGATCCTCCAGCGGGTCAGGACCCTGACCCCCAGAAACATGCAGAGGGAGTAGACCAGCAGCATGCAGACCTCGGCCGCCCGGTATATGGCCGATACGGGCAGATGAAGAATTCCCCCGATCCCGAAGGCCAGGATCTGCGGGGCATAGGAGACCGGGGAATTCGTCGCCGTATTGTTGAAGGGGAGATCGACAAGATCACCGGGCCCGGGCTCCACGCTCTCACGGAGGGCTATCGAGGCATCATACCCGTCAAAGACACTCCAACCGTAGTCCACCCAGGCTCGGTCGACCCAACCCCCAACAGCCCCCTCACCGACGTTGTGCAGGAAGCTACGGGAATGAACCGGATGGGCCAGCAGATCACCGTGGGTTATGCTGCTGATCCGATAGACATGTGACCAGACGTCGGGCGTATGCCCCACAGGCGTCCGGGCCAGGAAGAACCCGCCCATCAGCAGTGTGCCCAGGGCCGTCAGGAGGGGCATGAACCGGCGAAGCCATGCCAGGATGGCCCGCACACGGGAATGCCCTGCCGGGGAGGGCATCTCGGTTGCAACCGCCGAGGCATCAGCGCGCACACCGTCCCTGTGTTTGCCGTTCATTCCGACCTCGGTTCCAATACCCAACGCACCCTCCCGCTTCGAGACCCTCTGCCTGCTCCGGGGTCTTGCCTGCCGGACCAACCACCGACTTCCACCGATACTACCGAGAGACAGTACAGGCCGGGCCCGCAACCCATCATCTATCGAGCAGATGGATGAGCATACCATTGTAGCGTTCCTGGAGATCCTTGGGCTCCACTATGGTGGCCTGGTCACCGAACCCCAGCAGGTAGGTGACCAGGAACCCATACTCATCCGGCCTGATTGTTCCGGTCAGGAAAGTTCGCCCACACTCGTGCAGCAGACGCATGTTCGGATAACTGTTGCGTATAAAGTAATCCTCCCCGGGCTTCGTGAGCAGCACCCGGAATCGAATGGTGCGCCCAGCCGCCTCGGCACGATTGCAGGCCCTCTGCTCGTCCTTCAGGTCGGGCAGGGTGCCGGTTCGGGGACGGGTATCGGCAATCTCCATCCGGTCGCAGCGAAACGTCCGCCACTCCCGACTGTCGGGGTCCGAACCGATGCAGTACCAAAAACCACCGTCCAGGGTCAGCCTGATGGGGTTGAGCAGGCGGGTTTGCTTGGATCCATAGGTGAAGGCCACCGTCTGTCTTTCCATGATTGAAGTGAACAGTTCGGCCAGGTTGCTGCCGTCCGCATGCCGATACGTCCCCTGATACCGGATGGCGCTCATGGCGGCCCGGACGGCCTTCCGCCTGTCGTCGGGCAACCCCTGCATGAGTTTGTCCTTGATGTGTTGGTACGAGTACCCGAAGGGTGTGGTAGTCAGAGGTCGGAGCAGCTGGAGTGCGAGGAAGAGGGTCAGGTCCTCCCCTTCGCTGAAGACGATGGGAGGCAGGGGTACGGCAGCCTCGACAAGGTATCCCCCATAGCGGCCCCGGTAGGCGACTATACCCAGTCCTAGTTCACGCAGCTCATCCAGGTCTCGCACTGCCGTACTCCTGGAGATGCCGAACTGATTCATCAGATCGTTCAGGTGAAAGGCTCTATGCATATTGACAAAGACCAGTTCCTGATTAATCCGTTCCGCTTTGTTCATCGGAAACCACCTAAGGGTTCAGAAAATGACACCTTTCGATCATAGGGTTGTTTTCGTCCGACAAGAAACCAAAGAAAGGCAGGACCATGACCCCGGAACCACCGCAGGTAACCATCTTCCTCTCCCTGGACGGCAAGGCAAGGGAGGCCATCGCCTACTACCAGAATGTCTTGGGTGCCAGAACCCTCTTCTCCATCACCAACCGGGAGTTCAAGGAGCGATACAACCCTGATCTGGCGATTGCGCCGGGCCAGGAGGAGTACATCTCCCACTCTGTCAACCAGGTGGGTGCGGTCCAGCTGCAGATCGCGGACAACCCCGTCGACGACGCCGTTCCCATGCGGGAGAGCGGCAGGGTGTCGCTGGACATCATGGTGACGGATCCGCAACAGGCCCGGACCATATACGACAAGGCCGTCTCCCATCCGGAGACAACCGTGCTGAAGGAGCCCCAGGCGAATGAGTTCGCCGACTTCCATGCCGTCATCCAGGACCCTTTCGGCGTGCTGATGCAGATAACCTGCGAGAAGTGAAGCAGGGGACCGATGCCACGGAGCCGGAGTCCGGTGACCGGGAATCGCGACCAGGGCATCGGCCTGTCCCGATGCATCGCCGCCCGATGGATGGCGCATCCCGAAGAATCTATCCCTGGTCATTGCGATGCAGGCGGAGATTCTGGCGTTGATCAGGTCGACGAAGGAATCGACTTCCTCTGTCGAATACCGTTCGCCAAATCCCGTGAGAGGGAACCACGGCACTGTTTCCCCTGATCAACCGTTAGGCCGATATCTGCCCGGCCTCCGCCATCGCCAACTTCGTGGCCGTATCATGCAGGAACGAATCGACTTCCTTTGCCACGTTTCCACTGTAGAGGAAGGCCGGAAGAAGATCGAACGTCCTGGCTCGTATCGAATCCGGGGTGATTCCTTCCGCCTTCCCATAGGTGCCGGGTTTCACCTGAGACGACGGATCCGGATAAACCCTCACAGCATCCGACATATTGCGGGATTCCCTCGACCCGGAGCCCTGACGGGGCATCTCCCCGGAATCCGAAACCTGCTCGTGGACAGGAACAGACGCCCCCTCCCCGAAGAGTCAGCTTCCGTTGTACCGGATTGTGGTGGTTCGGCACTGGATGACTCTGCAAAGGGAATCCGCCCCTGATTCGAATCGCCGAGAATGGATTGACAACCATCCCCGTGCGTGTCCTTTCCGCTCTTCAGCATGACCGCATCCTTATTCGCATAGCGTCGCTGCCGGGACCGTCTCCTCAGTGGCTACTTCATCGTTTAACCGCCACCCAAATCTGGTGAAGCCGTCGCATCCTGAACTAGCACCTGCCGCCCGAATGAGGACGATCGAGGGCCAGCGGCATCAACATACCCATTCCAGGAAGTAGACCTGCGGACACAGCCGCCGAGCCACCCCCTCAAGGGCTGATTTCGGCAGACAGATGGATGCCCGGTGGGAGTCCGCAGGCATGGCGGTATCACCCGGTCCGGTGGCCAGGGCACGGTCCAGAACCAAGCAGGACACGGCATCCCTATGGCCGATGAGGTCGAACAGGGAGACCCTGCCCGGCTCGGAACCGAGAGTCTCTTCCAACCGTTCCGGGGAAGCCAGGTGCAGACGGCGACATCCGACCAGGCGTCGCACCTCTTTCAGGTCCGGATGGACGGCAGCCCGAACCACCAGGAGGACCAGTTTCCCGCCTGCGTCCTCCAGGAGGAGACACTTCGACAGGTCCGAGTCCTTCAGCCCCAGCAGGGCGGGAAGACCCTTGTCCAAGCCTTGCCGAACCGTCTCGATGCGGGGATGGGGGACCAACCGCCAGGGCACTCCCAGACCATCGAGCCGGTCTTCCATCTGGACCTGCAAGGATGGTGCCGTTTCGTTTTCGACCCGGATGGAATCTTCACCTGGAGCAGGTGAGGCACCGGGGCTGACATGGGCATCACTCATGCAGAAGCAGTCATCAACAGGACCGCCCGAAGAATCTTCACATAAGCCAGTGCGATGTGCCGGTTCGGCTGTTCCATCAACCATGCCCACACCCCCCTTGGGTTCAATCCCCATAAAGGCCATCTTAGGAAAGACGACCAGGCAAGGGGGCCAAGAGTCCATCTCGCTTCGAGGCCCCCGATTGATGTAGAACCAGACGAACAGTGTGCACAGGAGGAAGAGCTCCAACATGGGGAGGATTCGATCCACGGGGACGAATCGACTGTACGACGGTCAGCTCCAGGCGGAGTGGTGACTTGTCTTCAAGCCGGGTTGAAGCAATACCATCCAATCAGAAGCAAGGAAAGGCCCATCGCATGACAAAACATCCTTTGAAGACCCTGATTACCCTGGCCGCAACCCTCCTGATAGGCCTATGCCTGGGAGCCCTGATCTGCTACGGCACCATCGGCACGGACATGCCTGTGGCCGGCCAGTCTCAGACCACTCCCCGGAAAGGAACCGCCATGCAGAATTCGGACCAGCAGGAACCCACCTTCGCCAAGCCGGGCCATACCGGCAAGGGCACCAGGAAGGTCTTTCTCAACGCCAGCCAGAACGCGCAGGGGAACACCTCATCCCTGGCCAAGGAGCTCATGGGAGGCGAGGACTACCGGCAGATCAACCTGTCCGAGTACCGGATACCCCAGGTGGGCCAGGGCGATGGCGACTTCCCCAAGGTCTGGGACCAGCTCAAGGAGGCGGATGTGATCGTGATCGGCACGCCCGTCTACTGGTCCAACATGTCGGGATACCTGAAGACCTTCATCGACCATGTCGAGGTGAACGAGGACCTGAAAGGGACCGACCTCTACCTGATCGTGCAGGGCGCGGACAGCAACCAGACCAGGGCCGTGAACGCCACCTACGGCACCATGGACCGTGTGGCGAAGCGGTTCGGCCTGAATCTGGTCGGCATCGCCCAGAACGGGGACCAGGCCAAGGATCTCCATGCCCGCATGCTGGCCGAATAGACACCACCCAGGCACAAAAGCGCAAAATCCACAGGAAGGAACCATCATGAACCTGCTCATTCTTGCAGCCAACGGGCAGATAGCCCGCATCGTCGAGGACCGGATCCTGAACGAGGAGGATTTCGCCGACGTCCACCTGACCCTGGGCCTGAGAGGGAGTGAACGTCTGGACGCCCTGAAGGGCAATCCCCGCGTGACCCTGGCCGAGGTGGACCTGGAGAACCGTGCCGCGGTCGAGAAGTCCATGAAGGACCAGGAGATGGTATTCGTGGACACCGTCGACCATGACCAGGACAACGCCAAGACCCGAAACGTGATCGCCGCCATGAAGTCCAATCATGTGGACCGCGTCATCTTCGCCAACGTGGCCGGCATATACGACGAGGTACCGGGTGCCTTCGGCAGGTGGAACAAGGAGATGGTCGGCAAGGGACTGCCCACAGCGGCCGGATCGGATCGCCTGCTCAGGGAATCGGGGCTGACCTATACCACCCTCCGTCTGTGTTGGCTGACCTATCGGGACGAAATCAGATACTCCACCAAGACCAGCAAGGAACCGTTCGAGGGCGTGTCCGGTTCCAGGAAGAGCGTGGCCGACCTGGTTCTTCGTATCGTCAAGGATCCCGACCTCGGTGCCAAGGAGAGCCTGGGGATAGCGGACCCCACCACCCAGGGCGCCGATAGACCGGTGTACTAAGACATGAACACCAGCCATCCCGAGAAGCAGGGGAGGGGGGGGGGGGGGGAGCTGCCGATATCAGCAATTCCCCGATTGAGCAAAGCGTCCCTCCTCTGAAACGAATCACATCAGGCTTCCTCAGCAGGGTAAGGAGCATCAAGCAGCAGTGCCCGACGACTCAGCTTCCGCCATGCGTCTTGGCATGCAGAATCGGGGCCTTCCTGTTCCCGCCCTGCTTCATATTTCCTCCTGCGTCGCGCAAGCAATGATGACATGAGACTGTGTAAGGTGTATGCCCATTTGCGGCCGGCGGACATGTGGGCATACGTTGCATCAGACCTTGGCTGCATCAGCGGGCTTGAATGAAGCCTCTTGATGGGGGCCATTCAATGGTTGCCGGTGGTCATTGCCAAACCCATCGGTGTGCATACCGTCCTTTGGCAATCATCAGGTGCTTGTGACTGTTCGCAGCCATTGCTTCGCCGTTGAGGAAGCCTCTGCGTTTGACAATCCTCCTTGTTTCTCCAATAATGTAGCAAGCTACACTTATAGGAGGCGGATATGCCTGAACATGGAATGTCGGAACATCGGCCCGAGGGTCTGATAAAAATAGCCAACACGCTCTTGGAAAGGCAGATGAACGAGCTTATATCGGACATCTTCCCCGAGCTCACCGGCCCCCAGTTCGTCATCGTTTACTACCTCCACGAGCACCGGGACCAGGACATACGCCAGAAGGACATCGCCGACCGGTTCTACCTGAGCCATCCAACGGTCAGGGGCATGGTGAAGCGGTTGACCGAATCGGGTTGGCTGGCCGGTTCCAGCAAAGCGGACGACGACCGCCGGCAGGTCCTCCTGAACCTGACGGACAAGGCCGTTCAGTGTTTGGACAGGGAGGAAGGACGAATCCTCCAGGCCCTGGACACCACCACCGGCATGGCCACCAAGGGCTTCAGCCACCAGGACCAAAAGACCTTGGTAAGCCTGCTGAGACGAATCATCACCAACATGAGTCGGACAAATCGATAGGAGGAGGAACAAGGCGGTATGGAAAAAACAGAGCCCGAGGCAGATGCAACAATCATGCCGACCACGACCAGGGACGGCAACCGCAACCGGATGATGGCCGTCCTGCTTGCCGGCGCCTTCCTGGCGCTGATGGCGGAGACCTTCCTCAACAACGCCCTCCCCACCATCATGGAGGAGTTCAGGGTGTCCCAGTCCACCGCCCAGTGGCTCAGCACGGCCTACCTCCTGGTCGTGGGGCTCATGATTCCCATCTCGGCCTGGATATTCTCCAACTTCAGATCGAGAACCACCTACATGGTCATGATGGCCACCTTCCTGGTCGGCTCCCTGGTCTGCATCTTCTCCACCGGGCACTTCGCCATCCTGCTGGCCGGCAGAATCATCCAGGCCGTCGCCGCAGGTTCCCTGATGCCCTTCATCCAGAACGTGGTGCTCCTCCTCTTCCCGCCCGAGCGACGGGGGCTGGCCCTGGGCATCGTGGGTCTGGTCGTGGCCCTGGGACCAACCGTGGGGCCGACCCTGTCGGGCTTCATCCTCCAGCACTGGTCCTGGCGCATGCTCTTCATCCTCCTGGCCGTGGGCAGCGCCCTGATTCTGCTTGCCGCCTTCTTCTGCGTCTATACGGTCAATGAACGGCAAAACACCGGGCTGGACGTCCTCTCGGTCGCCTTGTCCTGCCTGGGGTTCGGCTTCCTGCTCTACGCCCTCTCAGCCATCGGCGACACGGGGCGGGTCTCCATGCTCAACCTCTCGCTCCTGATACTCGGCCTGGTTATCGTCGGGCTCTTCTGCCACCGGCAGCTCATTATGGACCACCCACTGGTGGACCTGCACGTCTTCGCCTCCGGCACCTTCAACCTGACCACCCTCCTGAGCACCCTGAGCAACATCTCCATGGTGGGAGTGGAACTGGTCCTCCCCCTCTACCTGCAGAACACCCGGGGGTCCAGCGCCTTGGTCTCCGGCCTGGTCATGCTGCCCGGCGCCATCGTCATGGGCATCTTCAACCCGATCTCGGGTGCCCTCTACGACCGTATCGGGGTCAGGAACATCTCCCTGCTCGGATTCACGGTTCTGACGCTCGGCACCCTCCCCATGGCCTGGTTCAGCATCGACGCCAGTCTGGTCGTGATCGCCGCCTGCTATGCCATGCGGATGGCCGGCATCTCCCTGGTCATGATGACCACCTTCACCGAGGGGATCAACGCACTTCCCCGGGGGATGACGGCCCACGGCAATGCAGCCGCCTCCACGGTCAGACAGATCGGCGGATCCCTGGGCACCGCGGCCGCCATGATGATCGTCACTCTGGGCAGCGCCCACCATACGTCGGGCGTCGACAAGGCCCTGGCACTGGGCCAGGGATACCACTGGGCCTTCCTCTCCCTGATCCTGGTGGCCCTGGTTGGACTGTGCTCCTCCTTCGCCCTGAAGCGGCGGCGAGCAGAAGCCTGAGTTGAGCCATCAGGGCAGGCCGGACAGACCTGTCAGCGACCGGGGCCACTGCATGGGGTCAGGGCGATGCCATCCTCCTGGCAGAGGGGCACCAATCTCGCGCTCCTCCTCGCGGAAGATCAGGTTGTAGTGTCCCTGCACCGAGACGAACCGGGGGTAGCCCGCCGCGCCGGCCGGGACGTTGGCCTTGCCAGCTGCCATGCGCAACAGTTCGATATGTCCACATACCTCGCCTTGCCTTGACGCACCCTGGGCCAGGCCGTCCATGATCTCCCGGACGAGTGTGCGGCTGTCCCAGACATGGCAGATATACAGGTCGACGTAATCCATGCCCAGATTCTGCAGACTGCGCTCAAGCATGGTGATGGCATGTTCCTGACCGGTGATGCCTTGCTCGATCTCCTCCTCGGAACGTGCCGGGAACCTGGTGGCCACGACGACATCATCCCGGCAGGCATAGTCCCCGAAGGGCCCTTCCCGGGAAGCATTCACTGGAGCTTCCCCGGTAGGCCAAGGCCGTGTCGAAGAAGTTGATGCCCGACTCCAGACCGTGCCGAATCACGGCCCGCGAGTCCTCCTCGCCCTATCCAGGGCACTGGCCGGCCTGGGGAGGGGGGGGGTCTCCAAAGCCCACGCACCCCATGCGTATACGCGACATCCTCAACTCCGACTGACCGAGTCTCGTATATCTGATCAGACCCCTTGTTGCAGCCGACCTCCGCCGGGCCTATGGGCTGAGGAGGCTCAGTCTTCGCTTACCTCCGCAGCCGGCTTGAGCTCCTCCTCCTTCTTGCTGACACGCTTCTTGCCGATCCTGTAGTAGGCATTGAAGAGTCCACCAGCGGTCATCAGGACCACCAGGGCCAGAAGGAGCCAGAGGTTCTCCTCCTTGTCGAAGGCTTCCAAAACCTCATAGGAGGATTGGATCATCTTGAGCCAGCCGGCGACTGCCACGAAGTACCAGGCCGTGGCCTTGTCGATGAAGCTGAGTGCCCGGTGGCGTTCGCTCTTGCTCTTGGTGGCCTCACGGAGGATCCGATACCCACGTGTACGTTCCTTCTGGATTTTGACGATGGGGATGAACCACCACCAGGGTGACACCATCTTCCACTTCTTGCTGATTTCGTCGAAGTCCTCCAGGAGCTCCTGGTAGTCGTTCAGTTCCATCAGACCCTGGTAGAGGGGGAAGGAAAAGAGCAGCCAATCGCCGAGCAATGAAACGAAAGCAATGAAATAAGCCATAGCTCCGCACCTTTCCGTATGCAATAGAGACCATTGAAGTGTACTAAAGACGAGCGATTGCTCAGATCATGAGATACAAACAACCATCTTCTTCATTCGACCGACCGATAAGCGACAATCTTCCGAATTCCGGCCCGACTTGACGACCAGATGCAAGGACGCACATTATAATGCAGTTTACATTGTGCTCCGTGGATTGTCACCACTTTCCCAAGATATGTCGGAGCATGACACTCCGATCTTCAAGGTGATAAGAGTCACATACAAAGCAGTCTCAAATTCATCGGGGACCCAACGGAACCGAAAGATCGGCCATGATCGGAAACACGGCGAATCTGCCACGGTGAGAAGCCCGGGACGGGACTGATAGCTGAAAAGGTGGGCCGCCCCTGCCCGACCACCGGCATCCTTCCAATGATTGGTATTGCAGACTGACATGCTATGGAGAATCGCATTGGCTGGTTTCCATCCATGTTCAATATCAGGAAGCAGGGGATGGTAGGGGCCAGAAGCCATGGGACGAGCATCCACCGTCGGGGGGCGTGGGAAGCCCGTAGGGGATGAGGTTGTTTCTGTGACGTTTTGAAGGAATGCCACACCTGTCACAGGTCGCTGCCGTTCTGCTTGCTCTGGCTCCGCCTATCGGACCCTGCAGTCGGCGACAGCCCTGTTTCTTCTGCCGCATCCACAGCGTCCGCGGACTCTGAAATAGCACGGTGGGGGGGGGGGGGTCGATGAATCTCAGCCCCCTCCCGTAGACCAGGGTCGACAGAACCCGCCAAAGATAGATAACCCCTCAACCGCTTCTTCACAGGACAAGGCACCGACACCGGCGGCATCACCACCGGCCGGCGTTCCGACCAGCCCGATCTTGCCACCGGCAAAGGAACCGACGGGACCCTTGTCGATGCTGTCACCGTTGACGGGCGTCGGCACTCAGCCATGGGTCCCCTCGACCTTTACGATCACCTTCGATACGAACCATGTGATGCTCCTACGCCGAACACACAGACCATCAACTGGGGGGGGGGGGGGGGGGGAAGAGAATCAAGAAAAAGGCCCCGGATATCACGAGGCCTTGCTGCGGACAGGGCGGGATTCGAACCCGCGGAACTTTCGTTCAACGGTTTTCAAGACCGTCTCTTTCGGCCGCTCAGACACCTGTCCATCAGCCCGATTTACCGGGCACGTCTACCATGATACGACACCCCGAAACCCGACATTCCGCCGGGGCGTCTTTCGACCCTGCCGGGTAGGCCCCTGAATCAGGCCTCCCAAGTGGTGGGCTCGATGAGCTCCTTGCCCCCCATATAGGAACGCATGGCCTGGGGCACCTCGATGGAGCCGTCCGCCTGCTGGTGATTCTCCAGGATGGCGACAAGCCAGCGGGTGGTCGCCAGTGTGCCGTTCAGGGTGCTGACCGGACGGGTGGACCCATCGTCCAGACGTTCACGCTCGTTCAGACGACGGGCCTGGTACTCGGTGCAGTTCGAGGTGGAGGTCAGCTCACGGTACCTCCCCTGTGTCGGCACCCAGGCCTCGCAATCGAACTTGCGTGCGGCCGAGGAACCCAGGTCGCCGGCCGCCGTATCGATGATCCGATAAGGTACATCGACCTTGGCCAACATCTCCTGCTCCATGGCCAGGAGCTGCCGGTGCTGGTCGCGGGAATCCTCCTGCCTGCAGTAGACGAACATCTCCACCTTGTTGAACTGATGGACGCGGATGATGCCCATGGTGTCCTTTCCTGCGGCCCCGGCCTCACGCCGGTAGCAGCTGGACCAACCGCAGTAGCGCAGAGGCCCGTCCGACAGGTCCATGATCTCATCCTCGTGCATGCCGGCCAGGGCCACCTCGGAGGTGCCCACCAGGTACTGGTCGTCGGGTTCACGCAGACGGTAGATTTCATCGGCATGGGAGTTGAGGAAGCCCGTGCCCGCCATGACCTCGGGACGGACGAGGGTGGGGGTGATGGTGGGAATGAACCCGTGCTGCTGGGCCTGGTCGACGGCCATGGTCAGCATGGCGATCTCCATACGGGCCACGTCACCACGCAGGAAGTAGAAGCGGGAGCCGGAGATCTTGACGCCGCGGCGCATGTCGATGCCGGCGACGCCCACACCAAGGTCCAGGTGATTCTTGGGCTCGAACCCCTCGTCCTCGAAATCGCGGGGGGTGCCGACTTTCTTGACGACCACATAGTCGTCTTCGCCACCCTCGGGGGCCTCGGCTTCAACCAGATTGCTGAACCGCCAGAGCAGGTTCGTGTACTCCGCCGTGGCCTCCTCGGAAGCCGATTTGTTCAGCCCGACCTGCTCGGCCAGCTTCTTGGTCCTGGCAATCAGTTCAGCCTTGGAGTCACCCGAGGCCGAGGCGACCTGCCTGCCCAGGGACTTCTGCTCGGCCCTGGAGCTCTCATAGGTCTGGAGCGCGGTTCTGCGCTCGTCATCGGCCTTGAGGACCTCGTCCACCAGCTGCACGGACTCCCCACGTTTACGCTGGGATTCCTTGACGACATCGGGATGCTCACGAATGAACTGAATATCTAGCATAGTTGGATTCTACTGCCGCCAAGCGACACGGGGGCATCGGGCCAGGGCCGGGGGACCGGGCGTCTTCATCCCAGGCAACCGGTCGGTCCCGGCAGGCCTAATCGCCGAAAATTGTCTTGCGGAACTCGCTGCCGACGGGGGTGCCGGCCAGGCCACCGACCCCGGTCTCGCGCAGGGAGGCGGGCATGGCCTCGCCGATGGACTTCATGGCTTCCACCACCTGATCCGCCGGAATCTTGTTGGTGCCTCCCGATAGGGCGATGTCGGCACAGATCAGGGCATTGGCCGTCCCTATGGCGTTCCGTTTGACGCAGGGGACCTCGACCAGTCCGGCAACAGGGTCACAGACCAGGCCCAGCAGGTTGCTCATGGCCATGGCGAAGGCCTCGGCACAGGTCTGCGGATCACCACCCGCCGCCTCGACCGCGGCGGCTGCCGCCATGGCCGAAGCGCTGCCGACCTCCGCCTGGCAACCGCCCGTCGCTCCCGCGATCATGGCATTGTTGGCGGTGACCAGACCGAAGGCGCCGGCGGTGAAGAGGCACCTTACCTGGCCCTCCCTGGAGAGGTCGATCCGTTCCCGCAGGGCTGTTATGACACCCGGCAGAGTACCCGAGGATCCGGCGGTCGGCGTGGCGCAGATGACCCCCATGGCGGCGTTGACCTCGTTGGTGGCCATGGCGGCCACCAGGGCCCGAACCATGGTGTCCCCACTCAGGGTGGTCCTCTCACGTCTGTACTTATCCAGAAGAGCCGCCTCTCCCCCGCTCAATCCTGTCTTGGAAAAGACCCCCCGGCCCTCGGAACCCCTCTTGACCGCAGCCAGCATGACGTCCAGGTCACGGTCCATCCTCGACCAGACCTGGTCACGGGTCCGACCGGAACCGGCGCACTCCTCCCGGATCATCAACTCGGAGATGGGTTCCCCGGATTCCTCGGCGGCACTCACCAGATCAGCGATCGAACCGAACATGACACATTCCTTTACTCGAGATACATGATTCTCGACGAGAGGGAGCCGATCCTCTCCCGCTGTGCCGCGGAGAGGGGGTGATCCAGGTCGAACCCGACCATGCGCCGGTCCTCATCATCCACCATGGGGTAGATGGTCTTTCGCACCGGTTCGCCTTCCTGCCCCAGCACCGCCTGAATCCTTGCAAGGGACGCGTCAACATCGTCCTGCCTCCCATCCTCCTCGACGAAGAGCATGGGGAGCGGACCGGACGGGCGCACGTCATAGCCACCCAGGCGGATTCTACGCACTTCAATGGTTCCTCCGCCGATGGAGCAGGCCCAGAGTGATATGGTCTCCCCGGCCCTGACCATATCAAGAACGACCGTATTGGGATGGTGGATGGGACTGTCACCATCCTCCTCGACGAATTCAATATCCACACCCACGGCGCGGGCGATGGCCATGGCATTGGGCACCTTGGGGTCATCCGGATCCAGACCCAAAAGCCCGCTGACGATGGCATAATCGGTGCCGTGACCCCTATGGGTACGGGCGAAGGACTCATAATATCGAATGATGACCCTATCGGGCATGCCCCCGGCCAGGATATGCCCGATCCGCCCAATGGAAACGGCCCCGGCGGTATGGGAGCTGGAGGGCCCGATCATGACCGGGCCGATGATATCGAACACACTGCGATATTTACCCATCATCACGTCCCATCACTGCTTCCTCCCGACACCTGAAGCCCCGTCCGGCAGCAAGCGGCCAATCTCACCAAAGCATTGTTTACACCCCGCGGGCCGAATGCGCAAGAAGCCCGGCAACGTAGAGGATTCGTTCATGTCTGACACGCCTTGACCGCCCCCTCCCACAGGGAAAGGCACAATGGAACCATGCCAACTCCAGCACTCATAATCCTGTGCATTCTGGCAGGATTGGCCATCGTCGCAACGATGGTGGTCCTCCTTTCGCGCGCCTACAGGAGGCGGGAGTTCGCCCGCAGGATGGAAGCCAGGGATGACGACCAGGTCAGCTACGCTTTCATCATCAACCCATCCAAGCCCCAGGCCGCCCAGACCCGCTGGCACATCCAGAATTACTGCAGGGCCAAGCACATCCAGGATATCCGCTTCATCGAAACACAGCTGGACAAGGACGGAAGAGCCTGTGCACGAATGGCCCTGGACCAGGGGACCGAGGTGGTCGTGGCCGTCGGCGGAGACGGCACGGTCCGCACCGTGGCGAGCGCCATGGCAGGCACGGGCCACGCCATGGGAATCATCCCCATCGGAACCGGCAACCTCTTCGCCCGGAACATGGGCATCCCCGTCGGCGATCTGGACGCAGCCCTTGCCGTGGCCACCTCCCACGGGTCCAACCTGGTGGATGTCGGGCGCATGTACCTCCTGGACGGGAAGGAGAAGGACCGCGGCCATGCCTTCCTGATCATCGCCGGCATCGGCTTCGATGCCCTGATGATCGACGACACCGATCCCAACCTGAAGAGGACCGTCAGCTGGCTGGCCTACTTCATCAGCGGGGCCAAGCATCTCTTCGCCCCCAAGTACACAGGCGACATCTCGATCACCCGCCAGGACCAGGTGACCCAGACCAACACCTCGGTGACCTTCCGCACCTTCATGGCCGGCAACTGTGGCGAAATACCAGGCTTCTCCCTGATGCCCAACGCCTCCTGGAACGACGGGCTCCTGGACTTCGAAATCATCGACACCTCGGCCGGACTGATCGGCTGGGCCAATCTCTTCGGCGATGTCATGCACCAGACCATCACCAGGAAGGCCAGCCAGTCCCCCTTCTCCACCAATTCGACCATCGTCCAGCTCCAGGGTGCCCGGGCGGAGATTCGACTGGAGGACCCTGCCCTGGCCCAGGTCGACGGCGACATCCTGGGAGAGACGCAGCATATAGCCCTTGAAGTGGAGCAGCGGGCCTTGAACGTTCGGGTCCCCCAGACCGACTGACCCCGCCTGGGGGGTCATCCCGGAAGTGGTTTCTCGCATACCGGTGGCATGATGGAAGGCATGACAGCACAGAATGCGGGTATGCCCGCCACCCCTGACGACCTGATCGATCTGGATGACCTGATCGGCAAGTATTATGACCTGGTCCCCGAACCCGGCAACGATGCCCAGAAGGTCTCCTTCGGCACCTCCGGTCACCGCGGATCGTCCCTGACCACCTCCTTCAACGAGGCCCATATCGTCGCCATCAGCCAGGCCATCGCCGAACGACGCAAGGCCGAGGGGGTGACCGGTCCCCTCTATTTGGGGCGGGATACCCATGGTCTCTCCCTGCCGGCCTGGAAGACCGCCATCGAGGTACTGACGGCCAACGGGGTCCGGGTGCGGATCGATGCAAACGACGACTACACCCCAACCCCCACCATTTCCCAGGCGATCCTGACCCATAACCGGGCGACCGACGGCACCCAACGCTTCTCCGGCGAAGACCTGGCGGATGGCATTGTGGTCACCCCTTCGCACAACCCGCCCACCGACGGCGGGTTCAAGTACGATCCGCCCACCGGCGGCCCGGCATCGGCCGGGACCACCAACGCCATCGCCCAGCGCGCCAACGAACTCCTGGGCGACTACCGGCAGGTCAGACGGATCCCCTTCGAGCAGGCCATCAGGTCCGACCTGGTGGAACGGTTCGACTTCCGCGAGCACTATGTGGCCGATCTGGGCAACGTCATCGACTTCGACCTGATTCGCTCCTCGGGCGTGCGCCTGGGCATCGACCCCCTGGGAGGGGCCTCGGTCAACTACTGGCCCTTGATCAACGAGAAGTACGGGTTGAGCATCGGAGTGGTGAACCCCGAGGTGGACCCGACCTGGCGGTTCATGACCATCGACCATGATGGGAAGATCCGCATGGACCCCAGCTCCCCTTACGCCATGAAAGGCCTGGTCGACAGACTCAACTCCGGGGCCTGGGGCTCATACGACCTGGTGGGCGGCACCGACCCCGACGCTGACCGACACGGCATCGTCTGCCCGGACAGCGGGGTGATGAACCCCAACCACTACATCGCCGTCTGCGTGGACTACCTCTTCTCGGGCAACAGGCCCGGGTGGCCCCGGGACGCAGGAGTCGGCAAGACCCTGGTCTCGTCCTCCCTGATCGATCGTGTGGCCGCCTCCATCGGGGCCAGGCTGATCGAGGTTCCGGTGGGCTTCAAGTGGTTCGTCGATCCCCTCTTCAAGGGCGAGGTTGCCTTCGGGGGCGAGGAGAGCTCCGGGATGAGCTTCCTGCGCCGGAACGGCCGGGTCTGGACGACCGACAAGGACGGGCTGATCCCCGATCTCCTGGCCGCCGAGATCACGGCCCGCACCGGAAAGAACCCGGCCCGGCTCCACCAGGAGCAGGCCGAGCGCTTCGGCCAGAGCTGGTACAAGAGGGTTGACACCCCCACCACCCTGGAGCAAAAGCAGAAGTTCGCCCACCTGAGCGGCGATGACGTGACCGCCTCCACCCTGGCCGGGGAGCCCATCACGGCCAAGCTGACGGAGGCCCCCGGCAACCAGGCCAGGATCGGCGGCCTCAAGGTGACCACCAAGAACAACTGGTTCGCCGCCCGCCCCTCCGGAACGGAGAACATCTATAAGGTCTACGCCGAGTCCTTCGTCTCCCCCGAGGCCCTGGACCAGGTCCTGGACGAGGCCGGGCAGGTGGTCGACAAGGCCCTGAACTGAGCACTCTCCAGGGCTGAATCGAACCCAAGCGAAACCCCGCAACCAAGGTATTCGGTTGCGGGGTTTTCTCATGCCCTGTCTAGGCTTGGATACATGAGCAACGAGATGGAACTGGTGGTTTCGACCGATGGCAGCGCGCTGGACAACCCCAACGGGCCCATGGGGTGGGCCTGGGCCGATCACAGGGGCGGGGATGCCGATGCCGGCGGCGCCAGCAATGGAACCAACCAGATCGGAGAACTGTGCGCCGTCCTCCAGGCCCTGAGGGCGCATCGTGGAAGCCGTCCACTGGTCATCGAATCGGACTCCCAATACGCGATCAACTGCTCCTCCAAGTGGGTGCACAGTTGGAAGAGGAAGGGATGGAAGAACTCCC
This sequence comes from Bifidobacterium indicum, assembly GCF_036987015.1. Classification (NCBI taxonomy): domain Bacteria; kingdom Bacillati; phylum Actinomycetota; class Actinomycetes; order Bifidobacteriales; family Bifidobacteriaceae; genus Bifidobacterium; species Bifidobacterium indicum. The sequence goes on from NZ_BTXM01000001.1 coordinate 1,153,901, forward strand.
AGGGCAAGCCGGTCAAAAACCGCCAGCTGATCATGGCCATCGATGAGGAGATCCGCCAACGCAAGGGATCGGTCAGGTTCGTCTGGATCAAGGGCCACGCAGGGGACCGGTTCAACGAGAAGGTCGACACCCTAGCACGCGGCTATGCCGCCGATGCCCGGGATGGCAGCCGCCAGGGTTCACTGCCCATCGAGGGATGGCAGTCCCTGCTGGATTCCGACTATGCGGAGGGGCTGGATGTTCCCGACCCGGTTCGTCAGGAATTGGATGGCGGCCCCACCGTCCTGGATGACCAGGGACGCAGACGGGATAGGATGAGCCCGTCCGAGCAGACCTCCCTGGCAGAGGATGCGGGCGAGTCGGGCGCAGCGGATACCGCGGAGGCGATGGACGACGTCACCACGATGAGCGAGGCCAAGGATACCAAAACGCCTGATCCGGTGGACGAGGAAGGGACCGACCAGGCCTACGACATCGACCAGGACCAGGAGACCGTCTCTGAAGGGCAGGTGGAGCCGATAACCGATACCTCCGATAAGAATCCGGATACGTCCGGGACCGGCTCCCAGGCAAGGGGACTCCAGGCCACCGGCAGGGTCCGGATCACCCCTCCCCCTTCGGGCAGCACCAGATTCGCCGGGCAGGCCTTGCACATTTCGGGTCGGATCGAGCTGGATGCGGATATAGCACCGGACGGAACGGTGATCATCGATCAGGCCCCCTTCCGGCTTCACAGCATCGAGACTCGGGACTGAAGGGGACATCCTGGAGGCCAACGCGTAGGATGGGAAGCACTTGAGTGTTGAGTTGCGCCGCCCGAACGGGAGCGCGTAAAGGAGTTCACATGGATAAGTCCGAACAGGATGCGTTGAAGAAGGCCGCCGGCATCGAGGCCGCCAAGCTGGTCGAGGAGGGCATGGTCGCCGGTCTGGGCACCGGTTCGACCGTGCGCTTCTTCGTCGACGAGTTGGGCCGCCGCGTCCAGGAGGAGGGCCTGGAGTTCACAGGGGTGACCACCTCACGCCGGACGAAAGAGCAGGCGGAGGGGTACGGCATCAAGATCGTCGATGTGGATGATGTGGACCACATCGACGTCACCATCGACGGGGCCGACGAGGTGGACAGGAACTTCGACGGCATCAAGGGCGGTGGTGCGGCCCTGCTCTGGGAGAAGATCGTCGCCACCAATTCCCGCAAGATCGTATGGATCGTCGACGAGTCCAAGGTGGTCGACACCATCGGCCGCTTCCCCCTGCCCGTGGAGGTCATCCCCTTCGGCGAGCGCCACGTGCTGGACCGCTTCAAGGAGCGCGGCTACCAGCCCGTCCTCCGTCTGGATACCCAGGGCCAGCCGGTTCTGACCGACGAACACAACCACATCATCGACCTGCACATGGAACGGATCGACCACCCCCGGGACCTGGCCGAGGACCTGATCACCACCGTGGGTGTGGTGGAGCACGGACTCTTCCTGAACATGGTCGACACGGTCATCGTCGGAGACCCCAACGGCCCCAGGATCATGACCAATTCCAACAAGTAGGCGCGGACCAGATCCGCGGAACCCCTCCGAGCATTCCATGGATTCGGAGGGGTTCGTTGCTTGTATGGGTCGTCTGACCACCGTGTTCGATTGGCTGAGCATATCCCTTTGCCGGTGGTAACATAGACATCGAGACGTGGTTTCAGCGGAGAATCCGGCCGGTGGGGGCCATGCGGATGGGGGTGGGCCAGCAATGGATGACTTCTATGCTGAAATAGGCGGCCTGGCACTGATTGTCGCATCAATTCTGATACTGATCTTGGGCACACGCATGCGCAGGGGAAGTGTTCATCGCAGCGCCATGCTGAGTGGACCGTCACGATACTATCGCACGGATTCCCTGTGGAGGCACGTGCAGAAAGCAGAATCAACCGGAATGCTGATTATGGGCACCATCTGGTTCAATTTCGGCATCGCCATCCTGATCCTCCCCAACATGGACTCCCTGTCTTTCATGATAGGCCTGGGCGCATTCAGCATCGAGACGGTGCTGGCCATCTGTGATATGAATTTCGCCGCGCGACGCACATACCGAGCATCCACCGCGGCTGGCCATGACCCGGCATGAGTCCTCACATGACGGATGACTGTGCCCAACCTCTCCTGGCGAACCCGGGTGGACCGCCGACGGGCGCCAATACACGAAGTCCCCGGATCGGTATGATTCGGGGACTTCTTCAGGCCCAAAAGCCATAAGTCATAAAGCTACTTGCGCTGGTGACGAGTCTTGCGCAGCATTTTACGGTGCTTCTTCTTGCTCATCCGCTTGCGGCGCTTCTTGATGACAGAACCCATCCGAGCCTCCGATCCTTATATACCTGGAAGTGTCCAACTTGCCCAATCGTACACCGTTTGCGGGACTACTAGAGCGGGAATGCCCTGTAGAAGGCTTCCAGAGCCGCCTTGGATCCCTGTGCCTGAAAGACGACGGTATCGTTCTGCCATACGGCCTGAGCCGATTTGGCATCCCCGGCCACCTCCTTCTCCACATAGGAGCCGGTGGCACTACCCCCGGCCTTGACCTTGCCGGAGGCCAGCTCCTTACCGGTCATCCCGGTCGTCAACGAATCATAGGCCTGCCTGGCATCTTCGGCCTTGGTCCATTGGGCCAGGTGGAGGGTCACATCCTTGCCGGGCTGCCCCGTGGAATAGATCAGGGTGTACTCCTCAATGGGGGTCCTGGATCCCCACTCCGTAGCGGGATCCGCCTTGGTGCGGGCGAAGTCGGCAACGGTGTCGGGCATGGCCTTGAGCAGTTCGCTGGCATTCTGCGGCAGCGGCTGGGCGTCTATCTTCGGCTTGGGCCTGCCCTGACCCTGGCTCTGACCGGAGGTGGTGCCGGCGCTGGGTTCCTGCCCCTTCACGGCCCAGTGCGGCCAGACGAATGCGGACAGGAGGACCAGGACCACCACGGCGGCCAGGGCCATGACCAGGGTGATACGACGACGACGAACTGTTGATGATGGAGTAGTGGACATGGCTCCATTCTCTCATAGGCCGGGTGATGTCAATGCGAAGAGTCGATGCAGCCGCTTCGCTTTCAGGTGAACCACGGGGCCGGTAACGAACAGGTCTGGCCCTTGTCGCTCAAATTGGATAGCGTGCAGGTATGGCCAAGACTGCGATGCAATACGTCTGCACGGACTGCGGATGGACCGGAGGCAAGTGGTTCGGACGCTGCCCGCAGTGCGGGCAGTGGGGTACCGTTGAAGAGTTCCGCGAAGCCCGGTTCGGCAGCGCCGAGGGACCGGGGGCCACGGCAGGCGGAAGCCACACACGCCCGGTCGCGCCCGGCTCGCTCCAGGCGAGGCCCATCACCCGTGTGGGGCCGGGCCGTCTGACCCGTGTGCCGACCGGATTCGCCGAGTTCGACAGGGTCCTGGGCGGGGGAATCGTCCCCGGATCGGTGATCCTGGTGGCCGGGGAACCAGGCATCGGCAAGTCCACACTCCTCCTGGAAGCGGCAGGGAAGGTGGCCGGAAGTGATGGGGCCGGAGCCAAGGTCCTCTATGTCTCCGGCGAGGAATCCCAGGCCCAGGTAAGGATGAGGGCAACCAGGGTCGGAGCCGTCAAGGAATCCCTCCTCCTCGCATCAACCACCGACCTGGCCACGGTCCTGGGGCTGATCGAGCAGGAAAAACCCGACCTGGTCATCGTCGATTCGGCCCAGACCGTCGTCTCCGACAAGGTGGATGGAATCTCAGGGGGCTCCACCCAGGTACGGGAGGTGGCCATATCGCTGATCGACATGGCCAAGACCTATGGCATCCCCGTTCTTCTTGTCGGGCATGTGACCAAGGACGGGTCCATAGCAGGTCCACGCACCCTGGAACACCTGGTCGACGTGGTCTGCCAGTTCGAGGGAGACCCCCAGACCGCCCTGCGCATGTTGCGGGCCGTCAAGAACAGGTTCGGACCGACCGACGAGGTCGGCTGCTTCGACATGGGCGAGCAGGGCATCGAAGAGGTGAACGACCCCACCGGGCTTTTCCTCTCCACCTCCCATGACCAGGTGGACGGGACCTGCGTCACCTTCACCCTGGACGGTCACCGGAGCCTGCCCATTGAGATTCAGGCCCTGGTGACCGGGTCCGTCCTGCCCACGCCCAGACGCAACACCAACGGTATCGACCCCAACCGCCTGGCCATGCTGGCGGCCGTCCTCTACCGGCACGGGCATGTCAACCTGCTCACCAAGGACCTCTATGTATCGACGATCGCCGGTGGCCTGGCCAAGGAACCCGGGTGCGACCTGGCCATCGTCTCCGCCCTGACCAGCGCAGCCAGGTCCAAGCCCATCGAAAAGACCACCTGTGCCATCGGCGAGATCTCCCTGACCGGCCAGGTCCGGCCCGTACCCCAGTTGAATCATCGACTGAGTGAGGCCGCACGGCTGGGCTTCACGAAGGCACTGGTACCGGTGACCAGGGGGAAGCGGGCCACCAAACCCGTTCCCGGTCTGGAAACGATCGAAGTCGCCACCCTGGCCGATGCCCTGGAGGCCCTGGAGGTTCGTTGAACACCGACCACGGCCGGTCGCCTGCCGCAGTCCACCACCCAGGCAGGTAGCGTTCCGGCGCTTTGGGGAATACCGGCGCAAAGAGATAACGCCCCGCCCCCGCCCATGCGGGTGGCGCCGGTGCCGACACACTATAAGATGGCAGCAAACCCGGACCGTCAGGAGACAGTATGGCCAAGAATCAGATGCCCGAAGAGGATATGGACTTCCCCATCTGGGCGGCAACCATGTCGCAGTCCAGCAACCGTTCCCTGGCCGGGGCCAGGCTGGTTCCCCCCCTCGACGCCTTACATGGCCGGGAGCTGAGCGAAAGGGTGATCAGCCAAGCCGGGCAATGGGGGATGATCATCGCGGACGCCGATGGGACCGAACACCCGGATGTCACGCATGCCAAGGCGAACCAAGGGGTGTCAGCCGAATCCGGATGCCCTGGACCGGCACGGCCCTGCGATGAGGAGGGCAGGGGCGTCACCGACCCGGATCCTGACGGTTCCCTGCATCCCGGAACCAAGCCGGCAGGAAGCCCACAGGCCACCACCGCCAGTGATTTCGACATGACATTCGGTTCCGTCGAGACGATGAACGACATGCGCCGGGTCAGCGGGGCCGAAGCCATTGCCTGGGCCCAATCCCGAATGCCCGTCCTGAGAGGGCTCCTGGAGGAGCTCCGGACCGAAGTGGATTTCGGGTCGGCACGAATCGCGGCCTGCCTGATCCTTGAACCCAAGACGGCCGTCCTGCTCAGGGAGTTGAAGCGGGCGGGGGCGCAGGTGGGCGTCTACTGCGAACCCGGAGCCGTGGATCAGAGGGTGGCCGAACAGCTCAAGAGGGAAGGAATCACCGTCTGCGCCGATTCCTCCTGGGATGATGATGAGGCCAGGCAGGGGGCCCTGGACCTGATGGACAGGATTCAACCCAACCTGATCATCGACGACGGTGCCTCCTTCGCCCGCCTGGCCCTCCGCGACCGCCCGGAACTGGCGGCCAACCTGATGGGTGTGGCGGAGGAGACCACATCCGGGGTCAGGGCCTTCGCCGCCATGGAGGAGGATGCCGCCCTGACCTTCCCGGTCATAGCCGTCAACGACAGCCGGATGAAGACCGATTTCGACAATGCCCATGGCACCGGCGAGACCTGCCTGACCACCATGCAGGACCTCCTTGGGGCCCAGTGCTTCCAGGACCAAAGGGTCCTGGTCATCGGCTACGGACCGGTGGGGCGCGGCTTCGCCCTGGGCGCCCGGGCCCTGGGTGCCCGGGTGAGCGTCAGCGACATCGACCCCCGGGCCGCTCTGCGGGCCGTCTTTGACGGATTCCCCGCCCTGGACACCCCACAGGCGCTCCCCCGGGCCGACATGGTCATCTCGGCCACAGGGGTCGTCCATACCGTGGACCTGGACGACATGCGGGCCATGAGACCCGGAGCCGTCCTGGCCGTCATAGGCGGTATCGCCAATGAGATAGCCCTGGACCGCCTTCCCGGGCGGGACTTGTCCCAGGAGGACCAGGTCTCGACCATCGAGGTTCCGAACGGACCGGAGCTGACCCTGCTCAGCCATGGGGACGGGGTCAACTACACGGCCGGGGGAGGCAACCCGATCGAGATCATGGACCTGAGCTTCGCCGTTCAGGTCTCGGCCCTGGCCCACCTGCTCCGGCAGGGACGGAACCTTGCCCACCGGGTCCACAAGCTCCCCGACCAGGTCGACAGACGCATCGCCTCCCTGGCGCTGAAGGTCCGTGGCCACCAGGCCCGAAGGCAGGCATGTCCCTCCGCGCAGGACTGGAGAACCACCCGATTCGATGCCCGAAGGGGGTCGAGAGAGGCATGAGCACCACATCATCGACACTGGGCAACCTGGGTCTGGGCGAGGACAGCCTGGCCAATGTGACCGTCTACTCGGCCAGGATGGTCATACCCGTCACCGCACCGGTCATCCTCAATGGAGCCGTCGCCGTCAGCGGTGACCGGGTCATCCACGTGGGCACGCGCGCATGGGTCATGCAGGAACTCAAGGGGGAAGCCCCCCGGGGCAGGGTGACTGAACGGCACTGGGACGGGATCATCATGCCCGGGCTGGTCAACGCCCACACCCATCTCCAGTACACCGGCATGGCCGAGGTCGGCCAGGGCGAGTACGAGGACTTCCACGCCTGGGAGGAGGCCTTCAACCGAATCTACGATGACGAGACCCGGCCACACGCCTGGCGGTCCTGGGCCATGGAGGGTGCCAGGCAGTGCGTCGAATCCGGAACCACGGCGGCTGCCGACATCGTGACCGACCTGGATGCGGCGGCGGGTATGGTCTCCCAGGGCATGCACGGCATCACCTATTGGGAGGTCATGGGCTGGGGAAACCGGGAATGGGATGACCGGGGCAAGTACCGTCTGAACCTCCAGCTGCGGCGGCTGGAGGAGGAACACGTCCGCCACCTCGGCATCAGCCCCCACGCCCCCTACACACTGGAGGCGGAGCCCTTCGTGGATCTGCCCGACATCGCCCGCCGTCTGAACATGCGCCTGCACATCCACCTGGCCGAGACACCCCTGGAGGCCGGATTGGAGGCCGACGGGTCAAGGCCCGCCAGGTCGACCGCCCTCCTGGGCGACATGACCTGGTCCAGTTACAGGGAACTCAAGAGGGAGGGGCAGGGACTCTCGGCCATCCAGTTCGTGGACCAGTTGGGTTCACTGGGGCCCGATGTCCACATCGCCCACGGTGTCTGGGCCGACGAGGAGGACCGGCGCACCCTCCGTCAGCGTCAGGTCTCGGTGGCCCTGTGCCCCCGATCCAACCGGATCACCAACACCGGCAGGGACGCACCCGTCAGCCGGTACCTGAAGGAAGGCAACGCCCTCTGCCTGGGAACCGACTCCCTCTCCAGCTCCCCCAGCCTCGACCTGATGGATGAAAGCGCGGCACTGTACCGGTTGGCACGCCAGCAAGGCTATGGGGGACGCGACCTTCCCCGCCGCCTGATTCACATGATGACCCTGAACGGGGCCGCCGCCATGGGTCAGCACCTGGCCGCCAACCGAATCGGGCAGATCAACGCCGGAGCCCTGGCCGACCTGGCCTTCATGGACATACCCGTCCAGGCGGCAAACGCCGAGGCCATCGACCGGACACTGGAGGAACTGGTGGCCTCGGGCGGAGGTCACAACAGGGCCACCCTCATTTCCGGGCAGGTGGCTTACAATGCCGGTATCTTCTGACCGTACCGGAAGGATGGAGAGACCCTTATGAGCATCGCACTGCAGGATATGAGCGCCTACGCACGATCCCTGGTGGACCGCCTGGGCCTGACCCCCCACCCGGAAGGCGGCTGGTACACCAGCGACTGGCGGAGCCTCCACGAGGACGCCGCCAGCGGCCGACCACTGGCCTCCCTGATCTACTTCCTCCTGGCCGAGGGGGATGCCAGTGCCTGGCACAAGGTGGATGCCGACGAGATCTGGCTCTGGCACGGTCCGGCTCCGGTCCACCTCCAGCTGGGCGGGTACGGGGACTTCCCCTCCCAGGATTCCGCAGAGCTGACGGACATCACCCTTGGGGCGCAGCTGACCGGGGTGGGCGACATCGGTCCCGGCACCGACCCCTGCGGACACCACCTGGTCCCGGAGGGGTGCTGGCAGCGCACCCTCCCCGGCCGGGGCGACGCCTTGGTCTCCTGCGTGGTCAGTCCCGGCTTCACCTTTGAGGGATTCACCCTTCAGGATTCAGCAGACTGATCATCTTCAGGACCGTCCGTGCGGCTGTATCGGCTGCCCTGCCCATGTTCGCCTCACTCTTGTTCAGGTCGTCATAGGCCTGGCCGCAGGGGTTGCTGATGCCTCGCAGACAGAGGAAGGGCACCCCGCATTTTCCGCTGATCTGAGCGGCGGCGGCCTCCTCCATGGCCTCGCCATCCGCTTGGAACCTGGTGACCAGGTCATCAAGCACCTCAGGGTCGGTGTTGAAACGATCGCTGGTCGAGATGTTCCCGACCACGAAGTGGCCCCCTTGGCCCCCCGCCCCGGGGTCAGACTCCGGGGCGACCTCCGCGGCCGGTGCCGGCAGGGCGATGCGTCCCCTCCACCGACCCGACCCGACCAGGTCGCCCACGGAATCCGCCCGTCCGTACCCCAGGGCCTCGGCCGCCCGAATGGCGACCTTGAGGAGGTCGGGGTCGGCGGGGAAATACTCCAGATAGGGCGGGCATTCGGCAATGATGGCCGTATTGGACTCGGCATAGTGCTGCTCCGCCCCTATCAGCAGGTCACCGATGGTCAGGGAGGGGTTGATGGAACCCGCGATGCCACTGAATATGAGGGCCTGCGGGTTGAACCTGTCAATCAGGAACTGGGTGCAGGAGGCCGAATTCGCCACCCCCATCCCTCCGACGCAGACCACCAGATCCATGCCTGCGCAGGTCCCGATCGAGAGCCGATAGCCCATCAGGGTGAGCTCGCGGGCATGGTCCAGGGCGGCCAGGATCGGGGCTGCCTCCCTGTCCAGGGCGCACTGCACCGCAAGTGTGGTGACATTGTTCCTATCCATGGTTCGATGGTCCCCGACAAGGCCGACAAATGCGCGGCATTCATGAAACCTTGAAGCCGTTATAAGAAAAACCGAAGTGTCATCATCGGCCGTCCCGCCAAAACGGGTATCACCCGGTAGGGCTCTGCCGGTAGTATGGTTCAGTCCGAACGGTTGAGAAGTTGATTGCCGAGACCGGTTGTTGACCGGGATCGACCCAGTAACCGCCACCGTCATTGTCACTAAGGAGCAATCCACCATGACCCTCTTCAGCAGAAAGACGACGACCAGGTTGATGGTCGCGACCCTCACCTTCGCGACCCTGATGTCGGGGGCGGCCTGTGGTTCCGGCTCCTCGGGGGAGTCATCAGCCAAGTCCGGATCGATCACCGAGGAGACCATCAACCCGGGCACCCTGACCATCGCCACCGGAGATCCCGCATACACCCCCTATGTGCAGGACAACAAGCCGGAGTCCGGCAAGGGGTATGAAGCCGCCGTGGCCTACGCCGTGGCCGAGAAGATGGGATTCGGCAAGGACAAGGTGAAGTGGATCCGCACCTCCTTCGATGCCGCCATCGCGCCGGGAACCAAGGACTTCGACATGAACATCCAGCAATTCTCGATTACCTCGGAACGCAGGAACGCCGTGGACTTCACACCCAGCTACTACAACTCCACCCAGGCCCTGGTCATCCACAAGGGTTCCAGATTCGCCTCGGCCAAGTCCATCGACCAGCTCAAGGACGCCAAGATCGGCGCCATGGTCGGTTCCACCTCCTACACGGTGGCCCAGGACAAGATCAAGAAGGACATCCAAACCTTCAACGACAACGCCACACTGGCCCAGGCCCTGGATACCAACCAGATCGACGCCCTGGTCATCGATACCCCATCGGCCTACAACATCGTGGAATCCAAGCAGGTCAAGGAGGGTTCGGTCCTGGGCCAGATCAAGGGCTCCGAGGACCCCGAGGGCATGGGCATCGTCCTGCCCAAGGACTCCAAACTGACCAAGGCGGCCTCCAAGGCGGTGACCGACCTGGACAAGGACGGCACCCTGAAGAAACTCCAACAGCAATGGCTGCACGAGTACACCTCCACCCCCACCCTGGGCTGACCCAAGCAGGGCCAATCGAATCGGAATCGGTCAGGTATGTCATCAACCGCTCAAGTACACATCAGTGATGTCCAGAGGGAACGGGAGCAGTACGACCGTCGCCAGAACCTCCAATCCGTGGCCACCAGCATCGTCAGCACCCTGGTGCTGGCCTTCCTGGTGGCCCTGGGCCTGCATTACGCGCCTGGTTGGCCCAAGGTCAAGGAGTCGTTCTTCTCCGGCAAGTACTTCGCCCAGGCCTTCCCCAAGGTACTGCAAGGGCTCTGGCTGAACCTTCAGGTCCTCTTTTTCGCCGTCATCGGCGTGGCCATCCTGGGCACCCTCCTGGCCATGATCCGGACAAGCCGCTCACCCTTCCTCTTCCCGCTCAGGGCCCTGGCCCAGATCTACACGACCATCATGCGCGGCATCCCGATGATCGTGGTCCTCTACCTGATCGGGTTCGGCATCCCCGGACTGGCCATCTTCGGCCGCATCCCGGTGGCCCTTCTGGGAACCGTGGCCGTCATCCTCTCCTACTCCGCCTATGTGGCCGAGGTGCTCAGGGCCGGGTTCGAGGACGTGAGCCCTTCACAGCGGGCCTCGGCACGCTCCCTGGGGCTGACCTCCGGACAGACCCTGCGGATCGTGGTCATTCCCCAGGCCCTCCGCAAGGTGGCACCGGCCCTGATGAACGATTTCATCTCCATGCAGAAGGACGTGGGCCTGATCTCGGTCCTGGGTGCCGTCGACGCGGTCCGGGCCGCGCAGATCCTGGTTGCCACCAGCTACAACTTCACCCCCTATGTGGTGGCCTCGGTACTCTTCATCGCCACCTCGGTGCCTTTCATCCTTCTCAACGACTGGTACTCCAACCGGCTACGCAAGCGCGAACAGAGCGGAGGGATGGTATGAGCATTACGACCAGCACCCCTGAAACCGGACCGGAGGCCCCGGTCCTGCGCCTGGACCAGGTGCGGAAGTCCTATGGCGGCAATGAGGTCCTCAAGGGCATCTCCTTCGATATCAGACCCCATGAGACCGTGGCCCTGCTGGGTCCATCCGGGTCGGGCAAGTCCACCCTGATGAAGTGCATCAACCTGCTTGAGCGCGTCAATGACGGGCAGATCTGGCTGGGCGACACCGACATCACCGACCCCCGGGTCGACCGGGACCGGTGCCGGTCACGGATCGGGGTGGTCTTCCAGCAGTTCAACCTCTTCCCCCACATGAACGTCCTGAAGAACGTGACCCTGGGTGCGATCAAGGTCCATGGGGTTCCCAAAGACCAGGCCAGGGAGCGCGCACTGGAGCTCCTGGACAGGATCGGCATGCGGCAGAAGGCCAATGCCTACCCCGACCAGCTCTCCGGCGGGCAGCAGCAGCGTGTGGCCATCGTCCGGTCCCTGATGACCGACCCCGAACTCCTTCTCCTGGACGAGATCACCTCGGCCCTGGACCCCATGCTGGTCGGCGAGGTCCTGGAGATGGTCTCGGAGCTGACCGACAAGGGGACCACGATTCTCATGGCCACCCACGAGATGGGTTTCGCCCACCACGCGGCCGACAGGATCGTCCTCCTCCTGAACGGGGTCATCGCCGAGAACGGATCACCCCGCCAGGTCATGGACGAGTCGGAGAACCCCCGGACCAAGGAGTTTTTCAGCCACTTCCGTAGCCTCTAGGCGCACCTGCAGGCAAGGGCCCCACCAGTGGTTGACCTCTGGTGGATCCTGCATGTTCGCTTGCGCATGCAGGGTGCCGGTTCCGCTTGAACCGGCACCCTGCCTCCACCAGGTCAGCCCACCTCCCATCTGCCAGACTCCCAGGCCGACCCGGACCGAGTGTCCTTGTCGACCTGGTCGGGCCATATGAACCGGACCAACCGGACCAATGTGAGTCTGGCCACTCGAATCAGGCCGCCTGAATCCCCTTCGCCGCCTGGTCGGTCAAGGCCTTGGCCCGACCGGCATCAAGGGCCAGCTGGGTCTTGAGTTCCTCCGCACCGGCATACCGCTCCTGGGGGCGCAGGAAGTCCAGGAATTCGATACGAACCCGGTGCCCGTACAGCTCCAACCAGTCAGCGGTGATGACGTTGGCCTCCAACACCCGTTCCGCTCGTCCTCCCTCGGGCAGGAAGGTCTCCTTGGTACCGATTGAGATGGCCGCGGGCATCCGCCAGGGCGATCCAGGGGCCAGGCGGACATGAAGGTCGAGCCCCATAGACGAGTCCCGGGGCGGAACAGCCTTCCCATCCCCGCCTCCGGCAGCCCGGTACGGGCCCATGTCGACCAGCCAGCCGGCGTAGACCCCGTCCATCGGCATATAACCGCTGTGCTCCCGGCTCAGGTTGGCTGTGGGGAAGCCGAGCCCGCGTCCCCGCTGCTCACCATGGACCACCTCCCCCTCAACCGAATGGGGACGGCCCAGTATCACACCCGCCTCCCGCACACGGCCCCGGGCCAGGAGGTGCCGCAGGTTGGATGTACTCCAGGCCCTGATCTTCCTATGACCGGCGGGGGTGGATTCTCCCCTCTCCCCGCTACCACCTCGGGCCGGACCTGATGCCTGCCCATCCAAGGAGACGTACCCGGGGCCCCTGTCATCCACCAGGTCCAAACGGAACATACCCGTTTCCTCGGCCAGGTTCCCTATGGCCGTGACATCGCCGGCCCGTCCCGACCCCATCCGGGCATCCCTGCCCAGGACCAGGGTCTGCATGCCCAGCTTGTCGACCAGCTGCCTGATGAAGAACCGGTATGATTTGGCGGCGAAGGCCAGGGTGTAGTGAACGACCAGGGCCCGGTCCAGTCCCAGGTCCTCCATCAGGCGGATGCGCTCATCTACCCCCATGACCTCTTCCGGGTCATAGCCCAGCAGGCCATCGGGCAGGTCGGCCATGACATGGTCGGCCGCGTAGAGATGGACCCGCTTGGGACTGGGATCGAACATGATGGCCACCGAGGTGGAATCGGATTCCGCCGCCAGGTCGACCACGCGTTTCAGCAGGGCCTGATGCCCCCGGTGCACCCCATCGAACTCGCCCACGGTCAGCACGGAACCCCTGGTCGTACTCAACATCGGCCATTCCACTATCCCGGCCGGATTTGGTTTCAACCTGCTGACTTTCATCTGCTTCCCGTCGACTGTGGTGGCCCTCCCGGTATGGAAGAGGCCCGGTCAATTAGCACTTTAACCCAGGCCGGGAGCCCAGGCAATACACTTCACCATTGGGAACCGCGGTGGAAGACCACGTCCGGCTTGGCCAAGGAATCCTTATAAGGAACCAGGACCGCCGCCAGGTACGGGCCCTCGCCATCCCGGGCCACGGCAGCCGTCGGCCCATTGACCTGCGCCTTCAGGAAGCGCCCGTTGGCCAACATGGCCGCCTCCTCCCGGTCCACCTCGACTGTGGACATGATCAGGTTGGCTGCGTCGACCAGACTGATCGAGTCCCGCAGAATCTCCTCCGCGGGCTGTGCCAGGTCCACCCGGTTCCTGGTCTCCTCCTGGCCCTGGCGGTTCCTGTAGGTCCGGGAGGAGACCTGACCGGTGACGATCCTGCCTTGAAGGGCCGGGTCTCCTATATCGAACCGGCCCACCCGGGTTCGGCGCAGGCTGGTCAGGTGACCACCCGTGCCCAACAGGCCGCCCAGGTCCCTGGCCAGGGCACGTATATAAGTACCACTGGAGCAGGTCACCGCCACATCCAGATCGACCACTTCCGTATCACGTGCTTCAGTATCGACCACTTCCGTATCGACCCGGTCGGTCCCGACCGTTTCTGCCCCGGTCGCATCCGTCTTGCTCGCATCGGTACCGGTGAGGTCTCTGCCCTGATTCTGGGAGGTTTCGCCCGGTGGGCCGCCATGCAGGGTCAAGGGTCGATAATCCAGGACCTGGAACCGATCGATATGAATCGGCCGGGACTGCAGCTCGACCTCCTTGCCCTGCCTGGCCAGGTCATAGGCGCGGCGGCCGTTGACCTTGATGGCGGAGAAGGAGTCGGGGACCTGGTTGATGTCGCCGGTAAGGTGATCGGCGATGGTGCTCTCCACCATGGCTCGGCCAAGGTTCTTGACAGCCAGCCGCGAGTCCGCCTTGGCCGGCAGGATCTTACCGTCGGCATCGTCCGTGGTGGTGGCCTGGCCCAGCCGGATCGTGGCCAGATACGTCTTGTCATGCCCGACGATCACCTTGAGCAGGCGGGTGGCCTGGCCGAAACCGATGATCAGAAGGCCTGTGGCCATGGGGTCCAGGGTTCCGGCGTGCCCCACACGGCGTATGCCCAGGGTGGACCGTATGGCCGCGACCAGGTCGTGGCTGGTCACCCCTTTGGGCTTATCGACCAGGACGATCCCCGACCGGTCAGCCTGTTCGGGTCCTTTCATGCTATTCGCCTTTCCCGTCTCTCCTTGGCCCGAAATGACCCTGCCTCCACACGCTTTACGGCGTCCATGAACCGACCGCACGTCATCATTCCTCGTCGGGCCAGGACAGCATGGAGGCCGTTTTCACCGAAGCACCGCTTGGCTGATCGTCCTGTTCCTCTCGATCATCCAGATCGTTTCCTGAACGGCCGCCCCGGTCATCATCCCCGGGCCATTCACCGTCCCTGGTCGAGTCATCTTCGTCAAGGCTCGATTCGTCCTGATCGGCGCCATCAGGCTCTTGGTCCTCATCGTCGTCATGCCGGTAGGGGTCCGGGTCACCGGCGTACTGGGCGGTGGCCCTGGCCTTGGCGATCTCCTCGTCCCTGTGACGGGCGGCGGTGAGCACATCCTCGATCTCGTTGGCCTCGGCGGGCACCTCGTCATAGATGAACCGCAGGGTCGGGGTCAGACGGAGCCCCGCCCTGGCGCCAACCAGGGAACGCAGGCGTCCACTGGCCTGACGAAGGGCCTGTTGGGCCCGCTTCCGATCACCCTGCTCACGACCTTCCCGTCCCAGCTGTGTCCAGTAGATCTTGGCTATCTGCAGGTCGTTGGTCACCCGTACCTCGGTGATGGTGACACCGTTCAGCCGCTTGTCATGCAGTTGTGATTCCAAGGATGACGCAATGACCCGCTGAATCAGCGCCGCGACTCGTACGGCGCGCGGATTGGATCCCATCCCCGTTCCTTTCTCATGCCCTGTCATGGAAGTCCGCCCCGGTCGGGATGACCCGAACCGGGGCGGAGGACCAGACCCGGTGTCCGGTCAGGTCGACGACCGCTGCCGCCGACCTCCGGCCACCTTGTGTGTCTCTGGTTACTTGCGTTCGACCTCGCGCATCTCGAAGGTCTCGATGATGTCGCCGATTTCGATGTCGTTGAAGGAGCCCAGGTTGATGCCCGCCTCGTAGCCCTCGGAGACCTCGTTGACGTCGTCCTTGAACCGACGCAGGGAGGAGATCTCCAGGTCGTTGACGGTGACGACACCGTTTCGGGCGATACGGGCCTTGGTGCCGCGCTTGACGGTACCGTCCTGGACCATGACACCTGCGATGTTGCCGAACTTGGAGGAACGGAAGATCTCGCGGATCTCCGAGTGGGAGGTGGTGACCTCCTCGTACTCCGGCTTGAGCATCCCCTTGAGGGAGGCCTCGATGTCCTCGATGGCGTTGTAGATGACCGAGTAGTACTTGATCTCCACACCCTCGCGGTCCGCGAGCTCCTGGACCTGACGGTTGGGCCGTACGTTGAAGCCGATGATGACGGCCTTGTCGACGGTGGCCAGGTTGACGTCGTTCTGGGTGATGGCACCCACACCGCGATGGATCACCTGGATGCCGACCTCGTCGGAGACCTCGATCTTCATCAGGGAGTCTTCCAGCGCCTCGACGGAACCGGAGGAATCGCCCTTGATGACGATGTTGAGCATGTCGACCTCGGACTTGGCGAACTGCTCCTTGAGACTCTCCAGGGAGACCACCTTGCGGCGCTTGGCCAACTGGGCCGCACGGGCCGTGGCCTCACGCTTCTCTGCGATCTGACGGGCGGTGCGATCGTCCGGGGCCACCAGGAAGAGGTCGCCGGCGGTGGGCACGGAGGTGAGACCGAGCACCTGAACAGGAGTGGAGGGACCGGCGGCATCCATCTGATTGCCGTTCTCATCCAGCATGGCGCGGACACGGCCATAGGCCGAACCGGCGACGATGGCGTCTCCCACATGCAGGGTCCCCTGCTGGACCAGGACCGTGGCCACGGCTCCGCGGCCCTTGTCCAGACGGGCCTCGACCGTGGCGCCACGAGCGTCCATGTCGGGGTTGGCCCTCAGGTCCAGGTCGGCATCGGCCGTCAGAAGGACGGCCTCGAGCAGTTTGTCCACGTTGGTACCCAGCTTGGCGGAGATGTCGACGAACATGGTGTCGCCGCCGTACTCCTCGGAGACCAGACCGAACTCGGTGAGCTGGCCGCGCACCTTCTCGGGGTTGGCCCCGTCCACATCGATCTTGTTGACCGCCACGACAATCGGCACGTGGGCCGCCTGGGCGTGGTTGATGGCCTCGACGGTCTGGGGCATGACACCATCATCGGCCGCCACCACCAGGATGGCGACGTCGGTCAGCTCGGCACCGCGGGCACGCATGGCCGTGAAGGCCTCGTGACCAGGGGTGTCGAGGAAGGTGATCTTGCGGTCCTCGCCCTCCAGCTTGACTGTGGCCTGGTAGGCGCCGATGCGCTGGGTGATGCCACCGGCCTCGTGGGTGGTGGTGTTGGTCTTGCGGATGGTGTCCAGGAGTCGCGTCTTGCCGTGATCCACGTGGCCCATGACCGTGACCACCGGCGGACGGGGCTTCAGGTTCTCGTCGTCCTGGTCCTGACGCTCCTCGTCCAGGTCGATGTCGAACTGCTGGAGGAGTTCCTTGTCCTCTTCCTCGGCGGAGACGATCCTGATCTTCCAGCCGATCTCCTCACCAAGGATCTGGAAGGTGGCCTCGTCCAGGGACTGGGTGGCCGTGGCCATCTCGCCCAGGTGGAAGAGGACCGTGACCAGGGCCGCGGGGTTGACGTTGATCTTGTCGGCCAGGTCGGCCAGGGTGGCGCCCTGACGCAGCTGGACGGTACGACCGTTACCGGCGGGGATGCGGACACCGCCGATGACGGGTGCCTTCATCTCCTGGAATTCCTGCCTCTTGGCCATCCGGTTCTTGCGGGCCTTGGAGGACTTGCCTCCCTGACGACCGAAGGCACCTGCGGCACCACCACGACCACGACCACGGGGGGCGCCGCCACCGGGATGGAATCCACCCGAGGCGGGGGCTGAGGAGGCTTCGAACTTGCCGCCACCGCCACCCTGACGCTGCTGGCCGCCGGGACGGTTGTGGCCCCACTGGCCCGGACGTGCGCCCTGGCCACCATGGGGAGCGCCACCACGTCCATTGCGGAACCCGCCATGACCACCCCTGCGGGTGTCGTTGACGGTGGGCCTCGCCATGGGGTGCGGCCTGGGAATGTCAGAAGGAACCGGTGCCTTCATGCCCTGCTTGCGGCTGAAGGGATTGTTGCCCGGACGAGGCGAGGACGCACCCGGACGACCGGTGTGGTGTGCCCCCGGTGCGCCGCCTGCGCCCGGACGCCCGCCACGCTGCCCCTGCGGACCAGGGCGGCCCATGGGAGACGAGGGCCTGGCCTGACGGGACTCGTTGCCATCATGCCCCTTGGAGGGCCGGGCCGGGGACCCATGCTCGGATCTGTCCTCCTCGCTGGACGAGGAGGAACCGGGCTTGGGGAAATGAGTGTTCGAAGACTGCCGGGGCTGCGAGGTGGGAGCCTCGGTCTGTGCTGCTGGGCGGGACTGGCCCGGCTTGGGGCCCTTGGCGGTTGCCGTTGGGCCGGGCTTGGCGCTGGTGCGCTGTGGTGATGAGGAGGTATGTGCCGACTGCCCGGGCTTGGCACCCTTGGCGGTGGTCTGATCGGACCCGCTCTGCGGGAAAGCGCTCTTGAGACGGCGCACTACCGGTGCTTCTACAGTGGAGGAGGCCGACTTGACGAACTCCCCCATGTCCTTCAACTTTTCAAGGACAGTCTTGCTGTCCACGCCAAATTCCTTGGCCAATTCATACACGCGTGCTTTGGGCACTTACTTTTCTCCTAACCGGACCGCGCATATGAATGGCGCGATCACTCTTCCATGACGGCGAACATATCCTGTATCATCGTGCGACCATGATTGTGTTACCTCGTCTCAGTGCCGGAGCCGGGAGCATGGGCCACCCGGCTCGGAATATCACATTCAGCATACTCGTCCGACTGGATGTTGCAGGTCACTTCTCTTCACTGGCGGAAGAAGGCTGGTTCCTCTCCTGTTCACGCAGTTTCTGCTGACGTGCCTCCTCGGACTCGATTCCGATCTTCCAACCGGTCAGCTTGGCGGCCAGCCGGGCGTTCTGCCCCTCCTTGCCGATGGCCAGGGAGAGCTGGGCGTCCTTGATGAAGGCGATGGCTGTGTGGTTGGTCTCACTGACGATCTCGACCTGGCGGACCACCGCAGGCGAGAGGGCCGCGGCCACGAACTTGGCCGGATCATCCGACCAATCGACGATGTCGATCTTCTCCGGCCCCAGATTCTCCATGACGGCACGCACCCTGGCTCCGGCAGGCCCGATCAGGGCCCCTTTGGGGTTGACCCCCTTCGTGTTGGCGCGGACGGCGATCTTGGTGCGGGCCCCGGCCTCACGGGCGATGGACATGATGGAGACGGCCCCGGAGACCACCTCCGGGACCTCCCTCTCGAAGAGACGGCGGACCAGTTCGGGGTGGGAACGCGAAACCACGATCTCCGGCCCCTTGAGACCACGGTTCACGTTGACCACATAGACCCTGATCCGCTCACCGTGCTTGTAGCGTTCGCCGGGAACCTGCTCACGTCTGGGAAGAATGGCCTCCACATCGCCAACTGCCACGTGGACATTGCTGGGGTCGTTGGCATCCTGCTGGACGACACCGGTGATCAGACGTCCCTTCTGGCCGGAGAAAGCCCCGAAGATGCGCTCATCTTCCGCCTGGCGGAAGAGCTGACGGATGATCTGCCTGGCCGTGGAGGCGGCCAGCCTACCGAAGTCCCTGGGCGTGTCGTCGTATTCATCCCCAAGGTCGTAACCTGGGTGCGGGTCATCCTCAGTGGGTTCCCGGGGAATTTCATCCTGGGCCCAGACCGTGAAGGCGCCTGCCCGTGAGTCCAGTTCCACCCGGGCATGACGGGCTGCGTGCGGTGATTTTTGGTAGGCAAGCAAGAGGGCCTCGCCCAAGGCTTGGTCCAAGGTCTCGGCATCAATCCCTTGCTCATTTGCCAGCTGATGAATCTCAGCCAGGTCCAGTTCCATGTCAAGACCTCCTATGAAGTTATCAGACCGTGCTTCTTACTGGTCTGCAATCCCTACTATCCTAACCATTCATGCAGACACTCCAGGATTCTTGCCTCACCAGCGCAACAGGGCGTGCAAGGAGGAGGATCCTTCGTCTTCTGTCGGCAGGGCTGGTGGGGGTCCTGTTGACCCCTGCCGTATCGGCCTGCTCCAATCGCACCCCCATCAGGGTAGCCAGCCAGGAGCCCGACGGGCTGAAGACCAGTGCCTGTGAGTCCGCCTATTCCAGGGCCTCCATCAGGGAGCATCGGGACAGGGGTCCACTCGGCATCCCCACCCCGGAATCCTTCGAAAAGACCGCCCAGGCCTGGGTGGATGCGGCCGTCAATTGCCCGGCCAGGAGGGACGAGGCCACCGTCTACAGCGCCCGTGCCCACCTCCGGGCCTGGCATCAGAAGACCGGGGACGACCCCCGGGCCAGACCGTCCACGGACCTGACCGTCGCCTCATCGGCGGATCTGGATACCGCCGCCTCATCCATGGGGAAGGATGCGGCCACCCAGGCAGCCGAGGGCGAGGACCAGGCGGGGTTCGCCGTATCGGTCCTGGCCTCCCGTACCGCCGGAGCGGAGTGGATGTTGGCCCTCTCCGATGCCCATACCACGGCCGGGCAGACCCTGGTCTCCCACCTGGATGCCGACCCACGCCCCGGCACCTACTCGGTTCAGGAACTCCTTGCCCATCCCGATACCATCATCGACAAGGCCAACGGGCTCCAGGCCCCGACCATCGCCGTGGTGGAGATGAACGCCGCCCGGACCATCGTGGCCTCCATACATGCCATGACAAAGACCACAACCGGATTCAGGCAGAACGGCGAGCGCCATGGCGGTTCGGCCAAGCAGGCCGCCGGCGACCACCAGGAGTCCCTGCGCGTGTTGACCAACCTGGCCATCTCGCACCTGTATCTGTCCCTGGCTTTCGGCTACCCCGATGTCGAGGCCGCCATCTTCGAGCCAACCGTCAAATCCTGAACTCAGTCCCAAATGACGGGATCAACCACCTTGAAGCTTGTACTCCCCAGGAGCACAGTCTGCAGACCGGTGATATCATGGAACGTGTTCCATACGGTGATTCCGATGGGACAGGGGGGGTCACCCTCGTCAGGGTAGGGGATGACATGGCGGAAGCCTATATGTCATCCCCTACCCTGACGAGGGCCTGAACCGTGTTCGGCCATCGCCACCACAACCAGGATCAATTGGACCAGGGCCAGTGCGGCCATGGCCATGAAGGCCATACCAACCCCCCGGTATCCCTCGGCCAGGGTCTGGACCTCCATGAAGCCGGCCGAACCGAAAGCACCGCCAAGGGTCCTCAGGGAGGTCAGGAGGGCACTGCCATCGGTCACCTGGGCTGGGGTCATGGTTCGCATGCCCCAGGTCACTATCGGGGTCATGATGCACCCCACTCCCAGGAGCCTGATCAGGTAGCAGAGGGCCAGGAGCCAGAGCTGGTCTGGATCATTGACGGCGGCCGTGCCCAGGCAGGAGGCCAGGAGGAGAAGACTGCCGGGAATGGCCAGCCCCCTGATACCGTGACGGTCATATATGCGGCCTGCCAAAGGGCTCATCAGGGCCATGGCCAGGGAACCGGGCATCATGACCAGCCCGGAGACCATGGCGGTGTCTCCCATGGTCTCCTGAATCAGGAGGGGATAGATAGCGGAACCGCCCATCATGACCAGATAGAGAAGAATGCTGACGACAAGGGCCACCCTGAACTCCCTGTTGCCCAGTGCGCGCAGGTCCAGGAAGGGATGGGAGGACTTCAGCTGCCTGCTGACGAAAACCGGGCCTGCCACAAGCCCGACGGCCAACGGGACTACCATATTCGGCCAGGGGCTGACGGTCATCTGCCCCAGTCCCCACAGGAGACCAGTCATGGTCAGGGCGCACAAAACCATAGAGACCGGGTCAAAGTCCAAGGAGATGGTCTGCCCGATGTTTCCGACCAGGACCAGGGAGGGGACCAGGACCAGGAGGGAGAGGACCAGCGTGATCAGGAAGACGCTCCTCCATCCGTGGGCATCGACCAGTAGGCCGGTCAGGGTGGGGGCGATCACCGGGGCCGCACTCGCGGCCAGCCCGTAGATTCCCATGACCAGCCCCTGGCGGTCGGGAGGATAAGCGGTCATGACCACGACCTGCAGGAGGGGAAGGATCATGGCGCTGCCCAGGGCCTGGAGGACCCGACCGCCCAGGAGGATCGGGAAATTCCAGGCCACCAGGTCGAGGAGGATGCCCAAGGCGAAGAGGCTCATGGCTGAGATGAAGACCACCCGGGTCGGGAAGCGCTTGATCAGGTAGGCCGTGGCCGGGACCATGATGGCCATGGTCAGGCTGAAGGCGCTGGTCAACCATTGGGCCCTGTCGGCCGTAAGAGAGAAGTCGGCCATGATGGCCGGCAGGGCCGTGGTCAGGGCCGTCTGCAGGAGGGATGTGACAATGGCTCCGCTCAGCAGTGTGCCGAAGATGGCATTGAGACGACGTCCAGTCATGGAGGATGGACCTTTCCGCCAGACCCCGATGCCCTCGTATGACATCTGTCGGGTTTTCGATAATTGCTCAGACATTGTGGAACAATACAAATCAGGCAACAATCATCAATCATTCGAAAAGTGTTGGATTAATACCCGCACGGAAGGGGACCATCCATGGCCAACACCAGATACAACCAGCGATACCGGGATGCCGAGACCCGGATGGAGGCCGCCATGCTCCACCTGATGGAGCGCATGGACTTCGATGACATCACCATCACCACCCTCTGCCAGGAAGCGGGGGTCAACCGTTCGACCTTCTATGCCCATTTCAGCGACATGGCCGAGATGCTGGATGCCATGGAGACCACACTGAGCCAGGAACTCCTGGACCGCTACACCGGTTTCACCCCACCCGGTCGGGGAAGCAGACAGATCCTCTCCCTGGCCGCCCTCGGCCCCTTCCTGGAACACATACGCCGACATCGCTTCTTCTACAGTGTGATCCTGAGGACCAGGAAGACCTTCCCCATCGAGCAGGGACAGGAACGCCTCCTGGAGGAGGTAATAAGACCGGCCTGCCTGCGTGTCGGCATCGACCGGCAGGAGGATATCGACTATTACCTGATCTACTTCGAGGCGGGCTTCTCGATGATTCTCAAACATTGGGTGGAGACGGACTGCGCCAAGGAGGTTGATCAACTGGCCAAAACCATCCACGCCTGCATCCCCGCCGTCCTCCAGGGCACCGACGACACAGGTTGACTTGAACAGAACCGGATCGACATCAGGCAAGAAAAAAGCCCCGCAGGTTACCCGGGGCTTGGATGGCGGTTGAGGAGAGATTCGAACTCTCGGAGGGGGTTACCCTCACACGCTTTCGAGGCGTGCTCCTTAGACCGCTCGGACACTCAACCGATGTCGTTGCACGACGCTGCCGAACAACAACTTTTCCATTATGCCACACCTTCCCCGACCGGCAAACCGCGTGGCGCACTGATGGGGACACCTATGGAGGCCATGGGCCCTCGTGCCCGGCAAGCCCCCTGTTGCAACCCTCCGGAAAGACCGCAATGGTTCGCGTTTCCCGATTGATTCAAGCCGGTTGGCACATGGAATCAGGAAGTCTCAAGGGTCCGCTTGGCCCTGATGGATGCCGCCCTGGCGGCCAACCGGTCGTCCGAGGGATACCGCACATGCTCAAGGGTCAGTCCGCAGGCGGCGGCAGGGCCCGTCGCGCCCTCCCTGACCGGGTGCTCCACCTTCCGGCAGAACCAGGAGACGGTCTGCTTGCCCAGCCCGACCCTCAGGGAGGCGTTGACCAGTGAGCGCACCATGTTGTGGGCGAAGGCGTCGGCCACAATCGTGAAACAGACCAGGCCCGACTCCAGCACGGGGGTGTCGTAGGCAGGGCCGGCCCAGTTGGAAGACTCCCCAACCCCGGAAGGCCTTTCAAGCAGGGAGCGTCTCGGCACCCTGTCCCAGTGGGCATAGAGGACCTTGCGAATCGTGGTTCCACCCTCATTGGCCGTGGCGAAGGACCCGAAGTCGTGCAACCCTGGACAGGAGGCCACCGCCTGGTTCATGGATTCGAGATTCAGTTGTCCATCCAGGGGCAGGACGAATCCTCGCATCCTCGGGTCCAGGTCGTCCGGTCGGTCACAGACCCGGTAGACATAGGTCCGTTCCAGGGCAGAGAAACGGGCATCGAATCCCTCAGGAGCCAGGCGCAGGTCGTGGAGGGCCATGTCGGCCGGCAGGAGGTGCCGCAGGCGGCGTTTCAGCGCCTCCACCGGATCCACATCCATGTGCCCCTGGCCGGATTCCAACAGGGCCCTGGGAATATCCAGATGGCAGACCTGGTGGGAGGCATGCACCCCGGTATCGGTACGTCCGGCCACCACCAGGTGAGGGTTCCAGACCGGACCTTGATTTCCCGCCCTCCTCCCCCGCTGGTGGGTGACCACTGCCAGAGCCTCCTCCAGACAGCCCTGGACGGTCCTCAGCGTGGGCTGCCGTGCCCATCCATAGAAGGCCCCACCCTGGTAGGCGAGTTCTAGGCGCAGCCGGACGGTGCCGGTCGAGCCTTCCACCTGGGGCGCCCCGCCTTCTTTCCGAACTTCTGCCACCGGTTGTCCTTTGCTCTTCGTATCGCGCTGCCGTTTAGCCCCGACTTAGGGCCAGGCGGGACGGGATATAGGCCCACTGATAAGGAGAAGGGCCGGGAAGTGATTCCCGACCCTTTACACAGGTCCGAACCGGCACCTGCAGACTTCCCTGTGAGTCCTACTTCTTGGAGGCCTTCTTGGCGTCCTCGGCCACGTCGGCGTCCTCTTCGGCGGCTGCCTCGGCCTGGTCGGCCTCATCGGCCGTCTTCTCCAGGTCCTCGGCGGCCTCATCGGCCTGGGCCACGTCCGTGTCGGACTCGTTGGCCTCGACGGCCTGGTTCACGGCGTCGTCGGCGGCACCTTCGGCGACGGCTGCATCGGCTGCTGCGGCAACCTCGGCATCATCATCCTTGGCAGCGACCTTGGCTGCAGCCTCGGCCTCCTTGACGGTGGCCTTCTTGGCGGACAGAGGCTCGGTAACGAGCTCGATGACGGCCTGGGGGGCGTTGTCGCCACGGCGGGGGGCGATCTTGGTGATACGGGTGTAGCCACCCTCGCGCTGCTCCATCTGCTCGGCGATCCGGGTGAAGAGGATGTGGACCACGGACTTGTCGCGGATCACCCTCATGACCCTGCGGCGAGAAGCCAGGTCACCACGCTTGGCGAAGGTGATCAGGCGCTCGGCCAGGGGGCGAAGCCTCTTGGCCTTGGACAGGGTGGTGGTGATACGACCATGGGCGAACAGGCTGGTGGCCATGTTGGCCAGCATCAAACGCTCATGGGCCGGGCTGGAGGCCAGACGGGGGCCCTTGCTGGGTTTTGGCATTGGATTATCTCCTTACAGGCCCCGGTAATCAGGTGGGCATTCGCCCGAACATCCGATTCCGGGGATTTCTTACTTCAACGGGCACCATAACAGAACTCGGGCATCCGCTCCCACGAAGGTTGACGGCAACCTCACTCGTCGTCAGGCGAGAAGAAGGTGCCCCCCTCGAGATTGTTGGTGTCGAAGCCCAGAGGCGACGCCTTCAGGGAAAGACCCATGCCTTCGAGCTTCTCCTTGACCTCGTCGATGGACTTCATACCGAAGTTGCGGATGTCGAGCAGGTCCTGCTCGGTGTGCGAAACCAGCTCACCGATGGTGTGGATACCCTCGCGCTTGAGGCAGTTATAGGAACGCTGCGTCAGGTTCAGGTCCTCGATCGGCACTGACATCTCCGGATCGGCCTCTTCGACAACAGGCTCGGGCCCGACCTCGACACCCTCGGCCTGGGTGTTGAGCTCGCGGCAGAGACCGAAGAGCTCCACCAGGGTGGAACCTGCCGATGCCACGGCGTCGCGCGGCGAGATGGCGGGCTTGGTCTCCACATCCAGGACCAGCTTGTCGAAGTCCGTGCGCTGCTCGACACGGGTGGCCTCGACCTTATAGCTGACCTTGAGAACCGGGGAGTAGATGGAATCGACCGGGATGCGGCCGATCTCATCGCTGTCCTGCTTGTTGAGCTGGGCCTGGACGTATCCACGACCCCTCTCGACGGTGAACTCGATCTCCAGCTCTCCATCATCCGCCAGGGTGGCGATGTGGAGATCCGGGTTGGCGATGGTGACGCCTGCCGGCGGGGTGATGTCCCCGGCGGTGGCTTCGCCCTTGCCGCTCTTACGCAGATACATGACCACGGGCTCGTCGTACTCGCTGTTCAGCACGATGCCCTTGATGTTGAGGAGGATCTCGGTGACGTCCTCTTCCACACCCGGCAGGGTGGTGAACTCATGCAGGGCTCCGGAGATACGGACCGAGGTGACGGCCGCACCGGGAATGGAGCTCAGCAGGGTACGACGCAGGGAATTACCCAGGGTATAGCCGAATCCGGGTTCCAGGGGCTCGATGGTGAAGCGGGAGCGCTGGGCATTGACGACTTCTTCGGTAAGTGTCGGACGCTGTGCAATAAGCACTGTTGCTATCCTTTCAGCTCCGACCGGCGGTGCACACACCGGTCTTCGCGGGTGGATTCATGGTTTTTCTAGTGCTCAGACGCGACGGCGCTTGGGAGGACGGACACCATTGTGTGCCTGGGGGGTCACATCGGAGATGGACCCGACCTCGAGACCTGCGGACTGCAGGGAACGGATGGCTGTCTCACGACCAGAGCCCGGGCCCTTGACGAAGACATCGACCTTCTTGACGCCGTGCTCCATGGCCTTGCGGGCTGCGGACTCGGCTGCCATACCCGCTGCATACGGGGTGGACTTACGGGAGCCCTTGAAGCCGACATCGCCACCTGATGCCCAGGCGACGACCGCGCCGGAGGGGTCCGTGATGGAGATGATGGTGTTGTTGAACGTTGACTTGATATGCGCCTGCCCGACGGGAACCGACTTGCGGTCCCTGCGACGAGGCTTGCGCGCGGCCTGCTTTGCTGCTGCCATTGATCCTCGTTTCCTTCTAACGAATTACTGATTGCTTGCTCGGGATAAGCGGGGGCGAACCCCTGTCCCGAATCCGGCCTTACTTCGTCGCCTTCTTCTTTCCGGCGACTGTGCGCTTCGGTCCCTTGCGGGTACGGGCGTTGGTCTTGGTACGCTGACCGCGCACGGGCAGACCCCTGCGGTGGCGCTGGCCCTGATAGCAATTGATCTGGATCTTACGGCGAATATCGGCGTCAATCTCACGACGCAGATCACCCTCGATCTTGTAGTTGCCTTCGAGGTAATCACGCAGCGTAATCAGCTGCTCATCCGTGAGATCCTTGACGCGGGTGTCCGGATTCACTCCGGTCGCGGCAAGTGTTTCCTTGGCACGAGTACGCCCGACACCGAAAATGTAGGTGAGGGCTATCTCGATGCGCTTCTCGTTGGGGATGTCGACTCCGGCAAGACGTGCCATTGCGATTCCTTTTTGTTCTACGCAGGTCGTGCACCAAGTCTTCCGGTCTCCCGGCCCGGGCCTGCGCACCCGGGGTTCAGTCTGACGACTGTGACTCAGCGCCTTTGTGTTTCGTTGCCGCTGGAAATCCGCTCAGCCCTGGCGCTGCTTGTGGCGCGGGTTTTTGCAGATCACCATGACGCGGCCGTGTCGACGAATCACGCGGCAGTTCTCGCAGATTCTCTTCACACTAGGGCTGACCTTCATGGTTTTCCTTTACTTGTGTACCTATCACTTGTACCGGTACGTAATACGACCGCGGTTCAGATCGTAGGGACTCATTTCAAGCACCACCCTGTCCTGGGGCAGAATGCGGATGTAGTTCTTGCGCATCTTGCCTGAAATGGTGGCCAGGACAATGTGCTTGTTCTCGAGCTCGACGCGAAACATTGCATTCGGCAACGCCTCGACGACCCGCCCCTCAACTTCAATCACACCATCTTTTGCCATAAGCCTTCTATCCGATCCTCGGCTGATTACACAACGCGTCAGAAGACACGCCAAATTGCAAGTATAGCATCAATGGATACAACTCGGTTAAGTGGCGTGTTGATATAGCAAAGGGGCCGCACCAATGTGGCCTGCCATGCACAACCATCATAGCAGGACACCGGCGCGGTCCCTCCCGGATCGAAGAACAAACCGGAAAACCGCGGACCGACAGGGGGTGGAGAAATCCCGAATCGACCCGCGGAGCTCTTATACGGCTTTACCCCGGACCGTCGCCGGACCGGAGCAGAAAGCGGCCCTCAGTCCTCGATGGCGATGGACTGCTTGTTGTCGACCTGCTTGACGCTGGCCTTGGGCAGGCTGATCTCCAGGGTGCCGTTGGTGTACTTGGCGTGGATGTCCTCCTGGCGGACATTATCGCCGACGTAGAAGCTGCGTGAGCAGGAACCGGTGTACCGCTCGCGACGGATCCACTGACCCTTGTCATCCTTGTCGCCCTGATCGGCGTTCTTCTGGGCCGAGACCACCAGGTAGCCGTCCTCCAACCGCAGGGAGATGTCCTTCTTGTCGAAGCCGGGCATATCCACGTCGATCTGATACTGGTCATCCTTCTCACGAACATCCGTGTTCATCAGCGGGCCGGCCATGGCGACACCCTTGCCGTCATCCTGACGACGGGCGTCACGCCAGTTGTTGAAGAAGGGATCGTCAAAGAAATCACTGAAAATCGAGTTGTTCATCAATGCAGGGAACATTGCCATAATTGCACTCCTTAATGCTGTCAAGTCGTTACCGCGGCAAGCGCCCCGCCGATGCCGCCCCCAGAAACCTGCGACCGACGGGACATCCGAGGCCTGTGACCTCTTCCTTGCCTGTCACTATCTTCAATTCCCCGGGTGCCCTCTTCATGCCCGGTTTTCACCCAGGGAATAAAAAGTTGAGTCAGACAGACTCAACTTTGAATCTTGGTCTTTCCGGCTTTCGAGAGGCAAGTGCCCACATCCTAAGACACATTGCGGTCCGGCTCTTGTTCCAGGGGGGCGCAGGACTTTAGAATGAGACCGATTCACTCAATCACGACACCGGTGGATGGGGACACGGTTCCCGTCGCACAGCCGACTATCAAGAATCATCAAGACCTAAGGAGCCTTGCATGTTTACCAATGAATATGTCAAGCGTGTCTACCAGCAGGTAGAGCGCCGCGACGGGAACCAGCCCGAATTCCTCCAAGCCGTCCGGGAGGTGTTCGAGAGCCTGGAGCCGGTGGTGGCCAAGCATCCCGAATATGAGGCCAACGGCGTCCTGGAGCGCCTGGTCGAACCGGAACGGGTGGTCAAGTTCCGCGTGGCCTGGACGGATGACCAGGGCAGGGTCCAGGTCAACCGGGGGTACCGGGTCCAGTTCAACTCGGCCATCGGGCCCTACAAGGGTGGTCTGCGCTTCCACCCCACCGTGACCGAGTCGGTAGTCAAGTTCCTCGGCTTCGAGCAGATCCTGAAGAATTCCCTGACCGGCCTGCCCATGGGCGGCGGCAAGGGCGGCTCGGACTTCGACCCCAAGGGGCGTTCGGATGCCGAGGTCATGCGCTTCTGCCAGGCCTTCATGACCGAGCTGCAGCGCCACATCGGCCAGTTCACCGACGTGCCCGCCGGCGACATCAACGTGGGTGGCCGAGAGATCGGCTACCTCTTCGGCCAGTACAAGCGCCTGCGCGACGAGTACTCGGGCGTGCTGACCGGCAAGGACATGACCTTCGGCGGATCCCTGGCCCGCACCGAGGCCACCGGCTACGGCCTCTGCTACTACACCCAGGAGGCCCTGAAGGCCCTGCGGCAGGACTCCCTTCAGGGCAAGACCGTCTCCATCTCCGGCTCGGGCAACGTGGCCATCTTCGCCACCGAGAAAGCCCAGCAGCTGGGCGCCAAGGTGGTGACCGCATCCGACTCCGACGGGTACGTCTACGATCCCGATGGAATCGACCTGAACCTGGTCAAGGACATCAAGCTGGGTCACCGCGGCCGAATCAAGGAGTACGCCGACCGGGTCCAGGGTGCCGAATACCACGAGGGCTGCAAGGGCGTCTGGACCGTTCCCTGCGATATCGCTTTGCCCTGCGCCACCCAGAACGAGATCGACGAGGAGTCCGCCGGGACCCTGGTCGCCAACGGGTGCACCGTGGTCTGCGAGGGTGCCAACATGCCCTCAACCCCCGGGGCCATTGCCGTCTACCAGGAGCAGGGACTGCTCTATGGCCCCGCCAAGGCGGCCAACGCCGGCGGCGTGGCCGTCTCCGGTCTGGAGATGAGCCAGAACTCCCTCCGCCTCCAGTGGACCTTCGACGAGGTGGACCAACGGCTGAAGGACATCATGACCGACATCTTCCAGAAGTCCTACGAGGCCTCCAAGGAGTATGGCAAGCCCGGTGACCTGATGCTGGGCGCCAACGTGGCCGGCTTCACCAAGGTCGCCGATGCCATGGTGGCCCAGGGCGTGCTCTGAACCCACGGGCGGTGAGTCCGGAAAGGGCGCAGACCCGCCCCGGAACCCGCTGAGATACGAATGGAGGGGGTCGACCCATCGGGGTCGGCCCCCTCCACTGACATTCATGGCCCTCGCCCGTCCCCGGACCGGCAGGGAGACCTACTCCAGTTCCAAGGCTCCGGTATAGAGCTGGTAGTACTCACCGTGCTTGGCGATGAGCTCATCATGGTTGCCGCGTTCGATGATCCGCCCATGGTCCAGGACCATGATCACATCGGAGTTGCGGACCGTGGAGAGCCTGTGGGCGATGACGAAGACCGTCCTCCCCCGCATCAGGGCGTCCATACCCTGCTGGACCACCTCCTCGGTCCTGGTGTCGATCGAAGAAGTGGCCTCGTCCAGGATCATGGCCGGGGGGTCCGCGACGGCGGCCCTGGCAATGGAGATCAGCTGGCGCTGCCCCTGGGAGAGGCCGCTCCCATCCCCCTCCAGGACGGTCTGGTACCCCTGGGGAAGCATGCGGATGAAACCATCGGCGTTGGTCATCCTGGCCGCTTCCATACACTCCTGGTCGGTGGCGTCCAGGCGACCATAGCGGATGTTGTCCAGGACTGTACCGGTGAAGAGGTTGACGTCCTGGAGGACGATGCCCAGGGAACGACGGAGGTCCGGCTTACGGATGTTCCTCACGTCGATCCCGTCGTAGAGGATCTGGCCCTGCTGGATGTCGTAGAAGCGATTGATCAGGTTGGTGATCGTGGTCTTGCCGGCACCGGTGGCGCCGACCAGGGCCACCTTCTGCCCCGGCTTGGCGAACCAGGTGATGTCATGCAGGACGGGCTTCTTGGGGTCATAGCCGAAGCTGACATCGGTGAACCGCACATCCCCCTGGAGGAGGGTGTAGCGCCCGTCAGGCGAGGTAATGGCCTGGTCCTTGGCTTTCAGGGCCACATCACGGGCTTCCCCGGGTAGCTTCATGGCGGCCTCCAGCGAGCGCCTGCCGTCATCGTTCACGTCACGCTTCCAGGCCCAGTGCCCGGTCTCGTGGTCGACCGGGGTCATGGTGCGGCCGTCCGAGGCCAGCTCGACGCTGACCAGGCTGACCGTACCATGGTCGGACTCGGCGGGTTGGTCCATCAGGTCGAAGATCCGGGAGGCACCGGCCAGGGCCATCATGACCATGTTGAACTGCATGGAGACCTGACCGATGGGGTTGATGAAGGAGCGGGACAGGGTCAGGAGCGAGACGATGGTCCCCAGGGTGAGCGGCCCCGCCCCGGTCAGACCCGCATTCCTCATCCCCGCGATGCCGGCCAGACCACCGACGATGGCCAGGATGACATAGAGGAGGTAACCCATGTTGCCCACGACCGGCATGGTCACGTTCCCGTAGGTATTGGCCTGGGCCGAGGCATGGAAGAGCTCCTTGTTCCGGGCCTCGAAGACCTTGGCCGTGGCATCCTCATGGTTGAAGACCTTGATCACCTTCTGCCCGTTGACGGCCTCCTCGACAAAGGCGTTGACCTGGCCCAGATAGCGCTGCTGGTGGACGAAGTACCGTCCGCTTCGGGTGACCAGCACCCGGACGACCACGATCAGGACGGCCGAGAAGACCAGGGTCAGGACGGTGAAGGGGATGGAGAGCCAGAGCATGGAGATCAGGGCCGCCAGGGCGGAGAGGACCGAGGAGACCATCTGCGGGAAGGACTGGGAGATGGCCTGACGGAGGGTGTCTGTGTCGTTGGTGTAGCGGCTCATGGTGTCGCCGTGTTCATGGGTGTCGAAGAAGCCGATGGGCAACTCCTGCTGGTGGGCGAACATCTGGTCGCGGATGGTCTTCAGGGTGCCCTGTTCCACCTTGACGATCAACCAGTTCCAGAACCAGGAGCAGAAGGTCCCCACAGCATAGAGGCAGCCCATCAGGATCAGGGTACGCATCAGGGGGCCCCAGTCCGGGTCGGTGGCTCCCACCAGGGGAAGGATGTAGTGGTCGATCAGAGGCTGGAGGAAGAAGGCCGAGGCCGCCTGAGCCCCCGCGCTGATGATGATGCACACCACGATCACGACCAGCTGCCAGCGATAGGCCATCAGGTAGCCCAGGAGACGACGCGTGGTTCCCGGGGCGGCCCGGTCCAGGCGGGGCTTGCGGTCCTTGAATGATTCGTCACTCATGGTCCTCGTCCTCCTTGCCCCGGTTCCTGGTCTGCGATTCGTATATGGACCGGTATTCCCGACAGGTTCGCAGAAGGTCCTGGTGGGCGCCCCTGTCGAGGATCCGACCCTCCTCCAGGACCACGATCATGTCGGCGTCCTCGACCGAGGCCACGCGCTGGGAGATGATGATCTTGGTGGTGTCCGGAATCTCCTGGCTGAAGGCCTGGCGGATCAGCCGGTCGGTCTTGGTGTCGACGGCGCTGGTGGAGTCGTCCAGGATCAGGATGTTCGGCTTCTTCAGGAGGGCCCGGGCTATGCAGAGGCGCTGACGCTGCCCGCCGGAAAGGTTGGTGCCACCCTGGTCCAGGTGGGTCTGGTAACCGTCGGGAAACTCATTCACGAAACCATCGGCCTGGGCCAGGGTGCAGGCATGCACCAATTCCTCGTCGCTGGCCTGGGGATTGCCCCAACGCAGGTTCTCGGCGATGGTCCCGCTGAAGAGGACGTTCTTCTGGAGGACCATGGCCACCTGGTCGCGCAGGACGGCCAGGTCATACTGGCGCACGTCGACCCCGCCCACCTGGAGGGATCCCTCGGTCACGTCATAGAGGCGGGGAATGAGCTGGACCAGACTGGACTTGGAGGACCCGGTCCCGCCCACGATGCCCAGGGTGGAGCCCGAGGGGATGTCCAGGTCGATGTGGTTCAGGACCGGGCGCTCGGACCGGTCGGAATAGCGGAAGGTCACGTCCCTGAAGCTGATTGAACCGTCAGCCACCTCCATGACCGGGTTCGCGGGATCGTGCACAGTGCTGGCCTCGTCCAGGACCTGGCAGATGCGTTCGGCGGACGCCTGGGAGATGACGACCATCACGACGATCATGGAGACCATGTTCATGGCCATCATGATCTGGATGGCATAGGTGACCAGGGCGGTCAGGTCACCCGTGGTCAGCCCAAGGGAGGCGTTGTTCCCGGAGGCCACGATCTGGGAGGCGCCCATCCAGGAGATGACCAGAAGCGAAGCGTAGATGCAGAAGTTGAGCAGGGCAGGGTTCAGGCTCATGATCCGTTCGGCCTTGCAGAAGGCCCGGTATATGGCCAGGGAGATCCCGTCGAACTTGCGCTCCTCGTGGTCCTCCCGGTTGTAGGACTTGACCACCCGGATACCCTGGAGGTTCTCGTCGACCACGTTGTTGAGGTGGTCGTAGGTGTGGAAGACCCGCTCGAAGATCGGATGGACCAGGAGGGAGAGGCCGATGAGGCCGAACCCGAGGATGGGGATGGCAATCAGGAAGACCATGGATATGGGCCTGGAGATCCTGAAGGAGAAGATCCAGGCCACGATGACCATGATCGGGGCCCTGACCCCCACCCTGATGACCATCTGGTAGGCGTTCTGCAGGTTGGTCACATCGGTGGTCAGCCTGGTGATGATGGATCCGGTGGAGAAACGGTCGATGTTGGTGAAGCTGAAGGACTGGACCTTGGCGAAGAGGTCGCTGCGAAGATTCTTGGCCAGGCCCGATGAGGCGATGGCCGCGTACCTTCCGGACATGAATCCGGAGACCAGGGAAACGGCCGAGCAAGCCAACAGGATCAGGCCGAACTTGAAGATGGCCGGCATGGATCTCCCGGAGACACCCTGATCGATCAGGGAGGCCATGATGGTCGGGATGACGATCTCCAGGACGCTTTCCAGAAAGACGAAGGCCGGGGTCAGGAGGCTGGCCTTCCGGTATTCCCGCAAGGAGTGCAAAATGGTGCGGATGGTGTGCTGCGGATGGGTCGGTTCCTGCTTGTCCGATCTGAGCTCGGATGCCGTAGAACCCTTCAAGTCGCCCTCCCTCATTAGTTTCAACACAGTTTCCGGGCATTTCCGGCCCGAATCCGGTCGACCATCAGGCTATCACCAGGCCCGACCCGGGCCGCTCATTTCAGCCAACCGGTACAGATGATATGGGGGGGGGGGAAGAAGAGAGAAGGAAGAGAAAAAGCTCAATCTGAGCGTTCATTCGCTCGCGTCTGGAAATAAGAGGGCTCCGCGACGATTCGCCGCATCTTGCCATCCAAATCGTATCGTACCAAAAGAATGGCAATAAGGAGAACCATGACCAGAGGAACCCATACGAAGGTTCCCACCATGGCCGAAAGGGCCCTTTCTGTCTGGTGGCTGGTTTCGGCCTTGTAACCGGAAGCGGACAGGACCCAGGCTATGGCCGCCGACGATACCCCCATGGCCACCTTCATGGAGAAGCTGGAGGAGCTGAAGACCATTCCGTCCGAGCGGACACCGTAACGCCACTGGCCATAGTCCACAACATCGGCACTCATGGAATTCAACGATGCATTCAGAGGAACCATACCTGTCATCCTGAGTAGGATGGATAGAAAGAAAATGCCAAGGCTGGAGGAATCGATACGGATTAGCAGACTCCCCGCCACTACGAGAACCAGACCCGCCAGGGAAGTGGTACGCTTCCCGAACCGCGCAATGATGGGTCCTGACAGGGGCAGGCCGAGAATCATCGGCAAGACCGTGGCAAACCCCAATGCCGAGGTAAGGCTCGGATTACCAAGGACATACTTGGCCAAATAGGCCGCCATTCCATTTGCTATGCCGTTGTAGACCCATAGGAGGAAATTGAGTCCGAGGGTGATCCACCAGTACCGGTTCTTCGACAGGGCGGCAAACTGGCTGCCTAGGGTAACCCTGTCCTCCCGGCCACCACCAAGGTCCTGTTCGCGTGTCATCCGGAAGGTATACCAGTACCCGAAGGGAATCATGAACGCTATGCACCCGAAGAAGACGCCCCAACCGGTCGCACCCCCGCCGAGTCGAGCAATGAGTGGCATGGCCAGCAGGTAGACGAGCATGGCTCCGATGTTGGCCGTGGTCATCCGGAAGATGTTGAGCCGGGTTTTTTCGTCGACATCACTGGTTATCAGTGAGGTAAGGGAAGCGTATGCCACGTTCACCGTCGAGTAAGCCAGATTCACCAGGATGAAGGATATCCAGGCGTATCCGAGCCTGCCAGCGGACGTTCTGCACGGATCAAGGAAGAGCAGGAAAAAGCAGGGACCATAAAGGACACCCCCGGCCAGCATCCATGGCCGGGCCCTCCCCCACCTGGTCCTTGTTCGGTCAATCAACACGCCGACCACCACATCCCAGATCGCCGCCGCCAATCGCACCAGCAGGAGCATGAAGGCGACATTGGCAGGATTCAGATGAATCACATCCGTATAGAACATGGTCAGATAGGTAGCCATCGCGATGTTGCCGATGGATGTCCAGAAATCACCCATACCGAAGGCGAATTCCTCCGATAGGCCGACCCCTCCTCTACCGCTTCCCCGACACACCATCCTAGGCGACTCTGCTGAGTCGGACTGCCATGTACTGGCGCTGTCCCAGATTGACCCGGATCCGATCCCGACATTCTTCAGGCAGTGTCGTCACGGTCATGTTCCAGGTGTCAATCACATCAACCTTGTAGCGATGCCCCTCGGGAAGGGCGAACTCACGGTAGAGCGGCTGATACCAGCCGAAATAGACCAGGCTGTAATCAACGCCGCTACGAATCACAGGAACATCCCAGTACTGGCCGGCCTTCTCCCAGGCTGCATCACTGACGGCATTCGGGGCCTTGGGTGAGGACAGGGGCCAGACGGCATCCTGGGGCGTTCCCGCATCCAGGGGAGTTGCATCCCGTGGCATCTGCTCAAAGATGTCACGCATGAAGGCGATACGGGCAGGTGACTCCCCATGCAGACGACCTCCATGCGCCCACCAGATCTGAGGGCCCTTGTCGATGAAGGTCTCACCATGTGTTACATACCCGCACCTCATGCAACCCTGCCAGAACCGGCGCACCATCTCCTGGGCGGAGAGATTTCCCCAGCCCCAGTAAATGTTGCCCTCGTATCCTGCTTCATCACAGATTACGGGCTTGTGAAAGCGCTGCCTCCAATCCTCGATGTCCTCGGTGGTCCTGGTCACGTCCGTGCGCTGGATGGAACAATGGGTGCACCAAGGCTCGTTGTAATCGTATATCGTGAGGCAGTTGTGGATGGAGCGCAGATGGCCGAATGCATCGTCTGCCATAACGACCCTTGCATAGCTGCGCCAATCCTCGAGGGACTTGTGGGGCATGAGGTCATATTCATTGGCGAGTGACCACCAGACGTTCTTGTAGGCACCATATCTGCGGGCCATATAACTCAGATAGAACCTGTCCTCGTCGGTGGTCATCCTGGAGAACCCCCACTCCGGCTTGTCATAGGGATGCAAAAGGATGACGTCCGCCTGAATGCCAAGCTGGTCGAGCTGGGTTATGCGCCTGTCGAGATTCTCGAAGAAGTCCTCGTTGAACCTGCTGTGGTCAAACCCCTGGGCCATGGAACCCTGATAAGCGAACATGGGTGGATCGGCCGTGTTGAAGTCATAAAACTTGGGAAAGACACACATACGCACCTTATTGAAAGGCGATGTGGCCAGGGTCTGCAGGGTCTGGTCCTGAACGGCAGTGTCCTGGCTAATCCAGGCATAGCATGTGGTGCCGAAGGGGACGTAATCAGTGCCGTCCTCGTAAGCGAAGCGAAAGGGCAGCTCCCTGCCGTATACCTGGGCCCGCTCCCCTGAAACCACTTCCTTGGCCGGGAGGACACGACCGTGGTTTTCGCCTCGGGCCGGTGCGGCCTCAAGAGTACCCTGACAGTCATCCAGATTCGGATCATTGCTGTGGGTTTCGTAGGTCCACAAGCCGGTTGTCAATGGCATGAACCTGATGGAAAAATGCCCCTTGCCGCGATAAAATCCCTTGACGCTGATCAGCTCGCCGGTTTCCCGCGAACGGAAATCCGCCCTAAGCTGCGTCTCGACGTACGGGTTTCCCCGCTCGCTCCCCTGAAGGTTGATTTCATATAAGCCATATTGCTCTGTTGCCTCTGACTCTGTCATGATTCTGCCTCTCCTGAACCGGCGCACACCAACGTGCGCCTTATATACGGTTGTGGTAACCGATAAGCCCTGGATACCGGAACTGATCTAGTTATTATTAGTTACTGACGAGTAATTTAATTGAAGAGACAAGGACTGTCAACTAGAGGACGTGTCTCAGCGATACCCGGCCCAGATCGGCAGAGGGAAAAGGTAATCAGCGTAGCGATCCCACTCGGCCAGGAAATCGATGGTTTCAGGATTGGCCAGCCAGCGTCCCTCCAGGCCATACATGGCGGCATTGGCCAGCATATAGACGAACTCTCCATCCACCCCGTCGGGAAGGGCCCACTCATGCCTGTTGTATAAATCCGCCATGCGGGCAGGGCGGCTCGCAAAGTAATCATGAGCGGGATGATCGGGGGCCATGGCCTCGGAATTGAGCATCTCGAAGACCCTGACCAATTCAGGTTGACGCACATTCTGCTCAACCACGCACCTCAGCGCTTGTGGAATCCTGGGGAGCCGGCCAGCCATGGGGCCATTGTCTTCAAACTGTCCAAGGTAGGAATCAATGGCATCATCGCGATCGTAGTGTCGCTCAACGACCGCAATAAGGAGGCCCCGCTTACTCTTGACCCTATGGATCACCGCCGTCTGGGATATCCCTATCTCCTTGGCGACATCCTGCAGGGACATCCCGTAGTAGCCTTTTTCGCCGATCAGCCGTACGGCTACATCAACTATCTGCTCGAAGCGGTCCTCCGCACTCATACGCCTGGGATGGACAGGATGAGCCTGTTCACCACCGATCAGACGACTGATACTGGCTCGCTCTTCATCTTCCACAACCACACGAC
This sequence comes from Bifidobacterium indicum, assembly GCF_036987015.1. Taxonomy (NCBI): domain Bacteria; kingdom Bacillati; phylum Actinomycetota; class Actinomycetes; order Bifidobacteriales; family Bifidobacteriaceae; genus Bifidobacterium; species Bifidobacterium indicum. Next base: position 1,191,832 of record NZ_BTXM01000001.1, read on the forward strand.
CAGACCCGCCTCTACCTGATTCGTCGGTGCTCTCCGGCATCCCAGTCTCCCCTCTCAACCCGAACAGACAAGACACAGACTGATTGTATTGGACCAGTATGAGAATCCAAATGAATTGAAGCCTTTATACCCAGTTTTTTGACAAGAGGTAAGGCACCGCCTATATTCTAAGTTACTTAGTAGTAATGGCTAACTACTAACCGGAACAGTGTTGTACCGATTCTTCAATGCCAAGGAAGGTGCGGGATGGAAACAGCAATTACAAACAAGGACGAACTGGCACCAGATACAGGCAAGCCAGTCAGCACATTGAATCTTGGACGTTTCGGCGCTGGATTCATATTCTTCTGCATCGTATTCATGATGTCCGGCACCATCGGCTCCACAGTTCTCCTCCCTGCCCGGTTCAACACCTTGGGCATTGGTCAGGGGGAAACGATCCTGGGCACGATGAATTCCATCGGTATCATCTTCGCCTTGATATCGAACGTGATCTTCGGCGCCTTGTCGGACGCCTCCAACAGCAGATTCGGCAAGCGCACCCCTTGGATCATCATTGGTGGCCCCATAGCCGGTATCGGGTTCTACCTGACCTCGATCTCACCTACGCTGGTCACCATCGTTGCCTCCTGGTCGCTGCTCCAAATCGGACTGAACTGCATGCTGGCACCTTGCGTGGCCATCCTGTCGGACCGAATCCCACAGAAGTACCGAGGCACCATGAGCGCCTTCTATGGAGCCGGCCAGATCGTCGGACAATCGCTTGGCACAATCATAGGTTCCGCTTTCATCAAGACCCCGACTGTCGGATTCCTTATAGGCACCATCTGCTGGTTCCTTTGCGGTGTGGGGACCGTCTTGCTGATTCCTCGCGAACTGCCCGGCAAGACCGCCGAGAACGAGCGCTTCAGCCTCAAACAGGTCATCGTCCAGTTCAGGCCCCCCACTCAAGGGGCCAGTGATTTCTACAAGGCCCTGATCGGCCGGTTGATGATGATCTTCGGCTACAACATGATTGTGGGCTATCAGCTCTACATCTGCATGAAGTACATCAAACAGAGCGACACGGTGGCGGCATCCACCGTGTCGACCATGGCCGTTATCACCATGTTCGTCTCCCTGGCTGTCTCCCTTCTGTCCGGCCCCCTTTCGGACAGAATCGGCAAGCGCAAGATCCCGGTCTTCATCTCCTCGGTCATCATCGCCGTTGGCATCGCCGTCCCCTGGCTCTGGCCCACCAAGATTTCGATGATGATCTATGCAGCGGTCATGGGACTCGGATACGGCATCTACATGGCCGTCGACCAGGCCCTGAACGTTGATGTCCTCCCCAATCCTGATGAGGCCGGCAAGGATCTGGGCATCCTCAACCTGGCCAACACCCTGGGCCAAGTCATCGCCCCCATCGTCACCTCATCCATCGTGGTTGCCACGGGTGGCTACTTCCTGGTCTTCCCGGTCGCCATGGCTGCCGTCTTGGTTGGTGCAGTGGTCATCATGTTCATCAAGAAGGTCCAGTAATCCATATTCCGCTAAACGAAAGGGTACGAACCATCCTATCTGCGGTTCGTACCCTTTGCTATCGACGCTCTGGAAGTGCCAGAAAGGATAAATACCCTCCGCGCCTTCAGCGCCTGTCCAGCTCGTCGACGATTGCCTTGGAGATCTGGTCGACCTCCCCCTGACCGTCCACGGCCATCAGGAGACCCCGTGACCTGTAGGTGTCCAGGAGGGGTGCGGTCTCCTTGGCATAGATGTCCAGACGCTTGGCGATGGCCTCAGGGGTGTCGTCGGCACGACCCTCCTCCTCGGCCCTCTTGGCGATGCGTTGCATAAGGATGTCGTGGTCCGCGTCCAGGGCCACCACGGCCGTCAGTGGGGTGCCCAACTCCTGGAGCATCTGGTCCAGGGCCTCGACCTGGGTGGCGGAACGAGGGTACCCGTCCAGGATCCATCCATGGGAGGCGTCATCCATGCCCAGGCGGTCCTTGACGATCTTGTTGGTCAGCTCATCGGGCACCAGTTCACCCTTGTCGGTATAGGCCTTGGCCTGTTTGCCCAGATCGGTCCCGTTCTTCAGGTTGTACCGGAAGATGTCACCGGTGGAGATGGCCGGAATCCCGTAATGCTTGCTGAGCAGGGCCGCCTGCGTGCCCTTTCCGACTCCCTGAGGTCCCATGATCAACAGTCGCTGTGCCATTCCTTGTCCTTTGCTTGATTCCTTGCTTTTCCGGTCCTCAGCGAATCGTCCGCCGGAACCCTCACCTACGTATGCTAGTGATTGCCCGGTCCAAGAGGGCGGACCGGTTCCCGAATTCAAGAAGGTCTGGTCAACGGACCGTACGAAACCGCTGGCCAGACCTTTCAGAGTCTGTGGTCGAATCCTCCCGAGAAGGACCCGGTCGGAGGGTTCAGCCCTCCTTGTGGTCACCTTCCAGGAGGAAACCGGTGTACTGGAATTGTTCGGTCTGTGCCTTGGCCTGGCGCAGGGTGTCCAGACCGACGCCCGCGATGATCAGGATGGTGGTGCCTCCGAAGGGCAGCTTGGAATTGATCTTGAGCAGCATGATCAGGACGGTGGGAATCAAGGCCACGAAGAGCAGGTAGACGGCACCCACGGTATTCAGCCTGTTCATGACATAGTTCAGATACTGGCTGGTGGCACGTCCGGCCCTGACACCGGGGATGAAGCCACCGTATTCCTTCATGTTGTCTGCTGTCTCGTCCGGGTTGAAGGTGATCGAGGTGTAGAAGAAGCAGAAGAAGACGATCATGACCGAGTACAGGACGATGTACCAGACCGAGGTGGTGTCGGCCAGATTCGCGTCGATCCACTTGACCCAGTTCTGATCGGACTTGCCGAACTGGGCGATCAGGGTGGGGATGGCCAGAATGGACGAGGCGAAGATGGGTGGGATGACGCCGGACATGTTGATCTTCAGGGGAAGGTAGGTGGATGATCCGCCATACATCTTCCTGCCGATCATGCGCCTGGTGTACTGGACCGGGATACGGCGCTGGGCCAGCTCCACGAAGTCCACGAAGATCAGGATGAAGACCAGGACAGCCACTACGATGCCGAACTTGGTCCAGTCGCCGTTCTTGCCGTTGGTGCCCCAGCCGATGTTCCAAAGCTGCGGCAGGAATCCGGAGCAGATGGAGGTGAAGATCAGGACCGACATACCATTGCCGATACCCTTGTCGGTGATGAGCTCGGCCATCCACATGATCAGGCCGGTGCCGCCGGTCATGATCAGGACCATGACGATCAGGTTCCAGACCGAGCTGTCGGGGATGACCTGGCTCTGGCATGCCCCATTGAAGAGGGCGCCGGACCTGGCGGTGACCAGGATGGTGGTGGACTGGAGGATGGCCAGGCCGATGGTCAGATACCTGGTGTACTCGGTGAGCTTGGCCTCACCCGACTGGCCCTCCTTGTGCAGGGCCTCGAACCGAGGGATGACCACACGCAGCAGCTGAACGACGATGGATGCCGTGATGTATGGCATGATGCCCAGTGCGAAAATGGAGAGCTGGAGGAGTGCGCCACCGGAGAACAGGTTGACCAGGCCTATGAAGTCCTCATTGCCGGCTGTGGTGATGCACTTCTGCACAGCGGGGTAATCCACTCCGGGGGTCGGTATGAATGAACCGATCCGGTAGATGATGATGATACCAAAGACGAAGAGGATCTTGTTCCTCAGCTCCTTGGTTCTGAAGGCCTGGATTAACGTCCTCACCTAAGTTCCTTCCCTACCGCGCCTGAGTTCTCCATAAGCCGCGCTCATCCTTGTGCTCCGACCAGCATAACCGATGGGTCTGTCAACCTTGGTCGAATCTGGAATCGGCCCTCGCCCGTAAGACGGGGAGGGCCGATGAACCATGTCCTGCCGTGCAGGTCAGTCCCTCCGATACTCAGCCTTCGGAGATGGACCCGCCTGCAGCCTCGATCTTGCTCCTGGCAGAGGCCGAGGCCTTCATGCCCTTGAGGGTGAAGGCCGTCTTGGCCTCACCTTCCCCGAGGACCTTGACCGGGTAACCCTTGCGGACCGCTCCGCCCTTGACCAGGTCGTCGACGGTGATCTCGCCGCCCTTGGGGAAGAGCTCGCTCAGTGCCCCAAGGTTGACGACCTGATACTGCTTCTTGAACGGGCTGCGGAATCCGCGCAACTTGGGCAGCCTCATGTACAGAGGCAACTGGCCGCCTTCGAATCCTGGACGCACCTGGTAACGCGCCTTGGTACCCTTCATGCCACGGCCCGAGGTCTTGCCCTTGGACCCTTCGCCTCGGCCCACACGGATGCGGTCGCGCTTGGCTCCGGGAGCCGGACGCAGATCATGCATCTGCAGGATCGTAGGCTCTTGCTTCTCGCTAGCCATTGTCAGTCAGCCTCCTCTACGGTGACCAGGTGGCGGACCTTATTGGCCATGCCCCTGTAGACGGGCGTATCCTCACGGATGACGGACTGCCCGATCTTGTGCAAACCAAGGGACTTGACGTTTTCCTTCTGGCGTGCAGTCGAATGCACCAGGCCCTTGGTCAGTGTGATCTTGATCTGCTTGGCCATCACTCACCTGCCTTAGCGTCATCGTTGGCCTTTTCCTTGGCCTCTTCACGCTCCTTACGGGCCTCGGCGATGCCGGCTGCGCGGGCACGGAGCAGGGAGTCGGGAGCAACCTCTTCCAGGGGCAGACCACGGCGGGCCGCGATCTCCTCGGGTTCCTCCAGCTGCTTGAGTGCATCCACAGTGGCGCGGACCATGTTGACGGCCGTTGCGGATCCCATGGACTTGCTGAGGATGTCGGTGATGCCGGCGCACTCCAGGACGGCGCGGACCGGGCCACCGGCGATAACTCCGGTACCGGGGGCCGCAGGCCTCAGGAGGACGGTACCTGCCGCATCATGGCCGATCACCGGGTGGGTGACGGTGCCACGGATGCGGGGAACCGTGAACATGTGCTTCTTGGCGTCCAGCTGGCCCTTGGAGATGGCAGCAGGAACCTCACGGGACTTGCCGTAGCCGACCCCGACGGTGCCCTTGCCATCGCCCACGACCACCAAAGCCGCAAAGCTGAAAGTACGTCCACCCTTGTGGACCTTGGACACACGGTTGATGGTCACGACCTTGTCCAGGAGCTCGTCACCACGGCGGTCGTCGCGATCGCGACGACCACGGCGACCGTCACGACGGCCATCGTGGGAGCCGCCGCGACGACCGCCACGGCGATCATCGTTCCGGTCGTTCCTGCCACCCCGGCCGGACTGAGTGTTCTTGGAATCTACAGTCACCTGGGTTGCTTCCTTCGTGTTCTCATTGTCGCTCACAGTGCCAAACCTCCCTCTCGGGCGCCTTCCGCAACCGCTGCGACCCTGCCATGGTACTTGTTGCCGCCACGGTCGAAGACGACGGCGGTGATGCCGGCATCCTTGGCCTTGGCTGCAATCTGTTCGCCCACCTTGCGGGCGGCTTCGGTCTTGGTCCCCTTGAAGGAGGAGTAGTCCGAGGCCATCGTCGATTCGCTGACCAGGGTGACCCCCTTGGAGTCATCGACTATCTGGGCGATCATGTTGCGGTTGGTACGGGTGACCACCAGGCGAGGGCGCTCGGCGGTTCCCACCACGTGCTTGCGCAGACGGGCGTGACGACGCAGGCGGGCGACCTTCTTGCCTTTACCTAGAATCGTGACTGTCATATCACTTACCAGCCTTTCCGGCCTTGCGCATGATGTGCTCATCGGCGTACTTGATGCCCTTGCCCTTGTAGGGTTCGGGGGCGCGCAGGCGGCGGATGTTGGCCGCTGCCTGGCCGACGGCCTGCTTGTCGATACCGGAAACGATGACCTCGTTGGCGTTCGGGGTCTCGAACGTGATGCCCTCCGGGGGGTTCACGGTGATGGTGTGCGAGTAACCCAGAGAGAACTCCAGGCCCTTGCCCTTGGTCACCACGCGGTAACCGGTACCCACGATCAGCAGGTGCTTGTTGTATCCTTTGGAGACACCCTCGACCATGGAAGCCACGATCGAGCGGCTCAGGCCATGCTTGGCCCGGGTGGGACGCTCATCATCGACGGGGGTCATGATGATCTGGTTGTCCTCGACCTTGCCGACCACCCCGTCGGGGATGGTGTAGCTGTCTGAACCCTTTGGACCCTTGGCCGTGAATTCCTGGCCCCTGATGGACACCTCCACACCCGCCGGTACGGCGATGGGGAGCTTACCAATATGCGATGCCATGTTCAGCTCTCCTTTCTCACCACACGTAGGCGACGATCTCGCCACCAATGCCCCGGTCGAGGCATTCCTTCTGGGTCATCAGTCCCGAGCTGGTCGAGATGATGGCGATTCCCAATCCGCCCAAGGGCATGGGCAGGGAGTCCGACTTGGCGTACCGGCGCAGACCGGGCTTGGAGACTCGCTTGATGCCCTGGATGGACTGACGGCCGTCAGGACCGTACTTGAGCGTGATCTCCAGATCCTGCCCGACGCGTGCATCCTTGGCCCTGAAATCGGCGATGTATCCCTCGCGCTTGAGAATCTGCGCGATGGCCGCCTTGAATTTGGAGTACGGCATGTCGACTGTTTCATGCTTGGCCGCACTCGCATTGCGCAGACGTGTGAGCATGTCTGCGATGGGATCTGTCATTGTCATGTGGGCTTATGCCCTTCCTCGCCGTGGTTTCCGCCGCCGTGCAGATTCCTGCTGCGACCGCGGACCTTCAGCGTCGATCTTTACCAACTGGACTTCGTAACTCCGGGCAGCTCGCCGCGGTGGGCCTTCTCTCGAAGGCAGATGCGGCACAGGCCGAACTTGCGATAGACGGAATGAGGACGACCGCAGACCTGGCAGCGCGTGTAGCCACGCACCTTGAACTTCGGCTTGCGTGCCGCCTTGTTTCTCAGAGCGGTTTTTGCCATATCAGTTCTCCTTGAAGGGGAAGCCGAGCTGCTTGAGCAGTGCCCTGGCCTCCTGATCGTTCTTGGTGGAGGTCACCACGGTGATATCCATACCACGCTGGTGATCGATCTGATCGGGATCGATCTCGTGGAACATGGACTGCTCCGTGAGACCGAAGTTGTAGTTGCCCTGACCGTCGAACTGACGGTCACTGATGCCGCGGAAATCGCGGATACGGGGCAGGGCCAGGGTCAGCAGACGGTCCAGGAACTCCCACATGCGCACGCCGCGCAGGGTGACGTAGGCGCCGATGGCCTGGCCTTCACGCAGGTGGAACTGAGCCACCGACTTCTTGGCCTTGGTGATCTTGGGCTTCTGGCCGGTGATGGCCGTCAGGTCCTTGACCGCACCCTCGATCAGCTTGGAGTCCCGAGCCGCGGCACCCACACCCATGGAGACCACGATCTTCTCGATCTTGGGGACCTGCATGGGGTTGGAGAAGCTGAACTCCTTCTCCAGCTCGGGCACGATCTGCTCGCTGTACTGCTGCTTCAAACGAGGGACTGCCGGTGCTTCAACGGTTGTATCGCTCATGACAGCTCCTTGCCTGACTTCTTCGCGAAGCGGGTGCGCACGGTCTTGACCTTGCCGTCACGCGCCTCCTCCTTGATGTTGACGCCGATACGGGTCGGCTTCTTGGTCTCGGGGTCGATCACCATCACGTTGGAGCGATGAATCGGGGCCTCGGTGGGGACGATGCCCGACTCCTGGCCCTGCTGGGTCGCCTTGACGTGCTTCTTGACGATCTGGACACCCTCGACGATCAGACGGTCGTTGGGGAGGATCCTGAGGACCTTGCCCTCCTTGCCGCGATCCTTGCCACGGATGACCTTGACCTGGTCGCCTGTCTTGATCTTGGCCACCATCTCAGATCACCTCCGGTGCGAGGGACACGATCTTCATGAAGCGCTTGTCGCGCAGTTCACGACCGACCGGCCCGAAGATACGAGTGCCGCGGGGTTCACGGCCATTACCCAGAATGACCGCCGCGTTCTCGTCGAACTTGATGTAGGAGCCGTCTGGACGACGGTGCTCCTTGACTGTGCGGACGACGACCGCCTTGACGACCTCGCCCTTCTTGACCGACCCGCCGGGAATGGCATCCTTGACGGTGGCGACGATGACGTCGCCAATGCCGGCATAGCGACGCTTCGACCCACCGAGCACGCGGATGGCCAGAATCTCCTTGGCACCCGTGTTGTCGGCGATATGAAGCCGCGATTCCTGCTGAATCATTGATTCTCCTTAGCCGCGCTGGTTCTCCGCAGACACCCTGCCCGAGGACGGATGGATGCGGAGCCTGGCCGAACTTGTTACTTGGCGCGCTCGACGATGGAGTCGAGACGCCAGCGCTTGGTCTTGCTCAGAGGCCGAGTCTCCATGATACTCACGAAGTCGCCAACATGCGCCTCGTTCTTTTCATCATGCGCCTTGACCTTGCGGTTGCTGCGGACGACCTTGCCGTACAGGGGGTGGGTCGAACGCTGCTCCAGCTCGACGGTGATGGTCTTGTCCATACCGTCGGAGACGACATATCCGGTGCGTACCTTGCGGAAGTTGCGCTCCTGCTTGTCAGCCATGCTTACTTCTCCTCAGCTTTGCTATCGGCCTCTGCTTCGGAGGGCGCCTGGCTGATGCCCAGTTCGCGCTCGCGCAGCACCGTGTACATCCTGGCGATGTCGTGCTTGACGGCCTTGAGGCGGGAGGTGTTCTCCAGCTGGCCCGTGGCGGACTGGAAGCGCAGGTTGAAGAGTTCTTCCTTCGACTTCTTCAGGAAGTCCTCGATCTCCGCATCGGTCTTCTCGTTCAGATTCTTGATGGAATATTCGGCTGTTCCGACTGACATCAGATGTCACCGCCTTCACGTGCAATAATCCGGCACTTCATGGGGAGCTTGTCGACTGCACGACGGAGGGCCTCACGGGCCACATCCTCCGAGACGCCGCCGATTTCGAAGAGCACCCTGCCGGGACGGACATTGGCCACCCAGAACTCGGGCGCCCCCTTGCCGGAACCCATTCGGGAACCGAGGGCGTGCTTGGTCAGGGGCCGATCGGGGAAGACCGTGATCCAGACACGACCGCCACGCTTGATGTAGCGGGTCATGGCGATACGGGCAGCCTCTATCTGACGATTGGTCAGGTAAGCCGGAGCCAGGGCCTGAATGCCAAAATCGCCGAAGGCGATCTCGTTGCCGCCCTTGGACATGCCCGAACGACCGGGACGATGCTGCTTGCGGTATTTAGTCCTCTTTGGGATAAGCACAGCTCACTCCTTTGCTTCCGTTGCGACGGGGGCCGCTGCGGTCTGTTCCTCAGCTGCCGCCGGCGGAGTCGCCACACCGCTGTTCTCCTGGGCTGCGTCCTGCTCGCGACGGGTGCGACCCTCGGCGGGGCGGGCACCACGGCGGGGACGACGGTCCCCCCGACGACCGGGACGGTTGTTCTGCTGAGCCTGCTGCTCCTCGAACTCACGCTCGGTCATGTCGCCCTTGTAGATCCAGACCTTGACGCCGATGCGACCGTAGGTGGTCCTTGCCTCGAAGAAGCCGTAATCGATCAGGGCGCGGAGGGTCTGCAGGGGTACACGGCCCTCGCGGTAGAACTCCGAACGGCTCATTTCGGCTCCACCCAGGCGGCCGGAGAGCTTGATCCTGATGCCCTTGGCCCCGGCGCGCATGGCGTCCTGCTGGGCCTTGCGCATGGCACGACGGAAGGTGACGCGGTTGGTCAGCTGCTCGGCGATGCCCTGGGCGACCAGCTGGGCATCGATCGAGGCGTTCTTGACCTCGAAGATGTTCAGCTGAACCTGCTTGCCGGTGATCTTCTCCAGCTTGGCGCGGACGCGCTCGGCCTCGGCACCGCGACGGCCGATGACGATGCCCGGCCTGGCGGTGTGGATGTCGACGCGCACCCGGTCACGGGTCCGCTCGATGACGATCTTGGAAACGCCGGCGCGCTCCAGATCCTTGTTCATCTCCTTGCGGATCCTGTCGTCCTCAAGCACGAAGTCGCTGTAGCGCTCCCCCGGCTTGTGGGAGTCGGAGTACCACTTGCTGCGGTGCTCTTCGGTGATGCCGAGTCGGTACCCAAACGGGTTGATTTTCTGCCCCATTACCGGGCTCCTTCCTTGTCGGCCACCACGACGGTGATGTGGCTGGTCCGCTTGTTGATGCGGGCCGCACGACCCTGGGCGCGGGCACGGAACCTCTTCAGGGTGGTGCCTTCGTCCACATAGGTCTCACGAACCACGAGCTCGTTCTCACGGAAAGGCTCATTGGCCTTGTCCGCCTTGACACGGGCGTTGGCGATGGCGCTCTCCAGGCACTTGCGGACCGGAATGGCCGCATCCTGGGGGGCGAACTTCAGAATGGTCACGGCCTCGGTCGCCTGCTTGCCTCGGATGAGGTCGACGACGCGGCGAGCCTTGCGCGGCGTCACGCGGACGTGACGTGCAATTGCCTTAGCTTCCATGTGTCTCTACTCTCCCTCGCCTCAGCGGCGTGCTTTCTTGTCGTCCTTCACGTGACCCTTGAAGGTGCGCGTGGGGGCGAACTCACCGAGCTTGTGACCGACCATGGCCTCGGTAACGAAAACCGGGACATGCTTGCGGCCATCGTGCACAGCGAAGGTGTGCCCGATGAAGTCCGGGGTGATCATGGAACGACGGGACCAGGTCTTGATGACGTTCTTGGTGCCCTTTTCGTTCTGCTCGTCGACTTTCTTCTGCAAGTGGGCGTCGACGAATGGGCCCTTCTTGATGCTACGAGTCATCTGTTCGGCACTCCCTTACTTGCGGTTCTTACCATTTGGACGGCGGCGCACGATCATCTTGTTGGATGCCTTCTTGGGCCTGCGCGTACGGACCTCGCCCTTGCCCCAAGGAGACACTGGCGGCTTGCCACCGCGAGTGCGTCCACCATGCGGGTGGTCGACGGGGTTCATGGACTCACCACGGGTGATCGGTCGGCGACCAAGCCAACGTGCACGACCGGCCTTGCCGAGCTGGATGTTGGCGTGGTCGGAGTTGCCGACCTCACCGACGGTAGCGCGGCAGCGGGCGTCGACGTTGCGAATCTCACCCGAGGGCATACGCAGCTGGGCGTATGCACCGTCCTTGGCGACCAGCTGAACGGCCGCACCGGCGGAGCGGGCGATCTTGGCACCGCCAAGTGGCCTCAGCTCGATGGCGTGGACGATGGTGCCGGTCGGGATGTTGCGCAGGGGCAGGTTGTTGCCGGGTTTGATATCGGCCTTGGGACCGGTCTCGATGGCGTCACCCTGCTTGATGCCCTGAGGAGCAATGATGTAGCGCTTCTCACCGTCTGCGAAGTGCAGGAGGGCGATGCGTGCCGAGCGGTTGGGATCGTACTCGATCTCGGCAACCTTGGCGGGCACGCCGTCCTTGTCCCAGCGACGGAAGTCGATGAGACGGTACTGGCGCTTGTGGCCACCACCGCGATGACGGCTGGTGACCCGACCGTAGGAGTTGCGTCCACCGGTCTTGCTGAGCTTGCGAACCAGCGACTTCTCGGGCTTGGAGCGCGTGATTTCGGCGAAGTCCGAAACCGATGCGTTGCGACGGCCCGCGGTCGTCGGCTTATATGTACGGATAGCCATAATGTAGTTCTTCCTTAACTTTTCTCGGCTAGCCTTCAGTTACCACTACCGAAGACATCGATCGACTGCCCCTCGGCCACCTTGACGATGGCCCGCTTCTCGCTGGCACGCTGGCCGTATCCGGTACGGGTACGGGTGCGCTTGCCCTTGCGGTTCAGGGTGTTGACCGACGTGACCTTCACATTGAAGATCTGCTCGATGGCCTGCTTGATGGCCACCTTGTTGGCGGAAGGATCCACCACGAAGGTGTACTGGCCGCGGTCCGAGTTGGCATAGCTCTTCTCGGAGACGACCGGGCGCAGGATGATGTCGTGCGCGGGCTTGTGGATTGCTGCCATGTGAATCAGGCCTCCTTGACGGTCTCGGACTTGGTGTCGCCCCTGGAAGCCAGGAAGGCGTCGAAGCCGTCCTTGCTGAAGACGACATCCTCGGCGGTGACCACGTCGTAGGTGTTGAGCTGATCGGCGAAGAGGACATGCACGGTGGGCAGGTTCCTCACGGAGAGCCACTCGTTGATGTTCTCACGGGAGAGCACGATGGTCGTGAAGCGGTTCTCGACCAGGGGCAGGAGTGCCGCCTTGGCGGCCTTGGTGGACGGGGTCTCACCGATGCCGAAATCAACCACGTGGATGCGCCCTGCATTGGCCCTGTCGGAGAGGATGTAGCGCAGTGCCGCAGCCTTCATCTTCTTGGGGGTGCGCTGGGAGTAGTCGCGGGGCTGGGGTCCATGGACCACGGCACCACCGGCCCACTGGGGGGCGCGGATGGAGCCCTGACGAGCACGGCCCGTGCCCTTCTGCTTCCAAGGCTTGCGACCGCCACCGGAGATGGTGGAACGGGTCTTGACCGAGTGGGTGCCCTGGCGGGCCGCGGCCAGCTGGGCCACGACGACCTGGTGGATCAGGGGCACATGGGCCTGGACCTCATCCTCGGCGATGCCGAAGATGTTCTCGGGGGCCTCAACCTTGCCGGCTGCCTTGCCCGTGGCGTCCGTGATGTTCAGAGTCAGCTTAGCCATGATTTCAAGCTCCCTTCACTGCCGAACGGACCAGGACGATGGCGCCGCGGGGGCCGGGGACGGCACCCTTGATGGCGATGACGCCCTTCTCGGCATCCGCGGAGACGATGGTCAGGTTCTGGACCGTCGAGGTGTCGTGACCCATGCGGCCGGCCATCCGCTTTCCCTTGAGGATGCGGCTGGGGGTTGCGCATGCGCCCACGGAACCGGGACGACGTTCGTTCTTGTGCGAACCGTGGGTACGGCGGTAGGACTTGAAGCCCCAGCGCTTGATGGTGCCCGCGAAGCCCTTGCCCTTGGTGGTGCCGGTCACGTCGACCTCACTGCCCTCGGGCAGCAGGTCCAGACCGAGCTCCTGGCCGGGCTGGTAGCTCTCGGCGTCACCGGTGCGCACCTCTACCAGGTGGCGGCGCGGGGTCACACCGGCCTTGGCGAAATGACCTGCCAGGGGCCTGGTCACCTTGGTGGGGTCGATCTGGCCGTAGCCGATCTGGATGGCCTGGTAGCCGTCCTTTTCCTCGTTCTTGACCGCGGTCACCACGTTGGTGGAGACATCCACCAGGGTCACCGGGACGAAGAAGCCGTTCTCATCCCAGACCTGGGACATGCCCAGCTTGCGGCCCAGGAGAGCCTTTCGGTTCCTCTGCTCTTCAGCCATACGGTTTCCTCCTCCCTTACAGCTTGATTTCGATGTTGACGTCCGCCGGCAGATCGATGTGCATCAGCGAATCCACCGCCTTGGGCGTGGGATCCACGATGTCGATCAGGCGCTTGTGGGTGCGCATCTCGAAGTGCTCGCGGGAGTCCTTGTACTTGTGAGGAGAACGGATGACGACATACACGTTCTTCTCAGTCGGCAACGGAACGGGGCCAACAACCGTTGCGCCCGCGTTCGTCACCGTCTCGACGATTTTCTTCGCCGATTGGTCGATGACCTCATGGTCATAGGACTTTAGCCTGATGCGGATTTTCTGTCCCGCCATTGCCGTCCGCCCTTTCTAGCGATCTATATAACTGGTTATCCAACCTGTTGCAAGGGCATCGAGGGCCGGGACTCAGCGGGTTTTCCACCCGGCAAGCCAAAACCGCATCCATGCACAGCCAACAGGAACCCAGTGGGGTAGGTTCCCGTGCTGCACCCGCTATTGTGAATTACAAATGTGCGAGCCCAAAACAGGCAACTTCCTTATTTAACCACGAGGGTACCCCTAGCATAATCCGGGCGTGTCGCACGGGCTTTGACCCCGGAGCCCGTCCGTACCATGGCTTTGGGCATGGCAAGGCCGGTCTCTCCACCGGGAGTTCACTCTCGGTGGAGAGACCGGCCGATCGATCATGCACTGGGCAGGTCAGATGCGCTGTGAGGCCTCTTCGGTGGCCGCCTCGCCCTCCCTGCTGACACGCAGACGGTGTCCCTCCTCCTGGGGGACGCCGTAGTAGGCGGCGATGGCGATGTCCTTCATGTCCTCGATCAGGGGGATCCGGGGGTTGGCCGGGGTGCACTGGTCTTCGTAGGCACGCATGCCGATCTGGTCCAGGACGCTCCAGAAGTAGTCCTCGTTCACACCGGCGGCCTGGAAGGACCTGTCCATGCCCAGCTTCTGGTCACGGTAGTCCTCGACGGCCTGGGCCAGGAGTTCCACACCCTCCTCGGGCGAGGAGGACTCGATGCCCAGGACGTGGGCCAGCTCCTGGTAGCGCTCGGCGGCGATGTACTCGCTGTATTTGGGCCAGGAGGTGGGCTCCTGGGGAATCTGCCCGTTGTAGCGGATCACGTAGGGCAGGAGGATGGAGTTGGTCCGGCCATGGGCGATGTGGCAGAGGGCGCCGATGGTATGGGCCATGCCGTGGCACATGCCCAGGAAGGCCGACCCGAAGGCCATGCCGGCCATGGTGGCCGCGTTGTGCATCTTCTCCTGGGCCCGGATCTTGGTCCTGCCGCCCTCGGTGCCGACCGAAACCGCCAGGTTGTCCCAAATCAGCTTGGCGGCCCTCAGGGCCATGGCGTCCGTGTAGTCGTTGGCGTAGACCGAGACGAAGGCCTCCATGCAGTGGGTCAGGGCGTCGAAACCGGAATCCGAGGCCAGGCGCTTGGGCTGGGTCCGGGCCAGGACCGGGTCCACGATGGCCACACTGGGGGTCAGGGCGTAATCGGTGATCGGGTACTTGTAGCCGGTCTTGTGGTCGGTGATGACCGCGAAGGGGGTCACCTCGGAGCCGGTGCCCGAGGAGGTGGGGATGCAGACCAACTTGGCCTTGGTTCCCAGCGGCGGGATCTTGAAGGCCCTCTTGCGGATGTCGAAGAACTTCTCGCGCACGTCGGCGAAGGAGATCTCCGGGTGCTCATAGAGGAGCCACATGATCTTGGCCGCGTCCATGGGGCTGCCGCCGCCCACGGCGATGATGGTGTCGGGACCGAACTCGTCACGCATCATCTCGGCTCCACGCTCCACGGTCTCGACGCTGGGCTCGGGCTCCACGTAGTCGATGATCCTGAAGGTGACGGACTCGGGGCGCGCCCGCAGCTGATCGATGATCTTGTCGATGATGCCCAGCTGCTCCATGACCTTGTCGCAGACGATGACGGCGCGGTGGATGCCGAACATGTCACGCAGGTACCGCACGGAATTCGGCTCGAAGTAGGTCTTGGGCGGCACCTTGAACCACTGCATGTTGTTGTTCCTCCGAGCTATGCGCTTGACGTTGATCAGATTGACCGCCTGGACGTTACCAGCCACGGAGTTTCCGCCATAGGAGCCGCAGCCCAGGGTCAGGGAGGGGGCGATGGAATTGTAGATGTCACCGATCCCACCCAGGGAGCTGGGCTGGTTCCAGACGATCCTGCAGGCGTGCATGCGCAGGCCGAACTCACGCACCAGTTTCTCGTTGTCGGTGTGGATGGCGGCTGTATGACCGGCACCGAAGTGGAGCATCTGCTCACACATGGTGAAGGCTTCCTCCTTGTTGCCGGCCCTGAGGACGGCCTGTACCGGGGCAAGCTTCTCCAGGGTCAGGGGTTCCATCTCGCCGACCTCCTGGCATTCGGCCGCCAGGATGGTCACATCCTCGGGGACCTCGAAGCCGGCCTCATGGGCGATGAACTGGGGCGATTTACCGGGAACCACCGAGTTCAGCTTGGGAGCGGGGGCATCCTTGCCGGCGTAGGCGGTGACTCCGAACATGTACTGCTCCAGCTTGGCCTTCTCCTCCTTGTTGACGAAGTAGGCACGGCGGCGCTTCATCTCGTCCACCACCCGGTCGTAAACGTCCTGGTGGGCGATGATGGCCTGCTCGGTGGCGCAGATCATGCCGTAATCGAAGTGCTTGGAGAGAATCAGGTCGTTGACCGCCCTGGGCACGCACACGTCCTTGTCGACGTAGGCGGGGGCATTGCCGGCACCGACGCCCAGGGCGGGCTTGCCGGAGGAGTAGGCGGCCTTGACCATGCCGGGGCCGCCGGTGGCCAGGATGGTGGCCACACCCGGGTGCTTCATCAGGGCCCCGGTGGCCTCGACGGAGGGGTGCTCGATCCACTGGATGCAATCCTCGGGGGCACCGGCCTCAATGGCCGCGTCACGGACGATCCTGGCGGCCTCCACGGAGCATTTCTGAGCGAAGGGATGGAAGCCGAAGACGATCGGGCAACGGGTCTTCAGGGCGATCAGGGACTTGAAGATGGCCGTGGAGGTCGGGTTGGTCACCGGGGTGACACCGGCCACCACACCAACCGGCTCGGCCACCTCGATGATGCCGTCCACGTCGTTCTCGTTGATGACGCCGACCGTACGCTGCTTGGCGAGGTGGTTGGTCACATGCTCGCAGGCGAAGATGTTCTTGGTGGCCTTGTCTTCGACCAGGCCTCGCCCGGTCTCCTCGACGGCCAGCTTGGCCAGGACCAGATGCTTGTTGAGGGCGGCGATGGAGGCCTTGGCGACGATCCGGTCGACCTGGGTTTGATTGAGCTCCTCAAATTTCTCCAGGGCAGCCTGTGCCCTGGTCACCAGGGCATCAACCTCCTTATCGGGGCTGACCGTCGCAGCTTTCTCCCGCTTGGCGGAAGCCCCCGTATTGGTGTGCATATTCTTCTTGTCCGAGACCACATGCCCCCCTTAATGAGCAGTTGTCAGGTATCCGGAAAACCGGACGACCCTATGTCTACCAGCCATACAGCAACGTCGGTATGGTGATCAAGGTCACAATATAGCGAAGAGGGGCTACCAAATCGGCCCTGAGAGTGGCGACGTTCGTTTGTAGCGTGTCGTGTGGGGAATCGTTCCGTTTCTGGTTAATACGTAACAGTTTCCGTTCAGTTTCACGTTCGGTTCCAACCACTGCTCGTATTGGGACACCCGGGATCTGAGACGCACCGAGACGGGTCCAAACATACAAAACCCGCGGCCCGAAGGCCGCGGGTTCGTAAGGGGTGACCTGCCGGTCAGCGCTTGGAGAACTGAGGAGCGCGACGTGCCTTGTGCAGACCGGCCTTCTTGCGCTCCACGACGCGGGCGTCGCGGGTCAGGAATCCGGCCTTCTTCAGGGCGGGACGGTTGGCGTCACGGTCGATGGCGTTCAGGGCGCGGGCCACACCCAGGCGGATTGCGCCTGCCTGGCCGGTCACGCCGCCGCCGTCGACGCGGACGATGATGTCGAACCTGTTCTCGAGCTTGAGCAGGACGATCGGCGAGTTGACCTCGCGCTGGTGCAGACGGCTGGGGAAATACTCCTCCAGGGTGTGCCCGTTGATGGTCCACTTGCCGGATCCGGGGACCAGTCGCACACGGGCGACGGCCTCCTTGCGGCGGCCGGTGCCGTAGCCCGGCTCGATGGCGGAGGTTCCGGTGCCGGCACCGGCGTTGGTCTCCGAAGTGTAGGAAGCTGCGGTCTCCTCGGACTCGAGAACCGCGGAGCTGTTGTTGTTTTCAGCCATGATGATCTATCTCCTCTGGTTCTACTTGGCCTGCTGAGAGACCTGGTGGATCTCGTAGGGAACGGGCTTCTGGGAGGTGTGGGGATACTCCTCACCCGCGAAGACGCGCAGGCGGGTCAGCTGGACCTTGGCCAGCTTGTTCTTGGGAAGCATGCCCTTGACTGCGGTGGTGATGATCCGCTCGGGATTGTGCTGGAGCAGCTCGCCATAGGAGTCACGACGCAGACCGCCAGGACGACCGGAGTGGGTGTAGAGCACCTTGTCGTTCTTGTCGCCGGTCAGGGCGATCCTGGCCGCGTTGATGACGATGACGTTATTGCCCGAATCGGCATGGGGCGCGAAAGTGGGCTTGTTCTTGCCACGCAGAAGGTCCGCCACCTGGGTGGCCAGACGGCCCAGCACCACATCGGTGGCGTCGACTACATACCAGTCATGAGTCAGATCGGCTGGTTTCGGGGTGAAAGTCTTCACGATTCAACCTTTTCCTTGCATTGTGTTTCGGGCTCCCCGCTCTGCATGCTGCCATGCCGGCGAGAGGCCATATTATCCGTGGGCTCCCTGAAAGTCCTAGACGGCGAGTGGGAAAAGCGCTTTGAGGACCCCTTAGGGAAACACAACAATCCATAATTGTAACGCCTTAGCCCCGTTCGTCAAAACGCGAGTCGAACATTACCGGCCCAATCGCTCCTGGGCCGCATGGGCGACCTCGACACGGTCATCCCGGGCCAGGGTTCTGATGGTCTCTTCAGGGGTGGTGGGGTTCAGGGCCACGGCCCTGCGAACCATGGAGGCCAGAATCATCGGTCCGTCCTTCTCCTCTGAGACCCCCAACCCAGCCAGGTAATCCAGGGTGTCCGGATCGGTCGCCGGGTCCTGGGCACCCTCCAGGCGCATCTTCCAGGAGGTCATGGGGTTGAGGAGGGCCGCTGCCCTGACCTGTGGGTCCTCGTCCTTGGTGAGGAGGCCCACCAGCCAGTTCTTGTCATCCCGGTTGGCAGCCACCGCCCGACGCACCTTCGGATCGGCATCCTGGGAAAGCTTGACCAGGATGTTGGGGAAGGGCATGGTCTCGGCCAGGAAGATCCTATCCTCGACCGGGGTGTGGCCGTTGCCTGCCACGGCCTCCAGGAGTGCCGTGAACCGGGAGAAGGCCGCCTGGTCCGCCCTGTCGGGCAGGGGTCGTCGGGCGAATTCATGCAGCTCATCCGCATCAATGGAGTGCCTCAGCCGCTCATAGAAGACGGTCAGTGCCTCGTGGGGCTTGTGGTCCTCCCCCCGGTCATCATTCGTCTGGTCCTGGGATTCTGGTTCCGGCTGGTCCTGGGGATTGGTCATGGTGCAAGCTTATGTCCACTCCATGATTTCCCTGACACTCCATGACGTATGGCCCTACCATGGAGGAAGACCATAGACCGAACGATCCTGAAGCCTGAGGGGACCGCCATGCAGACCATCCTGGACCCTTGCGACCACCCTTCCACCGGATCCCTGACCGACAGGAAGTCCGAGTTCATCGGGAACGCCTGCCACATTACGGACCAGGATACGGCCATGGACTTCGTTGAACAGATCCGTCTGGCCAACCCCAAGGCCCGGCATGTCTGCCACAGCGCCATCTGGGGTCCCCATGGGCACACCAGCGAGCGCATGAGCGATGACGGGGAACCCTCGGGCACTGCCGGCAAACCCATCCTCGAGGTGATGAGACGCCAGGACCTGACCGACTGCGTAGTCACCGTGACCAGGTACTTCGGTGGCATACTCCTCGGTTCGGGTGGGCTGATCCGCGCGTATTCCTCGGCCGCCTCCCTGGCCCTGGAGGCCGCCAGACCGGCCAGGATAGTGACCTCACGCCGGTACCGGATCTCGGTCGCCTACCCCGACCACGACCACCTGCGCCGACTCATTGAATCCGTCCAGGGCGGCATCGTCAAGGAGACCTTCACGGACAGGGTGACCATGACCTATGACATCCCCCTCGACCAGGTCGAGGGGTTCGGCAGGGCGCTGACCAATCTTCTCCAAGGCAGGGTGTCCCCCACCGAACTCGAGACCGTGCAGAGCCCGGTCCCCGCGCACTGATGGAACACCCGGCCCCATTCCACGTCCAAGGAAGGCAACCCCGGCTGACTGACACAACAATGAAAAACCGGGAACCGTTGGATATCAACGGTTCCCGGTCACTTGCGGAGACGAGGAGATTCGAACTCCTGGACCGCTTGCGCAGTCAACACCTTAGCAGGGTGCCCCTTTCGGCCACTCAGGCACGTCTCCCGGATCCAACCCTATCATCGGCATCAGGAGGACACCCGGATAAGGCCAGAACAAATCACCAGAATACCATCCCACCACGATGGGACTCGCCGAGCGGATTCCGGACAGCCACGCAGATCAATGCATGGCCCCGCAGAGAAGATCACCGCTGAATCCGGAGACGGCTCTTACCGGTTCCGAAGGCACCCGACTTGTATTCGTCATACGTATCTTGGATACTCACCTTTTTCCCTCAAGCCTTTCGACCAGCCGGCACTCGTTGGTTTTGTCCGGTGTTGTCATTGGGACCCCTGCCTATCATGGAACCATGAGCACCGCACCGAGGCTGGCATCCGCCAAGAGAGACTGGGGACATGACGAGACCGGATGCACCGTACTCCACATAGACATGGATGCCTTCTATGCCTCCTGTGAGATCGCCCGGCACCCGGAACTCAAAGGGAAGCCCGTCATCATCGGTACCGGCACCCGCTCCGTCGTCTCCGCGGCAAGCTATGAGGCCCGCCCCTACGGTGTCAACTCGGCCATGCCCGTCAGCAGGGCCCGTCGGCTCTGCCCTCAGGGGATCTTCCTGCCAGTCGACATGCCCTACTACCGATCCGTATCGCATCGGATCTTCGAGACGGTTTTCTCGCACATCACCGACCAGATCGAACAGGTCTCGGTGGATGAGTGCTTCATGGACGTGTCGGGCGCCCTGATGCAATGGGGGATGCCGACGGCCATCGCCCGGTGGATCCGCGCCACCGTGGCCAGGAACTTCAATGTGACCTGCTCGGTGGGCATCGCCACCAACAAGCTGGTGGCCAAGATGGCCTCGACCAACGCCAAGCCCAACGGGATGCTGCTCATTCCCAAGGCCCGACAGGCCGATTTCGTCCGGCTCATGCCCCTGAGGGGGATTCCGGGCATCGGGCCGGCCCTGGAAAAGCGCCTCAACGCCTGGGCCATCAGGAACGTGGCCGACTTGGCCAAGCTGAGCGTGCATGACCTGGTCAGGGCGACCGGTTCGGAAATCACGGCCAGGATGCTCTACCTTTCCGCCCGCGGCCAGGACCAGGGAAGGGTGCATCCCCGCCCCCCGGAGAAGTCCATCGGGGCCGAGCGCACCTTCCTGCACGACACGACCAGCATGGAGCAGGTCTGCCACCTCCTGCGCACCTGCAGCGACGAGGTGGCCACCAGCCTCAGGGCCCATGACCTGATCGCCCGGACCATCACTGTCAAACTGCGCTTCGATGACCTGCGGTATATGACCAAGGCCAAGACCCTCGAGATGCCCGTCAATTCGGCCAACCGCATCTACCCCCAGGCGGTCGTACTACTCAAACGCATGCTGGGACTACCGGACCTGGCACCGATGACCACCCCACTCCCCCGCCTGATTCGTCTGGCAGGTGTCAGCGCCTCCGGGCTGGGCCGGGTGGAGGAGACCCCCATTCAGCCATCCCTGGAGGATGTCATCGAGGAGAGCAGCCACAAGACCGGTTCAGGCACCCAGAGGATGGACCACGCAGAGGCCGCCATGGACACCATCAGGAACAGGTACGGCAAGGGGTCGGTGAAACTGGGGGTGTGAACCCCGCTGACCGGCAGGACCAGGCAGGGGCCGCACCAGGCGGAAAAGACCCGATCGAGGGCCATCCACAGTCAGTGATTCCCCTGGCAGACCGCCTGGAGGTGTCACTTGCCGAGCCGGTTCAGGACCAGGTCCAGGACGGCATCGCTGATTGTTGCCGAAAAACGCAGGTGGGTGGCATCCCCGTAGAATTCTCCCGGGCTGGGCAGGATACCCAGCCCGGCCAGGGTCTCCATGTCCTCCCAGCAGTCCCCACCCCGGGTCCCGACCCAGATATAGAGACCTCCCTGGGGCATGGTCGCCTGGTATCCGAATGATCGCAGTGCCGCAACCAGGTCATGGAGGCGACGGTAATAGCGGTCACGCTGGGTCTGGACGGCCTGCTGGTCGCCCAGGGCCGCCACCATGGCCGCCTGGACCGGTCCGCTGATGATCATTCCCATCTGCTTGCGGTAGGTGGCCATGGGCCCGAGGATGTCCGGGTCCCCGGCCATGAAAGCCGAACGGTAACCAGCCATGTTGGACTGTTTGGACAAGGAATACAGGCAGATCAGGCCTGCCGGGGACCCCTGGCAGACATCGGGGTCGAGAATGCAGGGAGCCGGTTCCCGGGCGGGGCCGCTCGGGGTCCAGGTCAGGAGGGCATAGCACTCGTCGCTCAAGACGACCGCGCCTATGGAGCGGGCGGCCCTGACGATGGCGGCAAGACCCTCGACATCGACCACATCGCCGGTCGGATTGGAGGGGGAATTGACCCAGATGGCTCTGACTCGGGGAATGGACACCCAGGAATCCACGTCGGCGGGATCGGTCACCGTAACAACCCGAGCCCCGGCCAGCTGGGTCCCGATGGCATAGGTAGGATAGGAAACGGCCGGCTGGACCACCACGTCACCCTCCCCCAGGTGAAGGAGGGAGGCCATCAGCGAAACGGCTTCTTTGGAACCGACCGTGGGCAGGAGCGCCGCCCCGCAGGAGGCCAGGTCGACACCGCGTTCATCCCTGAACCACCCGGTCAGGGCCTGACGGAGTTCGGGACTCCCGACGGTTGCGGGGTATCCATGGGCATCCTTTCCGTCGGCTGCGCGGGTCAGTCCCTCCCGGACGGAGTGGGGTACAGGGTCCACCGGGGACCCGACCGAAAGGTCGGCCAGGCCTCCGGGCCGGGTCGAGGCAATCTGACGGTAGCGGTCTATGCGCGACCAGTCATAGGGAGACGAGAAGGTCTGAAAGCCCATGGAACCCCCTAACGACGTGCTTGACGGAATCGGTCTCGAGGCCAGGCGGCCTTACTTCTGGGGAGGGAGGGCCGTGACCCCTTCGGGGTCGTGATCGTAGGAACCCACAGCGGCAGCCCCACCCGCATCGCCGACCTCGGCGAAGAAGTCGCTGGCGGCATCCTTGTACCAGGCCCACTCATCGGGAAGGTCATCCTCGTAGAAGATGGCCTCGACCGGGCAGACCGGCTCGCAGGCACCGCAGTCAACACATTCGTTGGGGTTGATGTAGAGCGAACGCACACCCTCGTAGATGCAGTCGACCGGGCATTCGTCCACGCATGCCTTGTCCCTGACATCGACGCAGGGTTGGGCGATGACGTAGGTCATAGGTGAACCTCCTGAATAACTTGGTCCAGTCTACCCCCGGATTGGGACCCCTGGTCCTCGATCCCCTCCCGGGTGGACTCGGAAACGTCACTGGTCAGCTGGTGACGGCCCAGGAGGGAATGATGGTAGGAGTAGCAGAAGTAGATGACGAAGCCGCAGGCCAGCCAGACCACGAACCGGATCCAGGTCAGGACGGTCAGGTTGAGCATGAGCCAGAGGCAGGCCAGGGCGATCAGGATGGGGACCCAGGGGTTGCCTGGCATCTTGAAGGACCTGGGCAGGTCGGGACGACGCTTGCGCATGATGGGCAGGGAGATGGCCACCAGGAGAAAGGCCGAAAGGGTGCCGATGTTGACCATGTCGGAGAGGACGTCGATCCGGAAACAGGAGGCCACTATGGCCACCAGGATGCCTCCGGCGATCTGGATCCGGGCGGGTGTGCCATGCCTGCCGGTCTTGGAGAACGACCGGGGCAGAAGACCGTCGCGGCTCATGGCGAAGACGATACGGGTAAGACCCAGCAGGAGGACCATCACCACGGTGGTCAGGCCGACGACGATGCCGAAGGAGATGATCTTGGCGGCCCAGGAGGCTCCCACCATCTCGAAACCGGTGGCCAGGGACGGGCTCTTGGACTTGGCCAGATCCTTGTAGGAGACCATGCCGGTGGTGACGATGGCCACCAGGATGTAGAGGACGATGACGATCAGCATGCCCAGTCCGATCCCCCTGGGGATGGTCTTGTGGGGTTCCTTGGCCTCCTCGGAGGTGGTGGCCACGATATCAAAGCCGACGAAGGCGAAGAAGACCAGTGCGGCGCCCGAAAGGATGCCGGGAATGCCATAGATGGTGGGCTGCATACCGGAGACCCACTGCCAGAGAGGCTGCCCCATGATACCGGAAACGGATGCGCCGGGGACATCGGAGGCGGGCTCGGTCGGCGGGATGAAGGGATGGTAGTTCTCGGCCTTGATGTAGAAGAAGCCGACCACGATGACGAAGACCACGATGCCGATCTTCAGGACGGTCAGGGCGCCGTCGAAACGGGCCGAGAGCTTGGTGCCCAGAACCAGAAGGACCGTGAAGAGGGCAACGACGACCAGGGGTGCCAGGTCTACGGTGAGCGGCCCCAGCCGGAAGCTGCTGGAGAAGGACTTCCCACCCATCAGATGGATGAGGTCATTCAGGTAGACGCCCCAGTACTTGGAAATGACCGATGCGGCCATCAGCATCTCCAGGATCAGATCCCAGCCGATGATCCAGGCCACCAGCTCACCTATCGTGGTGTAGGTGAACGTGTAGGCGGATCCCGACACAGGGATGATCGAAGCGAACTCGGCGTAGCACATGACGGCCGCTCCGCAGACGACACCGGCGATGACGAAGGAGATGATGACGGCGGGTCCGGCGTGGAAGGCCGCCGCCTGGGCACCCACAGAGAAGATGCCCGCTCCGACGGCTACTGCGACGGCCATGATGGCCAGATCCCACGTGGACAGGGTCCGCTTCAGCGAACGCCCCTCCTCACCGGTCTCGGCAAGGGTCTGCTCCACCGACTTCTTTCTGAAAAGTTCCATCGCTCTCCCGATTCTTGGATCATGGTGCACGCAAGTATCTCCAGCCCATCACTATAGGAGAGGGGGACCCCGATTGGGACCCTGCCTTTTATGACATGGCACCCCCCGGAACCCCGGCGGGCTTCGGCGGACTGGTCAAGCGCGGAAACCGGCGGGACACAGCAAATGCCCGGACCATCATGGCCCGGGTATCCGATGCCCCATATACGACCTACTCGGTCGGGCCGTCCTTGAAGATGGCTATATCCTGCATGCCGTTACGCTCGTTGCAGGTCTCCTCCCCGTTGACAACGGCGAGGACCTTCCTGCGGAAGTCTTCGAAGACACGGTCACCCGGCTCATCCAGGAGACGGCCGGCGTTGAAGTCGATCCACCGGTGTTTCTTGGTGGCCAGGGGGGTATTGGTGGCCACCTTCAGAGTAGGGACAAAGGTCCCGAAGGGCGTCCCCCGCCCGGTTGTGAAGAGGACCACCTGGGCTCCGGCCGCGGCCATCCCGGTGCTGGAGACCAGGTCGTTGCCCGGCGTCTGGAGGAGGGAGAGACCAGGCCTGCGAATGTGGTCTCCATAGTGGAGAACATCCTCCACCTCGCAACGACCGCCCTTGCGGATACACCCCAGGGACTTGTCTTCCAGGGTGGTGATTCCGCCCTTCTTGTTCCCCGGAGAAGGGTTGTCGGATATGACCTCGTCGTATTTGCGGAAGAATCCCTTGAAATCGTTGATCAGATCAATGATGTCATGGAAGACCTGCTCGTCGCGAGCCTGACTCATCAGGACCTGCTCCGCCCCGAACATCTCGGGTACCTCGGCCAGGACCACCGAACCACCCTGGGAGACCACCCATTCCGCAAACCGACCCACCAGAGGGTTGGCCGTTATGCCTGACATGCCATCGGACCCACCGCACTTGACACTGACATTGAGCTCGGAGAGGGGAACCTCTTCACGGTGGTCACCGGCCGCGGCCTCGTTGATCTGGTCCAGGAGGGCATCGGCCTCGTCCAGCTCGTCCTCCACCTCCTGGCAAATGATCCAACGGACACGGTCCTTGTCGTAATCACCCAGTGTTGCCAGCATGTCCTCCATCTGGTTGTTCTCACAACCCAGGCCGACCAGGAGGACCCCGCCAGCGTTGGGATGGGTGGCGATGTCCTGGAGACAACGCCTGGTGTAGACAAGGTCGCCTCCCAACTGGGAGCACCCATAAGGATGACGGGCCACAACCACTGAGTCGAAGGACCCGTTGCCATGGTGGCGGGCCGAGAAGGACCGGGCCATGGCATTGCAGAGACTGTTGATGCAACCGACCGTGGGGACTATATAGAGGTCATTACGGATGCCGACCTTGCCCGTCGAACGCTTGTACCCCCGGAAGGTTCCGGACGGACTGCCCGGCTTGACCGTGTCGGTGACCGGCCGGTACCGGTAATCCAGGTTGGCCCCCAGGTTGGTGGCCAGGTTGTGGGTGTGGACCCACTGCCCCTTATGGATGTCCTCCTTGGCATGGCCGATGGCATAGCCGTACTTGACGACGTCCTCCCCCCTGGGGATGTCCCGGAGGGCCACTTTGTGTCCACGGGGGACCTTGTCGAGCACGACCACCTCACCATGGCCCTCCACCTGAACCTTCTCGCCCGGTTCCAGGCTTCTGGCGGCCACGGCCACCATATCCTTCGGATTCAGGAGGATCGTATCCCGCCCGGTCTGTTCCGGTATCTCCTTGACATAGTCATGTTTCAGGCCGGTGTCATCTCCCGTATCACAGGTGGGAACGAATCCCGTGGAGCCACCCTCTGGAACCATGCACTGTCGCGTTGTCTCACTCATACCTTCAAGCTAATGGGCGGCTTCAGACACGAATCACTTTGTTGCCAGCCTTTGCGAAGGTTGCGACCGCCGGTCCGGACCAGTTCTCCACGTGGCAACATCGTGGCTGTCATATCCGCGATTCCGACAAGTACACATGCATCATCGCGCACACGGCCGGTTACGTCTCAGCATGAAGAAAGACACCGCTGCGTAAGCCGCATTGCTTATGTTCGGCCTAGATAGGAATTCAATGCGCAAGGGTACCGACAGAGAACCGCAACCCGCAATGAATACCATCTTTCCATGCACACCGGAAAGAGGAACCGGACCAATCCAGGGCAGATGGAAACATTTCCTTGAGTGGATACCTCATAGTCGGGGAACGATTGGCGGGGAACCTAAACAGCAATATCAACCAAAGGTTGTTCCATGGAAATCAGGATCGTGCCGTCTTGCGCGATTGTCGCCGATCCTTTGAATACCAAGCAGGACAGGCGGGGAAATGAGCACTCGGATGTACCGGATACCCTAACAGGATATTCATGAAGGACCCTGCCGAACTGGTGGACCAACGCCTGCTCACGGCCTTAGGGGACGGCAATCCGTCAGCCGCCGACGGTCGACAGACAACCAGCCCAATATTCCAGGACAGAACGTGCCTGCTTATACGGATTATCAATTCATATAGGCAAACACGTTATTCACAACCTACTGATATATCAGTCCTCGAAGAGGGCCAGGGCGTTCTCATAGGAGACCGCACGGACCAGAGGAGCCAGATACTCCTTGTCATCGGGGATGGTACCCTGTGCCGCCCAGTCGCCCAGGAGACCGCAGAGCACCCTGCGGAAGAGCTCATGCCTGGGGAAGGAGAGGAAGCTGCGGGAGTCCGTGGTCATCCCCACCGCGTTGCCCAGGAGGGATGTCTCGGCCACAACCTCAAGCTGGCGGCGCATCCCGGTGACCGTATCGTTGAACCACCAGGCGTTGCCCAGCTGGAGCTGGCCGCGATTATCGCCTCCGAAGCAGCCCAGGTCAGTGGCTATGGCCATGTAATCATTGGGGTTGAGGGAGTAGACGATGGTCTTGGGCAGGGTGCCCGAGCTCTGTGCCTGGTCCAGGAGGGCCACCAGCGGGGCTGCCACCAGGCCATCGGCAATGGCATCGTAGCCCGTGTCGGCCCCCAGCTCCCGGAAGGCGGTCGAATTGTTGTTGCGGCTGGCATGAAGGTGGAGCTGCATGGTCCAACCCTTGTCCTTGTAAATCCTCATCAGCTCCAGAAGAAGGGCCGCTCGATACTGGGACTGCTCGTGGTCGTCGAGAACCTGGCCCGCCCTGGCCTTGCCGAAGATGGCGTCCAGTTCCCCGGTCGTGGCCGGTGCGAACTCCACCACATCGACGGCGTGGTCGGAAAGCCTGGAACCGTGCCGATGGAAGTAGTCCACACGTTCCCTCAGCGCATCGACCAGGTCGCCGAAACCGTTGATTGACCTGCCACAGACCGACTCCATGACGCCGATCCACTCCCCATAGTCGTCGGCAGTCGGATTCAGGGCCACATCCGGACGGAAGGCGGGAACCATCCTGAAGGACTCCCCCTCCTTGGCAAAGAGCTCATGGTATTCCAGACTGTCCTCGGGAGAATCGGTGGTGCAGACTACCTTGGCCTTCATCCGGCGTAGGAGGGCCCTGCGCGAAAACTCCGGGGTGGCCAGCTGCTCGTTGGTCTGCTCGAAGATGGACTTGGCGGACCTGCCGGTCAGGGGCTCGGTAATGCCGAAGTAACGACGGAGCTCCATATGGGTCCAGAGGTAGACGGGGCTGCCCACGGCCTCTTCCATGGTCTGTGCGTAGGCCAGGAACTTGTCCCATGGGTCACCGTCACCGGTTATCAGCCGTTCAGGCACCCCGTTGGCCCTCTCCAACCTCCACTTGTAGTGATCGCCGTAGTTATGCCCATCAGTAAGCCAGGCATCGACAATATTGCCGAAGTTGGGATCCTCGTAGATCTCCTTGGCGTGGAGGTGGCAATGATAATCCACCAGGGGCAGATCCTCAGCCACATCATGGAAGAGTTCCCGGGAAAGCTGCGTCCCGAGCAGATAGTCATCATCCAGGAAAGCCACTGCAAACTCCTTAGTCGAAAATGGCGAGTCCGGGATTCCTGCCCCCATGAATTCAGGAGCCGCCTGTGCACAGGGCAAGGAGGCAGTCGGGACCGCATGGAATCGGAACTCGTATATACCATGGGTCAGCCTATCCGTGCCCGGAAAGGTATGGGGATGGTGTTGCCATGATTTGCCGGGACACCGTCCTCCTCAGGATGATCGGGTTCCGGTCTTCCCTACGCTCTCCCGTACGATCAGGTAGGAGGGGACCATGATGCTCTGCCCCAGGTCGGTCCGACCATTCAGCCGTTCCAAGAGGAGGGTGGCCGCGGTCTTGCCCAGCTTTGGCGGTGAATTACCCACACTCGAAAGAGGCGGTTCGCTGACCTGGGCCATGGTGTCATTGTCGAACCCGATGATCACATAATCCTCCGGACAGCGGCGACCATGACGACGCATGGCCGCCATGAAACCCAGAGCCATGAGGTCGTTGTGCGCGATGACCGCCCCGGTGGGGTCCTTCAGGTACCGCCCGACCATGGCATACCCTCCGACGAAGGTGGGAGAACCGGGCCAGATGCGCCGAACCGTCACCCCACGCTTACGGAACTCCTCGGAGGTATGGTTCCACCTGACCCCGACGGACCATGACGAGGAGGGACCATCCAGGTAGGTCACCCGCTCGAATCCCATGGACACCAGAAGATCAACCGCCTGTCGGATTCCTATCGTGATATTGATTGCCACGCTGGGTACCCCCCGCACGGTCCGGTTGACCACGACGATGGGCCTGGTCTGGGCACACTTGCGGATCATGGCCTCGGGCATCCGGGAGGATGTCAGAATCACCCCGTCAACATAGGCCGCAATCTTGTTGAAAGCCGCCCTCTCCCTGGTTGCGCTCTCTTCGGATTCGGCAACGATAAGAGCGAAACCGGCCTCGTTGCACTCGTGCTGTACTGAACGGATGATGTCGGAGAAGAACTGGTTGGCGATATCGGGAACGATTATGGCCACCATTCCGCGCAGGGTCCGGGAGGGGACCGTGTCGACCAGCTCCGTATAGTACCCCAGGGCATCAGCCGCTACGAATATCCGCCTGGTTGTGGCAGCGCTGACCCGGTCCGGCCGGGCAAAAGCCCTGGATACCGTCGAGGGGGAGACACCAGCCTTCTCGGCTACTTCCCTAATGGTTACGCGATGAGGCCGGGGGTGGGAACTCATGATAGGGATTCACTCTCCGCCACGTTCCGCCCTGAGGGCTTATCCAGTCTGGCACCGGTGCTCTGCCTGATGATCAAGTGAGCCGGGACGATCGGAGTGGCTGCAGTCGAAGTCGTACCGGCCAAACGCTGCATGAGAAGGTCGGCCGCCCCCCTGCCCAAGGCGGACAGGGACATATGAATGGTGGTCAAGGGTGGACTACTGACCATGGACATGGTGTCGTTGTCGAATCCGATAACCGAAACGTCTCGTGGGCACTCACAACCCAGCCGCCTCAGGGCCACAATCAGTCCAATGGCCATCAGGTCGTTATGGGCGATGACCGCCCCGGTGGGGTCATCCAGATACTTCTCGGCGTATGAGTAGCCGCCATAGAAGGTAGGGGCGCAGGGTAGCGAACGCTTGACGGTTATCCCCTTGGCATCGCACTCGTTGAAGATGTGCCGCCACCGGATGCCCCCCGACCAGGAGGCCGCCGGCCCGTCCAGGTATGTCAAACTCCGGTAGCCCAGGGTGTGGAGGTGATCAACCGCCTGGCGTGCCCCCTTGGAAACGTCGATACAGATGCTGGAGACACCCCGAACGTCGCGGTTGACGCTGATCAGAGGGCGCAATTGGGCACACTTGCGAATCATGGCATCAGGCATCCTGGGGGAAACCAGGATGATACCCGAAACAACAGGGGCCACTGTATCGACGATGCGGCGCTCCTTGGTGATGGACTCCCTGGTCTCCAGAATCAGGGTCTCGAATCGAAAGCGCTCGCATTGGTCCTGTATGTTGCGGATGACCCCAGTGAAGAACTGGTTGCCCAGATCGGGCACGATGACAGCCACAAGGCCCCTCCCCTGGGTGCCCGGCCGGCTGTCGACCATGTCGCTGTGGTAGCCCAGGGCATCTGCAACCTGCTGGACCTTCCGAGACGTCGAGATGCTGACACGGTCCGGACGTGAGAAGGTGCGTGAAACCGTGGAGGGGGAAACACCGGCCTGACGGGCCACATCATAAATGGTGACGCGGTGGTTGCCGTTGGAGGAATCACCCTCCGAGTCCGCTTCGGTCTTCATCTATCCGTATCAGCCTTCCCCTCACCGGCCCCCGGCGTCCAAAATGGACGCCTGCGTCGCAAGTACTACTTATGGCCAAGTATAGGTGAACCCAGCCTTCCCATGGCAACCTCATGAGTCATGAGAAACAAACGGCAACTCAGGAGGCCGATGTGGACCGGCTTGATAGGTTCGATATACAGAGAGGACAGGACGGAGACGCCCCCGCCTCCGCATACGGTTCTTTTTGCAAAGGAAGACGCTGATGCTACACCTGAGTGACAATATCAATACCGAAAACAAGGTCTGGCAGGAGACAGGTGTGGCCCTGCCATCGTTCGACATCGATGCGATGCGCCAGGCCACCAACCGTTCGCCCGCCTGGGTCCACTTCGGGGCCGGCAACCTCTTCAGGGCCGTTCACGCCCCCATCGCCCAGAAACTCCTGGATCTGGGATCCACCGACAGGGGCATCCTGGTGGCCGAGTCCTTCGACCCGGCCATCATCGACCAGGCCTACACCCCCTTTGACGACCGTTTCCTCCAGGTCATCCTGAAAGCTGACGGATCCATGGAAACCTCGCTGATCGCCTCGGTGGCCGGCACCTACCCCCTGGGGGAGGATCCGAAACCCCTGCAGGACCTGAAACGGGTCTTCCGCGATCCCGGACTGCAGATGATCACCACCACCATCACAGAAAAGGGATACGCCCTGGTCGACGCCAAGGGTGAGCCCCTGCCCTGGATCGCCCCGGAATTCGAGGGAGGACCCTCCCAGGCCAAGAGCGCCATCGGCGTCATCACGGCCCTTCTCCTGGAGCGATTCCAGGCGGGCTCCTTCCCTCTGGCCCTGGTCAGCACCGACAACTTCTCCCGAAACGGGGAACGGTTCGGACAAGCCGTCAGACAGATGGCTGACGAGTGGATCAAGAGGGACCTGGCCGGGCAGGACTTCGGCGACTACCTCAGGGACGGGAAGAAAATCACCTTCCCTCTGACCATGATCGACAGAATCACCCCCAACCCCGACAGGGAGGTTGGCCGACGGCTCGAGGCCCTGGGCATCGCCGACGCCGCACCCTTCCGCACCAAGGGCGGAACCGCCATGGCCTCATACACCAATACCGAGGAGACCTGGTACTGGGTGGTCGAGGACGACTTCCCCGCAGGCCGTCCGCCACTGGAGAAGACCGGGGTCTACATGACCGACAAGGACACCGTCAACGCCGCCGACCAGATGAAGGTCACCACCTGTCTGAACCCGCTCCACACGGCCTTGGCGGTCTTCGGGATGCTCCTGGGGTATCCGACCATGTCCAGGACCATCGCCGACCCGGACCTGAAGGCCCTGGTCACCCGCCTTGGTTATGTGGAGGGGTTGCCCGTGGTCGAGGACCCGGGCATCTTCTCCCCCAAGGAATTCCTCCGTCAGGTCATCGAAATCAGGGTCCCCAACCCCGGACTGCCCGACACCCCGGCGCGTATCTCCACCGACACCTCCCAGAAGATTCCTGTCAGGTACGGCAATACCATCAGCAAGTACATCCGAACCGAGGGGCTGGACGCGGCCGACCTGGAGGCCATTCCCCTGATCATCGCCGCCTGGCTGCGGCTCCTGATCGGTTCGGATGGACAGGGAACCGACGACGCCGGGCGGTCCATCAAACTCAGCCCCGACCCCCGCATGGAGGAACTCCAGAAGATCCTGGGCGGCATTCCTCTGGACGGCTCCGTCAAGGAGGAGACCCTGGCCGCGACCATCAAACCCATCCTGGCCGACGCCACGATCTTCGGGACCGACCTGAACACCACACCGCTGGCGGGCAAGGTCGCGACCGACATGGCCTCCATGTGCCTGGGCCAGGGAACTGTGGCGGACACTCTTCACAAGGCCACGGCCGCCTGGCAGAACCAATAGTCATTCCGGCGTCCTGCCCCGGACCGGGGGACGGAAAACACAAGGGCCGTGTCCGATGGATTCGACCGTAAGGAGAGAACATCATGCATATGGGATTCCGCTGGTACGGTGAAGGCAACGACACCATCAGCCTGGATGACATCCGCCAGATTCCCGGGGTGGAGACCATCGTCTGGTCCCTCCACCACAAGCAGGCCGGTGAGGTATGGCAACCCGACGAAATCGAAAAGGCCATGGCCACGATAACCGGGCTTTCGGCCAAGGACCGGGCTGCGGGCATCACCAAGACCTTCAATGCCGATGTGGTCGAATCAGTCAACGTCCACGAATCAATCAAGACGGGGTCGACGGTCCTGGGAATGAGCCGGGACCAGGCCATAGAGGCCTACATCGAGACCGTGGCGAACCTGGGGAAGGCCGGGGTCAAGGTCGTCACCTACAACTTCATGCCGGTCTTCGACTGGCTACGGACAGAGATGTTCCATCCCTGCCCCGACGGGTCGACCGCCCTCTACTACAACCAGCACCAGGTGGACCAACTCAGCCCCCAGGGCATCATCGACGAGACCCTGAAGGGGGCAGGCGCCCTGACCGTGCCGGGTTGGGAGCCCGAACGACTGGCCCACCTCCCCGAGCTGATGGAGGCCTATCAGGGGATGGACCACGAGAAGATGTACGCCAACTACAAGTACTTCCTGGATGCCGTGATCCCCACCTGCGAGCGCTACGACGTCAAGCTTGCCGTCCATCCGGACGATCCCGCCTTCGACCTGTTCGGATGGCCGCGTGTGGTCTCCAGCAAGGAGGGGATCCAGCGGGTGCTGGACCTGAATCCGAGCCCCCGCAACGGCCTCTGCCTCTGCCTGGGCTCTTTCTCCTCCAGGAGGGGGAACGACGCGGTGGACGCGGTCAAGACCTTTATGGACAGGATTCACTTCAGCCACGTGCGCAACATCCGCTTCACCGACCAGGACGGGTCCTTCTTCGAGGTGGGGCATCGGGCCAGCGAGGGCGACGTGGACACCGTAGGCATCATGAAGGCATATGCCGAAGCCGATTATCAGGGCTATATCCGCCCCGACCACGGGCGGCATCTATGGAGTGAGAACACCGAGGCCGGCCGTCCGCGCCCTGGTTACGGCCTGTACGACCGTGCCATGGGCATCCAATATCTGTTGGGAGCATGGGACGCATTCCGGTATAACCGCTGAGGCAGCCCGGTAGCAACACCACCAGGGGTCCACTCGTCCCGTCCGACGGGGGACCCTGTCCTTTGACTATGGAAGAGACCACGCCGGGCCAGGTCTGGTCTCTGGGCGATCTCAGGAAAGGCACCGGATTCCAGACTGGAACCGGCCTCGGGAAGAAACTGGTGACTGGACCCCATAATAGGGAAGTGCCCGATGAAAGGTTCTGGTCAATCGCGAAACCCGATCTGACATCAGGCACCTGTTCAGTGTTCTCCATCAGGGCTGATACCCCGATGAAAGCTTCATATGACCGCCTGAGACGGCGGACAGGTTGTGGCCGTTCGGCCCTCCACGGGAAGCCCAGCCTTCCGATCAATCAGGCCAAACGGTCGATCAGGGGCTGAACGCCCTCATCAGCAATCCGGTTCAGGTCCGACCGAACGGCATCGACCAGTCCCTCGATCCGTGTCAGGTCATGGCCCCAAAGGGAGGTGGCGGAGAGGACCCTGCGGGCATAGTCATCCCGGTCAGCCGCACGACGGAAGGTGTCGATGACCTCCGGATCATCCTGGATCCGCACCGCATCACCTGTCCTGCCTCCATAAATCCACAGGAGGCAGGACAGGGCCAGGACGATACGCTTCGGGAGACCACGCCCCTGCTCCGCATTGGCATTGATCAGGGGGAGGAGACGGGCGACGAACTTGGAGACCGAGTTGAGTCCGATGGAATCAAGAGAGTGCCGGATGAAGGGATTGTCGAACCGCTCCCGTACGGCCGCCGCGAAGTTCTCCAACTCCTCCCTGGGCAGACTCTGGACGGGGATGATCTCCTCCTCCATTTCACGGGTGATGAAGGAACGCATGGTCTTATCGGCCATGACCTCTCCGACGGTCCGGAATCCGGCCAGGCGGGCCACCTGGGCCATGGTCGTGTGGGGTCCGTTGAGCAGGTATACCTTGCGCTCCCTGTAGGGCTGAACGGCATCGCAGGTCACCAGGTCGATGCCGGCCTTCCGGGCGGGAATCAGCTCCTCAACCTTGCGTTGGGCGGCCTGGTCACCGGCCACCACCCAGAGAAGGAAGGGCTCGGCCTTGACCATGTTCCGGTCCTCATAGCCCAGCTTCCCCCATAGCTCCTCCGCATCGTCGCGCGGGTAACCGGGGACAATCCTGTCCACCAAGGTGCAGACGAAGGTATTCTCCCGGTCAAGCCAGTCGATGAAGTCCTGTCCCCATCCGAACCGGGTGGCGACCTCGATCAGGGCCCGATGCAGGGCCAGACCGTTTTCGGCGATCAGTTCGCAGGGCACAATCAGGAAGCCCGGCAGTGACTTGTCAAACCTGCGCTTGAGGAGGTGGGCCAACTTGGCCGGATAGCCGACGGGGGGCTGGGTTGCGACCGTATCCGCATCATCGACCGCAATGCCGGCCTCGGTGGTGTTGGATATGATGATCTGCGTCTCCGGGTCATCAGCCAGGGCCAGATAACCCTCCCAATCCCGGTAAGGGTTGACGGTCCTGCCGATGGAGTCCACCAACTCATGACTGCGGACGGGCCGGCCATCCTTGAGCCCCTCCAGGATTACGGTATAAAGCCGATCCTGGTCCTCCAGGGCCTGGACCCTACCGTATTCAAGGGGTTGCACCACTGCGACGTTCCCCCCGAACAGGCCCTTATCGTTCAGCTGCTGGACTATCCAGTCCACAAAGGCCCTGAGGAAGTTCCCCTCGCCGAACTGAATGACCCTGATGGGCCGTCGGGCCGCCTTCGAATCGGTTAGCCCCAGGCGGATGGCCTCCGCTTCTTGCAATCTCTGCACAATCGCTCCTCTCCGCTCTCCTGTCTCCACCTCTCCCGGAAGGCCTGCCAGGCCGGTTTCCCCTATAGCCGAAGACGGGTCCGGACCAGCCAATCAGCCTTGTACCAGCTTCCTGGCCTGCCCGCAAGCATCGGTGACGGCCTTCCAGTCGCCTTGGCGCTGGGCCGCGGACGGCACCGGGAAACTTCCACCCACAGCGAAGACGTTGGGAAGGTCGATGTACTCGCGGACGTTCTTCAGTCCCACCCCCCCGGTGGGCAGGAAGCTCATCTCGGCAAAGGGGCCGGACAGGGCCTTGAGGGTCTTGACCCCGCCATAGGCCTCGGCAGGGAAGAACTTGGTGAAGCGCAGACCGCGGTCGTAGGCCTTCTCGATGTCGCTCGGGGTTGCCGTTCCCGGCAGGACCGGAATCCGGGAGTCGATGCACCAGTCGACCACGGCATCGCTGAAAGCCGGGGAGACTATTCCCCTGCAACCCGCCTGGATGGCCTGGCGGGCCTGATCCACCGTATGCACGGTCCCAGCCACCAGTGTCACCTCGGGCACCTGTTCGTGAATGGCCTTCATCCCATCCAAGGCGGCCGAGGACCGGAAGGTCACCTCGGCGATCGGTACCCCGCCTGCAGCCAAGGCCCTGGCCAGCGGGACCGCTTCTTCGGCGGAATGCAGGGTGACCAGGGGAACCACCTTAATCTTACGGATCAGGTCGATCAGTCCGGTCTCATCCTCCAGAACACCCGACTTGTCAAACTCGCTCATACTTGCTTCCTTCTCTTGTGGAATCCGTCGTTCATCTTCAAGCAGCACGCCCGGTCAGGGCATCCCCGCACCAGTTCAGACGACCTGCCGTACAGCTGCACGCTGGTGACTGGCCATGAAGTCCTCCAGCTCAGCCTTGGTGGGCAGGCCCTCGTTATCGGAGACCACCTGGGTCTGCATGGCCCCGATGGCACACCCACGTTCCAGAGCCTCCGACATGGGTCGTCCCTCCAGAAGGGCGGACAGGACCCCGGCCGCGAAACCATCTCCGGCACCGACCGTATCCACGACCGCATCAACCTTGAAACCAGGAACGTAAACACACTCGTGGCCGTCCGTTGCATAGGCCCCGTCGGGGCCATCCTTGACGACCGCGTAATGGGCGCCGTTGTCGATGAAAGCCTGACCGATGTCGCGCACCTTTTCCAGACCGAACAGGTGCTTGCCCTCGGAGATGCCCGGCAGGACAAGGTCGGCCTTGGAGCTCAGGGCCAGAAGGGTCTGCTTCATCTGCCCATCGCTCTTCCAGAGGGCGGGGCGCTCGTTGGGATCGAAGGAGACAAAGACATGGTTGGCCCGGGACTGTTCCATGAGAGTCTTGCTGGCTTCCAAGGTACTGGCTGAAAGGGGCGGGAGGATGCCGGTCATATGCGTCAGGGATATGCCCGTGTAGTCGATGCTCTTAATCTCGGCGGGACCGATGGCCGAGGCTGCCGAATCTTTACGGAAGTAATAGGTCTTGGGATCGCCCTGCTCGACCTTGGTCTTCATCATGAAGCCTGTGGAGCGGGTGGTATCCACCCCGACCAGAGAGGTATCCAGACCGTTCTGCCGCATAAAGTAACGTATCCGATCGCCAATCGGATCCTGTCCGACGCGGGTCATATAGACCGGACACTGGCCCAGGCGTTTCAGACCGATGGCCACGTTAAGCTCAGCACCGGCCACCGATGCACTGAAGGATCCGACCTCACTGCAAGGCCCCTCCTCACCGGCGGCGAAAAGCCCCATGCCCTCACCTACCAGAAGAACCTTGCCGGGGTGGACGCCATTGACCGATATGTCGTGTGAGACCGCCATAACATTCCTTCCATGACCAGGACACCGATGGACCCGACAGGCCCGCTTCACCCCGCACCACCGCGGGAGGCAGCCTGATACAGTCACTGCAGTCTCAAAGCTATGTGCCTGAAGGAAGGCACAGGAAAATGTTGCCAGCTGTTGCTTGTTCCCGACAACGGCGTCGGGAACAAGCAGGCATTCAGATTCGCGATATAAGCGATACGGTCACCGAATCACTCCAGCACCGACCGATGCCGGGGCAACCACACCGGATGCGACTCCTGTCAGACCAGGTTGATGCCGGGTGTGACCGGCTCGGGGATCAGATGGATGCCGAAGGTCCGGTCCACCCCCTCCTGGATGGCGCGGGCCAGGGCCACCAGGTCATCGGAACCCGCCCCCCCGCGGTTGGTCAGGGCCAGCGTGTGCACGTCCGACAAGGCGGCGGCCGACCCCCGCCCCAGGGCGAACCCCTTATGGAAACCGGCATGGTCGATCAGCCAGGCCGCAGAGGTCTTGACCATGGGGACATGCGCGGCCCGCCCGCCTTCACCGGCGGGATACCTCGGGGCATCCTCAGGCAGGGCGGCCGCGGCCTCCCGGCTGATGACCGGGTTGGTGAAGAAACTGCCACAGCTGTGCCGGTCCAGAAGCACCCGTCCGCCCCCGGGGCCGTGGATGTCATCCTGAACGGCGGTCAGCGCCTCCTCCAGGTCGGCGGCCCTCCGGCAGGACCCCATCCAATCGGTCAGGTACCGGTACGGGTCCTCCAACATCCCCTTGCCCGCCCTGACGGCCAGGACCGCCTGACGAACCCGCCCCAGGGGAAGGACCGACCCGGGAACCACCCCCAAGGCCCCGGCCAGCTGGACGGAACCCACCCGGGCGGCCGACCCATGCCGCAGGACCAGGGTGACCGAGAGGACCACATACCTGGGGGTCGGGAAGAAACGGTCATCCGGGACGGCCGGCGCCTGGTACATGGTCCGCTTGAGGAGGGACGTCCTATAGCCGAAACCCAGATCCGACGCCCGCAGACAGGCCGTGACCTTGTCCTGACGGTCCCACACCTCGACGGAGTCAACCACACGGCCGACCTCCTGGCCGTAGGCACCGATGTTCTGCACAACCGAGGCACCCACCGTCCCGGGGATCCCCGAAAGCCCCTCGACTCCGATCAGGCCCATCCGGACGCAGTAGGAGACCAGGTCGTCCCAATTGGTCCCGGCCGGGGCATTGACGTGCACCATGGGCTCACCACCCTCGGGCGGAGCCACCTCGTCGGGCACCGAGACACCCTGACGGGCATCACGCACCACCACCCCCGGAAAGTCCCCATCCGACACCAGAAGATTGGACCCGCCACCAATCACGCACAGGGGCAGCCCCCTGGAATCGGCGTCCTCAACGGCCTCGATCAACCCGACCCTGTCACGCGGCTGGACGAAAACCCCAATCCGCCCCCCCACACCCACGGTGGTGATATCGGCAAACGCCGGAGTCACGGCATTGACGGAAACAACATCTGGCATGCCCTTCACTGTATCATCGCCCCTCACAACAACGCCCCACCCCCCGACTGGCAGAACCCAGGGGCACCGCGCCCAAACCACAGAACCCGAAAACACGAATCTCAACCCAAGGAAGCACCATGACCGATGACAGACGCGCGCAAATGCTCAAAGAAGTATCCAAGAGCTAGAAAATCGGCCGTTCCCCCTGGGGACAGGTGGCGTTGAACCATATCCTCATCCATGGTGCGCAGGGCCTGAGGGAGATCCCCGTCCCCGACTTTCTGCAGCTCCCGTGCACGATGACGGACCCAGGCCAACCCAGCTGTACCTGCCCGGTGCAGAAGATTGCTGTCCTCCAGGACCATCATCAACCGCAGCATCAGGCGAAGATAAAAG
Source organism: Bifidobacterium indicum (assembly GCF_036987015.1). NCBI lineage: Bacteria > Bacillati > Actinomycetota > Actinomycetes > Bifidobacteriales > Bifidobacteriaceae > Bifidobacterium > Bifidobacterium indicum. The sequence continues at coordinate 1,231,238 of NZ_BTXM01000001.1, forward strand.
ACATCATCATGAGCGGCGGGCGCACAAAGGCAAGGAAGGACACAGGTACGCAAGGTGGGGCAGCCGGCCATCACCTCACCTCGGACCCCCTTGACCCCATCAGTCAGGTAGAGCCGCTGTCCATAAGTGAGCGGCCCATCCTTTTGGAGATTCCTGAAGTCTTCGCCCACATCGGAGCAAAGGGAGGCCACCAGCGGAAAGAGGGAGGAGAAATTCTGGCAGACCAGAGCCTCCAGTGTGAATCGGTTCATCAGACGTCCGAGACCGGCAAGGAGAAACCCAAGAGTGAAGTTGATGCCTTTGTGGGTGTTCACCCCCCCGGTGGCCCGGAGCATGGCGCTTTCGGCCGCTAGACCTGTCTTTCTCACACGTCGGTATACCAGATTTGTCCCGCCGGGCTGGGCACCGAGTCGGACGTATTCCGGAAAGAACGGTGAAAGGGCCGCGATGCTGGCCGCGAAGGTGTCGAGGTCCATGTCATCGTGCGCCCCGGAGGAGTATGGGTCGACCAGGCCTGGCTTGGGGCTGAGTAACACCTCGTCCGTCAGGGACTGAGTCGCGGCGCCGGCCAGGAGCTGTGCGGTTTCAACCAACGTGCCGAGCCTCCATGACCGAAAGTATGAAATCCAGGGAATGGGCCAGATGTTGACGAATGATGGACTCCACCCGGTTCTGATCACCGGTCAGCATGGCGTGGTAGATGTTCCAGTGTTCGTCAATGGCCAGCTGGCGGCGGTCATTCCCCCTGACCGAGATGTCTCGGAAGTAAACCAGATAGTTCTTGAGCCTGGTGACGATCACTTTCAGCCTGGGCATGTCGCAGGCATCGTAAATGAAATCGTTGAAGGCGGTGAACATGGTGAGTACCTGGTCGACCTGGCCCTGTCCGTTGCAACGATCAGTCTCCTCCAGGATCTCCCGGAGACTGAAGAACTGGTCGTGGGTCATGATCTGCATCGCCCTGATGGTGGCCAGGGTATCCAGTTCCCTGCGGATGTCGAAGATCTCCCGGGCATCCTTCCGGGAAACCCCACGGGTGATGATACCCACCCCGCTCTTGCGTTCCACCAGGTTATCCCGATCCAATCGGTCCATGGCTTTCCTTATAGGAGTGCGGCTCACGTTCAGTTCCTTGGCCAGGCTCTTCTCGTTGATTCGCTCGCCGTCAGGTATCTCACCCATGAGTATGGTCTGTCGGAGGGCCTGATAAACGGCTTTGCCAATGGATTTGCCCGGAGAGAGGTCCAGGTGCTGATGAACGGTCTGCGCAACCTGATCCATCAGTATTCCCATCCGCTGCCGGCCAAGGTCTCGACCACCGACCTGATTTCCTCAGGCCTGTGTCGCCGTGACCGGGCACATTCCTTGGCAGGACGTTCACAGATCAGACAAGGCCTGGGCACCCTGCCAAGGTCTTCACGGGATATCTTGACAAGCCGACCATTCTCGAGAGTGAGCACATCCAGATCCATCAGAGTGCAGAAGGGCCGGTATCCTTCAAAATCCAACACGTCCTCCTTGAGCTCCCTTGCCGGCATGAGACTGACCAGAAAGGCCTCAGGTCCTGTGGGAAGGTGGAGGACGTCCTGATCAAGCAGCCCCGCCTCCAACAGCTGATGGAGCCGATTGACAGCCTGGTCGAACACCTCCTCCAGGGCACGCCCTGTCTTGACGGGGCCGGCGATGCGCAGACCGACATGGAGGAGGCTGGAATGGGGGTTGTCTTCCAGAAGGCTGCGCTGGCGCTCCACGCGGGCATCCCTGGCCTGGAGCATCTGTCGAAGGTCGACGGGCGGGCCGTCCATGATTCCTGATTCATCCATGATTCCTCCTGCTGGGACGATGGGATTCACCTGCCTGGTCTCGGGTGCCCTGCATGCGGGTCCTGATGATGTATGAAGCCACCGAGTCCGGACAGAGACTTCTGACGGCCTTCTTGTCGCCCGCATCGATGGCCTTACGGACGGTTCCTGCACTGACCACCCGCCCGTTGAGCTCCAGACGGGGCAGAACGATCAGCTCCGGGTGCCCCTGGAAGATTCGCTTGAGCTCCCGGTTATAGATGGCCGTAACCGGTGAGAGGGGCTCGGTTCCCACATAGCGGCGGGCAATGGAGAGTCGAGGGGCGATGGAATCCTTGAAAATACAAGCGTCGACCGAGGCCTGGGCCGCAGCAACAGCCGAGGGGACCCTATCTTTCAGAAAGTAGGAGGGGAAGGTCGTGGCGGAAACCAGATAGTCACTGGTCGACAAGACGACCACTCCGGTACGGTCGGCCACCATCCCCCTGACCAATCCCAACCTTTCTTGGGCGTTGAAGGTCGTGTCCTGAGCGGAGAGAACGAAGAGGTAGACGACTGCGTTGTCCTTGGCCGCGCGGTCGATCAGATGCAGGTGACCCAGAGTCGGGGGGTCGGCCTTGACCACAACCGAGGCAACGGGGGAACCCGGATGTGCCTTGGCACCGAGACTGGCCAGATAATCGTTCAAATCCGGGTGGCCGCACTCCATCAGGTGCACCACCGGGGTGGATGCGACGTGATGGAATCCCAGCGAGCGGAAGTAGGGTGCCGTGTCCGGCTTGGTGTAGACGAAGGCGTGGTCGTCCCTGCCCTCCTCTGACAGCCTGTCGAACAGGGCCTGGACTACGGTGGCCAGAAGCCCACCCTGACGCTCGTCCGAACGGACAGCGACCTCCTTGATGATCCTGCCGGACAGGGAACCGGTGGCCAGAAGCTCACCTCCACGGAAAACCCCGACCGTGTAGTCCAGACCGAGTTGGGGAGTCAAACCCGCCGAACGAAGCAGGCTTGACCAGGCCTTTCTGCCCTCCTGGTCGAATTCCAACCAAATCCGCCTCAGCTCGTTCATGGCCGCCCCTCCGACATGATCCGCAGCAAATATGTCTCCGAGTGGTCCAGGTGTTCAGCGACCATGGCATCCACCAGGCCGGAATCATGGTTGACCATGGCCTGGTATATGGCCTTGTGTTCATGTATGGCTTGCCCGCAACGCTGCGGATTGGACAGGCCCATGATTCGGAAGTGACGCAGATAATCCTCCAGCTGGATGATGATGTCCCTGAGTCTCGGCATTTCACAGGCCTGGTAGATGAACCGATCGAAGTCCCCCATGGCACCAATCACCTCAGAGATGCACCCCTCGGCGTATAGGTGATCGATGCTCTGCAGAAGTCGGCCGAGCTGGTCGAATTGCGCCATGCTCATCCACTCCATAGCCCGGCGTGAGGCCAGGGACTCCAGACGAACACGAATGGTGTAGATCTCCTTGGCATCATCCAGGGTCACCCCTTTGACCACCATGCCGGAATGGCCACGCACCTCAATCAGCCCCTCGTCTGCCAGTCTGTTGAAAGCATACCGGACGGGTGTCCGGGAAACATTCAATTCCTGGGCCAGCCAGGTATCACTCATGGGTTCGCCGTCGGGAATGGCTCCCTGGATGATGGATCTACGAAGGGCATCATAGAGGTTTTCCCGCACCGTACCATGTCCCTCCACCTCCATCCGTGACACCACCGCCCTGGCGACCGGCCCTAGGACGCGACCGTCATCACCCATCTGGAATCCCGGTATGACTTCCATCATCTTCCTCACCCGGCCCGCATTGGACGGGCCAATAGGGACCTTGGTCCCTCACACTTCGTGGACGGCATCAATCAGTGAGCCGTCCCGGTACTCGACCAGGGCGACCGTCCGGTCCTTGAAGCGAATCGGATCGGGCGTGCCCGTGATGGCGTAGGCCTTGTCACGGAGCTGGTTGATGTCCAGGCGGGGAACATCCAGTCCGTCCAGCATGGTGTTCAGGTCTTCGCGCCTGGGATTGACAGCCACGCCATACTCGGTGACCACCACATCTACGGAATCTCCGGGGGTGACGACCGTCGTAACCCGATCCACGACCGTGGGAATCCTGCCCCTGACCAGGGGTGCCACGATCATACTCATCCTGCAGGCTGCCGCAGTGTCGCTGTGCCCGCCCGACGCCCCGCGTATGACCCCATCGGATCCCGTCAGGACATTGACGTTGAAACCGGTGTCCACTTCAAGGGCGGAGAGTATGGCCACATCAAGCTGGTTGACCACGCTCCCTTTGGAGAGGGGGCTTGCGTACATCTCGGCATCGATTTCGTAGTGGTTATCGTTCCTGGCCAGCGAGAGGGCGCTAGGGTGGTCGAAATCCTGAACATCCAGGATCTTATCGACCTGGCCAGCCTCCATCATTTCGACCATGGTATTGGTGATGCCTCCCAGGGCGAATCCCGCCTTCAGACCATGCTCCTCCATCATGGGACGAAGGAATCTAGTGACAGCCAGGCTTGCCCCGCCAGTGCCGGTCTGGAAGGAGAATCCGTTCTTGAAGTAATCAGTTGCAGCGATGACCTTGGCGGCGTATTCCGCAATGAGCAGTTCTTTGGGATTCTTGGTCAGCCTGGTTGCCCCCTTGGCGATACCCTCGGGATTGCCGATGGCATCTACACGGACCACGTAATCCACATCGGTCTGCGGAATCGAGACGGGCGTATTGGGGTAGGGCACCAGACTATCGGTGATGGCGACCACCTGGTCGGCGTATCGGGCATCCATCCGGGCATATCCCAAGGATCCGCATGTCGCCTTACCGCTCGTCCCATTGATGTTCCCGTAAGCATCGCAGGAGGGCGCTCCGATGAAGGCGACATCGATATGGATATCTCCGGAAGCCATGGCTCTTGCTCTGCCACCATGCGATCGGATGACGACCGGCTTGTCCATGATGCCGTGCGAAACGGCCGCACCCAACTTGTCGCGCAGCCCCGAGGCCGTGATGCCGGTGACCACGCCCTTTTCGATCAGGTTGATCAGGGGTTCGTGGACATTGGCTATGGAACTTGGGGCTATGGTCAGGTCCTTGATTCCCATCTTGTCGATTTCCTCCATGACCATGTTCATGACATAGTCGCCTTCACGGAAGTGGTGGTGGAAGGAGATGGTCATACCAGACTCCAGGCCGGTTTTGACGATGGCCTCGTGAATGGAATCCACCAGTTTCGACTCGCCCGGCCGACGGGGATGAACCCTGGTTTGCGCCCTGCGGTAATCATGGATGCGGGCGAATTGTCCTTTATAGAGTCCGAAGACCGATGCATAAGGCTCCGGGATGTCCCTGTCGATACTGTTTTCCGTCATGACTCCACCTTCATTCCTGCAGCCTTGGCCAGGGCAAGGGTATACCTGGCGCGCTCCACGACCGGCTTGTCGACCATTTGCCCGTTCACGGCCACCACGCCCGAGCCTCGTTCCTCGGCCTCTTTGAGCCCGGCCACTATTCCCATGGCTTTGGTGATCTGTTTCCTTGTGGGAGCAAAGATGGAATCGATGACCGGAATCTGCCTGGGATTGATGACCGACTTCCCATCGAAACCGAGCTGTTTGATGGCCTTGGTCTCACGAATCAGGCCCTCCTCGTCATCGATATCGGAAAAAACGGTATCGATGGCCGCGATGCCGGCCTCGCGGGCGGCATGGAGGATGAAGTTCCTGGCAAAGAAGAGTTCCGATCCGTCCGGGGAACGGTAGGTCTTCTGAGAGGTCACGTAATCCTCCGCACCGAGTGCAATCGCCATCATCCGGGGAGAGGCATGGGCAATCTCCCGGGAGTTCAGAACGCCGGCAGCGCTCTCGACGGCGGCCATCATCCTGGTACGCCCCAACGGAATATCGTGTTCCCGTTCGGTATGGGTGATGACCGCGTCCACGTCTCGGATATCCTGCGAGGTTTCGGTCTTGGGCAGACGGATGACGTCAATACCAGCCAGAACCATGGCCCTGACATCCTGATCGCCGCCTGCGTCCAAGGCATTGATGCGGACCACCTTCTCCACATCTCCATAGTCAAAGCTCTTCAGAGCCGAATAGACCAGCATCCGGGCTGAATCCTTCTCCTTGAGGGAGACGGCATCCTCCAGGTCGAACATGATCGAGTCGGCCCCGTACAGGGTACAGTCCCTGAGCATGGCGGCATTGGATCCTGGTACGAACATCATGGTGCGTCTCAGCCTATCCATGAGTTGATCCCCTCCCAGTCGTAATCCTCACGGTCGGCCGCACGATAGGCGGCCACCAGGGTACGTGCTTTGATTGTGCAGTCCAGGGCACCCTGGTCCTGCGCCTGCACCTCGGCCGCATCGATACCGAGTTCTTCCAGGGTCTGACTGATCAGCTTCTCGATCTGCGCGCCGAATTGTTCCTTGACACTGCTCTCCAGATCAATCCGTATACCCTGACGAGCGGGTTTGAGTGTGACGATGATATCACTGGATTCCAGACTACCCGCGGAAGCGGGGTGAGTGATGTTCACGCTGCATCCTCCTTATGCTTGCCTTCTTCTGCAACATAGTTTGAAACGGCCTGGGACACCGCTTCTACCACCCCAGGGTCGAAGACACCGGGGATAATCCTGTCGGCCGCAGGGTGCGCCACCAACCTGGCCAGACTGGATGCAACGGACACCTCCAGTCCGGGGGTGACGCGCTTAAGCCCGGATGCCAGGAGCCCCTTGAAAAGACCCGGGTAGGCCAGCACATTATTGACCTGATTTGGGTACTGGCTCGACCCGGTGGCGAAGACGGCGGTTTTGGTGCCGGGCACCAGACGGGGATCTATCTCCGGCTTGGGGTTGGCAAGGGCGAAAACAATAGGGGACTCCGCCATGGAAGAGATCTCCGCTGGATCAAGGACATCGGCCACGGACAGTCCCACGAAAACATCACACCCACGAATAGCCTCGCCCAGGGGCGCACGCGGTTCGATGCCCCGATGTTCACCTGCCTGGGCACGCTGGTAGGCGTTGTAGACTTCATCCGAAGCAGTGACATATCCGTGGACGTCGACCAGGACCAGGTCATCAATACCATAGGCCCGCAGGAGTCTGGCCGTAGCGATACCCGATGCACCGGCACCGTTGATCAGAACCCGCAGTTTCCTCACGTTTTTGCCCACAACCTTGGCGGCATTGATCAGAGCCGCCAGAATGACGATGGCGGTCCCCTCCTGATCGTCATGGTAGACCGGGATATCCAGGCGTTTGCTGAGCTTCTCCTCGATTTCGAAACACCGGGGAGCTGCTATATCCTCCAAGTGGATTCCCGCGAAACTATGGGAGATATTGGCCACGGTATCCACGAAGTCATCGACCGAAACCTGCTGAATGGCCATGGGTATGGCATCCACACCGGCCATGTCCTTGTAAAGGAGGGCCTTTCCCTCCACTACCGGAAGTCCGGCACTGGGGCCTATATCGCCCAGCCCCAGTACGGCGGATCCGTCAGTGATCAGGGCGACCAGTTTACCGCTCATCGTATAGCGGTATCGCAGGTCGGGATCCTTTTCAAGCATCCTGGAAAGCACCGCCACTCCTGGGGTGTACAGCTCGCCAAGGTCCTGTTTGTCATGGACCTCAAATTCGGATTTAATGCTGAGCACACCTTCATGTTTGGCGTGCATCCGTAAAATCTCGTCATTAGCCGACATGGGTCACATTCCTTCTTGTGTGTATATTCTGGTTCATATCCTGCGGATCAGGACAAGAGAAGCATGGCGACACTCAGGGTCACGAAGGACAGGACGGTGCTGAGGAACTGGGTGGAGGCCATCTCGGACTCCGCGATCTTGTAATCCAAAGCCAGATTTGTCGGCATGGTGGCAGTAGGAATCGCCATGGTGATCACAACGATGCGGGTCAGTTCCGGACCACAACCGAAAGCCGCCATAATACCCCAGACAATCGCGGGGAAAGCCAGGTTCTTCAGGAAGACGGTGACGAAGACATTCCTGTTGAAGGCGATCTTCCTGGTGACCAGAACGATTCCGGTAGCGAACATGGCCACACCACCGGCCGTCTTGCCCAAAACAGAGAAGGTGCTCTCCAGCTGCCCGGGCATCCGCAGTCCGATCAGGCTCAGGAAGAAGCCAAGGAAGGCGGCGATGACCAGGGGCTTGGTCAGGGACTTCTTCAACCGTTGGACCACGGTAATCTTCGGGGCGTCCGAATCCTCCTTGTCTGCGAGCGCGCTGAAGACGAAGGGAAGAAGGACCACATTGATGATCAGGCTTGCGATGCCGATGTCGATGGCGCTCAATTCAGCGTTGAAGAGCAGAGGCAGAACAGCGGAGCCAATGAAAGGGATCGATGGGTCGGCAACCGAAAGAGCCCTCAGCACGGATATGTCACGGTCAGCCTTAATTACGAAGGCATAGACGATATAGAGGAGGGCGAAACAGACAACCATGCTGCCCAGCATCCACAGCGCCAGAGGAATGTCCTCGATGATCAGTTTGCGCGGGGTCTTCCATATGCCTCCGAAGACGTGCATGGGCAGGGCATAGGTCATGACGAACTTGATCAGCATGCTGCTGCTCTTGTCATCGAAGTGACCTCGCTTGGCTGCAAACATGCCCAAGAGAATGGTCACCAGGATAGGCAACAGAGCGAAAATAACGGTTACCAGCATATTGCACTCCTCTATCTGTCTGTGTGACTTGTCCCTTGTCGGCTGATGACTGCACCGTCAGACGAAGGGACCTTTTTGCGTACGTTTATTGGGGGGGGGGGATGCAGAGGGACCGACCGATCAGCTGAGGTCAAGCCCTCATCCCTTTGATTCAAGAACCTTGTTCAGGATGCCCCCCACCCCCAAGTAACTGATTTCCGCCTCTGAATCCAGCCGAAGGATGGTGCTGATGGAGGTCTCACGTCCGTCAGCGAAGACGATGTCCACGGAAATCTCCTGACGTGGCTTCAGGTCGTCCGGCAGGACGAGGCTGAAGCGCTCCCCTCCGTCGAGTCCCAGGCTCTCGGCATTCTGCCCGTTCTGGTACTGGAGGGGCACCACACCCATCATGGCCAGGTTGGATCGGTGGATTCGTTCAAAGGATTCAGCCAGGACCGCACGAACACCCAGCAGTTTGACCCCCTTGGCCGCCCAATCACGGGAGGAACCCATCCCGTAATCCTTGCCGGCGATGATGATCAGCCCGGTACCATCCTTCCGGTAGCGTTCACAGGCCTCGAAGATGGTCATGATCTCCGCGGTGGGATGGTACCTGGTGAAGCCGCCGGACTTGCCACCCGCCAGTTGGTTGTGGAGCTGGGTGTTGGCCAGGGTTCCCCGGACCATCACATGGTGATTGCCACGGCGGGAACCATATGAGTTGAAGTCGCGCACCGACACCCCCCGCTCCGTCAGGTACTGCCCTGCCGGGGAGGCACTGGGAATGACACCGGCGGGTGAGATGTGGTCGGTGGTCACCGAATCGCCCAGCTTCGCCAAGACCGATAGGTTGGTCAGATCGGGACGGCCGGAGATTCCCTTAACCTGCTGGTCGAAATAGGGTGGATTCGCCACGTATGTGGACGTTGGATCCCAGGAGTAGGTCTCGGATTCGTCAACCCGGAGCTGATCCCACTCCTCCCGACCGTCGAAAATGTTCTTGTAGGCCTCGCGATAGGAATCCGAAGTCACGAACCGCTTGGCATAAGCGTCGATTTCTTCGGTCGTAGGCCAGATGTCGCGCAGGTAGACGGGATGACCATCCTTACCTGTGCCCAGGGGCTGGGTCTGAAGATTCCTACGCATGTTACCGGCCAGGGCGTAGGCCACCACCAGGATCGGGGAGGCCAGATAGTTCCCACGGATCAGGGGGTGAATACGACTCTCGAAATTCCTGTTGCCACTCAGAACGGCCGCCGTGGCGATGCCGGTCTCTTTCAGGGCCTGCTCGATGGCTGGATGAAGGGGTCCGGAATTGCCTATGCAGGTGGTGCACCCATAAGCGACGATGTTGAAGCCGAGTTGCTCCAGATAGGGCATGAGTCCGGTGGCCGTCAGGTATTTGGTCACCGCCTGAGAGCCGGGGGCGAAAGAGGTCTTCACCTTGGGCGACACGCTCAGCCCCTTCTCGACTGCTCTCTTTGCCAGAATCCCGGCCCCGATCAGGACCGAAGGGTTGGATGTGTTGGTACAACTGGTCAGGGCGGCGATCATGATGTCGCCTGTGCGGATGATCTCCCTGTGCCCATCAAGGTCGATGTCCACGCTGGCATCCAAGTCATCTGGGCTCATGCCAAAACCCTGGTTCCCCAAGGGGGCGGTGACCTCCGCCTCGAAGGCTTGGCTCATGTCGCCCAGCTTGATCAGATCTTGAGGACGTTTGGGACCGGCAAGACTGGTGGAGACCTTGGAGAGATCACATTCGATGACCTCGCTGTAAGCGATCCGACCGGACTGGTCAGGCTGGTAGAAGAGCCTGTTGGTCTGCATATAATCGACAGCCCGCTGAATGACCTCGCTGTCACGTCCGGTCAGACGCATATAGTCGATGCTTTTCTGGTCGAAAGGCGAATACCCGCAGGTCGAACCGTACTCAGGCGCCATGTTGCCCAGAGTGGCACGGTCGGCAACACCAAGGTGCTCGTAACCGGGGCCGAAGTACTCCACGAACTTGCCTACGACATCATGCCGCCGCAACAGGTTGGTGATGGTAAGAACCAGGTCCGTGGCCATGACACCCGAGGGAAGGCTGCCGGTCAGATGAACCCCGACCACCTCGGGGATGGAGAAGATCGAGGGTGCACCCAGCATACAGGCCTCGGCCTCAAGACCACCCACCCCCCAGCCCAGGACGGCAAGCCCATTGATCATCGTGGTGTGGGAATCGGTGCCGAACACCGTATCCGGATAAAGCAACCGGCTCTTGGGATCGAACTGAACCACCGGAGAGAGATGTTCAATGTTGATCTGGTGGATGATGCCTGTATCCGGAGGAATCGCCCGGAAGTCGTGGAAGGATTTCTGGGCCCATTTCAGCAGGCGGTAGCGTTCGGAATTGCGTTCATATTCACGCTTGACGTTGTAAGCCATTGCTCCTGGGTTGCCGGCCTCATCAATCTGGACCGAGTGGTCAACCACCAGATCGACCGGTATTTCGGGGTTGACCTTGTCAGGGTCGATTCCCATCCGGCCCGCCGCATCCCGCATGGAGGCCAGATCCACCACGCATGGGACGCCCGTATAATCCTGGAGAATCACCCTGGCAGGATAAAAATCAATGGGCTGGCCGACGTGTTCGTCCCAGTGCAGGATGGACTGGACGTTTTCGGTCGACAGGTCACCACCCGACTCTCTCACTGCGTTTTCCAAGAGAATCCGTATGGTGTACGGCAGGGTATCCAAATCGATGTCAGCCTCCCGAGCAACGGTTGGAAGGTCCACATACCGCTTGTCGTCCATCGTTTTGATGCACTTCATTGTCATTCCTTTCGGGAGCGAAATCACGTATCGCACACTCGACCATGAGCTACTGTTCTCCTGATATCCCTCAGTGTATTGAGGTGGAAAATGTGTAATGGGTCACATCCGGTTTTAGATTGTTTTTCCGCCTCAAGGGCCGACCAGACGTATGCGAGGGTTTGAAATAACAAAAACCGACCTCGGAAGGCCGAGGCCGGTCAATAATGGGAAAGGAGATGACGAACCTATGCCAGGTTGATGCCGGGTGTGACCGGCTCGGGGATCAGATGGATGCCGAAGGTCCGGTCCACCCCCTCCTGGATGGCGCGGGCCAGGGCCACCAGGTCATCGGAACCCGCCCCCCCGCGGTTGGTCAGGGCCAGCGTGTGCACGTCCGACAAGGCGGCGGCCGACCCCCGCCCCAGGGCGAACCCCTTATGGAAACCGGCATGGTCGATCAGCCAGGCCGCAGAGGTCTTGACCATGGGGACATGCGCGGCCCGCCCGCCTTCACCGGCGGGATACCTCGGGGCATCCTCAGGCAGGGCGGCCGCGGCCTCCCGGCTGATGACCGGGTTGGTGAAGAAACTGCCACAGCTGTGCCGGTCCAGAAGCACCCGTCCGCCCCCGGGGCCGTGGATGTCATCCTGAACGGCGGTCAGCGCCTCCTCCAGGTCGGCGGCCCTCCGGCAGGACCCCATCCAATCGGTCAGGTACCGGTACGGGTCCTCCAACATCCCCTTGCCCGCCCTGACGGCCAGGACCGCCTGACGAACCCGCCCCAGGGGAAGGACCGACCCGGGAACCACCCCCAAGGCCCCGGCCAGCTGGACGGAACCCACCCGGGCGGCCGACCCATGCCGCAGGACCAGGGTGACCGAGAGGACCACATACCTGGGGGTCGGGAAGAAACGGTCATCCGGGACGGCCGGCGCCTGGTACATGGTCCGCTTGAGGAGGGACGTCCTATAGCCGAAACCCAGATCCGACGCCCGCAGACAGGCCGTGACCTTGTCCTGACGGTCCCACACCTCGACGGAGTCAACCACACGGCCGACCTCCTGGCCGTAGGCACCGATGTTCTGCACAACCGAGGCACCCACCGTCCCGGGGATCCCCGAAAGCCCCTCGACTCCGATCAGGCCCATCCGGACGCAGTAGGAGACCAGGTCGTCCCAATTGGTCCCGGCCGGGGCATTGACGTGCACCATGGGCTCACCACCCTCGGGCGGAGCCACCTCGTCGGGCACCGAGACACCCTGACGGGCATCACGCACCACCACCCCCGGAAAGTCCCCATCCGACACCAGAAGATTGGACCCGCCACCAATCACGCACAGGGGCAGCCCCCTGGAATCGGCGTCCTCAACGGCCTCGATCAACCCGACCCTGTCACGCGGCTGGACGAAAACCCCAATCCGCCCCCCCACACCCACGGTGGTGATATCGGCAAACGCCGGAGTCACGGCATTGACGGAAACAACATCTGGCATGCCCTTCACTGTATCATCGCCCCTCACAACAACGCCCCACCCCCCCGACTGGCAGAACCCAGGCCAGGCAGACACCAGATGAGTCCCGAAGCCCTATCGGATTTCCCTATACCGCATGCAAGTTCCGCAGATTGCCGGGACGCAATGAAAAGCCATAGAAATTAGCTATATATCAGAGCGTTGACCCGGCCCTGACAAGGCGCTATGATGTGTGACAAGGGCAGGGAAAATCACCTCCTCGCCCCGGGGCGATCGCCTCCCGAATCACACAATCCAAAAGCACAGGTTTCAACCAAGGAATTGCCATGACCGATGACAGACGCACAGCATTTCATAGGATCGCCAGGAAGAATGGAGACAGGGCCTTTCTGACGAGTGCCTGGCAGCATCATGTAGGGCACGAATACGGGGCCGCCGAATTCGCAGGAGCCACCGTGGACTTCGTCAAACGATGGGACTGGGATTGGGTCAAGATTAATCCGCGGGCCATTTACTACGGAGAGATCTGGGACGCCGTCTATGACCATGAGGATTACGACTGGCTGGTACCGAAGACCATACGACCGGCCATCCAGAGCGCTTCGGACATATCGCGCATCGACGTTCGCGATCCCGAAACCAACCAGGTGCTCAGGGAACAGGCGGACGCGGCTCGACTCATCCGGACAAGCCTGTCGGACAGAGCCATCCTGGATACGATCTTCTCCCCTCTCTCCGTACTCCTCCAGCTGGCGGATCTTCCCCTCTACCCCGAGGGCCTGGGATCCGATCAGAACGAAAAGGACGATCTGACCAGACAAGAACTGATTTTCGACCAACCGGACGCTTCCAAGGAGGCACTGGGCAGAATCGCCCGCACCCTGGCCGACTTCGCGGCCCTCCTGGTCACCCCGAGGGAGCAGGGAGGGGCAGGACTGGATGGAATCTTCTTTGCCGAGACCGGTTTGGCCAGCCACGACTACTTCAATCAGGAGCAATTCGAAGAGTGGGCGAAACCATACGACCGTATCGTCATCCAGGCGGTGAGATCAGCCAATCCGGATGCGGTGGTCCTTCTCCACACCTGCCGTGAGGAGGCCCACCCGGAACGGTTCATGGACCTGAATCCCGACCTGCTCCACTGGGACCAGTTCCTCCCCGGCAACCCCGAGATTGACGTTGACTTCCAAGCCGTACCCGTTGGCGGGGCCAATTTCGAACTCTTCAACCCGGGGAACGACACCAGTCAGATCCTCAAGGAACTGGATCGCACCATCGAAGCCCGTCAAGGGCATCCCTTCCTCCTGGCGCCCTCCTGCACCATTCCAACGCCGGCGGATGAAGGTGCCCTTCGGGTACTCAGCCAGACCAGGGCTCCGATCCAAGACTGAACCTGCTCAAACCGACCACACCCGACAACCAACCCAAGAACAATCGTCATCATTCAAAAAGGAGACCTCATGGTGAGAGGAACCGGACAGGAACGTCTGCATCGAAGCATCATCACGGCAACAGCATCAATCACGGCCGCTATGACCATGACCGGAGCCCTCTCCGCCTGCGGACTCGGGGGTGATACCGACTCCTCCTCCGGGCCTGAAGACCATGTGACCATTGCAGCCATCTACCCCAAGACCGGACTGTACGCCGAATACGGGAAGATGTTCCAACAAGGGTTCGATCTTGCCAAAGACGAAATCAACGAGAAGGGCGGCATCAAGGGCAAGCAGCTGAACATCGCTTACTATGACACCCAATCCGACGCCAAACAGGATGCGGCGGTGGCACCCAAGATCGCCTCCGACAAGTCGGTCATCGCCGTGGTGGGCGACTACTCATCGCCTGCCTCGTCCGCGGCATCCCCAATCTTCCAACAGGCCGGACTGGTCCACTACGGATTCAACAATTCCTCTCCGGTCTTCACCAAGTCCGGCGATCACGTCTGGACTCCCCAGATAGGCGACAACACCTATCAGGAGGTTAACGCGGATGCAGTGTCCAAACGTGCCAAGAAGGTCTCCGTGGTCTATCTCGAAAACGACTGGGGCAGGGAATCATACCGGTACTTCAGGCAGGAAGCCGAACGCCGGGGATTGCAGATCGCCTACCAATCCTCCTACCTGCCCGATTCCACCGACCTGACTCCCATACTGATACCCGCCAAAGATGCCGCCCCGGATGCTGTGGTGGACATTGGCTATGGACCGGACGGAGCGCTGATCCTCAATACGCTCAGGGACAAACTGGGGTACAAGGGGCCCTTCTTCGGCGGCCAGGAAACCAAGGAATTCCTCGCTCTCACCGGAGCGAACTCTCAGGACACCATCATCACCGGCAGCTTCTCAGCCACCGGCACCAAGGACAACAAGGCCCAGGCCTTCGTCAAGAGCTTCGAGAAGCGATACCATACCGTTCCCGGCAACTTTGAAGTCACCTCCTACCAGGCCATCATGGACCTGGCCCACGCAGGGGAAAAGACCAGTCCCACCCGCCAGGGCATTCAGGAAGCCCTGAAGACAGCGGACGACTTCCCTCTCTATCAAGGCAATGGCGGCACCTTCCGGTTCAATACCCGGACCCGTCGGGCTGATGAGATCAAACCCATCCTGCTTCAGGTTGACAGGGGCAAATTCAAGCAGATCGAGGAATGAGTCCATCCATGATTGAAACACTCTTTTCCGGACTCATCCACGGCGGGGTTTACGCCTTGGTGGCCGTAGGCATGTCACTCGTCTTCGGAGTGACCAACGTCGCCAACTTCGCCCAGGGATCCCTGGTGGCGGTCGGCATGATGACGGCATGGTGGGTAGGTTCCAGCCTGGGTTGGGGGCTGATCCCCACATTATTGGCCGTCATCCTGGTCACAGGCCTGGTAGGACTGGTCATGAGCCTCCTGGTCATCACCCCTTTGGAGGGCCGTCAGCCGATTGCGGCACTTCTGGGCACCGTAGGTGTCGGACAGGTTCTCGACAATGGCATGCAGCTGATCTTCGGATCCCAGACCCGCCCCTTCCCCGAGCTTCTGCCGACACACAACCTCCATGCCCTGGGCATCCGCTTCGGAACCTCAGACCTGGTCATGAGCCTGGTCGCCCTGGTCAGTATGGCCGTCCTCTGGGGCTTTCTGACCTACGGGAAGGACGGCCAGGCAATCCGGGCCACATCACAGGATTCCCAAGCTGCAAAACAGATGGGGGTGCCCGTCACATCAATCCGCACCCTCGCCTTCGTCATTGGATCGGTCCTGGCCGGCATCGCCGGGATATTCATCGGACTCTTCAAGACCAACATCAATCCCATGGACGGCGGCGCAATAGGCATGACGGCTTTTGTGGCGGCTGCCATAGGCGGATTGGGGTCCATTCCCGGAGCCATCGTCGGCGGATTGGTTCTGGGGTTGGCGGAGGCCGTCGGGGTGGGCTTCTTCGGCGACGGAGTGCATGACCTGATCACCTTCGGCACCCTTCTTCTGGTTCTGATCCTCAGGCCGTCCGGTTTCATGGGAAGCAAGGCCAACCTGCATAATGAACCGATGGCCGGAACCTTCCTGGAGGCTGCCAGACCCATACGACTGCCTCATTGGGCAAATCCGGGCCTCGCGGCAGCCGCCTTGGCCACCCCTTTCTTCTTCTCCGATCACCTGTCCGGAATCGGGACCCAGGTGACCATATACGCCATTGCAGCAGTAGGCCTGACTCTGATCTCCGGGTCCGCCGGCCAGACCATCCTGGGACTGGCCGGACCTGTGGCCGTAGGCGCCTATGCATCGGCCCTGCTCACCATGCGTCTGCATTGGCCCTTCGCCGTCTCCCTGCTTGGGGCGGCCATCATTGCAGCCCTGGCCGCCTCCTTGCTGACCTTCCCGGTCTGGAAACTATCCGGTCACTATGTGGCCATCGCCACCATCGGGGTCGGGGCGGTCATGGTCGCCATCATCCGTATCTGGGAACCCCTGACCAGGGGATCCCTCGGTCTGCAGGGGATTCCTCTGCCCACCTTCCTGGGCAGGCCGCTCTACACCCAACAGATGCAGTACCTTCTGGACCTGGTCATCCTGCTCCTGGCCCTCCTGGTGGTCTCATCAATCCAATCATCCCACCTGGGGCATGTCTTTGAATCCATCGGCGAAGATGCCCAGGCCGCACAATCCCTCGGCATCAGAACCGGGGCTTACAAGGCACTGGCCTACGCCTTGGCCAGCGGATTGGCCGGCATCGCCGGTGCCCTCCTGGCTCACCAGTACACCTATATCGATCCGACGCTCTTCAATCCGGTCATGTCATCTCTGATTCTGACCATCGTCGTTCTGGGCGGTATGAAGTCACCGACCGGAGCCGTCATCGGCTCTCTGATCCTGGTCGGTGCCCCGGAACTGCTGCGCATATTGCCGGAAGTGAGAATCATGGCATACGGATTGCTCCTGGTCATCTTCATCATATGGAGGCCTCAGGGAATATTCTCAACCAGAAGGAGGGCATCATGACCAGCAGTCAGCATTCTCACGGGCCCTTACCCGGCGAAGAGGCACAGCCCCTGCTCCAGGTGCATCACCTCGCCAAGAGTTTCCAAGGGCTCCAGGCCGTGGCCGATGTGAACATAAGCCTGTCACCCGGCCAGGTGATCGGCATCATCGGTCCGAACGGATCCGGCAAGTCCACCACCATCGATCTGATCTCCGGATTCATCAAGCCGGACTCCGGCGATATCCGTCTGCGGGGGCGTTCCATCGTCGGCCTGTCTGCGGCGGACGTAGCCGAGCTGGGACTGTCCAGGACCTTCCAGAACGGCAGGGTCTTCCCCACCATGAGCGTGGAGGAGAACGTAGCGGTGGGATTCCATAGACGTCTTGAAGCCAACAGACCCTTCCGCTCCCTGGAACGCCTGCCCATACTGCGGTGGGTTCCCCTGATAGCACAGACCTGGCTGACCCTGGTGCCCGGTCCCGCCAGCAGAAAGGAATTGGTCGTCGAGCGGGAAGCCGTCCAGACCGAAATCGACCGCTTCAGCGAACGTCTGGAAGGGCGTCGGTTCCAGGCCACCTACACCCTGTCATATGCAAACCGCCGCCGTACCGAGATAGCCCGTGCCCACGTCAGTTCACCCGACATCCTGGTCCTTGACGAGCCCACCGCAGGGATGAACCAGTCTGAGACCGCCGAGGTTCTCCAACAACTTCTCGACCTCAAATCCCAAGGGCAGACCATGCTCCTGGTCGAACACAAAATCGACCTGATCGAGGCCCTATGTGACCAAGTCCTGGCCATGGACGGTGGCCGGATCATCGCCTCCGGACCTCCTCGACAGGTCAGTTCCGACCCTCGTGTGGTCGCGGCCTATCTGGGCAACCGGAGACCACCCACCGATACCCCTCTGAAGGGCCAATCACATGTCCTGAACAGGCAGAACGCCCTTCCTCCGGTCTCCTCCCCAGCACAAAGGCCGGAAGGCCAGGACCCCGCCAGCCCGGGAAGTCCGGCAGGAAAGGACACTGTTGCCGAAACGGAAAGCCAATCGGAGCCCACGACCGGAAAGGACCACGTCCTGCTTGACCTGGAAGGCATCGATGTCAGTTACGGTCAGGTCAAGGCCCTGGATCAGGTCAGCCTGCGAGTGCCCGAGGGAAGCATCGTCTCCCTCCTGGGCGGCAACGCCTCAGGCAAGTCAACGACCATGAAGACCATCCTTGGCCTGCTGAGCCCGAAGGAGGGTGCAATCCTGTTCGACGGACGTGAGATAACTCGTACCTCGACATTACAGCGGGTCCACTCCGGAATAGCCTCTGTTCCTGAAGCCAGGCGGGTATTCGCAGCCATGAGCGTGGAAGAGAATCTGCGTATGGGCGCCTTCACCCGCAAGGGCCGACAAGAGGTCGACCAGGATCTGGAAACGACATATGAGCGGTTCCCACGTCTGGCCGAACGTCGCAGGCAACAGGCTGGAACCCTGTCCGGCGGCGAACAACAGATGCTGGCCTTCGGCAGGGCCCTGATGAGCCATCCCCGGTTGATCTGCATGGATGAGCCCACCATGGGCCTCTCCCCCAAACTGGTCGACCAGGTCCTGGAACAGATTGCGGCGCTACGGGACCAACTGGGCATATCGATTCTTCTGGTCGAGCAACAGGCCGAGTTGGCCCTGTCCATCGCAGACTACGGGTATGTCCTCCAGAACGGCAGGATACGGCTGGACGGTCCCGCCCGACAGCTCCTGGGTGATGAACGGGTCCGTCAGGCTTACCTGGGCAAGGTCTCAACAGAATGACCCCGGTCCTTGATAACGCCTCATAAAGAACACGTATGGGAGAGGCGTTGCCCGGGGACCCGGAACCGGGTTTGATGGTGGATTGAATAGGGTCCCAAACAAGCAGAGGAGTTGGCCGTCATGAGCCAAGGATTTGCAACCAGAGCCGTCCATGACGGCTACGACTGTCAGGGCCAGGGTGGCGGCGCGGCCAGCGTACCCATCTACCAGTCGGCCGCCTTTGACATGGTCACCGCCGACCGGGGCGATGCCCTGGCCGCAGGCAAGATCGAAGGCTTCTCTTACTCCCGCCTGGCCAATCCGACGGTCAAGGTCCTGGAGGACCGTCTGGCCGGCCTGGAGGGCGGCAAGGGGGCCGTGGCCATGGCCTCGGGGATGGCCGCCGTCTCCTCGGCCCTCCTCTGCGCAGCCGAGGGCGGCGGACGGCTGATTGCGCCGGTCGACCTCTATGGAACCTCGGTGGACGCCATGAAGACCTTCTTCCCCAACTTCGGCATCGAGACGGATTTCGTGAAGGACATCAACGACCTTGACCAGGTGGAATCCCTGATCCAGGACGGGACCCGGGCCATTTTCACCGAGTCCGTGTCCAACCCCTCCACAGCGATCGCCGACATACCCGGCCTGGCCGACCTGGCCCACCGGCATGGGGTGGCCCTGATCATCGACAATACGGTTCCCACACCGTATCTGTTCAACCCGATCGACTTCGGGGCCGACATCGTCGTCCACTCCACCACCAAGGGGGTGACCGGACACGGCAATGCCCTGGGCGGGGTGGTCGTGGACGCCGGACGGTTCGATTGGGGCAATGGCCGCTTCCCGCAGATGAGCCAGCCGGAACTGATCATCAGCGACGAACGGCACGGATCCATGGTCAGCTTCCTGGATGCCTTCGGCGATCTGGCCTTCCTCCACCGGGTCCACACCAAGTACCTACACACTTTCGGGGCGGTCATGAGCCCCTTCACCGCCTACCTGCAGCTGACAGGACTGGAGACCATGGCCCAGCGGGTCGCCGCCCAGGTCAAGACCGCTGAAATCCTGGCCCGTCACCTCCTGACCATCCCCCAGGTGAAAGGAGTCAACTACTCGGGCATACCAGAGGGAAGGCACCAGGGCGATACCGACCTGCAGGACCGTCTGGCGGCGGACCTGCTCCCCAAGGGGGTCGGCACGATCCTCTCCTTCACGGTCCAGGGTGGCTATGACCAGGTGAAGCGAATCGTGGACTCGGTTCACCTTATGGCATACATGCCCAACATCGGCGACTGCCGGACCCTGATAGTGGACCCGGCACGGATCACCCACCGTGAGGTCCCCGGACCCTTCCGTCTCAGCGCCGGGGTGGGTGATGACCTGATTCGGATCTCCGTGGGTTTGGAGAACCCGGACGACCTGATGGCCGATCTGGACCAGGCCTTCGCCACGGCCTATCGGGACCAGGGCTGAAACCGTCATCCCCTTGCCGGGTTCACAACCGCTGAAGCCGGAATCAAGACAAGACCACAAACAAAAGGGACCCGGCCATTGGGCCGGGTCCCTTCATAAGAATTGTCCGATCAGCGGGTCTCGCGATGCAGGGTGTGCTTTCCACAACGGGGGCAGAACTTCTTGAGCTCCAGACGGTCGGGAGTGTTACGACGGTTCTTGGTCGTAATGTAGTTACGCTCCTTGCACTCGGTGCACGCCAGCGTAATGCCAGGACGGATATCTGCGGCTTTTGCCATGGTTCACCTCTATAGTCGTTGCGCGACCGACGTATGTCGGCCTCAGTAGCGAGGAAGAGACTCGAACTCTTGACCTTACGATTATGAGTCGTACGCTCTAGCCAGCTGAGCTACCCCGCCAGAGAGCCTCGGGTGAGAATCGGACTCACGACCTCTTCCTTACCAAGGAAGTGCTCTGCCACTGAGCTACCGAGGCGTGGCGGATAGTGGATTCGAACCACTGAAGCATTACGCGGCTGATTTACAGTCAGCTCCCTTTGACCGCTTGGGAAATCCGCCATGCCGCACTGGAACCAAGGTTCCGTACGGCAACTTGCCTATAATGACACGTTTTGTTCTTTTGCGCAAGTTCCGCCGACCTCGTGTCGCAGGCCGTTTCGGACACGCCCTTCAGGACTCAGAAATCCCAATCGTCGTCGTCGGTCTCCACGGCCTTGCCCATGACGTAGGAGGACCCGGAACCGGAGAAGAAGTCGTGGTTCTCGTCGGCGTTGGGGCTCAGGGAGGCGATGATGGCCGGGTTCACATCGGTGGTGTCAGACGGGAAGAGGGCCGGGTAGCCCAGGTTCATCAGGGCCTTGTTCCCGTTGTAGCGCAGGAACTTCTCCACATCCTCGACCAGACCCACCCCGGAGTAGAGACTCTCGGTGTACTCCACCTCGTTGTCGTAGAGGTCGCCCAGGAGCTCGTAGGTGTAGTCGCTCATGGCCTGGCGCTCGGACTCCGAGACCTTGGCCAGGCCCTTCTGGTACTTGTAGCCGATGTAGTAGCCGTGCACGGCCTCGTCACGGATGATCAGGCGGATCAGGTCTGCCGTGTTGGTCAGCTTGGCATGGCTGGAGAAGTACATGGGCAGGTAGAAGCCCGAGTAGAAGAGGAAGGACTCCAGGAGGGTCGAGGCCACCTTGCGTTTCAGGGGGTTGTCGCCCTCGTAGTAGTCCAGGACGATCTGCGCCTTGCGCTGGAGGAACTCGTTCTCCTCGCTCCACTGGAAGGCCGCGTCGATCTCGGGGGTCGAGGCCAGGGTGGAGAAGATGGAGGAGTAGGACTTGGCGTGCACCGACTCCATGAAGGAGATGTTGGTGTAGACGGCCTCCTCGTGAGGGGTCAAGGCGTCCGGGATCAGGCTGACGGCACCCACCGTGCCCTGGATGGTGTCCAGGAGGGTCAGGCCGGTGAAGACACGCATGGTCAGCGTGTGCTCCTCCTCGGTCATGGCCTGCCAGGAAGGCAGGTCGTTGCTGACCGGAACCTTCTCGGGCAGCCAGAAGTTCCCGGTCAGACGGTCCCAGACCTCCAGGTCCTTGTCGTCCTCCAGACGGTTCCAGTTGATGGCGGAGACCCGGTCGATCAGCTTCAGGGGCTGACGCGGGATGGAAATCGGTGGGACCATGATGATGCTCCTTTTTCGGGCGGGGACGGGTCCGTGCTCGTCCTCTGGTTGCTTCTACACAATGATGCGATGATTCCGATGCCCTGAATCGCGGTCGGTCGGGCATCGGGCCGGGATGACCAGTCTATCGGACAATCCACAAGGAAGACCGGAACTGGGTGACCGGCCCCGACCAGGAAGGGACGAAACCGGTCATTGCGTCGGGCCGGGCAGCCCGGGCGTGGGGGGGGGGGGGTCAGAGCATGCAGCTCACGCAGCCCTCGACCTCGGTGCCCTCCAGGGCCTGCTGACGGATGCGGATGTAGTAGAGGGTCTTGATCCCTTTGCGCCAGGCATAGATCTGAGCCTTGTTCAGGTCCCGGGTGGTGGCCGTGTCGGGGAAGAAGAGGGTCAGCGAGAGGCCCTGGTCCACATGCTGGGTGGCCTCGGCATAGGTGTCGACGATCTTCCGCCAGCCGATCTCGTAGGCGTCCTCGAAGTATTCCAGGTTCTCGTTGGTCATATAGGGGGCCGGATAGTAGACCCTCCCGATCTTCCCCTCCTTGCGGATCTCGATTTTGGAGGCAATCGGGTGGATGGAGCTGGTGGAGTGGTTGATGTAGGAGATGGACCCGGTGGGCGGTACAGCCTGGAGGTTCTGGTTGTAGATGCCGTCCTTGAGGATGGCCGTCTGAATCTCCTTCCAGTCCTCGACCGTGGGAATCCGCACCCCATACCGGGCGAAGAGCTCTTTGACCCGCTGGGTCCTGGGCTCCAGGGACCGGCGTCCGTCGGTGTACTTGTCGAAGTAGTTCCCCTGACCGACGGGCTTGGCATAGTCCGACTTGGCGAAGGATGCGAAGGCCTTGCCCCGCTCGACGGCCAGATCGTGGGAGGCTCTGTAGGCGTGGTAGGCCACCGTCATGAAGTACATGTCGGTGAAGTCCAGGCCCTCCTCGGACCCGTAGTGGATACCCTCGCGCGCCAGGAAGCCGTGGAGGTTCATCTGCCCCAGACCGATGGCGTGACCCTCGTCGTTGCCCCGCTTGATGGAGGGGACCGCCTCGATCCTGGTGTGGTCGGCGACTGAGGTCAGGGCCCGCACCGTGGTCTCGACCGTGTCGGCAAGACCGCCGTCCATGGCCTTGGCGATGTTCAGGGAGCCCAGGTTGCAGGAGATGTCACGGCCGATGTGATCGTAGTCCAGGTTCTCCTTGTAGGTGCTCGGCTCCTGGACCTGGAGTATTTCGGAGCAGAGGTTGGACATGGTGATCCGGCCGTCGATCGGGTTGGCCTTGTTGACCGTGTCCTCGAAGAGGATGTAAGGATAACCGGACTCGAACTGGATTTCGGCCAGGGTCATGAAGAAGTCCCGGGCATCGATGTACTTCTTGTGGATCCGCTTGTCCTTGACCATCTCCTCGTAGTGTTCGGTGATGGAGATGTCCGCAAAGGGCTTGCCGTAGACCCGTTCCACGTCATAAGGGGAGAAGAGGGCCATGGGGGCCCTCTGCTTGGCCAGGTCGAAGGTGATGTCGGGAATGACCACGCCCAGGGCCAGGGACTTGATGCGGATCTTCTCGTCGGCGTTCTCCCGCTTGGTGTCCAGGAAGCGCATGATGTCGGGATGATGGGCGGAAAGATAGACCGCACCGGCACCCTGGCGGGCACCCAGCTGGTTGGCATAGGAGAAGGAGTCCTCCAGGAGCTTCATGACCGGCACCACACCGCTGGACTGGTTTTCGATGTGCTTGATGGGGGCGCCCATCTCGCGCAGGTTGCTCAGGAGGAGGGCTACGCCGCCGCCGCGCTTGGAGAGCTGGAGGGCTGCGTTGACGCCACGGGAGATGGACTCCATGTTGTCTTCGATACGGACCAGGAAACAGGAGACCGGCTCACCCCTCTGGGCCTTTCCCAGGTTGAGGAAGGTGGGGGTGGCGGGCTGGAAGCGGCCGGAGATGATCTCGTCCGTGTACTTGATGGCCGCACCTTCATCACCATCGGCCAGCTCCAGGGCCACGGCCACTGAGCGCTGGGGGAAGTCCTCCAGGTACTGCTTGCCGTCGAAGCTCTTCAGGGCATAGGAGGTGTAGAACTTGAAGGCACCCAGGAAGGTGTCGAACTCGAATCCGCTCTTGGCGGCATGGTCGAAGATCGTATCCAGGAATTCGGGGGTGTAACGCTCGAAGACCTTCCGACTGTAGTATTCGTGGTCCAGGAGATAGGCGATCCGCTCCGCCGTGGAGGGGAAGGTCATGGTATTGGCCGCCACATGGCGGATGACATACTGGCGCTCGGCCTCCTTGTCCTTGTCGAACTGGATCCTGCCATCCTTGTCGTAGAGGTTGAGCATGGCGTTCAGCGCATGATAGTCATGCGCCGGGTCGCGGTCCTGGCCCTCGCGGGTCCCCGTCTTGTCCAAACTGAGCGAAGTGTCGTCGTAGGCGCCCATGGTTTCCTTTCCTGGATTGTCCTGTCTTGATGTCCTCGTGATTGCCTGGTCCCTCGGCTCCGGGCCGGTGGACCTTATTCGGGATGGTTGCGGAAGAAGTCGAGCACCCCGCTGCGGACCTTGGCCTCATCCTCCTTGGTGCCCATGAGCTCGAAGTAGTAGAGGAAGGGCACCTGGCACTTGCGGGAGATGATGTCGCCTGCCATGCAGAAGGCATCACCGAAGTTGGTGTTGCCGGAGGCGATGACCCCCCGGATGCCCGCCCGGTTCCCCGGATCGTTCAGGAACCGCTTGATCTGCGGCATGACGGCCTTCTTGGCCGAACCCCCGCCGTAGGTCGGCACCATCAGGATGTAGGGCTGATGGACCTTGAGGGCCGGTTCCTTGGGCCGCAGGGGGATCCGGAAGACGTCGATCCCCTCATCCTCCAAACGGCAGTTGGCGATGAACCTGGCCGTGTTCTGGGAGGCCGAGGAGAAGTAGACCACCGATCCTATGCGTTCCCCCAGTGCAGCCAGTTCGGGAGGGCTGGTCTCCCCCCGGTCCTGCGTCCCCTCTGAGCCTGGTTCCGCCATATCCGACATACACTTGACCTCCTGATGGTACCGGGAACCCCGGGTCCGATCCTGTTTGTCTCCGACACATGGGCCGAAGAGCCTCAACTACTATATATGGGACACGGACAAAAAACGAGCACCACATATTGTGTATATTGTTCATCATCTCACATAGATCACCACAGAGGGCAGGATCCCAGAAATCCCAGTCGCCATCATCCGTGGACTCGGGGTGTCCCATGGCATAGGAGGAACCGGACCAGAAGAAGGAATCATGGTTTTCGGTGGCCGACGTGGAGAGGACGGCCATGATCTCCGAGCCGACCGCGGTCCGGTCCGCCCCAAAACGAGCCGGGTGGCCCCGGTTCATCAGCGCCTTGTTGGCATCGTAATGGACGAAGGCGAAACCATCGTGCCGAAGGGGAGACCTGGTAGACCTGGTCGGAATAGACCATCTCCAGGTCATAGAGCCTGTCGAGGAGGTCATTTGGCGAGGGGGACCTTCTCGGGCAGCCGGAAGTTGGAGATCAGGCGGTTCCAGACCTCAAGGTCCTTCTCGTCGGTGATTCGGCTCCAGTTGACCGGGCGAATCCTGCCTTCAAGGTCGGTCCGGTAGCGGGGCGGGGTGATGCGGGGCGGTCGCCCTTGACCGCCCCGGCTTCACCGGATCACCGGGCCAGGCCCTGATCCCTGAGGGAGGCGCAGACCCGGATGACCCGGTCATTGGCCTCGGCCTCGCCGATGGTGATGCGGATGCCCTCACCCGAGAAGGCTCTGACCGAAAGGCCCTGGGCTTGGAATTGCTCATAGGCAGGGTCGGTGGCCTGCCCCAATGGCAGCCAGACATAGTTGGCCCGGGAGCAGGGAATCCTCCATCCCTGTCCTTCCAGGGCGGTGACCACCTTGGCACGTTCCCGCACGATGCCATCCACCCGCTCCTGCAGCTGGTCGGTCACATCGAGGCTGACCATGGCGGCCGTCTGGGCCACATCGCTGACCCCGAATGGCAACGCCACCTTGCCCAGGCCCTGAACCACCTCGGCGGGGGCGACGGCATAGCCGATCCGTAGACCGGCCAGCCCATAGGCCTTGGAGAAGGTCCTGGCCACGACTGCGTTGGGGTGCTCCTGCCTGAGTTGCAACCCCATGGCCTGGTCGGGGTCATCGTTGAACTGGAAGTATGCCTCATCGAAGAGGACCAGGACATCCTCGGGCACAGCCTCAAGCAGACGCAGGGCCTCATCCGTGGAGACCGAGGTACCCGTCGGGTTGTTGGGGTTGTTGACGATGACCAGACGGGTCCGGTCGGTCAGGGCAGCGATCATGGCATCAATGTCGTGCCGGCCTTCGGCGTTTAGGGGAACGGGGACACAGGTCGCCCCGGCACCGGTCACGATGATGGGATAGGCCTCGAAGCTCCGCCAGGGGTAGATCACCTCGTCGCCCTCGCCGGCCACCAGATTGACCAGCTGGGTGATGACCTCGGTCGACCCGCAACCGAGTTGGATGTTCTCCGGCTCCACCTGGTGCAGACGGGCCAGGCGCTCCACCAGGGCCGTGCCTCGCATATCCGGATACCGGTTCAGGTGGACCAAGGCACGGTCGGCCACGGCCCGCCTGACCGACTCCAGGGGTGGATAGGGGTTCTCGTTGCTGGAAATCTTATAGGGGTTCAGACCCGGCGTCACCGGGGCTGGCCTGCCCTGCTTGTAGCCGGGCAGGGAATCAAGGGAGGAGCGATGCATGTATGCCATGGCCACCATGGTAGCGGGCCGGACCTGCC
The DNA here is from genome assembly GCF_036987015.1 of Bifidobacterium indicum. Taxonomy (NCBI): domain Bacteria; kingdom Bacillati; phylum Actinomycetota; class Actinomycetes; order Bifidobacteriales; family Bifidobacteriaceae; genus Bifidobacterium; species Bifidobacterium indicum. The sequence goes on from NZ_BTXM01000001.1 coordinate 1,258,155, forward strand.
GGGAAACACTCCGGGACCACCTATCGATACCCCTCTGGTCCGCATACCATACCTGCAGGGCATCGCGGATACAAGAAGGCCGGGGCCCCTTGGGGACCCCGGCCAGCAAAAATCGTTCGGACCGACTTACTTGAGGATGGCCAGCACGTCGCGTGCGGACACGATCAGGTAATCCTCGCCACCATAGGTGACCTCGGTGCCGCCGTACTTGGAGTACAGGACCTTGTCACCAACCTTGACATCCATGGGGATGCGTTCACCCTTGTCGTCACGGCGTCCGGGTCCGGCGGCCAGGACCTCGCCCTGCTGGGGCTTCTCCTTGGCGGTATCCGGAATGACCAGACCCGAAGCGGTCTTGGTCTCCGCCTCAGCCTGCTTGATGACGATCTTATCTTCCAACGGTGTGAGTGCAATCGACACTGTGGACCTCCTACATCTGTGAGAACAGCCAATAAACCCACGCCGGAACGTCGATGAGAGGCTGACGAACACTCACCACGCATTCCTTTGCGCTATTCGTCATCGTAGCGCGAAATTAGCACTCTGCCAACTTGAGTGCTAATGCCGACAGTGAACAGTGGCGATGCCTGTGCCGGAAATCAGCTCTGCTTGGAGGGCTGGCGCCGGGCCAGGATGGCCTCGACACCTATGGCCAGGGAGTCCGAGCTCTGCTTGGGCGCCTCAACGTCGGCCTTGATCTCGCGCTGATGGAAGTCACTGGGCCGATCCCCCCGGTCCTTCCCGGATGAATCGGTCTGACCCTGGTCGGCAGTTGCACGGGGCCTGTCCACCCTGGTCCCCCGGGCGGAATCGGTCTTGACCGGCTCGGCCTTGGAGACCTGTCGGGTTGACTTGATCTCCAGGCTCTGTGGACCCTCGCTCTTCAGGGTCACCCCGTTGCGGGGGGAACCGAGCGAGAAGGAGATCAGATCCTGGGAGGCGGCCATCTCAAAGGCATCCAGGGCAGGAGATGGACTGATCCGCTCCAGTTCGTGGGTGGCATCCTCGCCCTGTTCGGGCTCTACCCTGACCGCAGGGGCCGCAAGCTTGGACCTGGATTCTGGCCGCTTCCCCTCGGGGATGGCCGTCCCGGTCCTGCCTTTGTTCTGTATGGGCTTGCCGGCTTCGGTCCCCTGCCCGGACTTCTGCTTCGTCCCTGTCCGAGCGGACCGGGATGCATTCTTGGCGGAGGTGACCGCGGTATTCTTGACGGTCGACCGCTTGGCATGGCCCACTGACTTGGGGTCCTGCGAGGAGGTCTTTACGCCCTTGGCCTCGCCATCTGCACCGGTTCTGGTCTTCGCGGCCTTGTCGGCGGCTGCCCTGCGATGGCGGGCATCCATGGCGACACGCTTCTCTTCCCTGGCCTGGGCAATGGTCCGATCGATCTCCTGCTGGTTCAGAACATCCGTTGCGGGCTCCGCAGGAGCTTCCGCGGCTCTCCTGGCATCGTTCGCACCGACAGCGAACTTCCCTCCAGACCGACCAACCCCTGCCGTCAGGCTGGCAGCGCGCTGACGACGCTGACGGGCTCTGCGTCGGGCCAGTCTGACCTCCCATGCACGGGCCTGAGCCGAGGCGCGCGCTCCTGCAGCCAGGACCAGAATCGTCAGGGCCAGGGGGATGAGCATGAACCAGAAGCTGTATTCCATGGGGAAGGAGAATCCGGCAACCAGCACCGTCACCGCCAGCAGGGAGACGACCAGGATGCGTCGCCTGCGAATCGCCTCCCGGCGCATCTGCCGAACGCGTCGAATCCGCCGAGCTTCATCCTGCGAGGCCTTGTCCTGCTGCTTCTGCTGCATGACCAACCCTTTCACTGTTCGTGACCCCGTATCGCCGAACCGCATGCCATCCTGCCCTCCGACCATGTGGAGGGAGGTGGACAGCTTGTCCTGGCGGTGTTCCGAGGCCCGTTTCATACCCCTGACGGTCCGCCCCGGCAACCAGGCCAGTACCAGAATCGCTGCAATCACCAACAAAATGATGCTGCTGAGCGATTCATAAACCATAGGCTCTACGATAGTTGACGGCATGCCCCAAATAAACAGCGAGTCCAAGCGTGTCGGCCCTGTACCCTCCCGGACCCGCTGACGGAACCAGGACCGAACAGCCCTAAAGTCTGTTCAAAATCCCCGGGTCGAAATCGTCGGTCAGGAGGCTGAAGGTCAGATGGTCCCGCCAAGCCCCATTGACGTACATGTACTTCCTGCGCAGCCCTTCCGGCTCCAGCCCCACCTTGCGGACCACGGACAGGGACCGTTGGTTTTCAGGCAGAATGGCCACCTCCAGGCGGTGCAGGTGGGGGCCGGTTTCGGCCCGGAAGGCCCAGTCCGCCAGGAGGGCCAGGGAGAGGGGGGCGAAACCATGGCCGACCCAATCCTTGGCGACCCAGTAGCCCACCGTGGCCGTCCTCATGGACCCGTAGCAAATCGCCCCCAGGGATATCTGACCAATCAGACCGGCCTGGAACTCCATCAGAAAGAGGGCTGAGTCCCCCTCACGCCTGGACCATTCAAGAGAGCGCATCCATTGGGCGTAGGTCATGCCGGGGCCATGCATGGGGTCGCCGGAATCCCAGGGCGAGAGCCAGTCCCGGTTATCCCACCGCACCCTGTTCCACTCCTCCTGATCGCCCTCGCGGATGGGCCTCAGACAGAAATCCCCATGCCCGGGAGGTGGAATCAGCCGATCGGGAAGGGCCAGGGCATGGGAACCCTGGCCATGGGACTGGGCACCATACCAGGCATCACGCAGGGACTGTAGGACGGACATACCTCAATGGTCTCACCATTCACCCACCGAATCGCCCCGGACTCGCCTGCAATCCCCCTTCAGGGGCGAAGGTCGACACTTCGGCATACTGGTCGGAATCATCCCCCCCCCCCCCAATCCTTCCTCCTGCGGAATCGAGACGCGCGCTGACACCCCTCGAAGAGAACGCCCGGGCCGCACAGGCCCGACCTGGGGCATTGCGATACCCTCCCCTCCCCGCACAACAAGAACCATTACCGCGTCGGAACATTACAGGGCCGTAGGAATTCCCTGATACAACGGTGGTATGACTTTTTTCCGGCCGAGCGCCGCCGACACAGGACAGGAGGGACATGCCCACCAGACAGGGACCAAACCCGGATGTGACGGATGCGAGCGCCCGAACACCCTTTGATGGGACCAGGGAAGAGAGCGAAAGGGGCAAGACGGCCCTGCGCACACGCCTTCTGGCAGAGCGGCGACGGATCGGTGATGGCCGGCTGCGTACCGCTGGACGGACCCTGGCTGTGCACCTGCGCGACTCGGTCCTCCCGGTCGTTCCGCATGACAGGAGCTGCATCCCGATTGCGGCCGCTTTCTCGTCCATCCGGGGCGAGGTACCCATGGACGACCTGCTCAGGACCCTCCTGGATCGTGGCTATCGAGTGCTCATCCCCAAACTTGGAGCGGGCATGGAAGTCGGGTGGGGCCGTATGGATGCCCCGGCCGATCTGAACCGGAGGGAAACCATCGGCGGCTGGCGTCCTGATGAACCCGAAGGTGCCAGCCTGCCTGCCGAAAGCCTGTCCGGGGCGGACCTGATCCTGGTTCCCGCCCTCTCCATAGACCTGAGGGGGACCCGACTGGGACGTGGCGGGGGTTGGTACGACCGGGCCCTGACGAAGAGGGAACCTGGGGCCCTGGTGGTGGGCATCTGTTGGGAGGACGAACTGACCGCAGACCCCCTCCCCCGCCAGCCTCACGACCTGCCCGTCGACGCCGTCCTGACCCCCGGCGGATTCACGCTTATAGCGGCAGGCCGGTCACATCAGGGGCCTTCGGGGTCATAATTGGGTCTTACGAGGTCACACTCACTGCCTAAGGTCACCAGTACCGCTAGGATATGGGTGTTGACCAGACCCGTACAGAGAACGATTACCAGCGGAGGGAAAGAACGGTGCCTACCTATCATTACCGTTGCAAGAACTGCGGCTACGACTTTACCGAGGAGCAGTCCTTCGATGACGCCCCCATCACCATCTGCCCCAAATGCGAGCAGGAACAGGTACGCAAGGTCTTCTCCGCCGTTCCCATCGAGTTCAAGGGGCACGGTTTCTACCGCACGGATGGGGCTTCAAGCTCCTCCAAGTCCGGCAAGTAAGTACTTCCGCCACACTTGACCACATCGGCCATGGAGCCCGGCAGCTCAGGGAATTCCCTGGCAGGCTGGGTCCATGGCTGATTTTCATTTCCTGAAGGCCCCCCTCTCACGTGGCCATGGGGGCAACCAACTGGCCGCCCGACGGAACATCCATAGGATGCGGCGACTGGGGGCCTCGCTCTGCCTGGGGCTGGCGGTCTTCCTCATCCTACAGATTCCGGCGGCCATGGCCGGGCACCGGCAGATCCTGGTCGCATCCACAGACATAGCCCGGGGTGATGCCATCACCGCATCCATGGTCTCGATCAGGACCATGACCGGTTCCCCTGACCTGCCGGGTGCATTCACCACCCCTGACCAGGTCCTGGGACATGTCACCCGGGTATCGGTCACCCGGGACCGGCCACTCCTGGATGTCATGATGACCAGTCGCCCCCGGGAACCTCCCGGAACCACCTCCGTAGGCCTTCACCTGGCCAGCAGCATCGACTCCCTGAGCCCGGGAGATCAGGTCAGACTGCTGGCACCCCACGGCTGCCAGACCGCGGAACCGGTCCCGTCGAACCTTGTCCGCCACCCACAGCCCGGTTCATACCTACACGACCATGACTTCGGCAGCCCGGACATCTTCCCTGCCGAAGAGACAGGTGCCGCCGGGTCATGTCTTCTGGCCGGGAAGGCCCTGGTCCTCGACCTCCCGCGGAAACCCAAGCCCACGACGGCCTCAGGTCCGGGCATGCGCGCACCCGATCAGGGAGGCCCCCTGGTCACCATGGCCCTGGACCCAGATGATGCAGTCAGGGTTCTATCCATGGACCCGTCAGTCCCCCTGATCGCCGTCCATCTGAAGGATGGCGCCCAGGAGCTGCCTGATGGGCAATCGACACCCTCCGGGCGGTATAAACACAGCCTCAAGTCACATGTCGCCGATAATGGGGTTAGGGATACAGACATGTGCTTTGTACCCGGTAGAGGATACGGAGGGAGAAGTCATGGATTCAGTCAATCATTTTGCGGTCAAAGAAACCAGCCAGGCGGCCAAAAAGATCTCTGAGGCCAGCAATAAGGGCGTAGCGGGAGAGTTCAAGCAGTTCATCTCTCGCGGGTCGATGATCGACATGGCGGTCGGCGTGGTCATGGGTTCCGCCGTGACCGCCATTGTCAATTCCATCGTGAACAACCTAATCAGCCCGCTGATCGCCATGATCTTCGGCAAACCCGACCTGTCAGGGCTGCTGAACATCACCTACAGGCATGCCACCATCTCCTTCGGTGCGGTTCTGACGGCCCTGCTGAACTTCTTCCTGATCGCCCTGGCCGTCTACTTCTGCATCATCATGCCGATCAACAAGCTTCGGCAGATCAGCAGGGCGGCCTCCGGTGTCAAGGAAGAACCCGGAGCCCCCTCCACCGAGGACCAGACCCTGCAGCTCCTTCAGCAAATCGCCGCCGACATCCATTCGACCCGGACCGACGAAGGCCAGGGAGAGCACGTCGCCGACCATCCTGACCAGAACCAGTGAACCATAGGGAGAGGGCCGAGACACTTCACCCGGTCCATACAGGGCCTGACTTCGGCAAGACCCCATCTGCAGACGTAACATCCGACTGCAGATGGGGTCTCTTGGTTCTGGGGGGGGGGGAAGATCCACTCATCAGGGTTTTACCACTTTCCGGAATTCAACCCCCTCCCCCAGGAGTTGGCCCTTGCCGGAGCAGCTCAATTCTGCTCCGGAATTCAGTTCTTGCGCTCAGCCGGGAAGAGACCCCAATGGGGAGGAAGTTCACCCAGAATACGCTGGTCATCCTCGCCCTGGCGGTCCACCTCGGTCTGTCTGTCCTGGGGGTCCATGAAGGTCCCGTCGACTTCGAACCGCTCCGTCCCCCTGCGCACCACCCGATGATGGCGACGCGGGCGGTCGGACTCTTCCACATTGGTCATCAGTGCGCCTGCTGGTAGATGTCGGCCAGGCGGGCGACGATGCGGTCCGCCTCCTTGTCCGGGTTGACAAAGGTGGAGACGCTCCAGACCGTCATGACGGACCAGCCCAGACCCTGCAGGTTCTCCGTATTGAAGCGGTGACGCTCGCGGGTGGACTGGGTGTGCATGAACTCCACGTCATCGGTCAGGACGGCCAGGGTGTAAGGCTTGTCCTTGAGACCGACCACCAGGGGAATCTTGGGCGAATCCTCATACCCATAATCAACGGCCACATCCAGCCCGCGTGAACGCAGCCGCTGGGCCAGGTCGCGGAAGAGGACGTTGGTGGATTCCGGGACGGAGCCGGGCTGAGGTTCCTCCTCGCCCAGGCCCTCGACCCAGGTCAGGAGCTCTTTCAGGAGCTTGGGGCCGGGCTGATGGAGGCGGTCATCCTCCAGGTCCTGGGCTGCAAAGGTGGTGACGATATCCAGATGACGGTCGCTCAGGGCCAGGGCATCCAGGAGCATGCCGCTGCCACCCTCACCTTCCAACTCGCCGAACTGCTGGAGGAGACGGCCATGGGAGGTCTTGGCGAAGCCCATGGTCACAATCACATCCGTGGCCCTGGCCCCACAGACCTCATCAATCCCGATGATGCGCACATGCCGCAGGAACTTGCCAAAGACCTGATCCTTGGCGGCCGCGGCCTTCAATTCGGCCCCCAGCCGGGAACGGTGGGTGGAGGAAAGGGTCACGACGGTCAGGATGTAGGAGGCGGGAACGATGGAGAAGGAAGCCGCCCGCTGCCGGAGCAGGTCGACCACGGCCGTGACCTCCTGCTGGTTGGATTCAACCAGACCGGTCGACATGACCGGCACACCTGTGCCCTGGACCCTGGTCAACCGAACCCGGCCGCAGGACCGATTGCAGGGCAAGGGGGAGGGAAGACCCCCATACCCATGCCCCTGGAGGAAGTCGGACAGAAGGGGACTGCGCCTGGACGGGCGTGCGGGCGCTTGGACCGGAACAAGCTTGTCAACCAGCTGCAGAAGCCCCTCCGAGGTGATGGTCGGACGGTGGGCGATGACCGCCACCTGCCTGGCCCTGTCCAGGGCGGTCAGGACCTGGATGGAGGGCATGTGGGCCCCGGCATCAATGATGACCGTATCGGCCATCTGAACCGGATCGGTCCGGGTGGCCAGTGTGGCGGGCGTGGCGATGATAATGGGCTTGGCGGCCCCCAGGATCCCCGGATGGGCCTGCTGGAAGACCGAGAAGGAGGCACCGGGATTACCGGCCAACATGGTGTGGAGCTGGTTGGCCTCCTGGGTGTGGGAGAAGAGTAGCTCCGACAGCCGTTTTACGCTTTCCTGGGCCACCATGGGGCCGACGCTGGCCACATGCTGGGCATCGACCTGGTTGAACCGGTCGGCCGCATTGGACAGTGCCGAACCATCCTGGTTGGAGATGATCCGGGAGGAACGCATGATGTCATCGAATACCGTGGTCCACCAGGCCAGCTCCAGCTCGCCGCGGACGGCTCCACGATCCACCTGCCTGGCGCGGAGGTCCTGAATCAATTCATTCAGGCCAGCCTCCGTGAACTCCCTCTCCAGGGAGCAACGCTCCGGCAGTGTCTCCAGGGCCAGGTGGTCGTCGAAGAGGGCCTTGAGCCGCTCCTCCACCCTGTTGAAGTCCATGATCTCCAGGTCGCCACCACTCGGTGTGGTAATCAGGACCGTGTCCAGGGCGGTCATGTCCTGGACCATGGCATCCTGTGTGTCGATGATCGTATCCAGCTTGGGCGGGAGGACGGGCCAGCCGCCGTGGGGGACGAAGGCGCGCCACTGCTCGGCCTGCCTGGCCACCACCTGGAGGGCCTCGTGCAGGTCCTCGACCTGGGCGCCCGGCCTGAACAGGCTCTTGGCCTCCTTGACCAGACGACGACGCTCCCAGAAGCCCAGGTTGGTCCCCTTGGACTTCCGTTCCGCCTTGGGCTTGGTGGCCTCGATCATGGCCGGGATGTCACGCTCGAAGATGGCCGGCTGGAAGACGTCGAGAACGCGCCGGAGGTTCTTCAGGACAACCACCTGCTTGCCCCAGTCCCGGACCGTCGCCGGCACCGGGAAGCCGCAGGTCTCCACGGTGGACTTGACCTGTTCCCGGGTGGCGGGCAGGAGTCGCTGCAGAAGACGGACGACCCTGGCGTAGGCATCGACGGCCTCGTTCTCGCTGGTCAGGGTGGCACCGAACCAGGGGGTGTCGTCGGGCCCGATGGTGAACTCACCCAGCTGGGCCGCGCGCTCCAGCTTCTCTCCCCAGACGTCCATCTGTGCCTGGAGGGAGTGGGCCGCAGCCGGAGTCAGGCGAACCCTGGTGGCGGGATGAGTGGGCAGGTTGGCTATCTGGGCCAGGTTCTGGATGGTCTGATAGGCCGAGACCCCCCAACCCGTATCCATACCGTGCAGGTCGCCCAGATACCGGGTCAGGCGCGTGCGAACCCCCACCAGCTCATCGGCCACCTGGTCGAAGTGCTCGGTGGCCTTGCCGGGTTTGAAACCGACCGCATCGATCAGACGGCGATCCAGGTCCTGGCTGAGCTGACCGTCGGTCAGGTCCAGGGCCATATCGGTCATGCCGTTGGCTTCGAGCCGCCGCTGGAACCGTCGCTTCTGCTCGACCACACAGGGCACATAAAGGACCGTCCGGCCCGCGGCGACACAGCGGGCGGCGATGGCCAGGGCATCATCAGCGCTCTCCCGACCGGTCTGCTCATCCAGGAAGACGCTGTGGCCGGAACCCACCAGTTGGGCGGCATACCTGACCTGGTTCCCAACATCTCCGGCCTCGAATTCGCTGTGGGGATCGGCATCGAAGGGGCTGTAATCGGGCACGGGCCCACCCTTGAGTCGTTCGGAGGCCTCCTGGTCTCCGGCCATGGCATCCAGGAGGTCATTGCCGGTCGGACCGGCCTCGATCCTGTCCAGGATGGTCAGGCTCTCCCCCAGCAGCTGGGCCGAGGGCTCGATGAAGCATCCCAGGACGATCTTGCGCTCAATGGTGAAATCACTGATCCGGGGCGTAACCAGATCGGTCATGTCCTTGAAGAGGGAGGATGTCTCAGGGGTACCGCCCTGGTAGTGGGAGGCGGAGAAGAGACGGGAGGCATCCAGTCCGATTCCCCTCTCCCGCATGGCCGAGATGAAGACCGGGTTCAGGTCGACCTTCCCGGTAAAACTGATCGAGGCACGGGATGCCCCCTCCCGTCCTTCGTCGATGTGAACAGGATACATGAGGACCGGCATGGCCTTGCCCTGCCAGGCCGCCACACCCACCACCAGGGAAAGTTGGGCGCAACCGCTGGTGCGTTCCTTGGCAGCCTGGTCATCAAGCACCCGCTCCAGACGCCGATGGGCCGCACGAAGCATGCCACGGTCGCGGAAGAGGGCGTCCAGATGAACCTGTCCACTGGCGAACAACTGGGCGATCCCCGAGGGATGGGCATGGGTCAGATCCATCTGCGCCGCCAGCTGGGCCACGTTCTCCAGGGGGGTGACCCCGGACTGGCTCTGATATGACTGCCGCCATGACCTGATGCGGTCCAGGGGCGACATACCGGAATTCTCCTGGCCGGATTCCTGGGCTGGCCCGGACTGGTCGCCCCCCTGGTTCATGCCTGCACCACCCCGCACCTGGCTCGCCTCGTCACTGTTCACTATCCGTTCGCTCATTCCTAGACTCACTTCCCGGTGGCATTCAGATACTCGTGGTAGCCTTCGTTGCCCTGTAGGGCCGCATCGATGTCCTCGTTGCCCTGGGCCGACAACCAGGCATAGAGGTCATCGTACAGGGCTGGATTCATGGCCAGGAAGGGCAGCAGTTGAGGATGCTTGGCCATCTCGAACTGAAGGGCGAAATCGGAGGTGCGCTTGGCATCGTCCGAGCTCATGCCGTCCACCTCGATGGCCTTCTCCTGACTGCCGTAGTCCCCCTTGGAGACCCGTTCGAAGACGGATCCCGGCTCAAAGGCCGGTCGGTAGGTCGGTTCATCGCCGGTCTGACCGACTGCGGCTGCCTGGCGTTCACCCGCAGCCTCCCGATCCTGCTGGGCCTGACGGGCCAGCTCGACGGCCCCGAGGGGCTGGAATGATCCCTTCTGGGTAGGTTGCCGTCCGGATGCCTGAGACTGAGACCGGGCTGCAGACTGAGACTGTACTGGCTGCGGTTGGGCCTGAGGTTGCACCATGGCAGGTCTGTCCTGGCCTTGGGCATCCGCCTTGGCGGTCCGGGAGTTTCTGGCATCGTCAAACAGGTTGCGCTGAACGGAGTGCCGTCCCTCCCCTTCCACGACCTGGGCCAGGACCGGTTGCACCGGCAGACCACCCATCTGCTGGCTGGCCTGCCCGGATTGGGGCGGCACCTGCTGTTGGTCGGGAACGTCTGCCTGGGCAGGACCTTGAACCTGAGACTGCTGTTGAGGCTGGGATTGAGCCTGATCCCGATTCTGAGACTGCTGTCGGGACTGAGCCGGAGCCTGGGCCTGAAGCAGCTGCCGAGACTGGGACTGAGGTTGGGATTGAGGCTGGACACGAGGCTGAGGTTGTGCTTCTGCAGGCCGAACTTCTTGTACCGGTGTCTGCGCTTCCTGCACCGGCACCTGCGGGGTCCCGGCTTCGGCCTGCCCCTCCCCCAGGGCCATGTCATGGAGGGCACTGACCCGGTTCCGGACACCATCGGCCCGGAATATGCCGGTAGGCTCACCTGCCCTCATGTCCAGGATGTCATCCACCGACATGCCGGCGGCATCAGGTTCCACCGGCTCCTTACGGTCACGGGCGTAGGAGAAGAGGTCGGGAACCTGCTGACCCGGCTTGGCCTCCTTCTGGGTCGGTGCTTCGACCTGGATGAAGTCCACCGGCACATCGCCGAACTGAAAACGTACCGAAGATCCCGGCAGGAGGAAGGCCGATTGGGAGGGCAGCCGGACCAGGGACCCATCGGCCTGGACCATGTAGGACCCGTTGGTGGAACCCATGTCACGCAGGGTGGCGGACCCCTCCTTGTCGAAGGTGAAGAGGGCATGGCGCTTGGACATGGACTTGGTGTCATCAGGGACATCCAGACGGCGCCTGCCGTCATCACTGAGTGGCCTCAGGGGTTTGCGACCGATTTCAATGGTCTGGCCGGGCTCCAACCTGGTTTTCTCCACCCCATTGACCTTGATTATCCACTCCAGCTTTGGTCTTTGACCGTCACTCACGCTATGGACCTCCAAATCTGCAGTCGCAATCACACAGTACTATCGCTATTGTGTCATGAAACCCTGAAATCGGTATGATTGCCCCCTGAATCGACTGATAACCGGCACATCACCGCATGGTCTGGTACTTCCATAAACAGCAGCGGCATTGTTCCTGAATCTGATTCGCCCCCAGCCAGGTTACCTGAAGAGATGCACAGCCATGACCAGCCCCGGAAACAATGGGTTCCGCCCGGGACCCCGAAGGGTACCGGGCGGAACCGATGCGGCCGTACGGCCAACCGACTCTAATTAAAGAAACCCGATCAGAGATCAGCCTCATCCTTGTCATCGGCCGGATGGGGGGTCATGTAGATTTTGAAGTCCTCATCCTCAGGAACCGTGGAGGTATTGATCCGATCGTCGGGAACCCGGTGGTAGGAAACCGTACCGTAGGCGGGCACCTCAACCAGCCTCCACTTGGCCCCTTCGCCATTGATGCCCAACGCCGCCTGTATGGGGGCACCGGTCGGATTGTAGAGGATGACACTGATTTCATCACTCCCACGGACGAAGGCCACCGAGCCAAGTCCACCCCTGCGCCCATCGACCGTGTACGATGTGGAGGCAGCCCTGCGGGCGCCCACCGGCACATCCTGGCCATAGTTGCGCAGCATGTAGTACTCCAGGTTCCTCTTGACCTTGCCGGTCCCCGAATCAATCGTGATGACACCGCGACGCCCCAGAGTCTTGGCCCAGCTGGGCAGGCCACGCTCGTCCAGGGCCAGGTTCCACAGATCGATCATGCCTACACCTTGACGGACCAGTCCTGTACCGATCTCACCGAACATGACATGGCTGGCCTCTTCAACGGTTTCGTCCAGCATGCAGCGGCGTTCACTCATGACACCCCTCCACTGGGGGAACTGGCGGGTCCCGTTGAAGACCCACTGGGGCAACCCGGAATAGGTATGGAAGGCAACACCGGCGAAGCTGAGCGACTCGGTTGGGGTCATGTATTCGTTGACGGCTCGTGAAAAGAACCTCAGCCCGTCATCACCGAAGAAAATCTCCACATCAGGGAAGCTGCGGTCCAGGGCCGGACGCAGATAGTCGACCCCCCAGCGTGTGAGCTCCTCCGGAGTCCAAGTGGTCATGGGCCAGCCTGGGTTGTTGGAGGGCTCGTTTTGTATGGTCACGGCTGCAATCGGAATACCCAGATCACGGTACGCCTCGATGAACCTGACGAAGTACTGGGCGTAGACGAAATCAACCTTGTCTCTGTTCCGGTAGCCGTTGCCACAGTATTCACCCAGACGCAGCCGCCCTGCCCCCTCGAGCCGGTTACTGCTCTTCATCCATGCCGGTGCGGTCCAGGGCGAGGCCAGGATGCGGATACCCGGATTGATGGCCATGATCTCCTGAAGGACCGGCACCACGTACTTCATATCCTTGGTGGCATCGGGAGCACCGGGCTCCCCCTCACCGATGGAGAAGTGGTTCAAAGCGGCATCGGTCGCCACACCCTCAGGCAGGTCATCATAGGAGTAGTAGCGCTGGCTGGAGAAGTCGCAGGAACCAATGCAGATACGCAGGGTGGAAAATCCCCCCTGAGCCGGGTCGAACATCTCGGTCAGGATTTTGCTGCGCTGCTCGGCATTCATGCTGGTCATGAACAGGTAAGCGCTGGAGTCGGTCAGGGCCGCCCCCGCGCCTTCCCAGAGCTGGTACTGCCGGGTCGGATCCACCTGCACCGGTACGGCCTCACCAGGGGTGCCGACCGTACCCGGGGCCTCCATGGGTTGCCGCCGTTGGGACAGGTCGCCTGAAGTGATCGTCCATAATTCCTTCATCTATACCTCGTTTCGCGCATATCCAAGACTGCCGCCGATGGGTTTCCAGGGCTGCCGTACCGCCCGATCCCTGTCAGGACTTGCCCGGAGCCTTGTCCTCCATGAGGTCGGTAGCACGGATATCCAAATCGAACTCTTCGTCTTCCGGAACGGATGACCTGTTGATCCGCGGGTTATCCGACTGATGCATCGTGACCGTCCCCCAGGCGGGGACCGAGACAACCTGCCAGCGATTGCCCCACCCATTGACGGTGACGGCCGCCTGAATCGGAGTACCGGTCGGATTGTAAATGTGCGCACTGATGGACCCATCGGGGGCCATGAAAGCCACCGAACCCAATCCTCCACTCCACCCGTTGGGAGTGTAATTACTGGACTCGATGACTGTGGAACCCGGTTCCACATCCTGGCCGAAGGCCCTGAGCATGAAGTACTCGAGGTTACGGCGGACCTTGCCCGTAGTGTGGTCAATGGTGACGACACCTCGACGACCGTCCGCACCGATCTGGTTGGGCAGGCCACGCTCATCCAGGGCCATGTTCCAGAGGGTGATGAAGGATTCACCGTTTCGGACCAGCCAGTTGCCGATCACTCCAGACATGATGTGTGCCGCGTCTTCGGGCGTCTCTTCGAGCATGCACCGACGCTCGGTCATCCCGTAGATCCATTGGGGATAGACCCTGGTGGCCCTGGGAAGACTGGTGTAATCATCGTCATATACATGAAGGGTGAGGCCGTCGATGGAACCTGCCTGGGCTGGGCTGACATCCTGGTCGACCGGGCCGGTAAGGCAGTGGCCGGAATCGTCGTTGATGAATATCTTTAGCTGCGGGTGGTTCAGATCCAAGGCCGGACGCAGGAACCTGTGGGCGAAGTCCGCCTGTTGGGCAAGGGTCCAGGTCATGGCGGGCCAGGGAGCCGCATTGGATGGTTCGTTCTGTACAGTGACCGCCCAGATGGGAATCCCCAAAGCCTCCATCTCATCCACATACCTGGCGAAATACCGGGCATAGACACCTTCGATGGAGTCCTCCAGGGGATCGTATCCGTTGCCTGTCCACTCATTGAATCGAAGATGACCGCCCTGGCAGAGATGTCCAGTGTTCTTCATCCATGCTGGAGCGCTCCAGGGGGAGGCGATGATCCTCACGGCCGGATTGATGGAGAGAATCTCCTTGACCACCGGAATGATGTACTTGAAATCCTTGGTGGCTTCTGGCGTTCCAGGCTCACCCTCACCCAAGGAGAAATGCTTCAGGTCCCTGTCATGGTCCCCATAGGGGATGTCGTCATACGTATAGTAGGGCTGAGAAGAGGGTTCACAGGAACCCAGAGGGATGCGGATGCACGAGAAACCGGCCCGCTCAGGATTGAACATGTCGTCCAACATGGCGTGGCGTTGTTCCTCGGACTGGCTCCCCCAAATCAACGAGGCTGCCGCATCGGTGATGGCGGCCCCGGCACCCAGCCAGGGCTGGTGCGGCTGACTCGGGTCAATGATGATCGGAGTCGCTTCACCTGGAGTATCCGATATTTCGGGTGAATCAAGGGGACGCCGCCGATCCGACAGGTCTCCTGGCGTTACGGTCCAATACTGATTGGCGAACATGCGCGTCATTGCACTCCTCATTTATCATCTGCCTGAACAGTGAAATCAGGACAGAAATCGAACACACAGCGGTATAGTAACATATTCAATCATTAACATTCAATTTGAATCAGAAACAATCACTACTATTCCTGGTTACCGTCCACGCGGAGGTCAGGGAGCCGCTCATGTCCGGCACTACTTGGATCGCCTGCGGAAGATGGCAACAAGACGAAAGCAGACAGGATGGAGTTTGCAAGACCCACAATCAAAGTGTGCGGCAAGACCGGCGGATCATCGAAGGCATCCAGCCCGTCCGATACGTCTCCAAAGGAGCTTGGACGAATCCGCACAGTACTCTCTTGGGCAGATTCTCAGAGGCAGCACATGGTAAGTAAAAACCCCAAGCCATGAGCATGCCATGACAAGGGGTTAAGCAGTTCAGACGGCTCCCGGAGGAGCCGGCAATCACTTGAGCTCGACGGTGGCGCCGGCCTCTTCCAGCTGGGACTTCGCCTTGTCGGCGTCCTCCTTCTTGGCACCTTCCAGGACGGGCTTGGGGGCACCGTCGACCAGGGCCTTGGCCTCGGCCAGACCCAGGTTGGTGATGGCACGGACGGCCTTGATGACCTGGATCTTCTTGTCGCCAACGGCAGAGAGGACGACATCGAACTCGGTCTTCTCCTCAGCGGCCGGAGCGGCGGCACCTGGGGCGGCGGCGACGGCTGCCACGGGGGCGGCGGCCTCAACGTCGAACTCGTCCTCGAACTTCTTGACGAAGTCGGACAGCTCGACCAGGGTCATTTCCTTGAACGCGTCAATGAGCTCATCAGCAGAGAGCTTAGCCATGATGGCTTCCTTTCATTTGTGGCAACCGGTTTGTCTGGTCGACCGGTCACCGAACATCCTTATATTCTTCATGCTGCATGGGTCAGGGCCGAGGCCCTTGGCCTCACGCCGCCTTTTCCTGCTTCTCGCGCAGTGCGTCGAACGTACGCACAGCCTTGGTGGGCATGGCGACGAAGAGGTTGGCGGCCTTGGACATGGTGCCCTTGAGCGCGCCCGCCATCTTGGAAAGCAGGACCTCGCGAGATTCCAGATCCGCAATCTTCTTCATGGCATCGGCATCGACGACGGCTCCGTCAATGAAGCCACCCTTGATGACCAGTGCCTTGTTCTCCTTGGCGAAATCACGCAGCGTCTTGGCAGCTTCGACGTAATCACCCTTGACGAAGGTGATGGCGCAGGGACCGGCGAGCATCTCATTGAGACCCTCGATGCCGGCCTCTCCGGCTGCAATACGGGCGAGCGTGTTCTTCGCCACGGCGTAGGAAGTATCGCGGCCTAGTCTGTTCCGCAGGTCGCCGACCTGCGGAACACTGAGCCCGCGGTACTCGGTGAGGATGATCGCGTCGGCTTCACGGAACTTGTCCGTCAGCCTGGCGACAACCTCTTCCTTTTCGGGCCTTTTCATGGCGTTCCTTCCTGAGTAGACCATGGCAAGGTCGGCTTCGCGGGTCAGGGCAAGAAAAAAGCCCTGCACACAGGCAGAGCGGGTACGGAACATCAAAAAGGACTGTTCGAAAACTCAACCTGTGCTGGCTCGGTCAACCGGACTTAGGGAATCTGACGATTCCGACCAACGGTCTTTGGTGTACGTCGGCAACTATAGCGGATATCGCGGACTATGACAAATCGACCCTGTCTGTGATACTGCTCATACCAAGCCGGCTGTGATGACATGATTGCCTGGCAACAAGCCCTCAAAGATAATACAGCCCACTGGGCAGTGCACCCCGGCAACAACCTCATTTTCCCCAAGCAGACGGGCACCCCGGCGGGAACCGTCCAGTTCAACATCCACGCTTCGGCCCTGGGGCTGACCAATCAATCGCGGCAGGACCACTGTAGCCCCGCTCCCGGCAGGAACGGTCAAACTCAGTCGTATGCCTTCTGTCTGCGTACTGCCCTGGTCCGAATGAACGGCCCCATGCAGACTGTACGTCGCATGGATATCCCCCCTGCAAGTCGGCATTACGATAGCAGCATCGCGTATCATACCTGGTTGGGGAATACAGGCGAAATTACGGAAACCCGGCTCTATGGGCTTAATTCCGATGAGCCCCTCCGCCAGAAGATGAAGCGGGGATGCCGCCCAGGGGTGGGAATAAGTCGTATTCGGTTTGATTGCAGGATCCCAAGCCTCCATGGTGCCACCGGCCCCCTGGTCAATCATGTGCTTCCAGGTATGCGTCCCCGTCTCTGCTCCGAGCAGCGAATCGGCATCGGCACCCATCCCCTGTTTGTATAGACCCTGCAGATAGACCACAGCCGTATAGACACTGCACCTCATGCCACGCCGACGAAGATACTTTCCAGATGATATTGCGTGCTCACGGGAAGGGTCTGCAAAGGCCAAGGAGAAAGCTGAGGCATGCAGGCTGTGGTGACCTATCTGCTTGCCATGGGGCCCTGAATCAAGCCCATCCACGTATGCTCCCAGCTCAGGATCATACAGATACCGATCTATGGCAACCCGCATGGCGGCAGATATATCCGCCATCGCCTTGGCATCACCGTTGTGCCCGAGTGCCCGGGCCAGTTCGGACATATCACGGTACGCCTGGGAAGACAAGGCATTGACAATGGTATTGACATGTCCGAAGACAAAGCCATCGCGCTCCGTCGGCGGCCAGTCCACCAAATCACCATCCAGCCGACTGGACTCACCGGGGTCCTTGACAACCAAGCAACTCTGCCGATCCAGATACTGATTCGGCAACAAGGAGCACAATTCGCCATATAGTCTGCAGGCCTGGTCAAGGTCTCCCGTCTGCATCCACGAGTCATGAACGGCCAGGATCGAATACAGAGGCCACTCGGTGGGCCAGGTCCTGTTCCTGATCAGATACTCCAAGGAGTACCGCCCCAAAGCGGGGGCATCATCCAATGCCAGATGGGCCGACTGCTGAATCCAGGCATCGGCTTCGTAAGGTGCACGCTCTCTGGTCCAGGAATCGACATACATGTTCCCGTTAAGACCCAGAATCGTATCACGACTCAGATTCCAGACGGCATTGAGAACAGGATCGGAAGAGTCAAACGAGGCATGCGGGTCGTTGACCGGCGTGCTCAGACCAGCAGCCCTTATCGCTCCAACCACAGCATCCAGACTGGAAAGGTCACCAATCAGCTCAACATATCTGAAAACCCTGATACCCCAGGTTTCGATACGATTATGCCCCGCCTTCAAGTGCCAATCATCGGCATACGTATTCGAAGTATTCAAATGGTATTTGACATGGCAGGAATTCTCCCTGACCTCACCATATCTAATCTTCAAAGTGACGGGGCGCACCAGGTCGATATCCAACTGCATCCCGCCCATGAGCACACGGCCGAAATCCAACACGACCGAGTTCCTTCCAACCATCTGCACATCGACCGGATGCACTGGCACCACCCTTGGAGCATCCACCGGCGAAGCCAGATACTCCTGGAACTCAGGCCTTATCTCCGCGCTTGTCCAGGACCCATCGTCAATAGCGGGATCCGAGAGGTCATCCGGGTAGGCCTCAGAACGGATGTTTTCGACCGGAGCCATGTAATACTGTGTTCCTATGGATCCGGATTCCGGGAAAGCACAAGAACCGTCCTTTCCTTTCCAGCTTTGGTCACTGCCGTAATGGCGCAATTCGCCATCGGCAAAGCAGACATCGAGCTGAGCCGCAAAACGGTGATCCTCACGTGTGTAAGCTATGACCCCGATAGCGTTGACCTCACCAGAGCGAAGCTGACTCGTGACATCATACCCGTCATAGCGCACCTCGTTCCTGACGGGAAAGACCGGGCCACACCCGAGAAACTCGCTGTTGAGCCATATGCGATAGACAAACTGCCGCGATGGGGCGGTCGATGACGCAGTGACACTGAGCGTAGCCCATCGTATGGGCCTGTCCGGCAGGCGAATGCTGGTGCGAAGAAAGGCCCAATCCGGCGGATTCTCATCCCGGGCAGAGGCGGTGGCCCAGATCGGTTGGGCCGACCATCGAGTTCCCGGCCCTGTACCGAAGGTCATGGGGGCGCTGGTCGCAACGACTTGGAGGCCATCCTCAAGAACGACCACGGCCCAATATCGCCGTGACGGGCCCATGGGAATGTCATGTAAGCGTATTTGCCCCGATCCGCTGAACGGGATGGATTCACTTCTCCAAAGGAGGCCATTATCGGATACATCAAGACTGGCCGAGACGGCCACATGCATTCTCAATGACCCGACACGGAAAGGCAACTCCCCTTCCACCCGCCAGCGAAGAACCGGAATGGAGTACGCCTCCAGATTCACCGGTGCCAAACGGTCATTCAGCAAAACCTTGATGGAGAATTCCGGCAAATGTTCAACTGTTGTATCGGTTGACAGTCGACCAGCTGACATATCTCATCGGCTCCCTATTGTTTGAAATCTGCGAGTGGGGAAGATCCCTGTACATCACCCTGCTCCTGTGGCCTATACAGGGCAATGATGTGTTTATCCCCGCTTTCGCGCGCCATCTGCACCAAAAAAGAATTGGCCTGCCAACGGGCCGAACCCCAGATGATATATCCGATGAGCCCTGTAACCAGAAGAGCCACCAGTATCGGAAAACGAGCAAGCCCCCAAATATAGCCGGCCCCTGCAAGAACACTGATAAGAAGCATGTACCACCGTCGCACGGAAAGGAGCACTGCATTCCGTATCGTCGGCCACAGTTTCGCCTTGGGGTACTCTACCACCAAAACCAAAGCAACGAAACAGGCCTGTATCAACAGGACCACACAGCTGACCATTGGAGGCACTATAAAAATGCTCCATTTGAAAGCCGCCACGATTTGAATATCGTACATCAGACAGAAGCATACAAAGGCCAAGGGGAGAGTCGTTACCCACGAGCGGATGGCAAGATGCACGTAAGCTCGCCAAAACGGGATGAAGATACGGTTACTGCCAAGTTCGATGTACGGCTTCGCAATCCAGTCCGGCAGCGTTTCCCCTTGATTGAATACTGACTCGATCAGGTTTGAGCGGATTTTACCGTTGCGAGATGACAGCGACGGACAATCACGGAAACTTGCGAACATGGCGGCGAATCCTGGGGCGCTCAGGAAGAAAGTCGCCAGGTACAGCGGATAGTAGGTCAGGTCATGAACAAAGATCATGGCCAAAACCAAGGGTGCGGTCCCCGTCAGGGCGCACAGACCTATCTGCAATAATGCATAAATCGAGTTCACCGAATCGATGAGAGCATGCATGGCATGCCTTCCACCCGGTTGTCCCGCTCGCGATGATTGCATAATCACCCGCTTCTCCTGGCGAGGACATCTGCCAAATACATCATCCCTTCATGCCGGACGTAGCAATACCTTCTATGAACTGATTCTGTCCAATCAGGAAGACCACCAGTATCGGCAGCACTGAAAGCACGGATCCCGTCATGATCATGGCAAAATCGGCACTGTACTGGGATATGAAGAGCTTCAACCCCAACTGTATTGTATACAGGTTCTGGGAACGAAGATAAATCAACGGACCCATGTAATCATTCCAGGTGTTGGTAAAGGTGATGATCGCCAGGGCCGCTATGGAAGAGCCCGACAGGGGCAGGATGATACGCCGGTAGATACCGAATTCGGAAAGACCATCCAGTCGAGCAGCTTCCGACAACTCTTCGGGGATGCTGTCATAGAACTGCTTCATCATGAAGACTCCGAAGGCGCCAAAGGCCTGAAGCAGGACGATGGACCAACGAGTATCAGAAAGACCGAGTGAAGAGAGCATCTTGAACTGCGGAATCATATAGGCCTGCCACGGTACGGCCATGGTGGCGATATAAATCAGGAAGAGTGCGTTCCTGCCGCGGAATCGAATCTTGGAGAAGCCGTAAGCCGCGAAGGAACCCGTGAACACCTGAAGGAGCGTTACAACCACCGAGAAGAAGATGGTATTGAGCAACCATGTGCTCATATCCGCCTGGGTCCAGATATGGATGTAATTCTCCCAGTGCCAGGTGCTCGGGAACCACTTGATCGGAATCGAGTATATTTCGTTGTTGGACTTCAGAGAAGAAGTAATCATCCAGAAGAAGGGCAGCAAGGTGAAAACTGACACGACCAGCATACCCGAATAGCCGATGATCGCCCCAACTATCTTAGCCGGTGACCGCTTGGGCTTGTTCCAGGCAATCTGTTCAGGAATCTTGGATTCACTAGTGACCTGTGACATCGACATGTCAGTCAGCCTTCCTGTTGTTGTACCAGAACTGAATCAGCGTGACGACCATGCAGACCGCAAACAGAACAAGGGAGACAGTCGACGCATAGCCAAAATCACTACGATCGAATGCGACCCTGTATACGTACTGGGCAAGCACCAAGGTGCTGGTGCCAGGGCCACCGTCGGTCATTACCAGGGTGAGATCCAATATCTTGAACGACCCGATGGTAAGAGTAACAATGACGAAGAAAAGCGTAGGACGCATCGAGGGCACGGTTACATGCCAGAAACGCTGCCATCCATTGGCTCCATCAAGTTGCGCCGCTTCATACAGCTCGCCTGGAATGGTCTGGAGGCCCGCAAGCAGCAGAATCATGTAATAACCGACTTCGCGCCAGGTTGCCACGATGATGACGGCAGGCATGGCCCAAGCCGTCGAACCCAGCCAATTCGGCGGGTTGCTGATGAACAACCTCAGAAACATATTGATGGGGCCACTCTTGGGATCAAAGAGCATGCTCCACACCTGAGCCGCTGCAACTATTGAAGTGATGTAGGGGAAGAATGCCACAGTCCTGAAGAAGGTGCGCCCCTTCAGCTTCGAGTTCAGCAGAACCGCAAGAGCAAAGGCAATGATGAGCGTCAGGGGGATGTGAACGACTGAATAGTAGAAGGTGTTCCAGAAAGACGCCCAGAAAATCTTATCGTGAGCCAGCCGAACCCAATTATGCGTACCTGTGAATTTTGGATCCCCGAAAGCGGACCACCGGGTGAATGCGATGTAGAACAGCGCAATCACAGGTCCAAGTATCAGGAACATGAATCCCAGGAAGTTAGGGGCAATGAACAGCAGACCGTTGCGAAGATTCCTCCTTGAGATGGCCTTCGCCTCGACTACCGCACCGTCCCCGCTCTTCCTGTGTGAATTACCGTTACGGGCATTACTACTCGTCTTCGGCTCTGCAACCTCACCCATAAGCCTCTGACCTCCTTGATCCACTGCCGCACAGAGGTGTGCACTCGATGGAGACGAATACCACTCTGATTATCATGTCTGGCATCAGTGTCGAAGCTGAACCTGCCGGCATGAAACGGCCAACAGGTTCAGCAAGTCCACCGTCATTCGTCCAACACCCCCTGATCCTTGATGTTGCTTGCGGCCTCATCCAGAGCAGGACCAACCTTCTTGGTCTCGGTCATGATTGAGGAATGTGTGTCCTTGAGCACGTTCTGGATGGTGTCGGTAGCAGCTCCTACAGGATTCTCGGGACGGGTGTCATGAACACGCCACGTCTTTTCGGACAGCTGATCCTTGGCCATACCGTCCACCTTGAAGAAGACATCGGTAACGGACTTGGAGAAGTAGGCAGGCGTCGTGGAGATATTCGCAAGTGCCTTGGACCCTCCCTCACCGGCGCACCACTTGACGAACTCCTTAGCGGCCTTGAGCTGGTCGCCCTTGGTCTTTGAGGAGATGGCAAGACCCGTGGGATCACCAAAGGTGATGGGCTTGCTTGACTTGTTCCTTACTTCAGGATTCTGCGGAACAGGTGCAAGACCCCATTCGAACTTGTTGGCCTGTCCATTCTTTTGCTGCTCGACGAGCACAGCGGCGTACCAGGTCCCCATGGGCATCATGGCGGCCTTCTCCGTACCAAACTGCGGCTGATACTGAACCTTGTTGGTTGAAGCCGTATTCCAATCGATGGTCAGCTTTTCATCCTGCCACTTCAAGGCCCTCTTGTAATAAGACTTCAAGTAACTGTAGTCTCCCTTGAAGAAGTTGTCCTTCGGCTCCTTGCCGGACTGAGCCTGGGCAAAGGCCTGGACCACCGACTGCCAGGTGTGCTGATAGATGGGATAGACGCTGTTTGCATCATACCCGGCCTCCGGCAGCTTCTGCTTGAGCTGTTCAGCTGCCTTGGTATAGTCATCCCAGGTCCAAGTACCGTCAGGTTCCGAAACCCCGGCCTTCTTGAACATGTCCTTGTTGTAGAAAAGGACCCAGGCATCAGCCCTGTACGGCAGGGCATAGTACTTTCCGTCGTCCATCTTGTACTGAGAGACGTCTATGTTCTTGTCGCCCTCATATCCCTTGGCTATATCCGACAGATCGGCCATACCCTTGGACTGAGAATACACATAATATTTCTGAAGGGACTTGATGGGGAACACGTCAGGCTGGCTTCCTGAAGAAATGTCCGCTGTCAACTGCTTGTCATAATCATCAGCGCTGTATTGCTTGATGTTGATCTTGATATTGGGATGTTCCTTTTCGAAGCCATCGACCAGTGTCTTGAACTCCGGGGTCATATCAAGGGACCATCCGGCCATCGATATGCTTGCCTTGACGTTCTTGTCCAGGGTTTCATTCGAAGAACTCTGGGATTCCCCGGAACCGCTTCCCCCACCGCATCCCGATAGGAGAACAGCCAGAACAGCTGCCGTAGCCAGGGGTTTATAGGCTTGATGCAACTTCATCGTCTTTCCTTTCCTTTGGCGACAATGCCTTCATGGCCCAGGAAGATAATTCCACTGCCATTACTGCCATGTAAAGCCACCGATCAGCTACCTACGGCAAAACGATAGAAAGCAATATCGATCGCTACATGTTTTTCATAATATGGGTCTACTTCTGTTTTTTAATCTCGGTTGCCATTTGTTTCAGTACGGTACATGCTCTCTAGATTAGATGCATTACGATGGGTGTCATTCAAGGAATGCGAAGTCGGGTACAAAAACGACTGGAACTGCAAGCGGAGATCGGACAATGACCAAAGACGAAGAGACCGACGAAGACTATCATCCGGGGGAAAACAACGAGGCCGAATCCGTTCCGGCAGGTGACCTTCTGCCTGCACAGCGACGCGATCTCATCCTGGGTCTGCTGCTAAGAGACGATGTGGTTCGCGTCAAGAAACTTGCGGCCATGACACACACCACTGAAATTACCATCCGGCGTGATCTCAGCATCCTCGATCATTCAGGTCTGCTCAAGCGCGTCCGCGGGGGAGCGATTTCGCTCAATCTTGCCGGCAAGCAAGCCGAACAGAACAGGGATCGCATCGGTAAGAACATCCGGCAGATCCCCGAACCCGATGACTTCAACCCGACGTCTTCTATTACCATGGGGCAACCGGCAATCGGCGACGAAAAATCTCAAGGCACCGTGGCCGTGGTTCTTCCGGAGCCCAGTCTCTTCTGGCCGGGCGTCACCGAGTACATACGGAGGATCGCCCAGGATGAGTACCAGCTTTCAGTCATTTCTCGGGAGACTTCATACGAGGACTATCCGGAGACGGGCATACTCGACAGCCTTATGGAAGTATCCGATTTGCAGGGTTTCATCATCGCTCCAGGTGTTGAACCAACCGTCGCGCATGAAACCTGGACCTGGCTCAAGCAAAGCCCCTTGCCGTCTGTCATCATTGAACGCGATCCCCCACTCATGGAGGATTTCTTCATGAACTCCGTGCAGACCAACCATCGCAATGGCGTTCGCAAGGCGATCCTGCATTTCATGCACCACGGTCATCGCAGAATCGGTGCCGCCCTGAGCTTCTCACCCACCTCAAAGCAAATCGAAGATGGCTGGCACCGCATGATGTCAGCCAGCGATCAGATTGAGGAGATGTTCACCTTTACCAATGTCCAGGCATATGACACGAATCAGATTAACAACATAGTGGACAGGATCATAAGTACCCGGACAACTGCAGTACTGGTCCACACTGATTACCTGTCCGTCGCACTGGCACAGGTGCTCGAGCGACGCGGAAAAACCATACCTGCTGATGTCTCGCTCATATCCATTGACGGATTCACCACACCAAGCACCCGGCCATTAACCGTTCTGCGATCATCCGAGTCCACGCTCGGCGGTTCTGCCATACACCTGTTGATGAATCTGATTGCCGACCCTGACCGACCAACGGAACATATCCTTGTCGATCCAACCTTGATAGACAGGGGAAGCGTCGCTGACCTGGGTACCGGAAATCAGCCATGAGGCTGAAGAACCGTTAACTGCGGCACCACACAGATCAGAGTCCCCGGGCGATGTTCAGAACCAGCCTGGCGGCGGTGTCGGCATACTCGGTGATGTCGAACTCCCTGAAGACCTCATAGTCGGTGTCGGCATTGTCGCTCAGGGCGCGGATGACCAGGGCCGGCACATGGTTGCGGGCGGCCACATGGCAGACGGCGGCACCCTCCATCTCCACAGCATCGGCCCCGGTCTCCGCCTTGACCTGGGCGGTCTTTTCGGGCGAATCGACGAAGTAGTTACCGGTGGCGATGGTGCCGACCAGGTGCTTGATCCCCATCCGGTCCAGGGCCTGCTGGGCCAGATCCAGAAGATGGGGGTCGGAGTGGAACTCCTCGGTTCCGGGAGCGAACTGCGCCACCATGCGCATGTCGGTATCCAGGTAGCGCAGGGTCCCTCCCAGGACCACATCATTGATATGAAGGTCCTTGTTGAGGTTTCCGGCGATTCCGGAGAA
The DNA here is from genome assembly GCF_036987015.1 of Bifidobacterium indicum. NCBI lineage: Bacteria > Bacillati > Actinomycetota > Actinomycetes > Bifidobacteriales > Bifidobacteriaceae > Bifidobacterium > Bifidobacterium indicum. Next base: position 1,283,643 of record NZ_BTXM01000001.1, read on the forward strand.
AATGACGGCATCCGGGCGGTAGGTGTCGATCAGGTACTGGGCGGTGGCAGCAATGTTGACCGTACCCATGCCACCGACTGTGGCCACGACCTGGATGGGACCCGAGGCACCCTGCAGACTTCCCCGCACCACATCCAAGGAAGCCCGGGCCGACTGCTCGTCGTGAACGGAACCTTCCAGCCCCTTGGCAATCAGCGCCACTTCCTCGTCCATGGCCCCGATGATCGCTACCATCTGGTTGCGGTCCTGCTCCCGGTTTCCTTCGCTCATCCTGGTCCTCCTACTGGTGCCGACTGTCCTTGTCCGTCCAGCCTACCGCAAGGTGACCCGCCAGGGGCAGCATCAACAGGGACCCTGCCCACTGCCCTGCAACCACAAACTTCTCATCTGCCGCTCCAGAAGTTGGACCCTGCCGGAAAGAACGACCACTCCGATGGCTGTTGATGGAGGCCGGTGGGCAAAATCCATCCTTATCGGCAAAAAGACCAAGGCCGCCGGATACGGGCGCCCCGCGATGAATCCAGATCTTCAGACCTGATTACGGCGCCGTTCATCCACCGCGTCAGCCAGGTGCCCGAGCAGGGTCCGGGTGTCTGGCCAGGAGATGCAGCGGTCGGTGACGGACTGGCCGTATACCAACTGATCCAAGGGGGCAGGGGCCTGATTGCCGCCCTCGATGAAGCTCTCGGCCATCAGGCCCGTGATGCCCTCCTCACCGGAGGCAATGCGGTCGGCCAGTTCCTCGACCACACCGATCTGCCGGTGCTCATCCTTACCGGAGTTGCCGTGTGAAGCGTCGATGATCAGGCCATGGGTGGCGGCACTGCCCGCGGGCATTGTCTGCCGGATCGTCTCCAAGGCGTGGCGCACCGACTCCCTGTCGTAGTTGGGCCCGTGCTTGGACCCGCGCAGGACCAGGTGACAGTCGGGGTTGCCCAGCGTCTCCACGGCCGCGGCCTGCCCCTCATGGTCGATACCGAAGAAGGTGTGCCGATGGCCTGCCGCATAGCATGAATCGACGGCCACATCCACACTGCCGTCGGTGGCATTCTTGAAGCCGATGGGCATGGACATCCCCGAGGCCAGCTGGCGGTGGACCTGGCTCTCGGTGTTCCTGGCGCCGATGGCCCCCCAGCTGACCGCATCCGAGATGTACTGGGGCGAGGTGGGCTCCAGGAACTCCGTGGCTGCCGGCAGACCCGCCCCCAGTATGCCCAGGAGAACCTTCCTGGCCAGGAGCAGACCCTTCTGGATCCGATGGGTCCCATCCAGGTCCGGATCGTTGATCAATCCCTTCCAGCCGATGGTCGTCCTCGGTTTTTCGAAGTAGACCCTCATGACGATCAGGAGGCGGTCGGAAAGCTCCTTGTTCATGGCCGCCAGGCGCCGGGCATAGTCCAGGGCGGCCTTGGGATCGTGGATGGAGCAGGGGCCGACGATGACCAGGAGACGGTCGTCCTCACCCTGAAGGCAGGCCTTGATCTCCTGTCTGGACCGGATGACCAGATTCCGGGCCTCATGGTCCAGGGGGAACTTGGTCAGGACCTCGGCCGGTGAGGGCAGCCTGTCAAGTTCGAAGACTCGACGGTTGACGATCCGCCCGACCCCAACCTCATCCTCCCAGCGGGGCACGGCCCCGGACTTGAGGGGGTCGACCCCCTCGGCGATGGCCTTGTGGAGAAGTTCCACCTCATAGGCCTTGCGTGGTGTACGCAGGGGCTGATCCGTGAAGGACCCGGCCACCGACCCGGCTGATTCCTGATCCTTACCTGTCATGGTGCATACTGCCTTCCAGAGACGACCGACGACGATCAACGGCACCGGCCAGGGTGTGCAAGAGATCTTTGGTCCTGTCCCAGGCAATGCAGGCATCGGTCACGGACTTCCCGAAGACCAGCTGGTCCAGGGGAGCCGGATCCTGGTGCCCTCCTTCGAGGAAGCTCTCCATCATGATGCCCAGGATACCCTCCTCCCCCCCGCCGATGCGGTCGGCCAATTCCTCGACCACTCCGGCCTCGCGGTCCGGATCCTTTCCGCAATTGCCATGGGCCGCGTCGACCATGAGGCCAGCGCAAGCATCGGGGCCCGCCTTGGACTTGGCCAGGTCATCCAGGGCCTGGCGGATCGAGGCCGGATCGTAGTTGGGCCCCCGGGAGGATCCCCGCATGATCAGGTGGCAGTCCGGGTTTCCCCTGGTCTCGGCCGAAATGACGTGTCCATCCAGGTTGACGGAGAGGAAGTGGTGGTCGAAGGCCGCGGCATAGCAGGAGTCTGCGGCCACATCCACATTCCCGTCGGTGGAGTTCTTGAAGCCGATGGGCATGGACATGCCCGAGGCCAGCTCGCGGTGGACCTGGCTCTCGGTGTTCCTGGCGCCGATGGCCCCCCAGCTGACCGCATCGCAGAGATACTGAGGGGTGATGGGATCCAGCCACTCGGTGGCGGCCGGAATTCCGGCGGACAGGACGTCGGTCAGCACTTTCCGAGCCAGCCAGAGTCCCTTGCGGATATCGAAGGAACCATCCAGATCGGGGTCGTTGATCAGGCCCTTCCAGCCCACAGTGGTCCTCGGCTTCTCGAAGTAGACGCGCATGACGATGACCAGACGGTCTTTGAGCTCCCGATTCACCCCGGCAAGACGTTGGGCGTATTCCTGGGCCGCCCTGGGATCATGGATGGAACAGGGACCTACAACGACCAGAAGCCGGTCATCCCTGCCATGAAGGACATCCTTGATGGCTTGGCGTGACTCCAGGACCAGCCTGGCCTGTGCGGCGTTCAATGGCATGGCTTTGATAAAGTGCCGAGGTGCCGGGATGGGGTCAAGCTGGCTGATGTTGACGTCGACGGTCTCAGGAAAGACGGCCTTCTCCCCCAGCCTCTGCCGTTCCTTGTCCAGACCGCTCCCGGGCCCCTTGATCACTGCCATTGCGCTCTCCCTCCCCGAACCTCGGTTCTCAGGCTTCCCTCTGCTGGTCACACTGTACCCCGCACGGAAACCGATTCGCCGCCCCCATGTCCCTATATGGGCACGGAGGCGGCGAATACCGTCCGATATTGATCAGGCCAGAGCGCCCATCGGATCCCAGGCCGGCAGCATGATGGCCGGCTGGTCGAAGGCCCGGCGATACTCCTCGGGCAGCATGGCTTTGGGCACGGCCACTTCGTAAACGTACTCGGTGAACCAGTCATCGCTCATGGTGAAGTAGCCCTGGTTGGCGATGTCGCCACCCCAGGAGTTCTCGACCCGCCAACGGTTGGTGGTGGTCCCGTCATCGGCCACGTCGACACCCACGAAGGCCATGGCATGGTTCTGGGCGGAGTCACCGAAGCGCACACGCTCCTCCTTGTTCATGTCGAAGTCCACGTCGTAAACCCTGCCGTACTCGAAGAGGTCGGTGGCCCACTGGCCCATCTTCCGGTCCATCATCGGGTGGCAGTCGGCGCCGAACCAGACGGGGAGGCCCTGATCGGCCATCAACCTGCGAGCGCAATCCTTCATGAAGTCCACAGGCACGTTCAGGTACTCGGTAGGATCGCCACCGGCCACGTTGCCCAGATGCTCGATACCGATCTTGATTCCCTTGGGGTGCTCGCGGCGGGGGTCGTCGACCAGGCAGACGTAGTCCTCCAGGCCGGCATCCACATACTTCTTCCAGAACTCCTGGGGGGTGATCCTGCCGTCGCGGTGGAAGACGCCGTCCTTGTCGGTCCACTCCCAGTCGAAGCTGGTGGGCGGGGTGCCCAGGTGGATGGTCAGGATTCGGTGCCCGGCCCGGGTGGTATCGGCGATGATTCGGTCGATCTTTGCGGGTTCGGCCACCATGTGGGCCACGGCCTGGTGGAGAAGGCGACGCAGTTGGTGATCCAGTTCACCCGTATTCCGGGAGGAGGCGGTCTCCGGGTAGTACGGCTTGGGGACCGCACCGTACTTCTTGTAGATGTTCATGGCCATGATCCACTGGCCGCCATCGCCCATGACATCGCCAAGGAGGAACTGCATGAGCTGGGAGTCGGTCGGTTCGCCCGCACGGACCAGGGCCGCCATGTCCCTGAGGAAGTAGTTGACCCGTTCCAGCTTGTCGTAGTACATCGCATAGTTCTGCGAGAGCTCGAAGTCGCCCATGGGGTTGGCCGGGCTGGAGGCGTCGATGTTCAATGCCCTGCGGGCCGCGAACCGGGCCACGTTCAGGGAGCTGAAGAGCCAGCAACGCCCGGAGTGGGCCTGGGATGTCACCTTGCCGTTGTCGATGCTGACGGAAAAACGGTGCTGGACCAGACGGGACCGATCATAGTTGTGGGCCACCTGGTCGATGCCGGCCTGGGTGACGGCGTTCATGGCGATACGGTTGGTCTCGCGCTGATCGAAGGCTGTGCGGAGGTCATCCAACTGAGACTGGTCGAGGGGGGTCAATGCTGATGTCATACGGGTTATCCCTGTTCCTTTCATCGGTGTGCGGTTCCACCATGATCAAGCATAGTGGAAAGCCGCTATGAGGGAACCGGTCAGCCCAGGCCGAAAACCGGCACGGTACCATGACCAGGCCCGAGCGGATACAAACCGGCCCGGCAGAAAATTCACCCACCGGGCCGGTCAGGTAATCGTTACCCCTGATTTCTAGCGGTCATCCTCGGAAGCAGCCTTGTCCGACAGGGGCGGGAGCACGGTCGTCTCCTGATTATTCACGGCCTGGGCGGAATCACCGGCGGGCCTGGCATCCGAACGCTCCTCGGCTTCTTCACCCAGACCCTCATCGGCAACGGTGGACCCGGTGGATCGGCCATCGGCAAGAGGCTGTCTTGACGAGTCAACCACCTCTGGGGCTGTCTCAGCCACCCCGGAGAGGGCGGACCCCTCCGCATCGGCTTCTGCGGGCTCCTCCGCAGGCTGGGCAGGGCCCACCACCGGGGGGGTGACCGGTACCGCGTTGACCACGGGCACACTGGGCGCTGGTGCATCGTCCTGGTCCCGGACCGACTGCTCATCATGGAACCCATCGAACTGGCCGAAGGACTTGGAGAAGATGGAACGGAGCTCGTCCACCCGGGCCGTAATGGCGGCCTCGCGGTGCTGAAGCTTGGTGATGTGATCCTCGAGTCCTTCCAGCTCGGTCTGGGCGGCCTTGCGACGCTTTTCGATCTCGGCCTGGGCGCGTTCCTTGCCCTCTTCCAGGATCTGGGCGGCCTTGCGCTCGGACTCCTCACGCTTGAAGGAGGCGAAGGCGTCAGCATCCTTCCGGGTGGCCTTGGCCTGTTCAATCAGCTCCTGGGATTCCTTCTCGGTCGCTTCGCGCCGCTCTTCCAGGCTTTTCAGGAGGGCGCTCACCTTGGCGGTGGCTTCATCCTGCTGGTTGGATATGTCGGAGCGGATCTGCTCGGCCTCGGCGTTGACCTTGGCCATGGTCTGTGCGCTGGTCACCTTGGCCTCGTCAACGATTCGCTGAGCCTGCGACTTGGCCTTGTCGGTGATTTCACCGGCCTGTCGGCGGGCGTCATTCAGGGTCTGGGAGACCTGCTCGCGCACGTCGGCCAGCTTCTTGTTCGCCTCGGCCAGGGCCTGCTGAATCTGGTCGTTGGCCTCGGTCCTGAGCTTGGCGATCTCCTGGTCGGCCTTCTGGCGCTTGTCGGCGATCTCCTTGGTGGCAGCGACCTTCTCGTCAGCCAGCTGACGCTCCTGGGTGGCCTTCTCGGTGGCCAGACGCTTCTCGTGTTCCTCGCGGGAGTTCTGCAACTCCAGGTCCAGGGCCTGCCGACGCTCGGCGATGACCTTGGCGGCCGAGGACTTGTCCTGCTCGGTCTGCTGTTTGGCCGTGGTGGTCACGGTCCGCGCCTCGTCATTGGCGGCCTCGACGATGGCCTTGGCCTTGGCGTTGGCATCGTCCACAAGGCGCTGGGCATCGATCTTGGCATCGTTGACCAGGGTGGTGGCCTTCTCCTGGGCAGAGGTCCTGGTGGAGGCGGCATCCTGCTTGGCCCGGTTCAGCAACTCGGTGCTGGTCTGCTCGGCGGAGGCCAGGAGCTGCTGGGCATTGGCCCCCAGGGAAGCAAAGGAATCCTTGGAGGGAGCGGCCTTGCTGGCCTTGACCTCCTGGAGCTCGGCCTCAAGTTTGAGGATGCGGTCGTCATCCACCTTGATCTGCTGACGGAGACGGTCCAGGTTCTTGCGGGAGTCCGCCAGGGCCTGCTCGACCCGTTCCTTGTCATACCCGCGCAGAACTACCGGAAACTGATCTTCGGCCATGGATTCACTCCTCTTTGCCACCAAAACATACCTATGCCCCTCCAGGTCGAACACATGGACGGGGTGACTTCGACTCTACTCCGCCATGTCTATTTTCCTGGGAGCGATGGCGCCGCATTCACCAGGAGCCTGCCTTTCCCATGAACATGCTTCGAATCAGTGCTTACCCCCGGGTGGACACCCGTCGCCAGCCCATCAACCGAACGGCCGGGCCTGGTCCATCCTCCCCTGGAATCGAAGCAATCGAAGTCAGCGATCAGGCGATGAGGATGGGACTTGAGGATGGCTGACGGTAGTACCGCACGGTCTCCCTGACCACCTCCTGGATGGCCTGGATCTGCTGCTCAAGGGGAAGACCCAACCCCTGGGGATCGGTCTCGTTGACCATGGGAAGACTGACGAACCCGGCCAATACGTCCGGGTGCTTGGTGGCCCACCCCAGCAGGTTGTAGAAGAGCGCATTGCAGACGTAGGTGCCTGCGTCCGAGCTGAGTGTTGCCGGAATTCCGCAATGCCCGAACTCCTGAAGGATGGCACGGAGGGGAAGCCTGGTCCAGTAGGCGGCCGGCCCATCAGGGTCGATTGGCTCTGTCGGCCCATGCCCGCTTTCATCCTGGCAGGCCAGGTCATGCCCCACCTCCTTGATGTTGACCGCACACCGCTCCATGGATATCCCACGGGCATGGCGCTTCAGTCCTGTGGCGATGACCAGGTCGGGCTCCACCCGCTCGATGGCCTGGTGGAGGATGGGCCACGCCTTGGCGAAACTGACCGGCAGGGTCACGGCCGTGATATCCAGGTCCACCCCCCTGAGGGGATCCTCCAACTGGGTGTCGGTCCGTGTCAGGCCGCCCATGCCCCGGTCGGCCAGGGCCTGGGGAACCTGGTAGGAGGGGTTGACCTCAACCCCCTCATAGTGGTCGTATCCGGTGACGATGACCTTGATCTGCTCCATACCATCCATGGTACACAGGACAGGCGGAGGAGCCGGTGTCCTATTCCCCCAGCAGGGAACGGGCGATCCACTCGGCGATGGGGATGTCCGATGAAAGGGTGACCTTGAGGTTGGTCTCATTGCCGGCCACGATGGCCACCGGCTCGTCCGGCAGGTAGTCCACCACCACCCGGGTGTCATCGGTCGGATGGAACTCCGGATCGGTGGCCGCCCTGGCATAGGCCTGGCGAAGGGTGTCGAAACGGAAGGCCTGGGGGGTCTGGGCACGGAACATGTTGTCCCTGTCCGGCACGTCACGGACCACCTTGCGCTCCCCCAGGTCGCGGGCGAAGAGAATCGTGTCGGTCGAGGGGACGGCAACGGTCACGGCACTGAAACTGTCCAGGGCCTCGATGCACCCGGTGATGGACTCCTGACTGACGAAGGGACGGACGGCATCGTGAATCAGGATCTTGGCATCGGCGGGAATGCCGGACCCGGCCAGGGTCTGCAGGGCGGCCTCGGTGCTGTCGACCCGTTCCTCACCGCCCTGGATGATCATCCTGACCTTGGGATAGCCGTTATCCGCCACTATCTTCTCGACTGCAGGACGCACCCGGTCGTTGACCACGAGCAGGATGTCGGTGACGTCGGGGTTGGCCTCGAAAGCCTCGATGGACCAGGCCACGATGGGCTTGCCCCCCACCCGGAAGAGCTGTTTGGGATTGTCAACGTCGAATCGGACGCCCAGCCCTGCGGCCAGGACCACCGCCACCACCGGTACGGAGCGCCGGGGGACATCCGCCCGCACTTCCGCTTCAGGTTCTCTCATCTCACTCATAGTCACACGCTATCGGCCTTGCCGGGGGGAAACGGTGGAGGGTGGGGCTTTCTGCACTGAACATCTGCACGATTCATACCGGGCACCTCAGCCATCAGTCTTCGCGCATGATCAGCGCCAGCATACGCCCCTCGGTCTCGACTCCGGCCAGTACGGCCCGACGATGGGAGAACCAGAGGGGGTTCTCCACGGTGCACAGCCAGTGCCCGGCCCGGTCCGCACGAATGTCCCTGGCCTGCTCGGCCCCCTTGTCCACCTTGCGGATGGCATCCAACTCCTGGTCATCCTTCAGATAGTGGGTTGCGGCGGCCACCCTGCGACCGGAATCCACAACCCTGGATATGCCTGACGCCCGCAGGGCCATCCGGGCCGCCGAGGCAATGTCGATGGAGACCCCACCGAATCGGCTGGTTCCTGCCGTTCCGGGGAAGACCTGGTCGAAGGAACGGGCCAGGTCTTCGTCAACCTGATAGCAGTCAGGACAGATGCAGGGACCCAGCGTGGCCACAATCCCGCCCAGGTCGGCACCCTTGGACACCATCATGTCGACCAGGGAGGCGATGACCCCGGCCACCAGCCCCTTACGTCCGCAGTGGGCGGCTCCGATGACGCCCGCCTCCGGATCGGCCAGAAGAACAGGCAGGCAGTCGGCGGCGAAGATACCCAGGGCCTGGTCGGTCCTGGTGGTCACCTGGGCATCGGCAGGAGGGGCATCCATGCCGGCAGGATCGCGCCCATCCGCATCAACGACCCTGGCCGAATGGACCTGGCTGACGAGGCGGAGCGGCTTTCCCAGCTCCCGGCTCAGCGCCTGACGGTTGGCCTCCACCGATCCCGGCTCATCCCCGCCCTTACCGCCAAGGTTGAGCGAAGCGTACCCACCCTGTGAAACCCCTCCCAGGCGGGTGGTGTACACCACCCTGACGCCCGGGGCCAGATCGATGGGAATGGTGACGGGTATGGGAGCACCGCCCGCATCATGGGTGGGAATGGCGGAGCTGTCTACAACCCCGTGTTCATCGGACCACTGATCAGACATACCCGATTCGGGTCCTGCAGCCTGCTTGGCCATGCTGGCATCATTCCTTTCCTTGCCGTCCAAAGCCCTTCCCCGCCATGGTAAGGCCTGGAATCATCACCCAGATTCCTGCCGGTCTCAGCCCAGAAGGGCCCTTTCCTCGGGACTCAGATCAAGTCGGGTCGCCTTCAGGGAATCCAGAATGGTCGATGCACGGTGGGCTCCCGGAATGACGAACACATGCTCGCTCCGGTCCAGTTCCCAGGCGAGGACAACCGACTGATAGGATACGTCCCGTTCCCCGGCGACCTTGCGGAAAGGGTCGTACCTGGTTTCGTCCTTGACCTTGCGGAAGCCTCCCAGAGGGCTCCAGCAGACGAAGGCCAGACCCAGGCCGGAGACATAATCGAGTTCATCCCGGCTGGAGAGGAAGGTCGGCGAGAATTGGTTCTGAACGGCCACCAGGTCAGCCCCCATGACCTCCCTGGCCATGTCGATCTGCTCACGGTCGGCGTTGGAGACGCCCAGGGTCCGGGCCACCCCCTCCTGGACCAGGGATTCCATGGCCTCAAGGGATTCGCGGTACGGCACCTGGGGATCGGGGCGGTGGAAGTACAGCAGGTCGATGGTGTCGACGCCCAGGGCCTGGGCAGACTCCTTGGCATGCCTGATCAGGCTCTCCGGGCGACCATCCACGGCCCAGGTGGGCTTTCCTTCGGTGAAGTTGCGGTAATGCCCCACCTTGGTGGCCACCAGGACATCCTCACGGGGGCCCTTCCAGGACTCCAGGGCCTTGCGGACCAAGCGCTCGTTGGTCTGCTCCGGGCCGCCCGACTCATAGTAGGACCAAGCCGTGTCCAGTTGGCGGCACCCCGCATCAAGGGCGGCGTGAATGATTTCAATGCCGGTCTGCTCGTCGGGCTTCCCCTCTATGGAAAGACCCATACAGCCCAGACCGACCGCCGTGGTCGTGAAGGGGCCCAGTGCTCTCATCGATGATGTCATCATCCGCTCCTCGGTAGTGTACGAATATCATACTGTTCCATTTTCCCGGACCAGACGATTCTAGCCTCAGGGTCCCGTCAGCGCCCGCCGAAGGAACCGCCTCCGCCGCCGAAGGAACCGCCGAAACCACCTCCGCCGCCGCCGAAGCCCGAACCACCGGAACCCGAACCGCCGAACCACCCGGTCTGCGAGGCCGTGTGCCGAATGCCGTCGAATCCTGCAGTCAGTCGGGATCCCAGATCGCTGAATGCGGTGGAGATGTTCATATCGTCCAGGGTCATGTTGGGCATGGTCATCCCGTTAGGGGAGTGCACACCACTCATACTGCCGCCATGGGAGTAAGCATGGGGCCGATAGGTCCAATGCACCAGGGAATCCTGGGCGTTCTGATCCAACCAGTCGGCATCCATGATCTGCGGGTAGGCTTTGGCGAGCTGCCTGACCCCCTCATCACCGATCCCGAAGGCCGTGGCATAGATCAGATACCTGTCTCAGAGAATCAGGCTTCCGATATCCCGATCGCTGAAATCGCCGAAGTCCGTCAGGAACCACCGCAGGCCCACCACCTGCCCGGCCCAGTGCTGCCCTTGCTCGGTCAGCACCTCCGATCGACCATAAACGGTGGCAAAAATGGAGGCTGTGACCAGGATCAGGACCAGGACCACCAGGAGGCGGGTCACCAGGTTGCCGGGCATGAAACTGAACATACCGATGCCGATGGCCGCCATTAAGGAACAGACGATCAGACCATTCAGCCCCGTCCTGGTTTCCCTGACATTCAGACCATTCAACTCATAGTTGAAAGCATTGGGGAAATTGGTCGTCAAGGTCGGCCCCGACTCGCTATCGCTCAGAAACCGGTTCATCTGCTCCAAGGTGAACCTGGTGCTCCCGACACCCGGCCCCGCAGCGACACATTCCAGCAGTTTGAGGGCAGACTCCTCGGTGAGCGACAGGTTCAGGGATGAACGGTTCGTCCTGCAGACCGGATTAACGGCAATGGCAATGGCATCGTCCATCTGCCGCTGACCGTGACGCCTCTGCCCTGTCTGGGGGAATCTCGACAGGGATATGGCCTTCTTGGAGGCCAGGGAGAGGATCGTCGCCGAAAGCAGGACGGAAGGGTGTGCCTTGCGTCCAAGGACCAGATCGTTGATGGACCCGGCCGCAGCCGGGGAGACACCGGGCGGATCGCGGCTATAGACCAGGTCACCCTGATACTGGGAGTCCCCATATGAGGTAAAGGCCTTACGGACCATGACGATGATCAGGACCAGAACAACAAGGACCACGATCAGCATGACCACGAAGCGCACCCTGGCCTTGGTGGTCTTCTGCCGCTCCCAGGTCTGAGCCTGTTCCAGCTCATCACGTTCGATCCGGCACCTTGCATTCCCCGGGACAGTCCTCTTCACACCACTTGTGGTTTCCGGGTCGAGGAGGGCATCAATATTGAGATGCTGCCCCGCGGTAACCTTCCGGGCGGAAAAGTGAAGCGTGCCATCCTGGTCGATGCCGAGGTTGGAATCCCCGTGAAGTGGAGCCAGGCCTTGGTCTTTTCCTTGGTGGACCCCCTGGGCAGACGCACGGTCCCCTCCACGGAGTCGATGGGGACCTGGTTGGTCCCGCCAACGGGCGTCCATGTACAATCAGCCACGTCATCGTAAGCAATGGTGACCCCGTGGAAGGTCATGTCAATCTGAAAGACGCGATGGGGGTCGGACTGGATGGTAGGAATGTTCCACCCCAACTCAACCTGGCAGGTGTCGTTCTTATCCCGGCAATCACCCTGGCTCCAGCCCCGGCTCGAGAATCCGTCCTCCGTTTGGTATCGATAGCCGTCCAGGTCATCACCGTCCGAGACCTTGGCCAGGTACCAGGTCTCGGCCTTGGAGGTATCCCAATCATCGACCAGATCCACGTCGTTCGCATTGTACAGGAGGGCCGTCTCCTTGAAGACGGTTCCCCGGGTGACATCCTTGACCTTGACCTGGCTGATGCCGGTCAGGGTATTGGGTTCGATCCTATAGCGCCGGTAGAGCTCCTTCCAAAGTTTGTCCCTATCGCGGGACCTCATGTTCACGTCTATCTGCTGGCGAATACGCAAATCACCATTTTCCAGTACACGGGCCCGGTAGTTCAAACTGTTGTAAGTCAACTCAGGCCTGTCATGGTTGGAGAGGACACTAGCGACTATAACCACAGAGATGAGGCCTACCGCCAGCCGTGAACCGAAATCAGCAAGATCCGACGAAAGGCCCGGGGATCCTGTCGTGGGTTGGAGGTCACCTTGGCCGTTGCCGGAAGACGCTTCCAAGCCTCCGGGCTGGCTGATAGGGACGAAAGCGGGGTATACCAGGGAATCCGTGGCATTGTTCTCCAGCCCAGTGGTATCCGTCAGGTCCGGATAGACCATGACCAGCTGTTCGGCGACCCTGTCACTGATGCCGAACGCGTTGGCATAGACCAGATACTGTTCCCAGAGTGGCAGATCCTCCACCCCACGATCCTCGAAATTACTGAAATCAAGGAGGTAATGACGCAGGCCTTCGACCTGCCCTGCCAGCTCCCGCCCCCCTGGGGTGAGGACCGCCGTCCGGCCGTAACATACGGCGAACACACTCACGGCGATCAGAACCAGACTCATGGTCAGCCACAAGAGGGCATTGCCGGGGAGGAAGTCCAGGCATGCAATCGCAACAGCAAACAGAACGGCAAGGATACCCAGGCAATTCAGCCAGGGGCGGCTCACGGTCGCTGTCAGATGGTGCAGTTCATCATCGGCGTCCTTTTTGAAATCCTCCATCAGCAGGGGTGCTTTCCCGTAGTCGACAAGGCTGTCGCTCAGCTGGTTCATATCGACCTGATACACCTGATCACCCATCTGACCGGCAGCGGTTTGAAGTAATTCCATGACGGACCTCTCGGACTTCCACAGGTGGAAGGATTCCGGATTCCGGCGGTACTGCTCATTCAGGGTGATGATGACGCTCTGGCGATCGTCCTCGGCATGCTTGGGGGAGGAATCCGGCGGGAGGTCCTTTGTCTTTTCCTGACTCAGGGGCCCGGGTCTCAGGGAGATGACTTTCTTTGAGGCCAGTGACAGCATGGTGGTCGAGAGCCGGTCCCCGGAGTTCGTCTTCCTGTCCTCCAGAATGTCGTTGAAGCCTCGGCGGATGCCGGGGATGTATTCGGCGAATCTCTGTAGTAGATCACCTGTCCGCGATAACGGGAATCCCTGTATGTGGTGAATGCCAAGCGCAGGAGAACAACCACCAGAATCAGGGCGAACAGGATGGCCGGGACTCCAGAAGCCGGTCTTATCACGGCCAGCGTCTTCTCCCTCCGCCTCGATTCCTCAAAGGCCGATGTCTCGTCCTTGAAGATCGTATCCTTGGCCCGTCCCTCGTCCCGCCGCTCGACCGCATTGGTCGTGGCCACATCGAACATGGACACCAGATCCAAATCCTGGCCTGGCTTCATATGCTGGACGGAAAAGCGCAGAGTACCGTCCTGGTCCTGCTCAACCTCTGAATTATCCTCGTTGTGGAGCCAGGCCCTGGAATTGTATTCGTTGACCCCCGCCGGCATATGGACGACCGCGTTCAGGGAATCAATCCGCGTCTTGTTGTTCCGACCCACCGGTTCCCAGGTAAAGGTGGCCGCATCCTTGTAGGCGGTGGTAACGCCATGAAGGATCATGTCCACCAGGAAACGTCTATGTTCTGCGGAATCAATCGGTTGGATGTACCAGCCCAGTTCCAAGGTGCAGAATCCCCCGGATTCACTGCAATTCGTCTGAACCTGCTTGCCGATCCGAGCCGTACCGCCCGCAGTGTCATACCTGCAGGGGGGGGGGGGGACTGTTCCCATTGACCTTGGCCATATACCAGGTGTCGGCCCGCAGCTGGTCCCAGAAAGGGAGCAATTGCACTTCGCTGGTACTGGAGAAGGGGGCGGTTTCCCTGTACTGCAGATGAGCATCCAGGCCCATGACCGAAACCCGACTTATTCCCTTTATCTTTGCGACATCAATCTTATCCCGCTGAAAAAGCACTAGCCAAGGCTGCACATTCCCCGCGGAGTCCTCCCGTCGATTCAGATGTGCGTCAATGGTTTGTCCGATATGCAAATCGCCATTGTCCAGGACCTGTACGTCGTATCCCAGGCTGGTGTAGAAGAAGTCGGGATCGGTTGGGCGCTTGATGAAGAAGACTGCGACCGCGGCAAGGAGGGCATCACCACGGCAACGGCAACGGACTTGATGAATCTGGAGGCACTCCAGAACCCCAGGTACCAAGGCGACCGCCCTCTCCCATCTCCAACCGTATAATCCTGCCCGGCCTCTGACACCGAAGACCTCACTTCACCTGGCTGCATCGGAACATCTACGGACCGCCTTCGTCTGCACTTATGACCTGGATCCTGCGGGCATGAGACTGATTGACAATGACGGATGCCGACATGTGCGTATTGATTCATACCTCGATAAGGGCGGTTCAAATCATATCATGACGATTATAGGTTGCTGCCCGGGTATAAAAAGGGCCCCGACCGGAGGCGGAGCCCAAGGATGCGCATCCCTGATCGGGATTTCAGCGACCTTCAGTCGCCGGCATCAGTCCTCGCTGTCGAAGGGGTCGAAATCCCTGCGAACCCGGCGACGGGGGCGCTCGGAACGCTCCTCGCGATCGGCGCGATACTCGTCGTAGTGCTCGTCGGCGGCGTAGCGGGGGTTCTCCCTGTGGCCACGGTATCCGCCACGGCCGGAGGAACGGCGCCCGCCGCGGCCGGAACGCTCACTGCGCTCACCACGGCCGGAATGACGACGACCGGAATGCTCGCTGCGGTCTCCCTCATCGGCATGCTCGGTGCGGCGACGATGCTCGTGGCGGGGAGCGCGGTCCTCGTCCTCGAACCAATCATCACTCTCGAACCTGCTCTCGCGGCGCGAACGACGATGACGGGGGGCCTCCTCCTGATCATCCTCGTCGAAGTAACGGTCCTCGCGTTCAGGCCTGAAAGACCTGCGAGAGGGATACCGGTCGTCGTCCTCGCGCTCGGGACGCTCGACCTGGTCACGATGGTCGTGACGCTCCCGACGCTCACCACGGCCGGAACGCTCGCGGCGCTCGCCCCTGTCGGAGCGGCCACCACGGTCACGACGATCACCACGGTCACGGCCGGCACCGGACTCCTGATCCTCGAACCCGGGAATGGCCAGGGAGATCTTGCCGCGGTCGTCCACACCCTGGACGATGACCTCGACGGTATCGCCCTCCTTGAGGACATCCTCGACGGCGTCGATGCGCTCGCCATTGGCCAGGTTGCGAATCTGCGAGATGTGCAGGAGACCGTCGGTGCCCGGGGTCAGGTTGACGAAGGCACCGAAGCTGGTGGTCTTGACGACCTTGCCGTTGAAAGTCTCGCCCGCCTCGGGAATGTGCGGGTTGGCGATCTGGTCGATGACCTCCTTGGCCTTGGCCGCAGCCTCGCCACCCTCGGAGGCGATGTAGACCGTACCGTCGTCCTCGATGGAGACGTCGGCACCGGTGTCCTCCTGGATCTGGTTGATCATCTTGCCCTTGGGCCCGATGACCTCGCCGATCTTGTCGATGGGGACCTTGGTGGTGATGATCCGCGGTGCGTAGGGACTCATCTCGGCCGGGCCGTCGATGCACTCGTCGATCACGTCCAGGATGGTGGCGCGAGCCTCCTTGGCCTGCTGGAGAGCGGCGGCCAGAATATCGGCAGGGATGCCGTCCAGCTTGGTATCCAGCTGGAGGGAGGTGATGAATTCGGAGGTGCCGGCCACCTTGAAGTCCATGTCGCCGAAGGCATCCTCGGCGCCCAGGATATCGGTCAGGGTCTTGTAGGTGGGCCTGCCATCGACCTCACCGGTGACCAGACCCATGGCGATGCCTGCGACCGGGGCCTTCAGGGGCACACCGGCGGCCAGCAGGGACAGGGTGGAGGCGCAGACCGAACCCATGGAGGTCGATCCGTTGGAGCCGATGGCTTCGGAGACCTGGCGGATGGCGTAGGGGAAGTCATCGCGGCTGGGCAGGACCGGAATCAGAGCACGCTCGGCCAGGTTGCCGTGGCCCACCTCGCGACGCTTGGGGGAACCGACACGGCCGGTCTCGCCGGTCGAATAGGGCGGCATCTCGTAATTGTGCATGTAGCGCTTGGTGGAGGGACCGGACAGGGCGTCGATGGTCTGCTCCATCTTGAGCATGTTCAGGGTGGTGACGCCCAGAACCTGGGTCTCGCCACGCTGGAAGAGGGCGGAACCGTGCACCCGGGGCACCACGTCCACCTCGGCGGACAGGGTGCGGATGTCACGCAGGCCACGGCCGTCGATGCGGTAGTCCTGGGTCAGGATGCGGCGGCGGACGATCTGGCGCTGGAGCTCCTTGAAGGCGTTGCCCAGCTCCTTGTCCTTCTCGGCCTCGTCCATGTCGGTGAACTCATCGGCCAGGGCCTCACGGACATGTTCCTTGATCTCGTGGATGCGGTCCTGGCGGGGCAGCTTCTCCGCGATGGAGAGGGCCTCATCCAGGTCGGCATGGGCGATCTGGTCGATGCGGGTGTACAGCTCGTCGGTGTATTCGGGGAAGAGCTGGAACTCCTTGGTGGGCTTGGCGGCCTTGGCCTTGAGTTCGCTCTGGGCCTCGCACAGGACCTTGATGAAGGGCTTGGCGGCTTCCAATCCCTGGGCCACGACCTCTTCATCAGGCTTGGTCTGGCCCTCGTCATAGATGAGGGTCCAGGCATTCTTGCCGGCACCGGCCTCGATCATGGCGATGGCGACGTCGCCGCCCTCGACCACACGACCGGCAACGACCAGCTCGAAGACCGCGCGCTCGCGCTCGCTCCAGCGGGGGAAGGCCACCCACTGGCCGTCGATCAGGGCCAGACGCAGTCCCGAGACCGGGCCCTCGAAGGGCAGACCGGAGATCAGGGTGGAGGCGGATGCGGCGTTCAGGGCCAGCACATCGTAGGAATCCTCAGGGTTGACGGCCAGGATGGTCTCCACGACCTGGACCTCGTTGCGCAGGGTGTGCGGGAAGAGTGGGCGCAGGGGGCGGTCGATCAACCGGCAGGCCAGGATGGCCTCGTTCGAGGGACGACCCTCGCGGCGGAAGAAGGATCCGGGGATCTTGCCCGCGGCATACATCTTCTCTTCAACGTCGACGGTCAGCGGGAAGAAGTCGTAGTTCTCCTTGGGGCTGGAACCGGCGGTGGTGGTCGACAGGACCATGGAATCGTCATCAAGATAAGCGGCTACTGCCCCATCCGCCTGCTGGGCGAGACGACCCGTCTCGAAGCGCACCGTGCGCCTGCCATATGAACCATTGTCAATCGTGGCTTCTACAGCCGTGATTTCGGGACCCTCCATAGGGTTCCTCCTTTGTTTACTTCCTATTACCTAATTATCAGTTGACTTCATCATTCTTGTGCATGCCGTACGCGATATACCTGATCGCGCTGATCGGAACTCCCCCGCCGGACCCTGTCCGGCCCTGGTTTCATCCCGTGGGGCTCCCGATTGGATATCGACCCGTTTTCCGGACCCCGACCCCGTCCTGGGGCCGCTTCAGTTACACCTTGTTTCCCATCCTCATTTCCAACATGCAAAAGCGCCCGAGCACCAAGGCTCGGGCGGAAGTGGTATATCAGTGGCGCAGTCCAAGTCGCTCCACCAGGGAGCGGTAGCGGTTGATGTCAACCTTCTTGAGGTAGTCCAGCAACCGGCGACGGTGACCGACCATGAGCAACAGACCGCGACGTGAATGATGGTCGTGCTGGTGCTCCTTGAGGTGCTCGGTCAGGTCGGAGATGCGCTTGCTCAGCAAGGCCACCTGGACCTCGGGAGAACCCGTATCGCCCTCGTGCGTCGCATATTCCTTGACGATTGCCTGTTTCTGCTCAGTCGTAAGAGCCACGGCTCCTCCTCTGTTTCTTTCCGTTACGCGGTGCACCGGCCCAATGCCGAAGCGCTCTGGTTCCGCGGGCGAAGCACGCCAAACAATCATTATACACATTTGACGGACCAATTACCCAAGATCATGGATCGTTGGGGATTCAGCGGAATACCGACCTCTGCAGTCTCACATACATGGGCCTCGCCATAACCGGAACCTCTGAGAAGGAGGATTGCGAACCTGTAGACGATACCCTCCGTCTCGAGGTCTGAGACAACAAGATCGAAAGCTCCGCGGGCCCAGACGGGTCGACATCACACAGCCGTGATAAGACCCCCGAAGAGGACGATGGCCAGGGCGATGAGTTCAATGATGAAGAACATGGACAGAGCCGACCAGCTGTGGGTCAGGACGTTCCAAGGGGAATCCTTCTTCACACAGACCAGGATGGCCACGAAGAGTATGGCGAAGACCGCTACGCCCAACCCGGCTGCGATGATGCCCAGATTAGCCGCGTTCGCCAAGATAGCCTGATGGTGATAGATGACGAAGGTTCCGTACCAGAAGTTCATCTTCAGCAGGCATAGTCCGGCTATAAGCTGTTCGGCCGCCAGCCCCAGCACGAAGACGGCCCGCCAGAACCATGAATGTGATTCGATGATGGACATGCCGATCCCCATAAAGGCCAGAACCGTGACCATCCAGGCGATCAGGGCTATACCGCGCGGATCCATTGCCGACGCATAATGCAGGACTCCCTGCGTGTGATTGATGGCCAACGAGCGCCCGTACCCGTAGGGCAGAATGATGGCCAGCAGGGTGGCCAGGGCTAAAACGACCCACCATATGGGACGCGCCTTCCGCTGCTCGATTTCCGCCAGGGAATACTCGGACTCCGGGATGGTGGCCTCGGGGTGGGCCGAAGCGGGGTTATCCGGTTCAGGGCCGTCCAGGTGGGCCTGATGACGCTGCTCGGGGGTTGGTATAGTGGCTGGGGCCACGGGTCCGGCGGATGCCGGAGATGCGGTTGGCGCTGAGGACGGAACGTGATCGTCAGAGGTCCCCGCATCGTTGTATTGGTCATGTTCCGCCATATGCATCTGCACCTCAAAGCCCGTTCGTTTGCAAATTCACTGTCACATAGCTTATACCGACCGGATTATCTGGGTGCAGAAGCGGAGAAGGCCGCACGGGAGTCGAACGCACTGGCTCATGCATCTGAAGCGAAGGAGGTAATCACTTGTTCTGACTGTGCATGGAACAGCAATTTGGTCAATGGTATTGAACCGCATCCGGCGAGCCGATCGATGCCAATCGCTTCCTAGGACAGACAATTCACAGCACGCTGAATTCATGATTGGTCTTACAAATAGGTATTTTTTATCTCATCGCCATATTGGATCCATTGTTACACCGCAACAGGTATGTATTGATACGTAGCCTACCTTCTATAAGGATCTGTTCCATATGCGGTACAGCCAGGAACACCGATTATTCGGAACCTGTTTGTACGCTTCAAGACGGGGCGGAACCTAGACTCATCCTTGCGTGCGTTCAGGAATACCTTTCCTCTATCTGTGTGAGCCAAAAAGAATTACTCCACACCTATGCGGAGAACATCATACTCGACTCTCGCCGCTAAGGGATGAGCATCATATTGCATGGTGCACTAACGAATTAGCTCGCATGTGACGGTTACTGAAAGACAGCAAATCACACACGGTCGTATTCCGGTCTAACTGACAGCTTCACCGCCTTACTCCACACAGCCCGATGGTTCAGACCGACAATCATTATAAAAATGGTATGTTGTCAGTTTCCGATTACCCTGAATTCATTCCTGCCATAATAGCAGCCGCGGTGAGAGCCGAAGACCGTCAGCAAGAAATAGGCCATTGGCCATGACGGGCATAATGCTTTTGCCGCCACTTGCGAACGGCTGCATTTTGAACGGGCCAACAACTGACGCATGAACGTGTTAACCACCATGTCCAATCGGTCAAATCAACCTGGAATAGCGTTTCCCATCGATGAGTTTGCGCATTGAGAACTCAGCAAGGGCGTCCCGGAACTCATGGGGAAAAATGATCGGACGAACGTACGTGCGTCATTAAGCGTGCCTGGTTCCATGCGGCAGCGCCGGTCTATAACATGTGAACATTGACTGGGAACTCGACATCGAAAGGACAATGAGAAGTTGCAGAGGAAGATATACTCTGTCATTTGCCCCAGATCCCATAGGATATTGCGAAACCACGCAGCTGATGGTTCGAAAGTTGACCGCACACGTGTTCGTTACCAGCCATGAACCTCGCCAGTCCCTCATATCTATGATTCTTTAAATGAGTAGCAGAGTTAGCTGAACAGTGGACAGCAATTTCTCAACTCGCAAGTTCTTCATCTTCCATTCACGCCGTTGCTGAATCTCTTCATGCAGCATGGAACACGAATACACATTTATTAGAAATCTCCACATGTGCGGGGGACACTCGTCCTTGCTCCACAAGAAAGCAGCATCGACGACTCCCCCCCCCCCCCTATCTAAGAGGCACTGCAATGGAACAGATGGCTGTCGTGTAGCCTGGGGATCATCCCCGCGTGCCCGGGGGAACACTTCCTCACGTTGTTGGTGATCTGGGCGGCCTTGGAATCATCCCCGCATCCGCAGGAAGCACGAGCAGGGCAGGATGCTGGACCACCTAGCCAGTGAATCCTTTTACATCCGCATGGAGTACACACGAACATAGGCCGTCGCTGTGACCAATCCGGGACCATCCCCGCATCCGCGGGGAGCACGCCATGATGTGAAGCGTGATGTAGGTGGGGTAAGGACCATCCCGCCGAATAGGGGGGAACATGACTGCAGCTAACCGCAAACTACCAATCTAGAACTAACTCCAGACACGGAACCTGCTCTAGCCGAGCGGATCGTCGTGGAGCGGGCGACGGGAATCGAAACCCGAGTAATCAGTTTGGAAGACTGATTACATACGGCACCTTACGGCTACTCCAATGTACCATCACTAATACGCGTGTACCCTAAATATACCCATCAAGACGATGGAAACGCCGGATGAGGGCCTGAACCCAGACCCGATCGGGTGGAACGAAAAATGGCACACAGACGGTAGCATTACCCGAAGCACAAAGAAGGGAAACAACCATGAACGATCAATATCAGTCGCAGTATCAGAATCAGCCAACTCAGGAAACCGGCCGGCAGCCACAGACAACACCCGATGCCACCTACGATCCGCAGAACCCCTACACCCCGATGGGCAGCCAGACCCCCATCCAACCCTGGCAACGACAGGCGCAATACGTGTACGGTCCGGGCATGTCCGACAAGTCGAAGGTCACCGCCGCCATGTACGCTTTCTTCCTCGGCGAGTTCGGCATCCACAACTTCTATCTGGGCAGGACCGGACGCGGGGTCGCCCAACTGCTGATCACCATATTCCTCGCCGTCATCGTGATAGGACCCATCATCTCCTGGGTTTGGTCCA
Organism: Bifidobacterium indicum; assembly: GCF_036987015.1. Classification (NCBI taxonomy): domain Bacteria; kingdom Bacillati; phylum Actinomycetota; class Actinomycetes; order Bifidobacteriales; family Bifidobacteriaceae; genus Bifidobacterium; species Bifidobacterium indicum. Next base: position 1,305,116 of record NZ_BTXM01000001.1, read on the forward strand.
TCGTCGAAGGCGCTCAGATCCTGGGCTCCCACCCCGGATCCCCCTACCACCAAGATGGCAACGGATTGGAGCTTCAAGACTGATCATCCGCGCATCCCCGGGGAGTGCCCTTCCAGGCTCCGCCTGGAAGGGCATGCGCGGCCATACATGCCATGTGCTCGCCACCCTGATTCCTGTCGAACTCTGAACAGGTTAGGGCCACCTTGCCATATGACCTCAATGTCTGAGTGAGATGCGCTTGCCGATCTGCACGCCGGTCGCCACGAGCAGACACAGCTCGATGCCAGCGAACGCAATCACTAAAGGAATAATGTCGAGAACGACACTCAAGGCAATCACAGTGGAGAAGATTCCGAGAAGCGCGCTGCACAGATACAGGTTTTTGCTGTTTGCACAAGACATTACGGGGGCATTCGTCTTTAAAGACGTGGGTCATCCCCGCACCCGCGGGGAGAACGGTTTTTTAACGTATCATATTGATACAGTATGAGGTCCATCCCCCCTCTCCCGTTCATCCGATAACGGCGGTGACCTGTGTCGGCATCGGGGAATGTCGCATGACTGGTACCGGTCGCAACGAAAAGGGACGGGGAGAGAAGGCCGGTTCCGTGACCCGGATAGAAACCGGGGAGGTATAGGGATGATGCACTGATGTTGTATCTGATGGTCGGTATGCTGCTCTTCGGGGCGGTGCTGGTCTGGTTGCTTGCGGTGGTGTCGTTCAATGCGTGGAGGTCGAGGCGGCTGATGGACCGTGTCCTGGCGCCCTACCTTCTGGCGCGGGGCCTGTGCCTGCAGACCTTCCAGGGGCACGTGTGGCGGCGGCGCCGCAGAATCGTCCGGCCCCGGCCCGGGCAGGTCCTGCCCCTGGGATCGCTGGTCGTCCTGGCCGACGGGCCCGCCACGGTATCCGGGGCCTGCAGGGGCACCGGATTGTTCGACGGGCTGGGAGAGGACGGGTTGGTGGTCCGCCTGGTCGACCAATACGTGCAGCCACCCGAACAGGCCACCGGCCCATGGTACGCGGGCAGGATCTGCTCCGTGGGCGGCGCCGCCCGCGGCCCCGGCGTGGTCCCCGGCGGCGACGCCCCCCTGCCCGAGGTCGGTGTCGGCCACACTCCAGACCCCGACCCCGACCTGGTCACCTTCACCCAGGACCAGATCAGCCTCCTGGCCTGGAAAGGGCCAGACAACCCCGTCGCCAGGCTCCTGCGCGCCCGCCGGGTTCGCGACCTCTCCCGCGGCCACCGATGGGAGGACCCCGTCCGCCGCCGGACACAACCGACACTGCACTGGCACGCCCGCAGTCCCGCATGGTGGCGCTACGAAGCCATCGGCTACCTGCCCGACCGGTTCACCCGCGTCTACTGGGACCGCGTCCGCAACCAGCCCCTCAAAGCCCCCATGAACTACCGGACCCCGGAAGCCAGGGAATACAACAGGCAACACTACGCCGCCCCCATATACGTCACCGCGCTGATCATCAGCATCCTCATGGTCGCTTTCGAAATAGACAACGCAAGGCGCAGCTCCAGACCGCACCCTCCCCTCCATGCCAGCGAGGCCCTCCTGGGCATGCCCCCACTGGCCTCGGAGATCTTCTGCTGCGCCCTGGGCCTCGCCCTCGGCATCGGCATATGGATCTGGGCCACCCGCCGGCAATTCCCCCCACACCTCATGACCCCGGCCAGCAGCCGCGAACTCCAAACCGCCCTCGACAACTTCAACATCGGCATGCGGTACATCACCGGGACCACCATCCCCTACACCATCCACGTCCTCGCCTACACCGCACTCGTCCTGCTGATGGCCTACCCCTTCATGGACGACTTCTTCATCCACGGTATCGACAACCTCCCCGACTGGTTTAACACCTACCTGCTCTGGCCCATCTTCATTTTCGCGCAAATCGGCTTGATCATATCCACCATAGATGCCATCTACAGTGGTTGGATAGCTCACTGCCTGGATCGGGAATTAGCAGAATAGAATCACATACAGCAGTTTATCCCCGCATCCGCTGGGAGCATGTGATGCTGGCGAACGGCTTAGACCGTCTGATCGGAACATGCTGGATGAGCAGCGCAGGCTCGTCCCCTCCTCCACCAAGACCAGTCCGAGGACGTGCCGGTCAGCGCTTGACCTTGCTAGGCAGTAGGCTTCTCAAGCAAGCATTATTGCTTCAAACAGAAAGAGAGCAATGGAAGCCCAACCATACCCCCAGCAGACCCCTTACCAGCCCGTCACGCCACCGATACAGGCTCCGGTCGGACAGGCCAAGACCAACAGGACCCTGCTCAAATACATCCTGTTGGGCATCATCACCCTGGGAATCTACGACATAGTGGTCATGACAGAGTCTACGAATACCCTCAACCGGATAGCCAACCGCTACGACGGCAAGAAGACCATGCATTACTGCCTCATGCTCTTCCTGGTGGGATGGATCACCCTCGGCATCGCATGGTTCGTCTGGTTCCACAAGATCAGCAACCGTATCGGCAACGAGCTCCAGCGACGGGGGCACGAGCGCATGCTCAGCGCCTCCGACTACTGGCTGTGGAATGTGCTGGGTGCCCTCATCATCGTCGGACCATTCATCTACATGTATAAGTTCTTGAAAGCGATGAACGCACTATCGGCCGACTACAACGTCAGAGGCTGACAAACTTTCTTCCGGCACCACTTCGGCGGGGCCTTCCCATGCTGATCGGCGACCATGGTGTTAATTCACCCGGTTCCCGTGGTCTCTCATACCACGGTTGCTACTGTGGGAAACCATGGAACCCGACAAGGACGACCACGCCACCATCGACCATAAGCCCAAGCAAAGGGTCGGGCTCACCAGTATCCTCCTCTTCAGCTACTACTTCCTTGTCACAGCCTGCCCATTCATCCTCATCCAGTCACCCAACGACGACCTCAGATTCCTGGCCTTCATCGGTGCCATCCACCTGCTCGTGGTCATCCCATTCTCGTTCGTGCTTGGCATGTGGACGGCAAGCCGTTGGGCCGGGGGAGCGGAAGACTTCGTCTATTACACCCTCAGCATCTTCACGGCGGTCGGAATCGTCGCCATCGTGGTGTTCTTTATTAATTACGATTTATTCAGCCAAATATGCTATTTCGCCTTGTTCTCCATCCTCCTGTTCCTCGCCGGAGCAGGAGTTATCGGCTTATACCATTCTGCGAGGAACCGGAAGAAAAACAACACGCACATCAGTGAATGAACCGTGCCATAACTCGCACACCCGCCATCAGATGCCGATCGTCCACACCACCATGCAACAACCCCCAAAACGATTCATCCAGCACGGACACGCCCACATCCCAGGCTAGGGGAAGTAAGGCATGGGCTGGGTGAAAAACCCCAGAAAAGCCGCCTACAACAAGATCTACATGAATACAAGGTTCAGCCTCTGGGGCCTCTTTGAGTAGGGTTCCATTAGCCTCAGGCCATGCTCGGACGGGGCCTTCATGGATATGACGGAGCATACTGCAGAAGGTGAATGATGTTCGAAGCATGACAGTCGACAAAGTCGGATTGCTTTGAACAGCATTCACTCATTTTGCTCCTCGCGTTTCTTCGACTCCCCAATGGTTTCCCCCAACCAGTATCCAAATTCGCATGCCTTATCCAAAATTGCGTTATGCCGCACATGATTCGCGTCATGAATAGGGTTGTACCACAGGTGGTTCTCTGTTTCCTTTTGAATGAGCTCCTCCAGTTTCATGTAGTAAGCCAACAAACAGCATGAAACAACAGAGACCCATACTATTGCAAAAACAGCTGAGGCAGGATGGAATCGCAACACTCTGTTCCCTGGGAAGCAGACACCCAAGCCTGTGTCGATGAGCGAAGCAAGGAAATACAGGACGGATCCTATAACGATCGACAGTCTAAACGCTCTTTTCAACGAAAAAATAGTACGATTGTCATAGACTTTATGGAATGATTGAACGGCTTTCGGGAACTCGATTTGTCCATAATAAGGAGCTCTGGGCTTCCGAAAAACCGGCTTCAGGAAATTGTCAAAACAATTATCAATAGCACAATTCCAACAGAATTGCTTGGTTACCCAAGTCAACAATTTCCATATCACGGCTGATGCGCAGAGCAATACGATAACAACACACACAAAGGAATTGGGGGGCCAGCCTCGTGAGTTAAACACACCAGACAGCACTAATACGCCGTCCATAAATAAGACAACGAACCCCAACGCGTATATAAACTCAAATAGCAAGACCAATGGCAATGAAGTACTTTCCTCAGCCAGCATAGAATTCTTCCTGGGATTCTTAAGTTCACGAGCATATTTAAATCGTGCAACTTTACAATCAGAATTTCTCCCGAAAGAACGAAGTTTCCCCAACCGGCTCTCTAAAAAACGGTGTGCGAGACGGGCATTGCCTTCCATTGACGTGATAATGGCAGCGACAATGACTGCCAATGCGTTCAAGTCCATTTACATACACCTTCTATTCTCCGATGCTGAATCTACCCTGCTTACTCTTCACCACTGGCTTGAGTTTGATGACTTTGGTTATCGTGTGCTTCGAACGGAGCTTCCCGCCCTCTCCTACTGTTGAAACAGTATGCATGGACACCATGAAGACATCCTAGCTGCCTGTCCCGTTTCAGCGGGGCTTTTCCATGAGTGCGCCGAAACGGGTGTTTTCGGGGTTCTGAACCGTCGTTATCGTTGGTATTGCAACGATTATCCGATGGCGCTCACCTGTGTTGGCTGTTCGATGGTATGACCGGCTTTGCCGACGAGGGCGGCGAGGATCTGCGGGGACCAGTGGGTGTAGCCGGCTGTGGTGCCGATGCTGACGTGCCCCATGAGGTCCTTGCGTGCGTCCTCGGGTGCGCCGGCTTCGGCCAGCCTGGTGACGAAGAAGTGGCGGGCGCTGCGGATGGTCACGTAGGGCAGGCCGGCCTCCTCGAGGGCCATGCTCCAGCGCCTGCGCTCCACGGGGTTGGTGAGCGGCCAGCCGTCGCGCGTGAACACGAGGTCCTCGGGGCCGATATGCTGCTCTTCTATCCACTGGTGGAGGTCATGCCACAGGTCATCCTCGAGGGGGATGAAGCCGACACCCTTGCGGCTTTTGGGCGGCACCATCCACACTTCGCCCCGCACCCTGGCGGCGTGCAGCCATGAGGGGATGACGGTACCCGCCTTGTACCGTTGCAGCTCGTGCATGACCATGATGCCGTGCACCCCGTTGCTGACGACCAGCTCGGAGGGTGTGACCGCGAACCGTTCACCCTGCCGCATGCCGGTACCGAAGGCGAGCCGCCACATGAGGGCCCACATGCGCCGGTCCTCCGCGTCGTCGGGCCACGTGGCGCGCAGACCTCTCCCCCGGTCCACGTCCGGTGGCTTCGATAAGCGCGGCCGGATGCCCGGCCTCGAGGATGACGGTGGGGTTGGCGCTCACGCGGGGCGGGTCGCACCGGTCGCACACGTTGGACTCGACGAGCCCCTCCCGTTCCGCGTCGGTGAGCGCGTTGCGCAGGCGGATGTACGCGTTGAGGGCGGTCTTGCCGCTCCGGTCCCTCATGATCGTGTTGCCTATGCCGCGCACGTGCCTGGGTTCCAGGTCCTGGAGCCTGACATCGCCTATCGTGTCGGCGATGTTGCGGCAGTCGCTCCTGTAGGTCTCGTACACCCTTGGCTTGATGTTGGGGCGTTTGTACTCCTCGAGCCACCGGTCGAGCCAGTCGCGCAGGAGCGGAACCCGGTTGGTCCTGACCCTGCCGGTCCTCTCGTATTCGGCCAGCGCCTCGTCGAATTTGCGTCGGGCCTCGCTCCTGATCCGGTCACTCTTGTCGAGCCGGCGGCGTCTCCCCGTGGCCGGGTCGGGGGCAGTTCGTGGCGGAAATGCCAGTAGCCCCTCCGGTCTTTCGCCATCGATATGCGGTGTGGTGTCTCCCAAGCCTTGTGTCCGTAGTCATCCAAGCACCTCCGGTGTGTACCCTAACGTGTACCCTAATTGACCGTAAAGTGCCGAATACTGGGGAAAATCTTGCTCAGTCGGAACGGTTCCCGGACGCCCCGTGACCTTGGGAAACCCGCCAAAACTAGCGGAATATCAACGATAATCATGGAGCGGGCGACGGGAATCGAACCCGCGTAATCAGTTTGGAAGACTGAGGCTCTACCATTGAGCTACGCCCGCAAAGCCATCTGCTCGGTAAAGAGCTTACCACAGGGTGGGACACCTTACCTGTCGGGTCTGTCGCCCGAAATAAACGGATCATTCCGCATACGCGGATAGCGCCTTGTAATAATCCAGCACTTCAAACAACTTGCAACGCTTCAGCTGTACTGTATGGCACCATCGGAAATCGTCAGGGCCGGCCACTCGAAGAAGCAGCCGGCCGTACCTTGCGGAATCAGAACATCGGTGAATTGCAAATCACCACGGCGCTTGACCCGGTGGCCTCCTTGTGATCCTTGGAGACGCCGTTGACCAGGACGTCGCAGGTCAACTTCTGGTTGGGGTCCTGATTGATGATGTCGCCCATGACGGTCATGGTGTGGGTCTTCTTGGCTTCGTCCCCTGTGATGTCCTTCTGCCAGGAACCGTTGAAATTCTCCTGGCTGGTGGCACCGGCGGGACCATAGGCCACCGAACCGGACCCTGTGGAGGTGGCCTTGAGGGTGATGATCTCATCCTTGGCCTTGTCACCGACTGCAGGTGCCTCCGTTGCTGTATTCGACTCGGCTGACTTGTTTTCGGATTTGCCCTCGTCCTTCTTTTGTGACGTGGTTGTTCCCGCCGACGGGGAAACGGAGTTCGCCGCCTTGGAGAAGCCCGCCTGCATGACCAGGGTGATCACCATGGCCAGGATGCAAAGAACGGTACCGGCTATGGAGAGCCCCTTGCCCTTCTTGCGCCCCTTGCGACCGGTTGCGTGCACACCGACCAGGCCGAAAACCAATCCGAGAATGCCTACGACGAAAGCGAAGTTGTTGATGATAGGGATGAAGGAGAAGATGATGGCGATGACTCCCAACACCAAGGAGCTAATGGCCATGGCACTGACGGAACGCTCCTCCGACCGGTTATGCCCATGACCACCACGGCCCCGGTTGGGATTGACGGGAGAACCGCCCTGCCCCATCATCCCACCGTCGGCCCCATAGGGACCTTGCTGCCCGGGCTGTGCCGGATAGGCACCTCCCTGACCGGCAGTGGATTGGTCGGCTTGGTATACCCCCTGCCCTGCTGACCTGGCATCCAACGGCGTCTGGCGCTCATTGGGATGGTAGGCCGGAATGGATGACTGCCGTCCTGCGTCCGACTGACCGGCTTGCTCGTTCTGGGGACGGAACCTGTCAAAGGCGTCCCCGGCCCCGGCATTGGTTCCATCGCCGTAGCCGTCGGTATCGCGATTGTAATCCTCACTCATCCTATGCAATCTCCTTGTGCTCTCTACTCTCTCTGGCGGTCAACGCAGATCATCGATGGATATCACCTACGAGGTGGTATTCCGATAGAAAACAACCCTGATCCATCAAAGTTTCATCTCGCAATGACACCGACGTGACCAACGCTGAAGTCATCACCTTGGCATCCGTTCTGTTCGTTGACACTGTCATGCTATACGTCGGGCGATTTCATCGAAAGTGTACAAACGGGCAGAATTGCCTGCCCAATCGGGCAGGAGCAAGGGAACAAGAATGACCACTCGTACACTGACGAAACCATAGAGGGCAATTATCCTTGAGTGTGACACAGCAGAAATGAACCGGATGGCATGGCCGACGAAATCCCGACCATGCCGGCACAGAGGAACTTGGGAGAACTGGCATGACAGGGTTGCGTGAAAGAATGCGTGGATACCTGGCCGCCGACCCCAAGGACGTGGTTCCGGTACGCACCAGAACACTATGTACCGTCATCATGATCGTCCTGGCCACCTTCATGTCCTTGGCCGAGTCTGCCTTCACCTATAACCACATGGATGCCGCCGGAAGAGGGATCCTCTCTTTCTGGGCGGGTCTCTCCATGATGATTTCCTTTGCCCTGCCGTGGATACTGCTGGTCAAGAGGGACCGTCTGCCCTACATGACCTGCCTTCTCACCAGCCTGTCGACCCTGGTCCTGGCAATCGACCCCCTGATGGCGCTGATGGGGTTGACCGGCCTGATCGCCCGCCGCAGACGGGTGGACCGGCTTGTCCCCTGCGCGACCGGTACCCTGGTGGCCACCTTGGTATCCCTCACCCGAGACCTGAACAGGCCACGAAAGGACTCCATAATCAGGACCCTGCTGACCGAGGGTGCCGATGCTGGTCTCAATACACCTCTGGCCGTCGTGGTTCTGAGTCTGGTCTTCCTGGTCCTGTCAATCGCCGTGGGGATATACATTCGCCTCTATACCACAACCCAGGAGGCCACCGAGCAAGCCAGCGCTGCAAATGTACGCAGCAGCAAGCTGGAGAACAGCCTGACCAGACAGCAGGTCACCGACACCATCGCCGTCGAGACGCATGACACCCTGGCCCATTCCCTCTCCCTGATCGGGCTCAACGCCAGCGCCCTTAAGGTCGAACTGGACACACTGGCCAGACAGGAGCAGGCCTCTTCCCCGCAGGACCCGCTGACCGCCCGTTTGCTCGGACTGGCCCAGCGTGCTGATGATATTCGCCAGCAGGCAGCCGGCGCCCTGGATGAAACCCACAGCGTCATCGACATGCTCCGCCACCCCGAGAAAGTACTCAATGACATAGCCCCGGATCCGCAAACCGCCCTGACCCGGGAAGCTCTGGACGACATATGCAGGGAGAGCCGTGACACTGGAATGACCCTGAACACCTGGATCGACGTGCGGAACCTGAGCAATCTGGACCCCGTCATAGGCAAGGTGGCTTTCCGGGCCATCCAGGAAGGACTGACCAACGCCCGTCGACACGCCCCGGGCATGCCGGTCTCCCTGGAAGTGACGGCCAGGCCGGATCAGGGTGTGCACGTCCATCTGACCAATCCCATGCCCAAGCCGGGTACTGTCGACCCGTCCGGAGCCAACCTGTCCGCAACTTCCGGAGGCAACGGAATCACGGGGCTGATCAAGCGGGTCAAGGCTGCTTCGGGCCAGTGCAGGTATGGAATCGATGACCATGGGCAGTTCAACCTGGATGTGGTCCTTCCTTTCGAAGCCACGTCCTGAAGCCAACGGATCCCAAGGCGCGCCATGGTGACTGGTTTGGGTAGCATAAGCAGCATGGGAGAAATTCATCCGGAGTCGGAGACAGGGGCGGCATCAAAACCGGGAGACACTGGAAATTCCCCCACATCTTCCGGCACCATCCTGGTCAGTATCGTCGACAACGACCCAATGATATGCCAGACCATGCAGGTCATCATCGATGACTATTCCCAAGGGCAGGTCAGGGTGGTCTCTACCTCCCTGAACGCCGACGACGCCGTGGCCCATGCCCGTCAGGAAAAACCGAATCTGATTCTGATGGATCTTTCCATGCCCGGGTGTGACGGTATCGAAGCCACCAAGCGGCTACGCAGACTTACCAACCCCCCGCACGTCCTGATCCTGACCTCTCTGAGCCCCTCCGATACGGTTGAAAAAGCCGTTGAGGCCGGAGCCGAGGGATTCATCTCGAAGACGGACCCGCCAAAGGAAATCATCTCCAGGATCATCAAGGCCTGCAAAGATGAGCCCCAATTCAACGCGGTCAGCACCCGCCAGCTCATCCACAGCTTGTCCTACAGCCGCCCCATGACCAGGAGGAACCAGGCACGGGCCATGCTGGACTCATTGAGTGAGCGCGAGCGCCAGGCCACCATCCTGGCCTCGGAGGGTATGACCAATGCCGAAATCGGCAGGACCATGTACATCAGTGAGCGCACGGTCAAGGCCCACCTTTCGGCAGCGTGCGACAGCCTCGATATGAGCCGGGTCCAGCTGGCACGACTGGTGGAGAGGGCCGATCTGGAAGACCGGGAGACCGGCCCGGACCCGCAAGCCACCTGATTGGAACCACACCGCTTCGGCAGCAGCCACCAGATGAACGCCTTCTGCCCGGACCCACATGTCGGCTTGACACTCCCCCGGCCCCGTAGATGACACTGACTCTGAAGTAATCCCCACGTCCTCGATGACCCCGCCGATTCTCATTCCGTCCATCCCCCAGGCGCTGAAGGCCTCGATGCCCATATAGGGCACAAGCTACTGCCCCCCCCCCCCCGGACAGAAGGGCCGCAGGAAGAGCCCATATCGCTGATCACCCGCCCAACGGATCAGGAGGAATACCCGGTTCCTTTCTCACGCCCTCCCCCTTTCCCACGGTATCCGATGGCATTAAGGAGAACATCCTCCTCAGGTGTTCCTGAGATAATGAACCAACCGGCACATCCTCGCGTATCCGACCCTGGTCGACGCGGACGAGACACGAGCAGGTACGGCGGGCAAACTCGAAATCATGGGTCACCACGATGATGATGACCTTCCCCATGTCCGAGAACTGGCGGATAAGCTGCGCCACCCGGTTCATGCCGTCGAAGCCGAGACCTCCGTTCGACTCATCAAGAACCATGAGGGCCTTTCCGCAGATCATGCCCACGCCGACCGTCAGACGTTGCTTCTGCCCTCCCGATAGGGTATTGGGATGGCGTTCACGCAGGGCGCCGAGCCCGAACTCCACCAAGGTCGTTTCGGCCAGAGACCTCTCCGGGTGCCTGATGCCGAAGGAGCACTCAGCCTCCGCACTCTCGGCGAAGAGCTCGTGATCCACGTCCTGCATCACCATGTAGGAATGTCGCAATCGGGCCATGGGTTCACCCAGCCGACCGGACCAGGAAAACTCCTCAGGGATGAATATCCCGACAATGCGCCCATGCTCCAGGTAGACGATCCGATCGACCGGATCCATGAGGTAGAACAACCAGTGCTCCGCGATCAGGATGGTCTTGCCCTGGCTCTTGATAAGGCAGGTGCCCCCTCAGCTCCGCGATCGGGGCCATGTCGAGATTGGATGAGGGTTCGTCCAAGAGGTATATTTCCGAATCCATGGTATAGACGGAAGCGAGGGCGATCTTCTGCTGCTCACCACCTGACAGTTCGAAGATGTTCCTGTCCATGAGGTCTCGGATGTTGAGGCCCTGAGCCGTCCCGGTCACCCCGCCCAACCAGTTCCCCGACGGAGCGGGCCCGGTTCTCGATGCCAAAGGCCATCTCGATGTCGGTGTTCACATTGAAGAACCGGGTCCTGAGATTCTGGAAGACGGATCCTACCTTCCCGGCTATCCGGTACATGGGCAGGGAGGGTATGACACTCCCATCCACCCTTGCCTGTTCCTAAAGCTCCCTGGGAAAGAACTGCGGGACGAACCCGTTGACCAGCCGCGTGATGGTAGTCTTTCCGCACCCGCTGCGGCCGCAGCAAAGCACGCGCTCCATCAGTCACGAGGAGGTCGATACCATGCAGGCCGTCGCCCTCGCGGCTTGAATAAAAGAGAAGGAAACCCCCATCGAATCGATTCCGGGACGACCCAACCGCGCCCACAGTCCGAAGACCAGGTCATTGACGGCAAGGACCATGACCACACAATCCGATGGACCGCATCGAATCCGAACCAGGCATGTGCGCTGTACCGGATTCTCGATCCCCTGGTGACCGAATCGGTCGAGAGCTCATCCGCCGCCCTTGCGGCCGACATCATCAGAGACACACGGATGCACTCCACCGTCAAGACGGGACGGGTGTGGAACCCGGCCGACGAGGGGAAGACACCACGCATCCGCATAATGTCCTGGATATAGACCCGGTCCTCCTGGATGGTCGGCACGTACCGCAAAGAGAACCGACAGAGGAATGACGAGCTGTCTGGAGGTGCGCACCCGGTTCATGGCCGACAGGAACTCATTGCCCTGGCCGTCGTCACCACCAGCCCAGCCAGTATGCCACGGCGAAGACCCTGTGGAAGAGACCCAGGAAGGCCACAAACATGGTCAGGAGGGAGCCGGTCATGTGGGCCAGGACCTACCCGGTCAAAGAAACAGATGACCTCATACGCAACGACGGCCTTGGCTCTGTACCGCCATCGCCCGCAGGCGGCACGGAGCAGACCTATCGACACCACCAACACGAACTGGCAGACCAACGAGGGGCAATCATCGACGAGACCACGCAGATCAGGATAAGAATGAGCTTCGTACGCGGATCCAGATGTGGCTCCCACCCTCCGGCAGCCCCTGTCACGCATTGATGCCCGCTTTTTCGAACTACCTCCTCAGCAGTAAAATTCCACAAGAACACTGACCGATGCCGTTACCGGGATCGGAACGAACATGGCTATCAGCATCCAGGTGTTGGCCGTGGCCTGCATGGTATCGTCGTAGGATTTCTCCGTCCCGTTGCCCAGCATGGTCCTGGACCAGCCGGCCGGATCAATGAAGAAGACCAGATACGAGCCGGTACCACCCAAAGAGAAGAGAATGCAGGACAGGACGTTGACCATCCGGCTCCTGTAGTGACGTGTTCCTGCGACCAGCTCGGCGACGGCCCCCATGAGCATATACCCCAGGGCGAAGGCCCGGTGCATACCGGTGATGAACCGGACCACCCCCATCAGAATGTCCATGACGGTGATGCTCCAGGGCTTCTGCACCCGTGCCACCCTGAGCAGATCGATGGGCCCGCAGAGCAGGGCCGAGGCGGCAGGCATGTAGAAGGTCGGTACCGGGTTGGAAGCGAAGAAAACGCCCCCGATCAAGGTAAAGACCAGTATCAGGGCCGTGAATATACCAGTGGTGACCAGGTCGCGGATGGTCAGTCCTTTTCTGTCACGGGTTCGATCCGCCATGTGTTCTCCTTCTGCCGTGGAACTGTGTGAGAGTCAGTCCATGGCTTGAAAGTACTGGTAAGCTGGGTGGCCTGTTCGTCCCCATGCTCCAAAGAAACGTCCGTTCGTTTCAGAAATGGCGGGTCGCATGCGGATCTATTCGGATTACTATGAACCCCTTCTCCAGGACAACCACTTCACCCTGGTCAAGGACATGGATAACTTCAATCCGGCGGGGTGCTGCTGGTCCCGGTCATCCGAGGTCTGAGAAGGGTTTTCCTGGATCTATGCGCAGAACGACCTGTTCGATATCAAAATCCACGAATTCCGTTTCCATGGCGACTTCATCATGGACTTCCGGTTGCCGAATACCTGAGCGTACCCCTGTATGATTCCATCTCCGGGAAAGAGACATCACCACACCGATGCCTTTCACCGCGATGCATCAAGACCTTCATCAGCGGCCGCGAGCCGTACCGGGGGACTCATCCATAAACAGGCTCCAATCCGAAGCATGAGCATCAAGGTGATGCCCGACTACTATCAGGATCATCTGCAGAACCACTACCATGGCCACTACCGAAATCCTCTCCCCGTCTCCCAGAAAGTCGACCAGACGGAGGACTTCCCTGCCCTTGGCCATGCTCCTACGCGAGGTGGAGCGGTACCGCGGAGACGGCATTGCGACACGGTTGTTCTACGAGAACAAGGTGGCCCAGGCCATCTCCCTCCTCATCGCCCGGGAGAAGGCTCTGGGGAATCCTGCCGGAAGGCGCTTGAACGGCCAGGACCGGGTGCAGCTTGAGAACGTCACCTCCTATCCGGACGAGCATTGCTCGGATGAGGCATCCCTGGACTTCCTGACCACAATCGCCTGCACGGGGAGGACCAAACTCAAATCGACCTTCAGACAGGTGCACTGCTGCGCAATCACGGAATACAACCGGGGCATGTGCATGCGGGAAGCCGGACGTCTCCTGTCTGAAACGGACCGTTCCATGCATCGGTTAGCAGGCATGATCGAATACTCCACCTCGAGTCGGTTTGCCGAGCTCTTCCGCAAGGGCACCGGTCTTGTGCCATCGGAATACCGAAGGATGACGAAGGAATCCGAGTACGGAAAGACCAGATCGGCTCAGGACCACCGGCAGCAGAGCAGGACCACCGCCGAGGCGATGCCGCCATCGTGGCTTAGGGCAATGCGCCAGACCAGGCTCGCGGCCCCACGGGGATTCGCCTCGAACGCCCCAACCGAATCGTCGCCGTTCACCCCGGACCAGCCAAGTCTGCTCTGGCGTGAATCGGACGGATCCGGGAGTGACTCATCCAGGCGGTCCTGGACTTCCTGCCCGAGATGAACCCCGGGCCTGCCACGCCTGTCGTCCAGTATCTCAATCCCACCCCAGGGGAAATCGTCGAGACCATAGGGGGCGGGCTCATCCCGCAAGGCCTCCGACCAGGCCTTCAGAACGGCCTCCTTACCAGCCCAACGAACAGCCAGGTGCGATTCCACATCATCACCCTTGACCCGGGCCCGCTCCTGGGACTGCCTTTGCTCACGGACTGAGAACAACCTGCTCATCCGAGTACCGGGCATGGCCAACCGCTCGGCGAACTCGGCTATGGAGACCAGGTCATGTCCCAGGCCCAGCACAGTTTCCTCACCCGAAAAACCCATGATATGAGTATGGCCCCGGCAGATGTCATCGGCAAGTCCGGGAATCGACAGTCCGGCATGGCAACCCAGCAAGGCCCTCAGTGAGTACCCAGTGATTCCACACTCTGTGTTCGCACGCACAGACCCTCGGCAATCATGCCCGCACCCGGGCGAAGCAACCCCTGTCAGCCTCCGCTTTCCTGTCTTTGCACTCATTCCGCGGCCGAACCGGGTTCCCTCGGGCCTCCTCCATTGTCGAGGGCCTCTTGATCCGCATCCGCATAATCCGGCAGCATAAGATCGTCACGCCAAGGAAGGTAAAACCGCTATCGGCTTTTAGGAGCGTCTTCGTCAGTCTCAGGGCCAGAAGCAGGGATTGGAGACCATCGTCTCCACACACCTGGAGGGACCAGCACTCCCGACTGCCTTCGACCAGCCCCACCCCGGTCGTACAAGCGCCATCCTCATCTTCGAGCGGTCGCTCCACAAAGAGCAGACATTCGACTCCGTCGTGCACAAGGCGTCTGGTGGCAATACGGTCGGACAAGGCGTCTCCATCCGGTTTTCAATCCTGTTGCATGACTGCCGTGCCATATCAACGGACGCGACGTTCCCATCAGGAAACCGGATTGAAGGAGGCCGAGCAAGCCGAACTTCTAATCAGCGACTGTGGGCAGCTCCAATCAGGAGGCTGGTGCGAACAGGGCCAACAGCCTTGTTCCCTCGTTATGGGTGCAGGCGAGTTCGTGATCGCCACCGACGATCGAGGATTCGGCAAAGGCGAAGAAGTTCTTCCCCTGTCCTGCCGGGTAATTGAGGTCCGAGGATGAGGACCGCATGGCTTTGCCATCGACGGTACAACGCCCTGCATCCACCTTGCGCAGATCCGACCTCATCGCAAGGAGGTAGACGGTACCCTGCTTCTTGGCGGAAATGGTCACCCTGTCGCCGTCCCCGGTCAGGTAGTATTTCTTCATTGCGGCGAATCTGCTGCTGACGTCTTCCAGACTCGGCTCCGAGCGGGTGGAACCCCCGCACCCGGCGAGGGAAATAACCCCGAACATAATCGTCAGAACCAGTGCTGGCAGTTTTGTATTCATGGTGTCCCTATCAGAATCGAACCATGCGATGCCCGTCACACTACGGGTATTGCCAAGTTGGGTCATACACTACCAGACATTCCTTCTCAGCACCAGACACTCCTGGCGGCTTGTCCGAAGTTCGGAACCACCCGCGTCATTCCCGTCTTCGAGCACCACCAAGCCTGGGTCAGGGATTACCCTCACCTCAAGCCACCGACGGAGCCGGCCAGAACCGGAAGGTCGGCATGACGAAGGGTTGGCTGAACCCCCCATGCATAAAGAGGGCCACGACGATGGCCAGCAGGCTCATCACCAGGCCGAAGATGACCATGACCTTCCCCTTGTGCCGACCACCGCTGCGTGCGAAGAAGAATCCCAGCAGGGAGCAGATGACCCCGAGGCCACCCAGGCAGAGGGCCACCAGGCCAACCTCCTTGAAGAAGGAGGCCAGCAGTGCGACGATGCCCAGTACCAGGCTGACGATGGCCATGGAGCTGACCGGGCGCTTGTCCGAACCGTCGGCCTTTATCTCACCCTGATTATCCAGCTGATTCCCGCCTTGGTTCCGGTTATCCTGTTCAACCATTGTCCAACCCTTTTCTTCCGGTTACGAAGAAGACCATTCGGCCCCCGTACCTATATGCTATGATCCGTGCAGAATCCGCTGCAGACACGAATCGCCGGCCCATTCCCATCTGCACAGACCCCGCGTATTCAAAGCAGAACCCTTTCAGCCACTATCCGGTTCCAAGAAAAAGCAGTCTCAGCCAAACGTCTACGAGCGCCGGGAAGGCCGGGAATCTGGCGCCTATCAGTCGATATTCACCTTCTGTAACCCCGTTAGGTACTGTCGGACCCGAACAATTGCAGGACTCGACTGGAACCAGTCGGCCAGAAGATCGAACCAGTAGCCCCTGCGACGATCAATGGTGCGGGAAAACAGGAACTCGCGAATCAAGTCAAGAACAAGGCAAACGGTAAACACAAGAACCACGATGGCCAGGGAATACACGGCCGCACCATGGCCTCCCCAGATCTTACCGATATCAAAAAAGGACCACAGCACTTTCCTGACCGGAGGGTAGTCGTGAATGAGATAAACCCCGAATGTTCCCCTGGCCAGATAGTTGATCAGCCGGCTTTTTATATACATCCGATCGGCAATCAACAAGCATCCGAAAGCGATGAGCAGCTGAGGAAGTTTGCCTTCGGCAATGAGGTAGTCAAAGACGATTCGAGGGAAGGGACCCCCATGGCGCAGATGGACCAGATCCGCGATGACCATGATGGCAAGTATCATCAGAGCACCTGCACCGGCCATAGACCAACTCAGAGCACGGGAGGCTTTCCTCATATACCACCGATAGTATGCGATGAGCACATACTGATAAATGAAGCTGACGAAGGTGGCCGACAGGAAACCTGCATAATCATTGGGCGTCATGCCATAGGCGAGACCCCATACAAGCAGCAGGGTCACCGCCAGACATGCATGCATCCTCTGTCCCATTTTTTGCAGGCCCACAGTCACAAAGGGATAGAAGAGCAGGAAGAGCACATAATTGGTCGGATACCACCACATGTCGTACAAGGTGGGGAAGAAAGACCCGATAATCTGCTCAGACATGATGTCTTTACGGTCAAACACAAGGAAACAGACCATAAGCGTCAGGCTGTAGAACAGCATCTGCCGTTCAAGTATCCAGATACGTCTCAGCGACTTTCTGATGCTTAAATCACGCGATTCACATAAAAACCATGCCGATATACCGAAAAAGATGTCTACCGAAATCTTGCCCATTGACAAGAAGAAGACATACGCAAATTGATTGATTGATGCCGGCTGGTCAAAGGCAGGGAACGGATTGTGGGTGACATGATGATGAGCCACGATCATGAACATGGCAATGAGACGCAATAGCTCAAAACTTGAATTACGGCCACCGTGTGAACCTTGGCGCCCCAAGGCTTCTGCCGATCCTCTGACTTCGTTACTCATTCTCACCCCCCTTGCAACGGGAAGAAACCTTACCAGCGGCCGCTGACCACACAGAGGAGGGTAGGCACACCAGCCCGGTAATGCCTACCCCCCCCCTCCGTACAAGCCAGATTCAACTGGCTCAGATCGGCTCAGGCCTGGTCGAAGTATCCGTCAGCACCCAGGCGGGCATTCGGATCCAGGAGCATGGCCTTCTCGACCTCATGGCCGATATAGCCGTGACCATCCTCGTGGAAACGACGGTTGTCGATGGGTTCATAGAGCGGAGCCCTACCCATGCGACCCTCCTCCAAATGGCGCTGGCCTGCCGCCAGTCGGTCATTGGCACGGCGACGCCATTCGGCAAGGGCCTCGGGTCCGGCTGTCTTGGCCACGGAGGCCTCGAAGGCGCCGGGGTTGACGATGGCGCCGATGCCGGAGACATGGCCGAAGCCCAGGGAGGTGACCAGACCGGCCTTGACCCTGCCCACCTTGAGAGGCTGCTCCAGCCAGACCATGTGGTCATCGCCCCTCAGTGCCGGGTCGACGCAATCCAGGGAGGCATTGGCCGGAATGACCCCGGACTTGAAGAGCTGGGTCAGGCCGTTGATCTGGAAGATGCAGGCCCCGCCCTTGGCGTGGCCGGTCAGGCTCTTCTGGGAGATGACGTAGAGCGGGTTCCCGTCCGCCCTACCGATGGCGTGGGCCAGGGTGTTGTGGAGCTCGGACTCGTTGGGGTCGTTGGCGTTGGTCGAGGTGTCGTGCTTGGAGACCACCGCGATCTCGTCGGGCTCCACACCCAGCTTGGCCAGGGAACGCACCAGGTCGGAGTCCCCGCCACCCATGCCGGATGCCAGGGCGCCCAGACCGGGGGCCGGAATGGAGGTATGGGCTCCATCCGCGAAGGAGTGGATGTACCCCACGACCCCCGCCACGGGCAGACCCATCCTCAGGGCGATGTCCCCCCTGGTCAAGAGGATGGTGCCGCCACCCTCGGACTCCAGGAAGCCGCCGCGACGGCGGTCGTTGGCCCTGGAGAAGAAACGGGGCTGGATGCCCTTGGCGTACATTTCTGCGGAGTTGGCCGTGGCGTTCATGTTGCCGAAGCCGATGACCGACTCCACGCCGATGTCGTCGATGGCCCCCGTGACCACGAAGTCCGCCTTGCCCAGGGCGATCTTGTCGGCCCCCTCTTCGAGGGAGACCGCAGCCGTGGCGCAGGCCGAGACCGGCTGGACCATGTTGCCGTAGCCACCGATGTAGGACTGCATGACGTGGGCCGCCACCACATTGGGCAGGGCCTCCTGGAGGATGTCCGTCGGAATCTCCTTGCCCAAGAAGCGGTCCAGGTAGAGCTTGCGCATGGAGGCCATGCCGCCGAAGCCGGTCCCTTGGGTGGAGGCCACCTTGGAGGGGTGGACGGCCTGGAGGATCTCGGCGGGGGTGAAGCCTGCGGACAGGTAGGCATCCACCGTGGTCACGATGTTCCACAGGGCGATCTCGTCCACGTCGCCGACCATGGAGGCCGGAATGCCCCACTTCACCGGGTCGAATCCCTGCGGGAACTGGCCGCCGACCGTCCTGGTCATCGTGGCCCTGCGGGGGACGCGAATTCGGGACCCGGCATGCCGGGTGACCGTCCACTCACCGGACTCCTCGTCACGGGCGATGTCGGTGTGGTCGGGATCCTGGTTCACATACTCCTGGGCCAGGTCCTCGGTGGGCACCGAGAAGGCCACGTCATGATCCAGGAAGACATCGACCTCCTCCTCGTCGGTCCCGTCACGGTAGTCGGAACCCATTCCCTCCTCGAAGGGGCGGATGCCGGAGCGGGCCACGACATCATCGTGGTAGCGCTCGGCGATGTCCTGCTCGGGCACCAGCTCACCGTCCGTGTCGTACCAGCCCGGCTTGGGGCTGTCCTGCCACTCGACCAGGCCCATGTTCCAGGCCAGTTCGAGCACGGCGGCGGCACTCAGATCAACCTGACCGTCGGGATGGATGCCCATCTCGGCCTCGAACCGGGTACGGCCCGAGCCCCAGGGACCCATCTCGCCGATGGAGACGATGACGATCTCGTCCTCGGGCCTGGCGGTGACACCCTGCCATTCGGCCAGATCGACCGGGGCCTGGGTGGGCTCGTGCGGGGTCGGGAGGGCCTTGATGACCCTGTCCGCATCCCCGGTGGGGGCCACGGCCCGGGCCTGCCCCTGCTGGGGGTCCGTTGCCTGGGCCTGGTCCATCTGAGCGGCCTCGGCCTTCAGCGCCTTCAGGTCGATGGGCTCGCCGCCCAGCCCACCGGTCAGGTCAACCTGGAGTGGAGCCTGGACAGCCTGGGCCTTGGACGATGCCGTGCACAGATCCAGAAGGGAGTCCGCGATCTGCTCGGTGGAATAGGTGTGGATGCCATGGCCTTCCACCACCTTGACCAGGGGGTCGTTGCCGCCCATGAGGCCGGTTCCACGGACCCACCCGATCAGGGGGTGGGCGAAGGTGACACGTCCGGACCAGTCCTGCTCGGCTTTGGCCCTGTTGATGATGGCGTCAAAGGAGGCCTTGACCTCCCCATAGGCCCCGTCTCCGCCGAAGATACCCCTGTTGGGGGATCCGGGCAGGACCACGTGCAGTCTGTGCTCCACGTCGGTGTCGGCACCGATCTTGGAGAAGCCGGCGATCTGCCGCTCCAGGCTCCAGAGCATCAGCCTGGACTGGGACTCGAAGAGACGGCCCGAGTCGGCCATGGTCCCGTGCATGGGTGGTGCCGCGAAGGGCAGGAGGAGGGTGGGCTCGTAGGCCGGCTTCAGGATCGTCGTCTTGGCGCCGGTCGTCTTCTTCTGCTCGCTGCCGACCCAGTCAACCAGGGCGTCGACGTCGCGGTAGGAGGAAAGATTGGCGGGAAGGAGCCAGAGCCTGGCCTGACCGACCGCATGGCGGCGGTAGAGGTCCTTGGCCCAGATGACGGTCCGGGGTTTCATGGAGAAGGAGGTGGCGATGACGGTGGCCCCTCCCTCCAGAAGTCCGGCCACCAGGGCACCCGCGATGGAGTTCGGGGCGGCACCGGTGACGATGGCCACGTCCTTGACGAACCGCGAGGCCTTGACATCCTGTTGGACCGGCTTGATGGCCTGGTCGGCAATCCCGGTGAAGACCTGAGCCAGGGTGGCCTCACCGCGGGCCGAAGCCTTGGAGGCGTACCAGACCGCCTGGTCGTGGACCTCCTGTCCGGCACCCAGGAAACTCAGCCCCTGACGCTGGTCATCATGCTCGTAATAGATATGCGCCAGGTCCTCCCTGGCCGTGGCCCAGCGGTCGTCGAAGAGGACTGCCCTGTCGGCGTCGAAGCGGGGTGAGACCTGGTCGGGCCAGTCGGAACCGAGTTCGGCATCGACAGCGGCCACGACGGCCGCATCTTCATCCTCGTCAGACTGGGGGGCCGGGGCCTTGATTCCCAGCTTGTCCAGGAGGTACCTGGCCGTGGAGGCCAGGACACCCTGGGAGCCGGTGACCTTGGAGGCGAAGGCATCCAGGGCCGCTGAATCGACCACCGCGCCGCCCGCGCCGCCGCCTGCACTGGGCATGCTGACCGTGACACCCCTGGACTGGGCCACCTGCTGGACGGCCTGGTCGATCAGGGTGTTGGCCGCGGCGGTCGTGGTGACCGTCTCGGTGGGCAGGGCGGCCAGGTCGCCACCTCGGGAGGATGCCCCCCCGCGGGTGTCCAGGACCAGGCTGGCCACAACGGCCGAGACCCAGCCCGGACCCAGCTGCCAGGTGTCCGCCACGCGCTTCTCCACCTGCTGAAGCTTCAGACCGGAGGGACCGAAGAGGTCGCGGATACGTTCACGAACGATGTCCGAAAGGACCGGTCCGAAGGGGTGGTAGTTGGGCGCCACCTTGTTGACCAGGGCACTCAAGGCAGCCATGTTGGCCTCGGCCGCACCGTCCACGCTGGCCACACCGAGCTCGGAGCTGATGTCCATCAGGAGCTGGTTGCGGCGCGAGGAAACCCCGTTGGTCAGGGTATCCGTGGTGTCGCTCTCGCCGATCTGGTCCATACGGATCTTGGTGGCATAGGCCAGGAGGACGGTGATGGCATCGGAGGCCTTGAAGGGCAGGTCGGCCACATCCGAACCGGAGGGACCATCGGTCTGAGCCGGGGCCGAGGCCTGTGCAGGGGCGGCAGTGGCGGGAACCGAAGCATCGGAGGCGGCGGGAGCGGCAGCCGGGGCCGAGGCCTCGGAAGCAACAGGTTCGACGCTCTCCTCCTCCACCGGAACCAGGGAGTCGGTGTCGGTCAGGTAGACCCTGCTCTCGTCACGACCGATGTTGTACACGGCCACGTGACGTTCACGGAAATCAGGCAGTTTCAAGGTCCTGGAAGCCATGTTGGCCAGGGTGGGCGAATGGCCCAGACCGACCTCCACAAGCTGCTCCACGCCCAGACCACCCTGCTCGAGTCCACCGAACATCAGTGCTTGCGTCTCGATCCAGCGCACCGGAGAAGCGAACTGCCAGGAGAGCAGCTCGGTCAGAAGGAGGCGTCCCAGCTTCTGATCATCGGCGGCATAGGAGTCCCAGACCTGCGGGTTCTCCAGGGCCTCCCTGATCCGCTCCGAGGGAACCACCTCGAGAATGGAGGCGGCGAAGTCCCGGTTCATCTCGTAGGGCCGGGCCACCAGGTTGGGAATGTAGCGCCCCTCCAGGCGGGAGTAGTCGATCCGTTCGGGCAGGAGTCTGTCGAGCGTGTCCCTGAACTCCGGAACCCCCTTGCGCAGGAGGCTGGAGTGGAAGGGCACATCGATGCCGGGCACATACATGAAGGCGGGCTTGCCGCCGGCCTCCTTGGCCCGCCTGTTGGAGTCCTTGCGCAGGTACTCCAGGCCGGCGATGGTGCCGGCCACGGCATACTGCTGACCGGAAAGGTTGTAGTTGACGATCTCCAGGAATTCACCGCACTCCTGGGAGACTGCAGCCACGTACTGTTTGACCCCCGAGTCGTCCAGACCGAACTGGTTGGGGCGGAGGGCACCCATCCGGTAGTTGCTGCGGCCCTGCTCATCGCGCTCGATCAGGGAGTGCATGGTGGAACCACGGTGGAAGACCAGCTCCAGGACCGTCTCCAGGGACATGACCCCGGCGAAGGAGCTCAGGGCGTTGTACTCGCCCAGGGAGTGGCCGGCGAAGTAGGCGGGCCAGATGTCGCTGCCGGATTCGCGCAGACGTGATGTCTGGGCGAAGGCCACCGTGGCCAGGGCCACCTGGGTGAACTGGGTCAGGTTGAGCAGTCCATCGGGGTGGTGGTAGGTGACCCCCTTGGCCGTCAGGGTCTTGGGGTTGTCGCGGACCACGGCCAGGATCGAGAATCCCAGCTTGCTCCGGGTCAGGGCATCGGCCCGCTCCCAGGTCTCGCGGGCTGCGGGTGACTTGGCCCGCTCGTCCAGGACCATCCCCTGCTGCTGGATGCCCTGGCCGGGGTAGACATAGGCCGTCTTGGGGGCCCGGGCGATGGCCGTTCCCCGGGAGACCAGCTGGCCATCGATCCTGCAGGTGACCTCCAGGACCAGACCGCCGTGGTTGACCTGGCCGATGCGCTCGACCGAGATCTCCACCTGGTCGCCAAGCTGGACCATACCGTACATGTTGTAGGTCCACCCGGCGATTTCGTAGTGGGCGCCCTTGTCGTCCGTGGCCTGGGCCGCATACTGGGCCGTGGCAGAGAGCCACATGCCATGCACCAGGGGTGCCGACAGGCCGGAGACGGCCGCACCACGCCAAGAGGTATGGATGGGGTTGAAGTCACCCGATGTCCGGGCGAAGGCGGTCATGTTGTCGGGGGCGGTGACCGTCACCCTGCGCAGCATCCGTCGGGGGGTGTCCAGGATTTCGGCCTGGATGCCACCGAACTCCGGTGCCTCCTCGGGAAGCTGGTCGCTGTAGGCGCGACCCCGGATGGCGAACCGTTCCACCTCGCGCGCCAGAACCGTGCCGTCCTGGGCGCTGTGAACCACATGGATGGTGACCACACGGCCCGAGGCGGACTCCTTGTAGTCCTCGGCCCAGGAGGTCAGGGAGATGCGCTGGCCGGTGTGGGCCAGGAGCTCCTCCTCGCTGACCTCGAGCTCAATCAGGTGGTCAAGGTGGACGGCGTTGAGGAGGCCCTCGATGATCGGGAAGCCCTCCACATAGACCGACCCCAGGGCCGTGTAGATGGCGGGCCAGGCAGGTCCGACCAGGGCATCGGGGGCGATCCTGGACGGAACCAGATCGTCAGGCAGGGCACCACCGGTGGCGGTCTCGTGGTCGAAGCCCAGGTTTTCGGAAAGCGTGTAGCCTGTACGGGCCAGGCCGAAGGGATAGGTCGCCTTGTCTTCGGCGGGCTCGATGGTCGGCATGGATTCCAGCCGGTCCCCGGTGATGGCGGTGTTCCCGATGCCGGCCGTGTCGGCCAGCATGGAGTAGACGTGCTGGGGCAGGCGGCTCCTGTCCACGACCGGGAAAAGCCCGGCCTGGGTGCCGTTGACGGTCAGGGGGATGACGATATCGCGCACGGCGTGCTTGTCGCGGCCCCCGTTGGGTTCGTCATCCCAGAAGGTGTCCAGGTGGATGTCCAGGTTGTAGTGCTCCCCGGCCTGGTCCGTCCCGGTGGGGGTGATCTGGTAGGCGGGGTCGCCCACCCTGGTCCCGTAGGCCGGGTTGGCCATCAGGTGGCCCACCCAGGAGATGTTGGGACTGCGACGGATGAACTCCTCGGCGGTGGCGGCACCCGCCAGCTCGCTGTATGCCTTGCGGGGCCGAGGGTCGGCTTGGCCGACCCGGTCGATGGCGGCCTGCTCGAAGCGACCCAGGATGGATGCCACGGGCTCATCCACGGTGGTGATGCCGGCAACCGAAATCGGACCGGGAATGGCGCGGACGGAATCGGCGGAATAACGGGGGTCCTCGGACTGCCAGAGCTGGTCCTGACCCCACCAGCGCAGGAGGTCGTTGTCTATGACCGGCACAAAGGGCATGGGCTTGGGGTACTCCCGCACCAGGACGGGGAACCAGGCGATATCGGTGGGGACCACCCTGACCTGGTCGGCCTGGGGGTAAGCCTGGCGCAGACGTTCCAGGGCCTGGGCCGGTTCGGTCACATCCTCACGGGAGGCGAAGATGGACTCGAACTCGCCGCTCTGCTTCTCGCAGACCCGGGCCTCGATCCGGCGCAGAAGGTGGAGGAAGCGGTCCACGTAGGTGTCGTCGGCCCAGGGGTATGCCAGCTGGGCGAACCGTTCGGCCCACTGCTGGTAGGTCATGGTCTCCAGGTCGCCGAAGTAGGGCTTGGCGGTCCTGTCCAGGGCTGCGATGATCTCATCCCGCCTGGTCTCCAGCTCCTCGGGGTGCTTCATGACCCGGACCAGGAGACGACCGCACTCGGCGGAGGCGTTCTCGATCTCATAGATGTCGGCATGGAGGTGGCTCAGACCCGAACCGACCCCTCCGACAGACTTCCCGCTGGGTACCCACTTCTCCCCCATGGGTGCGAAGGGATCGGGGTCAGGGGTGGTGATGTCGATGCCCGGGGTACGGACCAGGGCCTGCTTGACCTCGGGGTTGGTGTGGGCCTCCTTGGCGGTCATGGCGGCCGTACCGACCATGACACCGTCCACCGGCATGGCCGGCAGGTGGTAGGCCTGGGACCACTGACCGGAGATGTAGTCGGCCGCCCGCTCGGGGGTGCCGATGCCGCCACCTGCCACCAGGACGATGTTGGGGCAGGCCCTGACCTCGGCATAGGTGGTGGAAAGCAGGTCGTCCAGGGACTCCCAGGAGTGGTGGCCGCCGGCGGCGCCGCCCTCGACCTCCATCAGGATGGGGGTGGGGGCCACCTCCTTGGCGATGACGATGACCTGACGAATCTGGTCCACGGTGCCGGGCTTGAAGGCCACATAGGGGAAGCCCTCCCCGTTGAGCTGACCGATCAGCTTGACGGCCTCGTCGGTCTCGGGGATGCCGGCCGAGACGACCACACCGTCGATGGGTGTGCCGGACTCGCGCTTCTTGGGGACGATGTGCTGGCTGCCGAACTGAAGGTTCCAGAGGTAACGGTCCATGAACATGGCGTTGAACTCGACGGTCCTGCCCTCTTCCAACTGCTCTTCCAGCTGGGCCACGTGCCGGTCGAAGACCTCGGCGGTCACCTGGCCGCCACCGGCAAGCTCGGCCCAGTACCCGGCATTGGCCGCGGCGGCCACGATCTCGGGCTCCACCGTGGTGGGGGTCATGCCGGCCAGGAGGATCGGGGGTTTGCCGGTCAGTCTGCTGAAGGCGGTCTGGACCCGCGGACCTGCCGGCGTGGCCAGAAGGCGGGGGGCGAATCGAGTCCAATCCTGGGTCCGGGCAGGTTCATCCTCCATGGTGGAGAGTTCGGCGCGCTGGGCCTGGGAGGTGGCCTCAACCACACCCACCCCGGTTCCCTGGACCAGGTTCCCCACCAGCTTGCCGATGGTCTCGCCGGGCCCCAGGTCGACCAGCCAGAGGTCACGGGGGTCGTTGCTCTTCATGATGTCCCTGATCTGGCCGGCCCAGTCGGCATGGCGCAGGAGGACCTCCTCGGCCAGAACGCGGGCGCGGTCAACATCCAGGGAGCACCTGGAGGCCCAGTCGACGGTCAGATCGACGGCCCCGGTCATCAGGGAGGAGTGGAAGGGCAGGGTGACGTCAAGGTACTCCAGGACGGGGGCGAAGGCGGTGCCGCCGCGGACCTTCTCCTCACGCAGTTTGCTCTGGTGGGCGCTCTCCTTGCCGACTTCGATGGCGAAGGCGGCCAGGTCCTCGGGATACCCGGACAGGACCAGGTGGCGGTCGGAGTTGGTCACGGCCACGCTGATGGGCCCACGGGTGCCGGGCACCCGCTCGATCAGGACCTCGACCTGGCGGCGGGTGGCCCCCTTGACCGAGAGCATGGGGGTGGCCTCGCCCTGGCGGTGGATGCCCAGCTGGCGGGCCTGACGGGTGCCGGCGGCCCCGATCAGCATGGCGATGGCCAGGATCTGGTCGATGGCCTCCGTGGCGGCAGCCAGGGATCCACCCTCCTGGATGGCCTGAACCATGTGAATGCCGATGATGCCCTGGGAGTGTCCCAGGAGGGCCACAGGAGCAGCCTGGGCAGGGTCGTACCCCAGCTGCCCCAGGTCCATGAGCGCACCCAACTGTGCCAGGGCGATCCCCGGAACGCTGACGGCCGCATCGGCCGCCGATCCCAACCGAGCGGGATTGGGCTCAAACCCGAAGAGATCCAGCTGGCGGCCGTTGGTGGCCAGGAGCTCCGGCTTGACCGGCCCGAGCAGGTCGGAGGCCTCCGAAACCCGTTGGGAAAGCCGCCCCCGAATGTCCGGATCCTTGGTCAGATCCGCCAGGGCCACGGTCCAGGGGGTGGACTGGCCGGCGAACATGAGCGCATGGGGCTGTTCCGCTAGACGGTTGATGAAGAATGTGCTGGTCATGATTTCCTATTCGTTGACTGCGGTTCTCGTGCTGCTGAGGGGAGGGTGGTCCGGAGCGACAGGACCTGCCCCTCCTTTCGGGCAATCGGAGGTTACACACCGAATACGGCTTTCTGCGGTAGTGCGCTCACTTTACCCTAATTGGCTTTTCAGGATGTTCCGGTAATCATAAGGGCTGATTTCCGTGATGTTTGTCATTCATCTTCACCCGGCGCTTGTCGGCCAGGAGATCCAGGGCCCCGATCAGGACCTGACGGGTCTGCTCCGGGTCGATCATCCCGTCCAGCTCCCCCATCTCCAAGGAGAGGTTGGCGTTGACGGTCGTGGCCTCGTACTCCTCGGCCAGCCGCTGCCGGAGGGCATCCACATCCTGTCCGGCCTCCTTGGCCTTCTGGAGGTCGCGCCGGTGGATGATGTTCACGGCCCCCGGGGCACCCAGAACCGCTATCTGGGAGCTCGGCCAGGCATAGTTCAGGTCGGCCCCGATGGACTTGGAGCCCATGACGATATAGGAGCCTCCGAAGGCCTTGCGCAGGACCACGGTGACCATGGGCACCTGGGCGTTGGCATAGGCGTAGATGACCTTCGCCCCCCGCCGGATGATGCCGGCATGCTCCTGGTCGGACCCGGGCTTGTAGCCGGGGGTGTCCACCAGGGTGATGACCGGGAGGTTGAAGGCGTCGCAGAGCCGGACGAACCGGGCCAGCTTCTCCGAGGAGTCCACATCCAGGCTGCCTGCGTCGACCATGGGCTGGTTGGCCACGATCCCCACCGGATGACCCTCCAGGCAGGCGAAGCCGACGACGATGGACCGGGCGAAGAGCTCATGGACCTGGACCAGCTCGCCGTTGTCGACGACGGCATGGATCACATCCAGGACATCGTAGGGCTGCCGGTCGTTCTCGGGGATGATCGTTGCCAGACGCTTGGCGGCCTGCCGCTCGGCATGACCGGAGGCGAAGGCGTAGGTCGGGGGCTCCACCTCGCTGCTGGAGGGGAGGTAGGCCAGTACGGTGCGGGCGTAGTCGATGGCATCGGCCTCATCCTCGCCCAGGTAGTGGGCCACGCCCGACCTGGTGTTGTGGACGTAGCCGCCACCCAGCTGATCCATGCTGATGGTCTCCCCGGTCGCCGCCTTGACCACATCGGGCCCGGTGACGAACATATCGGAGTTCTCCTTGGTCATGACGATCAGGTCGGTCAGGGCCGGGCAGTAGACGGCTCCGCCGGCGCAGGGACCGAGGATCAGCGATATCTGGGGAACGAACCCGCTGGCCTGGCAGGTCTTGCGGAAGATCCTCCCGTACTGGGTCAGGGCCGCCACACCCTCCTGGATCCGGGCACCGCCCGAGTCGATCATGGCCACGATGGGGACCTTGATCCGCATGGCCATGTCCATGAGCCTGCAGATCTTCTCCCCCTCGGCCTGGCCCAGGGTGCCACCCCTGACCGAGAAGTCCTGGGCATAGACGCCCACCTTCCGGCCGTAGATCATTCCGAACCCGGTGATGACGGCCGACCCGGCCTTTCCACCGACGATATTCCCCCCGGCGAAGCGGCCCACCTCCTCGAAGGTATCCTTGTCGAAGAGGAGGTCCAGGCGTTCCCGGGCTGTGTTTTTCCCCTTGGCGTGCTGCCGGTCCCGGGCGTGCTCCTCGGCCTGGCGGGCCAGCTGCGCCGCCTGCCGGATCCCCTGCCGCACCGGTTGGGTCTCGAGCCCGGACCGCCCGGTCTCCCTGCCCGTCTCCCTTGTGGCCCCGACTTTCACTGAACTGTTCATGTCTGCTCCTCCCCCCGGGCTGTCCCATCCCCTCCCGTCTCCCGGGAGGACGCGTCCTGATCCTTGTCGCCTCCTTGCAGGTCCAGGGTGACCAGGGTCTGGCCGGGGTCGACCCCCTGGGCGACCCCGACCTGGATGGACTTGACCGTGCCCTTGGCAGGCGCATAGACGTAGTTCTCCATCTTCATGGATTCCAGGACCACCAGGAGGTCGCCCTTGTCGACCGTCTGCCGCTCTGCAACATTGATCCGGGTGACCACGGCCTGCATAGTGGCCACGATGACCCCGGACCGGGCCGCGTCCTGACGGGGGGATCCGGGCTCCGCATCTCTCAGCCCACGCCCACGCAGGGGCTGGGTGGGGCGGCGCGCCGCACCCTGGCGGTTGAAGGAGCCTCCCATGCCTCCCAGGAGGGAATCGGGCAGGGAAAGCTTGACCCGCTTGTCGTCGATCTCGACGTTGTAGGTCTCCATGGTCTCCCTGACCGGGGGCTCCTGGGGGGTACCGGATACCGAGGCCGGCTGACCGGTGGTGTTGGTCTTGGGCTCCATGGTCAGGTAGACCCGTTCCAGCCACTTGGTCGAAACGTCGAAGGAATGACCATTTTCGGCCGTGAACTCCGGGTTGGAGAAGATCTTCTGGAAGAGGCTGGCCGGGGTCGGCACCCCGCCGATGCTCATCTCGCGCAGGGCACGGCGAACCCGGGCCACGGCGGCCGGACGATCCTGCGCGGTGACGACCACCTTGCCCATCATCGAATCATCCCTGGGTGAGACCGTGTCGCCCACCTCAACACCCGAATCGATGCGGATGCCGGGGCCCGAGGGCCACTGGAGGGATTCTATGGTGCCCGAACTGGGGGTCAGGTTGGTGGCCGGGTCCTCGCTGGTGATACGCAGCTCGAAGCTGTGCCCGCGCGGGGCCGGGGCCGGGGTCAGGGAGCCCCCGTCGGCGATGATCAACTGTTCCCGGACCAGGTCCAGGCCGCAGACCTGCTCGCTGACCGTGTGCTCCACCTGGAGCCTGGGGTTGACCTCCATGAAGTAGACCGAGTCCTGGGGGGTGACCAGGAACTCGCAGGTGCCCAGCCCCTCGTAACCGACCGTATCGAAAAGCCGCCGGGAGAACCCCTCCAGCTGCGAGATGACATCGGCCGAGAGGAAGGGGGCCGGGGCCTCCTCGACCAGCTTCTGATTGCGGCGCTGCACGGAGCAATCCCTGGTGGAGTAGACCGTGAACTGGCCATGGCTGTCACGCCCGGACTGCGTCTCCACGTGCCGGGCCCGATCGACGAACTTCTCGATGAAGTAGTCTCCCAGATCGCCCCCCTGGAGGGCGTCATGGTTCATATAGAAGGTACGGAGCTCGTCACTGTCGTTGATCAGGGTTATACCGCGTCCACCGCCCCCGTCCGCCTTCTTCATCATGACGGGGTAGCCGTTGTCGTCGGCGAAGTCCAGGAGTGCACGCATGTCGGAGACCGGCTCACTCAGCCCGGGCACGACGGGCACCCTGGCCCGCTCGGCCACCTTGCAGGCCGTGATCTTGTCACCAAGCTCGTCCAGAACGGATGGGTCCGGCCCCACCCAGGTGATCCCGGCGGCCTTGACCTTGGAGGCGAAGGAGGAGAACTCGGAGAGGAACCCGTATCCGGGATGGAGGGCGTCGGCCCCGGCCCGCTTGGCGATGGAGACGATCAGGTCCTCGTTCAGATAGGTCTGGATGTTGGTGTCACCAGGCAGAAGGTAGGCCTCGTCCGCCATCTGGGCGTAAGGGGCGTCACGGTCCTGATCTGCATAGACGGCCACGGTGGCGACGCCCATTTCCTGGGCGGTTCGCACCACCCTGAGCGCGATTTCGCCTCTGTTGGCAATCAGCAGTTTTTTCATATACCCTTCTCTTTCCCCGTGGATGGCGGAGCCTCCCCCGCAATGAATCGATGCTTATCTGGTACCCGATGACACATCGGGAAGAACGCCGACATCGCCGGTGGTCACGGTGATTGACGACCCGTCCTCCAACTCAACCTTGAGGGAGGCATCGGGGTTGATGGCCAGGGCCTTGCCCCTGACCGGATCACCGGCAACTGGCCTGACCTCGACCTGGCGGCCCACGGTCCAGCTCATGCCTCCGATCCGCGAGCGCAGATCATCCAGGGCCGGGTCCGCCCGGTCCACCAGGTCGTTCAGGTAGAGGCTCAGGTACCAGGAGATGGCATCGACCAGGTCGTCCCTGAGCATGCCGTATTCGGGAAGCTGCCCGTAGCGGAGGTGGAGGGAGGTGGCCAGATCAGTGGGTAGGTGGTCTTCGGGCAGGAAGAGGTTCATGCCCACACCGATGATGACAGCGGACCACTCCTGGTCTACCGTCACCAGTTCGCAGAGGATCCCCGCCAGCTTGCAGCCCCCGCAAAAGATATCGTTGGGCCATTTCAGGGCCAGGTCGGAACCGGTCCTGGTCCGATCCGCGTCAAGTGGTCGGCACCCGTGGTATGCAAGGACATCCTCGAGGCCGTCGATGACGGCGAGTCCGGAGATCATGGGAAGCCATCCGGACCGGGAGCCCGTGGTCAGAGGGGTGGGGAGGGCCACGGCCCATGAGGAGAGGAGAGATTGACCGGCCTGGTTGACCCAGGTGCGATCAAGACGACCACGGCACCGGACCTGTACATCTGAAACCGCCACACTGAGTGGCACATTACAGTGCCCGGTACCGGGCCATCGCCGAATACCTTTACTTGCGACTCTTCCCTCATTTCGTGTAGCCGTAGTAATCCCCTTGCGGGTATTTTTTCGAGGCGTGTCTTCGGCTTTCCCCTTTGTGCCTGGAACTACAAACCCCTTCGTGTTCCCCACGTCCGTTGCGGAACCGCTGTCCCCAAACAGCTTCTCCACCCGTTGGCGCGCGTCTGAATACGGGGAGGTTTCCAGAGCATGGGCCAGAAGGGTATTGGTCGAATCAACGGTATCGAGAACCGTGATAGATGACACAACACCACTGCTCAGCGATGCCGATGGTTGCCACTTGGTATTCTGATGAGGCACATCTTTTACTATAAGTCACGGAAGGTTCTTCAGGAAGCTGGCTATCTACAAAACAGGACGTCCGATTTTGTACCTTTCCACAAATCACGCCACGGAGCGGCAGGACCGCCCCGGCAGAGGACACCAATCGTGTCCGAATCGTGGTCCGATGGATAGAATTGGATGTACCGAACCGCATGCTTCATACACGAGGGGGGACCACTTGGCAGCAGATACCGGTACCAGCGGCAACTCTCTGAGTGGTCACCGGAACCCTCCTGGCACCATCCTGGGCAGGGGCCTTGCCGGACTCATCTGTCTCTGGATCGCCTGGTGCACCTCGGTGGGCCCCATATACCGCCGGAGCGGGTCCATGGCCGAGTTCGGCTGGTCGAATACCCTGATTCTCCTGGTCACCCTGACCGTCTGCCTGGGCATGGTCGCCCTGGTCGGCCGCCTACTGAGTGGTGGTGAGTCCGTCTGGACCGGCTTGGAGAACGGACGTGATGGATTCCCGGGAAGGAAGGTCAGGGCCTTCAAGGATTCCCTGGACGGGCGGGAACGGTTCCGGTCCATGGTCGGCGCCTACCGGGCATTCATCATGGGGCAGACCCGGGGATGGAAACCCATCATGCGCCTCCTGGTCATTGGATGGGCCTGGGCCCTGGTGACCCTCCTGGCCGCGTACGGAGCCGACCTCTACGCACAGATCGTCGAGTGCACCAACTGGCTCCTGCAGATGCGGGGCGACGTGCCCCAATACGGCGGGAACGCCTTCACCCAGATGGACGTCTACCCGATCGGACACTACCTCTGGCCGGCCGACCCCACCTTCCTGACCGACCAGCACAACCTGGTCCTGACCTTCTTCTACGGGATGACGGCCCTGGCCTCCCAGCGGCTGACAGGCTCCTACGACGCGGGCATCGTCCTCCTGGGGGGGCTGCAACTGGTCTTCGGCGCCTTCTGCTGCGCCGTCACGGCTGATCGGTTCTTCACCGGCGGACGGCCCTGCGCTACCGGCGCGGAGACCAGGACCGTCACGGCAGAGCCTGGAGCCTACCGGGCCGGCCCCCTGGCCCGCACCCTGGTCATCATCTTCTTCCTGGTCTGCCCCTTCAACGTCTTCAGCACGATCAGCCTGACCAAGTCACCCCTCTTCGCCTTCGCCTTCGTCTGGTGGTTCGGCATCTGGTACCAGGCCATCAGGCAGGACGGGCCCGGCAAGCGCCCCTTGGCCAGCACCAGGACCCTGGTTGGTCTGGCCGTCAGCACCCTGATCATGCTGATCAGCACCAAGTATGGGGTCTACATCGTCGCCGCCCAGATCGTCCTGGCACTGATCCTGCACCGGCGGCATTGGCGGGCCTACCTGGTCTGCCTTCTCCTGCCCATCCTGGCCTTCACGGCCCTGATCACCGGCCTTGAGGGGGCAGGACGGGTCATCAAGGGAGACCCCGTGGAGAGCAAGAGCATCCAGCTCCAGCAGATAGCCCGGGTGGCCAAGGTCGACCCCTCAGGCATCGACGGACGGACCAGGCAGGACCTGGCACCCATCCTGGACCTGGGCTCGGCGGCCACCAACTACACGCCCTGGGAGGCCGACAGGGTCAAGTCATCCGGGAACCAGCCCAAGCTGATCGTCTACAAGTGGCGCACGGTCACGGCCGAGCAGATGAAGAGGTTGAATCGGGCCTGGCTCCACCTGGCCAAGGGGCACACCCTTCCCTACCTGGATGCGTTCATGGCCGAATGCTACGGCTACTTCGACGTCAACGACCCGGCCTATGTGGCCATGTCCTATTATCTGAATAACTCCTACGTGCAGGAATCCAGCACCTGGATCCAGTACTGGTGCCGGGATTGGCGCAACGGAATCACGGGCCTGGCCAGAACCTGGGCCAGCATACCCGTCCTGGGCTGGGTGGCCCAGGGGAACTTCTGGGTGGTCCTGGCGCTGATCCTGATTGCCGCCTGGCTGAGCACCGGACGCTGGCGCCACCTGCTCGGCTTCTTCCCGCTCCTGCTGATCATGGGGGTCATGGTCACCTCGCCGGCCAACAACTTCGAACGGCACATGCTTCCCGTGGCCATGGTGGTGCCCTTCCTGATCCTGGCCATGTCCCGCGAACGCCAAAGCGCTTCCACCCAGGAAAGGAGCGGGTCCCTACCATGCTGACACCCAAGAGAAGACCCCGGTCTGACGCTGTTGGGGGTCGCACCGGGGCGGGGAGTCTGTTCCGGAATGGTCTGGTACCGAATGGCTGAACCGCATAGGACCGCGGGCAGCGGCATCCCCCACCCGAATGGCCAATCGCCGGATGCGTCCGACAAGCCGGATTCCATGGCCGTCCCCCTGCCTGAACCGATCAGAACCCTGGTTCACCAGGCCGAGAAGGACCTCGGCGACAAGTTGCCATGGTACGAGGATCTACCCCAGGACAGCAAGCAGATCCTCAAGGAACTTATTGAAATCGCCATCGCCTCCTTCCTGACGTGGAAGGGCCGGCAGGACAGCCTCCCGCCCGACACAGGATGCGACTCCGAACAGGGCATGGTTTCCCTACCGGCACCATTGGAATTCTCTCAGGTCATCAGTCCCCGCCAGGCCATGGACGTGACCCGGGTCATCGTGGACCTGCTCGAGAACAACATCACCGTCTTCGCCCGTGAGGGGGAGCCTGAGGATGAGACCAGGGATACCATACTGCGCTATGCCTGGGAGGTGGCCTTCTCTGCCGCGACGATATACGCCGACCTGGCCGAGGCCCGGAACAGCATGGGAACCAGGACCGAGACCCTGATCATCGAGAGCCTAATCGACGGATCGACCGGCAGACAGGTAACGACCGGACTCACCATGCTGGGGTGGCCGGCCGACTACCGGTGTTTCGCCATCGTGGGCCGAACACCCCGGGGAGGGAAGACGAGTGCCGGCATAATCCACCAGCGTATCCGGCTCACCCTGGAGCAGGCAGGGGCCAGGGTACTTATGTCCCAGCACAACAAACTGGTCGTGATCCTGGCCGATATGGAGGAGGCTGGGACCCCGGCCGACCTCTGTGCCGGCCTCCTCCGCTACTTCGACAAAGAGAGTCCGGTCTGCCTGGGCCCGCTCCGTCACGGAATCCACGGGGCGGTCGAAACCATCCAGGCGGCCCTGAACACCTATACGGTGGCCCCTGCAGCCGAAGGGCTGAGTGTGGACGGCGGCCTACCCAGGCCCCTCCATGCGGACGACCTCCTGCCCGAGCGTGCCCTGATGGGCGACGAGAAGGCCTCGGACCAGCTCTACCAGGAGGTCTACAAGAGCCTGAGCAACGGGGATCGGAACAACCCCCTCCTGGTGACCCTGAGTACCTTCCTGGTCTCCGGCAACTCCCTGGAGACCACGGCCAGGCGGCTGGGAGTCCACCCCAACACGGTCCGGTACCGACTCAAACGGTCCATCGAAGTGACCGGCTGGGATGCCATGAACCCCCGTGAGGCCTTCGTTCTCCAGACCGCCCTGAAGATAGGCCAGATCCGCGACGCCCAGGAGCAGATGCAGGAACCCCGGGCATAGCTTCCGACCCAAACCGTCTCTGGTCGGTTGGGAGGTCTGCAGGGTCGGCACAGGACAGACTGCTCAGGCGCGGAACCATCGGCCCGACACGACGAGGCATGGAACAGGGTGGATGGCCGTACGGCCATCCACCCTCAGGAATCCACGAGGGCAACGCCCCCGAGACCACAATCAGAGCAGGGCTATGTCCAGAGGAACACCAGGACCCATGGTCGTGGTCAGGGTGGCCTTGGTGATGTAGCGACCCTTGACCGTGGCCGGCTTGGCGCGCTTGATCTCCTCATCGACGGCGCGGAAGTTCTCCGCCAGGGCCTTTTCATCGAAGGAGACCTTGCCCACGGGGAAGCTCAGGTTGCCGTTCTTGTCGACGCGGAACTCGATACGACCCGCCTTGATCTCGGAGACGGCCTTGGCCACATCCATGGTGACGGTGCCGGTCTTCGGGTTGGGCATGAGACCACGGGGGCCCAGGACGCGGCCCAGACGGCCGACCTTGCCCATCATGTCAGGGGTGGCAACCACGGCATCGAAGTCCAGGTAGCCGCCGGCGACCTTTGTCACCAGCTCGTCATCGCCAACCTCGTCCGCGCCGGCCTCGGTGGCAGCAGTGGCCTGGGGGCCACGGGCGAAGACCAGGACGCGGACGGTCTTGCCGGTGCCGTTGGGCAGGCTGACGGTGCCGCGGACCAGCTGGTCGGCCTTGCGGGGGTCGACATTCAGGCGGTAGACGGCCTCGACGGTCTCGTCAAACCCGCGCTTGGGCATGCCCTTGAGCAGGGCCAGACCCTCTTCGGGACTGTACAGGTTGGTGCGATCGACCTTCTCGGCCGCTTCGCGATACTTCTTGGAACGCTTGGTCATCTGCTTCTCCTATCAGCAGTCGCGGTGCGGGCAAGCGTATGCCCTACCGCTCACAATCGATTTCAGTCGGTGACGGTGATGCCCATGGAACGGGCGGTGCCTTCGATGATCTTCATGCCGGCCTCGACATCTCGGGCCGACAGGTCCTCCATCTTGGTCTCGGCGATCTCGCGGACCTGGGCCTTGGTAACCGAGCCCACCTTGGTGGTCAGCGGGTTGCCGGCACCCTTGGCCACGCCAGCAGCCTTGCGGAGCAGGTCCGCAGCCGGCGGGGTCTTAGTGACGAAAGTGAAGGAACGATCCTCATAGACGGTGATGATGCAGGGGATGACCTGACCCATCCTGTCCTTGGTGGCATCGTTATACTGCTTGCAGAAGTCCATGATATTGACGCCATGGGAACCCAGGGCGGGGCCCAGCGGCGGGGCAGGATTGGCCTTGCCTGCCTCGATCTGCACTTTGATCAGCGCGGTGACTTTCTTCTTTGCAGCCATTGCTGGTTCTTCTTTCTATGAAGCGGTGATGTCGGAGACCGAAGGGTCCCCTCCCGCAACTTGTTCTTTCCACATGCACCCTGGGGGCGCACAAGCCTGTCGATTATGACATGGGCCGACGACACGCCGACCGGTGCCGACCCGGGGCTAGGAGATCTTCTCCACCTGGTCGAATCCCAGCTCGACCGGGGTGTCACGCCCGAAGATCGAGACCAGGACGGTCAGCTTCTGGGTGGTGGGCTCCACATCGGAGACCACGGCGGCCATGGTGGCGAAGGGCCCGTCGGTGACGGTGACCTGGTCGCCCACGGCGTAGGAGACCTCGACCGTACGCTTCTTGGCGGCCTCGGGCTTGTCGCCTGCAGCCTTCAGGGCCTCGGAGGCAATCATGGGGGCCATCATCCTGACGACCTCCTTGCGGGTCAGGGGTGCGGGCTCCTTGCTGGGGCCCACGAACCCGGTGACACCTTCGGTGTCGCGAATGATGCGACGTGCATTCTCGTCCGGCCACATACGGATGAGCACATAACCGGGGACCCGAACACGGGTGACGACCTTCTTGCCACGGTCCGTGTGCTTCTCGACCTCCTCCATGGGAATCTCCACCTGGAATACCTGGTCTTCAAGACCGAAGGAGACGATACGGGACTCGACGTTGGCCTTGACCCGCTTTTCGTACCCGGAGTACGTGTGCAGGACGTACCACTTGCCCTCAAGGGTGCGCAGCTTCTTGGAAAACTCGTCAACCGCCTTCTGGCCGGCATCCTCCTGGGCGGGTTGATCCTGGGCGGTCTCACCCTGATCGACGGAATCCGCCTGGGCCTGCTCGGGGGCGGGGCCGGCATCTTCCCGAGCCTGCCGGTCGACAGGCTGGTCCTGGATCGGAGCCTCCTCCTGCCCCTCGGCCAGGGCCGGGACCGTATCCTGGGGTCCCTGGGTCAGATCATTGCCCAGACCCTCAGTCGTCAGATCATCACTCATGGATTACTCCACCTTCTACCTTGTTGCGCTTCAGCCGAATACGAGGAAGACCAGTTTGCCCAGCCCGAAGTCCAGAACCGTCACGAAGAGCATGAGCAGGAGGACGAAGATGAAGACGGCCACCGACCAGCCCAGGAGTTCCTTCCCGGTCGGGGCAACCACCTTGCGGATCTCATCGATGACCTGTTTGATGAACAGACCGATACGCATGAAGAAGTTCGGCTTGTCTTCTTTCCTTGCCATGGTCTACATCCTTCACTTGTCGTGCACTGCCAGCTGCAACACTTTGCAGGGAAGGCGGGACTCGAACCCACAACCTACGGTTTTGGAGACCGTTGCGCTACCAATTGCGCCACTTCCCTATCGGGACTTCTCCCAACAGTACTCGAGGCAGACAAACCCGCCTCCACTGTCGGAGAAAAACCGCCAAATTGCTATTTTAGCGTAAAGGGTGGTCTGAGTCCAACCGCGTGCCGTCACGACACCTCGGAGGAAGGCGATCAGACCCCGACCCAGACCTGGAACCGGCGCATCCCCTCGGCCAGGTCCGCATCGGACAGGGCGTAGGAGAAGCGCAGATGACCCGGAGCACCGAAGGCCTCACCCGGTACGGCGGCCACATGGATCTCCTCCAGCACCGCTGCGGCCAGGTCGGAGGAGGTCCGGCTGATGGTTCCTCTGGGGCCCACCGGCCGGTTCAGGAGTCCGGTTACATCCGGGAAGGCATAGAAGGCTCCCTTGGGTTCCGGGCAATGGACACCCGGCACCTGGCTCAGGGCGGCCATGATGGCCTGACGACGGAGACCGAAGGCCCTGCCCATGGCCCTGACCTCATCCAGGGGGGCCTGAATGGCTGTCAGGGCGGCCCGCTGCGAAACATCGGCCACGTTGGATGTCATATGGCCCTGGAGCTTGCCGGCGGCCTGGGCTACGGGGGCCGGAGCCACCATCCATCCCACACGCCAACCGGTCATGGCGTAGGTCTTGGCCACCCCGTTCAGGACGATCAGCTGATCGCGCAGCTCCGGCAGAAGGGCACCCGGGTAGGGGGTGTGGGCACCGTCGTAGGTCAGGTGTTCATAGATTTCGTCACTGACCACCCAGATGTGGTGTTCAATGGCCCACCGACCGATGGCCCTGACCAGATCGTCGTCCCAGACCACCCCTGTGGGATTGGAGGGGGTGTTGATGATGATGGCCTTGGTCCGCTCGGTACGTGCCGCCTCCAGGGCATCCAGGGAAGGCAGGTAACCCTTGTCCGACCCACTGAAGACGGGGACCGGCTCCCCTCCGGCCAGGGTGACCACTTCAGGATAACTGGTCCAATAGGGAGCAGGGATGATGACCTGGTCACCCGGGTCGAGAAGAATCTGGAAAGTCTCGTAGACGGCCTGCTTGCCGCCATTGGTGACCACCACCTGCTCAGGTTCCACCGCATAGCCGGAATCACGCCTGGTCTTGTCGGCTATGGCCTGACGCAGCTCGGGCAGACCGGCCGTGGGGGTGTAGCGGTGATTGCGCGGGTCCAGGCAGGCCTGCGAGGCGGCCCGGGCGATGAAGTCCGGGGTGGGGAAGTCGGGCTCACCCGCACCGAAGCTGATGACGTCGACCCCCTGGGCCTTCATGGCCTTGGCCTTGGAGTCCACGGTCAGGGTGGCGCTGGGGGCCACGGAATCGATACGTCTGCTCAGGGTCTGCCATTCAGCCATGCTCATGGTTTCCATGGTACCGCCCGTCTTCCGTTTTCTTCAGATAAGGACCAAAGAATCACGATGGACCAGTGGATGGGCGAAATGCGCCCCCTGTCGTCGGCGCAGATCCGTGGTGGTCAGGCCCAGCATCTCCTCGGCCTCCTCGGAGTCGTACCCGGAGAGCCCCTTGGCCACCTGGTCACCGGACTGGTCCCATATCCAGACCGGGTCACCGGCCGAGAACCCTCCCCGGACACTGACCGTGCCCGCCGCCAGGAGACTGGCCCGACCAGCCCGGAGGGCCTCGGCTGCCCCCCGGTCGACCACGTACCCGCCCTGGGGTTGGGACGCGTATTTGATCCAGAGCCTGTGGGAGGATCCCCGCCGTCGAAGCGGGGCGAAGAGGGTGCCCACCGGGTCCCCCTCCATGGCAGGACCGGCCTGATCAGCCCGGGCCAGGACCACGGGGACACCTGAAGAGGTGGCCATCCTGGCGGCATCCAGCTTGGTGGTCATTCCCCCGGTGCCCAGACCCGATGAGGACCCGGCCGCGTCGATCCGATCCATGGCCTCGGCCACGTCGGGAACGAATTCGATCCGCCTGGCCCCGGGATGGCCGGGAGGGGCGGTATAGAGGGCATCCACGTCGGTCAAGAGGACCAGGGCATCAGCGCTGACGATGTTGGCGATCAGGGCCGAGAGACGATCATTGTCGCCGAAGCGGATCTCGTTGCTGGCCAGGGCGTCGTTCTCGTTCACCACGGGGATGACCCCCAGATCGAGCAGTCGGCAGAGGGTACGGCGGGCATTGCGGTACTGGACGGCCAGGGTGGTGTCGCGGGCCGTAATCAGAATCTGGCCAACCCGCAGCCCCCTTCGGGAGAAGGCGGCCTCGTACTGGGCCATGAGAAGTCCCTGGCCCACCGATGCGGTGGCCTGTTGGGTGACCACATCCTCGGGGCGGGACCGGAATCCCAGGGGGCCGAAACCCGCAGCGATGGCCCCTGAAGTGACCAGGACCAGCCTGGCCCCATCGTTGGCGGCCGAGGCCAGGGCCCCGACCAGGGCGTTCAGGCGGGAGGTGTCCAGGTGACCGTCGGGGGTCGTCAGGGAACTGGAACCCACCTTGACCACCATCGTGCGGGCCTGGGCCACCCGGGCACGAATCTCGTCATGACTGGGTGCGGCCATGGTCGATCAGTCCCCTTCCCCGGTCTGGTCCACCTGGGTGTCCGCCTCCTGGGCCGGCCGACCCAGGAGACCTTCCATGTCGTGGGGGTCGTCGGCCACGGAAGGATCGGCCCAGTGCCCGACCTTGCGCTCCCGGTCCATGACCTCGCGCACGGCCTGACGGGCGTCCATCATCCTGTGGTACTCCTCGCGGCGCTGACTGTTGGTCCGGCGGCGGGTACGGCCCTCGGTCTCCTCCAGACGGATGTCCTTGCCACGGGCGATCCGGGGGGTTCCGTCCAGCATCTCGGCCCCGGCGGCGATGGTCGGATCCCAGTCGAAGGCCATGGCATCATCCCCGGGGCCGATCCTGACCTCATCGCCCGGGTGGGCACCCTCCCGCCGGAGGGCGTCCTCCACGCCCAGGCCCGCCAGCCGGTCGGCCAGGAAGCCCACGGCCTCCTCGTTGTCGAAGTTGGTCTGGCGGACCCAGCGTTCGGGCTTCTCCCCACGGACCTGGAACCAGTGCTGACCGTCGCGGTTCCGTCTGCGTTCCACCGTGAAATCGCCAAGGGTATCCCCCCTGCGGCCCCGACGGGTCTCCAGGGGCCGGATGACCACCCGGGCCTCCTCCTCGGCGGCCTGGGCTCTGAGCTTGCCACGCAGGTGGGTGACCAGGGCGGCCAGGTAATAGCCCAGCTCCTTGAGCCCCTGATGGGAGGCAGTGGAGACGATGAAGACCTTCAGCCCCATGCGTTCGAATTCGGGACGGACGAATTCGGCCAGCTCCCGGGCCTCGGGCAGGTCGGCCTTGTTGAGGATGACCACCCTGGGCCGCTGTTCCATGGGGATGACCCCCAGGGGCAGCTCCAGCCGGTCGGCGTATCTGGCGAGTTCATCCTCCAGGGCACGGTAATCGCTGACCGGGTCCCTGTCCGGCTCCAGGGTGGCGCAGTCGATCACATGGGCGATGATCTCGGTCCGCTCGATATGGCGGAGGAACTCCAGGCCCAACCCCTTGCCCTGGGAGGCGCCGGGGATCAGCCCAGGCACGTCGGCCATGGTGAAACGGTCATCCCCGGCCTGGACCACGCCCAGGTTGGGGACCAGGGTGGTGAAAGGATAATCGGCGATCTTGGGCTTGGCCGAGCTCATGGCGGCCACCAGGCTCGACTTGCCGGCACTGGGGAAACCGACCAGGGCCACATCGGCTATGGACTTGAGTTCCAGGACCAGGTCCCTGTCCTGGCCAGGCTCACCCAGGAGGGCGAACCCGGGCGCCCTCCGCGCCTTGTTGGCCAGAGATCGGTTACCCAGACCTCCGATGCCACCCTGGGCGGCGACGAATCGGTCCCCCGCGTGGTTCAGATCGGCCAGACGCCTGCCGGGTCGCTTGGTCTCGCCCTCATGGCCCTCGGCGGTGAAGACCACCGTACCCACCGGCACCGGCAGGATCAGATCCTGGCCACGGCTGCCGTCCTTGTCGCCGCCCAGGCCCATGGTGCCCGAATCGGCCTTGCGGTGGGGCAGGAAGCGATAGTCCAGGAGACTGGTGGCGTTGGTGTCGGCCTCCAGGATGACCGATCCGCCATGCCCCCCGTCACCACCATCCGGCCCAGCCAGGGGCTTGTACTTCTCACGGCGTATGGAGGATGCCCCATTGCCACCGTCTCCGCCCTTGACATGGACGGTGACACGATCCACGAATGCACTCATACCAACCAACCCCTATGCTCTCCGACCAAGCAGCCGCCGTCCGAACAATGAAAAAAGCCGCGTCCTTACCGGGCGCGGCTGAAGCGATGAAGACAGCTCAGGCCGTGACGACATCCACGACCTTGCGGTCACGACGCTCGCCGAACCTGACCTCGCCATCCGCCAGTGCGAAGAGGGTGTGGTCCTTGCCCAGACCCACATTCCGACCGGGATGGAACTTGGTGCCACGCTGACGGACGATGATGTTGCCCGCCACGACGGTCTCGCCGCCGAACTTCTTGACGCCCAGGTACTGAGGATTCGAATCGCGCCCGTTACGAGAGCTGGACGCGCCCTTCTTGTGTGCCATGTCTGGATTCCTTTCCTAAGCTTTTCGACCCGAATCAGGCGATGGCCGTGATCCTGACCACAGACAGCTTCTGACGGTGACCCTTGCGGCGTGCCACGCCGGTCTTGTTCTTGAACTTCTGAATGTTGATCTTGGGGCCCTTGGCCTCGTCATCCACGATCTCGCCCTTGACGGAGATCTTGGCCAGATCCTTGGCGGCCAGGGTCACCTTGGCTCCATCGACGACCAGTGCGACCGGAAACTCGACCGACTCGCCCTTCTTGGCGCCCAGACGGTTGACCTCAATCAGGTCACCGACCTGGACCTTCTCCTGATGGCCTCCGGCCTTCACAATCGCGTACATAGCCCTACCTTGCCTGTTTGTCTAAAGCTGAGCGCGCCCGGAACCCTGTCCGGACACCAGCCAACTACTATATAGGCAAACACACCGCATCGTCAAATGTATTCACCCTATTGCCAAAACGGGTTTCAGCTTACGACTCCTGGGCGACATCCACCGAATCCGTGGACTCCGTGTCGTCCTCATCCCGGTCGCCCTCGTCGGAGGCGGCCTGGGCCGCCGCAGCGATCTGGGCCAGCTTGGCCTTGACGGCCGGGGTGGACCCGGTGGTCACACTCTCCTTGGCCGACGCATTATGGCCGTGCTTGTTGGTCTTGACGAAGGGATCGCCACCCTTGACGGCGTAAGGGTCATCATAGGAAGCGGAGATGGTCGGCTCATCGTGGAGGATGAACCCACGCCCATGGCAGGTGGGGCATTCCTCGGAGAAGGCCTCTACCAGGCCCTGGCCCACCCTCTTGCGGGTCATCTGGACCAGACCCAGCGAGGTGACCTCGGCCACCTGGTGCTTGGTGCGGTCGCGGGCCAGGCACTCCACCAGACGGCGCAGGACCAGGTCGCGGTTGGCCGGCATGACCATGTCCACATAGTCAATCATGATCATCCCGCCGATGTCACGCAGTCGCAGCTGCCGGGCGATCTCCTCGGAGGCCTCCAGGTTGCACCTGGTCACGGTCTCCTCCAGTGACTTGCCCCTGCCAATGAAACGGCCGGTGTTGACATCGATGGTGGTCATGGCTTCGGTGCGGTCGATGACCAGAGAGCCGCCGGAGGGAAGGTAGACCTGACGCTCCATGCCCCTGCGCAGCTGGCTGTCGATACTCCACTTGTCGAAGACATCCTTGCCCTCATGCTCGGACGGGTCCCACCTGACCAGCTTGTCCTTGAGGTCGGGGGCCATGGTGTCCAGGTAGTTCTCGACCCGGTCGTAGACCCGGTCACCCTGGACCACCAGGCTGGAGAAGTCATCGTTGAAGATGTCACGGACCACCCGGATGGCCACGTCGGGCTCACCCTGGAGGAGCTTGGGCCGCTTGCCGTGCAGGAACTCCTTGCGCTTGGACTCGATCTGCTCCCACTGACGCTGGAGGTTCTCCAGATCCTTGGTCAGGGCCTCCTCGCTGGCACCCTCTGCCGCCGTACGGATGATGACCCCCATGTCCTTGGGGGCGATCCTGGAGACGATCCCCTTGAGGCGGGACCGCTCGTGGTCGGCCAGCTTGCGGCTGACACCGGTCATGCCCCCCGAGGGAACCAGGACCAGGAAGCGGCCCGCCAGGGTCACCTGGGAGGTCAGACGGGCGCCCTTGTGGCCGATGGGGTCCTTGGTGACCTGGACCAGGACGGGGTCGCCCGACTTGAAAGCCAGCTCGATACGACGGGGCTGCCCCTCCAGACGGGTGGTG
Organism: Bifidobacterium indicum; assembly: GCF_036987015.1. Taxonomy (NCBI): domain Bacteria; kingdom Bacillati; phylum Actinomycetota; class Actinomycetes; order Bifidobacteriales; family Bifidobacteriaceae; genus Bifidobacterium; species Bifidobacterium indicum. Next base: position 1,349,509 of record NZ_BTXM01000001.1, read on the forward strand.
TCCCAGTTGACCTCGCCGGCGTAGAGAACACCGTTGCGGGCCTGGCCGATGTCGACGAAGGCGGCCTCCATGCTGGGCAGGACGTTCTGGACCCGCCCCAGGTAGACGTTGCCGACCGTGGAGACCTCCTGGATGTCGGAGACGTAGTGCTCCACCAGGATGTCATCCTCGATGACCGAGATCTGTGTGTGCTGCTCCTTCTCGCGCACCACCATGAGCCGGTCGACATTCTCGCGGCGGGCCAGGAAGTCCTGCTCCACCAACTGGGACTGGCGCGAACGCTCACGACGGTTGTCGCGCCGACGCTGCTTCTTGGCCTCCAGGCGGGTGGACCCCTCGATGTCGGTGATCTCATCGATGTACTGCTGCTTGCGGGAGCGGCGGGAACCACCTGTCTCCTCGGCCTCCGGTTCGGAAGACCTGGAACCACGTCTGCGCCTGCGGCGACGGGTCAGTCCCCCCTCTTCCTCCTCCTCGTTCTCATGGTCACGGGAGCGGCGACGACGGCGGGAGCCGAGCTTCTCGGTCTCCTCCTCGTGGACGCGCTCACCCTTGCCGCGACGGTGACGGCGGGAGGATCGGGAGGGGGCCTCCGCGGAGTCTTCCTCATCCTCGTCGTTGATGAAGGTAATGCCTTCGTGGTCGAGGTCCTCCTCGATCAGTTCCACCTCATCGGCGGCGCGGCGTTCCTCGGCATTGAGCCTGCGGGACCTGCGGGAGGGCCTGGGCGCTGCCGGCTCCTTCTCATCCTCCGTGCCGGATTCATCCCCGTCCTCCGGGGCCACCGGAATGACGGGCTCCTGGAAGAGAAGGGAGGTCATGGGCCGGGCCGGGGCCGGGGCCGAGGAAGCCGTCCGCGATGAACGGGCCTTGGACCTGGTCGACCGGGACCTGCGGCCCTGGTCATCGTCCTCCTGGACAAGGCCGGTCAGGGATTCCACGGCCTCCAGGGCACGTTCCTGACGATCGTCCGATTCCCCGGAGGAATCATGACCGGACCCGGAACGACGGCGGGAGGGGACCTCGGTCGATTCCGATGCCTTGGTCCGGGTGGACCTGCGTGGTCTGGTCGAAGTCTTGCGGCGGCGGGATGCGGGCGCCTCTTCATCCTCGTCCGACCGGTCCTGATCCGCGGCTTGGGACTCGTTCAGGTCCGGTTCCGGATCCTGTCGGAGGGACCGACGACGGATGCTGGAACCCGATCGGGTCTCCTCGCCCTCATCCCGGGTCTTGGTGCGGCGGCGACGCCCCCTGCCGGAGGTCGTCTCCTCGTCCTGATCGGCCTCGACCTTGACAGGTACGTGGGCGCCGGCGGCACCCGCCACCCGGACCACACGCCGTCCACCACGGCGACGACGGGTGGTTCCCTTCTCATCCTGGGGATCCTGGTCGGATGCCGGTCGGCTTGTTTGCGTTGCACCTGCTGAGGATTCTTCTTTACTGTCCTCGTTCGTATTCCTGGGCACTATGCTCCTTGCGGCACGCTGACTCGAACCGCGCTCACGGGTCCGACACTCTGTCACTCCACACTCTCACTGTGGCCGCACACCCTGTGGGATGCGCTCGGTCGGGACACCTTTGAAAAAGTCTTCCTGGCACAGGCGGACACCGGCGCCTGCATGGATCCAGACGAATCCATACAGGGGGATCAACGCCTACGCTGCAAGTGGTCAGGCAGAACCACCACTCTCAAGTATGACACAGATTTTGTATCATTGGTGTTTTTTGAGCCAGGAGACCAGGATCGACTCCAGCGACACCAGGTCATCCAAGGGAACCTGCTCATCCGACTTATGGGCAAGGAGGGGGTCTCCGGCACCCAGGTTGACGGCGGGGACGCCCAGGGCGGAGAACCGGGCCACATCGGTCCATCCCAGCTTGGGTCGGGGGGTGGAACCGTTGGTCTGGGTGATCAGATCCGTCAGGGACCGGGCCCAGGGCGAGGCCAGTCCGGGACGGGCCGCCGGGGACTCATCACACATCTCGACATCGAATCCCTCGAAGACCCCTCCGGTGGCCCGGTGCTCCCCATTGCCCAGCTCCGCACCGGCATCGGCCCCCATCATCAGGGCCTTGGCATCGGCCAGGGTCTTGTCCGGGGCGAAACGATAGTTGACGTGGACCCGGCATGTGTCGGGGATGACATTGGTACCGGTCCCCCCGCTGATCATCGTGGCGTTGAGACCCTCCTGGTAGTCCAATCCATCCACGGCCACGGTCCTTGGCTGGTAGGCATCGAGTCTGGCCAGGATGGGGGCGGCGGAATGGATGGCATTACTGCCCATCCAGGACCGGGCCGAGTGGGCGGCCACCCCGTGGGTGACCAGGTCGAATCGCATGGTCCCGTTGCAGCCCGCCTCGATTCCGCAGTTGGTGGGCTCACCGATGATGGCGAAGTCGCCACGGACCCAGTCGGGATGGGCGGCCACCACCCTGCCCAGACCGTTCTTCTCGGCCGCGACCTCCTCATGGTCGTAGAAGACCAGGGTCAGGTCATAGACCGGGTTGTCCAGGACGGAGGCCAGATGGAGCATAACCGCATCAGATGCCTTCATGTCGGCGGTGCCCCGCCCCCGGAGCACCCGGGAACCCGGATGGGCCTGGGCCACGTCGGACCTGATCTCCGGGTCGCCGGTCTCCAGCCACCGGGGCGGCAGGTTCCCATTGACCGGGACCGTATCCAAATGACCGGCCATGACGATCCTGTGGGACCTGCCCAGGTCGGTCCGGGCCACGACCGTGTCACCCAACCTGTCAACCCGCCAGGAAGGGCAGGCCGCGAGCGCCGCCTGGACGGCATCCGCCAGCGGCCCCTCATCGTCGCTGACCGAGGCGGTGGCCACCATCCGCTCCAGTATCAGGGCCAGGGCCTCCTCGGAAGGCAGGGCGGATGTGCCGTCCAGGAGTCCCGTCTCCCGGGAACCGTGCCGGCGGGGTGCCATATCCTGCGGAATCGTGTTCATAGGACCATGCTATAGGCAGATGATTTCGGGGATGTCGGGACTTCCGAGCCTTGGATGGGCCCATCCGTCCATGGGACATCCGGAACGGGATCGGCATCCGGGTGGCACAATGGTGGTGCCCGGTGCCGGTACCCGAGTCCGTCACCGTCCGCATGACCACGATTTTGGGAGTTGGTGAAAGAAAAGATGCCCGGTCTGCTCAGTGCCATGGAAGGCTTTTTCATCATCGGCGTCGTCATTGCGGTGGGCTATGTGGCCTCCCGCTTCCATATCGGCGGGCCCTCGGCCCAGATGGTTCTGAACAAGTTCTCCTTCTTCGTCTCCACCCCCTGCCTCATGTTCGCCATCCTCTCCAAGCAGAGGCTCAGCGTCATCTTCCATCCCAGCATCATCGTGGCCTTCTTCTCGGCGGCGGCCGTGGGGCTGATCTTCGTTGCCCTGAACGCCCTGACCTTCCATATGGATGCGGCGAATGCCACCATCGGGGCCCTGAACTCGCTCTACCTGAACTCCAACAACATCGGCCTGCCTGTGGCCACCTACATCCTGGGCAACCCCACCCTGGTGGCCCCGATCCTGGTCATGCAGCAGGCCCTCTTCACACCAATAGGCCTGACCGTCCTGGATGCCACGACCACCGGGAAGCTGTCCCTGAAGACCATCATCAAGCAGCCCCTGAAGCAGCCCATCCTGCTCGGGTCCCTGGGCGGGATCCTGATTTCAGCCATCAGCGCCCAGGCAGGGCACTTCGTGATTCCCGACTTCGTCTTCAAGCCCATCGACATGATCGGCGCCTCGGCGGTCCCCATGATCCTGATGGCCTTCGGCATGTCCCTGCGCGGCTCCAGGCCCATGGGGAAGGGGACCGATCGACGGGCCACCCTGACCGTGGTGATCCTGAAGAACCTGGTCATGCCCATCATCGCCTTCCTCCTCGCATGGTTCGTCATGGGTTTCCGGGGCGTGGAACTCTACGGGTGCGTGGTCCTGGCAGCCCTGCCCACCGGGCAGAACGTCTACAACTATGCGGCCCGGTACAACGTGGGGACCACCTTCGCCCGGGACGGAATCCTGATCAGCACGATCACCTCACCAATGGTCATCGCCCTGATCGCCGTCATCCTGGGCTGAGCGGGCAGGCTCTCCCCCAGTCTCCCCGGACCCCGATAGGGCCGTCAGGACAATCCCCGGAGCCGTCAAAAAGGGGACGGGCCCCACTCAGAGTTCCCGGAGGAGAAATGGATGGCACTGCTGGAAGTGTCGGGCAGTGGGAGCGCAATATGCGAATCAGCACCGGACTCATGAACACAGCGTACCGGCAGGAAATGTCACCGATGGAACTCGACCCGGATTAATCCCTGGCGGCCAGGTCCTCGAGGCGACGACGGAAGTGGGGCCAGTCCTGGCCGAAAGCACCCAGGAGGGGACGGGAGTCGACCTGATCGATGGGAACCCAGGCCAGCTCGATGCTCTCGTCGTCGTTCATGTGCGGGTCCACCCGGTGTCCGGGCCGCTCGAAGGCCAGGATGGTGGTGTATCCCCAGGGGCCATGGTCCTCAAGGTGGGAACCGACCACCTGGATGTCTTCGGGATGGACGTTGGCCTCCTCGTAGCTCTCGCGCAGGCCGCCCTCCAGGGGGCTCTCGCCGTCCGAGACGGCACCGCCGGGCACGCCCCAGGTTCCACCCTCGGCGCTCCACCTGGCACGGTGCTGGAGAAGGACCTCGGTCAGGACACCGGTCTGCTGGTCACGACGGGCCAGGAGGACACCGGCCGCGCCGTTCAGGCCCCAGTGCTGCTTCCCACAGGCACAGTTCACCCAGCCGTCACCAGGCTGATGGACGTTTCCCTTGGGAGGGACGATTCCGCTTGGATCGGTCCGGTCCTCCGAATCCGCGGGCCGGACCAGGGCCGGATCCCAGAGGTCGGCCCAGTGCAGTCCCAGCTGCCCGACCAGGGAGCGCAGGGTTGGCATGCTCAGTCCCATGACCCCGCTGGGATCACCCTCGATTCCGGTGATGAAGGCGCTGCCCAACCCCTCCAGGGTGAAGGATCCGGCCACCTCCAGGGGCTCCCCGGTGGCGATGTAGGCCTCCATGTCGTCCCGGTCATACTGCCCGAAGGAAACCTCGGCCCTGCTGACGGCGCGGACCCTCCGTCCAGAGGCCACGTCGGTCAGGCAGTGGCCGGTGACCAGGGTGCCGGTACGACCCCGCATGGCCATGAGCCGTTCCATGGCCACCTCGGGCGTATGGGGCTTGCCCATGATCCGCCCGTCAAGGCTGAACAGTGAATCGCACCCCAGGAGCAGGGGCCCGACCTTGGCCCGGACCATGCCCGCCCAGGACCTGACGGCCTGATGCATGGGCTCCACCTGTGCCGGATCCTCGGCCCGGGCATCAAGGGGCCTGACCACGACCAGGTCCCCCTGTGCCTGGGTCTCGGCGTCAATGACCGCACGCAGGGTCTGCAGAATCAGGTCGGCCTTGCCCTCTGCCAGGATGGAGACCCTGTCCTCTATGGACAGGTCGGCCACTCTGAGCCCCTGTGCCTGGGCGGCATCCTCCAGGGCCTTGGGTTCATCCAGGTGGGACTTGCGGATGACAGGACTGATTCCTCCCTTGACCAGGAGGGCCTGGCGGGAGGGCGACTGGGAGGCCAGGATAAAGGGGATGTGCCCCCTGCCTTGGCCGGTCTGCACCGTCGCCTTGGAGGTCCGGGCTTCAGCAGCCATTCAGGTCACCATCCCCATCGCATTCCACCTGAACCCCTTGCAGGTCCACATCCAGCTGGAGGATCCGCCAATGGCCGGAATCCAGCTGGTCCTTGGCCAGGACCTTGAGATCCTCCGAGGCATCCCCGTAGTGGAGGACGATGACGCAAGGCCCGGCGCCCGAGACCGCGGCGGCGTACCCGTGTCGGCGGAAGAGGTCGATCAGGTCGGTCGATGCGGGCATCAGATTCGCCCGGTAGGGCTGGTGGAGCCTGTCCTGGGTGGCCACGAAGAGGAGGGAATTGGCCCTGACGGACAGGTCCTCCCCCGGACCGGCCAGGCTGGAGGGATTCAGGGCCCCGGGGATCAGGGCGACCCTGGACAGGTTGTGGACGGCATCGGCATAGGGCACCTGGTCGGGCAGGGCCCGACGGGCCTTCTCGGTGGAGAGGTGGAAGTCGGGCACGAAGACCGTGGCCCTGATGGCCGGATCCACCTGGTAGCGCAGGCTGTGGAAGCCCGGTGCCAACGGGGTGCCTCCGGCGATGGGGAGGGACCCCACACCCTCGTCGGTGACCAGGTCGTAGGAGACGGTCAGCCCCCCGTAGACGGCCGGAGCCACGTTGTCGGGGTGCCCCTCGATCCGGGCGGCAAGGTCGAAGATGGCATCCCGGGAGATCCGGCCCGGGTGGGCAAAGGCCGCTGCCGCACTGATCCCGGCCACGATGGCCTCGGCGCTGGACCCGAGTCCCCGGGCCTGGGGAATCCGGTTGGAGGCGGTCATGAGGAAGCCGAACCGGGGCAGCCCGAAGACCTGGCAGGCCTTTCGGAAGGTGGAGACGACCAGGTGGGTCTCATCCCTGGGCAGGGTACCCTCCCCCTCCCCCCTGATGACCACGTTGACGGAGGTGTCGGCAGGGTCGGCCGCCCGGGTGAAGACGATCTCGTCATGGTGGTCCAGGGCCAGACCCACCGCGTCGAAGCCCGAACCCAGGTTGGCGCTGGTGGCGGGAACCCGGACCCGCACGGTCGGTATCCGGGGGTGGTCCGCGCCCATCAGAGGGCGTCCTGGTCGAAGACGCGCAGGATGGAGGCCTGGCCGGTCACCGAGTCGAAGGTGGACACCCGTTTGACGACCTGGCGCAGGGTCGCCTCATCGCAGAGGTGGGTGACCACCCTGAGCTGCTGGATCTCCCCGCTGTAACCCGGATCGTGCAGGGTGGGCTTGATGTCCTGGTTGACCCCGTTGATGGAGATGCCCTCCTGGGAGAAGACCTGGGCGATGGCCGCCAGGACGCCTGGCTTGTCGTGGATCAGGAAGCGGACGGCGAAGGCGGCCCGGGAAGCCTCCAGGGGGGCCATGGGCACCTGGGCGTACATGGGGATGATCGGGCCCATTCCCTGCTGGGCTATGTGCCGGGCCTCGGTGACCACATCACCGACCACGGCGGAGGCCGTAGGGGCGCCACCGGCCCCACGCCCGTAGAACATGAGGTCATCGGCCGCCTCGGCGGTGACGAAGACCGCGTTGAAACTGCCGTGGACCGAGGCCAGGGGGTGGGTGTCGGGAATCAGGGCCGGGTAGACCCTGGCCGAAATGCCCTGGTCGGTGCGCTCGGCCACGGCCAGGAGTTTGATCACCCTGTGCTCGGCCTTGGCCGCGGCGATGTCGTCGGCCGTGATGGCCCTGATCCCCTCGACCGGCACATCATCCATCCGCACATCCCGGTGGAAGGCCAGGGTGGCCATGATGGCGGCCTTGGCGGCGGCATCCAGGCCATCCACGTCCGCGGTCGGATCGGCCTCGGCGAACCCCTTGGCCTGGGCATCGCCCAGGGCCTCCTCGAACTGGAGCCCCTTGGTGGTCATCTCGTCGAGAATGTAGTTGGTGGTGCCGTTGACGATGCCCACCAGGCTGGTGATCCTGTCTCCCACCAGGGATTCCCGCAGGGGGCGGACGATGGGGATGGCCCCGCCCACAGCGGCCTCGAAGTAGATATCAACACCATGATCCTGGGCCGCCTGGTAGAGTTCCGGCCCGTGCCGGGCCAGGAGGGCCTTGTTTGCGGTGACCACGGAGGCCCCTGACCCGATGGCCTTGAGCAGGAGGGTCCGGGCCGGCTCGATGCCGCCGATGAGCTCAATGACGACGTCGGCCCTGGTGACCAGACCCTCTGAATCGGTGGTCAGGAGGGACTTGTCGATCCAGTCCGCCGTGACCTTGGAGGGGTCCAGAACTGCAATACCGACCAGTTCCAGTGGGCGACCAACCCGGCTGGCCAGGTCCTCGCATTCCTCGACCAGCAGACGAGCGGTCTGCGAGCCGACGGTTCCGGCCCCCAGGAGGGCGATACGGATGGGTTTATCGGATTCCGTCATGGGCTTCGCGGACATGTGCGCTCCTTCATTCGTACCCCGGTGCGTCGGGTACCATAGAGTATCCATCCTAGAGAATCAATCCGACACAGGCGACGGGGATTCCACCCATATGGACTGCCTCCGTCCGGTCAGACCTCGAGCTGATGACCACTCTAGTCGGAAAGGATCACACTGACCTCCTCGAAGGTGACCTCGAAGAGCGCCAACCTGTCGCGGAAGGGCCCGATCCGCTCCATGTATCCCGGTCTCTTCCTCTCGAAGACAGGGGCCACATCCTCGCAGGTCCTGGAACTAAGACGGGCAACCCCCTCTCCCCGCACGCATGCTATTGGTTCACCGGGGAGGGTGACGAAGACCACCTTCCCGTTCTTCCCTATCTGTTCCACCTTCCTGGACTCCGGGTAGGTGACGAAGTAGAGGATTTTCTCCTCGGGATCATAGGAGAAACCGACCATCCGCACGTCGGGTTGCCCAACAACGCTGGTAGCCAGGGCCATGACCCGTTGCGTACCCATGATCCTTAAAAAAATCCTGACGGATATCCATAACCGTGCTCCTTGCCATCCGGCCTTTCCCGGCCTCAGCCCTGATCCAGGTCGAGCAGATCGTCCATGGTCTGCCCCCGCAGCATCAGGTGGTCGCCCACCCCGTCCAGGGCCACGACCGGGGGAATCAGGACCTGGTTGTAGTTGCTGGCCATGGTCCGCCCATAGGCGCCGGTCACCGGCACCAGGAGGAGGTCCCCCCGGTGGATGTCGGCGGGCAGGGAGACGTCACGTACGACGATGTCGCCGGACTCGCAGTGTCTGCCGACCACCCGGGCGCGAATGGTCTCCCCACTGCCCTTGCGGTTGGCCAGGATCACCGTGTAGTCGGCCCGGTAGAGGGCCGGACGAATGTTGTCGCCCATGCCACCGTCCACCGATACGTAGGTCCTTACGGTCCCGTCCGAAAGGGGTACCGGCTTGACGGTGCCCACCCGGTAGAGGGTCATTCCGCTGGGACCGGCGATCCATCGGCCGGGCTCAAAGGAGAGAACGGGCATGGGCATGCCCAGCCGGTCGTTGATCCTGGTGATGGCATGACCCAGGTCGTCAAGGGCCTCGGACAGATCCATCCGGTCCTCGTCCGGCAGATAGGGGACGGAGAAGCCGCCACCCAGATCCACCTCGGGCAGGAGGAACCCATCGGTCTCCCAGAAGGTCCGTCTCAAGAGCATCATGCGCTTGGCCGCCTGGACAAAGGCCGAGGCCCCGTGGATCTGCGACCCGATGTGGGTATGGATTCCCACCAGCTCCAGATCGTCCGCATGGGTCTGAATATCCTTCAGGACCTTGATGGCCGGACCATCCGCCAGCATGTCCAGGGCTGCGGCGAGGGCCGGATCCACCAGGGCCCCATCGGCACCAGCCCGGAAAAGGTCGGAGGAATCCGTGGACAGTATCCCGCTTCCTGATTGGGTTCGCCCGCTTGGGGGTTGACTTCCCTCCCCTGCCCCATCCGGGCATGATGCCTGTCCTCCCTCGCCACCGTAGAGGTCAAGGAGGGAGGCATCGGCACCCGGTGCCAGCATGGGAACCCCGAATTTCTGATCCTCGTGGGAGGTGGAGATGTACTCGTGGCCACCGGCATGGACCCCGACCGTGATCCTGACCATGACCCGGGCACGTTTGCCCTGGCTGTGGGCTATGGCGGCTATGCGTTCCGGCTCGTCGGCCGCATCGACGACGATCTTCCCGTACCCCTGCTCGACGGCCAGGGCGATCTCCTGGTCGGACTTGTTGTTGCCATGCAGGACCAGGCGACGGCCCGGGGCGCCGGCGGCCTTGGCGATCAGCATCTCACCCAGGGTGCAGGTGTCGATGTTGAGCCCCCGGTCCAGCATGATCCGCACGACCTCCTTGCTCAGGAAGGCCTTGCCGGCATAGCTGACCTGGGTGGTGGCCGTAGGCAGACTCCGGCTGACGATCTGTCTGAAGGTCCGGGCCCGTTCGGCCATGAAGGCGGTATCCATCAGGTAGACCGGGGTGCCGTAGCGATCCGCCAGGTCCCCGACAGGGACCCCCTGGATGCTCACGGCACCACAATCCTGGCGACGGACCGTCCGCGGCCAGATGTCACCCAGGTTCGACTGTTCCTTCTCCTGGCTCATGGAGTCCCCTTCCCTCGCGCAGTCCTGATCCGACCGGTCCGGTCACATCCTGTCCGGAGCGCAGACGCCCAGGAGATCGAGTCCGTTGGCGATGACCTGTTGGACCGCATCGTTGAGTCTGAGCCTGGCGGCCGCCCTGGCCGGCTCCGGGTTCTTGGCCTCCTGCCTGGCCGGATCATCCGCTCCGGTCAGCTCCATGGGGACCACCCGCTCCAGGTTGTACCAGCGGTGATACACCCCCGCCAGCTGCTCCAGGTAGTGGGCCACCCGATGGGGGGCCTTCTGGTCACCCGCCGTCTGCACGATGTTGGGGTAGAGGGCCAGGGTGCCCAGAACCTCGTTGTCGGCCCCGGTGTCCAGGAGGGCAAGGTCGGCCTTGGAGGCATCGATCCCGGCCTCTGCCGCATTCCTGTCGACGTTCCTGGACCGGGCATGGGCGTACTGGACGTAGTAGACGGGGTTCTCGTTGGTGTGGGAGACCAGGAGGTCCAGGTCGATGTCGACGGACTGGTTATAGTCGGTTCGGGCCAGGGAGTACCGGGCCGCGTCCACCCCGATGGCCTCGACCAGGTCGTCGATGGTGACCACGTTGCCGGCCCTCTTGCTCATCCGCACGGCCCGGCCATCCTTGAGGACGTTGACCAGCTGGCCGATCAGAATCTGCATGTTGACGCCCGGTTCGTCGCCGAAGGCGGCGCAGATGGCCATCATCCTGCCGATGTAGCCGTGGTGGTCGGCCCCCAGCATGTAGATGGCCTCGTCGCAGGGGTCCTTGTCACGCCGGCGCTTGTTCAGGTAGTAGGCGATGTCGGCCGCCACGTAGGCGGCATTCCCGTCGGACTTGATGACCACACGGTCCTTGTCGTCGCCGTACCTGCTGGAACGGAACCAGGTTGCCCCGTCCTTCTCGTAGATGTCGCCCTGGCCACGCAGTTCATCGATGGCCTTCTGCACCTGACCCGACTCATAGAGGCTGTTCTCATGGAACCAGACGTCGAAATCCACCCGGAAATCCTTCATGGACTGTTGGATTTCGGCGAACATCATCGGAACGGCCCGGCTGCGGAAGGCCTCACGCTGCTGGCTGTCGCCCTCGGCACCGTCCTCGTCCCTGACCCTGGGCAGGGCCAGGACATCCAGGCCCTCGGCCCTGGCCTCATCCACCACCCGCTGGGCGATCTCGTCGATGTAGGCACCCCTGTATCCGTCGGCCGGAACCGGCTCATGATGGGCCGCCGCCACCAGGGAGCGGCTGAACCGGTCGATCTGGGTGCCATGGTCGTTGAAGTAATACTCGCGGACCACCTTGGCCCCGTTGGCCTCCAGAACGCGGGCCATGGAGTCGCCGACCGCGGCCCAGCGGGTCCCCCCGATATGGATGGGGCCGGTGGGGTTGGCCGAGACGAATTCCAGGTTCAGGGTGCGCCCCTGGAGGTGGTCATTGGACCCGTAGGCCCTACCCTCCTTGAGGACGGTATCGACCACGGCCGCGGCCGAGGCGGAATCCAGGCTGATGTTGATGAAACCGGGACCGGCGACGTCCACGCCGGCGATCCCGTCGGCCTTGACCAGGGCCCGGGCCAGGGACTCCCCCAGGTCACGGGGCTTCATGCCGGCCTGCTTGGCCAGCTGCATGGCGATGTTGGTGGACCAGTCCCCATGGGAACGGTCCTTGGGCCTCATGACGGCCAGGTTTCCGGCGGCGGGAACCATGGAGGCATCCAGGTCACCCAGACCGCCCGCCTGGGCCAGTTGGACAGCGGTAGAGGAAATGATACGGGCAAGTGCTTCAGGACTCATGACCCCAAGTCTAGCGGGCCGGGTGACGAGTCGGCCGTCCGGTCCCACCCCGGGCTCAGGCCATGGCGATCACGTCGATCTCGACCAGGGCGCCCTTGGGAATCATATTGTTGCCAAAAGCCACCCGGGCGGGCCGGACCGAACCGATGAAGACCTGGGAATAGGCCTTGTCGACCTCGGTGAAGTCCTCCACGTTCCTCATGTAGACCGTGGCCTTGACCACCCTCTCCATCCCGGTGCCCGCAGCATCCAGGATGCTCTTGATGTTCTTCAGGGCCTGGACGGCCTGGTCGCCGGCCGTCCCCTGCACCAGGTCGCCGGTCTCCGGGTCGATGCCCAGCTGGCCGGAGACGAAGACGAACCCGTTTGCCTTGACCGCCTGGCTATAGGCCCCCAACGCCTGGGGTGCATAGGGTGTACCGATCTCTTCCAGACCCTCGTCCATGAACGTCCCTCCTCGGGTGCAGGCCCTTCCGGCCTCCGCCAGGGCAGGCGGTGCGGCAGGTGCCGATGGCTGACCGGAATTCCGGTCGAGTTGCTTCCAACTATAAACCGCCAGTACCCGAGGAGGGGTTATCAGGACCATTTCATCGCAATCGGATCAGTAGACCACTAAACCCGACCCCGGATCAGTGGGACCGGCTTTCCAGACCCATCCAGTAGGCCAGGGACTTCAGGTCTCCGGCCTGGTGGGTCTTGACGAACTCATCGATCTGTGCCTGGTCCTTGCAGGTCTCCGGGAAACGCATGTAACGGGTATCCAGGGGGCTGGCACCGGTCAGCTTCACATCGATGATCGAGGACCGGTCGGCCTTGCGGGCCTGGTCGAAGGCCCGACGGGCATCATCCAGGGTCCTCACCGTGAAGCCCAGGGCGCCGAAGCCCTCGGCCACCTTGGCCCAATCCGTATCGGGCAGGTCCACTCCGCTCAGAGGCTGGTGGCTGTCATCGCGCTGCTCGGCCTCGATGTATCCCAGGGTCTGGTTGGAGAAGACCACGTTGATGACCGGTGCCTGGTACTTGAGCTGGACCAGGACCTCCTCACCCAGCATGGCGAATCCACCGTCGCCGCTCAGGGAGTAGACCGTGGAATCCGGATACTCCAGCTTGGCGGCCAGGGCGGCCGGAACAGCGAAGCCCATGGTGGCGTGCCTGCCCGAAACGGCCCAGCGGTTGGTGGGCTTCAGGTGAAGGAGACGGAGGAAGTCGATGTCGACATTGCCCACGTCGGGAATGACGATGTCATTGTCCCCAAGCTGCCGGTCGATCACGTGGAAGACCGGTTCGGGTCTCAGGGGGGTTGAGGTGTCCCCGTTGAAGGAGGCCACCCACTTGTCCCAGTTCTCCTTGCTCCGCAGGCAGGCCCGGTAGAAGACCGACTCCTCCTGCTGGGTCCCGGCCGCGGTCAGGGCCTTCAGGGTCTCCCTGGCATCCGCCTGGATGGCCAGACCGATGTTGGGCTGGAAGCGCTTGCCCAGCTTGGAGGGATCCATATCGATTTGGATGACCTTGGTATGGGGAGCCACGAACATGGATCCGAAGGGGTTGTCGGACCCGATCCAGACCGAAAGGTCGGCCGTATAAATGGCCTCGGTGGCCGTCTTGGTGGCCACACGTCCCGCCGACTGGAGGTAGGCCGGATAGGTGTCCTCGACGATTCCCTTGGCCGGGAAGGTTGAGACCATGGGCATCTTGAACTTCTCCGACATGGCCACCAGCTCATCCCTGGCACCGCGGGCGCCCTGTCCGAAATAGAGCAGGGGTGCCTTGGCCGACCGGATCATCTCGACGGCCCGGGCCACCAGATCCTCCGGGGGCTTCAGGGGTTGGGGCTTGCGGAAATCGGCGGCCGAAGCAACCGGCCGGTCCTCGATCCGAGCCCAGGCCAGGTCCTTGGGGATGATGACCACGGAAACGCCCTTGTTCTTGTAAGCGCGTCTGATCGCCTCGTCGACCAGTCCGGGCAATCCATCGGCATTGGTGGCGGCCCTGTCGAAGACGGCCACATCGGAGAACATGGGAACCTCGTCCATGGCCTGGAAGAAGTCGATGTTCATGAACTGCTGGGGCACCTCACCAACCAGGGCCAGGACGGGCACCCCATCCTCACGGGCATCATAGAGCCCGTTGAGCAGGTGGACGGCACCGGGGCCCGAGGAGCCGAAGCAAACGCCGATCCGACCGGTCAGCTTGGCCTCGGCCGCAGCCGCCAGGGCACCGGCCTCCTCATGCCGCACCTGAATGAAGTCGATCCGATCGCGTTCATCATGGATGGCGTTCATCATGGAATCGAAGGATCCCCCGGGCAGACCGTATATACGCGGCACGCCCCACTGCTCCAAAACCCTGAGAACCGCATCCCCCGCATTGATCTGATTGGTCATGACCATCTCCTTTATCTGGTCCGGTGTCAGGACGGGATGCCACCTTGCACTGTCCGCACCTGCCGAAATATCCATCTCCCACTATCCCACCAGACCCCGTGACAGGTGGGTGCAAACGGGGCTGAATTCCTCGAGAGCGTAGCAAATGCAAGTCCTTTGTGTGAAAGCTCACATCAGATTCCACCGACTTGATATCGTCTTATCGTGGACGAGGGCTGAGGGACAATCACGGAAGATGAACGATGCCATGCACGTGATGGATGGAGTGGGCTCGAAGGGATTCGAACCCTCGACCTTCTGTTCCGGAGACAGACGCTCTATCCGCTGAGCTACGAACCCGACATGACCGTCCGAAGACGGGCAACAGGGACCATCTTAGGACACTTTGCCGAAAAATGCATCCGAAGCGGACCCTGGTGTCGCAGGAGATGGCCCTCCTTGCGGTGTGTCAGCACAGGAAAATACAGATTTGCGTTTACGGTGAAGGCAAGACTTCACGGAGTCGTATTGGTTGCGCCATTGCATCCGTCCACGGCTCCGCGAAGCCGCCAACAAACCCCGATTTTCTTCTCTCGGGCTGATTCTCACTGTAGTGTGTCCCTCCCCTGACCACAAGCGGCCTTCACATTCGGCAATCCACCCGGTAATTCCTTAGATCGGCCTGCCAACCATGCCGAGAAGCTTGGAATACCAAGGAATTGGGCATGGGTGCATTTCCAGATGATTCAATGAACAATCGACTGGAATATCAGCGTACGAATCGACCGACTCCAGGCAAGACCGAGGCAGTCGCCTCGAACTCCCAGGCCCGGATCGATACTCCGGTATCCCGCGCAAGACCGGTCCTCAACCATTTCCGGTCGGACCGGGACGGGGCATGGCATAGCCGGGTCCCATCACGTACCATGGAGGAATGCCGTTGGATGAGGAACACAAGGATTTCGAATTCGAGCGCCGTTTCTTTTGCAGACGACTGCCTGAAAAGTTGACAAGGGAGGAAACTCCCACCCTGATTGTGCAGAGCTATTACGTGCACGAAGACAACTATGCCCTCCGAATACGCCTTCAGGCCAATGACTACGGGCTGCCCATGAGCGCCCACACCGATGCCCTGCACACCCTCCTGGAGAGCGGCGACCGTTTCACCGCGGCTTCGATGACGGCCAAGGGTCCATCCGTGGGCGGCACCAGGTATGAGGCTGAACGCGCCATCGACGTCGGCATAGCCCAGGAGCTCGTGTTGAGGGGCGGATCCCCCATAGTCAAGAACCGTTATGGTATCTGGCTGGACGAGGACTGGTGGAACCTGGATGCTTTCGGCGACAAGAACGCACCGTTGATTGTTGCCGAGGTGGAGCGGAGCGGGCCGGTGACCGACCTGACCATCCCGGACTTCTGTCTGACGGAAATCACCGATGACGCTCGATTCTCCAATGACGGTCTGGCCGACAGACCCTTCAGCCACTGGAAGGATACCTTCGACCAGGAGCTTGCCGAGCATGGACCGCACTTCCTGACCAATTTCGGATACAACAGGACCGAAAGGCCTGAAGATGGTCACTAGACGGTACCGGGGCCACCGCTCGGATGGCCACCCACCCCATGCGTGTAACCACGGCAGTCCTGCAGAAATCTTCCTGAACAGCTACAATACGTCAGTACATCATCGTGGACAGCCGCCGACGGGCGTTGACCAGGCGCGGGTCCGCAGGCTCGGGAATCGAGAAATACTCCAGGAGCCGCTGACGGACCGGCTCCATCTGGTCACGATGCCCGCCGAGAAAATCCAGCAGACGGTCAAAGGCATCCTGAATCTGCCCCCCCAGCATGTCCACATCGGCCACCGCCAGCTGGGCGTCCAGGTCGTCAGGGGCATCGGCCGCGGCCTGCCGCACCTGGCGGACATCGGCACTGGCCGAACGGCTCATGAGGAGGGCCTTGGCATGTTCACGCCGGGCCAGGTCATCACCTGGGTCGGCCTCCATCACCTTGGCATAGGCCTGAGCAGCCCCGGCATAATCGCCCTCCCGGGCAAGTCGGTCGGCCTCCTGATGGGACGGGGGTACAGTCTGGGCCTGGGCATCCTGATCATCGGTGGATGACCCATCCTGACCGGTTTCCTGATAGGGGGCGGTGCCGGTGATGCCGGCCTTCTGAGCCATCTGGATGACCTGGGGAATGAGCTGATCGGTGATCTGCGTCAACTCCTCGTCCGTGGGCAATCCCTCCAGGATGGGCATGGGTCGCCCAGCCAGGAGGGCGAAGAGGGCCGGGGCCCCCTGAACCTGGAAGGTCTGGGCAATCTGCGGATTGGAGGCGATGTCGATCCGGGAAAGCTGAATCTTCCCCTCCTGGGCGTTGACCGCCTGGCCGAGCTTGGTCGCCAGGGGGAAGAGCCTGTCGTCAGTGGGTACCCAAAGCAGGAGAAGAATGGGGAAGGTGGTCGAGGTCTGCACCATGGCCTGGAAGCCGGCCTCGGTGGTGTCGATCACATACCCGCCGGCCGCCGGCGCCCCTCCGGCCTGACCCGGTTCGGCATCCACCTGGTGCTTGAGGGCACCCAGATCGACCGCCCCCGCCAGTGAAACACCGGGCTGACCCTGCTTGTCATTACTCGCCATGTTCATATCTCCTTGAGCCATTCGACCCCTACCCGTATGAAACCTCTTCCAGACAATCTAGTCGGTCCGGCGGTCTTTCACCCACCGCAATCTCGCCGGCTCAGACCGCCTCCACCTTGATGGGCTCTCGCTCGGCACCCACCGCCCGAATCTGATCCCGGGAGGTTGAGGAGGGCACATACAGGGCTATGACGTTGACGTAGGTGACCTTCATCGTGCTGGTTGCCTTCCCGTCGCCGAAGAGGGCCTTCTCAGCATCCGATGCCGGGGTGGACTCGCGCCCCTCCCCTGCGTGCCTGGTCCAGACCGAATTGATCTGGGCCACGACCAGATCTCCCCCCTCTGAGGAGTGCATGACCCGGATCTCACCATCCTGGGGGGAGAAGGTCTGGTCCTGGGACCCGCGGTTGGCCTCAATCCCCTTCTGGACAGCCTGGGTCAGGGTGTCCATGGAGGTACGGAAGTCATCCTGAGCGAAATCCTTGGCATACTGGCTGGAACCGGAATTCTGCAGGAGGTCGGCATACTGGCGGACCGCCTCGACCGGGGTGGCCTTGAGCCCCTCGTCGGTCGGGGAACCCATCTGGGCACCGATTGTGGCAACCGGGAACTTGGGCAGCTGGGCACCCTGGAAGAGCCGGGCCACCCCCCAGAGCTTGTAGTTCTCATGGGCCGACTCCTGGTTGAGGACCAAGAGACGCTTGGATTGCTGGTCCTCGGTGGTCGTGGTGATGGCAAAAACCGACCGGGGCCATCCCGGATCCCCGGGTATGACGGTCTGGGCGATGGATGTGGGGATGATGGTCTTGGGATTCAGGCTGCCTGTCGCCTTGGCGATCTGCAGCTCGCTGGTCCTGATCTGCAACTGGGGTCCGGAGACCCGTTCATCCAGGCCTGCAGGATCCTTGGACTCGTTGGCCTTGTCGAGGACCTGACCAATCTCCTTGCGGATCGCCGCCTCCTGCCTGGTCGTCAGATTGGGGGTGCGGGTGGCGGTGCCCGAAGACGGGGTCCCGGACTTCTGGACCTGGGGTACCTGGCCCTGGCAGGCCGCCAAGGAACACAGAAGCCCCAGGGATATGACCACCACCAGTGGCCTGGTTACGAATCGATGCATCCTGCTCATCACTGCTCATCACCATCCTGCGCGAGATCGCCCTCATTGGCCAGTCTGGCCAGGTAGGATTCCATCTCCTCCTTGGAGATGACCGTGGTCTGCGAATCATCATCCACATCCAGGTCACCGGCAGCCGACCCGCCCGATTCTGCTGTCTCCACCGGACCTGCATCCGCATTCCAGGGCAGGTCGGTCGCTTCGGAACCGGCAGGGCTGACATTGTCGGAACCAGTATGGTTGGCATTGGCCATGCCACGGGCGGCGGCATAGGTCAAGGCACCCGGTCTGGGGACAACCACGGGCGATGTCTGCCTGCCGGCCCTCTGCTGGTTGCCGACGGACGCATCCCGCCCCTCTGCACGATCCGATTCCCAGGTGCCATGGTTGTCACTCCGGCCCTGGGCGGCGTCACGATTCGGACCGGACCTGGCCACCTCATGATCGGCCACCATGTTCCTGACCTGGGGATCGATCACCTTGGGCTCCTGCCCACCGACAAAGCCTTCTGTCCCGGTTGAAGATCCGGTTGATTCCGCCGAAGCCTCGACAGGGGCATCCCGGTCGTGGCGGCGATGCCTGCCCGCACCCCTCTTCCTTCTGCCCAAACCGGGTGCCACCACACTGCCCAAGGCCTGGGCCACACTCACCTCGGGCTCGAGCTCCTCCGCCTGCTCAACCTGCTTCTTGCGCCGCTTGGCGGGGTCCATGGCAAAGACCGTGGCGGAAAGGACCGTCAGAACGGCCAGGAGACCGCCACCAAAGTAGAAGGGGATGGCAAAGTCAGGCAGATTGCTACGCTCCCATAAGAGCTGCAGGTTCACGCCGGTCTTGGCGGCGGAGGTCTTTGACTCCTTCTGGTCGGGCCGGGTGTCGACCAGGACAACCAGATCGGGCCTGTCGACCTTGACCCTCATCCTGGCCGAGGAGTCACCACATTCGACCTGACGCCACATATCCGAATCCTTGAAGGGAACAGCCTTGGCCCCGTCCTTCACCTGTTCGCCCGAGACCTTACCCCGCGAGACATCGAGGGTCTCCCAATCATCGAGGCCCTTGATCCGGGTCACGTCCTGCCCGGCCGTCCAGCCGGCCGCATCCTGAGCCGTGGTCAGGGCCATACAGACCTGTGACCTCCCGGCCCCGGCCTTGAGGGGGGTTGCCTCAACACTGACCCGCTTGTCTACCAAGGGGAGCACTCCCGGATCGGTCACCACATACCGCGTATTGGCCCTGCCGCGCGCATCGACATGGGGGGAGGGCTTCCATACCGTGGCGTTCATGATGCCCAGAACGATGCAGGTCACAGCCAACAGCCCGAAGATCGGCGTGACCACACCACGCATGATCGTGCTACGGCGTGACGGCTTGCCAGGCCGGGGTTCACGTTCGGTTCCTTCAGTTTCTTGCTCCATAACATCGACATTCTACAGTGATGGACTTATAATCGGCTCGTTATGAGGGGCAAAATCTCCGTTACGCCCTAGACTTGGGGCTTATGACCACATTCATGAAGAAACGCACTACCGTTCGACAGTTCGCCTGCGTCATGTCCGCTCTGGTCCTCTGCGCCGGGCTCGCTTCCTGTTCGTCAGGCTCCGATACCCCCAAATCCGCCGCTGACACGATGAGCGGGGTTTCGGCGAAGGGGAAGCCGGGGTCCAAGCCCAAGATCAGCTTTGACACCCCCCTCAAGGTCAAGAACCAGTCCCACCAGGTCATCCAGGAGGGTGATGGGGACGTGATCGAGGACGGCGACAGGGTGTGCACACAGAGCGTGGCCCTCGACAACACGACCGGCAAGGAAATCAACTCCACCTGGGACAAGGGCAAGCCGGATTGCTCCATCGTCATCAGCAAGTCCTCCATCCCTGCGTATTACGACACCTTCCTCGGCCAGAAGGTCAATACCACGATCGCCATCGGCATCAATGACCAGGAGGCCGGCAACGCCCAGCAGGGCAGCAAGAAGGGCAGCCAGAATTCAAGCTACATCATGGCCCTCACCTTCGTTTCCAAGTCCAGGGACCTCACCCGGGCCGAGGGTGACGAGGTCAAGGACATTCCGTCCGACCTGCCCAAGATCAGCCTTGACGACAAGGGCAAGCCTTCCGTGGACCTGAACAAGTACAAGCCGAACGGCAAGCTGGTCTCCCAGACCCTGATCAAGGGCAAGGGTGCCAAGGTCGGCGAACACCAGACGGTCAGTGCCAACTACACGGGTTGGCTGGCCAGCAACGGCAAGCAGTTCGATTCATCCTGGGACAAGGGGAAGGCCGCCGACTTCAGCCTGGATCAGGTCGTCAAGGGCTGGCAGCAGGGTCTGGCCGGACAGACCGTCGGCTCCCAGGTGCTCCTGATCGTGCCCCCTGATCTGGGGTATGGCAATCAGGAGAAGTCGGGCATCCCCGCCAACTCCACCCTGATCTTCGTGGTCGATATCCTGGCCGCCTACTGACGGGTCTGCCGGTTTCCGGCATCAGACAAGGCCGGAGGCCCCACCCTTCGACATGCGGGGTGGGACCTCCGGTCCGGGTCATAACCGCTTAACCGCGGTTCAGTCCGCGCCCCCTTCGATGACGATGTCATCGGGGTTCGCGGCATCGCCATAGACCGGGGCCAGGGTCTTCTCGTAATCCTTGTGGAAGAACTGATCCTTGCCCAGCTTGACGATCTCCTCGTTGATGTAATCGAGGAGGGCCTTGTTGCCCTTCTGGACGGCCGGGGCGATGGTGGCCTCATCACCCAGCTTGGTGATGCCCACCGTAAAGCCCTTGTTGGCCTTGGCCCAGGCCAGGACCTCGGTGTTGTCGGTACTCAGCGCATCCCCGCGGTGGTCCTGCAGGGCGCTGTAGGCATCGGCGTACTGGTCGTACTTCTGGAGCTTCACCTTGGGGTAGTTCTTCTCGAAGAAAGGCTCGGCGGTCGTCCCCTTGGCGATGATCAGGTTCTTCCCCTCCAAGTCCTTGACATCCCTGATGGGTGCGGACTCAGGCGAGACCACACCCAGGAAGACCTTCATGTAGGGTTTGGCGAAGTCCACCTTCCGGGCCCGCTCGTCGGTGACCGTGAAATTGGCCAGGGTCACATCCACCTTGTTGCTGGACAGGACATCCACGCGGGCCGCCGGGTCCACCGAGGTGTACTCGGGTTCGACACCCAGATCCTTGGCCAGACGCTCGGCCAGGACCACGTCGTACCCCTGGTACTTGCCATCCTTGTCCACATATCCGAAAGGCGCCTTGTCGGAGAAGACGGCAACCTTGAGCTTGCCCGACTTCTTGATGGCATCCAGGGAGCGGGCCGACTGGGAGGTTCCCGTCGACCTGCCCTCGCTCCCCCTGTCGTCGCCGGGCGTGGATGCGGACGGACCGCAGGCCGCGACCGAGGCCATCATTACGATCGAGGCCCCGACCGCCACCGTCGCCCGAACCAATCGGCTCAACACTTTTGCCGCCATAGTCCCTCTTTTCCTTGTTTTCCCTATTGGTTGTCCGCCCTCATGGACGGCTCCCGGGGTTGGTCCCCGGAAAAATCTATACATTTCCCTGACCCGCCTGATGGGCCTGTTCCCCGACCCCGTCTCCACGCCTGCGCTCGTAGGTGAAGGTGGAGAGGAACTGCCGGGCCCGCTCCGTGGCAGGGTCGGTGAAGAAGCGCTCGGGATCGTCGGATTCCTCGACAAGGCTCCCCCTGTCCAGGAGGACGATATGATCGGCGATCCCCCTGGCGAAGGCCATCTCATGGGTGACGATCATCATGGTCAACCCCTGGTCGGCCAGCTCAAGAATGACCTGGAGGACCTCACGGACCATCTCGGGATCCAGGGCAGCGGTCACCTCGTCGAAGAGCATGATCTCCGGGTGGAGGATCAGGGCACGGCAGATGGCCACACGCTGTCGCTGGCCTCCCGAAAGCTCGTTGGGCCAGGCATCCTTCCGGTCCGCGAGCCCCACCCGGTCCAGGAGCTCCAGGGCCTCCTTCCGGGCCTCGTCCCTGGACCGCTTCTGGACCAGGACCGGGGCCATGGTCACGTTGTCCAGGACGGTCTTGTTGGGAAAGAGGTCATAGCTCTGGAAGACCATGCCGATCCGGGTACGCAGGTCGGTGCTGCGGGTGCCGGAGACGCGGTTCCCCCTGGGTGCCCTGACCCCCTTGGAGGCATCGCCGGACTCAACGGTCCGCCCATCCAGGAGGATCCTGCCGCCCTGGATCGGCTCCAGGCCGGCAATGGTCCGCAACAGGGTGGACTTGCCCGAGCCGGAGGGGCCCAGGACCACGAAGACCTTCCCCTTGGGGATCCGGAAGGATATGTCGTTCAGGACCGGGACATCTGCACCGGGGTACTGCTTGACCAGGTGTTCCACCTCCAGCACGGACCTCTGCCCGACCCCGGTCCGCCCCTCCGGGTCGGTGGTTCCGGATGATCGCAATGGTTCCATCGACCGGGCCGACCCTGTCGGGCCCAGGGTCCCGGCCGATTCCCGCCCGGCTTCCAGCCGGTTTTCCTGCCCATCAGTCATGGGCCCACCTCTTTTCCAGATGCCGCGCCACCAGGGAGAGGGGCCAGCAGATGAAGAAATACATGAAGAAGATCACCCCATATATCCACAGGGTGGCCTGGGGGTATAGGAACCTGTTCGCATCGATGATCTGCTGCCCGACCTTGATCACCTCGATGACGCCCAGGAGGGCCGCCAGGGAGGTCGTCTTGACGATGCGGGTGGCCAGGTTGACGCTGGCCGGGAGCATCCGCCGGAAGGCCTGGGGCAGGATGATCCGCCGGAAGGTCTGCCAGGAATCGAGACCCAGCACGTAGGCCGACTCGTACTGGCTGCGGGGGATGGACTCCAGTGCCCCCCGGACCAGGTCGCCCAGCTCGGCCCCTCCCCAGAGGACAAAGACCAGGACACAGGCCCCGGTGGCGTCCAGATTCCAATCGAAGGCCCGGGCGAAGCCATAGAAAGCGATGAACAGGAGGGCCAGCTGGGGCATGATCCGGATGAAGTCCAGGTAGACCCTCATGACCGCACGCACCAGCCCATTGCGGATGGTCATCAGCCAACCGACCAGGAGACCGACCGGAATCGAGAGGATGACCGAGATGCCCGCTATCCACACGGTCACCCAGAGACCCGAGAAGAGGCGTGGGAAGACACCGGGCTGAAGGAGGATCTCAACGCCGTGCATAGTCGAACCTCCGTTCCAGGACGGTACCGATAACCGATATGGGCAGGAGGATGATCAGATAGGTGATGATCAGCAGGGCCAGTGACTCATAGGTGTCGTAGGAAATCCCCATCAGGTCCTTGGTCACGTACATGACATCGGCCAGGGCGATGGCCGAGACCACCGAGGACTCCTTGACCAGGAAGATCACATTGGCCACCACCCCGGGAATGGCGCTGCTCAGGGCCTGGGGAAGGATGATGTGGGTCAGGGTCTGCCGGGGTGAGAACCCCAGGACCCTGGCCGACTCCCGCTGGATCCTGGGCACGGCTTCGAGCCCGCCCCTCATGGCCTCGGCCATGTAGGAGCCCCCCAGAAAGGCCAGACCGACGACGGCACAGGTCTGGGCACTCCAACTGATCCCCAGCTTGGGCAGCCCGAAGTAGAGGAAATAGAGCTGAACCAGGAGGGGTGTATTGCGGGAGAGCTCGATGTAACCCCTGGTTACCGGGCTGAGGATGGGGACGTGTGAGACCTCCAGGGCGGCGCAGACCACGCCGATCAGGATGGCGAAGACCACGCCGAAGAAGGAGATGAAGACGGTAACGTAGGCGGCGTTGACAAAGAAGTGCGCGTTCTGTGCCATAAAGGACCAGTTCATACCCCTACCTCCCCTCCGGTCGTCCCGACCCCCGCCGGAACCTGCCCGACGACGGCCGCCTCTCTCGTGTTCGATGAACTCATGACGTTCTTCCTGGTTTCATTGCTTGGTGCCGATCTGTACGGAATACTGCCGGGACACCTTGCCCACAACCAGTCCCGGCTACCTGCACGAGCCCCCGTTTTCTGCCTTATTCCAATACAGGCCCCGGCACTCTGGTGCCCATCCTAGGGGAAAACAGATTCCCCGTGCGCTTCTGGTTATATGAAAATCGAATATCCTGTTATCCGGACGACCGCCGACCATGGCCTGGCGTTGATGGATGGAGAAAAGAACGGGTATACAAAAGGGCCCGGTTCATCTTTCATGAACCGGGCCCTTCCTCGTCCTGATGATCAGGCGTAGACCTTGGCTGCCGCCGCTACCTTCTTGATCATGTCTGGACGATACCCGCTCCATGCATACTCATCGGTAACCACGATCGGGGTCTGCTTGAAGCCCTGGGCGATGAACTGGTCAACCAGCTCCTGATTCGCGGTCAGATCCACCTGGTCGAAGTCCAAGCCCTGCTTGGTCAACTGACGCTTGGTGGCATCACACTGCGGACAGTGCGTCTTGGTATAGACCGTAATCGACATAATCGCCTTCTCCGTTGTGTTAAGGTTCGAAATCCTCCGGTACTCGGAGAGTCGGCCAGGATACCCTTCCCGCGAAATCCCGACCGGCCCTGAACCGGACCTGTTGATTGAACACTACACACGTCGAGATGAAAGTACAACACCATCAGTAGTGGCGTGTCACCGAGCCAATCCCTATATCTAGTGGTATCAAGCCATTTCGAGGGCAGAAACTACATAAGTGTGACATCCATCTCATCCCCTCGGGGGGCCTCGGTCACTGTCAGAAGAGGGTCAACTCGTCGCTCTCCACACCCTTCATCTCCTCGTAGTCCAATATCAGGCACTCGAACCCACGATCCTCGGCCAGGGTGCGGGCCTGGGGGGTTATGGACTGAGCCGCGAACATCCCCCGAACCGGAGCCAGGAGGGGGTCACGGTTCAGGAGTTTGCAGTAACGGGTGAGCTGTTCCACTCCGTCGATGCCGCCGTGCCTCTTGATTTCGATGGCCACATGCCTGCCCTCACCATCGACGGCCATGATGTCGACAGGGCCGATCGGGGTGGGGTATTCCCGCCTGACCAGCTTGGCCCCCTCACCGATCCGCTCGATCTGCTGGGCCAGGCAGAGCTGCAGGTGGGCCTCCACCCCGTCCTTGACCAGACCCGGATCGGTACCCAGATCGAAAGTCTGGTCCGAATAGACCCGATAGAGCCGAATGGTCAGGACATCGCTGGACTTGGTGGCCGACACCCTGAGCACCTTGCAAACCGAACCGGCCGGGTCTTCTTCCTGTTCCTCGGCGATCAGGTCTTCGGGGGCGGCCGACTCGGCGTGGCCCTCATCCATGTTCCCCAGGTCGGCCTGCCCGTCCAGGGCATCGGCGGTGCCGTCGCTGCCGGAATCTTCGGGGACGATTTCACGAATCGTGCAGGGGGCGCTCATCCAGTTCAGCGGCTTGTAGGACCCGAGTTCGGAGAAAATCAGACAACTCAGGTCGGCCTTGATCAGGATCACCCGCCTGGCAGGACCCAGGGAGGCGTTGAGACGTCCGGAGTATTCGGCCGAGCAGTCGGCAACAATGATTCGCACGTGTGCCAATATATCAGCATGTCCGCATCTGGCCACCCCGACCGCATTGGCGCATGCCCTCAATCCGTCACAGTCCAATGTCTGACGTCGATAGACCTGATAGGGGCCGTGGCAGGACCGGCACAGGGGCGGCACAATACGCGATGAGGGCCCGCGCCCCGCAAGGGGGCAGACCCTCATCAAATCACAGCGGACAGGTCAACCCGTCCATGGGACCGTCTGCATGGGTCCGACACTGACAGGCTGACGAACAGTCAGCCCTGATTCCCGTCCTGACCGTCGCCCAAGTAGTGGACGACGGCCACGGTCAGCTTGTTGGTATCAAAGGAGGCGAAGCCATTGTCCACGTGGAAGCTCTGCTTTCCTCCGTCCAAGGCCTGAACCGAGACATCACCCTCCTTGAGGAGGGCCAGGACCGGCTCATGGTCGGGCATGATGCCCATGGACCCCATCGTGGCGGGCACGGTGACCGAACGGGCCTGGCCGGACCAGACGGGCTTGGCGGCCGAGACGATGGTGACCTGCATCGAGGTCTTTGCGGTTCCTGCCATTATGCCTGGTATTCCTTCTGCATGTCGTGCCACTTCTTCTCCAGGTCATCGATACCGCCGATACCGGAGAAGGCCTGCTCGGGCACGTCGTCATAGGCGCCGTCGCAGATGCGGGTGAAGGCCTCGATGGTCTCGTCCGCTGGCACATAGGAACCCTTGCGGCCGGTGAACTTCTCGGCCACGTAGAAGTTCTGGCCGAGGAACTGCTCAATCTTGCGGGCTCGGTTTACGGTGGTCTTGTCCTCCTCGCCCAGCTCGTCGATGCCGATCAGGGCGATGATGTCCTGGAGCTCCTTGTTCCGCTGCAGGATGGCCTTGACCCGGTTGGCGCAGTCGTAGTGTGCCTGACCAACGTAGCGGGGATCAAGGATCCTGGAGGTCGAGGCCAGCGGGTCCACGGCCGGGTAGATGCCCTTGGAGGCGATGTCACGGCTGAGCTCGGTGGTGGCGTCCAAGTGGGCGAAGGTGGTGGCGGGGGCCGGGTCGGTGTAATCATCCGCAGGCACATAGATGGCCTGGAGTGATGTGATCGAGTGGCCGCGGGTGGAGGTGATGCGCTCCTGGAGGGCACCCATCTCATCCGCCAGATTGGGCTGATAGCCTACGGCCGAGGGCATACGGCCCAGCAGGGTCGAGACCTCGGAACCGGCCTGCGTGAACCTGAAGATGTTGTCGATGAAGAGCAGCACATCCTGGTTCTCCACGTCACGGAAGTACTCCGACATGGTCAGGGCGGTCAGGGGAACACGCAGACGTGTCCCCGGGGGCTCGTCCATCTGTCCGAAGACCAGTGCGGTCTTCTCCAGAACGCCGGCATCCTCCATCTCACCGATCAGGTCGTTCCCCTCACGGGTTCTTTCGCCGACACCGGCAAAGACGGAGACACCGCCGTGGTTCTGGGCCACGCGCTGGATCATTTCCTGGATCAGCACGGTCTTGCCGACACCGGCACCGCCGAAGAGGCCTATCTTGCCACCCTCGACGTAGGGTGTCAGAAGGTCGATGACCTTGATGCCCGTTTCGAACATCT
Source organism: Bifidobacterium indicum (assembly GCF_036987015.1). Lineage (NCBI taxonomy): Bacteria > Bacillati > Actinomycetota > Actinomycetes > Bifidobacteriales > Bifidobacteriaceae > Bifidobacterium > Bifidobacterium indicum. The sequence goes on from NZ_BTXM01000001.1 coordinate 1,376,756, forward strand.
GGGTCTTGGACTCCAGCTGATCAAACGCGGGAGGGTTGCGATGGATGGGCCAGCGTTCCTTGACCTCGATCTGCTCCCCCTCTTTCTTGTTGAGAATGTTTCCGGCCACGTCGAATACGTGCCCCTTGGTCACATCCCCCACGGGCACCTCGATGGGACCTCCCGTATCCGTGACCGTGGCACCGCGGACCAAACCATCCGTGGGCTTCAGGGCCACCGTACGCACGGTGGAATCACCCAGGTGCTGCTCGACCTCCAGCATGATCGTGGTCAGGGACTCCCCCTCCGTATCGGAGGACTTGTTCAGGTCCACGGTCAGGGCGTTGTAGATGTCCGGCAGATGACCCGCGGGGAATTCGATGTCGATGACCGAACCCTGAACGCGGGTGACCCGACCCTTGGAGGCCGAATCCTGCCTGTGGCTCGCTGTGGTCGTCTCTGCTTGCTTTGCAACCATTGGCGTTCCTACTCTTCCTCTTTGTTGAGCGCATCGGCACTGCCGACGATCTCGGTAAGTTCCTGTGTAATCGATGCCTGGCGGGAGGCATTGAGCTTCCTGGTCAGATCGTCGATCAGGCTTCTGGCGTTGTCCGTCGCAGTGTGCATGGCATTCTGTCTGCTGGCCGTCTCCGATGCGGCCGAGGTGAGCAGACACTCATGGATACGTGATTGGATGTACTTGGGCAGCACCGCGTCCAGCACCTTCTGGGGGCTGGGTTCGAAGTCGTACAGGGCGGCATAGTGGGAATCGGGCTCACCGCCGGTGTCCTGCTCTCCGGGAACGGGGGAATCCACGGCCTGCTCCGGACCCTCCTCATCGTTTCGAACCAGTTCCAAGGGCAGCATTCTCAGGACACGGACCTTTTGGACCACCATGTTGATGAACTCGGTGAAAACAATGTAGAGCTCGGCAACCCCGCCCTTTTCGGCCGGGGTCATGTAGGTCTCCAAAAGTGCGTCCGATATTTCCCTGGCCACCTCCACGCCCGGGCGGTCGCTTTCACCCTCCCAGGTTCTGGCGATGTCCCTGTTGCGGTACTTGTAATAGGAGATGCCTCGGCGTCCATAGACGAAGAGCTCAGGCTTACGCCCCTGCTGGTCCAGACGTTCCAGAAGGGACTCGGTCTCCCTGATCACCGATGAGGTGTAGGCCCCGGCCATGCCACGATCGGCGGTCAGGGCCAGGACCGCCACCCGTGGGTTCTTCTCGTTCTTACGAACGATGGGGTGGCGGATGTCATCGGTATGGGCCACCAGGGCCTGGACCGCGTCGAAGATCGCATCGGAGTAAGGCTTCGCGTCCATGGCCACGGTACGGGCCTTGGCGATATGCGAGGAGGCTATCATCTCCTGGGCGTTGAAGATCTTCTCCAAGGCCGATGTGGAGGCGATCCTTGACTTGAATGCGAGTTGTGAGGCCATCGTCTACCGCTTCCCGGCCTTTGCGTTCTTGCCCCCGTCGGCGACCAGTCTCTCCTGCTGGACCGTGACGGGCTTCTCCTCCTGCTGGTCGGCCTGACGGCCATCCAGGGTCTGCCCCTTGTGGGTCACGAAGGTCTTGGCGAAATCATCGACGGCCTTTTCCAGGGCCTGTTCCGTCTCGTCGGTGAAGTCCTCGGTCTCTCTGATGGTCTTGAGGATATCCGTGTTGTGGTCCAGGTAGTCCAGAAGTCCCGACTCGAAGGGAAGCACATCCTCCAGATCCAGATCATCCAGCTTGCCGTGCGTGCCGATCCAGACCGAGACCACCTGTTTCTCCATGGAGTAGGGGGTGAACTGCGGCTGTTTGAGCAGCTCGGTCAGCCTGGCACCACGGGTGAGCTGGGCCTTGGATGCCGCATCCAGATCCGAGGCGAACATGGCGAAGGACTGGAGGGAACGGTACTGGGCCAAGGATATCTTCAGGGTCGAGGAAACCTTCTTCAGGGCCTTGGTCTGAGCGGCACCACCGACTCGGGAGACGGAGATGCCCACATCCACAGCGGGTCGCTGGTTGGCGTTGAAGAGGTCGGACTGGAGGAAGATCTGGCCATCCGTGATCGAGATCACATTGGTGGGAATGTAGGCCGAAACATCATTGGCCTTGGTCTCGATAATCGGCAGACCGGTCATGGAACCGCCCCCAAGATCATCGGAGAGCTTCGCACAGCGCTCCAGCAGACGCGAATGCAGGTAGAAGACATCCCCGGGATATGCCTCACGCCCCGGCGGACGACGCAGGAGGAGGGAAATCGACCTGTAGGCCTCGGCCTGCTTGCTCAGGTCATCGAAAACGATGAGGACGTGCTTGCCGCCGTACATCCAGTGCTGGCCGATGGCCGAACCCGTGTAGGGGGCAATGTATTTGAAACCGGCCGAGTCCGAGGCCGGGGAGGCCACGATGGTCGTGTACTCCATGGCTCCGGCCTCCTCCAGGGAGGAACGCACCGAAGCAATGGTGGTGCCTTTCTGACCGATGGCCACATAGATGCAACGGACCTGCTTCCTGGGGTCGCCGGACTCCCAGTTGCGCTTCTGGTTGATGATGGTGTCGATAGCGATGGCCGTCTTGCCGGTCTGCCTGTCACCGATGATCAACTGACGCTGCCCGCGCCCGATGGGGGTCATGGCATCGATGGCCTTGATACCGGTGGCCAGGGGCTCGTCAACGGGATGCCTGTGCATGACGTCGGGCGCCTGGGCCTCCAGAATCCTACGGCTCTCGCTTTTGATCTCACCCAATCCGTCGATGGGCTCACCCAGCGGGTTCACGGTACGTCCCAGGTAGCCGTCACCGACGGGTACCGAAAGCACCTCCCCCGTCCTGTGGACCTCCTGGCCCTCTTCGACACCTGCGAAGTCGCCCAGGATGACCACGCCGATCTCTCGGGCATCCAGGTTGAAAGCCAGGCCCAGGGTGCCGTCCTCGAAAGTCAGCAGCTCGTTGGCCATGCAACCCGGCAGTCCCTCCACGTGCGCGATGCCATCACCGGCCGTCCGGACGTGACCCACCTCCTGGGTGGGTGTGTCCGTCGGCTTGTAGGACTCGACGAACTGGTCGAGCGCCTTGCGCACCACAGCGGGATCAATGGTCATTTCTGCCATGATCACTCCTTATTTTCTTTCTTGTTCAAGTCTGTCATAGTCATTCCCGCCTCAGCCCGCCGTGGCCATCAGCCGTTGCAGATGCTTCAGCTGGGTCACCACCGTGCCATCCGCGGAAACCGACCCGTACTGGACCTTCATTCCACCGAGGACCGAAGGATCCACAACCGAGTTGATATGAACCGCCTTGCCCAGCTTCCGGCCGTAAACCGCCTGGATGTTGCTGGACTGCTCGTCGCTCATGGGAATCGCCGTGGTTACGGTGACCATGACCTGGTCCATATGCTCCGAGAACCTGTCCACCAGCCACATGACCGTATCGGGGAAACGCCGTCCACGCAGGTCCTCCGTGGCATTCAGGGCCAGCTGCTCGGTGACCGGATGCAAGTGCTGTCCATCCAGCAGGGACTTCAGCAGGTTGACCCTGGCCTGGGGCTTGCTGTACTCATCCGAAAGGTGGAAGAGCACCAGGGGCATACCCAGGAGGGCGGAGTGAATCTGGGCCAACTCGCCAGCCACCTGGTTGGTGATGCCCCGGGCGTCGGCGTAATAGGCCGTCGCATCCACGGACATATCCTCCGCAGCATTGGCGATGTGGGCGATTCTGCTCCACTGTAGGGCCGCCAGATCATGGAGGATATCCACGGTCAGTGGGTCGGCCCTGCCGCCAAGAATCAGGTCGATCACCTGCTGCTTGTCGTCGGCCGGACGGGAGGGGTCGGTCAGGGCCCGCTCCAATGTCTTGTTGGCATCCAGCAGATTGACGAAGGCGTAGAGCTCCGTGGCGACGCGGAGAGCATCCTTCCCCCTGCTCTTCAGCATGGGCGCGTACTTGTCGCGAATCTCCCTATCGGAGGCCAGTGAAGTCTCTCCTCGCATCTCACCTCCCTGTCCGCTTGGACGATGATCCCGCAGTCTGCCTGTCGATCATCATGCCTTCTGCCCGTCCGATTCGCCCTTGCCGGCATCCGCGATGATCGAATCGATCATGGAGGACTGCACGGCATTGTCCTGCAACTGGGAACCCAGAATCTTGCCTGCCAGGGCCGTGGCCAGGGTGCCCACCTCCCCCTTCAGGGAGACCAGGGCCTGCTGCTGCTGGGACCGCAGGGAACGCTGGGCGTTCTCGGTAATCTGGTTCGCCTCGGTCTCGGCCCTGTTGCGGGCGTCCGCGACGATCCGGGAAGCCTCGGCCCGGGCGTCATCCCGGATCTGTGAAGCCTCCACGCGGGCCTTGCCCAGCTGATCCTCATACTCCTTCTTGGCCTCATCGGCATCATCCCTGGCCTTCTGGGCTTTCTGAATGTTGCCTTCTATCTTGGCCGAGCGCTCATCGAAAATCGCCTGGAACTTCGGCATGAAGAACTTATAGAAGAAGACTGCGAGAATGAGCAGGATGATCAAAGACCATACGATGTCATAGAGCTTGGGGATGAACAGCTCAATCCCGTTTCCGGCTGCCACCGCGTTCATCGGCTCCTCCTTTCCGCTATCGAAGCCATGCCATCTTGTGCATCATGACGATGCGTTCGCCGCATGGGATCAGGCGATGAAGAGAGCCACGAAGCCCAGCAGTGCCAGCACCTCGATCAGTGCCAGACCGATGAACATGGTAGTACGCAGCTGGCCGCTGATTTCGGGCTGACGGGCCATGCTCTCAACGGTCTTGCCCACCGCGATGCCCAGTCCCAGGGCAGGACCCAGGGCGGCGATGCCGTAGCCCAGGATGCTCAGATTGCCGGAGACCTCAGCAAGAGTGATGATGTCCATTTAATTTCCTTTCCTAGACCGTTGCCGGTTCTTGGATCTTGACACGGTTCCGACCGCTGTGACCCGATCGGTACCGTAAAATTCTGTAGGGTGCAGCCCCTCAGACCTCCGTCCGGAGTCCCCCAGGGGACACCACTCGGCGGAGTCCATGGTTGTGATTCATCGGTTTAGTCCTCCTCAGGGTAGCTCATGGAGATGTAAACCGTTGAAAGAATGGCGAAGATATATGCCTGCAGGGCGGCCACGAATATCTCGAAGGCCGTCAGGGCGAAGCCCAGGGCAAACCAGCCGATGCCGGCCAGGGCAAGGAGCTTGTTGGTGGCCTCGATGACGTAGAACTGGGCGAAGGCCAGGCTGACAGCCACCAGAAGGTGGCCGGCAACCATGTTGGCGAAGAGTCGGATGGTCAGCGAAGCCGGCTTGACGACGATCATCTCCAGCAGCTGGATGGGCGTCAGGATGATGTAGAGGGGCCACGGAACGCCCGCCGGGAAGAGCTCGGCCTTGAAGTAGCCCCAGACCCCCTGCTCCCTGATGCCGGTGATCATGTACTGGAAGAAGGTCCACAGGGCGAAGACCAGGGGCATGGTGATGGTAGCCGTGGCCGCGATGTTCATGCCGGGAATGATGCCGCAGAGGTTGAAGACCAGGATGGTCAGGAAGATGGTCGTGATCATGGGGACGTACCGCTTGCCACGAACCTCGCCCAAGGTGTCATAGACCACGGAGTCACGGATGAACTCGATGACCCACTCGATAGCCCCCTGCCAACGCGAGGGAATCAGCTTGGCCCGGGCGGCTGTGATGCCCAGGACCAGGAGAATGACCACCATGGCGACGAACCTGACCAGAATGATACGGTTCATGGCGAATGGGGTCCCCTGGAAGAGAATCTCCGGAGGCAGGAAATCATCGACGGAAGGGAGTTCACTCGGCTTGGCCATGGCCAAACTGATCGTCCCGCTTCCTATTGCCTCTAACATCTATCGCCTCCTGAAACGACGTAGTGCTCACTATAGCGCGTAAACACCCTATAGCGGCACCGTATTGGTAGTGTAGCCCATCATTCGTAAGCCCGTAATCAACACCACGCGAACTTGACGCATAAATGACCGGACAGGGTAATCAACCCTCCCTTTCCACACTTACCGGGGTGAAGATTAGGACAGGCCATTGACCTTTGCGGCGCCCCCATTGACCAACCCGTACCCATCCCTTTCCAGGGGCAGATACCCGTCACGGCGGGGCGTACCCGGGGCGTGCCTGATCGACCGGTCCGTGCCCAACTCGCGGGCCGCACGCAGGGCCGGCACCCGGGCCAGATCGTACGGCGTGGTCTCATATACCCAGTTCAGCCAGTTGCGCCAGAGAAGATTGGCATGGGCCCTCCAGGAGAAGACGGGTTCCAGGGTGGGGTCATCATGGGGGAAGTAGTTTGCCGGGAAGGGGACGTTATCAAGGCCCTTGTCCATGTCGCGGCGATATTCCTGGGCCAGGGTGGCGCGGTCATACTCCCAGTGGCCCAGGGAGAATATCTCCGAAAAGTCCAGGGAGCAGATCAGGCCGGGGCCGGACTGGGGACCCCAGGTCAGCACCTGGAGGTCCGGGCGGGCCCGCACCTGGTCTTCGTCAACCCCGGCCAGGCGGGAGTGGGGCTGGAGGGAGATTTCGTCAAAACCGTTGGTGATGAAACAGTATTCGTCCTGAAGGTACTGGGGGAAGACCCCGAAGAGCTTACGGTCGAGCAGGTGCTTGCTGATGCCATACCGGTGATGGAGAGCGGCCATGGCCCCCCAGCAGAGGTAGATGGTCGAGAAGACATGACTGCCGGCCCAGTCCAGGATCCGGGTCAGTTCAGGCCAGTAGTCGACCTCCTCGAACTCCATCTGCTCGACCGGGGCCCCGGTGACGACCAGGCCATCGTAGTAGTTGTCCTCGAAGGCCTCCAGGTTCTCGTAGAACTTGACCAGGTGGTCCTGGCTGGTGTGGGTGGCCTCATGGGTGGAGGTCTTCATGAAGTCGACCTCGACCTGGAGGGGCGACTTGGAGATCAGCCTCAGGAGCTGTGTCTCGGTCTCCACCTTCTTGGGCATCAGGTTCAGGATGACCACCTTCAGGGGGCGCACCTCCTGGCGCTCCGCCTCATGGGTCTCCAGAGCGAAGATGCGCTCCGAATCCAGAATGGATCTGGCAGGTAATCCAGTGGGGATGTTGATAGGCATGAGTCCATTATCCCCTTTCCGGCGCCAAAACCTCCAAGGTTTCCGGCTGATGACCCGCATAATCGCCCATACTTGACAAGAGGCCACCAATCCGTACAATAGATGACTGCTGCGCAACGCAGCCGACGCGGGGTGGAGCAGTTCGGTAGCTCGCTGGGCTCATAACCCAGAGGTCTCAGGTTCAAATCCTGACCCCGCTACCAGATGACCCGGAATTCCAGCGAATTCCGGGTCTTTGTTCTTGACACGTGCCAGGTCGGCAAAAAACAGCTGTATCCCTGTGCATTCTGAAGCAGTACTTCTATATGACCACACTTCAGATGGGTCAGCCCGCGCGATGCGGGATGACCTGGATGCCATCGGATCAGCTGGTGACCGAACGCACGGAGGCACCGGAACGGCGAAGACGGCCGACCATGAGGCCCGCGCAGAAGTAGAGCAGTGCGAAGAGAAGGACGATCAGGGCCGGGGTTGACCAGTTGGCGGCGGAAAAGACCCCTGCCGAGACCGTTTTACCACTGGGGCTGAGACCAAAGACGGCGTTGACGGCGGAGTTGTACCACCAGCCGGGAGTCAGCTTGCCGACCAGGGTCATGGCGGCCGGCATGTCAATCGGCATGGCCGAGCCGGAAGTGAACATGATGACCAGGCCCATGATGATGGCGACCGTGTTGATCACCGTGTTGGACAGGTTGAACTGGCTCAGCATATACCCGAAGGCGGAGGCTGCGACCACGAAGATCATCATGGTCAGCAGGGAGATACAGATCCTTCCCCAGCCCAGGGATTCCGGATTGCCGCCGACCACTACCGTCGAACCCAGAATCAGGATCGTGAAGTAGGCCCATGCTACCAAGCCGAAGAGGAGAGCTGCAAGAAACTGCTGGAGGTTCAGGGAGAAATTGCGGATGGGGGAGGCCATCAGCCTGCGATGCTGCTCGGCCATGCTGAATGATCCGAAAAGGAGGGCCAGACAGACGGTCAGGGCGGTCATCAGCGGGTAGGAGGCCAGACTGACGGTTTGAGCGAAACCAGCGCTCAGGGTCTTGGTCTCCTTTCTCGGAGAGGTCTGCACACTGATTTTGGCCTGGTTATTGGCGAAGTGCTTGACCGTATAGTCCGAGGCGGCCTTGAAGGCCCAGGCATCCACTGTGATAGGCCGGGCATTCCCCCTGGAGGACATCTGGGCACCTTGGCTGGCTGTGTTGGCTACTGCCGAAGGGTTTGACGAAGCGGCATTCGCCATATCGGCCATGTTCGCCGTATCCGACATGGCCTCTGTATCCACTTCAGCGTCCCTGGTCGACTGACCGAGCCCACCAAGAAGAGCCGCACTGACCCCGTCGAAGTAGGAATCGACCTGGACCTGTGCCAGGTCACCATGATCGGACTTGTAGTTGGTGGCCGTTTGGACCTTGGGGACGGATACCGACTTAGCGCCGGCGGAGACATCGGCACAGGCTTCGAGGAAACGACGGCTGAACCCCTGTGGGATGATGATGATCAGATCGGTCTGGTCACCGTTGGCCAGGGCATTCTGCATGGTCTGGTTTTCGTCGGGTAAGGAGACCATGTCGGCCGAGCGGGACAAATAGTCCGTAAGCCCCCGACCCAGATTGCGTCCGAGCGAATCCCCACTGTCACGGTTGATAACGGATACCTTGGCGCGGACCGGTTTGAAGGTGCCGACCGAACTCTCCTTGGTGGCCTCGACCGCCTGGGACATGGAACCGTATCCGATGATCATGGTGATCAGGCTCATACCGACCAGATAGATCAGCATGTAGTTCTTATGCCGCCAAATGATGCGTATGGCTGTTTTAAAGGTGCTCATATCGTTGCCTCCTCAGCAGCAGGGCCGCACCCGCCAGGAAGACGGCACTCATGATAACAAGAATCAGGCAGGTTCTCACGAAAGGTCGGAAACTGTCGTAATAGACGATGTCGTAGAAGAGGTTGGAGACCTGCTTGACCGGGTTCAGGTAGTGCAGATAGGGGGTCTTCTCCTGGATGGAGTGATCGATATCCATGGTCGAGGGGCCATACAGACCTGCGAATACGGACAGGGTGCAGTCGATGAAAACGTTCAGTCCCACCTTGATTTCCGCGGAAAGCCGGGGTAGCGCACCCAAAAGGGCACCGAAACTGGAGGCCATGAAGGTGGAGAGAACCAGGGCAACCAGGGCAACAGGGTCGCGGCCGCCGACCCCCATGCCACAGACCGTTCGAATGAAGACGTAGGCAACCATGAGGCTGATGCAGGAGAAAAGCCAGGTGGCCAGGAAGGCCCCTCCCACCCTGACCCATACAGGAGACGGGGAGACAGCAAACCGGGCACCGATTTTGGAGAGGTTGGCCTGGGTGGAGGCGATCAGACTGGCGGTCACTCCGGCGCCGATCATGCAGGCCATGCCCAAAACGGCGAAATAGTAAGGTGCGGTCATGGTTGGCTCGACGTGGGTCAACTTGATTGTCGTGGTATAGGTTCGATTACCGGACTGGATACCGGTCAGAAAATTCGGATCACGAAGGCGGGCCGGATTGGCCTGAGCCACAACCTTGAGGGTCGAACCTGTCTGGTTGAGCCGCGCCATGTACGCGCTGAGCAGACTGACCGTGACCCCCTTGGCGGAGTTGCCCCCACTCTGTATTTCGGCCGCGTCCCAATCGGCCAGGACCATGCGGATCAGCCCGTCACCATCCATATAGATATACCCGATATCCTTGTGTTCATCCAGCCGGTTCATTGCCTGGGACCGGTTCGTCACGGTATGGGCCTTGATCAGCTGATCCCCATCCTTCGTTTCAGACTGCGCCGATGAGATGGATCCCACCATCTTCCCTGCGGAGGGCACCTTCTGCCAGGCCGCGTCATTCACGACGGCGAAAGGTTGCGCTTCCACGGTATGCCCCTTCTCCACACCGCTGAGCATGCCCATCATCATGGCCGCCAGGATGACCGGGAAGGCCAGGGTCCAGAAGACGGACGAGAAATTGCGGAATGACATCTTGACGTTGGTCAGGAAAACCTGCCACATGGGTCTTCCTCCTTTCTGTCGACTGGGCCCTCAATCACGCAACTGCTTGCCGGTCAGCTCCAGGAAGACGTCATTCAGGGAGGGAGGGCGACTGGTCAGGTGGGTGAAGGAGACTCTGCGACTCTCCAGGAGGGTGAGAACATCCTGGAGGTTGCGATCGCCCCGGTTGCAGTGGATGACCAGCTCCCGGCCGTCATAATCCGCAGACTGGGTAACCGCAAGGGCATTGATCGCATCCAGGGTGGAATCGTCAAGGTCGAGGGTCTCGACGCTGATCCGCTCCCCGACCTGAATCATGTCCTTGAGCTCGTCGGCCGTGCCCAGGGCGATTGTGCGACCATGGTCCATGATCATGATCCTGTCGCAGATCTGCTCGACCTCTTCCATGTAATGGCTGGTATAGACCACGGTCGTCCCCTGCTGATTCAACTCCCCGATGCCCTCCAGGATGGCGTTGCGACTCTGCGGATCCACGGCAACCGTGGGCTCATCGAAGAAGATCAGGTCAGGCTTGTGGGCGATTCCGCAGGCGATGTTGAGCCGACGGAGGAGACCGCCCGAGAGCTTACTGGATCTGTATCTGCGGAAGTCACCCAGACCAACGAAATCGATGGCCTCGTCCACCAGGTGCCGGCGACGCGACCGGGCGGGGACATAGAGGGAACAGAAGTAGTCTATGTTCTCCTCCACGGTCAAGGTGTCAAAAACCGCCACATCCTGGGGAACCATACCCACCCTGCGCTTCAGGTCGAAGGCTGTGGGCCCCATGGTGCCACCGAAGATGGTGATGGTCCCCGAGTCGTAGGTCAGGAGGGAGAGGATGCAGTTGATGGCAGTCGTCTTTCCGGAACCGTTAGGCCCCAGCAGGCCGAAGATCTCTCCCTGATGAACGTCCATGTCGAAATGGTCCAGGGCGACCATGGACCCGTAACGTTTGACCAGACCGCTGACCTTCAGAGCCGATTCTTGATCATTGAATGTGTTCATACCCCCATCATGGTCCAATGATTCGGTTCCATGTGGTGACACCGGTCACGACTTTGTCACCAGGACGAGCCGGGTTGAATGACAAATGTCACTGCCCTGACGGGTTCAGGTGCGTCGATTCCCGTCACGGCGTAGAACTGAGAGGTATGAAACGAGGCCGACAGGAGACAGTTCGAAAGCCGGGGGCGACCGTAGCGAGGATGACGGTACGCCCCCTGCTCATGCTGACCTGCGCCATGGCCGCGTATTGGGCTTTCGGAGAGGCGAACGCGGTTTGGGTGGCCGGCACCCTCCTGGCGACCTCGGCCGGATGCCTGAGCGAATGGCTCCTCCCATCTCCTGTGGTTCTTCTGCCCCAAGGACTTCTGGCCCTGGCAACTCTCATAGTGCCTCAGTGGATGTTTCTCCTTCCCGCCATCGCCTTCGACACAGGCCTGGTCGTCAACCTTGATGACCCCCGCCCCGATTCTTCTACCTGCCGGACACCCAGCCGCCCGGAGAGAGGCGGGTTGTCAGGTCGGAACCAATGTCCGACCCTGGCATGGCTGGCGGTCGAATCGTTCTGGATAATTCCGGCTTCGGCTAATCTCATCCGCCTGGACGGGACCTGGCAACGATATGCCACTTTGGGACTGACGACCGCAATCTTCGCCCGACTGGTCGGGTTCATCTGCGCCTCCCTGTCCGGAACGGAACAGCGACTCCTGGACCTGGGCGACCTGCAGAGGTACACAATCAGGCGGATGCACTCCCGAATCGCCGACCTGGACGAGGAAAGAGCCCAGACCGCCAGGACGGTTCAATTGACTGAACGCACCCGCATCGCCCGCGAAATGCATGACAACGTCGGTCATCAATTGACCAGGGCCATCATGCAGACCAAGGCCGACCAGGTGCTTGCCCAAAGCCGCGGTGACCAGGACAGCGCCCGGGCCTTCGGCGAACTGGGCGACACCCTGGACCAGGCCATGACCACAATCCGTCGGTCGGTGCACGACTTGGAAGACCGGGGCACAGACTTCAATGCCCGAATCGAAGAAGCCTCCCGCTCTCTGGACACAGGTCAATCCACCGCCATCCAGGTCCACCTGCAGAACGATATCGAAGAGGCGCCGGCCCCCGTGGCCCGTTGCTTCGCCACCATCATCCGCGAGGCCTTGAGCAACACCGCCCGCCACAGCCATGCCCAATCGGTCAGCATCATCCTGAAGGACCTACCCATGGTCTGGCAGCTGGTGGTTCAGGATGACGGAGCCCACCATCCGGTTCCCGCCGACGGGCAATCAGGCATGGGCAGGCCCGCCTCCTACCCTGGGCAAACTTCACAGGAACGCGACTCAGGAGAACAGGCGTGGCGCGGCATGGGCCTTGCCGACATGGAGGCCCGCGCACATTCCCTGGGTGGTTCGACACTAAGCGGGCCGAATCGGGATGGGTGGCGGGTCTTCGTCAGTCTCCCCAAGAACCTGCCACTATCTGCATAGTCGATCCATGGCCCGCATCCCCCGCCCCCGCAATCTGTTTCCAGCAGTTCATACTGGATGGCGAGGCAAAGAGAGTAATGGACATGCGGCGGAGGAGATTCGTATGGAAGACCGAATAGGTCAGGCAGATGAGTAAGACAAGTAGTATGAGAGAAGCAGCGAACCGTCATGGATACATGGCGGTCACCACAGAAAGACTCCACTCATGAAGGTTGCAATCGCCGATGATGATCCCATCGTTTGCTCCTCGCTGTTGACCATTCTGACCACCACCCAGACTGCCGAGGTGATATGGACCGCCAGTGACGGACTATCGGTCCTCAACTCATACAAGGCACCCGATGGCCGACCGGACATCCTCCTCATCGACATTCAGATGCCCGGGATGGACGGGTTGGAGGCAGCCGGCAGAATCATGGAAGCCGACCCCAACGCGAGGATTCTCTTCCTGACCACCTTCGCCGATGAGGAATACATCTCCCGAGCCCTTGGCCTGGGAGCCAAGGGCTACCTGATCAAACAGGATGTGGCCTCGGTCGTCCCCGCCCTGGAAGCTGTGATGGCCGGACAGGTGGTTCTGGGATCCGAGGCCCTGGCCAACCTTCCGCTGGGCGGTCAACCGTCGACCGCGAGCGCACCCGGACGGGAACCGGACCATCGAGGGTGGAAACCCTCCGCGCCCAACCAGGAGTCTCGGAAGGAGGCCGGAAACCCGATACCGGGCAGATTCGCCGGCCTGAGCCGACGGGAGCGCGAACTGGTCGCCCTGGTCGCCGACGGACTGGACAACCACACCATCGCCGACAGGCTCTACCTCAGCGAAGGCACTGTCCGCAACCGTATTTCATCGATCCTGGCCAAGACCAACCTTTCGAATCGAACCCAGCTGGCCATTGAATGGCTGAGCAGTCGGGAAGCCTGACCCGATGCCAATCTGGCGCCCTGACCGCATCCTGGGTTCCACCTTGGCGTGACCCTTCACTTCCGGCGCTTCCCGGCAACAACCAGGATAATCAGCCCGGTGAAAGAGATAACCGTAAGCAGGATCAGGGCCTGGGAGACCGCGGAACCCGCCGCCGGCAGACTTGCGGAGGCCCCATTCCAATCATCCAGGTTGGATTCAACCTTGGTATCCAGGCAGAGGGTCTGCCCATCGATGGTAATCGAACCTGGTACAGGCCCGTTGGGCTTCCCGGAAACAGATTCGGGACCTGTGGAGGGCTGACCAGGCAGTCCGGAAACGGAACCAGAACTTGAGGGGGCAGCTGGACGAACCAGGGAACCATCGTGGTCAGGCATGGTGGAAGGCGGATTGACCGGGCAGGCGGTCAGCGGCTTTCCGGTCACCTTGGCCCTGTCGGTATGATGGCCGGTCACTCCGACCAGGGTTCCATGAACGTCCACCGACTGCCCGGGTTTGAGAATCAGGTCATTCCATCCCTGCGGATACTTGAGGTCGACCACCCTGCCGCCGCCCGTCACGGTCCAATCCTCCAGGCTGAGATCCCTGGCCCGGAAGTAGGCTCCCCGACCCGTGCCCGGATCCTTGCCCGAATCGTTGGTGATGCGGAAGACCATATTGATATCACCCTTCACCGGAAGGGCCTGATTGGGTTCATCGCGGTCGCCATCGGAGAATCCACCGGCCGCGTCGAACTTCTCCAGATGCAGACCGGGAGTCAGGTCAGGGGTTCTGGTCCAGACCGTATTGGAGGGAATCACCCTGTCCTGGTAATACTCGGTAAAACGGTTCTCATGCCTGTCCACAGTGACCAGGCGCCGGCACTGCAGGTAGGCACGCCATCCCACCTCCTGGTTGGGCATGGCGGAGACCATAGTCAGATAGGCCGCCGTGGCGGCAACCGTCACCTTCCCATCAGGCCCGGGTACCAGGGTGAAGAGGTTCCCACCCAGGGACGAAGCATCGAAGCCCGACCCAGCCAGTTGGCCGCCCTTGGGAACCAGGACCCTGCCGTTCCTCGCCAGATCCCTGGAGGCGTAGACGGCCCATTGCCCGGTGAACAGGTCCACGTCCGGAACCAGTTGATCCTCGATGCGCCACTGGCCCACCTGGGGGTAGGCCCTGCCGGCCGGAAGGATGCTTGAGTCCAGCTGGTAGAGGAAGAGACTGTCGCGGTAGATGCTCCCGGCCCGGGAGGAGCCGCCGCCTACGTCCACGACGACATCCTTGGCGGGATTGAGCGGTTGGAGGGGGTTGGAGACGATGTTGGTCTTCCGCCTGATGTCATTCAATATCTGCACCCCCTGGTTCTTGAGCACCTGACGGTGCCCGACCCTGATGACCCGGAAGGGCAGGATCAGGTTATAGGTGCGGCCAAGCAGGGACTGGTCGATGGCCGGTTCACCCAGGGGGCTGTGGCCGACCCGGCGGGCATAGGCTGCAAGGTCCTTGGGCTGGGGGTCGCCCTTGACGGTCAGACCGGTGGCCGGGATGAAGGTGTCGACGGTCTTGGCGAAGGCGTAGACGACCCCGCCTCGAATCTGGATATTGAACCGGCTGGTGTAGTCCCTTCCATCGGACCCCGTGACCCGGATACGCCCCGGATCGATGCTCAGATACTCATCATCGAAGTCATCCACCAGACCGAGCCTCCAGACCCTGTAGGCGTTGTCGGTCTGCCTGGCATCCATGGTGACCCGGTAGACACCCGTATCCCCCTGGAGGAGGGTCCGGCCGTCGATGCTGACCGACTGGTCACGGGAGCTGACGACCTGCTTGGCCGGATTGACCACCGGAGGCAGACTGAAGACCTTGTTGGATGGGGTCAGGGAGTTGTTGATGGTCAACATCCATTGATTGCCCACCCGGTGATCAGTCGGTGCGGCCTTATCCACTGTCCCCTCGAACCGAATCTGGATCTTGGGATTACCGGAGGCCCGCCACTGGCCGATCAGGCCGGCATCGGTCAGGACCACCCGTACCAGGTGGTGGGCATCGTCCCAATGAGTGGAGTACTTGGACTTGGGAATCGGCCGGCCCCGGGAGAGGTCCATCAACTCAAGGGTCTGTTTGTCCGGCCTGAACCACTGATCGTAGACGTCGGTGAAGGCCAGCTCCCTGACCGGATAAGCCAGGTCAGCAGGGAGGGAGGGTTGGGTGTCCAGCTGGTATTCCAGCCGCTGCCCGGGTTGGACCACCTTCCCGTCCACACTCTCCTGGGTGCCTCCCTGGCCGGACTCGGAGACCACATCCTTGTTCACCGGCGGCAGGTAGGCACAGATGCCTGGCCGGTTGGTGTCGACGGTCTGCCCGTTGACGGTCTGGGAACCCTTGTTGGTCAAGGACCCATCCGCCCCGGGCTGGGCAGGCATGGCCGCGCAGAAGGTCACCTCGTCACCCTGGCCCCTGCCCATGTCTTTCCTGACCTGTGCCGCCCCACCGCCGTTGGCGAAGTTGACGGTAAAGGGCACCAACATGCTCACCTGCAAGGGGGTGGTCATACCCCGCAACCTGGCCAGGTAGCCGGCCTTGGCCCGGGCTCTGACCGCCTTCCCCGAGACGGTGATGTCGAAGCGGTTCGTCACATCGCGACCATGCTCATTGATGGCCGATACGCTGCTGTGCCGGTAATGCCCATCCCCATCCGCGACACCCTCGGCCTCGTAGATCCGCACCTTTGCAGCGCCGTCCTGATCAACCAGGTAATCGGCAGCCGACCAGTCGTCATCCAAGGCCAGCAGGCCGGGTGCCTGAACCAGGCCGGGATCGACAGTGGCATTGACCACGGCACCGACCTTATCGCCATCCAGGAAGACATGCCCGTCGGCCCCGGTCCGGTTGGTGTGTGTCGGGTCGATGACCGCCCGCCATCGGCCGGTTGAAGGGTCCTGGAGTATCCATGACTTGTCGGGGTTGGGCTTCCAGGTGGGGAACCGCCGTTGCGGGGTCTGATGCTCGGACTCCATGGCCAACCCCTTCCACCGGACGGCACCCGTATCCTGGATGACATTGATGGTCGGCCTGTAGACGGCCACATCCAAGTCCCACTGCCAAACATGGTTCACCGGCAAATCGCCGCCCCTCCAGACGGCAGTGGCCAGATTCCCGGATGGAGTGTCACCGTTCCGGGTGTTGAAAATAAAATGATCGCTCAGATCCCGGCCGTTGGTCATGTCACGAACCCGTTGGCCGCCGATGGTATAGCGCTGGCCCATAGGCTGGAAGCCGTCACGGAAGGTCAGCTCACGGCCGTTGGTTCCGGTATTGGTGGTAATGCGTGTGTGATTGGTCATGGAATCCGCACTGGTTCCTCGCTCCACCTGTTTGTCGGGCAGGCTGGGAGGTTGGTCGGCAGGCCTGGGCTCGAAATCGTTCAGCATGATCACCACAAGGGAGATGCTGTGCTCATTGCCGGCATAGCGCTCGGCCAGTCCATCCAGGGAATCCCCCGGCTGGTCCCAGAAGGGCTGGCTGGTTCGGTAGGAAACGCCCCGGTTGCTGTAGGACCTACCGGCAATCGAAGATTGCCAGTTGCTCATCCAGATGGAGTGCTGGGCCATGCTGACCCCGTCAAAGACCCGCTGCCCGCCGTTCATGCCGGTGACGACCCCCACACCGGTCACCCGGCAGTTCCCCTGACCGCGCCTGTCGGGATGGGCCTGGTCGAACCTCTCCGTGCAGTTCCGGTTGGCCTCGTCCAAGGCCTCTTGTTTGACCCTGGTCGTGGTGTCATTCGCCCCGTCCCTGATATCCAGAAGGGCAAAGGCCCGGTCGACGCTGGCCACCTCGTGACCACCGAACCCACCCTGACCATCGTCGCGGTAGGCCCAACCCTGCCAGAAGCCGCCATTACCCTCGGCACCACCGCCGGCATGCCCGGAACCTCCGCCCGCCATGGCAGGTGTCAGGGGTACCAATAGGGTAAAGCAAGCTATCACTGCAGCCAGGAGTCCCAGCCACCCTCTTCTTCGTTTCATCTTCATCCTTTTCGTCGAGCCGAAATCCGCGGACCATCAATGCCCACAGGGAGAGCAGAGCGGAGATCCACCATCTTGGAAGGTCATCGAACCGGGCGCCCTCCACCCCATGGACCTCGAGTATGACCGGAGGAATCGGCAGGTTCCCCTGAGCCGGAGGAATGTGGTCGAATGTGCGCACGACTGGTTATGCTGTGTATGAGATACAACCGATTCGGCCGAGCCCGCGTGGCCACGGCCAGACAAAGGAGACAGGACTATGGCAGAGACCTTCAACGTGCTGGTCGAGATTCCCCGCGGTTCGCGCAACAAGTATGAAGTCGACCACGACAGCGGCCGCATCATGCTGGACCGCACCCTCTTCACCTCCATGGGGTATCCCGATGACTACGGCTACATCGAGGACACCCTGGGCGAGGACGGCGACCCCTTGGACGCCCTGGTCATGATTCCGAACTCCGTCTTCCCCGGCTGCGTGGTCGAGTGCCGCGCCGTGGGCCTCTACCACATGGTCGACGAGGCCGGCGGCGACGACAAGGTGCTCTGCGTGCCTGCCGACGTGCGCTTCGACGACATCAAGGACATCGAGGACGTCTCCGACTTCCACAAGCGGGAGATCAAGCACTTCTTCGAGCAGTACAAGGCCCTGGAGCCCGGCAAGGAGGTCATGCCCGGCGACTTCTGGACCAACGCCGAGGCCGCCGAGACCGAGATCAAGGCGGCCCGCGAGCGCCTGGCCAACCAGAAGTAAGGCCCAGGACCACTCGAGCGCCGGATGGCATCCTCTCGATAGGGACCCAAACCACCAGGAACCAGCTCCGATGGGAGTCACCCCGGCAGGAACCCTTCCGATAGGGACATTCCTGCCGGGGTTTTCCGTACACGGCGGACCGGGCGGGAACCGGCCGCCGCAAATCCGACGATCCCCTGCCGGGCCGTCTACCATGCATAAGTGAGAGATGCCCGGAACGGCAGGGAGCCACTATGACCTTTTATACCTATACCTACCTCAAGGGGGGCCAGACCGACTGGCGGCTGATCAAGATAATCGTCATCGTGGTACTGGCCCTGGCCTTCCTTTTCTTCCTGGTCATGTACGCCCGACGCAAGTGGGACCGTAAATACAAGGACCTGGCCATCATCCTGGGCACCCTGCTCCTCCTGGCGGCCGCGATCCAGTACAGCGACTACACCAATCTGCGCACGGCCAGCGTCCAGAGCGGCCAACTGACCGTCGTCATCGAGAAATCCGCGGCCAAGCTGGGAGTGGACCCTCGGACCATCAGCATCAACGACACCTCCCGGAACAACGACATGATCATCAAGACCCCCAAGGGCTACTACACCCTGGTCTTCAACGGTTCCGGTTCGCAGTTCCTCCTGGAGAAGGCCGACCTGTACCAGCCCGATGTCACCATGATCGGAGAGTAACCCATGGATATCAATTTCTACGTGAATGTGGCCCTGAAGCTGATCGTCGGCCTCCTCTTCATCACCCTCCTGATCAACGTGACCGGCAAGGGGAACCTGGCCCCCACCTCGCCCATGGACCAGCTGCAGAACTACGTTCTGGGCGGCATCATCGGCGGGGTGATCTACAGCAACTCCATTTCGATGGCCCAGTACATCGTCATCCTCCTGATCTGGGCCACCCTGATCCTCCTGACCCGCTATGCCAAGACCCACATCCACGTCGTGGGGAAGTACATCGACGGGGAGCCCGTCACCATCATCAAGAACGGGAAACTCCTGGTGCAGAACTGCCTCAAGGTCAACCTGACGGCCAAGGAGGTCGACTTCAAGCTCCGCACCCAGGGCATCAACGACATCCGTGATGTCAAGCGGGGCATCGTCGAGCAGAACGGCGGCCTGACGATCATCTCCAAGGAGGACGAGGACGTGCGCTATCCGGTCATCCTGGACGGCCGGGCCAACCCCGACGTGTTGGACATGATGGGCAAGGACGACGACTGGCTCATGAAGAGCCTGAACGAAAAAGGGATCAAGAAGGTGTCCGACGTCTACATGGCCAGGTATCAGAACGGGAAGCTCTACGCGGTCTCCTACCGGGACAAGTAGGCGGCCAAGCGTCGGGCCGGGACGCACGCTGGTGGGGACTGGATGGCATCGGATGAAACGGCCTGTGGGCACAATCCTGAGGGTCTTGCCATACCCCATATCGGGTGCCTATAATATAGCTTCATATTTCATGCGTGGCATGTGAACAGCATTCAGCGAATTCAAAGCCGGTTATTCGGCAGTTCCGCTGTCAACGCACCCGAGGCGTAGGCGGGTTCGAGGAAACCTGGTCGAGGCCCATCCCGTACCGGGATGAACGTATCGAGGAATGCTGTGTTCATCAGACTTATACTGATAGCCTTGGGCGTATCCGCCGATGCCTTTGCGGTCGCCATAGGCAAGGGACTTTCCGTCCGCAGGCTCGAGGCCCGTCACCACTGGCTGGTGGGGCTCTGGTTCGGCGGATTCCAGGCCCTCTTCCCCCTGATCGGTTACTTCGCCGCCTCCCTCCTCCAGGACTATGTAACGGCGGTCGACCACTGGATCATCATGGGATTGCTGGGCATCATCGGCATCAACATGATCCGCGAAGCCGTTTTCGATCCGGACGATGAGGGTGAACCCGGGCAGGAAGATACCAAACCGGAAGAGCCTGGCCGGCAGGGAACCAGACGGAGGGCACAGGCCAGGGAACCCTTCTCCTGGAGGAGCATGCTCCCCCTCTCCATCGCCACCAGCATCGATGCCTTCGGAGTGGGTGCCAGCCTGGCCCTGATGAACGTCAACATCTGGCTGGCCGTCCTGGTCATCGGGGTCGTGACGGCCCTGGCCTCAATACTTGGCCTGCGCATCGGCAACCTCTTCGGGGCGCGATGGCGCAAGCCGGCCCAGATAGCGGGCGGCATCATCCTGATTGCCTTGGGTGTCCAGATATTCATGGAGCACCTGGGCATAATCCCCTAAGACAGAACAGAGATTCCAAGGCGAAACCAGGTATCCTGGGATGAAACCGAAGGCTCCAAGACGGGACAGAGGGTCCGGCTTGAGGGCCTGAAGCAGTCCGACCGACAGGAATCAACCTGCAGGCTGAACCGAGGTCAGACCAGGAAGTGCAGCGCCGTAATGGACAGCATCACCAAGGCACCGGAGAGCATGACCGGCACCAGGGCCATTCCGAACCAGGCAGGGCCACCAGTGCGGTCTGATGATCCAACCTGATAGGCGGAGGAAGTGTCCTGGTCCGTGCGACCGGACCTGCCGGCCTTACCGGACTCATCGACTAGACCGCCAGCCAGATCCCGCCCCCACTGCCAACCGGCAAGGACCAAACCGACCAAGAGGACCAGACCCACCACCAGGGTCAGTATTGCAGGCAGGGGGGCAGAAGCAGCCGCCCTGGCGAAGAGGGAGCAGAAGGCCGGAAGGAAGACCCAACCCGAGGCGCAGACCACCGCCAGACCGGACAGGGCCGTGGCGGAGATGCCTCGAATCACCATCCGACGATTCTTCCGTGCCATCTGCCGGGCGAACATGACCACGGCCAGGATGGTCAGCAGGACGGCCGAGGACTCCAGCCAGAGCCTGGTCAGGGGCCAGACGGCATCCAGGTCGGCCCCATCCCCCCTGGACACATCCAGGCCGACGGACCTTGGCAGAAGGAAGATGAGGGCCATCGATATCAGACCCAGCAAGGCACAGATGCCCCTATCCGGGTCGGTGGGAATGCCAGGTCCGGCAAAGGGCCAGCAGGCGAGCAAGGCAAGAAGGGCAATCACCACCAGGAGTATCTGCATAATCCTGGCCGTGGAGGGAGATCCAAGCACCCAGGTCACCAGGGCCGGCAGAACCAGCAGGGCGAGGGTCAGCAGCTGGGCAGGAATGGGGGCCTTGCCCCCGGTCCGCTTGACAGCATCCACTACACATCCTCCTGTCCGCCGGATTCGGCAGGTTTCGTTAGGCCGGTCATCACCGTCAATCCTATGCCAGTCCCCTCCCGGGGGTGACAGCCGGGCGGAATACCATATATCGAATGACGAGACCGGCGATAAGCCTGATTGTACAATGATGGCAATTGTTCATCTTGTTCGCATAGAGTGGACGACAGGCAACGAAGGAGGGTGGGGGCATGACCGATCTGACGCTGATGACTTTTGCCAGTGATCCGGCAACCGTTCTTCCGGCATTGGCCCTCCTTTCGCATCGCGTCAGGGTCCTTCCCCTGGATGCCGCCTCCCTGGTCAAGATGCCCGAGGACACGGTCCTTTTTATCGATGCCAGCGACGATCTGGCCAGCGCCAAGACCATCTGCAGCCTGATTCGCGCCTCGGGTCTGTCGACCCCGATCATCCTGGTCCTGAGCGAGGGCGGGTTCACCGTGGTCAACGCCCAGTGGGGGGTGGCCGATGTGGTGGTCCAGACCGCCTCGCCTGCCGAGGTGGAGGCCCGTCTGCGCCTGGTCCGCCAGCGCGACACCTCCCAGCCCCAGACCAGCCAGCATCAGCAGACCACTGATGACCAGGTGCCCACCGGCAGGGTCCGCTCCGGCGACCTTGTGGTGGACACCGAAAGCTATACGGCCCGGGTCCATGGCAACCCCATCGACCTGGCCTACAAGGAGTTCGAGCTGCTCAAGTACCTGGTCCAGCACCCGGGCAGGGTCTTCACCAGGGCCCAGCTTCTCCAGGAGGTTTGGGGCTATGACTACTACGGTGGCACCCGGACCGTCGACGTGCACATCCGCCGCCTGAGGGCCAAGCTGGGCGGCGAATACGAGCACCTGATCGGGACCGTGCGGAATGTGGGCTACCGGTTCGACCCGCCTGAATCGGCAAAGACCGGCAGGAGCCAGACACAGGCGCAGGACAGGGAACAACCCCAGGACCAGTCGCAGTCATCAGATCGGAAAGGGCAGGTGCCGGAGCCCAAGCCCCTGAAACCCCAGAGGGGCAAGCCGCGGGATAAGAAGCCGGGCGACAGTGACCAGTAGGAGCGAAACCCGCAGGAAAGACCCCGGCAAGGGAGACACCCACCAAAGCGGCACCGGCAGGAAGCGGGCCGGTGGAAGAGAATCCAAGACCGAGCGTCTGACCAGAATGCATGCCGAGTACGAGATTCTCCGCCAGGTATATCCGGAGGCCTATTGCGCCCTGCACTTCCACAACCCCTTCGAGCTCCTGGTGGCGACGGTCCTCAGCGCCCAGACCACCGACAAACGGGTCAACTCGGTCACCCCGGAACTCTTCGGCCGCTACCCCGACCCGGCAGCCTTGGGCGGGGCCAACCCCCTTGATATCGAGGACATAATCCACTCCGTGGGCTTCCATCACGCCAAGGCGGAACACCTGGTGGGGCTGTCACGGATGCTGGTGGATGACTTCCATGGCGAGGTGCCCGAGACCATGGAGGAACTCACCCAATTGCCCGGGGTGGGCAGGAAGACGGCCAACGTGGTCCTGGGCAATGCCTTCAAGATCCCCGGCTTTCCGGTAGACACCCATGTGATCCGTGTCACCGGACGTCTGCGCTGGCGGACGGACTGGCGCAGTACCCACCCGGACCCGGTCAGGATCGAGCACGAAATCTGCGACTGCTTCCCACCCGAGGATTGGACCAACCTCTCCCACAGACTGATCTTCCACGGGAGACAGACCTGCCATGCCCGTAAGCCGGACTGTCTGAACTGCCCCCTGGCCACGACCTGCCCGAGTGCTGAAATCCTGGCCTGACCCGCCACCCCGTTAGAATCGAGTGCATGGCAGAGCATACAGGCAAGGACATCAGGGCCGGCATCATCTTCATCCTGGTGCTGGTGGTGCTGACCACCGGCGTCTACCTGGCCTGGCCCCTGATCACAGGTCAGGGCAGCCCCCGCCTGAGTGGTCTCAGATCCGGCGATACCATTCGCATAGCCGCCCGAGAGGCCCCGCAGTCCCTTGATATCCGCACCGAAGAGGGCTCGCCTGCCGACCAGGCCCTCATGGGGAACGTGTATCAGACCCTGCTCGCACCGGACCCACAGGGAAACCCGGCACCCGGTCTGGCCCAGAGCTGGGACGTCTCCGCAGACGGACTCATCTACACCTTCCACATCCGCACCGACGCCCGTTTTTCGGACGGACGTGCCCTGGACTCCTCGGATGCCCTCTGGTCCCTCCAGCAGATTGTCGAGAAGCAGTACGCAGGGCACGAGTGGCTGACCAACCTGTCCAGGGTCAACAACCCTGCACCCACCACCCTGTCCATCGGACTGAACAGACCCGACGCCCATCTCCTGACTGCCCTGACCGGTCGGGCGGGCATCGTGTATGACCGTCACGCCCAGGTGGACTACTCCACCGAATCAGCCGGTTCGGGACCTTACAGGGTCAAGGACTGGCAGCCGGGCATCTCCCTGACCCTGGCCAGGAACGAACACTATCAAGGACCGGACAAGGCCAAGACCGACACCGTGGTCCTGACCTACGACAGGTCCCGGGATGCGAGTGCCGTCAAGCAGGTGCAGGAGGGGAACCTCGACGCCATCGTCGATCTGCCCCCGGCCGATGCCACCCCCGCCAAGGAGGCCGCATCCAAGGAAGGGAAGACCAAGACGGGAAAAGGGGTCAAGCTCCTCAACGGCCCCAGCCAGAGCAACCTGGTCCTGGCCTTCAACAACAGCTCCGGATCCCTCCTCTCCGACCAGCACGTGCGCGAGGCCGTCCGCTACGCCTTGGACAGACAGAGCCTGGCCGACCTGGAGGCGGGCGGAGCCAAGCCCCTGGGCGGCCCCCTGAACGAGATGAGCCCGGGCTTCGATGCGGGACTGCAGGCCTTCCCCCACGACACGGACAAGGCCTCCCGGTTCGCCTCCTACTATGCCCAGCCCTATTACCGGGGCGGGCTGCGCCTGGTCTACCAGGACACTTACGGAAAGCGGATCGGCGACCTGATCGCCTCCCAGCTCAAGGAGGTGGGCATCCCCAGCAAGGTCACCATGGTGGACCGCTCAACCTTCCGCGACCAGGTGCTGGGCCGCCACGACTACGACATGACCCTCCTGACCATGAACAACGACCAGATCGGCCAGTTCGCGGACCCCAACGCCACCATGCTCTTCGACAACCGCGAGGTCCAGGATGCCTGGATCCAGGTGATCGGCTCCACCAGCCAGGACCAGTACGCAAGCCGTCTGGGTGGCTACGCCCGCCAGGTCAGCGACCTCTCCCCCAGCGACTGGCTCTATGCCCGCACCCCACAGGTCCTGACCTCCTCCAAACTCCAGGGGATGCCCCGGACCATGGTCGACCAGTACCTGCCCCTGTGGAACCTGGAGGTCAAGGACTGACCCGCCCGCCGCGGTCAGGGGCCTTGTCATTGTTCGTCCATAAAATGCTGGTATGTCTGCTGAAAACCAAGGAATCGTCAACGCCAGCCTGGCCCCCCTGCCCGACAGGGTGGGTGTGGACGGCCTGGAGGAAAAATGGTGCCAGGACTGGGAACGGTCCGGGGTCTACCACTTCCGCAACACCCGTGACCGCAGGTCCGTTTACTCCATCGACACCCCCCCGCCCACGGTGTCGGGCCACCTGCATGTGGGGCATGTCTTCTCATACACCCACACCGACGTCATCGCCCGCTTCAAGCGCATGCAGGGCTACGACGTCTTCTACCCCATGGGTTGGGACGACAACGGCCTGCCGACCGAGCGCAGGGTCCAGAACTACTACGGGGTACGGGTCGATACATCCCTGAAGTATGATCCAGACTTCAAACCGCCTTTCCACGGCACGGACGGGAAGAAGATCAGCGCCAAGGACCAGGTACCGGTCTCCCGGCAGAACTTCATCGAGCTCTGCGAGGAACTGACCGCCGAGGACGAGAAACTCTTCGAACGGCTCTGGCGCTCCCTGGGGCTCTCGATCGACTGGTCGCAGACCTACCACACCATCGGTGACCACCCCCGCCGGGTGGCCCAGAAGGCCTTCCTACGCAACCTGGCCAGGGGCGAAGCCTACCAGCAGGAAGCGCCAGGACTCTGGGACGTGACCTTCCAGACCGCCGTGGCCCAGGCCGAGCTGGAGTCACGCGAGTACGACGGCTTCTACCACCGGGTGGCCTTCCGGTTCCAGGACGGCACCCCCATCTACATCGAAACGACCAGACCCGAGCTCCTGGCCGCCTGCGGCGCCCTGATCGCCCACCCGGACGACGAACGCTACCAGAAGTACTTCGGTCAGAAGGTCTACTCCCCCCTCTTCAAGGTCGAGGTCCCCATCCTGGCCCATCCGGCCGCAGAGATGGACAAAGGCGCCGGCATCGCCATGTGCTGTACCTTCGGCGACGTGACCGACGTCCAGTGGTGGCGTGACCTGAAGCTCCCCACCCGGCCCATCATCCAGCGCAACGGCCGGATCATCATGTCGGTACCGGACTGGATCACCGACCAGGGCGGCAGGGAGATCTTCGAGCAGACCGAGGGGAAGACCACCTTCTCCGCACGGAAGATCGTCGTGGACGCCCTGAGGGAGGTCGGCGACCTGGACGGCGAGCCAAAGCCCACCAAGCGCATGACCAACTTCTACGAAAAGGGCGACAAGCCCCTGGAGATCGTCACCTCCCGCCAGTGGTACCTGTGCAACGGAGGTACCGACAGGAAGCTCAACCAGGAGCTCCTGGAGCGGGGCAGGGAACTCGACTTCCACCCCGACTTCATGCGGGTCCGCTACAAGAACTGGGTGGAGGGACTGAACGGCGACTGGCTGATCTCCCGTCAGCGTTTCTTCGGCGTTCCCTTCCCCCTCTGGTACCCGGTGACCGAGGAGGGCGAGACCGACTACGCCCACCCCATCACCCCTGCGGAGGACAGGCTCCCCATCGACCCCAGCACCGATGTGCCCGAGGGTTTTGAGGAATCCCAGCGTGACCAGCCCAACGGCTTCACGGCCGAGAAGGACATCATGGACACCTGGGCCACCAGCTCCCTGACCCCCCAGATCGTGACCCACTGGGCCGAGCCCGGCGAGGAGGACCAGGCCCTCTTCAAGGCCACCTTCCCCATGGACCTGCGTCCCCAGGGCCAGGACATCATCCGTACCTGGCTCTTCAGCTCCATCGACCGTGCCCACCTGGAGAACGGATGCCTGCCCTGGAGCAACACCACCCTGTCGGGATGGATCCTGGATCCGGACCACAAGAAGATGAGCAAGTCCAAGGGGAACGTCGTGGTCCCGGATGAACCCATCAGGAAGTATGGTGCCGATGCCGTGCGCTACTGGGCCTCCTCGGCCCGGCTGGGCCTGGACGCCACCTACGACGAGGGGCAGATGAAGATCGGCCGCCGCCTGGCCGTCAAGCTCCTCAACGCCACCAAGTTCGCCCTGGCCATCGGCCGGGAGGACGAGAACCACCATGTGGCGGATTCAGCCAGGACCACCTGGGACCCGGCCGATGTGACCGTGCCCCTGGACCGTGCGGTCCTGGCCGGCCTGGCCCGGGTGATCGACCAGGCCACCCAGGCCTTGGAGTCCTATGAGCACTCCAAGGCCCTGGAGACCGTGGAATCCTTCTTCTGGGACTTCTGCGACAACTACATCGAACTGTCGAAGAACCGCGCCTATGGCACTGCGGATGCGACGGGGAGGACACCCGACCGGGGCCAGGTGCTCAGCGCCAGGACCACCCTGGGTCTGGTTCTGGAGGCCCTGGACCGTCTCCTGGCCCCCTTCCTCCCCTTCGCCACCGAGGAGGTCTGGCAGTGGATGCACCAGGGCGAGGGATCCGTACATCGGGCTTCCTGGCCCCTTCCCGATGCCTTCAGCCAGGCGGCCCAGGGCCAGGACCCGAGCCTGCTGACCTGGGCCGGCACGGCCCTGGCCGCCCTGCGCCGCATCAAGTCAGAGGCCAAGGTCTCCATGAAGACACCCATTCTCTCGGTCTCCCTGGCAGTGGCCCCCGAAGGGAAGGAAGCCGTCAGGTCCGCCCTGGACGATGTGGCCGAGGCCGGGCGTGTGACCGGCGACCTGACCCTTGTCGAGGAGACCCCAAGGGCCGAAGCCACCGAGGAGGACACCGGTCTGCACGTGATTGCCAGCCAGCTGGGCGAGCCGCCGGCAAAGAAGCCCGGGAAGTAGGCATCTTCCCGGCACATGATTGATTAGGGTGCGGGGTTGGCCGGTAAGGATTTCTTATCGGCCAACCCCGCACTCATATGAAGCCCCTGAAACCAGGAAAGAACAAGGTCAGTGTTCTTCGGCACCGGCGCGCAGATGAAGCCTCTTGGCGGCATCGGCCACCAGATGGAGATAGGCCTCGGCCAGGTCCGGGTCAAGACCACTCTCCTTGGCCAGACCCCTCAGGCGGGCGACCTGTTGGGTCTCACGGCGTGAATCGGCCGCCCCAAAACCGGCCCTGGCCTTGAGCCTTCCGATCCTGCCGGTCACCCGGAACCTCTCGGCGAGAATGTGAACGACCGCCGCATCGATATCATCGATGCCGTCCCTGAGTTCCTCGACCTCCCCGGCGCAATCGGCAACCACCTGATTCTCGGACTTCACCTGGTCATGGATCGTCGTTTCTGATTCGGATTCACTCATATGCCCCAGTCTATCCGACCGGCGGGGCGGGTACAGGCCCTCATACAAGAACCGTCCTCGCCCATGCCTGGTGCATGGACAAGGACGGCAGAAACCGGCGGGGGCGGAAAGGATCAGCCCAACCGGGCCCGCATATTACTTCTGGTTCAGCATGGATTGGTTGATGGCGGCCAGGAAGTCACGGTTGGTGGCCGTCTTCTTCAGGCGGGGCACCAGGGTCTGATAGGCCTGTTCGGTCTCCATGCCACCCAGGAGACGACGCAGCCGGTAGACCACGGCCAGCTCTTCCGGGGCGGTGATCAACTCCTCTCGGCGGGTGCCGGAGGCGTTGATGTCGATGGCCGGGAAGAGCCTCTTGTCGGCCAGGTCGCGGGTCAGTCTGAGCTCCATGTTGCCGGTGCCCTTGAACTCCTCGAAGATGACCTCATCCATCTTGGACCCGGTCTCCACCAGGGCCGAGGAGATGATGGTCAGGGAGCCGCCGTTCTCGATGTTGCGGGCGGCGCCGAAGAAGCGCTTGGGCGGGTAGAGGGCCTGGGCATCCACGCCTCCGGACAGGATCCGTCCGGAGGCCGGGGCCGCGATATTGTATGCGCGGGCCAGACGGGTCATGGAATCCAGGAGGACCACCACATCCTGGCCCAGCTCCACCAGACGCTTGGCGCGCTCTATGGCCAGCTCCGCGACCGTGGTATGGTCTGTGGCGGGGCGGTCGAAGGTCGAGGAGATGACCTCGCCCTGGACCGTGCGCTCCATGTCGGTGACCTCCTCGGGGCGCTCGTCCACCAGGACCACCATCAGATGGACCTCGGGGTTATTGGCGCTGATGGAGTTGGCGATGGACTGCAGGGTCAGGGTCTTGCCGGCCTTGGGGGGCGAGACGATCAGGCCACGCTGGCCCTTGCCGATCGGGGCCACGATATCGATCAGACGGCCGGTGATGTTCTTGGGCTGGGTCTCCATCCGCATGCGCTCCTGCGGGTAGAGAGGGGTCAGCTTGCTGAAGTGGGGCCGGTCACCGGCTTCCTCGACGCTCATACCGTTGATGGTGTCGATGGACTGGAGGGGGACGAACTTCTGCCGCTGGTTGCGATGGTCGCCCTCACGTGGGGGTCGGATGGAACCATGCACGGCGTCGCCCTTGCGCAGGCCGTACTTCTTGACCTGACCCATGGAGACATAGACGTCGTTGGGGCCGGGCAGGTAGCCGGAGGTCCGCACAAAGGCGTAGGAGTCCAGTACGTCGATGATACCGGCCACGGGGACCATGTCCTCGGGCTTGAAGTTCTCACGGCGCTCTTCACGGGGTTCGAAGTCACGCGCATTGCGCCGGTTGTTGCGGTTGTTGTGCCGGTCATTGCGGTTGCGGCGCTCGGAGGGGTTGTGCCGGAAGTCCCGGCCCTCATCACGGCCCTCATCGTAGGAACGCCTGCGCGCGTGGTCATTGCGGGAGGGCAGGGCGGCCAGGATGTCATCCAGGTTACGCACGTTCCCGTTGTCATGTTCCTCGTTGTGTTCAGGTTCCTGCTCATGCCCACGCTCGTTCCGGGAACGGTTGGTCCGGTTGCCACGCGGGGAATCCGAGGAACGGTGGCGGCGACGGGAGATGACCACGTCCTCCTCGTCAGCCACGGAGTGGGGGAATCTTCCCTCACGAGCGCCATGGCCATCCTTGTGGACGGCGGCATTCTCATCGATGCCCAGAACGTCGAAGAGATCACCGACCTTCTTCTCGTCCTGCTTGTCGGAGGTCTTCTTCTGCCGTGATGCGACGGGCCCGGACCCCTTCTTGCCGGTCTCCTCGTCGGAACCACCCTGGACCCTACGCCTGGAAGACGCTTCCGTTTCGGACTTGGGGGCGTCCTGCTTGGCCGGAACCGCGGACTCCGGAGTCCGGACGGTGACGCCTGCCGGGGCCTGACCGCCGGATCGGGCGGCTTCTATGGTCTCGATCAGGACCGGCTTACGCATGGTGGAAATGCCGCGTAAGCCCAACTGCCTGGCCAGTTCCTTGAGCTCAGGCAGTCTCATAGAATGTATATCTTGGCTTGTTGCCACTGTTGTAATGCCTTTCCTACGCCATGCCTAAAACCAGGCAAATAGCTTGAGAATATGCGGGTAAACCGCTCATGAAAGCCCGACGCTGACTCAGCAAGCCGAACTGAATATAAGAATACAACGAGGCCCGGATTCCCGCAAGCACAGCCCCAGCGTGTCATAAGGCCGTAGACTAGCCATTGTGAGCGAGAGAAAAACCATGCGCGAGGATCGACGGCAGGAGTTCGTGGATACCGCCTTGCAGGTCTTCGAACGACAGGGTGCGGCAAATACATCCCTGCGCGATGTAATCGGGGCCATGAACGACGGCAGGGGCGTCGGAATGAGCGTCTTCTACTACTACTTCGAATCCAAGGACGACCTGGTCAACGCCTGCCTGACCTCATACTTCGACCGCAATGCCCGGGAGGTCATCACCGTCCTGGACAACCCCTCCCTTGATGTGCAGGAAGCCCTGGACGGGATTGCCGTACCGCTCGTTGATGTGATACGGAAACTGTACGAGATATTCGCCGAGAAGGAGAACTGGTACAACTACCTGGGCACCAACCTGAACCTGGTCAACGGGTTCCTGTCGATGATCATCACCCACCTCACCCATGCCCTGGACCGCTGGTTGGAGCAGGGCGACCTGCCCCGGACCAGACTGACCGATGCAATCGACACCACCACTCTGGCCTGGCTGCTCGCCAACGTAACGGCATCGGTCATCAGCAACGGGAAGGCGGCACTCGATCCCTCAGAGAAGTACGAAACGCACACGGCCCTCCTCACGGAGACCGTGGCCGTCCTCTCCCAACTCCTGGATTACCCCCTGGAGGTTCCCCGGGCGGTTACTTCTGTTCGTGGTATGACTGCTCGGTGTTGACATTCCAGACGTTGGTCTTGTCGGTCCTGCCGGACCTGATGTTCTTGACTGCCTCCATGGAGGTGGCCATGGAGTGGTCCTGGTTGTTGTAGTGGTGCTGACCGTTGCGCCCCACACAGTAGAGATTGCCAAAGGAATCCAGCCATTTGACCAGTTCGGGCATCTGGGTGTAAGTGTCGAAGTAGGCCGGGTAGGCCTTGATCACACGTTCGCGGTGGGAATCCATCACGTCGGTGGGACCGTTGATGATACCCATTCGTGTCAGCTCCCTGATGGCGAAATCGGTGGTCTCCTCATCGCTCATGTTCCAGAACTCGTCACCCTCCTCGCAGAAGTACTCGAGGCCGATCCAGACGGTGTCGTCCACCTTCTTGACCATGTAGGGGCTCCAGTTGTTGAAGATCTGTATACGGCCCATCTTGTAGCCCGGGTCCTGCACGTAAATCCAGCAATCCGGCACGATGGGAGGGTTGCCCAGGGTCTTCATCTTCGTGGTGTTACGGATGCGCAGGTGACGGATAAGCAGACCGACCGTGACGAAATCGCGGTAGGGCAGACCGTCGGCGACGCGGACCATCTCCTTGTCGGTGGAGGTGTCCTCATGGGCGATGGCCCGGACCAGGTCCCTGATGGGCATGGATGAGATGACCTGGTCGGCCCGGAGGGTCACCTCACGGCCGTCGGCGTTACGGTAGACCACGGAGGAGATGTGTCCGTCCTCCTGGTTCAGCCCAACCACCTCGGCCTCGGTGATGACATGGACGCCATGCTCGACGTTGCGGCGTTCCACGGTCTCCCAGAGTTGACCGGGGCCCAGCTTGGGGTACCAGAATTCCTCGATCAGGCTGGTCTCGACCTCGCGGGAGTCACGTTTCCTGGGCAGAAGCTTCTGGAAGGCGTTCTTGAGGACCCCCATGATGCTCAGGCCCTTGACCCGCTGGGCACCCCAGTCGGCGCTGATCTCGCGCGGGTGGCGGCCCCAGAGCTTCTCGGTGTATCCCTCGAAGAACATGGAGTAGAGCTTGCGACCGAAGCGGTTGATGTAGAAGTTCTCCAGGTTGTCTTCGGGCAGCTTGTGGACCAGGGTTTTCAGGTAGCTGAAACCGGCCTGCATGGTCAGCTTGAAGCCCATGGCCCGGAGGGTCTTGGTGGACAGTGAGATGGGGTAGTCCAGAAAATGATGGTTCCAGTAGATCCTCGAGACGCGGTGACGCTTGAGCATGACCCTGTCGGTCTGCTCGGGGTCGGGCCCGCCCGGCTCCAGGTCGTGGTGACGCCCCAGCTTCTTGTCATCGTAGGAGGGTGCGCCCTGGAGGGGGAGGACCTCCTTCCACCAGTCCATGATCCGGTCGTCCTTGGAGAAAAAGCGGTGGCCGCCGATGTCCATGCGGTTCCCGTTGTGCCTGACCGTGCGCGAGATACCGCCGAAGGTATCCGTGGCCTCCAGGACCGTGACGTCGTACTTGTCGTCCCCACCGTCCTTGACCAGCTCCCACGCAGCGGTCAGCCCCGCAGGACCACCGCCGACGATAACCACGGACTGCTTGCGCGCCATGCCAACCTCCTGAAAACCGTACAAATCATGTTCACTCTAACCAAGGCACCCGAACCGAGGGGTGAATATCGACTTCCCACACGATTTCTAGCCATTATGGGACTCCCCGCACATCCGGGGAGAACATGCGAATCACCTCGCAGGGACGGACCGAGACGCTCCGGGAGGGGCACCATGCACCTGCCAGATGCCCAACCCCCGCCCTTTTCCATGGGCATGTACCTTTGATCCGGTGCGGGACAAAGGGTTCGGGCTCAGGAGAGGGAGTCGGGAATATCAATGTCGGTCTTCTGAACCTCCTCAACATTGACATCCTTGAAGGTGACGATACGCACATTCTTGACGAACCGGCTGGACCGGTAGACATCCCAGACCCACGCATCGGTCAGACGGACGTCGAAGTAGACATCCTGGCCGGCCGAGCGCACATTGAAGTCGACCTTGTTGGCCAGGTAGAAGCGCCGCTCGGTCTCGACCACGTAGGTGAAGAGCTTGATGACGTCGCGGTACTCCCGGTACAGGGCCAACTCGGCATCGGTTTCGTAGTTGTCGAGATCCTCGGCGCTCATCGGCCACCCCCATTGGAACGGTCACGACCGTGACCGAGATTTCGCCACCAGGCCTGCTTGGACCCCTTGGCCTTTGAGGACCCATAGGCCCAATCGGAGGAGTCGTGCCCCTCGCCCGCTTCGGAATGATCCGCTTCGCCCTTGTCTGCTTCGGACTCGTCAGCACCAGGCTGGACCCCTGCCTGGGCGTTGGGGTTGCCTACCGCTTGGGTGGGTGCCGACTCCCCGGGACCCGAGGTTTCTGCAGCCTGTTCCGCCTGGGCTGGGGAGGCGCTGCCCGACTCGGCATCGGCAGACGAGAGGTCATCCCCGGCCGGGTCTCCCTGGCCGGTCACATCCCCCACCAGGCCTGCCCTGACCTGGGATGCATACCGCTGCGCCTCGGAGGCGGTCATCCGCCTTCCATCCTCGGTGGTGTATCCGTGGGCTATCAGGGACTGGGCCACTCCCGGATTCTCGTCGATGACGTGCATGCCGAATGCGTTCAGGGACTGGATCGGGTCGTATTCGTCGGCCAGGGCATCCATGACGATCTGGTCCTGATACTTGCCGTTCTCGATGTCCCAGAGGGCGTCGCGGGAGGTGCCCGAAACCATGAAGCCCAAGGATTGGTAAACGGAGATGGACCGGGTGTTCTTCTCTGGAACCGCCACCCATATGCGATGAAGCCCCAGACCCGTGGGCGCGGCCGCATACCCATAGGTCATGACCCTGGGCATGGCATCACGGGAGTATCCGCGGCCCCGGTAGTCCTTGCCCAGCACCACCTGGATCCGGGCCGAACAGGACCAGCCGTCCACGTCGATCAGGAAGATCATGCCGATGACCCCGCCGGTCTTGTCGGCATCAGGCGAACCATCCAGATCATGGTCCGCATCGGTCATCATGGCCCAGGCCAGGGTGCGCCGGGACTCGGGGTCTCCCACGCCGGACTCCTTGGGGGCCAGTCCCTTGGACCAGGCCACCGACCTGCGGACCCAGGCGTTGACGACGGCACGCTCGGCCTGAGGACCCTTGCCGGTGATGCCCGTCGAATTGTAGAATGCCTGCAACTGGTCCATGGCGGTCAGATCGGAGATGACCGCAGGCCGCAGATGCACCATCTCGCCGCGAATAAAGGGAATCTCAATACGGTCAGGCAGCTGCCTGTCCTTGAGACCCTCGGGTTTGATACGTTCCGTCCGCGGTTCCTCACTGCCCTTGCCGCTAGTCGACATCACGTCACCTCCATGACCGCCACCTTGCGATGGCAATCAATTCTACCCTGCGCCCCTGGGAAAACCATGGGAATCCCCGAGGCGCAGAATGATGGTCACTGGGCGATGCGCTGCATGACGATCTTGCTGACCGCCTTGGCATCGGCCTGGCCCTTGGTGGCACGCATGACGGCACCAATGATGGCTCCCATGGGCTTCATGTTGCCGCCCTTGAGCTTGGCCACGATATCGGGGTTGTCCCTGAGGGCCTGATCGACGGCTGTATCCAGGGCACCATCGTCCGAGACCACCTGGTAGCCATGCTTCTTGACGACCTGGGCGGGACTGCCCTCTCCGGCCAGCACTCCGGAGACCGTCTGCTTGGCCAGCTTGTCGTTGAGCCTGCCGTCGGCGATCAGCCGCTCCACATCAGCCACATCCTGGGCCGAGATGGGAAGCTCGCGGAGGGTGACGCCACGGGAATTGGCCTCGCGGGAGATCTCCCCCAGCCACCACTTGCGGGCACCGGCGGCCGTGGCACCGGCCTTGACGGTCTCCTCGATCAGATCCACCGCGTCGGCGTTGACCGCGTCCTGCATCTGCCGGTCGGTGAAGTCCCATTCCTGCTTCAGCCGGGCCCTGCGTTCACGTGGCATTTCGGGCATCCGGGCCCTGAGCTCCTCGATGTGCTCACTGGTCACATGGACCATGACCAGATCAGGGTCGGGGAAGTAGCGGTAGTCGTTGGCGTCGGTCTTGACCCGGCCGCCGGCTGTGGTCTGGGTGGACTCGTCCCAATGGCGGGTCTCCTGGAGAACCTCGCCACCGGAATCGAGCAGGGCGGCCTGGCGACGAATCTCATAGATCAGGGTCTTCTCGATGCCCTTGAAGGTGTTGACGTTCTTGGTCTCGGACCGGGTGCCCAGGGGGGCGTCGGGGCCGGCATGGAGGGAGACGTTGACATCGGCCCTCATGTTGCCCTGCTCCATCCGGGCATGGGAGATGTTCAGGGCTCGCACGATGTCCCTGATGGCGCGCACATAGGCACCGGCCACCTCGGGGGTGCGCTCTCCGGCGCCCTCGATGGGCTTGGTGACGATCTCGACCAGGGGCACACCGGCACGGTTGTAGTCGACCAGGGAGTGGTCGGCACCCTCGATACGGCCGTCGGCACCACCCAGGTGGGTGTTCTTGCCGGCATCATCCTCGACGTGGGCGCGCTCGATGGGCACACGGAAGATGGACCCGTCATCCAGCTCCACGTCCAGGTAGCCCTGACCGTTCAGGGGCTTGTCGTACTGGGAGATCTGGTAATCGCGGGGCATGTCCGGGTAGAAGTAGTTCTTCCGGGCGAACTGGCTCCACTCGTTGATCTTGCAGTGCAGGGCCAGGCCGAGCTTGACCGCGTAGTCGATGGCCGTCCGATTGACCACCGGCAGGCTGCCGGGCAGACCCAGGGAGACCGGGGTCAGCTGGGAGTTGGGCTCGCCACCGAACTCGATGTGGGCCGGGCAGAAGAGCTTGGTGTTGGTGGAGAGCTCGACATGGACCTCCAGGCCGAACACCGGGTCGTACTTGGCCACGGCATCGGCGTACTTCATGAGTTTTTCAGCCATTATGATTCCGTTTCCTTCCGATGCCTACTTGGTGGTTCCACTGACGTGGCCATCCAGCCAGGGGGCTTTCAGGTCCTTGAAGACCGGGCCTCCCCACTGCTCCTGGAGGGCCGCCTCCAAGGCCGCGGCAGGCTTGTACATGACCTCGTCGCGCATCTGGGGCGCGAAGAACTGGAAGCCCACGGGCAGACCGTCATCGCTGAGCCCGGCCGGGATGGACATGGCCGGTGTACCCGCCATGTTGGCGGGGATGGTGGCCACATCGTTCAGATACATGGCCAGGGGATCGTCCATCTTGTCACCGAACCTGAAGGCGGTGGTGGGCGAGGTGGGCGAGACCAGGACGTCGGCCTGCTCGAAGGCCTGCTCGAAGTCGCGGATGATCAGGGTGCGCACCTTCTGGGCCGACCCGTACCAGGCATCGTAGTAACCGGCGGAGAGGGCGTAGATGCCCAGGATGATGCGGCGCTTGACCTCGTCGCCGAAGCCGGCCTCACGGGTGGCCGACATCATGTTGGCCGCGGTCTGCTCGACCCCTGCCTGGGGCATGACCCGCAGGCCGTAACGCATGCCGTCGTACCGGGCCAGGTTGGATGAGACCTCCGAGGGCATGATGATGTAGTAGGCGGCCAGGGCATAGGGGAAGTGGGGGCAGGAGACCTCGACCACCTCGGCGCCCATACCCTCCAGGAGCTTGACACCCTCATTGAAGCGGGCCTCAACGCCGGGCTGATAGCCTTCGCCTCCCAGCTCCTTGACCAGGCCGACCTTCAGTCCCTTCAGGTCGCGCCTCATGCCCTCGCGGGCGGCGGAGGCCAGGGGCGGAACCGGCTTGGGGATTGAGGTGGAGTCGCGGTGGTCATAGCCGCCGATCAACTCCTGAAGGAGTGCGGCATCCAGGACGGACCGTGAGACCGGACCGATCTGGTCCAGGGAGGAGGCCATGGCGATGGCCCCGAAGCGGGAGACGCCGCCGTAGGTGGGCTTGACACCTACGGTGCCGGTCAGGGCGCCGGGCTGACGGATGGAACCGCCCGTATCGGTGCCCAGGGCCAAGGGCGCCTCGAAGGCCGCTACCGCGGAGGCGGAACCGCCGCCCGAACCACCGGGAACCCTATCGGTATCCCAAGGATTGTGGGTGGGTTTGTAGGCGGAGTGCTCGGTGGACGACCCCTGGGCGAACTCGTCCAGGTTGGTCTTACCCAGAATGGGCATGCCGGCGGCCTTGATCTTCTCGATGACCGTGGCATCGTAGGGCGGCACCCAGCCCTCGAGGATCTTGGAGGCGGCCGTGGTGGGGATTCCCTTGGTGACGATCATGTCCTTGATGGCGATGGGGACACCGGCCAGCTCGGGCAGGCCATCGGTATCGCCCGCGGCAAGCCGCTTGTCGAAGGCATCGGCCTGGTCCAGGGCCTGGTCACCGGAAACCCGGAGGAAGGCGTCGATACGGGGTTCGGCGGCCTCGATCAGGTCGAGCTGTGCCTGGACCAGTTCACGGCTGGAGACCTCCTTGGCCCGCAGCTGCCGGGCCATCTCGGTGGCGGATTCCTTCACCAATTCGTTTCTTGCGCTCATTGCTTCACTCACTCCTCACCCAGGATGCGCGGTGCCACGAACATGCCCGACTCGGTGGCGGGGGCACCCGACAGGGCCTCCTCCTGGGTCAGGGGCTGCTCAGCCTCATCGGGGCGCAGGTATGCCTCCAGGGGTATGGGGTTGGCTGTGGGAGGCACATCATCCCCGGCCACCTCCTGGACCTTGGCGATGGATTCGGCGATGACGTTGAGCTCGCCCTTGAGACGGTCCGCCTCATCATCGGTCAGAGCGATACGGGCCAGATCACCCAGATGCTTGATCTCTTCACGTGTAAAAGTTGGCATACCCATCATCATATTGGTGCTGTGTGACACGGAGGGGTCACCAAGCAGCAGACTTCCGGAAGCCGGTCAGGCCACCGTCCGGAGAACCGGTCAGTCGATGTCGATCCTCTTCATGACCAGGGTCCCCAGGGCGTAGAATACGGCGGTCCAGGCCACCATGATCAGACCCGCCTGCCACCAGAGCGGGACGAAGCCCACCTGGCCAGGCATGGGTTCGGTCTGCCCACTCAGAAAATAATCGAGCAGGTTCAACGGCAGGATGTTGCTCAGGCTCTGCACCCAGACGAAGTACCTGCTGACCGCCTGGATGATGCCGAAGAGCATGGGGGCGATCAGGACCAGTCCCAGAACCGTCATGACGCCGCCGACGGTCGACCTGCACATGGCTCCGATGCCCAGGGCCATGACCGCGAATACGGCCAGGAAGATGGGCCCGCCCAGGAGGTTCACCCAGGGGATGGATGCCTCGGAGGCCTTGAGTGGAATCCTGCCCGGGGCGGAGAGGATGATCTGTACCGAGGCCCAGGCCAGGAGGACGCCGATCTGGGAGGTGACCCAGGTCAGGACGGCCAGGCAGACAGCCTTGGCGGCCAGGACGGTACCACGTCGGGGATTGCTGGTCAGGGTGGCGTCGATGGAGGAGCTGCTGAACTCCGCGCTGATGCAGAGAACACCCATGATGCCGACGACGACGCTGGCCAGGGCCAGACCGGAGCCCGCGGCTACCCAATACTCCGACATGGCTATGGGAGCGGGGGTCTTCAGGGGCTTTCCGCTGGATTGGTCGATCGTACTCATGTACCTGAGACTCCAGGCCGAGGTGAGTGCGCCAAAGGGCTGGAGGACCAGGGCGATGAGGGTCATGATCCAGGTCGATGCGAGCGAGGTCAGCTTCAGCATCTCGCTGCGCAGGGACCGGAGGAAGGAGAGGTGAACCCGCGAAGGCGAGAGGTCCCTTCTGTTTCCGATGACGGCTGCACGGGTCCCGACCGCGGATCGGCCCCCTCTGGGGGCCTTGTGTGCCATGCGGCTCATTGTTCGACTCCCATCAGATTGTCGCCGATATGGGCGTTGGGGTCTACGGCCACCTGGGAACGGTATTCAATCTGCCCATGGGTGGCGCTCATGTAGGCCTCCTCCAGGGAGACCTTCTCCTGACGGAATTCATACATGACGACCTGCGCGTTGGCCAGGATGGTGGCCGTGGATGCCAGGGGTGCACCCTTGATGCGGAAAAGTGCGGCATCGGGCGGGCATGAGGAATCGGGACGCAACCGGGTGACCCGCATCCCCGCGGCCGTTGAGAGGGCGGACACGAGCCTGTCGGGCTGAGGGGTGACCACCTTGATGGAGTTGCGCGAGTGCTCCTGGATGAAGTGATCGACCGTGGTCCGCTCCATGACCCGTCCCTGGCCGATGATGACCAGATCGTCGGCGGTCAGAGCCACCTCACTCATCAGGTGGGAGCTGAGGAGGACCGCCTTACCCTGGGCGGCAATGGCCCGGCAGAGCTCGCGCACCCATTTGACCCCATCCGGATCCAGGCCGTTGATGGGCTCATCCAGGACCAGGTTCCTGGGATCCCCCAGAAGGGCCGCGGCTATGGAAAGCCTCTGACTCATGCCCAGGGAGAAGGAGCCGGCGTTCTTGTTCTTCACACTGGTCAGACCCACCATGTCAAGGACCTCGTCGACCCTCCGGGATGGAATTCCATTGGAATAGGCCAAAGAACGCAGATGGGAGTATGCGGAGCGGGCCTTATGAGCCGAACGGGGATTGAGCACCGCACCGACCGTGGTCATGGGTGATCCGAGCTTGGCGAAGGGTTGGCCGTCAATCAGGGCACGACCACTCTCCGGCTTGATCAGGGCCAGACAGACGCGCATGGTCGTGGACTTTCCGGCTCCGTTCGGTCCGAGGAAACCGGTGACGCGACCGTTCCGGGCCGTGAAAGTGACATCATTGATGGCCATTTTGCCGTGGAAGCTCTTCATCAGGTGCTCGACCTCAATCATGTGTTTGAGCTTATCAGTTCGTATGCCACCCGCAGGATGTCCGATACATCTTGTCCAGCATATGGGCGAGGCGGTCAGGGTCGGTCACTGATCATGGACGCATATGACGGTCCCGCGCAACCTCCCCCACCCGACTTCCGGCTCCTTGGAACCGAGCAGGGCGGTTTCCCACACGCAGAGGATCCGGCCACCCACAATCAGGAAATCAGGAGAGGCGACCGACCCCAGCACGCTGGGCGATCCAGGCATGCATGGCGACGGCGGCGGCAGCCCCGGCGTTGATGGAACGAACGGAACCGAACTGGGAGATATAGACCACATCATAGGCCAGGTCCAGGGCCTCCTGGGAGAGACCGGGGCCCTCGGCACCGAAGATCATCAGACAGCGGTCCGGAAAGTCATAGGTCTCGATGGGGACGGCACCCGGCACGTTGTCGATGGCTATCAGCCTGGGCGCAGGGGTCCCGGACCGACTGGCCTCCTCACGAAGGTCATCGGCCAGGGCGCTGATGCTGGGATGGTGGACCACATGCTGGTAGAGCTCGGTCATCAGGGCACCCTTGCGGTTCCACTTGTGGGGGCCGACGATATGGACCCGCCCGGCTGCGAAGGCATTGGCCGTGCGGACCATGGAGCCGATGTTGAAGTCGTGGGTCCAGTTCTCGACGGCCACCTCGAACCCGTGACGTCCGCGGCGGTCCAGGTCGACACGGATGGCCTCGACGGTCCAGTACCGGTAGCGGTCAAGCACGTTGCGGCGGTCCCCATGATCCAGGAGGTCGCTGTCGAAGCGGGGATCATAGGCGGCGGAATCCGGGTCGTCAGGTCGGGGCAGGTCTGGGTGCTCCAGGCTCCAGGGCCCTAGCCCCACCTGTCGGAAGGTGGGCTCCCCCGACTCCCTGGCCGCCCGGGTGATGGGATTGGGGTCCCTCATCGGTCCTGGTCCCCTCGCGGACTGAACTGCCCCTCATTAAAAACGCAGATGAAGGGCAGGCCGGTTCTGGAATCATCGACCGGGTCGACCACCTGGATGGTGGGCAATTCAGCATCGTGCCCGGGCATGCCGGTCCCGTCCGAATCGGCCGACCCGTCGGCCGGGGCGGTTTCCGGACCGAGACCTCCGACCAGCGAGGCGATGGCCAGGGGTTCGGCGCCCTGCCGCCGGATGATACTGCAGTCGAGACTGAGCTCGTTCCCCTTGCGGAGGGTGACCAGGGATGAGGTCTGCACATACGATTTCTGACTGAGCCAGGCATCCAGGAGGATGACCCGCTTCCCCTTGATGGAGGGGCCCTTGATGGAGGGGTAGACGAAGTCCATGACGAAGGCGTTCAGGGCCTGGCCCCGCGAAGCGGCTGCATGCAGCATGGCATCGGCCAGGGGAACGGCTGCAGCGGTCAGTGCACCCACGGCGTCGAAATCGTCGACCGAGTACCCGGCGTCCTCAAGCGCGTCCAGAAGGACGTGACCAGCCAACTCCGCACCCCGGTGGTCAAAGGTGACCCCGCTGAGTTCCGTGAAGGGACGACCATTGATCTCCTGGGCCAGGAGCTCCCTGAGCTGGTCGGCGGGCTCCATCATGCTTCGGGCGGCCTGATTCTGATCCAGGGCCAGATCGGGGGCCCCGGTCGGGCGGAAGGATCCGGTCCGTTCCGTCTCTGATGCCTTGTTCATGTCTACCAGCCTAACGCCGGTTACCAACGGACAGGCGGGCCTGCAGGGTCAGGCCTCATCGTCGGGATTGTCGGGCAGGATTTCCGGGGCGGTCAGCTCACGCAGGTTGGCCTTGTCGGAATCGATCATCTCCACCGGCTCGATGACCTTGGTCGGGTCCAGGTTCTGCAGCTTCCTGGCCGTGACCAGGACCCGGGATTCCAGGGAGGCTGCAAACCTGTTGTAGGCGGTGACCGTGTTGGTGATGCACTTGCCCAGCTTGTTGGCCTTGTCGCCCAGAACCACGAAACGATCGTAGAGCTCATGGGTCAGGGTGAAGAGGGTCTTGGCATCATCGGTGAGGTTCTGCTGCTGCCAGGCGTAGGCCACCGACTTGAGTACGGCCCAAAGGGTCACCGGGGAGGTCAGGGCCACCTTCTGGGCGAAGGCGTCATCCATCAGGGTCGGATCCACATCGAGGGCGGCCTGGAGGAGGGAGTCATTGGGGATGAAGGCCACAACGAAATCAGGGGCCGTATCGAAGGCGTTCCAGTACTCCTTGTCACCCAGGTTCTTGACATGATCGCGCAGGGCCTTGGCATGGGCCTTGAGGAGGTCGTCACGACGACGGAGCTCGTCATCCGACGCAGTGTCGGGAATCTCGCAGGCACGTTGATACTCCGAATAGGGTGCCTTGGCGTCGATGGGGATGGTCTTCCCGCCCGGCAGGTGGACCACCATATCGGGCCGCAGAACCTTGCCGTCCGGGGAGGTGACCACCACCTGGGTGTCAAAGTCCACATGCTCCAAGAGCCCGGCGGATTCGACGATGTTCTTGAGCTGGGCCTCACCCCAGGCCCCACGTACCTTGTTGTTGCGCAGGGCCGAAGCCAGGGAGCTGGTCTCTTTGTCGAGCCTGCCCTGCTGCTCCCCCAGGCTCTTGAGCTGCTGACCCAGGGAGCCCATTTCCTGCTTGCGGCCTTCCTCGATCTGGGAGACCTTCTGCTGGAGAGCATCCAGGTTCTTCTGGACCGGGGCCAGGGCCGAAAGGACCTTGCTCTCCTCCTCCAGGGCTTCGGCCTGCCTGCGCCGCCTCTCCTCCTCCTGAGCCTGGACGCGACGACGCTCCTGATCCAAGCGGACCTGCTCGGCCTGCTGGGCCTGGGCCAGCTGGGACTTGACATAGGCCAGCTCCTGGCTGAGCCCATCAACCCTGGTCCGGTACTCCACCATGGCCGATTCCGACTCACGCAGTTCCTGTCGGGACTCCTCCAACTGCGAGCGCAGGCCATCCACCTCCCCACCCCGGCGGGACAGGGAGGTCTGCCGACCCCTGGCCCCGCCAAGGACATAACCGACCGCCCCTCCCGAAATCAGACCGATCAGCAGAATCAGGGCAAGAAGGACTGCGGAACCTGTAGACTCGAACACATGTTCTAGTAAACCCCATATCATGGACCCACGGCGCGGCGGGGCTCACAAACCGCAATGTCGGTGCCGTAATACGTTTATTCGGCAAGGAATGGTGAGTTGGGAATTATTCTCAACGTAAAAGAGGGCAGAATAGACGTATCGGTGACTCGAATCCGCCCAAAGGCATCCGAATCACATAGACCATGACGAAGGAGACCCGGTGGGTATCGATATCTTCCTGGCGATAGTCGATCTTGTCGTAGCCTGTGCCGCGACCTGGTTCATCATCTGGTTCTTCCTCATGCCCTCCGGCACCCCGGCCGCCCAGCAGAGAACGGGT
The DNA here is from genome assembly GCF_036987015.1 of Bifidobacterium indicum. Lineage (NCBI taxonomy): Bacteria > Bacillati > Actinomycetota > Actinomycetes > Bifidobacteriales > Bifidobacteriaceae > Bifidobacterium > Bifidobacterium indicum. The sequence continues at coordinate 1,420,034 of NZ_BTXM01000001.1, forward strand.
GAAGACGAAGACGAGGAACCGGCACGTGACACCTGGACCGACATGGGGCACCGGATCGACGGACTGGATGCCGAGCGCCACCATCTGATCCGCCTGGCCATAACCGGCCTCATCCTGACCGCCCCCGTGCTGGTTCTGGACCTGTTCGACCGATTTGCACCCGATGCCCTCCCCTCCTGGCTGACCAGCCCCTGGATCCAGGCCATCCTGATCACCCCGGTCCTCTTCTACTGCGGCCGTGGAATCATCCTGGACGGATGGAACGCCATGAAGAAGCGGCGGTGCACGCCCAACCTCCTGGCCACCCTGGCAACCGGCATCGCCTACCTGTACAGCCTGGCCACCTGCGTGGCCGGTTCCCTCCTGCCGGAGGGTTCCCGGTCCCCATACTTCGACGTCGTGGGCGTGGTCATCAGCCTCCTGCTCCTGGCTCGGATCCTGGAGGTCAGGACCCACTCCTTCCTGGCGCGGTCCTATGAGTTCCTTGCCCGTACCCAACCCGGATCCGGCAGACTGGTCGACCAGGCGGAACTCCGAGGGAAGGGGGATGAGCCCGGTCGGGAGTCCTGGTCCAGCCTGACCGGGCGGCAGGTGGCCCAGGACGATATCGCCGCCGGCAACCTGCTCCTGACCAGGCAGGGCGAGCGCCTGGCGGCCGATGGACAGGTGGTGGCCGGATTCGCCTCCGTCGACGAGCACGAGCTGACCGGCACGGCGGCCCCCCTCAGCTATGGACCTGGAGACCACGTACTGGCCTCCACGAAGCTGGTCGAGGGGAACCTGGTCATCAAGGTCGAGGCGGCCGGCGGCGACACCTATGTGTCCAAGCTCATGCAGATCATCCCCGATGCCCTGACAGGACGATCCCCCGCCATGCACACCGTCGACAGGAGAATCCATACCTCCATCGCATGCATCCTGATTGCGGCCGTCTGGACATTGATGGTCTGGCTCCTCTTCGGATCCCAGCCCATCCTGGCCCATGCAGTCGCCAGCACCTTCTGCGTCCTGGCCATCGCCAGCCCGACGGCCGCCGCCATGGCCATACCCCTGGCCTTCCGGACAACCCTGAACACCGGGATACAGAACGGGGTCCTCTTCACCTCGCCCGGGTCCATGAGCAGGCTGAGCCGGGTGGCGGCCGTGGCTATGGATGATTCGGCTCTGGTGGACCGTTCGGACCCCTCCGACCGGACCCAGGTCGACGAGGAAGCCTTGATTCGGGCATCCACCCATCTGCGCTCCCTGAAGGTCACGAGCCTGGTCCTGGACGGCACCAAGACCGAAGCCGGGGCGGCACAGGGGCGGGGTGCCGGGGCACATATCGAACGGGCAGCCCGGGTTGCCGGCGTGGACATGCTGGTCACCCAACTGACGGATGCACGCAAGGCCTACTGCCTGGAACGGCTGATTCACGACCTGGGGAAACGGCCGGACGACCTCCGCTCGGACGGAAGCGAGGATACAGGACGCACCCCCGATCCGGACAGGCTGGTGGCCATGGCCGCCGGCAGCCGCAACCAGCCCGAGGCCATGGAACGTGCCCAGGTCCGCATCACCTTCGGAACCTTGCCGGAGCAGACGTCGGACCAAGTTTCGGAACCCGACCTGATCCTGCGCAACGGGGACCTGGACGGTATCGCCCGGGCCATTGAGCTGAGCCGGACCACGAAGCGGATCGTCAGACAGAACCTGACCTGGTCAACCGTCTACAACATCGTGGCCCTGGTCATTGCCTCCGGCGTTCTCTACCCGCTCTTCGGTTGGATGCTCAACCCGATGATCGCTCCGGTGGCCGCTGCCATCGCCGCCATCCTCCCCATGGTGAACGCCCATCGTCTGCACCGTCTCCACCGCCTTCGCCGCCGTTGGAGGGGCCTGGCCCAGATCGATACCGATTACCTGCCCACGGTGGCGGCCCGTCGCCCCCGAATCATCGTCGACAGTCAGTGGAGCCCTGGTTCCACCCGCGGCCGCTGATTGGGCATGAAACAGGCCGGCATCCCGTGTGGAGTCACGGGATGCCGGCCTGTTGTCCGGTTACCGGATCAGTCATCGGACACGGGGGCCTGGCCTTCGTCAGGGGCCGCGTGCCTACCATGGCCACTCTTCCCGGCACCGCGGTCAGTGTCTGAGGCCGCATCACCATCGGCGGTGACATTATCGACGCTCACCTCATCGTCCACCAGGGTGTCGGTGGGCCAGGCGGTCAGCTCCAGGTGTTCGCCACCGGTCTGATCCACCAGGACGGTGTCGCCGTCGTGGACCTTGCCGGCCAGAAGCATCCGGGCCAGCTGGTCACCGACCTCGGTCTGGACCAGCCTGCGCAGGGGCCGGGCGCCGAAGGCCGGGTCGTAGCCCATGTTGGCCAGCCACTCCCGGGCCGAGTCGGACACATCCAGGGTGATTCGGCGGTCGGTCAGACGCTGGGCCACCTGCCTGACCTGAATATCGACGATGCCACCAAGCTCGTCACGGGTCAGGGGGTTGAAGATGACCAGTTCGTCCAGCCTGTTCAGGAACTCGGGCTTGAAGTTGGCCTGGACCGCGTCCATGACCGCCTTCCGCTTGGCATCCTGGTCCAGCTCGTCCTTGATCAGGAACTGGGAGCCCAGGTTCGAAGTCATGATCAGGATCGTGTTCTTGAAGTCCACGGTCCTGCCCTGGCCGTCGGTCAGGCGACCGTCATCCAGCACCTGGAGGAGGATGTCGAAGACCTCGGGGTTGGCCTTCTCCACCTCGTCGAAGAGGACCACCGAGTAAGGCCTGCGGCGGACCGCCTCGGTCAGTTGACCACCCTCCTCGTACCCGACGTAGCCGGGGGCCGCGCCGATCAGACGGGAGACCGAAGCCTTCTCCATATACTCGGACATGTCGATGCGGACCATGGCCTTCTCATCGTCGAAGAGGAAGTCGGCCAGGGCCTTGGCCAGCTCGGTCTTGCCTACACCCGTGGGCCCCAGGAACATGAAGGAACCGGTGGGACGGTCGGGGTCTGATATACCGGCACGCGAGCGCCGAACGGCATCGGAGACCGCGCGGATGGCCTCCTTCTGGCCGATCACCCGCTTGCCCAGATAGTCCTCCATATGCAGGAGCTTCTCGTTCTCTCCCTCCATGAGCCGGCCCACGGGGATGCCGGTCCAGTCCGAAACGATCTCGGCCACCGAGTCCGCATCCACATGGTCGGGGACCATGGGTTCGCGGGCGGAGCCGCCGGTCATGTCGGCCCCGTCGGGCTCAGACCCCTGCTCGGCGGCCTGCTTGGCCTTGTCGGCCTCGTTTTCCGCCTCGGCCAGTTCCTTGCGGATACCTGGAATCTCACCGTAGAGGATCTTGGATGCCTTTTCCAGATCACCCTCGCGGGTGGCCTTGTCGGCCTCGACCCGCTTGGCATCCAGCTGGGCACGAAGGTCGCCGACCTTGTTGTGCCCCGCCTTCTCCTGGTCCCAGCGTGCCTTGAGGCCACCCAGCTTCTCGCGTGAGTTGGCCAGCTCGCCCTGGATCTTCTCCAGACGGTCCTTGGAGGCCGGATCATCGGCCTTCTTGAGCTGCATCTCCTCCATCTCCAGGCGGGTGACCTTCCGCTGAAGCTCGTCGATCTCCTCGGGCTGGGAGTCCAACTCCATCCGCAGATGGGCCGCGGCCTCGTCGACCAGGTCAATGGCCTTGTCGGGAAGCTGGCGACCGGAGATGTACCGGTTCGACAGGGTGGCCGCAGCCACCAGGGCATCGTCGCCGATGGTCACCTTGTGGTGGGCCTCATACCGCTGCTTCAATCCACGTAGGATCGCTACGGTATCCTCGACCGAGGGCTCACCCACGAAGACCTGCTGGAACCGACGCTCCAGGGCGGGGTCCTTCTCGATGTTCTCGCGGTACTCGTCCAGGGTGGTGGCCCCGATCAGACGGAGTTCACCCCTGGCCAGCATGGGCTTGAGCATGTTGCCCGCATCCATGGAGCCCTCGCTGGCGCCGGCACCGACGATGGTATGAATCTCGTCGATGAAGGTGATGATCTGGCCATTGGCGCTCTTGATCTCGTTCAGGACGGCCTTGAGGCGTTCCTCGAACTCGCCCCGGTACTTGCTGCCGGCCACCATGGAACTCAGGTCCAGGGAGATCAGCTTCTTCCCCTCCAGTGTGGTGGGGACATCGCCGGCCACGATCCTCTGGGCCAGCCCCTCGACCACGGCCGTCTTGCCCACACCGGGCTCACCGATAAGGACGGGGTTGTTCTTGGTGCGCCGCGACAGGATCTGTATGACGCGTCGAATCTCCTGGTCCCTGCCGATGACGGGGTCCAGCTTGCCCTCCTTGGCTTGGGCGGTCAAGTCGGTGGAGTACTTCTCCAGGGCCTTGTAGGTCCCCTCGGCATCAGGGCTGGTCACCTTGGCCCCGCCCCGCACATCCGGCGTGGCCTTACGCAGGGCCTCGGGGGTCAGACCTGCCTGACGCAGGATATCGGCAGCCTGGCTGGGACCCACGGCGATGGCGATGAGCAGATGCTCGGTGGAGACATACTCGTCCCCCATCTCCTGCATCTCCTTCTCCGCCTGGCTGATCGCCATGCTGAGCTGCCGGCTGGCCTGAGGCTGGGAGGCCGTCGATCCGCTGGCCGAAGGCAGGGCGACCAGGGCGTTGCGGACGGCCGCACCGACCTGCTGTCTGTCGCCGCCGGCGGCCTGGATCAAACCACCGACCACACCGGACTGCTGCCTCAAGAGGGAGTCCAGAAGGTGGAGTACATCCACCTGGGGGTTCCCCGCCGCCGAAGCGGACTGAATGGCATCTCCTATGGCCTCCTGGGCCATGGTGGTGAAGTTCTCTTCCATACGTATCCTCCAACAATCTTCCGCACGGCCCGCCGGAACCGTTCGGTCGAGTCATGCTACGGTTATATCTGGTATGACCAACATGCAGAAGGGGATGCTTATTCCCAAAACTTGAGCCCCGCAGACTCAAGTTTACTGAGGAGAGAACAGGTTAAGAGAACAAGGCCCTCACCGACCGGCCAAGGGCCTTGTTGTCCTTCGGAAACGACCGCTCTTTATTCGTCGATGACCACGTTGCGCAGGTCGCCGATGCCTTCCACATGAACCGTGGCCTCGTCCCGCCCCTGCAAGGAACCGGAGGCATGCGGGGTGCCAGTCATGATCACGTCGCCGGGGAGCAGGGTGGCGAAGCTGGAGATGAAGGCAATCTGTTCGGGGATGGAGTGGATCAGGTCGGCCGTGGTGCCGCTGGCCTCGGGCACCTCCTCACCATTGAGTCTGAAGGAGATCTTCGCATCCCGGTAGTCCAGATCGGTCTCGATCCAGGGGCCCAGGGGGCAGGCGGTGTCGAAGCCCTTGCAACGGGTCCACATGGGATCGTCCTGCTGAAGATCGCGCAGGGTCACATCATTGACGCAGGTGTATCCAAGCACGTAATCCATGGCCTCGGCCTGGCTGACCTTGCGGGCGATCCGCCCAATGACCACGGCCACCTCGGGCTCATAGTTCATGTCCTTGCTGTAGGAGGGCTTGACGATGGGATCGTCGGGACCGATGACCGAGGTGGAGGGCTTCATGAAGAGCACGAGGCGCTCCGGCGGCTCCGGGCTGGAGGACTGGCCCTTCTCGGCCATGTAGGCGGCATGGGCCCGGTAGTTCTTGGCCGCACCGTAAATCTTGGAGGGGATGACCGGTGCCAGCAAACGCACTTTCTCGTCATCAAGGGCGTACCGCTGACCCGTGGGCTCAACCTGCTGCCCGGTCAGCGGGTACCCGCTCAACTCAACCAGATAATCCTTGCCGTCCTGCTCGTCCTCCTGGACGAAGGCGTAGCGGGGGGTGCCATTGATGGAAAAACGTGCGATTCTCATAGGGAACAGTCTAGCCCCTGGAAGGGTCCACCGACAGGCGGAACCACCGGGAAGGCGGGAAGCCCATGGCTGGGAGAGCTCCCGCACCCTCACTCAGATGAAGGCCCGCGGACCGAAGATGGCGGTACCCACACGAACAATCGTCGACCCCTCGGCCACGGCATAATCCATGTCGCCGGTCATCCCCATGGAGAGTTGGGTACAGGAACCGGTTCCGGACTCCCCCGAGGACCGGATGGTGTCGCGCAGACCACGCAGGTGGCTGAATCCCCGACGGATCACCGTCTCATCATCCACATGGGCCCCGATGGTCATGAGCCCATCCAACCGGATGCCCTCCATGTCGGCCAGCTCATAGGCCAGGTCCAGGGCACGGTCGGGGCCGCAACCCGACTTGGCCTCCTCACCGGACTCGTTGACCTCCAGGAGGATACCCTCGACCAGGCCCCTGGCCAGGGCACGGGAGGCCAGCTTCCGGGCCAGATCGAGACCATCGACCGATTCGACCGTGTCCACATAGGGCAGGACCTTGTTGATCTTGTTGGATTGGAGCTGACCGATCAGGTGGAACCCCGCAACCCTCGATTCGGCCGGGTCGCCACCGAGCCGCAATCCCCGCTCCCGGCAAGCCTCAATCAGCCCATCGGCCTTGGCCGTGACCTCCTGGGGGCGGTTCTCGCCGATCAGGCGAACACCAGCGTCAATGGCCGCCATGATCTCACCCACATCACGGGTCTTGGTGGCAGCCAGGAGGGTGACCGACCCCTCCTGCCGACCAGACCTCTGCTCGGATCGGGCTATGCGCTCCATGACGCGGTTGATCCCGTCCTGTATCTGCACGGCCCGTTCCTGGCTGATGCTCTGATTGGCCAGATCCTTGTGATCCATGTAGGCGACCATGACCGTCCCTCCTCGAATCCGGAACCCGTCTCAGATTATGGTAGTCGGCGGCTCATACCTCAGACCGCGACAAGAACTCCTCCGGGTCCAATCGACGGTCCTGCCTCTTGGATGCCAGGATGTTCCACGTGAAACCGTGGAGCAGCTCCTGGGGGTGGGCCGGACGGGGACGGTCCAGAAGGCCAAGAAGCCAGCCGCAGACCCCAATCACCTGCCGTGCCTGCCAGCCATGTTCCTTGAGTGAACCCATATCCGGCGAACCGAACCGTTTGGACATCCGTCGGCCATCCATGCCGTCGATCAACGGAAGATGGACATATTCCACATCAGGCGGGTCCGGTTGGAGATGGGCCCGTATCCATGACTGAATGGCTGTTGACCGCAGCAGGTCACGCCCGCGCACGACCTGGTTGACCCCCATGGCCAGGTCGTCCACACTGACCGCCAGCTGATAGGAGAACAACCCATCCGAGCGTCTGATGACCACGTCGCCCACCTCCTCCGGCAGGTTGAAGGATTGGGTGCCGAAGACCCGATCATCGAATCGACGGATTGCTTCGGCATCCTCAGGACGGGAGGGAACGGCGATACGGAGACTGTGCCGTCGCCCCTGACTCAGCCGTTCACGGACGACGGAACCGGGCAGCCCGTGGCAGGTGCCGGGGTAGATGGTGAAGCCGTCCCCCTCATTGGGGGCCGAAGCCGCACGGATATCGGCCCGCGAGCAAAAACAGGGATAGACCAGGGGCTGCCCATCGGGCAGGTGCTGCCTCTCAAGTCTCTGCAGTGCCCGCTCGTAGTCCTGCCCCCGCTCGGACTGGTAGACGACAGGCCCGTCCCAGTCCAGCCCCAGCCAATCCAGGTCGTCCATGATCCACCTGTCGGCGTCGGGAACCACCCTGGGCCCGTCGATGTCTTCGATCCGCAACCGCAGAATCCCCGAGGGACCCTGAGACCTGACACCCAGCCAGGCCGCCAGGCAGGCATAGACGTTACCCAGATGCATCCGTCCGGTCGGCGAGGGTGCCATCCGCCCCACAGTGTCGATTCGCCCTTCCTTCCGGGTCAACCCACCTGCCATCCTCCACCCCTGCCGGGGATTGCACCCCTCAGAACGTGTCGAGCAGGCGGTCGATGTCATCGAAGTGCCTGACTTCAGGATGCCAGAGCGGACGACCACGGACGATGACCAGCCTGGGATTGGCCAGGGTCCGCAGATCCTTGGCCGGGTCCTTGTCCAGGACGATCAGATCGGCATCCTTGCCCACGGCCACGGAACCGGTCACGTCATCAAAGCCCAGATTCTTCGCGTTGACCTGAGTACCGGCGTGGAAGGCCTGAGCCGGGGTAAAGCCCGCGTAGCGCACCATATAGTCCATTTCGCGCCAGGTGCCGTACTGGGGAACGAAGGTCATGCCGGTATCGGTGCCGACCCCGACCGATATCCCGTTCTCATGGGCCTGCCTGGCCCCTTTGATCATACCGTCGACGACCAACTCGGAATTGCTCCGCACAATGTCGGTCACCCCCAGCTCCTCCTGGCCGAGCTTGACCAGAGGCAGACCAGCGCAGAGAGTGGGGTCCAGACCCGAGAAGCCCCTGAGCGATCGCGGATTATCCAGGAAGAGACCGATCATCTCATCGTCCAAGGCGCTTCCATGCTCAATGGTGTCCACGCCGGCCTTCAGGGCCGCCTTGACTCCCTCCGGGCTCTGTGCATGGGCGGCGACCAACACTCCGAACTCATGGGCCTCGTCGCAGACCGCGGTCATCTCCTCCAGGGTCATCTGAGGGGTGCCGGCCTCCCCCACCTTGGTGGCATCGGTCACCCCACCGGTGGCGGCCACCTTGATGGCATTGACACCATGGTCCAGGTTGATGCGGGTGTTGTGCCGCGCCTCCTCAGGTGAGGAGGACGAAAGGGCGATGAAGGGGTCACCGTGTCCGCCGGGAATGGCCAGGAGGGGGCCGGCGGCCAATATGCGGGGCCCCATCAGCTCATCCGCATCGATCCGGTCCCGCAGGCGGACCGACTCATATCCCACGTCACCCAGGGTGCGAATCGTGGTGACGCCGGAGTTGAGCAGGGCGGAGACGTTGGACTTGATCCGAACATCCATCAGGACACGACCAGCAGGGCCATGCATGACCTTCATGGCGGCATCGACCACTCGCGGCGAGATGTCGCCCCCACCCGACAGGGGCTTCCCATCGGCGAAGAGGTGGACATGGGCGTTGATGAGCCCGGGGGCCACCACCTTGCCGGTGGCATCAATGTGATGGTAACCGGATGGAACAAAGGCCAACCGGGTGGGGCATACCTGTTCGATGCGTCCATCGGCGGAGACCAGGATGGACATGTCATCCTCAATGGTCCCTATCCCATCCCCCGATGCGATGCTGGCATGTTCCAGCACAAACGGCTCGCGTTCTTTCCTGCCTTGAAGACGCCCCATGGTCTACCTGCTTTCTCTGCTTCTGTGCACCACGACAAGGAATCCGGTTATAGGTTCATAGTATCCTCAGCAGGCTCTGCCGTCCAAGCATGGCCCATACCCACGACCCTCAGGGTTCACCTCACCGGATGCCCGTCATCGCACCAGCTCAGACCGATGTGCGGGAAGGCGTTCATCCTGGCCGCGCCGGCGCCGACCAAGGCGTACCCCTAATCCTGGAAATTCTGAGTGAGACGCCCGGTCACACACCGGATTCCGAAAGGTCCTCTCCCCGCTCTCGGATAGAAAGAGAAGCGGAAACCGCTTTTATTGACTGAACAGTCAAAATAATTTATGCTGTCACTATGGGACGACACAGGGAATTCGACATGGACCGAGTACTGGCGCAGGCTCGGTCGGTATTCGTCGCCAAGGGGTACCAAGGCAGCTCAATTGACGACCTGGTACAAGCGACCGGGCTTCTGCGAGGAAGCCTTTACGCGGCATTCGGCAGCAAGTACGGACTCTTCAAGGAGACCCTGGAGACCAGCCTGAACCGAGCCGACCCTCAGGCCGAAACAGTCGATTTGATGCTCGTAGCACTGATGGAGGTTTCGGCAGACGACCCTCATATACGCTACCTGCTTACCAAGCAGCTGAACGCCATGACCGCACCATCGGGGCAAGGGGGATCGTCCAGGGAACAGTCGCAGAAGACCACGACCGAGGTCCTGCTCGGCCATCGCCTTCTGGAACGTGCCGGTATCGATCTGTCCGAAGGCTATCCGAAACAGACAATCAAGAAAGGAACCGGCAATGAGTAACAGACAGGGCACCAAGGCCAGCAATTCCGTACAAATCACTGAGGATCATCTGGTGGTCAGACCACGGGGCATCAACGCAATCCTCTCCTTCAGAAGAGAGTTGTCCTTCCCCCTGAAGCACGTGCGCGGAGCGACCGTGGACGACGGCATCACCGATGAGGGGAAAGGGGTTCGAGGTCCAGGTCTGGGTCTGCCGAACGCATGAAGGGGCACCTTCACCCATGAAGGGGAAAGGACCTATTGGAACCTGGGACGCCCCGAGCGCCCTCTGGTCATTCAGCTGGAGGAGGAGCAATTCAGCAGATTGATCCTGGGGGTCGCGGATCCCGAAGACCTGGCAACGGCGATCAACCGATCATGCGCACAATAAAGGGAACCGGACCAGGTCTCACGCCCACCAGGTTCAGTCCCTCAACCCGTTGATGACGAACTCGATTTCGCTGTATGCCGGTGGCTGCAAGGCCACTCCGAAGGCGACCACGGCATCGAAGCTGTCATAGACCGTGGAGTCCATGGCCAGGATGGGCGTACCCTCTTCGACCTGGAAGTAATCGGCTATCCGGGCATCCACCCGCTTGATGCGGACGACCACCTCGTTCCGGGCCAGTTTGACCCCGTGCCGTGCTTCGATGAAGTCATAGAGGGAGCCGTCGGAAAAGTCATGGTGGAGTATGTCGGGATACTGTTCGGATGACAGGTAGGTCCGCACATATTGCCGCAGGTTCCCGTTCACGTATCGCAGGCGTTCCAAATCGATCAGGGGGTCAGCGGGATCAAGACCCAGACGGGTGGCCATGTTGGGTTCCGCGGTGACCCGATTGCACAGGACCCTGGTCTTGACCACCCTGCCCAAATCGTGCTGCTGCCGCCAGAAACCCATAATCCGCCCATTGATGACCTCGCGCGAAGAGGAGGGCGGTTTGATCTTGAAGGTCCCCTTACCCTGGTTACGAACAATCAGACCTTCTCGGATCAGATCCTCGATGGCGTGACGCACAGTGATGCGACTGACCTTGTATCGTTTGCAGAGCTCGGATTCGGTGGGCAACTGTGCCCCATCCTCCATCCGCTCGACGTTGCCCCGCAAATGGTTCCTCACGGACACGTACTTGGGAATTCCATCTACCATTGCAACACCGGCCCACCTGGTTCTCATCACAATTACACAATGACATCGTTCGACCCGAATCAGTCAGGCCGTCGCATGCCCCCCATCAGACGATTCTAAAACCTAATCAATGGCTGCTCCCTCGCGGCGACCCCCATCTCCCGCCGCCGGAAATGGATTGGAGGAACGGGCAGGCAACGGGACCGGGCCCGAATCGGATCCCGTGACCCACCCCGAGTCCAACTCACGCAGTGGCCTGGGCCTTCTCGGCCACGTCAGCGGCATCGGCGATGGCATTCTTACGCCTGTTGAGGAAGTAAGAGGCCACGTATACCAGAATCAGCACTATGACCAGACCGGCGATGATGGCGATCTGACCGCCAGCCTTGTTCAGGTAGCCCAGGAAGATACCCGCCACACCGAAATCGGCATCCGAATAGGTGGCAGCACCCTTACCGACACTGCCCAGAACAGGCAGGAGCAGGAGCGGCAGGAAGGTGATGACCAGGCCGTTGACGAAGGAACCGAGCACAGCGCCTCGACGACCTCCGGCACCATTGCCGATCACGCCAGTGGCGCCACCGGTCATGAAGTGGGCCACGACTCCCGGAATGATGACCGTCGTATGGGCCACAGCCATGATGGCCATACCCACGATGCCTCCGACGAAGCTGGAGAGGAAGCCTATCAACACGGCGTTGGGGGCGAAGGTGAAGGTGACGGGAACATCCAGGGCGGGCTTGGCGTTCTTGACCAGATGCTCGCTGATGCCCTTGAAGGCGGGCACGATCTCACCCAGAACCACGCGGACCCCTGCCAGGATGATGTAGACACCGGCGGAGAAAGTGGCCGCCTCAATGATGACATAGACGATGAAGTTCTGCCCGTTGCTCAGCTTGGATTCAATGTATGCCGGACCTGCAAAGAGGGCGACGATAACGTAGATGACGGCCATGGACAATGCCACGATGACCGTGGTATCACGCAGGAACCCAAGATTCTTGGGGAAGTTGATGTCCTCGGTGGACTTGGAGGGGTGCTTCTTGCTCCGGGTCAGCGTGGCGACCAGACCACCCAGGGCGATTCCGGATCCACCGGTATGCCCCAGGGCCACGTCATCGGTACCCGTGACCTTCTTCATGAAGGGCTGCACCACTGCCGGTGAAAGGGTGACCACCAGGCCCTGGGCGATGGAACCCCAGAGCAGGGTCTGCCAAGTCTGGAATCCGGCAGCAACGAAGATGACGGTGATCATGGTCGCCATGTAGAAGGCGACATGACCGGACAGATAGACATACTTGAAATAGGAGGTCGCCGACAGGATCACATTGACGATCATGCCGAAGAAGAAGATCAGGGCGGCCACGGATCCGTACTTGACCAAGACCGTGCCGACGATGGCCTCGTTGTTGGGCACCACTCCCTGCACGTGGAAGGCGTACTGGAACATGTCACCGAAGGGATCCAGGGCGTTGGTCACCACCCCGGCACCGGCTGCCAGGACCAGGAAGCCCACAAAGGTGCGAATGGTCCCCTTCATGATGTCGGTGGCCGGTTTGCGTTGCAGCGACAGACCGATCAGGGAGATGAGAGCGACGATGACGGAGGGCTGTCGGAAGATGTCCAGGAGGACCTTGAGAACACCGTTCATTATGCTTGTTCCTCCCCGGGCACAGCCACACCGTGGCGCTTCAAGGCCTCGATCAGTTTCTCCTTGATTTCCTTCATGTCGATGAGGCTGTCAAGAACGACCACATCACCAAGGTCCTTGGCGGCATCGGCGATATCGCGCCCCACAAAGATGACGTCGGCGTCCCCCGGACTGACCGAGCCGAGATCGCGATGGTCGGTCTCCACGCCGGTGACGCCGAGTTCCTTCAGCACCTTGTCGATATTGAGCTGGGTCATGAAGCTGGACCCAAGCCCCGTACTGCATACCGTCAGAATCTTCATACTGATCACCTTTCTTCCTTGAGAATCGTCTTCAACTCTTCAGCATTCGAGACCTTGCCCAACCTGTCCTGATTACCCGCATCGCTCAGAAAAGCCGCAAGAGACTGCATCAGGCTCAGATGGCTGTCCGAGTCCTGGGCGGCCAGGCAGAACATGGTACTGATTGGATGGTCCGGTGAATCCGCCAACAGGAATGGTCTGCCAACCTTCAGCACCGACAGTGAAGTGGCCACCACACCTGCCTCCGGCCTTGAATGGGCCAAGGCGATGCCCTGCCCGAGGTCGATGTAGGTGCCTCCGGGTTTCCGAATCGACTCCTTGATGGCATCCACGTAGGACGTCCTGATTCTTCCGAGCTTCACCAGGGGGGCCGTGACTACGTCTACGGCCTCCTGCCAATCGGCCACGTCATCCCGGTACAGAACGGTGCCTTCCGGGAAATACTTGTCCAGCAATTTGCCTCCTCGCATGTGACGAAGCCATTCGCTTCTCGGCAAACGACCGGGGAAGAAGCCATCCCCTGTGTCAATCGACCTTGAATGTCTCAAACATTATAACAACATAACAATATAATGTATATTCAGGCGTGTTCGCGAAAAAACACCCCCGCAAAGGCACCGTCAGACTGAACCAGGACAGGGATCCACCCAGCATGCGCACCCCGCTGGAGATCGTTCGCACTGGCCGCGGGATCAAGCCCCGACAGGATCCAGGCCGGGACCCAACGACCCGGCAGGGATGCGACCGGCCGTAACTTTACTGCCGGAACACCACCAATGCGACGGTTCACATGAATTCAGCCCAATACAAAAGGCCTCCGCCCCGGCCGAAAGAACAAAGCTAGGGAGCGGAGACCGGAAAGAGGCTGAACTCAGACCGTATAGGCATAGACCAGACGGTGGCTGCCCGCATGAATCAGCTCTGATTGCTCACCCACCTCGACCAGGGCGGAACTCCCCTCCGGTACCGAGACATCAATGGTCAGCTGGCCGTCATCCGCTTCGTATTTCCAGGCCAGGTCGATGATACCCAGAGCCGTCTTATGAGTCACATGGGCGTTCCTGATCGGCCCCCAGGGCTTGGGGGCGACCTTGAACCGCTCCCAACCTGGAGTGGTCATGACAAGTCCAACCAGGGTAGAGTACATCCATTCGGCCACGGATCCGAGGGCATAGTGGTTGAAAGACGTCATACCCACCCCCGAGTTCACCTTGCCGTCGGGCAACATGGAATCCCACCGCTCCCAGGTGGTGGTCGCACCCATGGAGACCTGGTACAGCCAGGAGGGGCACTTCTCCGAAAGGAAGAGTCGGTATGCCTCCTCAAGATGTCCCGTCTCGGTCAGAGCAGGCAACACATAGGGTGTTCCCGCGAAACCGGTGCCCACCGTAAAATCCCTGTCCCGTACCAGCTGGGCCAGGCGTCGACCTGCAAACTCCTTGAGATCCGGATGCCCGTCCAGGAGTCCGAAAGAGACCGGTGCACGATCAATGCGTAGGCCGTGGCAGCATCGGTCCGGCTTCATGTAGCCAGAATTCGGCTCCAATTCTTCCGGATCAAAGCGGCGGTCCTCGTGATTGTCGGCCAGAAAGTTCCACGTGAAACGGTCCAACAATTCCTCTGCCCTTACAGGCTCCGGGCGATTCAAAAGACCGAGGAGCCAACCACAGACCCCAATCACCTGCCGTGCAGACCAGCCCCCTTGCCGGAGCATCTGCATGTCTGCCGATCCGAACCTCTTGGACAACCGCCTGCCATCCTCCCCGTCTATCAACGGCAGGTGGGCGTACTGGACGAGAGGAGAATCCGGCTGCAGGCGGCTCCGGATCCAGGACTGGATGGCCGTGGACCGCAAAAGATCCCTTCAGCGCACGATCTGATTCACCCCCATGGCCAGATCATCCACAGTAACGGCCGGTTGGTAAGAGACCAACCCATCCGATCTCTTGATGACCACGTCCCCCACTTCCCTGGGCAGGGAGAAAGACCGGAGGCCGAAGACCGAATCCTCGAACCTGCAAACATCACCAGGGACATCAGGGTTGTCAGGAACCGCGATACGCATGCTGTGTCGTTTGCCCCGATTCAGCCACTCCCTGACCACCTTCCCGGAAAGACCCCGACAGGTCCCTGGATACACCATGAACCCATCACCCGCATTGGGGGCCGAGGCCGCGCGAATATCGGCCCGGGAACAGAAGCACGGGTAAACCAGAGGCTGTCCATCACCCAGATGCTGCATTTCCAACAGCTTCAAGGCTCGGACATAAAGATCGTTTCGCTGAGACTGGTAGACCACCGGCCCATACCAGTCCAACCCCAACCAATCCAGATCATCCATGATCCACCGGTCGGCATCCTTGACCGCACTCGGTCCGTCAGTGTCCTCGATGCACAGACGCAGAAGCCCGGAAGCTCATGCGACCTGACGCCCAACCAAGCCGCCAGACAGGCAAAAAATGCCCAGATGCATCCGACCGGTAGGCGAAGGAGCCAAACGTCCAACAACCGGATCAGAACCCACTTGATTCACTCCCATTTCTCCGTTCCCCATACCGCCGTGCTCCCACGCCACCCTGTCATAGACGCGACAACCGACTGTTCACCTTCGACCCCTCACCGGCCCCAGTGTCTTGCCGGGTACGTATTTCCCTTCGACCAAGACCTGATGAGGTTGCCCGGCCTCGTTATCCAGGAGGTCTTTCATCAGCGAGACCGCGGACCGGGCCAGTTCACCGACCGGCTGCTCCATGGTGGTAAGCCCTAGGAGCGGAGACCTGAAAGCACCAACCCCATCGAACCCTGTAACGGAAACCTGCTCGGGGCAGCTGACCCCGATGGCTTTGAAATGCTCCAGAATGGACAAGGCTATGGCATCATTACCGGCCATGATTGCCGTCACACCGGACTCTATCGCCTTATCTACCTCAGAGCCGATAGAAGCCTTGGCATCGGATGGCAGGGACAGAATCGTGGTCTGGGCACCTGCGACCACCAGCTCAGTAAGGAAATTGGCCGTTCGGGCATGCAATGCCGAGGCCAACACATCAGCTGAAGCCGTCACTGCTATCTTCTGGTGCCCCTGCTCAACCACACGCCTGGCGAGACTGCCTTCACAACGAGGGTCGATACGAACAGAGCTGAAAGAAGGCATGTCATACCCTGTTGCCAGCACAACGGTAGGCACGAACTTGGCCGCATAGTCGGCAGTCTGCGATGAGACGCGGCCAGAGGCGATGATGATGCCCCCCACCCCATGCCCCAGTAGATTCCGCACAGCGGCCAGCTGACTGTCCAGGCTGTCCTCACTCGAGGTCAACAACAAATCAAGACCGACACCATCGGTTTCATACTGGACACGGGAAGCCAACCCACCGTAGAATTCATTACCCACATCGCGAATCAGTAAACCTATGGCATCACACTTGGAAGAAGCCAGGGAGGCAGCACCGAGATTGCGCACGTACCCCAGCCGATCGGCGGTTTCGAGTACCAGTCTTCTGGCTTCATCACTGACCTTAGGGTGGTCGTTCAGAGCACGCGACACCGTTGATGGCGACACTTTGGCAGCACGTGCTATGTCCGCCATACTCACACGGCGTTGATGCTCCACAACCCACCCCTTGCTCTCATCGGTATTATCCCAACATCATATGCCCAAGGGCCAGCAATAGAGCCTTTCAAAGCGGAAGACGCCCTCGTCTGGACGCTGCTCTACAGCAACCAGATGGAGGGTATCCACTCGCCAGGAATGTGGCTTGCAGACCCGTTCGAGGGCCTTTCCCAGTTGGGCGTCTTCCCTTGAAGAGGTATCGTTCTGACAGTATGCAAATGTGTAATGAGGACCGAACGGTTCATCCGTCAAAGAGCTGCCAAGGCCCAACTCGGTCATGGCTCCACGAATGGCGGTAACAGCCTGATGCCATTGCCCGACTGGTGTCCCGAGCGCTTCAATTGCCGTCTCCCGTATGCAGGGACGAGCGAATTCGACGGTGAAGGGATCCAAATCGGAACTGACCTTCTCCATACCTTCAAGCAGGTGGTTCCAGGTCATCTGATCCATGTCCTCGCGGTACAGATCCAACCGCTGCAGGGTCATATGGAGAAAGAGGGGGGGCTGTAGGGCAAGGCCCGGCCAACGACCGATCCGTGCGCCCTCCTTGCTGGTCCGGGCAATCACGGGATCGCTCGGATCGGGCAGGGCGTACAGATGCAGTGCCCCGGTCAGGCTGCGCCACTGGGTATCAGGTCGGTCAAAGAACCGCTTCATTTACTCTGGCTACCTCCTTGGTCCGGCACGGCCCAGAGCGCCCGGGATTCAACAACACAGGAGAGATCGGTCCCCGCCGGGACGAGTACATCCGCACCAGGCGCACTACCCGTCAGCTCACCCGCCTGGGTCCTGACCTGATAATGGACCACCTCCCCGTCAAAGGCCGAGGAAACCACAGTCCCAGGTATCTTCACACCTTCACCCTCGCTGCCTGGACCAACGAGCAGGTTCTCGGCCCTGACGACAACCTCTATCCGGTCGCCCGGAACGAATCCAGGAACCCCACTGACTTCCATGGTCCCCAATTCGGTCTTCAACCGATACAGGGCCGCCGGCGGCAGGTACTGGACAGCGGCTTTACAATCATTCTGGCCCTGATTCAGAACCTCCTCGACAACACCGGGGATAAAGTTGCCAGTTCCGAGGAAGGAGGCCACGAACTTATTGACCGGACGATGGTAGATCCCCCAAGGGGTTCCCACCTGTTCGACCTTCCCGGCACTCATGACCACAATCACATCGGACATGGTCAGGGCCTCGGATTGGTCGTGGGTTACAAAGATGGCCGTTAACCCGAGCCGACGCTGCAAATCTCGAATCTCGGAACGCATCTTCACCCTGAGCTTGGCATCCAAGTTGGAGAGCGGCTCATCAAAGAGAATGATCTTCGGCTCCATCACCAGCGCCCTGGCCAGGGCCACACGCTGCTGCTGTCCACCGGAAAGCTGATCGGGATAGCGCTCGGCATATTGCTCTATACCCATCATGCTCAAAACACCATCAACCTTGGTTCGACGGGCTTGCTTGCCCATTCGTTTCAGCTTCAGCCCGAACTCCACGTTCCCCCGAACCGTCAGGTGTGGGAAGAGTGCATAAGACTGAAAGACCATGGACATGGGGCGCTTATCGGCGCTGATGTCCAGAATGCTCTTCCCATCCAGAAGGATGTCTCCCTCGGTGGGCCGTTCGAATCCGGCAATCATGCGCAAGGTCGTGGTTTTGCCACAACCGGATGGCCCAAGGAGTGTGACGAAGATCCCCGGCCTGATTGTCAGATTCGTGTCATCGACGGCCCTAAAGTCCCCTTTCTTTGATGCATAGACCTTGGAGATACCCTGAAGCACCAGGGTTCCGGCCCTTTGCTCGCCCTCAGACAGCCGCGAGCCGTCTGTCTGAGCATTTGTTATTGAACTTGTCATGATATGGACCTCGTTGAATGGTTAAGTTGACGAAGAAGAGCATTGGCAATTCCCAATACGACCAGCACCAGGACGATCAGGAGGCTGGAGTAGGCAAAGGCATTGCCGAACCGTCCCGCGTCCACCTCATCCAGAATCTGTGACGTCATGACCTTGGTCTCAGGTGTCGTGATGAAGATGATTGCCGTTATGGTCGTCATGGACTTGGTAATGCCATAGGTTATAGCCGTGACCAGGGCCGAACTCATCAGGGGAAGGGTGACCTTGCGGACCACGGTAAGCGGGCTGGCACCCAGAGAGGTGGCTGCCTCCTCCACCTGTGGATTGATCTGCTGCAGGGCTGAGATGAAGGCCTGCTGCCCGGTAGGATCACCCCGGGCGACAAAGACCATGATGATGGCTATGGCTCCTCCCCCGACGGCAAGTCCACCGGCCAAGGGCGGCAGTATCTCATAGTCGAAGAGAACCGTACTGCTGGAATATGCCAGGGCGAATCCGAGACCCAACACAGTTCCGGGGATGGCTACACCCAGCATGCCCCACAAATCGAGTAGACGCCCGAACCTGGGCAGATGACGAACCACCAGCCAGCCAATGGCCAAGGCCAGCAGGGCGGCCAGGGGAGCCGCAATCAGAGTCAACATCAGTGTGGTGCCAATGGCGTCAGCACCAAGTGAGCGGACAAAGGTGAAATGGTCCCAGGTGAATGCGTTATCCACGCCGAGGATCTTGACGAATCCACCGACCAGAAGTGTCAGGTAGACCATGGCCACCAGAAGAATCCATAGGAAGTTGAAACTGAGCATTGGAATCAGCACCGCCTTGGACCCGACCGGCTTCAGGGAACCGGTCGGCTTGCCTGTTACAGTTACGACGGATTTCTTGTTGGCCCAATACTTCTGGATGAAGAACACGGTCAGGGCGGGAACCAGAAGAACCAAAGCCACACCGGCTGCACCGGCCACATCTCCTGAGCCTGCAACCGCAAAGTAGATCTGGCTGGCCAGAACCCGATAATCGCCACCAATGACCAAAGGATTGGCAAGGTCGGCGATACCTTCCACGAAAAGCACCAAGAAGGAGGAAAGCATGGAGGGCAACACCATCGGGATGGTCACCTTGACCAAGGTCTGAAATTCCGATGCACCCAGACTGGAAGCCGCCTCGAAGGTGGCCGGGTCCAGATTTTCAAACATCCCCTTGATGTTCAGATAGGCGACGGGGGTGAAGGTCATGGTCAGCACCATGACCAACCCCGGCAGACCGTATATGTTCACTTCCATGCCGAACAGACCGTTGGTGACCATGCCACGTTTGCCGAAAAGGGTGATTATGGCGGTCGCGGCCGCAAATGGCGGGGAGATGGTGGGCAATAGGGTCAGCCAGTGCACGACCTTTTTACCAGGCATCTTGACGAAGGTCTGAACATAGGCGCAGACAAAGCCCAGAATTGTGCCACAAACACCGACCAGAAGCCCCAGAACGATACTGTGCACGAAGGTTTCGCCATGATTGGCAAAGGCACCAGCCATGGCAGCGCGGCCGGTGGCCCCCAGGGCAGCTGTCAGCAATCTGATGACCGGGATACCCAGAATCAGAACCAGGACCGCCAGGACACATGCCAGGATGACCCAGACCGAAGCACTTTCCCTGGGCCTTCTACTACGCTTATGCCTGCTTTTTGCAGGTACGCTCACCGGCGTCATTACTTGGCGTCCTTGGAGGATGCGACATCATTCTCGAAGGACTTGATGAAAGCGTCGCGGGCATCTGCAGCCTTACGCACATCCCAGTTCACCTTCTTGACCTTGTCCTGCCTGGACACATCCTTACCGACCTTCGCCTTGGGATTGGTCGGAGCAGCGAATGAAGGCACGTCGGCATAGAGGTTTTGTGCGTCCGTGGACATGAGCCAATCAGCAAAGGCATGAGCACTCCCCTTATTACGTGCGTTCTTCAGGACTGAAAGGGCTCCAACCTCGTAGCCGGTCCCCTCTGCGGGGTAGGTGGTCTTCAAATCCGAGTATCCGGCCTTGATGGCCTTCTGGCAGTCGGAATCAAGCGCTATTGCCACAGTCACCTCGCCTCGTCCGGCCTGCTCGGTCCCGGTGGCTGCGGACTTGGAGTACTGCATGACATTCCCGTTGAGCTGCTTGAAGTAATCGATGGCCGCTTGTTGATTGCCCCCATGGAGGAGCGCCTGGGTGTACATGGCCATATATCCCACACCAGCCGTAGCCGGATGGGGCATGGCTACGCTGCTCTTCAGATTGGAAGTCAGAAGTTCATTCCAGGAAGTGGGAGCTTTGACGTTCTTCTTCTTCAACTCGGATGTGTTGGAACAGAAAGCAATCGAATCCGTGTAGAAACCGGTCCAAGATCCCTTTGAATCCTTGTACTCCTGCTGGAGGGAGTTCGTGTTCTTGGGTACGTAATGCTCGACCCAGTCCTTGTCATCGGCGAGCAAGTGGTTTTCGGCCTGTCCTCCTGCCCAGACATCGAATTCTCCCGGATTTGTCGCCAATCTGGCCAGGACTTCACCCGCACCGAGACGCACATAGGTGGTCTTTATACCGCTCGACTTGGCAAAGGCCTTCGTGATCGTCTGACAGAAATCTTCCTGCTGAGAGCAGGCAATAGATACGCTTCCACTCTTCTTGGAGCTGTCCACCTTGCCACATGCAGACATAGCCGCAAGAGTCACAATTGAGAGAGTTGCTGCAACTACAGCTGCCCCGTGTATTTTCGTACTCATCTTTGAGCCCTCCATCTAGCTTCCTATCCATGCATTCACACCGATCACTGTGTGGTTGCGTTTTCATTACAGAGGATAGAGACAGAACCGCTGATTGTCAAACAATACTGGAATTCGTAGAAATGAAAGCGCATTCACTCTAGATCGCTTTGCCCATAGAACAGCTTGGTATAGAGAGTAACCAAGCTTGTGCGTAGCCATCAACCAGGTATGAAACGAGTCAATCAACAAAACGGAACCGACGAACCCACAACGACTGGGATAGAGCCTTAGGATCCAGGTAATCCTTCATCTCCCTCAGCTGGGACTGCACGATATCATGGATTTCAACGAAGGCAACTCGCCAGCGTAGGCGGTGGTCAAATGATATATGCGGATAGCGGGACCACCGATCCCTGATATGAAAACAGGCAGTTCCCCACCTGGAGAAGTAGCCAGGCAGGTTTTGTCGGATCAGAAGGTGTCTAGCAGACGATCGATGTCTTCGAAGTGCTTGACTTCGGGGTGCCAGACCGGCTTGCCACGGACGATGACCAGCTTTGGACCAGCCAGAGTGCGCAGATCCTTAGCGGGGTCTGCCTCCAGAACAATCAGATCGGCGTCCTTGCCTGGCACGACAGAGCCTGTCACATCGTCGAAGCCCAGGTTCCGCGCATTGACCTGCGTGGCCGCATGGAAGGCCTGGGCGCGGGTAAATCCTGCATACTTCACCATGTAGTCCATCTCGCGCCAGGTGCCATACTGAGGCACGAAAATCATGCCCGTGTCGGTGCCGACACCCATAGAGATGCCATTTCGCGGCCCTGCCTGGCTCCCTGAACCATCCCGTCAACGACCAATTCGGAATTACTGCGAACGATATCGCTGACACCCAGCTCCTCCTGGCTCAGCTTGACCAGGGGCAGACCGGCACACAGAGTGGGATCCAGTGCGGAGAAACCACGCAGCGAGCGCGGATTGTCAAGGAAGAGACCGATGATTTCCTCATCCATGACGCTGCCTTGCTCGATGGTGTCCACACCCGCTTTCAGGGCGGCCTTGACCCCCTCGGGGCTCTGGGCATGGGCAGCGACCAGCACACCAAACTCATGGGCTTCGTCACAGACAGCGGCCATTTCATCCTGGGTCATCTGGGGAGTACCAGCTTCACCAACCTTGGTGGCATCGGTCACGCCGCCGGTTGCTGCCACCTTGATGACATTGACGCCGTGGTCCAGGTTCTCCCTGGTCCTCCGCTTCGCCTCTTCAGGAGAGGTGCAGGAGAGAGCGATGAGGGGATCACCATGCCCACCAGGAATGGCCAGAAGAGGACCGGCGGCCAGAATACGTGGCCCGGTCACTTCGTCGGCATCGATTTTGTCACGCAGACGGACCGCTTCATAACCTACATCGCCCAAGGTGCGGATCGTGGTGACCCCCGAGTTGAGCAGGGCCGAGACATTGGACTTGATTCGGGAATCCATCAGCATCCGCCCGACCGGACCATGCATGACCTTCATGGCCGCATCAACCACACGAGGTGAAATATCACCTCCGCCAGACAGGGGCCGACCGTCGGCAAAGAGGTGGGTGTGGGCCATTGATCAGACCAGGAGCAACGAACTTGCCCGTGGTATCAATCCGGTGGTACCCAGAAGGCACAGAAGCCAGCGCTGTGGGGCAGACCTGCTCGATGCGCCCATCCGCCGAAACCAGAATGGACATGTCGACCTCAACGGTGCCTATTTCATCGCCCGTCACGATGCTTGCATGCTCCAATACAAACGGCTCGCGGTCTTTCCTGCCCCGAAGACGCCCATGGTCTTACCTGCTTTCTGTTTCTCCAATGGACCAGATCAAGGAATCGGTATACAGTCCATACTATCCGCGGTACGGCTGACCCTTCAAGAAGGGTCCATAATGCATCTGGCGGAAAAGAGAACCCTGAACAGATCCAGGTGCCCTCGGCATCGCAGACAATCAGGACCACGACCGGGGCCCGGAACTCGTCCCGCCGTGAGCCAGCCGTATCGGGAACGGAAAGTACGGAGCGGATGATACGCGGCACCAGATCACGGACAGGGTTCAGTCCGGAACCGGTCGGTCCATCCAGCACAGCACGGATTCGAGCATGATTTTTTCTTCAGACCTTCCGGCACTCAAGCCTCAGACAGCCCGGAAAAGAATGGCAACGACTCCCGACAATTCTCTTTCCACCGGGAAAATCACATGGCTCTGAGAAGCTCCTCATCGGTCAGGACCCCCCGAATCCCATAGGAACGGGCAAGCTGAGCGATGTAGGGGCGCTTCAGATGCGCCTCTTCCAAGACCTCGTCGTTTTCAAAGATCTCTGCAATCGGAGCGTCCATCAGCACGTGCTTCTTGGCCATGACAATTCCCCTGGAAAATTCCTTGGTTACGAATTCCATATCGTGGGTAATGGTGATGACCGTCTTGCCACTGGCCATTACTCCTTGAATGATATCCGCAAGCAGACGGGTCGAGGGCGCATCCTGCCCTGCCGTGGGTTCGTCAAGGATCAGAACTTTGGGATCCATGACCAGAGCAGATGCGATGGTGACAAACTTCCGCCGAGAGAAAGGAAGGTCATACGGGTGCGTTTCCATCTCATCTTCAAGTCCGCACAAACGCGCCGCGGCAGCAACCTTGGCCTTGACCGCACTCTTCTCGACCTTCTTCTTCACCAAGCCGTAAGCGATTTCCTTCCCGATGGTGTCTTGGAAGATCTGATCGTCGGGATTCTGGAAGACATAACCGACCTTGGCCGCCACCTGTGAAGTCCTCTGCTGCTTCGTTGTTACGCCATCGACCAGCACCTGGCCCCTGCTGGGCTTCAGCAGACCGTTCATCAGCTTGACGACTGTGGTCTTGCCCGCACCGTTCTGGCCGATGATGGCTACAGCCTCACCCATCTCGAACCGCATGGAGACATGGTGCAAGGCCTCAAAACCGTTGGAATACGAGAAGTCAACATCGCACAATTCCAGATATGCCACTTCAGTTTCCTCTCCCTGTCTTGAACTCCACCGCTTCCTGAACCGTCAGGGGGATGGGATCGCACAGTCCAAGCTTGGTATTCCTGTCGATGAAGAACCGGGCGACCTGGGGCAGCTGACCACCATGGTCCATAACCTTGGGGTCCGTAAGCACATCGCGGATTGGTCCGCCCATCGCAACCCTGCCCTCTTCCAGGAGGAGGGCGTAATCACAGTATTCAGCTACCAGGTCGATCTTATGCTCGACCAGAACGATGGTCTTCCCCTGATTCTTCAGAAGCTTGATGATATTGAAGATGTCTTCAGTGCTTTGAGGATCGAGCTGTGATGTGGGCTCGTCCAGGATGACAATCTGTGGGTCGGTGACCAGTACGGCAGCAATGGCAACCCGCTGACGCTGGCCTCCGGACAGCTCCAGAGGATTCTGATCGGCCATCTCCTGCAAATCCAGGAGCTCGATCATGGCATCGACACGTCTGCCGATGTCCTCACGGGGAAGACCCAGATTTTCGAGTGCGTACCCTATCTCCTCACGGACATTGTCCTTGACACCAGACATCTGCGTGAAGGGGTTCTGGAAGGAGTAGCCAACGATTTGGGTCAGCTCGGCATCATCATACTCACTGACCGGCTTGTCATTTACCATCACCGAACCTGTAAGGGTCCCTTTATAGAACTGGGGGATGAATCCTCGGATGATGTTGCAGACTGTGGTCTTGCCGGAACCATTACCACCAATTAGGGCATATACTTCACCCTGCCCGATATGGAATGATATGTCATCAAGGGCATCCCCCGTGCCAAGGGGGTACCGATACGTGACATGCTCCAACGAAATCGCAACCATTTAGAAAATCCTCCATACCAAGAAGGCGATGAACAGGATAAGGCAGAGCACTTGTATGCCCCAATCAATCGCATGCTTGTCGAGCCGGTAGAGTGATGTCTTCTTTGCAGAGGAAAGGAAGGCCCGTGACTGCAATGCCAGGGCGTGCTCTTCGGTCTGTTGAATCAGAGAGAAAATCAGGGGACCCAGCATGGGCACAAAAGTCTTTAGCCTGATCCAGACACCGCCCTCGGTTTCAATGCCGCGCGACTTTTGGGCATCCATGATGGTCTTGGCCTGATTCATGACCTGAGGAACCATCTGGATGGTCGACATGACTACGAAGGTCGCCTTCTTGGGCCAGTTGGCCCGCTCCATGGCATAGACCATGTCCTTGGGCGTCGTCACCTGGAAATACCACATGATGGCCGAGGCGCTGGCCACTATTTTCGAGGTGATACCCAGGCTCTTCTCCAGACCGGTTTGGGAGAGGTAGATGAACCCCCAGATGGGCTGGCTATCCGGGTAACGGACGATGAAAACCTGCACCAGGAAAATCACCACCACAATCATGGCAATGGAAGAGATGAAAGCCTTGAAGAATTTCATCCCGGTCCCGCTGCAGAAACTCAGGAAAAGGAAAAACGGGAACATGGCATATTGCAGCCAGTGCCCTGGGGTGAATATGCTCACGATAATCGCCAAGAGGACGAAACAGAACTTAGAGGAGGGATACAACCTGCCGATGGCACTGTTCATGATGCAATCCTGCTCTTCCTGACGTAAGGCATACCGTAATTGAACTTGACCAGAAACCTGTCGGGCAGTTTCCGCAGTATAATCCAGCTCACAGCAACGTCAACGGCCGTCGAGGCTATTGACGTGAAAATACTCGTCGAGAAGACCGACTTGATCAGGCTTGTTCCTGCCACCAGGAAGGCGGCTGTGATCAGATCGCTTCCGGCACCGGTAACACCGCCGAAAACGACCAGAGTCACCAGGGCCTTGACGATGGCCGCGAAGACGCTGATCACCACGCAAGCAGCAACAGCACCGACGATGTTGGTGTACCACTTCCACCTGGAGAGTATCCCCGCCACAAACCCGGTGGCCATCGCTACCAAAGCATAGGGGAAGGCGACGGGGTTGAGCATGCCATTGATCACATTCCCCATCAGTCCGGTGACCATCCCCACCCATGGTCCTCCAATCATAGAGACAAAGAGTGTACCGATCTGGTCAATGAAAATCGGAAACTTGAGGATGGATGACAGCTGGTAACCGACCACATTGACTGAAACGCCCACCGGGATGAGCAACAAGGCCAGCAGTGAAAAATCGTATCGCAAGCCACGTTTCATTATGGGTCCTTTCTGTTCTGGACAATTCGACCTTGAACTCATCGAGCAGTGAACCACTTCCCTTTCAGGCATGGCAGACAGTACATGAGCCCTGCCGTCTCCTATGCCGAAGCAAGGTTCCCACCACTCGGGATGAAAGGCGGAAACCTTGCAAGACAGCTCTATCCGTAAGAGCGACTAGGCCACCTGCTTATCTTCCTCCACGTCCCTGAAGACGAAGTAGTAGGACACCATACCGACGATGATGACCAGGGCGAAGATGAAACAGATATTGGAGTAGAGGAAGGAATTCTTCGAACTCCCCATGATCGGGATGATCTTTCTGGCCAGGCTGGTGCCCGACATGAGCACACCGGCGACTGCGATCATGGCCGTATTGATGAGACGGTTCAGCAGGTTGTTAACTGCCATGCAGCGGCCGACCACATCATTGGGCAACGAATTCGGCAGAATCGAATTATAAGCCGGGTAGATGACCGTGTATCCGACACCGAAAAGAACCAGAGCAATCCACATGAAGATGATGTTCCCACCCAGGAAGAAGCCGAACACCAGCTGCGAGAGGAGGATGATGATGCATCCCAGCTGGAATCCCTTCTTGGAGCCGATCTTGTTGGTGATGAATCCCGAAGACATACCCGACAAGAATGCGCAGATGTTGGCAGGCAGATACATCATGCCGACCGTGGCGCTACTCACGTCATAATTTGCTTTGATCAGGAAGGGGAAAACGAAGAAGAAGGACATCTGAACGCCGTAGACGATCGCACCCACCAGGGATCCGGTGACAAGCTTGGGAATCTTGAAGAGGGTGATATCGATAATCGGGTTCTTGACCAGCCTGGAGCAGATGGCGTAGATGACGACCGAGGCGACGGCCGCCCCCCACCAGAGCCAAGTGTTCTTATTGATGGCCAGGAGAATCAGTGCAAAGGCAACAGAGAAGATGACCACGGATACCACGTTGATCCGTTCCGCCGGCTGCTTGCCGGTCTCCTTGGCCTTGTCGGGCAGATACTTACGCACTGCGGGAAGAGCAATCAACACAATGACCGGGACGATCATGGTCATCTGCCAGGAGAGGTACTTGCTGACCACGCCACCAAAGACGGCGCCCAAGGCCGCCGAGAGCTGGTACATTGCCGTGTTGAAGCCCAGATACTTGGCCTGC
Organism: Bifidobacterium indicum; assembly: GCF_036987015.1. NCBI lineage: Bacteria > Bacillati > Actinomycetota > Actinomycetes > Bifidobacteriales > Bifidobacteriaceae > Bifidobacterium > Bifidobacterium indicum. The sequence goes on from NZ_BTXM01000001.1 coordinate 1,447,701, forward strand.
TTATCGGCTGAAAGGTACTTCCTTACGAATACGACGAAGCAGCCCGGGATAACGGCGGCGCCGGCAACCTGGACGGACCTGGCGGCGATAATCAGCCAGAAGTTGAACTGCAAGGCCACCATCAGGATTGAACCAATGCCGAACATGGTCGTACCGATGGTAAAGAGCTTACGTGGCGACACGTCGTCGGAGAGGGTGGAGTAAATGGCTCCACCCACACCAAAGACCAGTGAGGCGATGGTGGTAAGCCAGCCGACCTGAGCGGGTGAAAGGGCGAAGGTCTTGGCGATATCGGGAGAGACAATCCCGAACATCTTATCGCTGAAGACCTGCATGAAGCAGATAAAGATCATGAAGGGCATCGCTTTGAGAATCAGCGACTCCTCGTTCAGTTCAGTGGTTTTCTCTGTCATTCTCTCTGTCTTCTTTCTTACTGCAAGGCAGCGTTGAGGTGGCTATAGAAATCGGCCATGAACCGGTCAGCATCAACCGAGAGCGCAACCTTGGTCGTCGGCTTTTCGGCGATTTTGTCCAAGTTCTCCACCGTGTCCCCATCGGCCTCTCCGGAAGTGACGACGGTGATGTTCATGGGGATGGTCTTGACCAGATCCGGATACATGGCTACACCAACTGCGAGCGGATCATGGAGGGCGCAACCGGCGAGATAGGGGTGGTGAACCCTGTATGCCTCCAGATAGAAGGCGACTGCCTTACTGAGGATCTCGGCGCTGGGGCTGTCATACCCCTGCCAGACTTTCAGCTCCTTGCCAGTCAAGAGAGTCTTCCTGGTCACATCCAGGCCGACCATGGTGATCTCCACATCAGACTCGAAGCAGATCTTCGCCGCTTCAGGATCGACCATGACGTTGGCCTCAGAGTACAGATTGCAATTCCCTGGTGTGATGGCCGCTCCAGCCATGCTCACCATTGTGAATTGCGGTTCCGTCCCCTCCGGCAGACGCATAATGACCTTGGCCATATCGGTCATGGGTCCGGTGGTAATGATCTGCAGGTCAGCACCATACTTGTTGATGCTGTCGATAATGAATTCAACGGATTCCTCGGGCTTGGCGTCGCCACTGAGATCGGGGAGGTTCTGGTTGCCCAGTCCGTCCATGCCATGGAAGGTTCCGGAATACTCTCTGTCCCGTTCCAGAGGCTTTTCGGACCCCATGTAAACGGGGATCTGGTCGCCTTTGCCGAGACTGGCGACGATGTGCTTGGTGTTGGAAAAGGTCTGGGGAACGGTGGCCATGCCATAGGAAGCACAGATACCAATCAGGTTCAGATCTTCATGGGAGAGCGCGTAGCACAAGGCCAAAGCGTCATCCACACCTGTGTCGACACACAGAATCGTTTTTTTACTACTCGTCATTGATTATCCTCAACTTCCACTTTCCAGGTCATGCTCACCGTGCATATCTATGAACCGACGAAGATACGCCATGACCAAACCACTCTGATAGATAAACCCGAAGGCCCCCTACATACCGGATATTTCGCATAATTGTGTCGGCGTCGTCACTCCTCTCGCGGTTCCAAGAACCGAAGTCATCATCTGACATATCGTCACTACAGTGTGCTGTAACGTTAAATCAGGTAACAGTTATAAGATAAATCGTTAAAGCAGACTATGTCAAAACGGCGTGTCACCACTAATGGCCTGAGGAGAGCCCGAAACCGGATACCGCCAGAGTCTGGTATCGTCTGTACCGGAGTTACCCGGCCCGGACGCTCGAATCATGAAGCCTCAAAGTCTGTATGCCGGTATCGGTCCTTGGAATTGGGCACCTGGAATTACGGTCATGTCAGTGATGGACCTGATGCAGAGAGCCCCTGGGGATGAAGACCGTCGGTATCCTGACCATCCGACGATCCTCCACACGGTCCCCTCGAAGCGTTGCAGATCCCGACTCGGATCCGGAATTATCCTTTTGAGCGTCACCCGTTGCATTTGCTGCTGAGTCCCTACCGGCATCGCCTCCAGTATCGCCGATCAAGTCGAGCACTTCCTCGACACCACGGCGCCCCATCTCATCGGCCTGCTGGGATATGACCGAAATGCTGGGGGTCATAAGCCGGAAAGCGGCAATATCATCAAAGGAGACCACGGAAATGTCGCTGCCGATGAGCAGGTTTCTCTCCTGCAGGATACCGACCATGCTGATGGCATCAGGCGAGTATCCGAACACGATGGCCGTCACACCCTGCCGAAGGAGATAATCGAGCCCCCGGGAATGCGATTCGTAATCGTTTGCGCAATCCACCACGGGAAAGGCGTCTGCATCAGGCAATCCAGACACCAGTGTCTTGAAGACGGTTTCGCGCTCCTGCAGGGTCGAGGAGCAGAGGGACGTATGAGAAACAAAGCCGATACGCCGATGTCCCAAGGAGATCAGAGCATCCAGAGCCTGTTGAATACCCTGGATGGGGTCAGACACTATGTAAGGAATGGAAGGAGTGCCTGGCACGCGACGGTCGACAAAAACCAAGGGGAGTTTCCGCTTCACCATAGCGGTCATACCAGGAGAGTCGACCCCTTTCGGCACCACGATGGCCCCATCGATGCGCTGTCCAAGAATGTTGTGCAGGAAAGAATCCTGTCTGGCCAGGTCTTCACCGAAAGAACCGATCAGAGTGGCGTACCCGCGGCCATACAGTTCCTCCTCCATCGAAGCGACCATATCGGCGAAGTATGAGTTGCGCAGGTCGGGTACCAGAAGTCCGATGGCCTTGGCCTGGCCTGAACGTATGGCCCTCGCCCTGGAATCCGGGATATAACCCATTTTCTCAACAATACCGAGCACGGATTCTCTGGTCTTGGGGGAAAAACGACCCTTACCATGCAGAATCTGGGAGACTGTGGTGGCTGATACACCCGCCCGCTCGGCCACCTCGCGGATGGTCACATATGACATTCCATCACCTTTCCTGTCTTAGCTAAGAATAGCGAATGGAAAGTCAAGACAGTCAAAACTCATAACCTTATGATGCGGACTCATCAGATAAAACGGCAGAAAGCAAAAACTCCACAGCCGTGAAGACTGTAGAGTTTTCAGCCTGTGCCCCCACGGGGGCTCGAACCCCGGACACGCTGATTAAGAGTCAGCTGCTCTAGCCAACTGAGCTATAGGGGCGAGTGGCACATAGCTGAGCCAAGATGTAACTATACACGGTTTTCCCCACCTCGCAACACGGCGCGTCACTGAGTACCAAAGAATCAGTCGACGAAACCGGCGGCTGGTTGAAAGAGGAAAAGCTTGGAAAACAAGCAGACCCATGCTGGGATGAGCTGCACATTGCCGGGTCTCCCCACCTTGGCGGGGAGGCCCGGATGATCGGCACTCAGACGATCTTGGGCATGGGGGTGGTCAGGGAGGTGGTCAGGTTGACCTGGAGGAGGCCGGCGCCGGTGTGGGACTCCGCCTTCTTCAGGGTGACCGTCCGCTGGTCCTCGGGGGCCGTATCGTCGTCGGTCATCGTGGCAGGGGATTTGACGGCGACGATGGCCAGATCCTCCAGCTTGACACCGGCCTGGACACAAAGCCGCCTGACCTGGTCCAGGGACTGGCGGAAGCCGTCCTTCTCCACCACCCTGTCGCCGGGAACACCATAGGCGCTCTGAGCGATCCAGCGAATCTGGTCCAGCACGTCCATCCCCCGATGGCTGGCTGTATCGGCATGGACAGCGGACGGGGTCCCCAGAGCGGCAATCAGGCCATCCAGCTGATCCTCCAAGGCCTGACCGCCATCGCGGAAGAGGTTGCCCACAATGGGGTTGCGGAAGCCCAGGTCGGAGGCGGTCCGGCGGAGCTGCCCCACCTGGTCGTCCTCCCCCTCCCAAAGGTTGATCATCGGGAAGGTGGGGATGCCCAGCCCCTCCAAACGGTTGACATGGAAGGGATAACGCCACTGAAGCTTGGGGTCGTCCCGCCAGGTGGTGGCCCGGGTGACGACGACGGCCGCCGCGGGCCATTGGGCCCCGTACTCGCGGGCGGCGATGTCCAGCCACTTCTGGGCACCGGCATCGGCACCGTACCCCGCTTCGACGATGACCACGTCATGGCGGGCACAGGCCATCTGCACACTGACCAGGCTGGGGATGCCGATGGAGACGTTGGCGAAGGGGCCGCAGTGCACATAGACCGGGGACCCCTCAAGGGTTTCGGTGTAGGCCGGCTTGACGGCATCGGTCAGGATACCGGTGATCCGCCAGAGATCGATGAAGTCACCGAACTTGACGGGCCTGCCATCCAGGGTGCCTGCCACCATGTCGGCCACCCGCGTCCCAATCTCCTCCATGCTCCGGGAAAGGACCACGATCTGCATCAGCTCGCAGGTGGGGGTCAGCACGGTCCGCTCGGCCAGGTCGCCCCTGCCGCGGTCCACGGCAATCTGGCGGAGGGAGCGGGAGGGGACCTCGGAGACCCTGGGCACCAGGACCGTATCCAGCTTCCCCTCATCCACGGCCCTCTCGGCGAAGGAGACCAGCAGGTTCTGGGCTGACTCAATGGCCGCCATCTCGCCGCAGAGGCCCCAGTCCACCAGCTCGGGGTGAGTCAGCGAGGCCTTGCCGCCGCCGGAGGCCCCGCCCTTGGACCCTGCCGCCGTAATACCCATGCTGGGCTGACGCAGGACGGCAGCCGCATCCACTCCCCTGGCGCGCAGGGCGTCGATCAGGGCGATGGTGGTGGTGGTCTTGCCCTCACCGCGCGAAGCCTTGAGCGGGGTGTCGGCGGTGACCAGGACCACCTTGCCCTGCTTACGGGGCTTGTCGGGATGCTCCTGGAGATCCTTCAGGTAGCCGAAGGCATCGATCTTGCTGAACAGACCGTATGGCCTGACGAAATCCTCAAAATCGGTCATGGTCTCCCCTTCCTTGGGCCGCGTCATCATGGTGACGCCGGGTCCGTTTTTTGCTCGGTTCTCGTGGTGGACGGTGACCGGGACGACCTGCCGAGGTGGGCAGGCCGGTCCCGGTGATGGCCTCGGTGGAGCGGATAGGCAGATGACCCGCCCACTCACTTGTCAGACAGATGGTAGCCGTTGCGCATGGCCATACTGGCCGTATACAGGACCTCACCCAGGAGGTCGTCGGTCTCCTTGCGGAGCCTGTCGGCCAGATCCTGATTGGCGGCCTCGAGAATCCGGTGGACCTCGAGGTTGTCCGTACCCCGATCGCCCCCCTCCAGGCGGCTCACCTGGTCATCGGCAGCGGCGATCATCCGGTGACCCGCCCCACCCATGTTCTGCTGGTAGCGGTCGATGGCAGCCGAGGTCGAGGCGAAGACCGAGTCGCTCAGGGCGGCGATCAGCCGGTCGGACCAGTAGAGGCTGTCGGTGGAGACCCGGTTGGTCGCCTTGCTCAGGTAGTCGGGCATCCGGTCCACATTGGCGTAGAAGGGAACCAGGGCGTTGAAGGCGTTGGATCCGTACGACATCCACTGGATGGCCCGGCAGGACTCGGGGCGGTAGGGCCGCAGCTGGATGACGGCCAGTTGGTCGTTCCTGTTGATGCCGATGGGACGGAAGAGACCGCGGGTGTGCTCGTCGCCGACCACGCTGTAGGGGTCATAGGGGGTCCCCTGATAGTGGGAACCAAGGAGGTACTTCACGTCCTCGATGGTGACCTTCCGCTCGGGCTGACGGCACCAGGGGATGTTGTCGCTGGTCGGGGTGTGGTCGGCATCAGGACCATCCCAAACCTCGTCGTAGGGGTTGAGGAAGCGCTGCATGTACCAGGCGCGGGGGGTGTTGTAGACGTGGTCGGAATCGCTGTGGGAACCGAAGGCATCTCGCGGATTGAAGGGGGAGGCAGGCTCGACGGCCAGATCCAGGTGGTTGTCGCTGATGAACTCGCGCAGGTCGGCCGAGCACATGTGGTCCTCCTGGTCGCCCAGGGCGTCATCCAGGTCGAACTCGTCGATGCCCAGCTGGTTGGGCATGGTCACGTAGGAGTCATCCGGAACCCGCTTGGCGATCCAGTGATGGCCCCCGATGGTCTCCAGCCACCAGATCTCATCCAGGTCGCTGAAGGCAATACCGTTCATCTCATAGGTGCCGTACTCCTCCAGGAGGGCACCCAGGCGCTGCACGCCCTCCCGGGCGGAATGGATATAGGGGAGGATGATGGTGACCAGATCCTCCTCGCCAATACCACCGGGCACCTCGGCCAGGTAATCATCATCCCCGGGCTTGCCCTGGGCGGGCGCCAGCTCCACCAAGGGGTCGGCCCCCAGAACACGCTCGTTGGTGGTGATGGTCTCGGTGGCCGACATGGCCACGTTGGCGCTGTTGACACCGGCCTCGGCCCAGAGCCCCTGGTCCGGGACGGCATTGGGTACCGAAGTGTAGCGCAGCGGGTTGTCAGGCAGGTCCATGGCCACGTGGCTCAGGACGCTGCGATAATGGCGGGGCTGCTCATCCGGTTCCACCAGGACGAACCGCTTGGGGCGGAACTCCCCGTTGGGCGAGTCCTCATTGCGGGCGATGATGGTTGACCCGTCATAACTGGCTTTCTTGCCGATCAGCAGCGTGGTGCAAGGCATGAAACCGCGCCTTCCTTTCCTCGGTTACTTCCAATCCCGACGAGGAGACCAATCCACAGCCGATAACAACCAGCGGGACGACCCCGCCCGATTCGGGTCGATTTGCGTTGTTTTCACTCTAGTGCCTGGCGCTCCCAACCAAGAGTCGGGTTCCGAGAATGCGTCGAAACCGGAAATGGCTGAAAACCGCTAGGGACAGCCGTCCGGCGCGGCCCTTGAGCTCGGAAAGGCCGACTTTGACAAACGTGAGTTTGGCTACAGACCGCCCAACCAGGAGACTTCAGCAAGGGGCTTGGGACCCAGCAGGATCAACACCCCCTGCTGCCCATCCCCGGTAACCGGCCAGCCCTGGAATACGAAAGCGCCCGGAACCCTCCAGGGAATTCCGGGCACCGGTCTCATGTGCCGTGCGGGTCAATCCGAACCCCGACGGTCAATCGACCATTCCAACCATCGCTCACTCCGCTGAGGAGGCTGCCTTGGAGGCGGCACGGGCGCTCTTGGCGGCGGCACGAGCCTCTTCCTGGGCCTTCTTCTCCTCGGCCTTGACCTCATCGATGAAGGCGGCGTGCCTGGTCGCAGGCATCCAACCGGTGTTGACCACCTTGACCTGCCAGATCCAGGCCAGGGCGAAGATCACGATGGCCAGGAGGACCAGCATCACTGCGCCTGCAGGAATACCGAGCTGGGCGAGTTTGCCCACCACGGTGCCGTACCAGGCGAAGTCCGCGTCCCCGAAGGTCGCATTGGAGAGGCCGAAGCTGCCCAGGACGGTCATCAGGATGGCCGGAAGGAAAGTGATCAGCAGGCCGTTGATGAAGCCGCCGACGATGGCTCCCAGACGACCACCGGTCGCGTTGCCGAAGACGCCGGCACCGCCACCATCGAAGAAGTGGGGAACCATCCCGGGGAGGATCAGGGCCAGACCCCAAACCGGTCCAAGCCAGACGGCGATGATGACCAGAGCGACCAGGCCACCGGCGAAGGATGCCAGGAAGCCGATCAGGGAGGCGTTGGCGCCATAGGGGAAGACAATCGGGATATCCAGGGCGGGGCGGGCACCCGGAACCACCCTGTTGGCGATGCCCTGGAAGGCCGGCACCAACTCACCCAGGATGATACGCACGCCGTAGAGGATGATGCTGACGCCGATACCGAACTGCAGGGCCTGCGCGAAGGCAGCCATGAAGAAGGCTCCCCAGTTGGCCGGATGTGAGGGGAAGATGGCAAAGGCGGTCTTGGCGGGAACCACGATCGCGGCCCAGACGGCGAAGACAAGGTAGAGGACGACCATGAGCAGGGTGGTGGAGACCATGGAGTCGCGCAGGAAGCTCAGCCCCTTGGGGAAGTCGATGTCCTCGGTGGAACGGGACTTCTTGCCCACTGCACTGCCGACGGCACCAGAGACGATGTAGCCCAGGGTGTTGAAGTGGCCGATGGAGAGCTTGTCGCTACCGGTCACTCTGTTCATATAGGGCTGGGCGAAGGCGGGCATGGCCACCATGATCACGCCCATGAGGAGGGCACCGATCAGGATGATCAGCCAGGTGTTGCCCTTGCCGAAGCCGATCGAGAGGACCAGGGCCAGGAGGGTCGACATGAAGACCATGTGGTGGCCGGTCAGGAAGACGTATTTCAGGGGGGTGAACCGCGCCAGAATCAGCATCACGATGAAGCTGAGCACGATGATGTAGGCCGAGGCTGCGCCGAACTGGCTGGAGGCCTGGGCCACGATGACCTCGTTTGTAGGCACCACACCCTGGGCTCCGGTGGCTTTGAAGACCAGCTTGCCGAATGGGTCCAAGGCGTTGGTGACCACGGTCGCGCCTGCACCCAGAATCAGATAGCCCATGGCCGCCTTGAGGGCGCCGGAGATGACCTGACCAGCGCTGCGCTTGAGGGCGATCAGACCAATGGCCGCCACAATACCAATCAGGTAGGCCGGCACATTGAGAATCTCCTGGCTGATGAAATTCAGCACCGCTAGGAAGACGTTCATTTCTGTCCTTCTTCTCTTGTCGTATTGACCGAACGAATCAGTGGACCGCTCCCACCGGGTTCATAAAACACCGGTCAGGAACACCCACGGAAACATGGAAACAGCGGCCGGGAATCAATCGGCGTACCGCTCCAGAATGCTTTTGATCTCATCCGTATCCATGAAATTCTCAACGGTTTCAACAGGGGTGGTGGTCCCCTCGAGCTCAGGTGCCAGCTGGGGCGAGGTGAGCACCAGATCGTTCATGTTGGCAGTGCCCTTGGCGCTTCCCGCATCGGAGGTGGTCACGTTCACATCCATGCCCAGGTCCGATGCCACCTGCTCGACGTTGACCTTCAGCAGGACCGAAGTTCCAATCCCGTTTCCGCACACGCAGAGGATATCCATAAGTTGCTCCTTCATTTGATTGAGTACTGCTTTTGCTTCTTGATTCTTGCTTGTTACTGGGTTCTTGCTTGATGGTTCACGTTGGCGTTCAGACGGACACGACCCGGGGCCGACTTCAGGATTCCAGGATGGAACGGATCTGTTCAGGGGTCTGGGCCTGGGCCAGTTCCGCCGTCTTCTCCTTATTGGTCAGGGCACCGGCAATGGCCGACATGACCTGCAGGTGCTCCTGCTCATCCCGACCGGCCAGACCGATGACCAGGCTGACGGGGTCGTTGGCCTTGTTGCCGAACTCGACCGGGGTGGACAGCCTGACCCAGCTCAGTCCGGTTCCCAGGACGGCGTCACCGGGGCGGGAATGGGCCAGCGCCAGACCGGGGGCGATAACGATGTAGGGCCCCATCTTCTCCACGGTTTCAATCATCTGATCCGTATAGGCATCGGTGGTGAACCCCGAAGCCACCAGACGATCACCTGCCTTGCGGATGGCATCGCGCCAATCCGAGGCAGGCACGTCCAGAGCAAAGGACGAATCAGGAAGGAAGGCTTTGAAATCAGGCATTGCTGCTCCTTTTCCGGGGTTGGTTGAATCTGGACGTATCGGCCTTCACTCCCAGCCGCGCGGATGGTAGAACTCACCATCCAGGGCCCTGGCGGCCTCTTTCTTGGCCTCATCCAGGGTGTACTTGGTGAGCTCGGCCCGAACATCGTCCAGGGCGACGGGGGTCATCGACAGGCTGGTGACGCCGATGCCGGCCAGGACCACGGCCAACTGCGGATCGGCTGCCGCCTCGCCACACACACCCACCGGCATATCGTTGGCCTGGCCGGCATCCGCAATCATCTTGATGGCCCGCAGAACGGCGGGGTGCCAGGGGGTCTGATAGTTGGACACGGAACCGAGGGTCCGGTCCGCGGCCAGGGTGTATTGGGTCAGATCATTGGTGCCGATGCTGACGAAATCAGCCACCTTGGCCACCTTGTCGGCCATCAGGGCGATGGAGGGAACCTCAGCCATGACGCCCACCTTCTTCAGGCCCTTGCTCTTGCCCAGCCGGACGAAATAGTCGGCCTCATGCTCATCGGCCACCATGGGCGCCATGACCCAGAGGTCGGCATCGGTCTGGGCGTCAGCCTGGGCCAAGGCCTCAAGCTGATCATCCAGGACCTGCTTGTGGACTTTGAGGGTGCGCAGACCACGCAGGCCCAGGGCAGGATTGGGCTCGTCGGCCTGGGTCAGAAAGGGCAGGGGCTTGTCGGCACCCGCATCCAGGAGACGGATGACCACCTTGCGTCCGGGGAAGCGTTCCAGGAGGGCCTTGTAGGCCCTGGCCTGCTCCTCCACACCGGGGGCCTGCTCATTGCCCAGGAAGAGGAACTCGGAACGGAAAAGACCCACACCTTCGGCACCGCATTCCAGCGCCGGATCGGCATCGGCGGGCTTGCCCACATTAGCCAGGAGGGGGATCTTATATCCGTCCTTGAGCTGACCGGGCTGACCGCGCAGAGCCTTGGCCTGATCGGCCGCCTGACGGGCGCGCTCCGCGTCGGCGACCTGGCTGTCGGTGGGGTCGGCAATAACCAGACTGGAAGCGGCATCGACAATGACCTGCTGACCATTACGCAGATCCTCGGCACCCTCGGCGCTGACCACCGCAACGATGCCACGAGACCTGGCCAGGATGGCGGTATGACTTGTGGGGCCACCCTCACTGGTGACGATGGCCAGGACCTTGGTCATATCCAGGCTGGACGTATCGGCCGGTGAAAGGTCGGGGGCAACCAGGACAAATGGGGTGTCGCTCTCGGGAACGCCGGGGGCGGGAACCCCGAGCAGGTCGGCGATGACACGCTGGCCCACGTCATGCAGGTCGTTGGCGCGCTCCCCCATGTAGCCGCCGATCTCCTTGAGCTTCCCCTCGAAGTCGGCGAAAGCCTCGTAAACCGAACGCTCGGCCGTCTTGCCGGCATCCAGGAAGGAACGGATCGAAGTCTTCAGGGCCGGGTCCTGGGCCATCTGGGCCAGGGCCGTCAGGATGGGAGCTGCGTCCTTGGCGCCTTCACCGGCCTGGGCCTTCCGGGCCCGCTCGAGCAGGTCCTGGTTGACCGTGTCCAAGGCCTTGCCGATCCGCTCGAATTCGGCATCGGCAGACAGCTGCTCGGACCTGGCATCGTCACCGGGCACATCCAGTCCGGCCGCCATATGAATGACCGGACCGACAGCGATGCCGCGGCCGATACCCACACCCTGGATTTCCATACTGCACTCCTTAGTGCCTGATCAGATCATTCGGCCAAGCCGGGGACCGACGTGACTGAAGGCGATTGAAACGTCTTTCAAGTATCGCTGTTCAGTATACACATTTTCATTCATTTTTCAACGGTAATCGTTTTCTGACCCTATCTGGGGACATGGTATTATTTTGAGGAGCGTTTACTATCCGCTTCGGTCGGCATCGCTCGTCGACCGAAACTACCTAGGGAGCTGATTCATCATGGCTACTGCACAGCGTTCCGCACTCATCACCGACCCGGTCGGGATTCATGCCCGCCCCGCCTCGGAATTCTCCCAGGCCGCTTCCTCCAGCGGCTGCAAGGTGACCATCGCCAAGGGCGAGGGCACACCGGTCGATGCGGCCAGCATCCTCATGGTCATGAGCCTGGGCATCGCCAAGGGCGACCAGGTCACCATCACGGTCGAGGGCGACCAGGCCGAATCCGTCGCCGACGACCTGATCACGAAGCTGACCGAGGCTGAATAAGACCAGAAGCCGCATCACCCGGAAGGAAGGCTGAACAGGACCCATGGCTCGCAAGGCGGACAGTCAGGTTTCCATCGCCAACGTCGCAGCCATGGCCGGAGTTTCGACCGCCACCGTATCGCGCGTCCTCTCCGGCCACCGGCGCAAGGACGATGAAATCAGCCGCCGAGTCCATGCAGCGGCCGAAAAACTGAACTATTCAGCCAACTTCGCTGCCAGCGCCCTGCGTTCCGAACAGACCAGGACCATCGGCCTGATCATGGCCGGGGCCAACGACGGCCTGACAGGGGCCATCCTGGATCTGGTCAGTCACTGTTTGACCGAACGGGGCCGGTACCTGATGGTGATCTCCGAATCCGACAACCGGACCTGGGAAGCAGCCATCCGATCCCTGACGGCCCGCCAAGTGGAGGGAATCCTGGTCATTCCCTCCATGGACGCGGACCCGACCGACATCCCCCCGGATCTGGGATTGCAGATACCCATCGTCCAGATCGGCGGGCACCCCTTCTCATACCACGCCTGCTGGGTGGGGATGGACCTGGCGGCCTCCATGCGGATGGTCATCACCCACCTGGCCGAGCAGAACGCACAGTCCGTGGCCTTTCTGAGCCGCGACCTGAGCACAAGCGGAGCCACCGATCTCTTCACCACCTTCTACTCCCTGACCAGCACCTTGGACATGGCGCCCGAACCAGAATGGGTCCAGTTCGGCCCCTGCAGCATGCAACGCGGGCACGATGCCGCCAAGGACATCCTCACGACGGGGAGGACTCACCCCGATGCCATCGTCTGCGGTGACGACCAATTGGCTCTGGGGGCTCTGATGGCCTGCCAGGAGTTGGGCATCGATGTTCCCGACCAGGTCAAGGTGGTCAGTTTCACCGACAGCCCCACCTGCCAGGTCTGCAAACCGACACTGACCACGGTCAGACCCCCTCTGGAGGGCATCGTCCAAGAGGCGCTCCGTCTCATCGAGACCAACAACCAGACCCTTTTGCCTGCCCATATAGCCCTGGCGCCGGAGCTGGATTGCCGCGAATCGACCTGGTCGCCGCGAACGGGCAGCAGCGACATGACCGAACCGGGCACCTTTCCCTACTGAAGCGGCCGTTTCAAGCCAGAAGGCCGCAGAAGAGGGCTTCAAAGTCAAGCAGGGTGGAACCGTTGGCCGCCAGACGCCGACGGGTCCGGGCTATGATTTCCAGCCGTTCGATGGCACCCTGGCGGGAGAGCTGCACCGAGAGCTCGGCAATGGCCGCACGGTTCTCAAGGTTGACCAATCCGGCCGTCTCCTCGGCCTGGTTCTGGAGAACACCCACATCCCGGTAGACGCTTGAAAGGGTGGTCAGGTTCCGGTCCAGAACATCCCTGGTCAGCCTGGTCACGCGTCGGCGCACCTGGTCCTTGCCCCCGAGGGCGTGGTAGGCACCGCGGAGCTGGCGGGGAATGCGCTCATCCGGTGAGAGTCCGTTGACGGCCCTGAAATCCTGCTCGTCCTGCTTGACCTGTTCGTCGACCGTGTTGACGGCCTGGTCCCGAGCCGCATCGACCACCCGTCCAGCCAGGACCACCGCATCCGAAGCGCGCCGGAGGTTGAGGAGACCCACCACCAGGTCATCACGGTCCGTCAGCACCTGCTCCTTGGTGGCATAGAGCCTGGCAATGCCGATATGCCCCTGGGCCAGGCGGGCCGCCTTGGCCGCCAGAGGGGGCTGCACACCGACCTGGTCGGTCAGGAAACGGGCGACCGCCGTATTGGAGGGGATGGCCAGGTTAATGATCCTGGTCCGCGAACGGATGGTAGGCAGGACGTCCTGGGCGCTGGGGGCGCAGAGGAGCCAGATGGTGTGGGGGGCCGGCTCTTCGATCTCCTTGAGGAGGACGTTGGTGGTCCTCTCCATCATCCGGTCCACGTCCTCGATGATGATGACCCGCCAGGGCGAAGTGGCCGGCATCTGTTCCGAGGTCATGATCAGCTCTCGGACCTCGTCAATACCGATGGTGACCTTGTTGGTGGACAGGACCGTCACATCTGGATAGGTCCCTGCCATGACCTGCTGGGTGATACGACTGGGCCGGTCGCCAAGACCGTGGTCGGGGCTGACCAGGGAGGCCGCAAAGGCCCGGGCCAGGTTCGAGCGTCCGGACCCAGGAGGACCACAGATCAACCAGGACTGGGCTATGGAGTCACGGCTGGAACCTTGGGAGGCCACAACCTGCTTAAGCAGGGCCACCGTCGGCTCCTGGCCGACGATGGCATCCCAGACGCTCACCGCGCCTTCCGCAGGAACCGCGCCCTGAAGAGCCTGTGCGACCTCATGACCGCAGAAGAGGACTGGTCATCATCCTCGTCCCCACCTTCGGAATCCGCCAGATCCTCATCCTGGTCATCTTCCTCGTCGCTGTTCTCGATATCCTCCAGGTCATCATCCTCATCGGCATAGTCGGGGTCCGACTCGTCATCCCCGTCCTGGTAGGCATCCTCGACCAGGCCGTCTGTCCCGTCATCCGAATCCGCGTCAGCATCATCCCCCTCATAGGAGGAATCCCCGGACCCGCCATCCTGGTCGAGAGTGTCGGGTGCCCTGCCCGCCACCAGGCCGTCCAGGTCATCTTGTATCTGCCGCCAGACCTCTTCGACAGGCAGGGAGGCGTCAATGACCACAAACCGGTCGGGCTCCTTCTCGGCCAGACTCAGGAAAGCCTCGCGTACGTTCTGTTGGAAGTCGTCACCGGCTGATTCCAATCGGTCGGGCTCATGGTCCAACCGCAACTTTGACTGGGTGGGATCGGCATCCAGCAGGTAGGTCCGGTTGGGTAGAAGACCGTCGGAGGCCCAGAGGCTCAGCCGTCGGATCACATCGGTCGAGAGCTCGCGACCACCGGCCTGGTAGGCCACGGATGAATCCAGGTACCTGTCGCAGAGAACGATGTCGCCACGGTCCAGGGCCGGCCTGACCACCTGGGCCACGTGCTCGGCACGGTCGGCCGCGTAGAGGAGAGCTTCGGTGCGGGGGGCCAGGTCATCGGTGGAATCGACCACGTCCGTGCCCCCGGTCACTGCCAGGGAGGGGAAGGATGCCATGCCGTGCAGGACCAGTTCCCTGATGGCCAGACCTGCAGGTGTGCCACCCGGCTCCCTGGTTACCAGGGACCTCAGCCCCCGTGCCTGCAGGTAATCGTGGGCCCGCTGGGTCTGGGTCGACTTGCCGGCCCCGTCAACGCCTTCGAAGGATATGAATAATCCGTCGCTCATGCCTTCTTCTCCGTAGTCGTGCTTCTCTTGCGCGTGCTGGTGCTCTTCTTGGCCGTAGTGGCCCTGGTGCGAGTGGTCCTGGTCTTGGAGGTCTTCCCGGTGGTCTTGGGCCTGGCGGCGGAAGACCTGCTCCTGCGCTTCCCGGGGCCTGCCGCCCGTTTCTCGGCCAGGAGGCGGAAGGCCTCCTCAGGTTCGATGGATTGGGCCGTGTACTGCTTGGGCAGGGTCCGGTTGGTCTGACCGTCAGTGATGTAGACCCCGTAGAACCCGTCCTTGATGGTGACCGGCTTGCCGCTTTCCGGATCCTGACCCAGCTCCCTCAGGGGCGGCTTGGCGCTCCCCCGGGAACGGCGACCATACTTGGGCTGGTCGAAGAGGGCCTTGGCTGTGGCCGGGTCGGTCGTGAAGATCTGCCCCTCATCGTTCAGGGACCTGGTTTCGGTGGAGCCATCCTGTTTGGTGGCCGTCAGGTAGGGGCCATACCGGCCGTTGCTGGCAGTGACCGTGGCCTGGTCGATCTGCCCGGTCTTGGCGTCGACCAGATCTATGGTACCCACGGTCCTGGGTAGACTAAGCAACTTCAGGGCCTCGTCCAGGGTCACGGTGTCCGGGTCCATGGTCTTGAAGAGCGAGGCCATCTTGGGCTTGGGAGCCTCGGACTTGCCGGAACGTCCACCCTTGTCCGACCTGGCGGGCTTGACCGGCTTCTTCTCTTCCGCGGCCTGGTCTTCGGGACCGATCAGAGCCACATAGGGACCGAACCGTCCTTTGCGCACCTCAACCCGACCGCCCGTCGCCGGATCGGTTCCCAATTCCCGAGGCCCACCGGCGTTGGAGGCGATAAGCTCATGCCCAGTGGCGGGTGTCAGCTCATCGGGGGCCATGGTCGGGGGCAGGGATGCCCGCCTGGGGTTACCCTCGGCATCCAGATCGGCCGTGTCCTCCAGGTAGGGGCCGTACCGACCCACGCGGACCTGGAGTCCGTCGCCGATTTCAATCGTGTTGATCTTCCGCGCATCAATGTCGCCCAGCTGGGCAACCTGTTCCTGGAGCCCCTGGTGGGCCTGGTCGGCGTTCTCCGCAGCCCCCTGGCCCGAACCGAAGTAGAACCTGGTCAGCCAGTCCTTCCCCTTCTCCTTGCCATGGGCGATCATGTCCAGGCCGTTCTCCATCTGGGCCGTGAACCGGTAGTCCACGTACCGGGGGAAGTTGGTCTCCAGCAGCCTGACCACCGAAAAGGCCAGCCAGGAAGGGATCAGGGCCCGGCCACGTTCATAGACGTAACCGCGGTCGATGATGGTGGAGATGATGCTGGCATAGGTCGATGGACGCCCGATCTCCTTGGCTTCGAGGGTCTTGACCAGGGAGGCTTCGGTGTAGCGGGCCGGGGGCTGGGTCTCATGCCCGTCGGGTTCCACTGAAGTGGCCTTGAGCCGGTCCCCCTCCTGCATGGGGGGAAGGGAGCCGTTGTCGACCTCGGAACCGGAGGACTTGACCCCCTCATGCTTCCCGGCGGAACCTCCCCGGGGCTTTTCGGATCCATACCCCATGGCCTTCATAAAACCGGGGAATTCAATGACGGTACCGGATGCCTGGAAGACGGCCTGACCGTTCTGTCCGGCCTGGGCCGAGAGACGGACCGAGGCGGTCGAACCTGTGGCATCGGCCATCTGAGAGGCCAGGGTCCTTCGCCAGATCAGCGTGTAGAGCTTGAGCTGGTCCGGGGGCAGGACGGAAGCCAGATCCTCGGGCCGCCGGAAGGATGACCCTGCCGGGCGGATGCACTCATGGGCCTCCTGGGCACCGGCCGACTTGGTCACGTACTGCTTGGATTTCTCCGAGAGGTATTCGGCCCCGTAGACCCTGGTGACGCTCTGCCGGGCGGCCGCTATGGCCTCCTGGGAAAGGGTGACCGAGTCGGTACGCATGTAGGTGATGAAACCGTTCTCGTAAAGACCTTGGGCGGCCCTCATCGCGGCCCGGGAACTCATCCCCAGCCTGTTGCCTGCAGCCTGCTGCATGGTGGAGGTGGTGAAGGGGGGTTGGGGCCTGCGCCGATAGGGCCTGGTCTCCATGCCCATAACGGTGAAGGGCTGGCCGGCGAGCGCCTTGGCCACCCGATCGGCCTGGGCCTGGTCCATCTGCAGGACCTGGTCCTTGGTGGCCGCGGCGGTCAGCTGCCCGGTGCTGGTGAAGTCCTTGGAAGAGGCCAGACGGCGGTCGTCCAACTGGACCATCTGTGCCCGGAATGTCGTAGGCTGGCCGTCCTCTGCATCGTCGACCGCATCCGGGTCGGCAGCCAGGTTCGCCACCAAGTCCCAGTAGGGGGCACGGATGAAGGCCATCCGTTCCCGTTCCCGCTCGACGATCAACCTGGTGGCCACGGACTGGACACGCCCTGCGCTCAGCCCGGGTCCCACCTTCCGCCAGAGCACCGGCGAGAGCTCATACCCATACAGGCGGTCCAGCACACGTCTGGTCTCCTGGGCGTCGACCATGTTGGCATCCACGTCGCGGGTGTGGTTCAGGGAGTCCTTGATGGCTTCCGGGGTTATCTCATGGAAGACCATCCGCTTGACAGGGACCTTGGGTTTGAGGGTCTGCACCAGGTGCCAGGCTATGGCCTCTCCCTCACGATCCTCATCAGTCGCCAGGTAGAGTTCGTCGGCACCCTTCAGGGCCTTCTTCAGGTCGGAGACGGTCTTTTTCTTCTTGTCGTCCACGATGTAGTAGGGCTTGAAACCGTCGTCCACATCGACCCCGAACCTGCCGTATTCCTTCTTCTGGGAGGCAGGCACCTGGGAGGGCTGGGCCAGGTCACGAATATGACCGACCGAGGCCATGACGGTGTACCCCTTGCCCAGGTACCCACCGATTTTCTTTGCCTTGGTTGGCGACTCAACAATGACGAGCTTATTGCCGGATGCCATGGCCTCTCCTTATATAGGGTGCTTCGCACGCCATCTTACTCACCTGAGGTTGTCATATCGCAAATCAATGCCAATGTGCATGGTTGGACACGACGGTAACTCGTGTGCATATTCCCCTCGGCGCACTCGGATGAGACTGCGACACACGGCAGGCAGGCAGAGGGGCGCAGCAGGCAACCGCAAGGGGAGGAGCTCCAGGGATGACAGGAACGAATCCGCATATCAGCGGTCCTATCCATTAATATCGTCTGCGTTTTCAGTCTTCCCGAGGCGGGGCAGGAGGCTCACCGACCAGGCCCAGCCTGGTCAGGGGGGAGGCGGTCACCTGGCGCATGGCCAGGGCCAGCCCGATCAGGAGGGACAAAAGCGAGGCGATGAGGATGACGGCCGAGCAGTGGGCCCCGTAAAAGGTCCACATGGCACCCATCTCCAGGCCCGAGGAGATCTGCCAGATGACGAAGACCGCATAGAGGGTTCCCAGAATCCCCAGGGTCATCATCATGGTGGAGACGATCTGGACCGAGGCCGATGACATCCGCGTCCCCGGCAAATCCATACCGGAGGAACGGGTGAAGGCCAGCATGATCAGTCCCAGCCCCCCTGCCAGGAGGATGGCCATGACCACGTCGGCCGGACGGTGCCATCCACCCAGAACCAGAGAGCAGCCCACCGAGAGGGTGAAGACGAATCCGATCAGGGCCACCAGGGCCCGCCAGACCCGGGGCACCACGTAGAGCAGGACCAGGATGGCGGTCACGGCCATGATGGTGTGCCCGGACGGGGCGGAGTTTTCCTTGGTGGACTGAACGTTGATCAGGAGGGGCCGGGGCAGGACCCTCTTGAGAACCCTCCCAACCAGATAGGCAAGCAGGGAGTAAGCCGCCACCTGACCGAGGAGCCACCACCGTTTGCGGACCAGGACGACCACCAGGGCGATCAGACCGACCAGGATGCACATGCCGATGGCCACATTGGGCATGGTGAAGATGCCCAGGTAGGCCTTGATCAGGGGAACCTGCTCGACAAAGCCCTTGAAGTTGGAGATGACCATATCATCATAGGACTGTCCACTCACGGTGTAAATGGCCAGCCACCAGACACCGACGGAGGCGGCCAGCATCAGCAGACCGAAGACCAGGCAGAGCACGAGGCTGGAAATACGGGGACGGACCGTCAGCGGATCCAGCTTTCTCAAGGCCCGGTCACCCTCGTCGCGCTGATCCTTCGGGTCCTGCTGGTACCAGGCCTGTTCGGCCTGACCTTGATCTTGCATATCGGTCATACCTCCCGACTTTATCCAAACCCCCGGGCCGGGACGCGTTCCCACCGCATAAGAAGTGCATGTCGTTCACAGCAGGACCGGTGATTCCTCCCTCCACGATTCAAACGACCACCGTGACGACCGTGGTTTGGAGTGACTTGCGCGAATTTCCGATACAGCCGGTGGAAGCGGATATGGCAGAACCATCCCAGGCATAAGAAAACTCCCACGCACCCGACAGAGGCCACTTACCCTTGCTGCATTCCTGCCCTGGGGGGATTGGGTGACATAACGCCACGTGAGAGCAAGTCACCATGATAGCAGACAGCACCTATTTGCGCGCGTCAGCGAACGGGAGACTCCGAACGATCCGGTCCGTCGGCTCATAGGTAACAGTTCGGTCCCGTTCCATCAGGGTCACTACCGGTAGCCGAAAGGCTCCGATATCATGGACTCAGCCAGGAAACGGGGATCCCGCGGGATCACACGAGCAGAAGAAGTCAAAGCGTGGATGCAGATCTGATTATCGTCGGAGCCGGACTCTTCGGTCTGACCGTGGCCCAGCAGGCCGTCGAGCATACCGGGGCACGGGTGCAGATCATCGACGTCCGCAATCACATCGGCGGCAACGCATACTCCTATATGGATGAGGAGACCGGGGCCGAGATCCACAAGTACGGAGCTCACCTCTTCCACACCTCCAACAGGAAGGTTTGGGAATATGTGAACCGCTTCACGGAGTTCACCGACTACACCCACCGTGTCTACACCACCCACGACGGGGAGGTCTACCCACTGCCCATCAACCTGGGCACCATCAACCAGTTCTTCCATGCCCACTACACCCCCCAGGAAGCCCGCGATCTGATCCGCGACCAGGCCGGGGAGCTGGCCGGGACCGACCCGGCCGACCTGAACGACCAGGGCATCTCCCTGATCGGCCGCCCTCTCTATGAGGCCTTCATCAAGAACTACACGGCCAAGCAGTGGCAGACCGACCCCTCCCAGCTGCCCGCATCGATCATCAAGCGTCTCCCCGTACGGTTCAACTATGACAACCACTACTTCAAGGACACCTGGGAGGGACTGCCCAAGAACGGATATACCGCCTGGTTCGAGCGGATGATCGACAATCCCCGCATCCAGGTGAGTCTGGGAGTGGATTTCTTCGATGCCTCCCAACCCTGGAACCGAGACGCCCTGGCGGGCAGGGTCCCCGTGGTCTACACCGGTCCGGTCGACCGTTACTTCGACTATGGCCTGGGCGAACTCAAGTGGCGTACGGTCGACTTCAAGGAACGCCGCTATGACGAGGATGACCACTTCGGCTGCCCGGTCATGAACTTCTCCGACCCGGATGTTCCTTACACCCGGGCCATCGAGTTCAAGAACTTCAACCCGGAGCGCCATGACCGGCAGAGTCATGAACGCACCGTGGTCTGGGAGGAATACAGCCGTTTCGCCGGCAAGGGCGACGACCCCTACTACCCCATCAACACGGCCGGTGACCGGTCTCTCTACGCCCGCTACAAGGATCTCGCCGGGAAGGAACCCCAAGTGGTCTTCGGCGGTCGTCTGGGCACCTATGCCTACTACGACATGCATCAGGTCATCAATTCGGCCCTGGACTCCTGGGAGAAGAGGATTCAGCCCCTGATCGGCTGAACCATCTGAATTCGGGAACACAACGTTTCCTGTTGAACGCCAACAGGATGGAGAGCACTGAGCCCCCTGCCGAACCAAAGGATCCCAGGACCCGAAACAGCCAAGCCACGAGATCCATAACCCCGACACCAGCCAGGGCATAAGAATGGCCGTCCACCCGCTATGGGTGACCGGCCATTCCCATGAATTCAACCGTCTGCGACCAAGATGCTCCAGACGGAACCCCTTGGGGCGGGCCAGGAACTCAGACGGGCATGAGCTCAGGACTCAGGCGTGCCAGACGTCCTTGCCGTTGTCCTTGGCGGCCTTGACGTCGGCATTGAGGGCATCCTCATCGCCTTCCACCTTGCCGGCGATGTAGTCCTCAACCAGCTGGCGGGCTTCGTTGTCCTCATGCTGCACGGCAGGGGACTTCATGAAGTAGGAGCTGGGGGCCAGGATCGGGCCGGCCAGGTGACGGTCCAGGGCGATCTTGGCGGCGCGCACCGCGTCGATGACGATACCGGCCGAGTTCGGGGAATCCCAGACCTCAAGACGGTACTCCAGATTCAGCGGCACATCACCGAAGGTGGTGCCCTCAAGCCGGACGAAGGCCAGCTTGCGGTCATCCAGCCAGGCCACATAATCCGAGGGGCCGATGTGGACGTTGTGCTCATCCATCTCGTGGGGGACGATCGAGGTGACGGCGCGGGTCTTGGAGACCTTCTTGGACTCCAGGCGGGAGCGCTGCAGCATGTTCATGAAGTCCATGTTGCCACCCACGTTCAGCTGGTAGGTGCGGTCCAGACGGACGCCGCGGTCCTCGAAGAGGCGGGCCATGACGCGGTGGGTGATGGTGGCGCCCACCTGGCTCTTGATGTCGTCGCCCACGATCGGCAGACCGGCGTCACGGAATTTCTGGGCCCACTCCGGGTCGGAGGCGATGAAGACGGGCAGGCAGTTGACGAAGGCGCATCCGGCCTTGATCGCCGCTGCTGCATAGGCCTTGTCGGCCTGCTCGGAACCTACGGGCAGGTAGGAGACCAGAACGTCGACCTTCTTGTCGCGCAGCACCTGGGCCACGTCGACGGGTTCGGCGTCGGACTCCTTGATCATCTTGCTGTAGTACTCGCCCAGACCGTCACCGGTGGGTCCACGCAGGACCTCGACACCCAGGTTGGGCACATCGCTGAACTTGTAGGTGTTGTTCTGGGAGGCGAAGATGGCCTCGCTCAGATCCTTGCCCACCTTGAGTGAATCCACATCGAAGGCGGTCACAAATTCGACATCACGGATACGATACCCACCAAAATTGGCATGCATAATGCCGGGGATCTTGTCATCATCCTTGGCGTCCCGGTAATATTCGACTCCCTGTACCAGCGAGGAAGCGCAGTTGCCCACGCCCGCTATAGCTACACGGATGCTCATACAAACTCCTCTGATTAACTGAGTTATTCCAACATAAGCATACCTGTTCCCAGCGAGTTGCCGGGAACGGGAGGGAAAAGTCGTCCCAAGCGGGCGGCAGGACCGAATACCGCTTCATGACTTGGCATCAAGGGTGTCCCCTGTGTTCATGATTACCCGAATCACTCCATATATTTGTGTACAGGATATATACATACCTGCCGCTTCCCGCCCGGCAAGAGGCCTGCGAATGAACTGCGAGGGGCAAAAACGTACGGGAATGATGGACGTTCAGCCTTGGGTCGAACAGTTTTCAAGGTGGGTGGTTAGCGTGGTTGTCATGGCCAAACAGACTCGTTCAGTCAGCTCGGCAGCGGGAGGCAGACGTTCCGCCTCCTCCCCCCGGCCGGTGCGGCAGACCACCAAAACCAGGGGCAGGAAGAACAACAGGACCCCCTCACATCGCATGGGCAGGAGGGCGAACCAGGGCAGTCACCGCAAGCAGCCCAAGAAGAGGCGGCATCTCCTGCTCAAGTGGACACTGGGCATCCTGGGGACCCTGCTGGTCGCCGCCATAGGCTGTTTCGCCTACCTCTATCTGACCACCGAAATCGTTCCGCCCGAAAAGCAGGCCCTGGCCCAGAAGACCACGGTCTACTACGCCGATGGCACTACCCCGATCGGCACCTACGCAGACCAGGACAGGGAGATCATCGACTGCTCGGTCCTGCCCAAGTACGTGGGCAATGCGGTCGTCGCCTCCGAGAACCGCTCCTTCTACAAGGACAGCGGCATCGACCTGAGGGGAATCGGACGCGCCCTGCTCAACAACGTGACCAAGGGGACCCGGCAGGGCGGCTCAACCATCACCCAGCAGTACGCCGAACGCTACTACCTGGGCGAAACCACCTCCTACCGGGGGAAGTTGCGCGAGGCCATCCTGGCTCTGAAGATCTCGCAGACCGAGAGCAAGGAAACCGTTCTGTGCAACTACATGAACACCATCTACTTCGGGCGGGGGGCCTACGGAATCCAGGCGGCGGCCCAGAACTACTACGGCAAGAACGCCAAGGACCTGACCATGCCCGAGTCGGCCATGCTGGCCGGCATCATCCCGGCTCCGACCACCTGGGACCCCGCGGTCAGCCCCAAACAGGCCGAATCCAGGTTCCACCGGGTCCTGGGGATCATGGAGGAGGAACACTACATCAGCCACGCGGACAACGTCAAGGCCGCCATGCCCCAGACCATCAACTACTCCCCCCAGAACGTCTATCAGGGGCCGAACGGGTACCTCCTGAGAATGGTCCGCAACGAGCTGGCGGCCGGGAAGAAGGCCCCCTTCACCCCGGATGACCTGGACACCGGCGGGTACAGAATCGTCACGACCATCCAGAAGGACAAGCAGGATCTGATGTTCCAGGTGGCCAGCCCCTCCGCGGGAGGGAAGAACCTCCCTCCGACCCTGCAGACCGGCGGCCTCTCGGTCAGCCCCCAGGACGGATCCATCATCGCCCTCTATGCGGGTGACGACTACCTGACCCACCAGCTCAACAACGTGGACCAGGCCACCTTCCAGGTAGGCTCGACCATGAAGGCCTACACCCTCCTGGGGGCCATCCAGGACGGGGTCAGCCTCAACACCGTCTTCAACGGCAACTCCCCCAGAACCTTCTCCAGCGTGGGCAAGTCCGTCGCCAATGCAGGCCAGGTGAGCTACGGGTACATCAACCTCTATTCCGCCTTCGCCAACTCGGTCAACACGGTCTTCATGGACCTGGGGGAGCACGTGACCTCCCAGAAGACGGCGCAGCTGGCCCACACGGCCGGCATCACCGGGAAGATCGACGACACGACCACCTTCGACACCCTGGGTCTGGATGCCCTGACCGTGTACGACGCCACCCAGGGATACGCCACCCTGGCCAACGGGGGAAAGAGGCCCGAGCTGCATCTGGTGGCCCAGGTCAAGGACTCCAAGGACCGGGAGCTCTATACGGCCACGATCAAGGGCGACCAGGTCTTCAACCCCGACCAGGTGGCCCTCCTCCAGAAGGCCATGACCTCCACGGTCCAATACGGCACCGGCTCCTATGCCCGGTCCCTGGGACGGCCCATCGCGGGCAAGACCGGAACGGCCAATGACGAGACGGCCATCTCCTTCATCGGGTTCACCCCCTCGGTCCTGACCACCTTCGCCGTCTGGAACCAGGGCGCGGACGGAAGCGCCCAAAAGGTCCCCGAGGTCTACCAGGACCAGTTCTACCCGGTCCGCCTTTTCACCCAGTACATGAAGGGGGCCCTGGGCGACAGTCCGGTCGAGAGGTTCCCCGCCGCTGTCGACAAGGGCAAGATCGGTGGCCCGGATGGCACTTGGGGTACCGGCGGCGTGCGCAACTACACACCACGGAACTACCAGACCGTGCCCTCCCAGGAGCCTCAACAGGAATCCAGGAGGGATGAGAGCAACTCCACCGGTGGCGGCAACGGCAATGGCGGAGAAACTCCACAGAGTAACCCGACCGAATCCACGGGCGGCAACAACCGGTAAATCCCCACGCACAAAGGGCCGGCGGTCAGCCAGGACGGGACAGCAGCCGGGCGCTACCTGAGTGGCAAACCGCATCAATCGACGGCACCAGTCAGGAGCGAACAAAACGGTCCGAACAAGTAGAAATACAGAAGAAGGCCGTCCCCGTCGCATGCCGACGGGGACGGCCTTTCATGGTATCTCGATCGGATGCTCCCGTCAGATCCGTTCGAAGCGGTTGATGGCCGAGATGATGGCCTTGAGGGAGCTGGTCGAAATCGACGAATCGATACCGACACCCCAAATCACCCTCGCCTCAGCAGGTTCGCCCACCTTGCACTCCACGTAGGAGGCGGCCAGGGCGTCCGACCCGGCGGTCATGGCATGCTCGGCATAGTCCTGGACCGAAACGGTCAGATCCAGCGACTTGAGGGCATCCAGGAAGGCAGCTATGGGACCGTTGCCGCGGCCCTCGATACGGCGTTTGCACTCCTCGTCCTGGGGGCCCAGCCCCTTGTCCAGCACGGTCGCTTCCAGCACAGTGTCCGACCCGTCCTCGCCGGAAGTGACCGAGACACCCAGAAGCTTGAGGCGGCCCCACTGGTTCAGGGTCTCGTCGTCCTTGTCGGCCATGGACTCCCCGTCGGCCACGCCGCCACCCTCTTCGACAGGCAGGTACTCGTCCTTGAAGAGTCGCCAGATATCGGCATCCTTGACCTCGTGCTTGGTCTTGTCGGCGTAGGCCTGGACCAGCTTCTCGAACTCCACCTGGAGTCGCTTGGGCAGGTCCAGGTGGTGATTGGCCTTGAGCAGGTATGCCATCCCGCCCTTGCCGGACTGTGAGTTGACACGGATGATCGCCTCGTAGCTGCCGCCGACGTCCTTGGGGTCGATGGGCAGGTAGGGCACCAGCCAGAGGTAGTCCTCCGTGTTGGCGTTATCGCGCAGGGCAGCCTGCTGACGGGCATCCAGCCCCTTCTTGATGGCATCCTGGTGGGAACCGGAGAAGGCCGTGAAGACGAAGTTGCCGGCATAGGGATGCCGTTCGGAGATCTTGATCTGGTTGCAGTACTCCACGGTTCTGCGGATGTTGGGCATATCGGAGAAGTCCAGCTGGGGGTCGATGCCCTGAACCAGCATGTTCAGCCCAACCGTGCAGATGTCAACGTTTCCGGTACGCTCCCCGTTGCCCAGGAGGCACCCCTCGACCCGGTCGGCCCCGGCCAGGAGGCTCAGCTCGGTGGCGGCCACGGCCATGCCCTCGTCGTTGTGGGGGTGGAGGGAGAGGACCACGGAATCGCGGTCCTTCAGGTTGTTGGAGATGTACTCCACCTCGTCGGCGAAGACGTTGGGGGTGGTCATCTCGACCGTGTTGGGCAGGTTGATGATCATCGGATGCTCTGGAGTGGGCCTGATTACGTCGATGACCGCGTTGCAGACCTCCAAGGAGTACTCGGGCTCGGCCCCGGAGAAGGATTCGGGCGAGTACTCATAGTAGAGGTCGGTTCCCTCGGCATCCTCCTCCAGGGACTTGCAGAGCCCGGCCGCATCGGTGGCCAGCTTCTTGACGGCTGCCTTGTCCTTATGGAAGACCACTTCGCGCTGGAGCACGGAGACCGAGTTGTAGAAGTGGACCACGGCCCGCTTGGCCCCCAGCAGGGCCTCGTAGGTGCGCCTGATCAGATGCTCCCTGGCCTGGGTCAGGACCACGATGGTCACGTCGTCGGGAATCAGCTCACGCTCGATCAGGAGGCGGATGAAGTCATAATCGGTCTCGGAGGCCGAGGGGAAGCCCACCTCGATCTCCTTGAACCCCATGGAGATCAGGAGGTTCCAGAAACGTAGCTTACGTTCCGAATCCATCGGGTCCACCAGGGCCTGGTTGCCGTCACGCAGGTCGACCGAACACCAGCGCGGGGCCCTCTGCAGGGTCTTCTCGGGCCAGGTGCGCTGCGGATAGTCGAAGGGCACCTGCTTCTTGTAAGCCACATACTTGTCGTAGGGCATGGGGCTGGGCTTCTGCGGCGAGCCGACGAACCGGCGGGGAGGCAGCAACAGATCGTTGTTACCTCCATTGGACGATGCAGCCTGGGCCGCAAGATCGAATACGGACGTATGATCCTGATCCATCACTCCTCCTTCTGTATTGATTGGTGTGGGCCGTTTCCTTGCGGCGAACACCGTCCCCGCACCATCGTGGACGCCGTTGACACAGCCTTCACGTTTTGCAGGGCGAGATTCACCTCGTACACAAATATAACCATCGATTGCCGGAAAACATGGCCGGCGGTCACCCGACGAACGTTGATCCGGGGATTTCCCTCACCGGAAGAGGGAGATGCCGCGACGGCCCAGGCAGTATGCGTTGCCCAGCCAGGTGTGGCGGGAATTGGGCCAGACCGAGCCCAGGCGGGGTGCCGTCTGGCTCATCCAGATGCTGGGGACGCGACCGTCGGCGCTGTGCGAGCCAAGAAGGTTGAACCCGTTCTTGACGGCCAGCCAGTCAGGGTGTTGGGTGGCGACGGCCAGGCCCTCCTCCAGGGTGAGGGGCAAACGGTCATCCGAGTCGATGAGCTTGCGGGCGACATCCGGTTCCCTGTTGACATAGCAGGTGCCCGTATGAGGCTCCAAGACGATATAGAAAGGCCCCTCAGGGGGCTCGAACCCGTTCTGGGGCAGGAAGCTGGCGATGTCACGCGGGGGCATGGTGGTAAAACCGGCCATCCGGTTGATGCTGGTACGGGCGATCAGGGACTCGGGGCTGACCAGCTCCCGGGTCGGTATGAGCAGTATCTGATCACCCAGCTCGGTTCCTTCCAGGGCCGAGATAAGAGGCTGGGCCAGGGATCTGAAGGCGGAGGCGCTCACATCAGCCACGTCTGGATACCCCAGGGCCACAATCCGGTCCAGTTGCCGCCGTGCCTCGTCAGATGATTTGGTCATGCCACCAAGTGTAGGGCCACCCGGCAATCTGACCGCTATCCGGGACTTTTGCCCGTCTGAACAATGTGCCAGCCCGTCATCAATAACAGACCGACAACCGGCTTTCGAGTGAAGAACGGGAATTGCATGCAGGAGGGCACCGATCGGCGCGAGGCCAAGGCAAAACCAACCCTGTCACAGATTCTGGAAGCAGCCAGGAGCCTCTTCATGTCACAGGGATATGGCGAGACCTCCATGCAGGACATCCCCGACCGGTCGGGAGTCTCCGAGGGGTTCTTCCACCACCACTTCCCCTCCAAGCAACCCTGCAGGACCTGGTCTGAACCCAGGAGAACCATACGCCGAACGCCCTGCAGGCCTGGGCATGCAGGAACCCGACAACCCCGGGAGAAGGTCACCGGATGGCTGCGCCAGGTCCCCACCTCCCCAGACATGACCAGCCTGATCTCGTCACGGTGCGGCCGAAAAGGCACCGTTCGCATTGCTCTTCACTCTCCACTCGATCAAGGGGCGCCTCTCCGGGCAACTTGCCTCGATGCCGGAAACCGGTCGGCAAAACGACGAATTCAAATGCCCCGACCCGGCCCATACGACTTAGGACCGTCTCATCCTGCCGGACATCTGGCTTGACCCCTCATCTCGGGAACCGATTCACGGAGCAGGCTGCCAGGATGGATTGGATCATGCGCCTCCTGGAGGTCTGTCAGGCCCCGGTGATCGACCCGATCCTGGTCGATGAAACCAGAGCCCGGCTGAAGGTCGAGGGGACACAACCATGAACCGCCATTCGAGGTATGGCACAGATGGCAACCCCGGGGGTCCGCTCCGCCAACCCCTCGGCATAGGAGGACAGACCCTGGGGGCAAAGCCATCGAACATCACCAACCCTGCAGTGGCAGGGTGCTCATGGTCAACCTGCCCTTCGCCGGTCACCCCAACCCCACACTGGGACCCGCCAAAGACCCGGTCGGGCAGGGGCGCGAGGCGGATTCCATCAATGCCCCCGATTGGCAAGAGCGCATCGGAACGACAGGCGCGGGCTTTTCCGCCTACAACCGCATGCGGCATGACCGCCCCCCCCCCAATCGGCCCCTGTGGGAAATCTTTTCATGGTCGGCCGCCTACCAGACCGCCCGAGGGATGGCACCGGCCTATGACGCCTGATCCACGAAATGTTCTTCCTGCCCGGCGCGGCCCTGGCGGCCGAGGCGGGGATACCCTCCCACCGCCTTTCTCCGCCTTTGCCCTCAACTCCATGATCCTGAGGGAACCGGGCGAAACCGGAGGGCCATACATGACCTCCGTCTTCAAGCATCCCGCCCTGTGTCGATCAGTGGGGGCTTGCTCAGGCGACGATCCCATCCCGCCCACGACGACATCGGTGCGAAGCTCTGGCTTACCAGCCTCGGAGGAACCATGCCTATACGGTCCGCCCCATGCAACCCCACCAGAAGACGTCTCCCGAGCAGGGCTACCACCCTGTCGAACCAGCCGCCTGCCTACAAGGGACCAGTGGTGTGGCGAGGATGACGAGGAGGAAGACGGACAATGACGGTTATGAGGAATGCGGGGGGGGGGGGTATCCGGAGTGGCATGTCCCTCCATGAGAAGAAAACCACTGACCTGCGTGTCCCCGGAGAACCAGCCGGGGGTCGGGGCGGGAATACCACGCCAGCTGACGGAGGCTCCGGCCAATCTGGACGTTTCGGTCCTGGTGCCCACCCTGGACATACCACCTGGCCGACTGGGAGTCATCCCCTCCAACGTAGCGACCCGACCCTCTTTGCCACAATCCGGTACGGGAACAGGCCAACCTCTTCATCACCCACGGCGGAATGAACAGCGTCAACGAAGCCCTGTCCTGCGCGGTCCCCTGGTGGTCGTCCCCGTCGGCAACAACCAGCCCACGGCGGCTGGACAGGTGAACAGACCCGGGTGCGGGAAGGTTCTGGACAGGCGAATCCGAGCGTGACAGACATCGGCGAGACCGTCGGAACCATTCTTGCCGATCACAGCTACCGCCCATCCGGACGAAAGGTTGTCGGTCCTGGAAAGAAGCACCGGAAAGAATGGACAGACCGCGGAGAAAACCTGTCCGGTCTGGGCAAAGACAGGCCCGCCCCCAAACGAACCTGATGGAAACGGGCAGGACCGCCCCCCTCCCCGAGGACGACCCTGCCCGCGTTTCCGTACGGAATACCCGATCAGAGGCTTTCCAGATCCTTGCCCTTGGTCTCCTGGGCGAAGAGATAGACCACGGCACCGATGACCAGGCAGACACCGAAGAAGGTGAAGGCCGTGGTGACCACGCCGATGTTGATGTGCTGGGAGACATAATCCCCACCGACCAGGAGGCCCATGAAGATCGGGCCGACGATTTTTGCAGTGGCCCCGATGCCGTATCCCAGACCCAGACCGGTCGAGCGTACATCGTTGGGGAACTGCTCACCGCCGAAGGCGTTCAGGATGCCGAATACGCCATCGGCGAAGGTCATGATGACCAGGACGGCGATGTAGAACTGCCAGCCCGAATTGTGAAAGAAGGCGGCGTAGAAGCAGCCGAGGGCACCGATGATGCCGAAGGAGAACATCGTCCAGCGTCGGCCGATGACATCAGCCAACCAGGCCGAACCGAACCGGCCGATGCAGTCGGCCACCGAGACGCCCATGAAGAGGTATGCCACCATCTTGGTCGAGAATCCGAAGGCATCCTTCATCAGGGTCTGGCCCCAGGACTGAATGGCAAAGGAACCCAAAATGAAGCAGAAAGAGCCGACGGAGATGATGATCAGTGGCTTCAGATGCCTGGAGAAGAGCAGACGGTAGCTGGCCTTCTGCTCCTGCTCGACCTTGGGCAGGTCCCCGACCTGATTGGCCGGCAGCTCCAGGGCCCAACCCAGGGCCTTGCGGGCGTCATCATCACGGCCGACGCTCTGATAGAACCTGGGGGATTCGGGCACCATGGCCAGCCAGAAGAGCAGAAGGACCGGGATGGCGCCCAGGGCCACCAGGACGCGCCAGTTCTCGCCAATCACACTCTGGGCGACCGAACCCAGGAGGAGACCCAGGGGGATGAAGACCGAAGCCAGGCCGGAGAGCATGCCGCGCTGCTTGGAGGGCACGAACTCCTGGACATATGGGATGGAGACGATGTTGAGACCGCCTACGCCGATGCCCACGCCCACGCGCAGGATGGCCAGGAGGACCCAGGCACCGTCGGGCAGGAAGACCGACAGGGCCGTGAACACGACGAAGCAGAGCACACACCACTGGAAGGCGTGCTTACGACCGAACCGATCGGCCAGGCGCCCCCATACGATGGAGCCCATGACCGTGCCCAGACCGGAGCAGGCCAGGATGATGCCCGCCGATACACCGGTCAGATGCCAGGCCGAGGTCAGGATGGAGACCACGAATCCGATCAGGAACATGTCGAAGAACTCGGATATGTTGCCGGCTATGGCCAGGCCGATGATGCTTTTCTGATGCCCGGTCAGGGGGCGGGTGTCGATCTGCTCGTAAGCGGTCAGACCTCCCTGGCTTGTTCGGGCTTGTGTATCGCTCATATTGAAATCCCTTTCATGGATATGTCGATAAACGGGTTTCCCAGCAGGCCGACCCGCCCTTGATTCCACCGGGGATCAGGGCAGGGCAGGCCGTGCATACACCTATGAAGAGCCGTTTACGGCTTTCAGCGGTTGATGTCCTCGCCCAGGGGAATGTCCAACTCGTGGGCACGGATGCGGGTCAGGTCGCCCATGTGGGTCAGGGCATATTCGGCCGCACGCTGGCCCCAGCGCACGCCGCACTCCACATCATCGGAGAGGAACCCGTGCAGGGTGGCAGCCACGAAGGAGTCACCTGCACCCGGGCGGTCGACCACGGGGACCGTGGTGGTCGTGTACTTCTTGATCCCCTTGGCGGTACGCAAGTAGGGGCCGTCCAGATGGTTGGTGGAGACGATGTAGTCGTTGCCGAAACGCTGATAGAGCTGCTCGCAGACCTTCTCGCCACTTCCCTCGATCCCAAAGACGCTTTTGGCGTCCTTGATGGAGCAGAAGAGGATACGGGCCTTCTCGGCGATGGGCTCCAGGACACGTCTGGCCTGCTCGCCCGTCCAGAGTTTGCTGCGGAAGTTCACGTCCAGGGCGATATCGATGCCTCGGCTGAAGGCCTGGTCGGCCGCATAGGTAACAACCTCGGCCGTGGTATCCGTCAGGGCGGCGGTGATGCCGGTCAGGAAGACCAGGCGGGTGTCCAAGATCCTGTCCCAGTCGTATTCGTTCACCCCGGTGGATCTGAATGGGGTGTACTCCCGGTCGTAGATCACATTGGCCGGCATCGGCGGTTCGCCCGGCTCCATGAAGTAGAGGGCGATCCGGCTGGCCGGCTTGCGGACCATGGTGCTCAGGTCCACGCCCACCGAGCGGTACTCGCTCAGCACATACTCGCCCAGGTCACCCTCGGGCAGTGAGGAGGTCCAGAGGGTCTTGCGCTGCAACTGGGCCAGGACACCGGCCACGTTGGCCTCCGAACAGGCGGGATTCATCAGAACGGAACGCGCATTCATCAGACGCTCGCCCCTCCTGACCGTAAGTCTGATCTGACCTTCGCCAATCGTTGAAAGGTCATAGGTATGCTCTGCCATCGATATTCCTTAGTCTGTTTCACTCAGACCGTACCGGGACTGCCATGTCCCTCTCCGGTCCACTTTCCCTGTTCGATTCGTCTTGTGCGAATCCGGTCCGGGTCGGACCACCTGCGATCGGGGTCCTCCCATTCAGTGCCTGTGCTTGGTTCGGTCATCGTCCCGACGGGGCCTGGCTGCTCCGGCAGGAGAGCGGCCCACACCGAACATCCGGCCTGGTCCCGTCTGGTCCGGAACCGGCCATCCGCAGGGTGCGCGTTTGCTCCTGTGCAAGGGGCATCACCACCACGGACGACCGGAATCCCATGGGGTCGTCAGGACCAGACCCTGTCGATCGTATCGCGCAATTCGGTGGCCGCCGCCAGCGGATCATCCGCCTTGACTATGCCACGACCGGAGATGACCACACCGACAGGGACACCCTTGAAGAAGGGGAGATCCTTGGCGGTGACGCCGCCGGTGACCGTGACCTTGAAGCCCATATCATGCAGTTCGCGGATGCGCTCCTTGTCGTTCTCGCCCCAGGTCAGGGTTCCGGCCGCCTCGGCATCCCGGGAGCGGTGGACGATGACCTGGGTGGCACCAAGTTCACGCCACTGCCTGGCCTGATCGGGATCATACCGCTCGCCGAGCTCGATCTGCACCTCGCCGTCGAACTCCTGGGCGACCTTGACGACCTGGCCCACCGTGGTCATGCTGGCCCCGGCCACGACCGAGACCCAGTTGGCCCCGGCCTCGAAGCAGGCCCTGGAGATGACGGCCCCGGCCTCGGCGATACGCACATCGGCCAGGATGGTCTTCTGAGGGTAGAGCGCTCGAATCTCGCGGACGGCTTTCAAACCCTCAGCGATGATCAGGACGGTCCCGCACTCAATTACATCAATCTTGCTGATGGCCGCGTTCAAGGGCTTCAGGGCCGAGGGCATGTCGAAGGTGTCCAAGGCAATCTGCAGCTGGGGACGTTCCAGAGCGCCCCTGGCTCCCGACCGGTTCTCCTGCGCCATGGCGATCAGGCCTCCTTACGGAAGGCGAAGAAGGTGCGTGCGTTGCCGATCAGCAGCTTGTCGACATAGGCGGGATCGAAGCCCTCGGCAATCATGCGGGGACCATCCACGGCGGGGTTGTAGTCGACACCGCTGACCGAACCGTAGACCTTCTGGTAGGAGCGCTTTCCGGAATCGGTGCCCAGAAGGATCCGGTCCTCGAAACCATCTTCCTTGAAAGCCTTGAGCTCCATGATCCTGTTGGAATCGGGCTGGTATTTGATGCGGTTGGTACCGTCGATCTCCAGATAGACGCCCAGGTCAAGGATCTGCTCCAGATAGTAAACGTCTGCATTGCGCTGGATATGGCCGATGGCGATCTGGTTGGCGGGGACACCCAGATCGATCAGGGTCTGGGCCTGCTCCAGGCCGCAGGTGCCATAAGTGGTGTGGGTGTTGATCGGGGCACCGGTCTCGATGGCGGCCTTGGCCGCGGCCTCCATGCACTTGTGTTCGAAGGGGGTGATCTTGCCATAGGCGGTGCCGATCTTGATGACGCCGGCCTTGTAGGGGCTGCGGTCCACCAGGGGACCGGTGTAGTCATTGCGGTCGATGCCCTCGGTGATGTCGGCAATGACCAGGTCAGCGATCTGGTCCACACTGTAGCGGTTGATCCAGTGGGACTGGGTCTCCAGGTAGACATGCTCGCGATGGAAACCGGTGGCGCCGATCACCTGCAAGTGGTCGACGGAACGGGCCACTTCGACCAGCTTCTCGATGTCACGTCCGCAGTTGATCGGACACATGTCGACCACGGTGCCGCCTTGGTCGCTCCAGTTCAGGGAGGCCTTGGCGAAGTAGCCCGCCTCGGTCTCGGCCTTCTCCACCGAATCCAGCTGATGGTCCCCATCCAGGTAGACCTCTCCCGCCCCGACGCGAATCAGGTGGTCATGGCTGTTGACGACACCCAGGGTCTTGGGGTCCACATCTCCGAGAATTGTCCTTGCAAATGCCATTCGAACTCCTTTGTTTGCTCTGCGATTATCATGCACCGCATCCTGCTATCCAGTGGCATCGGTGCCTTCCCTACAAAATCAACGATAGTGACCGGTCCAGCCCAAAAGCAACCAACTAGATGCACATATGATTACTTCTATTGCTACACTACGGAAGTGTCGATAAAAAAATCGCCTAATTCTTTGCCTTTTCATTCACTTAGTTTCGTATTGTTTCTTCCATAGTCGTTTGATAAGATGTACATATGTTCAATGATGTACAGTTGATGACCTCCGCGCAGGCGCGTGACCGGGTCCAGCTCCTCCTGGAAATCGCCCGCATGTACTACGAGGACCACATGCTCCAGTCCCAGATCGCAGCCAAGGTGGGATACTCACGTCCCTCCATCTCGCGGATGCTCAAGGAGGCCGAGGACCAGGGCCTGGTCTCCGTCACCATCAGGGACCCCCTGGAACGTTTACAGGGCCTTGAAGCAGAGCTGATACACCGGTTCAACCTGCACTATGCCAGGGTTTCGGAACCCCCGCAGGGATGCACCGGCTACGATGTGGTGCCCCGGAGCGCGGCTTCCCTCCTGGTGGAGCACACCCGACCCGACTCCCTGGTCACGGTATCCAATGGCAATGCGGTGGCCTATACGGTCCGCGAGGTTCCGCCGCAGAACTGGGCCAAGACCAATGTGGCTCAGATGATCGGCTCCCTCTCACCCACCAACCCCATGACGGATTCACCGGAAATCTGCCGGATGCTGGCACAACGACTGGGGGGCAGCTATACCACCCTGCCCGTGCCCATGATCCTCTCCTCCAAGTCCGTCGCCAAGGCCATGCTCAAAGAGAAGCAGATCGCCGACACACTGACCCTGGGCGGCCATGCGGACGTGGCCGTGGTAGGGGTCGGATCCGTGGAGGAGGGGCGATCCGGACACATCTTCCATGATTATGAAGACGCCGACCTGATTCGGCAGGTCACCTCCCTCAAGGCGGTCGGGCACATCTGCGGCCACCATATCGACGCCCAGGGCAACCACATCCGCACCAGCCTGTGCGAGCGGACCATATCTATCGATTTCGACCGGCTCAGGCGCATCCCCCTGGTCATCGGCGTGGCCTGGGGACACCAGAAAGTGCCCGGAATCCTGGCCTGCCTCAGGGCCGGACTGATTTCCGCCCTGGCCACCGACCGGGAGACCGCCGAAGGGATTCTGAGTCTGGACGACGAACAGACCACAGACAAGGGACAGAAACGACGTGGCGCTGAATCGGGATGAGGGCATCCGTAGAGGTCCAGGTCTCGAATTCCGGCATGACCCACTGGGAACCTCTGGAGTCCTGACCCTCCTGCCAGCTGATTCTTATCTTCACGAACGCTCTTGGACGGAATCGGATCAAGGCGGACCCCAGGCGGCAAACCCCACCGGCACGGTATCGTCCGGATCCGGTCCCCGGGTCTATCGGTTCCGCGGTTCCGCAGTTCCGCGTTCTGCTGACCAGGGCCACAATCCGCTGCCCCGTCAGACCCCGTACAAGTCCAGCAGGCCTACGGGCCTCGCGGCTCAGACCCTGTCTGCGAAGTGCTTGGCCACGATGACCTCGGCGATCTGCACGGCATTCAGAGCCGCACCCTTGCGCAGGTTGTCGTTGGCTACGAACATGGCCAGGCCCTTCCTGCCCGGGACGGCCTGGTCCTGACGGATCCTGCCCACGAAACTCGGATCCCTGCCGGCCGCCTGGAGGGGGGTAGGAATATCGGAAAGCCGGACTCCGGGGGCCTTGGCCAGGAGGTCACGGGCCTGGTCGGGAGTCACATCCTTGTCGAATTCGGCGTTGATGCTCATTCCGTGCGAGGTGAAGACCCCGACACGCACACAGGTACAGGAGGCATGGAGGTTGGGCAGGTGGAGAATCCTGCGGCTCTCGTTACGCAGCTTCTGTTCCTCGTCCGTTTCCTCACTTCCGTCATCCACCAGGGCCCCGATGAAGGGGACCGCGTCGAAGGCGATGGTTTTGACCACCTTGGTCGGAACCGGGAAGTCGATGGCGGAACCGTCGAAGGCCAGCTTGTCGGCTCCCTGCTCGACGGCTGCAGTGGCCTCGTCCCTGAGTTGGAGGACACCCGCCCTGCCGGCCCCGGAGACCGCCTGGTAGGAGGAGACGATCAGCCGCCTGAGACCATAGGCCTTGGCCAGGGGGCTCAGCACCGGCATACAGGCCATGGTGGTGCAGTTGGGGTTGGCCACGATGCGACGGGGAATCCGGTCCAGGTCCTCGGGGTTGACCTCGGAAACCACCAGGGGTACCTCGGGGTCCATACGCCACTGGGAGGAGTTGTCGACCACGTAGGCACCGGCCTGGGCGAAGCGGGGGGCCCAGACCTTCGAGGTGGATCCGCCGGCCGAGAAGATGGCCAGGTCGATGCCCGAGAGGTCGGCCTTCCCCACATCCTCCACGGTGATGGAGGTGCCACACCAGTCCAGTTCCCGGCCTGCCGAGTGGGCGGATGCCAGGAACCTCAGATCCCTGACGGGGAAGTCCCGCTCGGCCAGAATCCGACGCATGACCATGCCGACCTGCCCGGTGGCACCCAACACCGCAACATTGATGCCCCGATCGTTGATCCTCGTCATCCTGATCTCCTCCCCGACCCCTCCGCCGAGAACCGGCTGTGCCGGCCCGAACGCCTGCAACGTCCTGGCCCTGCCTGGATTGGTCCGGATTGTTTGATTTCCGCTGGTGTTTTGATTGTACCGAAGGCCGGACTTCAGCGGCCTGTACCGCCGTAGACGACCGCTTCCACCTGATCGGTGTCCAATTCGAAGGCCGTGTGAACGGCCCTGACGGCATCATCCAGGTCCGTCAGGGGAACCAGGGCCGAAATGCGGATCTCGGAGGTGGAGATCATCAGGACGTTGATGTGCTTGTCGCTCAGAGCCCGGAAGAAGGTGGCGGTGATGCCCGAGTGGGTCTTCATGCCCACCCCCACCAGGGTCACCTTGCCCACCTCGGAGTTGATGTCGACCGACTTGAACTCGATGATGTCCCTTGCCTTATCCAGCAGAGGGTGGATCTGGTCGGCCTGGGCGCTGGGCAGGGTGAAGGAGATGTCGACGGTGCCGGTGGCGGCACCCGCCTGAACGATCATGTCGATGTTGATTCCGCCCTCGGCCAGGATGGTGAAGAGCCTGGCGGCCACACCCGGTTTGTCGGGCACCGATCGCAGGCTGACCTGGGTCTCGCTGCGGTCATGGGCCACGCCCGAGATGATCGGGGCCTCGGGGCCGTTCAGGTCCGGGAAGAGGTCACCCATTGATTTGCCGCCTGCCATGTTCATCCTTCCGTCATCCTTCGTGGTTCGGTCGGTTGACTCGCTGTGCCTGGGCCACCTGCCGCTGGTCCGGTGCCAGGTTGGGAATGTCGGAAACACCCATATCCTGGGGCATGATCAGGGTGCCCGGCCGGTGTGAGAACGAGCTGCGCACGTGGATGGGCATGTGGAACCGCTGGGCGTATTCCACGCACCGCAGGGCCAGGACCTTGGATCCGCCCGCCGCCATTTCCAGCATCTCCTCATAGGAGATCCGAGAGATCCGGCGGGCGGTGGGTACGATTCTGGGATCGGCCGTGAAAACCCCGTCCACATCGGTGTATATCTCGCAGACATCGGCATGGAGGGCCACAGCCAGGGCCACGGCAGAGGTATCCGACCCCCCTCGGCCGAGTGTGGTGGCATCGCCGTCGGCGCTGACCCCCTGGAATCCGGCCACAATGCCGACCTCACCCTGCTTCAGGGCATTCATGACCCGGTAGGGCTTGACGTTACGGATGTGGGCGGCCCCATACCTGGCATCAGTCATGAACCCCGCCTGGGACCCGGTGAAGGAGTGGGCGCTTTCGCCCTGAGCGTGGATGGTCATGGCCAGAAGGCTCATGGAGATGCGCTCTCCGGCGGTCATCAGCATGTCCATCTCCCGGGCCGGCGGGTTGGAGTCCACATCCAGGGCCTGGTCGATCAGATCGTCCGTGGTATCCCCCATGGCCGAAACCACAACGGCCATGTCGTTCCCACCATGCTTGGTCTCGATGATGCGTTTGGCCACGCGCTTGATGGAATCCGAGTCCGCCACCGAGGACCCGCCGAATTTCTGAACGATAAGAGCCACTGCTATTCCATCCGCGAAGGTTGAGACACTTGGACGTAGGTTACGAGAAGCCATTATATGGACGACCGTGGTCCTGGACGCATCGGTCACCAGCATATGGAACCCGAGCCAGACACCACAGCCGATGACGGGGAAACCACGAATCCGCCAACCATGGGAACGGCGGCCAGCGCCGGTTCCCCAGTACAGGCCCTTGACCATTCGACGAGGGCATCAGACATCACGTCGGCCGGAAATCGCCCTACCCAAGGTGATTTCATCCGCATACTCCAGGTCGCTGCCCACCGGCAGACCGCTGGCCAACCTGGTGACCTTGATTTCCAGGGGATCCAGAAGACGGGCCAGATAGGTGGTTGTGGCCTCCCCTTCGATGTTGGGGTCCAAGGCCAGGATGATTTCCTTGACCTCATCCGTTTTGAGTCTCTTCAACAGTTCGGGGATGCGCAGGTCACCGGGGCCCACATTGGACATTGGGTCGATGGCCCCGCCCAGAACGTGGTACAGGCCGTGATACTCCCCGGTCCGTTCGATGCTCATCACGTCCTTGGGCTCCTCGACCAGGCAGATCATGGACCGATTGCGACGAGGGTCCTGGCAAATCGGGCAGGGGCTGGTCTCACAGACGTTCCCGCAGATCTCGCAGAAGCGGACCTTCTCCTTGACTGTGACGATGGCATCGGCCAGGTCCTGGGCACTCTGCCTATCCGCCCCGAGAAGGTAAAAGGCTATGCGTTGTGCCCCCTTGGGGCCTATCCCGGGAAGCTTGGAGAAGGAGTCAATCAAGTCCTGAATGGCCCCGTCATAGGTTCCGGCCATCATTCACCCGCCTGTCGTGCCTGCCGCCTGCGCTGTATGTTCAGTGGATTAGCCGGGTCATCGGCGGTAAAGTCCTCGACCTTGGATACATCGAACATTCTGGTCAGGTCATCCTGGTTCAGGGTTGTGTCAGCACCCAATCGGGCATCCTGCATCGAGTAGACATCATTCTCGGGGTTGACGGCAGGCGTCGGCATTCCGCCCGTATCGGGGTCTGGTTGACCGGGTTCACCGGGATACACATGACCCCCTTGCCGAACAGGGGAATCCGACTGAACGGCCTGCCCGGGCTGGACCCTCCGGGTTGGCGGCACGAAGGAGGCAAACTGGTCACCAACCTGGAATCCCGTAGGCACGGTCTGGGATTGCGATTCAAAGCTATCCTGAGGACCGGCTGAGGTTTGAGGCTCAACTCCACCCTGGGACCCGGATTGCGGGACCTGTTCGACCTGGCCGCCCAACCCCTCTGCGCCAGCGCCTGGCATGGCCTCGGCCTGGCCGGATCCTGCACCAGGTCCAAACCCAACGGGAAGACCTGATGGCGCATCTCCAGCGGGTGCCGCATCATCCTGACCGGAATCGATCGGGGAGGCATCCGGCCCAGCAGCCGGTCTGGTCTGCTCGGGGACCGCCCATGGATCCGTATCATCGCTCAGGTCGGGAAGGGCGACCTTCTTGGCCTCATGCTCCTCGGATGGGTCATCCTTATCCTTGTCGACGGGTTTCTCGGCTGGCTGTGCAGGCATGGGACGGGCCCAGGGATCGTCGTCATCCTCCTGGGCATAAGAGTCAGTCGACCCGAACCCGGCTGCCGGCAAGGGGGCCGAAGCCTCCTGATCTGCAGACCCGGCTGAAGCTCCCTGCCCTCCTGAGACCTGCTGGTCAGCAGAAACCATCGCACCCGACGAAACGGGTTGACCAGTCAAGGGCATCCCACCGGTTGGAGCTTCCTGGCCGGAAGGCGACCCCGGGTGGTGACCTTCATCCGAACCGTCGCCGGTGCCGGCCTGGTCGCCCGCCGAGGATTTCTCCCCGTCGGGCTCACCCTGGGCTCCGGCCGCTTCACGGGCGGCATGACTCATGTCAGAAGCCGCATGGGGCTTGACGGCCGACCCCAAGCCCATGGTCGACAGGTTGGCCCTGGCCAGGGCAACCTCCTTCTTGACCTCGGCACGACGCTGGGGCGACATCTTGTTGACCGATTCCACCGGCTCCCCATTGGCGGCCGTCCCGGATGGGGCGATCATCGTCTTCTCGCCGAACTCCTGCCGGGCCCGGACCATGATGATCCTGGGAACCTTGGTCTCCCCATCCACGCTCCGGGAGGTCACTGCCATGGCAAAGGCGTGCTGGCTCAACGGCTTGTCGAAGGTCATGGCCAGCATCTGCCTGCCCGAAGGACCGGCCGCCATGTCCACGGTCGGCACCTTGCTTCTGACCACATAGTCTCGGACCTCTTCCGGCAGGGCGGCGACCAGAGCATCCCAGCGCTTGTCAAGCTCGGCTCCTGTCGGGACAGACGCCTTATCGTCTGCTGCGGATGTGGGGGTGTGCACCGCCGTGGGCTGGCCACCCTGTGCAGGTGCCACACCAGGAGCCGCAGCCTCTGCCGGATCAGATGGTGTCGAGGTCCCGGCTGCCGCAGCCGCGGAAGCAGGATTGAAGGGGCCAGGACCTGCATGCGATGCGGCTTGAGATGGCCTGGCACCCTGCCCCGACTGACCCTGTTGCTTGGAACCGATGAAACCGGACCGTACAGGAGCAGCCTGCCTGGCTGCAGCGGCAGCTGGAGCCGGAACCTGCTGAGGGGTTTCCATGGGTTCACACCCTATAGCCAGGAGACGTGCTGCCAGCAGCTCCAGTCGCATCCGCGGAGAAGTGGACCCATTCATGCTGGCCAAGGTCTTGTTCATGCAATCGGCCATGGAAATCAGGGTGGACAGGTCCAGGGCATCCGCCTGGCGATGCAGGTCTGCTGCCTGGTCGGCGTCGGAATCCTCGCTCAGCACGCTTTCGGCCTTGTCTCCAGCCAGCTTCAAGACCAGAAGATCACGGACATGGGCCAGGAGATCCTCAACGAACCGCTGGGGCTCGAACCCACCGACCACCACCTTTTGAATCACGCCGTACAGGCCGGTGCCATCGTGGTCGATCAAGGTGTCCACCGCTTCACCGATCAGGGATTCAGGGGTGAACCCTAGAAGGGCCACGGCGGAGTCGTAGGTGATGGTACCGTCTGCGGCCCCCACCATGAGCTGGTCCAGTATGGATAGGGTGTCACGGACGGAACCGCCCCCGGCCCTCATGGTCAGCTTCAACACACCAGGCTCGGCCTTGATGTCCTCCTTGGAGCAGATTTCCTCCAGATAGGGCCCCATGACCTCCTGGGGAACAAGACGGAAAGGGTAGTGGTGGGTCCTGGAACGAATCGTGCCGATGACCTTCTCGGGCTCGGTGGTCGCAAAGATGAACATGACATGCTCTGGCGGCTCTTCGACAATCTTGAGCAAGGCATTGAATCCCTGCTGGGTGACCATGTGAGCCTCGTCCAGGATGAAGATCTTATACCGATCGCGCACAGGTGCGAAGCCGGCACGCTCCCTGAGCTCCCTGGCATCATCGACACCATTGTGGCTGGCCGCGTCGATCTCCACCACGTCAATCGACCCCGGGCCTCCGGTGGACAGGTCCTTGCAGCTGTCACACTTCCCGCAGGGGTGACTGGTGGGACCCTTGGCGCAGTTGATGCACCGGGCGAAAATTCGCGCACTGCTGGTCTTCCCGCACCCCCTGGGGCCCGAGAAAAGGTAGGCATGGGTGAGTTTGTTCTCATCCAGCGCCCGCGAAAGGGGTACCGTGACCTGATTCTGGCCTATGATGCCATCGAATGTGTCAGGACGATACCGCCTATAGAGTGCCAATGCCATGGTTCAAGGCTATCCATTTCTTTAGACACGTTCGCTTTCAGCCTTCACCCTGCGGTCAGGCACAGTCGACAGGCCCGGCACGGGACGATTGGGCCACCCTGGGGACAATGAGGACAGAGGTGTCCACCCCTACCTCGACCAGGACATCCTCACTCTCAACCGTACATGCTGTCAGATCCCCATGGTTGGCGGAAGCCACTGCAGAGGCCCGGGCGCAAGGAGAACCACTACCTTCATCAAGTACCGTCGCCGCAGCCAGGGCAGAGGCGTCGGCTGCAGTACGTGCCCTGGTACGGCAGATCAGAAGATTCCCCACCATGGCCGCAATCACCAGTCCAAGAGCTACCAGTGCAACCAGGGCGATTCCCATGGATGAACCCGACCCGCAATCCTCTCCTCGCCACCACGGCCCATCTGATTTGGTTCCATGCTTCCGCGAACATGCCTTTCCGGCCTGTCCACTTGGAATCATTCGATTTCCGGTCCTTCTCCGGCGGGGTTCCACCCGACCTGATTCCACACGGATTGATTCCGTGCGACCTGATTCCTTCTGCTCTATTTCCTTCCGCCCTGTTTCCTCCTCTTCTCCTTTCGCGTCCACTTCCTTTCGGCCTTCATTCGAAACGGTCCGGCGAATGAGTTTCCTTCCATCGGCCATGGCCTTCACTCCTCAAGGATTGCAACGGCCCTGCCTTGAATATGCGGCGGCAGGATTCCAAGCGGAGTTGAGACGACCGGACAGGAAAGGGTGACCTGGACCTGGCGACCGGAACGTTCGAGGGCCAACTCAGATGACCCTCCCGCCATTCGGGACACCAGACCGGCCGGGTCGTCCTTGCCCTGGTGGATCACCAGCTCCCGGGCCGCGGCATTGGCGGCATCCTGGCAGATCATGCCGATGCGGAT
Source organism: Bifidobacterium indicum (assembly GCF_036987015.1). NCBI lineage: Bacteria > Bacillati > Actinomycetota > Actinomycetes > Bifidobacteriales > Bifidobacteriaceae > Bifidobacterium > Bifidobacterium indicum. Next base: position 1,490,830 of record NZ_BTXM01000001.1, read on the forward strand.
GGTCTGGGTCAGGGCCAACAGCAGTATGGCCAGGGCCATGACCGCCGGAAGCACTACGGCAAACTCGGCCGTCACCGTTCCTGAATCGGTTCCGGCATCCCGGAAGCAGCCGGACCTGACCCGCCCTGCAGTACTGGGTCCGACCATCAGACGCTCAGGGCCTGTTTAACCAGCGAAGACAGGAGAGAACGAACAGTATCAGACTTGAGGATGGCCAGGAGCAGCCCGGCGAATGCCGTCGCGGCTATCAGTACCACGGCGTACTCGGCCGTCGCGGCCCCTGACTCCGGCCGTGCCGTCAACACCTTGATTTTGGCAGCACCTCCTTGAATCAGAGCGAGGGGAAGCTGATGGAGGCGGCAGACACCTTCGGTCATCATCCCGTGCGCCCGCACCCGAAGCGTCTTCAGTCTGCCGAGTCCGCCTCCCCTACCCGTCTCGGCAGCCATCCGGATGCCGGTGTGTTTTTCAGAACGGGCCAATTCGGCTCCCTCCCCGTTCGGGCCTTTACCCTTGACCACCAAGTGCATGCTTGTCATAACTGCCACCTTTCCTTTCCGAAATCCCCAATTCATTGCGTTTCGTCGATGACGACGAGTCTTCCCAACCAGGTGACCCCACTTTGCCCCCGTTCAGACCTCTCATCCTCCCTGCAAGGTGCATGTGGTCAAATGAGCCCCGATGAACTCATCCTGTGGATTATCAGATGTTTGACAAAACGTTTCATCAAGACGTCAGGGAAGACACACAGCTAACAACCGGAGCGATGGAAGCATCTGGACTCGACTCAGAACATTCCGCCCGCAAAGGCGGCAATACAGGGAATGACACCAATGAGAACGAAGGCAGGCAGAATGCAGAGCCCGGTCGGTACCAGCATCCGAATGGAGAGCCTGGCAGTCTCCTGGTCCAATCCGCTGCGGGCCTGCCTCTCCAACTGCTCGACGGTGGTTTCCATCCGGTTCAGAGGCGAGGTTCCATGCCGCCAGGAGGACTCCAGACAACCCGACAGGACCGCCATCGATTTCCCCAGAAGGGGATGCCGCTTGGCCTGGGACCAGGCCAGATACCAGTCATTGCCATCACCCAACAGACGGGCCACCCGGATCAGCACCTCTGCATAGGTACCACCAAGGGTCCGCCCTACCCCAGCCAGGGCCTGGGGAATCGAAGCACCCTGCCGCAGGCTTACCGCCATCATCTCCAGGACCAGGGTGAGCGGAGCATTTGCCCTCCCATGAGGACCAAGTCGCGAGCGCAGGCCGACCGACCTGCGGAACAGTGCATTTGCGAAGCCAATCAGAATGGCGGATCCCAAGGCCTTCATCAGAGTCCGCCCTTCTTTTCCATCCCCTTCAGGAGCACCCACATCCAGATCAGCCCTGCACAATAGAAACAAGTCCCCGTCGCCAGGCAAACCAACCCTGTTCCCCACCGGAAGAGAAAAGCCAGGGGGTGAGCGCCCAACAGCTCACCCAGGAAGACCGTCAGAATCGGCAGACCGGAAAGGAGCCTGACCGTGGCCCTCGGCATGGCAAAGGCCCCATCGCGGGCATCATCCAAGGCAGCCTGACGCTTCTGCAGGGAGGCCACCGCCTGCAGGCAGTCCGACGCCCGGCACCCCGATTCGGCACTGAGGCGATACGAGGCCGCCAAAGCCGCGGCGATGATATCCATCCCCTCTCCCCGTTCAGCAGGGGGAGAACGATCCAGCAGCATGGCATGAACTCGGTCATACGTCACCTCCCTGGTAGCGAAACGGCGACCGGCCAACTCCTCGAAGGCCTCCACCAAATCACTGCCGTTACGGACAAGTGCAATCAGAGAAGCGATCAGGACCGCAGCCCCCACCGGTTCAGGCCTTGATTCCATCACCGGTTCCAGCGAATCGAGACGAGGCTTGGCACCACTACGCCCCGTCAGGACAAGAGCAAAAGCGGCAAGGACCGGGACGCAGACCTGGACGGAGACAAGTTCGAGGTTCATTCCCGGTCTCCTCCCGGACCACTGGTCCTGATTCCCCACCGTTTGGCGAATGGACCCCAGGCCGAACCGTACCGGGGGTGACCACTGCCGGACCAAATACAGACAGGCAGACCAACCAAGGTCCCCTTGCTACCCATAACCAGCCTTCCTATCTGGGCGATATGGCGCTGACTCCCGTGACGTTCCAGGTGAATCACCGCACCGAAGGCCCCTTCGGCCAGGGCAGACAAGGCCACGGGCTGAAGGCCGGCCAGAAGCCCCAAGGTAGCCAGGCGGGAAGGTACCCGTTCCACGCTGTCGGCATGGAGGGTGACCATCCCACCCGTGTGACCGGAGTTGAAGGCCCGCAGCAGGTCGGCTATCTCCTCGCCACGGCACTCCCCCAGGATGATCCGATCGGGTCTCATCCTCAGCGTCGCCTTGACCAGGTCGACCAGGCCGACGGCACCTGCTCCTTCCACATTGGATTCCCTCGCGGCCAGGGCAACCTGGTCGCCATGCCCCTCGATCATGCCCAACTCGCGCACCTCTTCGACGGTGACCAACCGCTCCCCGGGCGGGCAGAGAGCCAGGAGGGAACGCAGGAGGGTGGTCTTACCCACACCCGTTCCCCCTGTAATCAGCAAGGTGGCACGGTTGACCACCAGGGCCCTGAGGATGAAAAGCCAGTTGTGGGGGCAGAGCCCCGATGCCGCCAGCTCTTCCAGTCCGGGTCGTCGGTGGGCCGGAAGCCGTATGGATAAGGAGGCGCCGGAAGGGACCAGCGGAGCCAGTACGGCATGGATACGGATGCCCGCCTCGTTGGACGCGTCGGCAATGGGGCGGGCATCATCCAGCCGCCTGCCGAGCTGAGAGCAGAGTTGCACCGCAAAATCACGAACGGCCCCGGGGCTTGCAAAACCCGGCTCCAAGATCTCCTCCTCCATGCCCCTACCCTTATCGGCCCAGACCCTTCCCTCCCCGGTGACGGCGATGTCCGTAACGGCGCGATCCTGCACCAGATCGTTCAGGTATCCGAAGGTCAGCTCTGACCCCCATCCCTGGAAGGACCGCCGGACAGAGCCGAATTCACCTGTAGCCATCATTCGTTCACCACCGATGCTGCTCACTGTCAATACTCGACTTCGCCCGGACCCGTCAGGAGGGAATCCTCAATCACACCGATCAGGGAATCCAGAGCTTTCAGATAGGAGCGAGGTATCTTCTCCAGGCCCAGGCCGGACAGAATCGATCCGGCCAGGGAAGCGCTGGGTTTCAGCACACAGAGGGGCGGAAAACCCAGGAAATCTGCAGCCTCCTCCTGGTCGACGACCGAGGATGACCGCCCGGCACGGGGCAGGATTCCTATGACTGCCAGGGGATCGGGGCCGGCGAGATTCGCCCTGTCCGACCCCGGTTTTAGGCCTCCCCGAGCCACACCCTCTTGGCGGGGCACCCGGGCGCTGGGATCCCCATACGTGACCGATGACACTCCACCCCCATTCACACCCGCCCCCTGGAACGATTCGGGACCAACCAGGAGCGACCGGGCCCTGGCCAGTCCCAGGACCGTCATGTCAACCAGCAGCACCCTGGGCAGACCGGCCAGCGAGCGCAAATTCTCCAAGTCGGTTCCACGGCCGGCATCGATAAGGATCAGATCGGCAAAACATGACATGGCCCTGAGGGCCGCATCCATATCCCACCATCCAGGCGGACGGCCATTCCAGGGGTCATTGCTCAACACCGGAATACCGTCCCAGACCGGGAGCTCCTCCTGCAAGGCCTGGGAGTCCATCCTCCCCAGAGGGGCGCGAATCTGCCCAAGACGCAAACCAGGAGCACCCTCGATTCCCAGAAGGACATCCATTCCCCCACCCGCCAGGTCCATATCCGCTAGGACACAGACATGGGAACGCCTGGTCAACATCTTGGAGACCATGGCCACCAGGGTGGTCAATCCCGCCCCACCCGAGGCGCATAGAAAGACCAGACCGCCCGGTTTCCGGGACCTTCCACCAACATCAAGGCCCGAGCTCGTACCAGGGGTATTCCGGTTGGAGGACTCATCCATCCCTACCTTGCTTCCGGCCATCATGGCACCACCCGTCTCGCTCGACCAGGACCATGCCTGGCCTTCAATCCGCTTCTGCCTCATAGACCAAGTACACATGCACTTCATCAGCCGGACCATGAAGAAAGACGATTGTGGTCAAGTGTGAACACAGCCGACAAAACCAGACAAATTCATCAGAGCAGGGGGGGGGGGGCGATAATTCCTCCACGAAGCGCCATGAAACACCGCGAGCAATGGAAGACAGTGGACAACACCAAAGAGAGCACAGGGGAAAGAGACCCAAGAGGACAGGGCAGCCACTACCGGAGTCGAGCTGGACAGGGAGGAAAAAAAAAAACGAGAGCCGAGAGATCAGGTCCGGAGAAAGCAGAACCCAGTTTGGCTGGATCGGACCGGACCGGACCGGACCGGACTCGACCGGACTTAACCCAATCGACCATACAACTCAAATAACCGCGACACGCCTGCAATTCGAAGGATTATCAGGCCAGGAGAAGTGATTCATAACATATGCGAACATAAGCCGACCCGAAACAACCAACTCACCCGTTCTTTGACCGTCCATATGCACGATATCGAACAAATCCTTCCTTCTTTTCGAGGACCTCAACCTGGCTTGCAGCCCTTGCGAAATCTGGCATAATACCAAGTACAAGGAAAACTCAATAGAGCGGAAGCCCACAAAGTGTATGGCCACAAGGACCGATGCGTTGAACGGGCATTTACATACTTAGCCGTTGCAACGAAGATGTTGTGCAGAGATTCCGCCTGAGCAGACCTTGTGGGGCGGCCCTTCCGGGGCCGCCCCTTTATGTATGGCCACAAACGACCAGCGACCCGGCAATTGAAACGGACCATACTACGGAATAGAGTTCTATAGTATGATCCAGAAATTCGACGCACCCTCCAAGGCCATACTCAAAAGCCAGATTGCGGAGCATATAGCCGAGACCGACAAGCAGTCCCGTCATCCCGCAGGCAGACACGGCCAACCGGACACGCCCCTGCCCGAGGATCGATATTTCGACCGTGAAATCAGTTGGCTCAAATTCAACAAGCGCGTGCTCGAACTGGCGGAGGATGAGACCGTCCCCCTCCTGGAACGCGCCAACTTCGCCGCCATCTTCGCCTCAAACCTGGATGAGTTCTTCATGGTCCGCGTGGCCGGCCTCAAACGCCGCGTCGACACGGGCATCGCCGTCACCGCAGCCAGCGGACTCAGCCCCCGCCAACAGCTTCGTGCCATATCCGAGCAGGCCCACAAGCTCCAGGACGAGCACGCCCACTATGTCATCGACCACATCCTGCCCGACCTGGCCAAGGAGCACATCATCCTGCTCGGATGGGACCAGCTCAGCAGCCAGGAACAGGAACGTCTGTCGAACTTCTTCCGCAACCAGGTCTTCCCGGTCCTGACCCCCCTGGCCGTCGATCCGGCCCACCCCTTCCCCTACATTTCGGGCAACTCCCTGAACCTGGCCGTCCTGGTCGAGAACCCCACCTCCGGCAAGACCCACTTCGCCCGGGTCAAGATACCCGACAACCTTTCCCGCCTGGTGCCCGTCGACGATCTGACCGACGAGGAGAGCCGCGAGGAGCGTTACGGCTTCATCACCATGGAGAACCTGATCATCGCCCACCTGGAATCACTCTTCCCCGGCATGATCATCAAGGAGGCCCGCTCATTCCGGGTCACCCGCAACGAGGACATCGACGTGGAAGAGGATGATGCGGAGAACCTCCTGAACGCCATGGAGAAGGAACTCCTACAGCGCCGGTTCGGCCCGCCCATCCGCCTGGAGATTTCAGACACCACCTCCCCCTTCCTCTCCCAGCTGCTGGCAACCAAACTCAGGGTCAATCCAGACGAGGTCTACCGCCTGCCCGCCCCCCTGGACTGGACCGTCCTCTTCGAGCTGCAGTCCATCGACCGGGCCGACCTGAAGTTCCGCCCCTTCATACCGACCACCAACCGGCAGATCGCCGAGGTCGAATCCAGCCAGGCCCAGGACATCTTCGCGGCCATCCGCGAGCACGACATCCTCCTCCACCACCCCTACGATTCCTTCTCCACCTCGGTCCAGGCCTTCCTGGAGCAGGCGGCGGCCGACCCCCACGTCCTGGCCATCAAACAGACCCTCTACCGGACCTCGGGCAACTCCCCCATCATCAACGCCCTGGTCGACGCGGCCCACGCCGGAAAACAGGTCCTGGCCCTGGTCGAGATCAAGGCAAGGTTCGACGAGGAGGCCAACATCGCCTGGGCCCGGCAGCTGGAACGAGCCGGTGTCCACGTGGTCTACGGCATCGTTGGGCTCAAGACCCATTGCAAGCTCTCCCTGGTGGTCCGCCAGGAGGAAGACGGCCTGCGTCGCTACTGCCATGTCGGGACAGGTAATTACAACCCCAAGACCGCCCGCCAATACACCGACCTCGGTCTCCTGACCTGCGATCCGGTGGTGGGCCAGGACCTGGCCAGACTCTTCAACCAGCTCTCGGGCTATGCCCCCAAGTCGTCCTTCCACCGTCTCCTGGTCGCCCCACGCACCGTTCGCTCGGGTCTCCTGCAGCGCATCGCCCGCGAGGAGGATGCGGCCCTGGACGGCAAGGAGGCCTGGATCAAGATCAAGGTCAACTCCCTGGTGGACGAAAAGACCATCGACGCCCTGTACAGGGCCAGCCAGGCCGGCGTCAAGATAGACATCGTGGAGCGCGGCATCTGCTCCCTGAAGCCCGGTGTGCCTGGCCTGAGCGACAACATCAGGGTCCATTCGATCCTGGGACGCTTCCTGGAACACAGCCGCATCTTCGCCTTCGCCAACTCCCAGGGCCCCCAGATTGGAGAGGGTCCTCTTTCAGGCCCCGAGGTATGGATCGGGTCCGCCGACCTGATGCACCGCAACCTGGACAGGCGCGTGGAGGCCCTGGTACGCATCACGGCCCCCGACGAGGTCCAGGGGCTGATCGAATACGTGGACCTGCAGATGGCCGATGCCACCAGCTCCTGGCATATGCAGGCGGACGGGACCTACGTCCGTCACTCGCGCAACGAAAAGGGCGAACCCCTGGTCGACTGCCAGGAGTACCTGATCGACAAACACACCCGTGCATTGAGGGCCCGGCGGCGATGATGGTCTCACTCCGGACAGGCCACCCCCTGGAGAGCCCGCAGCGACCGGAATCACCGATGGTTCCTGAGGAACCGGTCCGAAGCGAGGTCAGGCCATGAGCCGGTCTGTGGAGGCTGCCGGCGCCATTCTGTACCGGTGGCGGCAGGACTTCCAGGGGTGGATGAAGTTCAGTGACAATGGCCGACCCCCTGTCGATGCCGATCCCCGTGCCGCCCTGGATGATCTGGAGCTCTGCCTGGTGCACCGGCCCAAGTACGACGACTGGAGCTGGCCCAAGGGGAAACTCGAAAACCACGAGACTCACATGCATGCAGCCCTGCGTGAGGTGGGCGAGGAAACCGGGCAGATAGCCCGCCTGGGCCCCTACCTGGACGATGTCGAATACCCCCTGGTCAATGAGGGCAAGCGCAAGGGAGGCAAGGGGGGCAGGCTTAAACACATCCGGTACTGGATGGCAACCCCGGCCGGTGAGGATCGGGCCGACCGGCAACGCACCCTCATGGGCCCCATACACAAGCCCAGCACCAAGGAGATCGACCGGATCCGTTGGGTCGGCACCCAGACGGCCAGGGGCCTTCTGACCCATCCCAGCGACCGGGCCATTCTCGACGCCTTCATCGACCGGGTGGACGAGGGGGCGCTCACCGCCCGACAACTCCTCATCGTCAGGCATGGCAAGGCGGTGCCCCGCAAGGAATGGACCGGCAAGGACGCCGACCGCCCACTCACCCCCAGAGGTGCAGGGACATCCTATGCCCTGGCCCGTGAGCTGGTGGCCTTCGCCCCCGACACAGTGGCGAGCTCCCCCTGGATTCGTTGCGTACAGACCCTCTGCCCCTTCACCGACGAGACGGACCTGTCCCTGACGAGCGTGAACCACCTGACGGAATCAGCGTTCCGCAAGGATCCCGACAGGGCCATCGAATGGTTGGATGCCCGAATGGCCGACCTTCTGGTTCAGGCAGACAGGACCGCAATGGTCTGCATGCACCGGCCGGTCATCGGCGGAATGTTTGCGCACCTGCGCGGGTTGTGTACCAGCAGGGGGCTGGCGAAGCGCCTGCCGGAAGGGTCACCTTTCATGCCCACCGGAACCGCCATCGTTCTCAGTCTGACGGGCGACCCCGCCCACCCATCCATCATCGACGTACAGAAGGTGACACCAATTGTCTACTGACAGCAACTCACGGGTCGGCGCCTCATCCATCCGCCCTTCACGAACCGGCTTTGTGGCCTCGGGAACCGGATCCTCCAGACCCTCACGTCCAGGTCAATTGGACCCAGCTCTGCAAGCCCAGCTCACCGGGGGCATGGACCCCCAGCAGGTCAGCGAAATGAGCCATGTCTCAGCCGCCTCCCTCCTGGACAAGGTCCATCACACCGAGGATCCGAAGATCGTGGAACGGGTCCTGACCCTGGTCGACCGGGAGGGGGTCGACCTGATTGCCGAACTCTGGAGCGACGCAGATCCGGACTCCCTCCCGGGCATCCTCTGGCGGCTCTATATGCTGCGCTCCTGGATGCGTCGTGACGCCGACGGCATCTCCCGGCTCTGGAGGCTGGGAGAGCCCACGGACACGGCAGCCTCGGCCATCGCCGGCGTAGATCCGGCACCCGAGGCTGCCGACATCGCCAGGACCGCCGACTCCATCCTTTCCGGAGCCTTCACCGGTGACTTCGCCGTGGCCTTGGAGCGGGCAGGGGCCTTCTGCGATGTGATCGCCAGGGGCATCAAGGCCTCGGTCCGCCAGGCCGGGCCCGGTGGCCAGCAGGGTGAATCCGCCCTGGGGACAGCATCATCGCTGAACCAAACGGCCCGCGACTTCCTCCACGGCGCCTCACTCTGGCGGCGCGGCCGTCTGGAGTAGGCGGGGACACCATCCTCATCCGTCCCGGTGAACCAGACCGACTGCCCCCGATTTCCGGCCTGGAGCATAAGTGCGTTCCCTGTCGGGAAAGCCCGAGGCGATGTCGTACAATGGTGTTTGCGTCGGACCATGCTTAAGCCCCGGGCTCCGTTTGTTGCCGCCGCGAGCGGCGTTTGCGCCGACAGGCGCTTTCATGGTTCGGCGTTTTCCTCATATCGTCAACACCCCCTCCTGAACCAGGGCATGTGGGCGACCATGAATACCACCCGAATCCGGCATATCAACCCGTATCCCTGACGTATCTGCCGGGCCGTCAAGCCCCTAAGCCACATTCATCCTGCGACGAGGCCCCCTCCACCGTCGCCGGTACTGGCATTTCTCCAATATGCCAATTTCAACCGTTACATGGGAGACCCATCTGTCCGGCAGCCACTCGGTTTACGCACGGTTCACCCCGATTCCGATGCAGCCGATTCCGTCAAAGTCCTGCAGGGCAGGCAAACCTCGTAGGGGGGGGGGGGAGGCTTGCCGTCCGCTACCGGAAGCGCACAGACTGGGCTACCCTAGGAGGTATGGAACTTCATGTACTGGAACACCCGCTGATTGAACACAAGCTGACCGTACTGCGGGACAAGAACACCCCCTCCAACACCTTCCGTGAGCTGATCAGCGAGCTGGTCATGCTGGAAGCCTACGAGGCCACCCGCAACCTGGACATCGAGGACCACCCGATCGAGACCCCGGTGGCCCCCATGGTGGGTAAGAAACTCCGCTCCCCCCGCCCCATGGTGGTCCCGGTCCTGCGTGCCGGACTGGGCATGCTCGACGGCATGACCAGGCTCCTGCCCACGGCCGAGGTGGGTTTTCTGGGGATGAAGCGCGATGAAAGCACCCTGGACATCATCACCTACGCCAACCGTCTGCCTGAGGACCTGTCAGGCCGTCAGTGCTTCCTGCTCGACCCCATGCTGGCCACCGGCGGAACCCTGATCGCAGCCACCAACTATCTGGCCGAGCGCGGCGCCAAGGATGTGACCTCAATCAACATCCTGGCCGCCCCCGAGGGACTGGGCCGCCTCAAAAAGGACATCGACCCGAACATCAACCTGAAGGTCGTGGTCTGTGCGGTCGACCAGAAGCTCAACGACCAGGCCTATATCGTCCCCGGTCTGGGCGACGCAGGCGACCGTCTCTACGGCGTCATCGACTGATTCGGTTCTTTCTTTGGTGGGGGTCGTCACGCATTGACGATTCCCACCGTTTTTATAGGTAGGCAGAACGCCGTTCAATCTCCCCTGCTTCCCGGACTCGCGATGATAGGCTTCACCCTAGGAGTCGAACAGTCGCTATTGCCCGGGAGAGGCCTATCATGGTTGAATCAATACAGGTCATCGACGACGGCGACAGCATGGCACTACTGGGGGACCTCGAAGCCATCGACGGGTTCCTGCAGTCGCATCATCTGCAATCATTGGCCGAGCCCATCAATCCCCATACCGACCGAGGGTACCTATCGGGAATGGTTGCACAGGTCCTTGGCGACAGGGCCATATCCGGCAAATGGGTCAGACAGGATGGGAAGGCCCCCAAAACCCTCAGCCAATACGACCTCCACCGGGACCAGCGCACGGGCCTGTCCGCAGGTACGGTCCTGGTGAAGGACGGCGGGGAGGCCCAGGCCGGGCAGCGGTTCCTGGGCGGGGTGGAATCCGCCCTGTCTCCGGTCCTGCTGACCAGCATCGGTGCCCTGATAACCCAGTATGAACTTCAACAGACCATGCAGGCCATGGTGAAGTACCTGCAGAGAATCGACAGGCATGTGGACGATATCCTGCGCGCCCAGCGGGACACGGTCCTGACCAACATGGTCGGTGCCAACCTGGTCATCGAAGATGCCCTGGCCGCACGCAACCAGATCGGGCACGTTTCGCAGACCACCTGGGACAAGGTGCAGGCCACGTCGTTGGCCATCGCCCAGACGCAGGCTTACGCAATCCGCCAAATCGATGACATCACCGAGAAGATGGGCGACGGATCAGGGGCCCATGACCCGGGCACCGACATGGGGAATTACCGGGATCAGATCAATGAGTGGCTGGCCGTCCTGGCCGGATCGCTCCGACTGCAGGATGCCGGCACGATCCTGGAACTGGACCGGGTCGCCCAGGTGGAACCCGATGAACTCGACCAACACCGCCGGGCGGCGAAGACCTCGCGTGAACACCGTGTCCGCGTCATTTCCGATAATGCCGACCATCTGCTCAAGCAAGTCGATCAGACAGCGGAAAAAGCCAACCAGGAGGTTCTGCTCCATCCCCAGCAATCGCCGCGCATAGTTGATTACTGCAACCTGATCAAGCAGGACATGGCGGAATTCGGCCAGGGCATCGGACTGGACCGGAGCAGCGACCCGCTCATCTCCCGACCCTGGCTGGACGCAGCCCGTGACACGACGTTCCGGATCATGGAAACAAGCAGGGAAGGCGTCGACACCGCACGCAACATCGGCGGGCAGGTTCTCGGAAAGACCCTGGAAGGCGCAAGCGCCGCCTGGGACCTGAGTGGCCAGGTCCTTGACCGGACCAAGGGAGGTGTCGACAATGCCCGCGACCTTGGTGACCAGGCCCTGAACCAGGCCAAGGAACTCAGCGGCAGGATAGCCGATTCGGTCTCCCGCCAGTCATCGGAAATTCTGCATACCGTTAATCCGAAAAAGAGAATAACCCACCTCTTCCACCCGGATGGGCACAATCAGGATCCCCAATAGCCGACATCCCGGACGGCGCGAATACCATCCCTCCCGGTTTCCTCCCCGATCTGTTTCCATGTGCCGCCCGAGCGGCCCTGAGCCCCAGCCTTCCAAGAACCAACCCGCGACGGTCTCAGCTGACAGATTTTCGCCCATCCGGGCATGCCCGGCATCCCCATGCCATATTTCCCGGTGTGATCAGGTACCCTGATTCATCACTGATTCGACCCCGAAAACACCCTGAGGGACAGTCCTTCCTGTGCTCGAATGGTGGTATCCGAACAATCGGGATACCCCGATGAGACGGATCCATGGGAATCGGATGGAGGGACTCCTGCTATGCAGACGACAAGGACGAACAGGGCACCATACCCGAATGCCGAAACCAGAACCGGAACCGTCAAGAGGCCGGATCTGCCTTCTCTGGTACTATCCCTCCTCCATGAGCACCGAGCCTCCTACACGGTCATGGTCCTGGCGGTCATTGCCTCATCCGCGCTGACCAGCGCCTGGGTCCAGGTCGCATTGGCCGCGAGAATGGGCGACGGGATGCCGGACATGCGGACCCTGAGCGTCTTCGACCGCACCATGGCACAGAGCGCACAGGAAGCTGCCAAACAGCTGTCCATCATGGCCGCCTGTGTCTGTGGGTTCATCTCGATCTTCCTGGTCATCACCTCCGTAGGATTCCTGATTGAACGTCGCCGGCGTGAGTATGCCATGATGCGTCTTTCAGGAGCCTCTCCCAGGCGGGTGCGACTGATCTGTCTGCTGGAGTTCATCATTCCTTTGGGCCTGGCCGACCTGATCGGCAGCGCGGCAGGCTGCTTCCTGGTTCCCTCCTTCGCCAAGTCCCTCATCAACTCGGGTCTCGAACAGCTGAGCATGACCGCCCGGCCCCATCCCGAGGGGGTCCTCATCTCCTTCGGTGGCATCCTTCTGGCCTGCCTGATAGGGGCCTGGTTCGCCGCCAGGAGAATCACATCCATATCTCCCATCGAAGCCATGCAGGCATCAGAACACCGGGCGGGAGCCAAGCCAATCGGCCCCTTGCGCCTGGTGATCGCCCTGGCAGGCCTGGCCGGTGGCCTGGTCCTGGTCTTCCACAACTTCCGCGACATGGATGTGGAGAGTCAGATTCTGGCCGCCACCGGCTGCATGCTTGTCGCCGTCGGCGCTCTGGCCCCCGTCCTGGTATCGGCCTGCAACAATCTGATAGGCATCCCCTTCCAGCTCGTCTCCCACGGTTCCGGCCTCCTGGCCAGGCAAAGAGCGTACAAGGAAAGCCGCAGTTCCACTGCCATAGCCCTGCCCGTCATCCTGATGCTGGTCATCATGACCGGTATGCTGAGCATGGCCAGAACGAGCTGGGCCAACTCAACCATCAACCAATACAAGCCGGTCACGGCCGACGTCCTGATCAGTGCAGGAAGCAAACGAACAGGGGACCTGGACCGGCGACTTCAGTCTTCATCGGACATCGAATCCGCCGTCACCTACAGCAAGGATGTCTGGAAGGCGGAAGAAGACAGAACCAGCGCGGACGACGATGAGGAGGCAACGGACAACCTTCCCGCCATCACGACCATGCACATCAGCAAGGCCGGCAATGCCACCGACGAACTCAGCCCCATCTTCGTCAAGGGGTCCGCCGATGACCTGGGTCCTGGCAGGATTGCCGTCATCCCGGATTGGTCCTTGTACCACAGCAAGCGGGACCCCTTGGGGCACAAGCTGGTCCTGGTCGACAAGAACAACCGACGCCATACCGTAACCATCACCGCCGTAGTTGACATGACCCACACAGGGAGGACGGAGCAATACCTGAGTACGGATACCGATCTGATCGATCTGGCACCCGACCCCAGGGGGCTGACCACCCTGGTCAAGGCCGCACCGGGAGTCCAGACGGACGACCTGGTCGGTCGGCTCAACGGTTCATGGGACCACAGGGACATCAAGGCGCGCACCAGGAAAGAGCACATCAGGTATGACATAGGCAGGTCCCAGGAAGTGCAACGGGCCCTGCCCAAGATGGTGGGTGGAGCCGTCATCCTCACATCCATCTTCCTGGTCCAGTCCTGTGCCATCGCCGTCAGCGAGCACCGTCAGGAAAATCGCAGGATGCATGCCGCCGGTGTTGTACGTGGAACATCGGTCCGCGCCTCCGTCTGGGAATCGATGATTGACACCCTCTCGGCCACCCTCCTTTCGGCCCTGGCCATGGTGGGCGTGCTGGCAATCATCTTCAGGGCCTTGTCGAAGCAGGTCGACATGGACATGGTGCCACTGCCATACGATTACTTCCTCATCATGGCCCTGTGCGCGTTGGTCCTGGCCGCCCTGGTCTCCGGTGTCTACGGCTGGTTCAGTTCCCGGGCAGATAGGACTCGAAGATGATGCCGTCGAAATCCGGGCCGACGGCCTGCTGGGCCTGTTCGGAACGAATGGTCCAGGCGATTGGGACCCCGCCCAGGAACCGGTAGAGGCGCATGGGCACAGAGTGTCCACCATGCCACTCGCAGGCCACGAAGTCCGGCCGCCCCAGCCAATTGAAGAGGAGGGAGCCGGCCATCCACCGCAGGGCAGAATCGAAGGAGTTCACCCGACCGTGGTATGGGGCCACCAACTGCCCTCGGGTCACCTCGGGCCGGTGGGCCCGATACCAGGCAAGCGCCAGGACATTGAAGGATTCGATGACATAGTCACCCCGATAGGCGGAAAGGATGTCATCTGTCTTGCTCATGAGCTCCCTGTCCAATCCGCCGTTCATTTTGATCTCGACGACCAGGGGCACCCGGCCATCCACCAGGGCAAGCACCTCGGTCAGGAGAGGTACGTGCGGGGCCTCGGGACCCCCGACCTCCCCGCCTCCCGTCTGTCTGCCTCGACCTCCGACATGATCGGCATGCATCGGGCTCCTGTCATCGGGGCCATCCATCACGCCTTCCCCGGTGTAGAGGGGAATCTGCTGCAATTGTGCATAGGTCAGGTCGGCCACGGCACGATTGACACCCGCCACCCTTCGCAGGTCCCCGTCATGGATGACCACCACCTGGCCGTCACGGCTGAGGTGCACATCCAGCTCGATGCCATAGCCTGCCTTACACGCGGCCTCGAAGGCAGGCAGGGAGTTCTCCGGAGCCACAACCCTGGCGACCCCCTCCGGCCTCCCCGGTGATGCATGCCTGCCCGCCGGTCTTGCCGATTCGACATGCAGACACTCATGGACCCGGTTCAGATACGCCGTCCGCCCGGGACTGGGCTCGTTCAAGTCCATGCCAGACCCGGCATCGTGCAATCCCCTGTGAGCATATGGACGGAAGGACAGGCCCTGCGTCCGTCTCCTGCCAGTGACCACCGAAAGCCCCGGTGCCAGGGCCCAGCACCATGCCCCCAGGGCCCCGAGCCCCAAACCCAGTGCGACCTTGCCGACCGAATGTTCCTTGGACCTCATCATCGCCTCCCGCCGTCAGGTATGTCATCATCCACGCTAGCATCACGGAAATGTAATCCGGGTTTGTCAATTTGACTTCGAGTGGCTTCAAAGACATATGGTGGATGAGAGGGCAAAAGCGGTTCACCTATCCGCTCCGGCCCACCGGTATCAGAGAAGAGGCCAGACCTTGCACGAGACTCAATCCACATCAATCCCGACCGTCACACTCAACAACGGTGTTCTCATGCCCATGGAGGGCTTCGGCGTCTACCAGATCGCCGACCACGACGAGTGTCGGCGTTCCGTCATGGATGCCCTGGAGACAGGCTACCGGGCCATTGACACAGCCCAGGCCTATGGGAACGAGGAGGCCGTCGGAGCCGCCCTGGCCCAGACCGGTATCGACCGTGACCAGGTCTTCCTGACCACCAAGGTCTGGATCACCAACTACGGATACGACCGGACCCGGGCCTCGGTCGAGGAGTCCATGAAGAAGCTGGGCACGGACCATCTGGACCTGGTCCTCCTGCACCAGCCCTTCAACGACTACTACGGGGCCTGGCACGCCCTGGAGGACCTGTACGACCAGGGGGCCCTGAGGGCCATCGGCGTCTCGAACTTCTACGCCGACCGGTATGTGGACCTGGTCAAGTTCAACCGGATCGTCCCGGCAGTCAACCAGCTGGAGACCCATGTCTTTTATCAACGACCGCTCGAACGCACCTATATGGACAGGTACGGCACGAAAATCGAATCCTGGGGGCCCTTCGCCGAGGGGCGTCAGGGGATGTTCACCAACCCGACCCTGACTGAAATCGGGAAGGCGCACGGCCGGACCACTGCCCAGATCGCCCTGCGCTTTTTGGTCCAGGACGGGGTGATCGTCATCCCCAAGTCCACCCATCGCGAGCGCATGAAGGAGAACCTGGACATCTGGGACTTCGAACTGACCCAGGAGGAGATGGACCGGTTGCGGGCCATGGACACCGGCAAATCGGCCTTCATGGACCATGAGGACCCAGCCGTGGTGGAGCGCTTCGGCAACTGAGAGTTTCCCGGGCCCCGGCTAGGCGCCACCGTGCTGTCTGCGCTTGAGCGCCCGGTGCTTGACCAGGATGTCCAATACGATCCATGCCGAAAGGATGAAAGCCACGACGTATCCCAGCATGCTGACCACAGGAATGCCGAAGATGACCGGCTTGATCCGGGCAAAGTAGACGATTGAGGAACCTACGTAGAGGCCGACGACGATCAGGGCCATGGTCAGCCTGTTGACCATGTCAGCCAACTGCTGCAGGGGCTCTTCGGAGCCCACAAGCTGCACATTGGCGCGAAGCTGGCCCCGGGTCAGCATCCGTGCTGCGGTCCGAGACTCGGCCATGGCATCAAGCAGGCCATGCAGGGCCAAATCACCCTGGGAACCCAGTTTCTCGACGTTCTCCTTGACCCTGGCCCCGACCTCCTGGCTGGAGGCCACATGGTCGGCAATGATCTGGACGATGTTGGCTTCTGGTATGAACTCATCCAGGAGCCCTTCCAGAGTGACCAGGCAGCGCGCCACCATGGTGACGGAACCAGGCACCTTGATACCATGCCGGGCGGCCAACTGCATGACGGTGTTGACGTACTCGGCCAGGTCAAGGTCGGCCAGGTCAAGCTTCCCATAGCGCTGGACCACGGCATCCAGGTCGGCGAGCAGATAGGGATAATCCTCCGCCCTGGACTCCCCGGTCCCGGCGAACCGAAGGAGCCCCTGGGCCAGGGCGGGCGAATCCTCACGGCCTACCGCGAAAATCATGTCCTTGAGGGCCGCCCGGGTTACCTTGTCGAGTCGCCCCACCATGCCCAGGTCAATCAGGACGATCTGGCCGTCGCGAATGATGATGTTGCCGGGGTGCGGATCGGCATGGAAGAACCCACGATCCATGATCTGCGTGGCGTAGTTGTCAACCAGCTTGGTGCCGACCTCGTTCAGGTCATACCCCTGGGCCGCCAGCCGACCGGGGTGGGAGAGGGAGATGCCGTCGATATACTCCATGACCACCACATGCCTGGTGCAGAAGTCCGGGTAGGGGCGGGGACAGTCGATGTAGGCATAGGGGGCGCAGAAATCCTTGAACTCGGACAGGTTGCCGGCCTCCTGCAGGAAGTCGATCTCGGACTGGAAGGTCTCCCAGAGCTCCTCGACCACCCCTCGAATATCGACCACCTGGGTGCTACGGACGAACCTGGATGCCCACTTGACCACGCTGCGCATGATATCGATGTCCTGGATCATGGTCTCCCGGATGCCGGGGCGTTGGACCTTGACGGCCACATCCTCACCGGTGACCAACCGGGCCCGATGCACCTGGGCCAGGGATGCCGAACCCAACGGGGTGGGGTCAATTGATGCGAAAATCCGGTCCAGGGGACGGTCGTACTCTACGGCCAGGGTCTGCATGACCACGGAATACGGGATGGGATCGGCATCGGCCCGCAGTTTGGAGAGCTCCTGGCAGAAGGCTTCGGGAAGGATCTCGGAACGCATGGAAAGGATCTGCCCCACCTTGACGAAAGTCGGTCCCAGGGCCTCGAACATGAGACGCATGGTGACAGGGGTCAGGCCATGAACGATATCGAACCGGTTGGCGATGCGGATGATCTGGGCCAGCCTTCTGGCCCTGCCCCGCCGCCGACGGAACCGTCCCGAGGGATTCTCGTCCTCGTCCCGTCCGACCCCGAACAGGCCGATGGTCTGCACCTGCCCCTCATGCCGATCCGTGGCATCCATAACCGTGCGCTCACCTTCCTGAAACCTTGCGGACGAAGGCCGGACCGGCCCAGAACCGATCCGACGGCCCGTCCGCAATCTTGAGTCCCCGATTTTTCAGGCCTCGGGCCCTTTGACGGGGTCTGCTGAGGTGATTGGAATGTCGCCATCCCGGGGATCCGGCAGGGGGACATGGGGCTCCTGACGGGCCAGGGGACCCTCCCCTCCGGCCAGAGGTCCCTGACCCGGCTTCGTCCCAGACCCATGGGCGTCCTGGCCCGGTGTCGGTACCGGTCCCGGCGCGGATGACTGCGAGGCGGTCCTGGGACCTGCCCCCTGACCCTGTCTGTTGCGCTTGAGTTCCGTATTGAGAATCTTCCCCTGCTCGACGGTCAGCTCGCCCTTTTTGACCAGGTTGTCGACTATCTCCTGACCCTTCTCGACCCCCGTGGCCAGAGCACCAATGCCGGCCAGGAGAACCTTGTGCAATCCATCACCAATATCGAAATCCGCCATGATATGCCTCCCAGCACTCATATGCCCGCGGAAATCCGGGGGCACTCTTGCGGCAGTGGAATGCCGATGGATCGATTCGAACCACAACGGACCCCACCACTCTTCCAGTCTACAGTGATGGCGGTTGCAGAGAGAACTTGACGCCGCCCGGAACAACCTTCGGAAAGCCGCCTCCGAACAGTCTTCACCATGTTTGGCGTACACGCGGTACAGACCAACCGGCAGCGTCCCGCCTATACCACCGGAGCACGGTCCGAGCATGCCGCAATCCAGCCATCGTCACCCGACCGGGCTCATTGCCTTGGCTCACGGTGACGACCACCGGATCAGGGCAAATCCCGTCTTGGTCATCTGGGCCTGGAAGCAGCGATTCTGCTGGCCTGACCGGCCAGGGAGTCCAGGCGCCCCAGCTCCTGACGATTGGCCTGGTCCATGGACTGCCTCATTCGCTTCAGGGTGTCCTGCCCATACCGCCTGTCGGCTGCGGCCCCGATCAGAAAGTCCGCGATGGCAGGATTCTTAGGGAGGAGGGACCCATGCATGTAGGTGCCGATCACCTTCTTCCGGCGAGCGCCTTCGGTATGGTCCCTGCCGTTGTTGCCGCGACCTTCCTGATTCACCGTCCCCAAGGGTTGAGCACCCTCCCCAAGGTAGGTCAGACCCGAATGGTTCTCGTAGCCGACCACCTGGCCGAAGTCGGGGCTCTGCTCCACCAGGTTCCCGATCATCCGGTCCGACCGGGCCACCGTGTGCACATCCAGGATGCCGATGCCCTCCAGACGTTCATGGTCCGAGGTCTCGAAATAATGGCCAAAGAGCTGATACAGTCCACAGATCATCAGCATGGGGACCCCCTGTTCGGCCAGGTTTCCGAGAAGGGGACCCCTCCGATGGAGGTCCTGGATGATTCGTTCCTGGCCATGGTCCTGGCCACCACCCCCCAGGATCAGATCGACCTGGTCGGGCCAGGGGTCACCGGGATTGTAATAGTGGACCACCGGTCGGAATCCATAGAGCTCGGCCCGCCGGGTCACGCTGAGGATGTTGCCCGAGTCCCCGTAGATGTTCATGTCTCGATGGTAGAGGGAGAGGATATGCAGGGCCGGCTGATCCATGACCGAGGCCATCGTCCTGTTCTCGCCTGCTTCTCCTGTCCGGGGTCCACCGGCCTTGCCGGTCAGGGTATCCGCCATCTTCCCGCTTTCCTCTCTGGGATTCGCCACCATGCTCATGCCCCCACTCCGGCATCACTGACCGTGGTCACACGACCAAGCTCCGCCCGCAGGCGCAGCATGGATGTGTAGGTGCAGTAGATTCGCTTGGGTCGGCCGGGATGTGCATCCAGGAAGGTGGCCAGAGCCTGGTCCAGGTCGGTCTCGACCCGGTCCACGGGCACCTGTTCATAGGCCAGGCGGAGGGCCATGTCGTAGGCCCGGGTGCCGGAGACCATGGCCACACCGGACTTCCTGAGCGAGGTGAAGTCCACATCCCAGAGCCAGCTCATGTCGCGCCCGTCGGCGTAGTCGTCACGAATGGCGATCATCGTATCCCGACCGTCAGGGTCGAAGGAGGAGAGTGCCAGCCTGAATCCCATCGGGTTCTTGACCAGGACCAGCTCCACCGACGCCCCCTGATAGGTGATGACCTCACCACGACCAAAGGCCGGAGTCACCTGGGCCAGGGCCTGCATCAGCCGTTGATCGTCCGGTTCATGATCCGCCAGGACGGAACGGACCAGGGTCAGGGCGGCCGCGGCGTTGTAGAGGTTGTAGACCCCCTCCAAGCGCACGTCGGTCTCCAGACGCCGCCCATCCACCCGGAAGGCAGCCCGGTGGTCCATGACCTTCTCCAGAACCACGTCCGCAGGCAGGTGGTGACCGGGCCGGACGGCGGGGGAAGCCTCGGATCCCTTGTCGTTCATTGACCCCTCAGCCTCAACCCGGGCATGCATGTCATCATCGGTCGGGAAGTATGTCAGCAGGTCATCGGACAGACCGAAGTAGGCCACCCGGGTCTTGGCCGGGGTCTGCGCAGCCAGGGCGGAGATACGAGGATCCTCCCTGTTCAGGACCACGGTGCCGGTGGTGACCTTGGCCACCTGGGCCAGGAGCCTGGCGGTGGTATCGATTTCACCGAACCGGTCCAGCTGGTCACGCATGACGTTGAGGAGGAGGGCGTAACGGGGCTTGACCTGTCTGACGAAGTGGACGGCATAGGCCTCGTCCAGCTCCAGCACGGCGACGTCGGCATCCAGCCTCCCACCCAGGCCAAGGGTGGAGACCAGGGCCGACACCACTCCCCGGGTGAAGTTGGACCCGGTCGGGTTGGTGAAGACCTTCAGACCAAGGGATTCCAGCATGGAGGCCACCATCCGGGTGGTGGTGGTCTTCCCGTTGGTCCCCGAGACCAGGACCACCCCCCTGGGCAGACGGGAAAGGGTACGGGCCAGGAAGGTCGGATCGATCCGCTCGACCACCCGCCCCGGCAGGGCCGAACCCCCATGATGGGTCAGCCTGGAGACGGCGCGAACCGTCTTTCCCGCGGGCAGGGCCAGGAAGGAGTACCAGTGCCGCATGGGGGAAGGCCTGCGCTCCTGCCGCCCCTTTCCCGACGTCTCCTGCCGAGCCATGATCAGACACCTCCCTGCTGATAATCCTGGGGCATGTCCTTGAACTTGGACTTCTCGCCCAGGAAGGCCAACTGGAAGGTCTCGGTGGGGCCGTTACGGTGCTTGGCCAGGATGATGTCGGCCTCGCCCGGACGGTCCTCCTTGTCGTAGAAGTCAGGCCTATGGACCAGGAAGACCACATCGGCGTCCTGCTCGATGGAACCCGATTCACGCAGATCGGAGAGCATGGGCTTCTTGTCGTTACGCATTTCAGGACCGCGGTTGAGCTGGCTCAGGGCCACCACCGGAACCTCCAGCTCCTTGGCCAGGAGCTTCAGGGCACGGGAGAAGTCCGAGACCTCCTGTTGGCGGGACTCCACCCGCTTGCCCGAGGTCATCAGCTGGAGGTAATCGATGACGACCAACTTGAGGTCGTTGGTCTGCTTGAGCCGACGGCACTTGGCCCGGATCTCCATCAGGCTCATGTTGGGGGAATCATCCAGGAAGAGGGGGGCCTCCTGGAGTTTGCTCCAGAAATTGTTGAGGGTGTTCCACCGCTCCGGGGTGATGTCGTCGGCCCTGCGCAGGGCGACCAGGGGGATGTCGGTCTCGGCCGAGATGATGCGCTGGGCCAGCTCGGTCTTGCTCATCTCCAGGGAAAAGACGACGGTGGTCATGTGGTGATGGAGGGCTGCTGCGCGGGCGAAGTCGATGCCCAGGGTCGACTTGCCCATGGCCGGACGACCTGCAACGACGATCATCTGGCCGGGCTGGAGGCCCTGGGTCATGTCGTCGATGCTCTTGAACCCAGTGGGTACGCCGCGCTCGACCAGGCCGTTCTGCAACTTGTCCAGTTGTTCCAGGGTGTCATGGACCACCGGCCCGATGGCTTCGTAATCCTGGCGGACCTTCCCCACGCTCATCTCGTAGACCTCGGCCTGGGCCAGGTTGACGATGTCCTCGGCCTGGGACCCCTCGGCCGAGTATCCCAACTGGGCAATCTTGGTGCCTGCGGCGATGACGTTACGGAGGATGGCCCTCTGATGGACGATTTCGGCGTAGTACGTAGCGTTTGCGGCCGTGGGGACCGCGGCCACCAGGGAGTGGAGGTAGTCGGTACCGCCCACCTTCTCCAGATCGCCGGACTTGAGGAGCTCGTTGGCCACCAGGACGGCATCCACCGGCTGGGAGGCCGAGAAGAGTGTGATGATGGCCTCGTAGATGGTCTGGTGCTTGGGCTGGTAGAAGTCGGAGACGTCGATCATCTGGCTGACCTCGCCGATGGCATCCTTACTCATCAGCATGCCGCCAAGAACGGCCATCTCGGAATCGTCATCATGCGGAGGCACCCGGTCGAAGAGCACATCACGCGAGTCTTCACCCTCGCGAGGTGGACGCAGCTCGGGGTGGGTGTAATCGGTAAAGTTGTCAGAAGCCATAGGTCCGATTCTACGGACGGCACCCGTCACACGCGACAGTTCACCAGGTTTTGGCTCAAGGCTTTTTCCAGCCCTGCACAAGGGGATGAAACCCCCGGTCCGGGTCCTGCCGGGGATCCTGCCAGGAAGGTTCGTCACCATTACTTCACATCCACAGGCATGTCGCCAAGGAACCCAACCGGGAGTGACCTGGACCACATCTGCCTGTGCACAAGAAGAAAAGTTATCCACATTTTAGGCGTGTCTTAGAGGATATGTCTTAAACTTATCCACCTCATGGGTATAACTGTGTGGAAAACCTGGGGATAGGGCTCTCCTGCGCGAGTGGCTGTTGCCACTTACTCATAAAGGTGCTAAGGCATCACCTACCAGCCATGATGAGGACCAGAGAGGGAGAGGACCGAGCCGGGGTTGTAGCATGACATCCGTGACTTCACCAGATCAGGACCACCCGGGGACCGAATCCAGCAAGAGGCACCAAGACCTTTCCGTCTATGCCACCATCGCCTCCCTGGCCATCCCCACCTTCGGGCAACTGATCGCCGAGCCGCTCTTCGTCATGATCGACACCGGCATCGTCGGCCACGTCAGCGACCAGGCCCTGGCCGGCCTCTCCATCGGATCCACCGTGGTCCTGACCACCGTCGGCCTCTGCGTCTTCCTGGCCTACGGGACCACCTCCCAGGTGGCCCGCCTGATGGGTGCCGGCCGCCGCAAGGAGGGGATGGAGACCGGAGTCGACGGGATGTGGCTTGCCTTCATCATCGGTGTAGCGGTCTGCGCCATCCTGATGTTCTTCAGCCGACCCCTCTGCTCGGTCATGGGGGCCTCCGGGCTGGTCCTGGATGCCGCAGAGCAGTATCTGGAAACGCTGATCTTCGGCCTGCCCGCCATGTTCCTGGTCTATGCGGCCAACGGCATCTTCCGCGGCCTGCAGAAGGTCAACATCACCATGGTCTCCGCCATATCAGGCGCCGTCCTGAACACAATCCTGGAGGTCCTCTTCGTCTTCGGCCTCCACATGGGCATCCTTGGCTCCGGCTTGGCCACCCTGATCGCCGAATGGTACATGGGGATCCTCCTGACCATCCCCGCCCTGGTCTGGGCCAGGCGGGAAGGGGCCAGCCTGAGACCCAGGCTGAGCGGAATAGCCAACAGCATGGGCGATGGTTTCCCCCTCTTCCTGCGTACCCTGGCCCTGCGCATCTGCCTGGTCATGACCGTGGTCGCCGCCGCCCATCTGGGCGATCAGGTCCTGGCCGCCTATCAGGGGGTCAACTCGGCCTGGAACTTCGGCCTGAACATGCTGGACGCGGTCGGCATCGCCGGACAGTCCCTGGTGGCCACCGAACTGGGGGCCCGCCATAAGGCCAAAGCCCGGATGATGACGGACCTCTCGGCCAGGGCCGGAATGATCATGGGTGTCCTGGTGGGCCTGATCATGATCGCCCTGGGACTCTTCGCCGCACCGCTTTTCAGCCCCACACCCGCCATACGTTCCCTGATCACGATCGGCATGATCGTCCAGGGGGTCTTCATGCCCATCGCAGGCTGGATGTGGGCCTTGGACGGCATCCTGATCGGTGCCGAGGACTACCGCTACCTGGCCACCACCTGCTCCCTGACCGCCTTGGTCTACGTGGCCTGCCTCCTGGGCCTGACCACCCTGGCCCGGGGCTGGACGGACGCCTGGCGCATCGCCATGCTCTGGGGTGCCATCAACATCCTCTTCATCGGCATCCGCGCCATCTTCAACGGCCTGCGGGCCCGGACGGACATCTGGATGGACCGGGCCCTGGCCGCCGAGTGAGTATTGCGACGGTTACCGTTTTTCAGATGGCGGCTGCTCCTGTTTCACCGGTTCTGACCCTGGTAACGGAATCCAGGGACTGGACCCAGACCTTCCCATCGCCGATCGTATCGGTGCCTGCAGTCCGGACGATGGTGTCCACCAGAGACCGTGCATCGACGTCGTCAGCCAGCACCTCCACCCGAATCTTGGGAATCAGGTCGACTGTGTAGGTGGTGCCCCGGTAGACCTCCTTGTGCCCGCCCTGGCGACCGTAGCCGTTTGCGGAGGAGACGGTCATACCATGGACGCCCGCCTGAGAGAGTGCCTCTTTGACGTCATCCAGCTTCTGCGGTTGAAGAATGGCCGTTATCAGCTTCATGTCGTTACGCTCCTTCGATGATTAGTTGGCGGACAGAGCGAACTCATAAGCGCTCTCGCCCTGGTCACTCTGATCGACTCCGGCGATCTCTTCCTTGTCACTTACACGCCAGCCGACGGCCTTCTCAAGGACAAATGCGATGATTCCGGTCACGACTGCGGCGTATATCACGGCAATGAGCGCTACCAGGAACTGTACCAGTAGCTGCTTGTAGTCGCCACCAGCCAGAAGACCGGTCCCTGCACCGAAGAGTCCGACCATCAGGGTGCCGAGCACACCCCCCACCCCGTGGATGCCGACCACGTCGAGGGAGTCATCATAGTTGAACCGGAACTTGAGACCGCAGGCGAAACAGCAGACAACCCCAGCGACCATGCCCATGACTATGGCCCACAGGGGGGATACCACATCGGCGGCAGGGGTGATGGCAACCAGACCGGCAATCATGCCCGAGGCGGCTCCCATGGCGGTGTAGTGGCCGGAGCGGATCTTTTCAGTGAAGAGCCAACCCAGGGTGGCCGCACTGGCGGCGATGGTGGTGGACACCCAGGAATATCCGGCGGTGCCGTTGGCGGCGAAGGCCGAACCTGCGTTGAAACCAAACCAACCGAACCAGAGCAGGAAGGCACCCAGCATGACCATGGGGACGTTGTGGGGGCGCATCGGTTCCTTCTTGAAGCCTATTCTCCGTCCGATGATAAGAACGATGACCAGTGCTGCAACCGCCGCGTTGATGTGAATAACCGTGCCTCCTGCGAAGTCGTGAGCCGGGGCACCGATTGCGTTGGAGATGGCTCCATCTGCTGAGAGGAGCCCGTGGTTCCAGACCATATGGGCCATGGGTGCGTAATCCAAAGTGACCCAGAGGGCCACGAAAATCATCCATGTACTGACCTTTATGCGCTCAGCCAGGGCACCGGAGATCAGTGCCACACAGATCATGGCGAAAGCAACCTGGAAAGCGATATCGATCGTATGCGGATAGGAGGCGTTCTTCAGGTCAACCGAGGTGAAGACCCCGTCCTTGGCCGTGACCGTGTCCTTGAGGAGGAAGCCGGTAACCGGATCACCGAAAATCCCGCCGACATCCTTGCCCGCGTAGGAGATCGACCAACCCCAGAGGGTCCAGATGATACCGGTAACCGCGATGGCCACAGTCGACATCATCAGCATGTTCAGCACGGCCTTGGCCCGGACCATACCCCCGTAGAAGAAGGCCACTGCGGGTGTCATCAAAAAAACCATGGCCGCAGCCATCAACATCCATGCAGCATTTCCCGAATCCATGCGTACACCTCTCTTTCCACGCCCGGGACCGACAAAACCCGCGCCGAGGCGGGCGGACCCGGACGACGCCAATCGTCGTTCATCTTCAAGACCATGGAACAGCCACGGAATTTCGTTCAGGTCAACCGTTCATTTCCCGTCAGTAACCTGGATCGGGAAACCGTAACCGGGACGTAACCACCGGCTTCATTGATCGGCCCCGGTCCGTAGCAGGCGGGCGGGTCCTCAGTCCTCGCCCAGAATCCCGTCCACAAAGGACTCGGGACTGAAAGGTGAGAGATCATCTGGCCCCTCGCCCAGGCCGACCAGCTTGACCGGAACGCCCAGCTCGCGCTGGACGGAGATTACGATACCACCCTTGGCCGAGCCGTCGAGCTTGGTCAGGACGATGCCTGTGATGCCAATGGTCTCGGCAAAGACACGCGCCTGGATCATCCCGTTCTGCCCGGTGGTCGCATCCAGGACCAAAAGGACCTCTTCCACCGGGATATTCTTCTCGACAACGCGACGGATCTTCCCCAGCTGGTCCATCAGATTGGCCTTGTTCTGGAGTCTGCCGGCTGTGTCCACTATCAGGACATCGGCGTCCATCTCCTTGGCCTTGGCCGAGGCCTCGAATGCCACCGAGGCCGGATCGGTCCCATCCCTGTCGCTGCGAACGACCGGCACACCCACCTTGCTGCCCCAGGTGTCCAACTGGTCGGCGGCGGCGGCACGGAAGGTGTCGGCGGCACCCATGACCACAGACTTGCCGTCCGCCACAAAGAGACGGGCCAGCTTGCCGGCGGTTGTGGTCTTACCGGTTCCGTTGACCCCAACCATGATGATGACCGAGGGCTTGTCGGCATTGGGTTTATCGGCTTCCAGGGTCCGGTCCATGCTGGGATCCACCAGATCGATCAGCCTTTTCCTGAGACCGGCACGGACCGCCTTGGGATCCTTTTCACCGCTCACCCTGGCATCGGAACGGAGCTGGTCCACCAGCTGCTCACTGGCCTCGGCCCCCACGTCTGCCATAAGGAGGGTGTCCTCCACCTCTTCCCAGTCGGAATCACTCAGGTGGTCCTTGGTCAGGATGGCGAAGAGGGCCTTGCCGAAGGGATTGGGGCTTTTGGCCAGTCTGGCCTTGAGCCTGGTCATACGGGAGGATGAGGACTCCGGCTCCTGCGTCGGCTCCTGGGATTCAATGCCTTCAGCCGGCTCCCCTCCCTGCCCTTGGGAAGATTCTTGCACCTTGGATCCGGGCGACCCGAGCTTCCGGACTGACGTCTTCCCGGTCTCGTTCGAGGCCTCCTCCTGCCTTACTGCAGTCGCCCCGGACCCAGCGGTTGGCGAGCTGCCACCTTTCCGACGACGCGGCTTAGCCAGAAGGTACACGCCGGCGACCACCAGGGCCAGAACAAGGACAATGGCAATGGCCATAAACAGGTAGGACGTAGTCATACCATCAAGACTAAGGTCGCGAACGGACACCGGGCCGGCAAGGCGCAGGCCCACCCAGATTCAGCATCCAACCCTTGGAATGTGACGGAATCCAACCAGAAATGCACTCCCTATTCCCCGGCGACCGGCTTACTGCGATTTGATTGCAGGCATGACATCCGACGTTACCGCCACCGGTTCCTCAGGCACCTGTCTGCTCGGCCGAGACTTGCCGCCACCCGGGTCGTTTTCCTTGTCAGCAGAAGCGGAGTTCCCCGATCGGACCTGGTTGTCCGGGATCGTGGAACCATTCGAATCACCATGATTCCTCCGCCCACCACATTCAGCCGCGCCGCCATCATCGTGACCGGCAGCATCCTGGGGTTTTCGGTGGAGTTTCCCGGACTGCGAGGCCCCGTCGGAAAGAACGAATTCCCCGGTTCCCCCATTCATATTCGGCTTCAGCGGCGTGACCAGGCGCCCCTCATTGGTCTGCCAAAGTTCAATCTCGTCAGTGGATTCCGACGTCAGAAGCGCCCTCATCTCCACAACCGAATGGGAATTGACATGCACCGGACAATTGATCGGACTGGGCTGGTCCTCCTCTGTGCCGCAGTCGCTTCCATCGGAGTTGGGAATGAAGGAAAGTCTGCCGCCGGCGATACGGGGCAGCCTGCCCTCACGCTCACGCTGCCTCCTTGACCCCCTGCGCACACGGTCGTCCAAGGACTGGGAGAAGGCGCGATTCGCCGACTCGCCGCGCGCCAGACGCAGGACATAAACAATGAATGCCACCACTATCAGCACCCATATGAGCACAATCACCCAGACCATTGTTCCATTCTCTCAGACTAAGAATACCGGAAGTGTCGCGATGATTGAATATGCCAACCTATTTCACAAGCCGGACCCGGCCCCTCCAAGCTGTGGACCATAGGGCTTGGATACCGACCATCAGAACTTATACTGAACAGCAGTACACCAAGGCAAGGAGCCGCCATGACAAACGCCATCGTACTGATTACAGTCCAGTCCGACAAAATCAACGAAGTGGCACGCGCCATTGTCGAGATCGACGGGGTCAAGGATGTCTATTCCGTGGCTGGCGAGGTTGACCTGGTGGCCGTGGTCTCCACCGGCAAGTTCGATGACCTGACCGCCGTCATTCCCGGAGGCATCGCCAAGGTCCCCGGGGTGGCCGGGACCCAGACCCTGACGGCTTTCCGCACCTACTCCCGCGAGGACATGGATGCCGCCTACGACCTTGGCCTGGACTGATTCCCATTCCCCAAATCCCGCTGAGTGTGTGCTCACAGATCAGCGGCTGAAGGAGATACGCCAGGGGCCAGTGTCTCGCCACAGACATGTACGGACCGAAGCGGCTCGTATACGAACGCCACGAACGCAGCGAGTCGTGCATGCGAACCACCGATTGCGATGAACAGCTGGCACTACGATTGGGTATTTACAGTTCAATCCAATACCGTTGGATCCCAACACCATCTGCCATGTACCGGGTATCTTCCTGCTTTCCGCCATTGGCCAGGATGGTACGTCGGCTTCCCCCATTCTCCTGTGCACAGGTGAGCAAGACCCTGGTCATTCCCTCTTGCCGGGCCTTATCCAGACAATCCATCAGCATCCGACTGGCGTATCCCCGACGGCGTTTGTCCGGACGGACCGAATACCCGATATTCCCGCCCCGTTCCAGCAGGTAGTCATTCAGCGCAAGACGCAACTGGATCATCCCGACCAGGGTGTCATCAGGCTCCAAGGCGAGAAATTGCAGGGCTGGTACATACCCCTGGGGAAGGTGCTCCCCCTTGGCCTCATTGATGACCCGTGGCAGCCAATCCCGTCTGACCTGGTCCAATGACAGACATCCTTGCAGGCAGCCCAACCCGGCCAGTTCATCGTCTCCGGCAGCCTTACAAGCCTGCAGATAATCCCAGGCCGCGTCGGCGTATCCTGCTGAATCCCCGCCAAGACGGAACAATCGAATACCCAAATCCTGCTCCTTGATTGGTTGACATCCTACACGCCCCAGAGCAAAAATCATGAGGCTGCTTTCCTGCTGTATTTCCGCCCGCCACCGAGCTTGGGGAGAAACCGCGCAACTGGAAAAAATCGCCCCTGGCGTGTATTTTTGTTGTGTTGCCCCTCTGGCTCAATGGTTAGAGCAGCGTCCTTTTAAGTCGTGGGTTGTGGGTTCGAGTCCCACGGGGGGCACCAGATCATCCGGTCCGACAAGATATTTGGGACTTGATGGGTTATTGCGCCTGGCATTGCTGCCTTGCAGACGGCGGCCGAGATCCATCAACAAGCCCGTTTCCTCTCTCTGGCGCTCTATTTCTTCGAGCATCGCCTGATCATCCAGAAGTTCATCAAGCGTCACACCCAATTCGTCGGCAATGATTACGGCATCCCTGACTGTGACCCTTCCCGGCTTGTTAATCTTCTGGGACATACCGGCTGTGGTTATCCCGAATCTCTTGGCCAGCGACGTTTGTGTTACATCCTTTGATTTGGCCAAAAGAGCCTTTATATTGAACCGAAGAACGCTATCTTCATAGTCAGCGTGGTCCGATTCCCCCGTAAAGGTCGGCATCAGTATTTGCGAACTCATCAATATCTCCTGTCCTTGCAAATTAACTTTGAAACAAGTCTAACCTAGGAATTTGCATTAAGTCAACCTTAACGCTAGCATGTAACTGTCAGATAGTATTAACAGTGGGAGGCCGCATGTCCAACATGAAGCGCTGGCTTAAAGCGCGGGGGATACCCTACTCCTCATTGGCAGCCATGCTTGGCCAAACGACTGCCAATGTCAGTAACAAAATCAATGGCATCACCCCCTGGCAGCAAAAAGATTTGCTGAAGATCAACGAGGAGTACGGCCTTTCGGCCGACTTTGTTATCAACCTGCCTCAGACGGCACAGGAGATGGGGGTGTTAAAAAAGGCTCTGGATTGCAGTCCGGAGCCAGTTTGCGCGATAACAAAATGAAGTTTCCCGTCCACATTCTTGCCGGAATCGACGGGATACTTCCTCTACTAAGGAATGCCATCACACATGTATAACTATATCAATAGTGCGACTTCCAAAGCCCACTTATACAGTAAGCCGAGCTCCCGGGAAAACGGGGTGCAACGGCAAAATTACTCGTCCAGGGGTTTCAGCCGGCGGCGTGGATCTTGCATCGTCATTGACCGACAGTCGGATGTCCTTGTAGGCGATATCGTCTATCTGCGCCTGGGAGGCACGGTCTCCCTCTATGGCCGTGTCACGGATATCACTCCGCAATCTGACCGCCCGTTCGTCTTCGACCACGGGTATTGCCCGGTCCTCGGTGACGGCATCGAGTTCGCGTATGCCAAACGGTTTCTGATGGTCTCCCACCCCGCATTCGGTGGCGGCCCGAGGGGCGAGGCATGAAATGACCGTATTCCACTTCTTTCACAGTGCAGATAGGTCACTATGAGCTGGCAGGCGACGAATTGGGCTTTGAGGGAGGCCCCGGTGGGTGGCGACACGACGGCCAGGCTGCTTCTTGTGGCCTTGGCGGACCGTGCCCATCCGGACGGGTCGGCCTCCTGGCCGAGCGTGAAGACGCTGATGCGCGAACTGCATGTCAGCGAGAGGACGGTCAGGCGCAAGCTCTCGCTCCTGGAAAGCGGGGGCCTGATCCGTCGCGGGAACCAGGACCTGTCATTGCGTGACGAGCAGGGCCGGCTCATCCCCGGCCAGTACCGTCCCGTGGTGTGGGACCTGTGCATGGGGGTGGAGCCCGAACCGGTCTCCGAAGCCCCGGAACCCAGGGGTGCCAATTTGGCACCCCTGCCGGAAGGGCGGAACGGAGCCGATTCCAGGGGTGCCAAAATGACACCCCTGACTGAAGCCCGGGAGACCAGGGGTGCCACCGGTGACCATCCAGGGGTGCCACCGGTGACAGGCAAACCAAGTAATAAACCATTACCCCCTCTGTCCCCTAAAGGGGACATCTCCCCCGGGGAAGACGCCCCCTCGAATGGTCATCACCTGCAGACGGGCCTGGCGGCCCTGCTCGCCGGCCAGCACCTTCCCGTCCCGGCCGACAGCCGGCGCGAACGCCGCGCCGCCCGGCACCTGGCCGCCCGGCACGAGGTCGGGGAGTGCCTGGACCTGGCACGGTGGGCGCTGGAGGACCCTGAGGGGTTCTGGCGGCCCGTCATCATCTCCTGCAAGGCCCTGGAGAAGCACTGGGCCCAGCTCACCCTCCAACGAGAACGCAGCCGCAAGGCCAACAAGGACGGCATTCCACAGGCCGCCCCCATGGACGGGCACGCACCGAGCACGGTGGCCAGCGGCCGCGCAGGCATCGTCACGGTGTACGGGGGGCGCAAGTGGAGCGTGGAAACGAACCGCCGGCACGTCGACGGCGAGGTCAGCGAGGGCTCCTGCCCCTGCTGCGCCTGGGACGAGAGGAACCGGCCACTGCACGGGCTGGGGCAGGGCGTCAAGCCCGCGCCCTCCTCTAAGCGGAAGCCGTCGGCACAGCCGGTGCATCACTTCATAGGGGCGACATCATGACCCCGTTCAGAACCACCGGATTGTGCAGCCGGATCGAGGACGGGCGGGAGGCCGCCTGGTTCCCTCCCGAGCGCGGCCACAGGACGGCCGACCAGATCCGGAAGGCCGACATGATCTGCCGGCGGTGCCCCGTGCGTGACCAGTGCATCTCGTTCGGCCTGGTCTATGCCGGCCATGAGGACTACGCCACCTACGGGGGGATGCGCCGCAAGGAGCTCCAGGTCCTGGCCAGGATGATGCGCCGGGACGGGCTGGACATGCGCCGGCGCAAGGACGGCAAGGAGCAACGCTACCGGCAGGCGGTCGATTGGCTCGACCGGCACCCGGAGGCGGTGCGCGAAGCCAAACGCGAGGCTTTGGACTACTGGAAGGGCCACTACCGCCGGCGCTCCGGGACCAGGAGCAACGACACGGGCGAGACCGCCAGGCTGGAGGCATCCCCCGCCTGACCTCCCCCTGTCGGCTTGGGGTTGCCTCCAACCGGACGATTGGACAACCCGATACTTCAATAACTCAATACTTCAATACTTCAATACTTCTTTACTTCATTACTTCGGCAATTCAATAAGGAAAGGGAAACCATGAACAAGATAGTGACCATAGCGGCCGCCAAGGGCGGTGTGACCAAAACGACGTCCTCCATGTACCTGGCGGCTTCCGCCGTCAGGAAGGACCCGGAGGCGCGGGTGCGGGTGATGGCGACCGACCCCCAGTCCTGCGCCGCCCGTTGGGCTCTGGAGGCCGAGGAGTCGGGCTCCCCCCTCCCCTTCGAGGTGGTGGACGCGAAACTGCTGGACGTGGAGCGGCTCGCCGGCGACGGGTTCGAGGGCCTGACCATCATCGACACTCCCCCCGCCGGCCCGATCACGGTGGCTGCGGTCGAGGCGGCCGACTTCGTGGTGGTGCCCTGCACCGACACCGAGCTGGATCTGCAGCAGGCGTGGAGCACCCTCAAGGGCCTTCAGGGCCGTGCCCCGGCGGCCGTCCTGCTGTGCCGCGTGGAGCCGCACACGAGGCTGTTCAAGGCGGTCAGCGACGCCCTCGCCGCCCAGCAGACGCCCCGGTTCGATGCCGTCATCCGCAAGCGTCAGGCCATCAAGGCCTGCATGGGTGCGGCCCCCGGCAAGCTGTACGAGTATGCGGAGGCGTACGGGGAGCTTGAAGATCTATTGGAAGGGGTGTCAGCATGAAGAACCAACTCATATTCCAGGCGGTGTACCTGGTGGCCGTGTTCGTGGCCTACCTGGGGCTCAACTACCTGTTCGGCCTGTTCCTGGGCTGGCTGTGGAGGTGGGTGGACGACCCGCTCCTGGACTTCATCACGGCCGTGGGGCGGGTGGTCATCAACGTGCTGTCCA
Organism: Bifidobacterium indicum; assembly: GCF_036987015.1. NCBI lineage: Bacteria > Bacillati > Actinomycetota > Actinomycetes > Bifidobacteriales > Bifidobacteriaceae > Bifidobacterium > Bifidobacterium indicum. The sequence continues at coordinate 1,524,181 of NZ_BTXM01000001.1, forward strand.
TCGCTGGCCTGGTCTACGGGGAGTACCTGCACTCCACGGGGAGGCTGTTCTGATGAAGGATCTCAAACCGATATCCGCACCCGAAACCGGGACCCGGGACCTTGGGGCGGTGTTCTCCGCCGGCTCCCCCTCGGTCACGCCGTCCCCCTCCCCCGCCGGCACGGGGTCCGAACTGTGGGTCCAGACCAGCATCAAAATGCGCGAGGGAACCCGGAGGGCCGTGAAACTGTACGCCCTTGAGCACGGCATGAAGATGCAGGAGATCATCGACCTGGCCCTGCGCGACTACCTGGGAGGACGATCATGACCGTCCGAATCATCATGGGTGTTGTATTCCTGGTCGGCCTGGCCGCCTTCCTGGCCCAGCATGGAGGAAAGGCACCCGACCAGCGGACCCGGCGGGCGCTGGTGACCGTGCAGACCATCTGCCTTGTGGTCCTCATGGCCATGCTCGCATCGGGCTGGATGACCTAAGTATTGAAGTAAAGAAGTATTGAAGTAAAGAAGTATTGAAGTAAAGAAGTATTGAAGTAAAGAAGTATTGAAGTATTGAAGTGTTGAAGTACGGAAACACCACAATGGGCGGCCGGAAAAAACTGATTGTTTTTTCCTGTTGCACCCCGTTTTCGTGTTGACTTGTGCGACCCTAGGAGAGGACTGAGCGGCCACATGGCCGAGAAAGAGGGACTATGGACGAGGAACGCACCCCTGACGATCAGGAGACCAAGACCCTATCCGATATGGACGATTTCACGGCTCCGCCGGCGATCAAGCCTGCGGGGGGCCCGGACGAGGCGAGGAAGCCACGCCCGAAGTGGCTGGTGCCTGTGGTGTCTGCCGGCGTGGTGGTCGTGCTGGTGGCGGCCGGTTTCGGCGGCTGGAAGGTGTACGAGTCCCGCCGGCACGGGTCCGCCATGGCGGACTGCACGCAGTCGGTCAAGGCCATGCAGTCCAGTACCAGGTCGGCCCAGGCCACCCTGGCCAGGTATCGCGGGGCGGCCGGCATCCAGGCGGACCAGGTGCAGGACGCGAAGACCGTGGACGCCATGCACAGGACCATCAAGACCGCCGGCGGCATCAGGCCGCAGGTCGTCGTATGCGATGCGTCCATGTCCACGTCGGATCTGCACGCCGCCACCGACAAGGCCAGGCGGACCAGCGAACATCTGAAGGACATCGACCGCGACTACGCGAAGGCCGGCAAGGCCGTGATTATGTCGCGTGACGCGAAGATCCTTGAGGATGCGAAGTCGGCCCTGGCCGGCAAGAAGGACGAGGCGGCCAGGCTCCTGGGCGACAGTGACGGGAAGGTGGCGGACAACGCCACCAGGGACGCCCTGCAGAAGGCCATCGACCAGGCCGGCGGTGTCAAGGGCGGTAAGGCCAAGGACTACCAGGACGCGGCCACCGCCCTCCAGGCGGCCGTCGACCAGGTGAACGCCTCGATGCAGGCCAAAGCCCAGGCGGACCAGCAGGCCGCCGAACAGGCCGCGCAACAACAGGCCGCAGCGCAACAACAGCCGGCACCCTCCTACGGGGGAGGCGGGTACACACCCTCCTATTCGGGTGGCGGGTACACGCCTTCATACAACCGTGGCGGCGGATCCGCACCGGCGCCGGCACCGGCCGCACCCGCACCAGCGACACCACAAGGAGGGGGCTCCAACTGGAGAGACATCATCAATCATGTAGGTCCCCCTGTGTGTCAGAAGGGCCAGGCTTGTGGTATTGGCTGATTGATTAAGAATGTGCCAGTGGGACTGGTTGCTTTGGAAGGTCTCCTATCCCACTGGCGTTTATTGTGGACGACCATTGAGGCCGTCCCCTTCATAGTAGCGGAAGGGAAACATCAATAATGAAGTTACCAGGAGAGTTACGGATCCGGGTCGGCCGGCTCCGGCGTCTGACTTCGGGCACGGTCCGCAGGGGCGTGGCCGTGGCCGTGGCGGGTGCCACGATGCTGGCCGGGGCGCCCATCGCGTTCGCCGGCGGCGGTGGCGGCAGTTCCGACGGCGGTGGCGGCGGTGTCATGGCCACCCAGGTCAGCTGGGCTTATAAGGATAACAATGACGGGGCGTTCGGCTCCGGCGGGGATCTGAACAGCGTCTACAATGCGTTCGCGCAGATGGGTGTGTCCATGCTGCCCGGCGGTGTCGCCCACGCGCAGGAGGCCTTGAACGAGGCCAACGGCAACTGTACGGCGCGTTTCAACGAGGCTCACCCCGACCAGGCCGGCCAGGCCCAGTGCCGTGTGGTCGCCGTGGGGGTGATGACCGGACCCAACAAACAGTTCAGCGGCGAGGCCCACCACACGAAGGACGACTGGATGGACGCCTGGGTTCGTGGACCAGCTACTGGAACTTACAGCAATCATGGATCTACTTATAGGACTGATTCTCCATTCTCTGACCAGCCTGATACCACTATCAACAAACTCGTTGACCAGTACACGAGTGATTCGACGAGCACTGTGGTCATCACATTGAATCAGTATGAGCCGAAGCCGGCTGACGTGCCGCCGGCGCCGCCGTCGAAGACGGTGGAGCGTGGCACGAGTGCCGATTCGATGGTCAACCACACGGTGATCACGTCCGGTACGGGTGTCAACGGCAAGCAGTTCACGTTCAGGGACTCGTTCACCCCGAACGGGCAGCGGTATACGATCGACCGGCAGAAGGTCGTGGACGCGACCACCGGCCAGGACATCAGTGGCCGGTTCTCGTTCAACACGGCCAACGGAGCCACCCCCACGGGGGACGTGGCCACCGCCTCCTGGAAGGGCGGTGACATCCCGCCCGACCACGAGTGGCGCTACGAGCTGGACGTTGTCGTGCATGGTCCTGATACCAGCAGTGTCAGGGACACGGGTTCGGTGTACTGGAAGGGCTTCTCCAGGGAGGTCGACCAGCAGACGCCCCCGGGTGAGTTCCCGACCTGGAAGCCGGCCCCGGACAAGTCCTGGGTCCTGTGGGACAAGACCTCAAGGAAGTGGAACGCGGTGATCGACCCGTCCCGCACGAACACGACCGGGGCGGACGACCATGTGTTCATGGACGGCGACAAGGTGGGCGGCGTGGTCAACGGGACCGTGGACCCGCACCTGATCCAGGCGCCGGCCTCCTTCACCCTGTCCGACGACTGGGGCAAGGCCGACTACCTGGTGGACCAGGACGGCAGGGACACGATCCGCGTCTACGAGTCGGAGGCCGAACCCGGGGCGGACGGGCACTACCGCCGGTCCAGCGTCAACGACATCACCGCCACGGGCAGGGACGTGACCGACCAGTTCACGATCACCGTCTCCGGCACGGTGGCCAAGGCGGTCGCCAAGCCGGCCTACCTGGCCAGGCTCAAGGGCATGGGCAAGGCCCTGCAGGTGACCATGCTGGTCCCCTTCACCGTGAACTTCGCCAACGGCAAGGGCGCCGCCCAGGTGCGCCAGGACCATGGCAGGCAGCCCGGCGACGAGCTGACCTTCTGCGCCCCGAACCCAGGAGGCCCCGAATTCACGAACTCCGGCTCCGAGCAGGTGAACGGGCAGAAGGTGGACACCAACGAGCCGAAGATCTGCGGGTACGTGCCCCCGGTGAGGAAGGACGTGGTGTCGGAGTCCAGCCAGGGCGGCGACCAGGGCAGCGTGGACGGCAAGGTCGTCCACCCCGGGCAGAAGGTCGAATACCAGCTGGACACCCAGCCGAAGCTGCCGGACCTGCTGGCCTACCAGCGGGAGCGTGTGGCCTTCGCGGACACGTACAGCAAGTGGCTGCAGCCCGACAAGCAGACCCTGGAGATCATGGACCTGGCCACGGGCCGGCCCATCGCCAAGAGCAGGTACACCACGAAGTGGGATGATGCCGCGCACGGGTTCCTGGTCACCTTCACCGACGCCACGCTGGTGGCCCAGTGGCGCGCGGGCGGCAACCCGCGCATCCAGGTGCGGTTCGAGGGCACGGTGTCCAAGGACGCCCCCGCGAACATCCGGATCAACAACCAGTGGGTGCTGATCCTCGACAACAGCCTGACCCCCAGCAACGAGGTGGTCAATCTCCCGCCGAGCATCAACCCGGTCAAGAAGGTGGTCAGTTCCAAGGACCAGTCCATCACCATCGACGGGAAGACCCTGCTGCTGGGTGACACCGGCTTCTACCGGGTCACGATCGACGCCCGCCAGGCCGACACCGCGTACAAGGTGTGGAAGCTGGGCGTCGTGGACGACTTCGAGGACGAGTACCTGTCCATCGACCAGTCCAGGATCCAGGTGCAGGGTTCGGACGGCCGCGATTACACGGCCAGGTTCAACATCCAGGTCAAGGACGGTGTGGTGTACGCCTTCGCCAGGAGGGTGGACACGAGGATCCCCGCGACGGGCGAGACCGTCAAGGGCGACCCCCAGCCCAAGGACCTGAAGGCCTACGCCGCGTCCGACCGGTACGACCCCCTGCATGACCCGGCCATCGACCAGGGCCTGCTCGGCCGCACCTACGACCTGGTGCTGCCCTTCACGGTCATCAAGGTCACCCCGGGTCACGTGGTGAAGAACAAGGCCACCCAGGTCACCAACAACATCCGGAAGACCACCAACGAGGTGAGCACCCCGCTGGCGCCCATCAACCCGCGCAAGGACGTGGTGGTCAAGGTCAACGGCGAGAGTGTGAACGGCAAGAGCATCTACAAGGACAGCCTGTTCCTGTACCGGCTCGACTCCTCGATCCTGCCGGCCGACCGGGCATACACCCAGGCCGACATGTGGTGCATCGAGGACCAGCTGAACCCGAAGGTGGACCAGTACACGGGCCAGTGGGCCGTGTACGCCGCCCGCGACCTGTACAAGGACGGGAGCCTGCTGGCCGGCAGGGGCGAGAGGATCGCCGGTTCCGGTTTCGACTCGGGGAAGCTGGGCGGCGCCATGTTCACCCTTGAGCAGGACGCGACCGGCAAGGTGACCATCCAGACCACGCCCGCCTACCTGGCCCTGGTGTCCGCCTCGGGCGACCGTGAGGCCGGCTGGAGCACCTACATCCAGTGCAAGCGGATCAAGGTCGTGGATCATCACGAGAACAGGTTCACCGAGTTTTACAACGACAAGGTGATTCCCTCGAACACGGTGTGGACCAGGACGCCGGACATGACCCCCAAGCTGCGTGTCATCAAGTTCGACACCGAGTCGGGCCTGCCCCAGGGTGACCGGAACCGGCCCGAGGAGGCCCTGACGGTCCACGGGGACACGGACATCACCGCCCGCGTCTACAACGATTCAGGCACCGATCCGGACACGGGACGCGGCCACGTCTTCCTGGGCCGCGACCTGAAGCTCGAGGACGCCACCGTCGCCGGCGACGGCCAGGTGGTCGACTGGAAGTACCCGGACGGGTGGGCCGACTACCAGCTCAAGCCCGGCAGGTACGTGGACATCCACGGCACCCTCAAGGGTGTCACGGACCACCACACGGACCGGGTGAAGGTGACCGGCACGCCGCTGGCGCCCTGCGTGGTCCCCGGCGATGACAAGCCGTTCGACCCGAAGGACCCGGACGCGAAGCCCGCCAAGGGGACCCCGAAGGATGCGGTCACGGTCGACGGGGTGGCCATGTGCAGGGACACCCCCGTGGAGTCCAACACCGACGACTGGAACGGCAGGGTCGGGCATCTGGCCATCACCGGCTCCGCCGTCACCTGGATGCTGCTGGCCGGCATGGTGCTGCTGGCGGCCGGCCTCCTCCTGGTCAGGACGATCCGCCGCGACGCCCAGGGCCGTGAGCACCTGTACGCCACGGTCGCCCAACCCGGTCTGGCCCACGCCCTTGGCGAGGACCAGGACGGCCCGGACGGCCGGCGGGACGGGCAGCCCCGCTGAGCATGCATGATCCGCGCCCCCTCAGGGGCGCGGACCCCTTGATTCTTCCCGTCCGGATCAGCTCGATCCGACCCCCTCCGGGCGGGATCGGCCCGTGGCCCTCAGTCCAAATCTGGCCACGGGCCGACGGAGGACCGGCGACTCTATCCCTTATCCGGTCGCCGGCCACTCCGTTTCTTTTATCCGTTTACCCGTCTGCACGTTTCCCGTGCGGCACCGTTAGGAGTTGACATGTTCCATTCTTTGAATCTCGCCGCTGCCGCCGTCATGGCTGCGGCCCGCCCCACGGCCCTGTGGGCGAGGGCCCTGCCGTACCGGCTCGCGTCGAGGGTGGTGCTGGCCGCCGACGGCAATCAGCTGTTTGGCGAAGCCAAGGGCACCATGGTCACCTGGGTCACCATCGGCGGCGGCCTGTGGCTGGTCTGGGGGGTTATCTCCTTCGCCAGTGCGTTGGACGACCAGAACGGCCCCGACATGAAGCGCGGCATGTGGAAGATCATCGGCGGCGCCATGGTCATGGTCGCGGCCCAGATCTTCAACCGGGTGTCCTGACATGGCGAACCTGGTTCTGGCCAATGGCATGTCGGACACCTGTGTGTCCCTGCTGAATGCGATAGGGTCCGGGGTCGGGGACGATACGGTCAACAGGCTGCTGCAGAGCCCGCTCCAGTACAACAAGGGGTTGTACGATGCGAGCATCAACATCGCCAACGGCGCGGTGAAGCCCGTGGCGATGATGGTGCTTTCCGTGGTGATGATCCTGGAGTTCGTGCGTGTCACGTCCACGTCGGACGGCGATGACGAGCTGGGCGCCAAGATGGTGGCCATGGCCATGTTCAAGGGGTCCGTTGTGGTCATGGCCATAGAGAATGCCGACATGTTCGTGAAGCTGATCGACTACCTGGTCGGTCTGATGACGGGCGGCTTCAGCGGCGTGGCGAAGCTGGAGGCCGTGCAGCAGGCGGCCGGCCTGGGGGATCAGATGCGCAAACCCATCGAGGACGGGGGATGGGGCACCCAGGTGGCGTGCATCGTCCTGCTGATTATCCCGTTCGTGGTCTCGAAGCTGGCCGAGGTGATCGTGACGGTGGTCATCATGCTGGTGTTCGTCCAGTTCTACATGCTGACGTGTTTCAACCCCCTGCCGCTGGCCTTCCTGTGTAATCCGGAGACCAAGACGATGGGGGTGGGGTATTTCAAGAGCTATGCGGCCGTGGGGTTGCGTGGCGCCTGCCTGTGGCTGGGGATCTACCTGTACCGGGTGATGGTCAAGGGGGTCATGGGCGCGGGCGGCTACAAGGACGGCGACTCGGTGTCCGGGTGGATCGTGGGCAATTTCGGCCAGTTGATGATGGCCAGCCTGCTGCTGCTCGGGATGGTGCTGATCGCCCAGCAGACCTCGCGGGCCATCTCCGGCGGCGAGTGAAAGGAGCGGACCATGTTGCAAATGCCTGTGTACCGGGAGGTGAGCACGGTCGAGCCCAAGGTGTTCTTCGGCCTGACCTGGAGGCAGTGCCTGGCCGCCATCCTGATGGTCGCTGTGTGCATTCCGGCGTATCTGTACCTGTGGCTGCGCCTGGACGTGCCCAGCAGCCAGGCCAGCTGGGTCGTCCTGCCGTTCGCCCTGCCGTTGGCGGCGTATGGGTGGTGGCGGCCCAGGGGGTTGAAGCCGGAGAAGTACCTCGTGTACGTGATCCGCCACTGGACCACCCCCAGGACGGTGATCCTGGATGGCCCGGCGGGTATGCCGGCTTCGCCGGCAAAGCCAAGCATGAAGGAGAGGTGAACGGTTTGTTCGGTAGGAAGAAAGGCGGCCACAGCCGCAAGGATGCGCCGCAGCAGGCGGCCAAGCCCGATCGCAAGCAGCTTAAGACGGCCAAGGAGATGCTGGGCTTCGATTCCATGCTGAAGAGCGGCATCGTCTACCTGGGTGACAACCGCTGGTCCGTGACGTTGCTGATCAGCGACATCAACTACGAGATCTCCCCGGAGGACCACCAGCTGGGCATCATCGACCGGTGGGCGGGTCTGCTGAACGGGTTCGGCGCCGGCGAGAGCCTGCAGATCAATGTGCATTCGCGCACCAAGGGCGTCGAAAGGATGCTGGAGGAGTGCGAGATGCCCGACAGCGGGGACCGGTACGACGTGCTCCGGAGGGACTACAACCGCAATCTGCGCCACCTGCTGCGCTCGGCAACCACGAACACGGACACGGTGAAGACGCTGACCGTGACCATCGAGGACGGCGACGGGACCAGGGCGACCACGACCCTGAACCGCATGGCCATGCGGCTCACGTCGCAGTTGAACGCCATCGACGGGTGCAAGGCCACCCGTCTTGTCCGGGAGGACCGCCTGCGCCTGATGTTCGAGACGCTGCGCCCCTACGACGATTTCACCTTCACCGAGGAGCGGATGGCCTCGTCGCGCACCAGCGTGAAGGACTGGATCTGCCCGTGGGCCATCACCCGCAAGGGGTCCAAGACCCTGGTTCTAGAGTCGATGGGCCGGGAGACCTGGCACCGGTGCCTGTGGATAGGGGAGTTCCCGCCGGAGCTGTCGGACCAGCTGCTCAGCAGCATAGCCGGCATCAAGGCCCATATCGAGGTTTCGGTGCACCTGGAGCCCTATGACAAGACCGAGGGCCTGACGATCGTCAAACGGCGGGACGCCGAGCTGGACATGGAGATCAGCGACCGGAGGAAGAAGGCCGAGAAGCAGCACCTTCCGCCCGACATGATCCCCGCCGACCTGCAGGAGGACAAGGACCAGATCACGGCCCTGCGCGCGGATCTGCAGCATTCCAACCAGCGGCTGGTGAACACGATCATCGTGGTGGGGGTCAGCTCGGACGGCAAGGAGGCGCTGGACCAGACCGTCAAGGACGTGATGGCGGCGGCCGCGCGCCAGTCCTGCAAGGCTGAGACCCTGTCCTACATGCAGCCCGAGGGGCTTGTGGCCGAGCTGCCGCTGGGCCGTGACCCGTTGCCCATGAAGCGCACCCTGACCACGAACGCTGCGGCCATCCTCGTCCCCTTCGCCGCGAGGGAGGCCTACACGCCGGGCGGCATCGTCTACGGGCGGAACGCCCGGTCCGGCAATCTGATCGCCATTGACCGGCGGCGCGGCATGAACGCCAACGGGGTGTTCCTGGGCACGTCGGGCGGCGGCAAGAGCTTCACCGTCAAGTCGGAGATGGCCGGGGTGTTCCTGGGGCGGGAGGACGACATCATCGTGATAGACCCCGAACGCGAGTACCTGCCGTTGTGCGATGCGTTCGGCGGGTCGCGCATCGAGGTGAGCGCCGGCGGCCGGGACGTCATCAACCCGATGGATCTGGAGCTTGACGTGGACTCCTCCGACGTGGTGGACGTCGTGGCCGAGAAGGCGGCGGTGGTCACCAACATGGTGGGCGGCCTGCTGGGCGGCAGGTCCGGCCTGGACAAGGTCGAGGTGGGTCTTGTGGACCGGTGCGCCATGCTTCTGTTCCGTGAATTCCGCGATAGGGGCGGGACCGGGGACCAGCCCACGCTCCTGGACCTGTTCGAGGCTCTGGAGGCCACGGGCGAACCCAAGGGGCATGACCTGGCCATCGGCCTGGAGCAGTATGCGAAAGGCAGCCTGTCCGGGTTCAACGGGCAGACGAACGTGGATCTCGACAACCGGTTCACGGTCTTTGACGTGCACAACCTGAGCGGCGAGCTGATGACGTTCGGCATGATGGTCATCATGGACCAGGTGTGGAACCGGGTGAGGAGCAACCGTGCCGCCGGCCGGCGCACCTGGCTGTACATCGACGAGTTCCACCGGTTCTTCGGCAACGCCTACGCCAGCGAGCAGTTCCTGGACATCTGGAAGCGGGCCAGGAAGTACGGGCTCGGGGTGACGGGCATCACCCAGGACATTGAGGACATGCTGGGGGACGAGTCGGCCCGCAAGATGCTGTCCAACTCGGACTTCCTGGTCCTTCTGGAGCAGACGCCCTCGGACGCGGACGCCCTCCAGGACCTCTTGAAGCTCAGCGACGAGGAGCGCGCCTATTTCACCGGGGTCATGCCCGGTCAGGGGCTTATGAAGGTGGATACGGCCTATGTGCCGTTCGACGGCCGCATCCCTGATGACGGCGAGCTGTACAGGCTGTTCGATACGGAGTTCACGGACTGATGGCGGCCCGCATCCGGCCTGGCGGCACTCCTTCGGACGTGCTGCGCGCCGCAAGGCGCGGTTCCGGCGCCCGCAGGTCGGGCGTGTCCGGGGCCGTCAGGAAGGGCCGCATCGCCGGCCGCTCCTCCGTACGACGCGGGAATCTCTCCGGACAACGCAAGCCGTCCCGGACCGGATCTACGAGCGGGCACGAGGGTGCGGCGCGCCCCTCGGTGCGCGGCAGGATACGTAAATGGTCCGATTCATTGGCCCGTACCGGCCGCAGGGCCGTGAACAGGGGTGGCGCCACCGCGTATGCCGGCGCCTCCAACGGGGACGACGGGGCCGAGGGCGCCATCTCCCTGCAGGTGGGCCGGGGGGCGTCGCGGCTGGCCTTGTCCGGCGTCCGCAGGTCGGGCGGGGCCGCCGTCTCTGCGGGCCGGGCGTCGGGACGGGGGACGGCCGCCCTGGTGCGTCATGGCGGTTCGGCGGCGCACCGGGGCACCAGGCAGGTGCGCAGGACGGTGGAGAAGACGGCCGAGCAGGCCGTCAGGGTCGTCCGTCAGGCGGCCTCCCGTACCGCGCGTGCAGCGCAGGCCGTGGCCGGCGCCGTGGGCGGCCAGGCGCTGGTGGCGGTCGCCGGCGTCATGGCGGTGGCCCTGGTGCTGGTGGCGGTCATGTCCTGGATGGCCACCAGCAGGCAGCCGAAGATCTCCAACGTGCCGGCCGAGTACCAGGCCGACGTGGAGCGGGCCGGCACGGTCTGTCCGGTCATCACATCCCCGCTGATAGCCGCGCAGATCGAGGCCGAGTCCAACTGGAACCCGAATGCCGGCTCCCCGGCCGGCGCGCAGGGCATCGCCCAGTTCATGCCCGGCACCTGGGCCTCCGTCGGCCTGGACGGCGACGGGGACGGCAGGACGGACATACTGAACCCCCACGATGCGATCTGGACCCAGGCGCATTACATGTGCTCCCTGGCCGCGCAGATGCAGTCCTATCTCGACCAGGGCAGGGTGCACGGGGACGTGGTGGACCTGGCCCTGGCCGCGTACAACGCCGGTTCGGGCGCGGTGCTCTCCGCAGGGGGCATCCCCCCGTATGCGGAGACCCGGACGTATGTGGCCCGGATCAGGAGCCTCATGGTCAAGTACCAGGGGGAGGGCGGCGACGACGATGATTCGGGCGGCTCCACCGGCCAGCTGAAACCACCCCTGGTCATGTATTCGGACGGCTGGCACGTCAATGTGGCCGCCACGGGCACGAACGAGGGTGCGGCCCCGACCTACGACAGGTTCCAGTGCACCTGGTGGGCGGCCATACGGCGGGCCCAGATCGGCAAGCCCGTGGACCCGTTCATGGGCAACGGGGCCCAGTGGGCCGGCAAGGCCCGCTCCCTGGGCTGGCAGGTGTCGTCCAGGCCCTCGCCGGGCGACGTCATGTGCTTCCAGGGCGGCGTGCACGGCAGTAGCCCCGCCTATGGGCATGTGGCCGTGGTCGAGGCCGTGAACGGTGACGGGTCCATCCTGATCAGCCAGTCCGGCACGGGGTGGATGGCCGTGGTCACGGAGACCATCAGCGCGGCCCAGCTCGCCGGGTTCGGCGGCGGGGTCTCCTTCATCAAGTAGAGGGGAAAGGATCTAACATGCCCAGGAATACGAAACTGACAGTCTACTTGGCGTTTCTTGCGGCCCTGATTGTCCTTGGGGCCGGATTGCTGATTTCGGACCTGTCCGACGGCTGGTCGCCACGGGCGTCGCAGGAGCCATCCCCCTCCTCCACATCGAGGGCAGCCAAGCCGCGGCCGTCGAGGACGGCCCGGCCGAAACCCCGGCCCGGCAGGTCCGTGGCGTCCACGGCCTCCGCCGCATGCACGGATCTGGCGCCCAGGACGCTCAAGGCGTACATGGGCGAGGACCGGTCCAAGCTGAGGGGTTCCTGGTTCACCACCGACGCGCAGGGCCTGGACGTGCCGGCCTCCGGTATCGCCCGTCAGCCGCTCGACGGGTTCACCGGCACCATGAACACCGGTTCGGACCGGTCCACGGCCGTGTGCAGCGTCTGGACCGGCCTGGAGTCCCCCTGGGTCATCCAGTACCGGTATACGAACGAAGCGGGCTGGCTGGCGGTCATGGTCCAGGGGCCGGCCGAGGGAGCGTACGCCCTTCCCGACAGGGAGAAGCCATGACCGGGGCGTTGTCGGGCAGGGAGTCGCCCGAGGAGCTGTACCGGATGGCCCTGGACCCCGAATACTGGGACCGGATCGGAGAGCTGGCGGCGTCGCCGGCCGCCTGGCCTGATTTCGGCCGTTGGGCTGAGAAGGCTGTCCAACTCGGTCCGGAGCTGGCCGGGGAGCCTCCCGAACCCCCGGCCCGGTCACGTTCGATCTGGCCGTTCCGCCGCCGGCGGCCCGGCACGCCGCCGGCGCCCGCTCCGGATCGGGACGCCGAGACCACACGGATCCTTCCGGTCACGGTTCCGGCCGTGGAACCGGCCGTGGCGGAGGGTGAAAGGCCGCGCAGGGCCTTGCGCGGCGTCGCCCGTGGTCTGGCCAGGCCCGTGGCGTTCATCCTCGCGGCCATCCTCATGGCCGGCGTCGGTTATATCGCCGTGACCCACACGGTGCGTCTCGGGGAGGGCCGGACCGCCCGGATCGAGCGCGCCCGGCGCCACGAGGGGGCGGTGCGGCTGGCCGCGTCCAGGAAGGACGCGGAGGATCTGTTGAAGAGGGTGGCCGCCAGTCCGGTCGCGGGCGATGACGCGCTGGCCAGGCCCCAGGTGCAGGTCAGGCAGGCCCTCGATGACACGCGGGGCGCCGACCGGGCCGGCCGCATCGAGCAGGCACGGGCACGGCTGGCCAAGGTGTGGGGGTCGCTCATGGACGCCCGGGCGAAGGAGACGGCCAAGACACTGAAGGTGCTGGTCGCCAGGGCCGACGACCTGGGGTCGGCGCCCGACTCGGCCGACCACCGGTCCATGACCGATCTGGCCGGCGCCTGGCGTGGCCGCAGGGTCGGCCGTGGCAACCTGGCCAAGGCCCTGAAGGCCAAGGACGACCTGGATCGTCTGGCCGCTTCGGTGGAGGCCGACCGGGACCGTCAGGCCCGGGAGCGCGCGGAGGCCGAAGCCCGGGAGAAGGCCCAGGCCGAACCACAGCCGCAGCCCGGCCGGCCCCTGCAGGAGTACCAGGCGCCGCCACCGGCGCCGGTGGCGCCACGGCGTCAGGCCGGGCAGAACAATGCCCCGCCCGCCGGAGGCGGTACGGGGCAGGGTGGCGGCGGGCCGTCATGGTCGGTGCCGACCCCATCGGGTCCGGATACCGGGCTCCCCGGCCGGGACCCCGGCCTGTGACATGGGCCGCCAACCGGGCGTGTGGCGCAGGCTGGACCTGGGGCTGGCCACCGGCCGTTCCGGGTCGGTCTTGACGCTGAGGAACGGCCTGACGCCGCGCAGCAGGTAGATGCACCGGTCGTCGGGCAGTTTGCCGATCTCGTCCGGGGTGAGCAGTTCCCGGCCGGTGCGCCGGTTGTTGATGGTGAAGGACCCGTGGCTGCCTTTGGTGACGTTGTTGTCGCGCAGGTCGATGGTCTCCTTGCCCAGGAGCCCGGAGAGCCATTTGGGTGTGGTCTCGTCGCCCTTGCCGACGCCCAGGCACAGGATCGAGTCGCAGTTGCCTACGATGGTTTCCCAGTTGTCCTTGTAGCGGGCCTTGATCTGGGCGAGGTCCTGCAGGATGACGCTCACGGAGATCCACCGGCCACGGATGGTGCCTATCAGCTGTTCGAAGTTGGGGATCTGGCCGATGTTGGCGAACTCGTCGAGGAAACAGTGCAACGGCACCTGCAGGTGGCCCTCGGGGTCGTGGTCGGCGGCGTAGATGGTGTGCTCGAACAGCATCTGGTAGAGGATGGCGGCCAGGAAGTTGAAGGTCCTGTTCGTGTCGGGCAGGACCAGGAAGAGGGCCGTGCGCCCGGGCCTGCGGAACTCGTCCAGGCCGATGGTGTCCGTGCCGTCCAGGCCGCCCAGGAGGGCGCGCACCTGGGGGACCTGCATGGGGGCGAGGCGTACTCCTGCGCTGATGATGATGCTTTTCTTGGTCTCGCCGGCGCCCTGCTCGAAGGTGCGGTACTGGGCGGTGGCGAAGTCCAGCCCGTCCACGATCCGGTGCACCTGGTCGTCCCACTCGTCGGGGTGGTCGCGCACCTCCCGGATCATGTCGCGGGACGCGGCCATGCGGGCGTCCACCATGCTCATGGCCTGCTCGTCCTCCTCGCTGGCCTGCATGGCGGCCACCAGGTCGATCATGGCCGGCATGGACGGGTGGTCGGCCGTGTAGTACACGAAGGTGAGCAGCGCGTTGTAGAGGGCCTTCTCGGCCTTGGTCCAGAACTGGTCGCCGCCCCCTCCGGCGTTCTGGCGTTCATCCGTGTTGCGGATCAGGTTGTCGGCCAGGAGCATGATGGACTCCTCCGGCTTGTCCGGGTTGATGTAGGCCATGGGGTTGAACCGGTCGCCGGCTGCCAGGTCCACCAGGTCGAGCTTGTGGACCGTGTACCCCCGTTCCTCCAGCCGGCGGGCGCAGGAGCGGTAGATCTCGCCCTTGGGGTCGGTGACCGCGTAGTTCATGTTCATGCGCATCAGGTTGGGTCTGACGTAGCCCCTGGTCTTGCCGGAGCCCGATCCGCCGATCACGGCCACGTTGAGGTTGCGGCGTGTGGCGTTCACGTCCAGGCTCAGGGCCTCGGTCGCGGTCATCTGCAGGTTCTCGGCCGGCTCCGGATCGCAGTAGGGCTCGATGTCCCGTCCTTTGCCCCATTCGGCCGACCCGTACTCCTCCCGGTCCCGGTAGTTCTTGCGGTCGATCCACTTGTAGAGCCAGGCGAACCCCACGGCGGCCGCCCCGGCGAGGCCGGCCAGCATGTCGGTCCGGTCGAGGCTGAGCCTGAACGGGTCCCGGTACAGGATCTCGGGCGCCTTCTGCAGGGTGGTGGCCAGGGGCAGGCCGGCGGCGTTGAGGTTGCGGGCCTGCATGCATACGAGGTCGGCCGCCCAGAAGGCCGCCAGGACGGTGAACATGATTATTGCCTGTCTGCGGTGGCGCATGGCTGCTTGGTCCTTTCCTGGGTCCTGGCTTGGGTGTGGCCGTGCCGCCGGCCTGGCCGCTCCTTGCCGTGTCTGATGTATTCGCTGGCGCGGTCCTCCATCCGGTCCAGGAGATCCTCCCGGTCCAGCAGGGCGGGGACCTCCATGGTGTCCGGGGCGTCCTGCGCCTGCATCTGGGTGGTGTCCGTCCCCTGCTGGGCGGGATGGTGGTTCCCTCCGGTTTCGCCTGGTCCGGGCGCCGGGAGCGGCAGGGCGGTGGCCATCCGTCCCTGGTCGGCCAGGAGGGCTTCGCTCCGGCCGGCCATGATTGCGGCCAGCCGGCCGGTGGGGGTGCCCGGGTCGATGATCCGGACGGGGGCGACCCCCATGCCGGCCAACCGGTCGGTCTGAGGGTCGGGTTGCGCGGTCACCAGCAGGGTGGCGCCTGTTGTCGGGTCAATCGGCATGGGGGCCGTCCAGACTGGTGTCGCAGCAGATGATCTCGGCCGTGATCACCGGTTGTCCGTCCTCCTCGCCGGCGGCGCCGACGACCAGGAGCGTGTCCATCTGGCGCGCCTGGCGGCTCTTCAGGTAGCGGGCGAGGTCATGGCCGGCCCTGGTCTTGACGACGAGCTCCTCCCCGTCGGGCTGGCTGAGCACCAGGTCGAAGTCGGCGCCCTCCTGCCCGTACCGTGGGTCCGTGAGCAGTTGGCCGGTCAGCCATACGCGCACTGGTTCGTTCTCCTGCATGGTCAGCGCCGCCCCCTGGAGTGTTCGTGCTCCTGGGCCTTCACGGCCGGCGCCTGCTGCCGCATCCGGCTGTCGGTCCGGTGCACGAGGTCGGCCAGGAAGTTGTTCTTCCCGGCCGGTTCGGGCCGGCCGGACGTCCGGCCGGCGTCGGCTGCGGGTCGGTGCGGTTCCTGCCGTGCCGGCTGCAGGGCCTGGGCCTTCTCCCGGATCATGCCGGCGGTGTCCTTCATGATCTCTGCGGTTGCGGCTGCCCTGACCTCCCTGCTGAAGGCGGGCCCGCCGGGCAGGGGGCCTTGCGGCCCGTTGTACCGTTCGGCGGCCTTGTCGGTGACCCGTTGCATGACCTCCCTCGTGTGTTCCGGGTCGTAGTGGCCTGCGGCCGTGTCCCGGGCGGCCCTGTCGGTCACCGATTCTATGGCGTTCCAGGTCTTCTCGTCGTTCTGCGCGTAGGTGGCCAGCTCGTGGGGCATGTCCTGGGCGGCCACGGGCGGTTCGACGGCGGGCTCCTGCCGTTGGGGCATGGGGCCCGGCATCGCCTCGAAGCGGTGCCCGTCGCCCTGCCGCGCCGGCCGGGGTTCCTGCCGGTCCGCGCCCTGCCGGGTGTCGTCGTGGGCGCCCGGGTTCTCCTGGCCGGGCCGTGCGGCGTGCTCCTCCCTCCAGGCCTGCAGGTGGGCCTTGATGCCCTTGACGAGCTCCCAGGGGCCGTCGAGCCGGATGGTCTGCTTGTCGGCGCCTTTGCCTTTGAAGAGTTCCACCCGCTTGTCGGTGGGGAAGCTGAGGGTGACGCGCCGCCCGTTGGCCTTGGCCTCTCGCATGGCGTCGGACATGAACCTGTCGATGGCGTATCCGGAGACGTCGATGCCGTTGATCTTGGTGCCCTCGGGCAGGGAGATGATGGCCTTGTCGAAGATGCGCCCGTCCTTGGCGGTCAGCTGGTAGGGGTGCACGAACTGTGAGGGCATGCTGACCCTGGCCCATTCGGTTTTCGGGGCGTCCCGGTCGGGTGCGGCCAGGTCCAGGTCCAGGTTCTGGTCCTGCACGTATTCACGGATGCGTTCCGCCACGCCGTCCGCGATCCGGTTTATCTGGGGTCCGTCCACTGTGGCGGGCCGGTCCTGGTCCTGTTCGTACTGGCTGATGCCGGCCACGGCGATGGCCATGGCCACGTCTTTGATGCCCTGGTCGTCCTCCGCCGGCGGCTCCGGGTTGTCGCGCCGTGACGCGGCCAGCCCCTCGGCGTACCCTTCCAGGCGCGCGTTGAGGCGTTCGTCGTTGTCGATGGTGCCGAGGACCTGTTGCACCTGGTCGTACTGCGGTTGTGCCGCCATGGTTGTTCCTTTCGTTGGCGCCCCTTCAGGGGGCGTTGGTGTTTCCGGCCCGGAGAGGGCCGCTTCCGTGATCCGGCCGGTGAGCCGGTCCCATCGGGGTGCGGGAGTCCCGTCGTCCAGGAGGATCTGCGGGTGTTCCCCCTGCCGGACGACGCCGGCCTGGGTGTAGTCGGGTTCGGGTACGGGGCCGAAGGCCGCCAGGTAGCGGACCTCCTGCTGGTAGGTGTGGATCAGGCGTGCGCTTTCGGCCATCATCCGCTGCCCGTCCATGGGGCCGGGTGAGGCCCGTTCTGGTTCCCGTGTGCCGTTGATGGCCGTGACGGCCGGCCGGCCGTCCTCGGCCCCGTACTGCAGGTGGGTGAAGTCGTAGGTGGCCCCCTGGGGGGAGTCGAGGTCGTGCCAGGCCACGACGTGCACATCCTGGCCGTCCTCCTCCATCGCCCAGGTGAAGGGCCTTGGTGTGCGTTCGAGGGCCTCCTGCAGGTAGGAGGCGCGTATCAGGTCCGGGTCGGTGGCGGTCCGCCTGGCCACCGCCTCGGTCATGGCGTCGCGCCACCCGTTGGCGAGGTCCCCGCCCCGGATGGGGTCCTCCAGGGTGACGGGTCCGGAGATGCTGGCCCCTTGGGCGGTGACCGGCCGGTCGTCGTGTCTGGCCAGGTCGAAGACGGCGGCCCCGAGCACCCGGTCGGCGTACATGCCGGTGGGGCCGCGAAGGTCGTGCCCGATGGGGTTGGGCAGGGTCCACGACCCTGCCGGGGTGAGTTCCCCGGTGTCCTGGTCGGCGGTGTAGGAGCGGACCAGGATGGTGTCGGGGTCGATGCGTTGGCCGGCCTGCTCGCCCTGGGCGGTCATGGGCTGGACGATGCGCAGGGCGTCGTCCTGGATGATCCAGCCGATGGGGGTGTCCTCGCGTTCCCGTGTCCGGATGTCGTTGATGGCGTCCTGCATGCGGGCGGTCATGCCGCGCCGGGTCTCGGGGCTCATGGGCGTCCCCTCCTGTGCTCGATGACGCGCTTGGGGGCGTTCCTGTTCTCGGAGAGTTTGCGTTCGGTCTGCTTGTTGAGCATGGCCAGGAAGTCGTCGCGGCCTTTCCTGCCGGCCTGGCCGGGTGTCTCCTTGCCGGTCCTGGCGTTCCCGGCGTCCGTGCGGCTGCGGGCGCCGGCGGCGTGCCGGGTGGCCGTGCCCCGGGTCTGCCGGCGGGTGGTGCCGGCCCGGCCGGGCGTGCTGACGGTGCGTGTCTGGTCGGGTTCGTCCGGCTCCAGAGGGTCGTCGCCGCCGGAGATCGAGGTGGCCGTCTCTGCGGGTCCGGAGGGTTCCGGCTGGTCACGCTCTGGGCTGGGGTTGTCCGTCTGCTCCCGTGGCTGCCTGTCGGGCGCCTCCTGGGCGGGCGTGGTGCGTTCGGCGGTGATGGTGTCGGGGTCGAGGTCGAGCCCGATGCTGCGGAAGGCGCGGCTGACGGCGTGCTGTACGTGGTCGAGGTCGCGGCCCCGGAAGTGCAGGTAGTGGTCGTCTCCGTCGTGCTCGATGGCGTAGTCCAGGCCGGCGTGCTTCAGGCTGCGGCTGACGGCGTGCAGGCTTTCCCTGTCCAGTCTGAGCTCGTGGATGTCCCCGCCGGTGACCTTTTGGAGCCGCGCCTCGCTCATGTGGCCGCTGTCTATGCAGTCCTTGAGGGCGCCCGCCCCTTTGATGAGGGTCCAGCCGCCCGCTCCGGCCAGTTGTACGGCCAGGCGGCCGCTGACCCTGACGGTGAGCCTGGCCGCGTCGGCGGCGGCCTGCTGGCCGACTGACGCGATCCTGGAGGATACCTGTTCCTCGATTGCCATGGTTGTCTCCTTTCGGGCCGTCAGAAGCGGCGACCGTGTTTGCGTGTCCTTTGTCTGGTGGTGTCCTGGTCCCGGCCCTCGTTCCTTTCGGTGCGCCGGGAGAGGCGTTTGAGGGTGGCCAGTTCTGTTTCGAGCCGGCCCAGGCGCCGGTCGCCGGCGTCCACGTCGCGCAGGATCTCCCGGGCCTCCTCGGTGTCGTCGCCGGCGAGGTCCGAGGCGGCCACGACACGGGCCTGGAAGTCGGCGCGTTCGTCGCGCACCTGGCGTTCCAACCGGTCGATGGCGGCGCCCAGGTCCCCGTCGCCGGCGGTCCATTTGCGGGCCGTGCCGAGCTGTCTCGCCATGTCCCGCAGCTGGTCGAGCCGGCGGCCCTGGATGGTGTAGTAGCGGCGTTGGGCGTCGCTGACCCCGGGGGTGATGGGCAGCCTGGTCTCGGTGAGGCTGGCCAGGCTCATGTCGGGTGCGGCGAAGTGCGTGTAGAGCCCTTCCGGCCGTGTGGTGCGCAGGTAGCGTCCCTTCCGGTCGGTGATGGTCTGGTCGTTGTCCACGCCGATGTAGGCCCTCCAGGTGCGGCCGGCGTGCACGCAGCGGTCCAGGGGGACGGTGATGGTCTCGCCCCGGCGGGTGCCGGGCAGGTAGACGGTGACCGACTCCTTGCCGCGCCGGGCTATGAGCCTGGTGTCGAAGCTGATCTGGATGACCTGGGCGCGGGAGAGCTTGGCCATGATGTTGTGTTCGTCGTATGCCTGGCCGAGGCGCAGGTCCCGTATCTTCAGCCCGCTCCTGGTGTCGGTGTAGGTCAGGTGGCGGCCTCTGACGGTGACCTCGATGCCCGCCCTGCGGGCGCGTTCGGTGAAGTCCCGGAAGCTGCCGGCGTGGGCTGCGGCGAGGTCCAGCGAGGTGCGCATGCGGTCCTTGATGCCGTCGCCGCGCACGCCCGAGTAGATCTCCTCCAGGCTTCTGCCGTGGCGTTCGACCTTGGGTTTGCGGATGACGCCGAGCCCGTTCTCCCGGCACAGCCGGTCGCTGGCGTCGCGCCAGGTGCCGA
Organism: Bifidobacterium indicum; assembly: GCF_036987015.1. Taxonomy (NCBI): domain Bacteria; kingdom Bacillati; phylum Actinomycetota; class Actinomycetes; order Bifidobacteriales; family Bifidobacteriaceae; genus Bifidobacterium; species Bifidobacterium indicum. The sequence continues at coordinate 1,544,209 of NZ_BTXM01000001.1, forward strand.
GGGTGCTTTTCTGCATGCGCAGCATGGTGTGGGTGTCGTCGTTCGCGTTGCAGATGACGATGTGGTTGTGGATGTGGTGCCGGTCGGTGTGGGTGGCGATCACGTACTTGTGCTGGCCGTGGGTGATCTCCTCGACGAAGGCGACGCCGATGCGGTGCGCCTGTTCGGGGGTGATGTCGTCCTCCGGGTCGAAGCTCTGGATGACGTGCCGGCCGAGGACGGTGCCCTGGCGTATGCCGTAGCGGGTGGCCTCCAGGTCGTCGGTCATGGCGCGTGCGAGCACGTCCGGGTCCATGCTCTGTTCATAGTTGCTGCTGGTGAGCCGGCCGTCCCTGGTCTTGTCGGGGTTGATGACGTAGCGGATGGTCTTGGCCAGTCCGGTCTTGACGCTTTTCACCTTGACGACGGCCATCAGTGCCAACCTTCGGTGACGGCCTGGGTGTAGTCGTGGTGCAGGTCGAGGAGGATGGCCCGGATGCGGTCCATGCCCTCTATGAGTTCGGCCGCCTGTTCGTCGGTGATGGCGCCGGTGGCGTTGGCCGTGTGGGCTATCTGGTTGATGTTGTTGCCGATGCGGGCGATGTCCGGGCGGAAGGTGGCCGGGTCGGTGGTCACGCGCACGGTGTGCACGCTGCCGTGCATGAGCATGTCGCGTGCGAACTTCATGTAGGTGGCGTAGCCGCGTCCTCCCTTGACCAGGTTGTACAGCTCCCGTGACTGCTCCCACTCGTCGTGGGAGAAGGTGATCTCCTTGCGCACTGGGCGCACGTCGGTGCGGTGTGTGCTCATGCCTGGCCGCCTTCGGCGCATATGGGGTACAGGTCTCCCGTCGCTGTCCGGCGGAGCCGGCAAGCCGCAAGTCTCCGGAGACTTGCTATGCTTGCTAACCCCAAACCCGACGGGTTTGGGGATGGCTTTTCCTCTACGCGGGCCGGCCGTCTGACGGGCCGGTCGCGGCGGGTCCGGCGGTTGCACCCCGTTTCCGTTGGAATCATCGTTACCCTCGTTTCCTGTCGGCTACAGGTTCGCCCCGAGTGAGCGGAAAACGGGGTGCAACCGGGAAATACCCGGAAGGGGAAGCATGAAGCTATCGAAGGCCCAGAGCGATTGGGTGAAGCAGCTTGTCGAGGAGTCCACGGCGCGGGAGCGTGACGAGTTGAAGCGCAGGGAGGAGGCGATGAGGGGGTTCGCTTCCGCCCTGGTGGCGTGGCGTGCATCCACCGGGGAGGTGCGGCGGGCGTGGGCCGCATACAGGGCCGCGACGGGTGAGGGCCGCAGGTCGGTGGCGGAGCGTCTGCACATCGACAACGCGGAGCAGAACATCATCATGGCGCCGCCGAGCCCGGCCGGGTCCCCGGCCGTGCACGCACCCTTACCAGGCGGATCCCCCATGCGGTCAGGTGGCTTCACGGACGGGCAACGCCCCTGAGGACGCATGGCGGCAGATGTTCGGCCTGATCCGGGTCGCCCCGGTGCGGGGCCGGAGCCCGCATGGTGCATCGTCCGGCCCTGGAAGCGGGTGCCGCTCGTATCGACGCCCGCCCCGGCGCCTTGCAGACGGTGCTTCAGCTCCCGGCCTCACCACCCGTCGGGGGGATCGTGTCGGGACGCCTTGGGGTGCGCGGCTGTCGTGTGCGGTGGTGTCGTTGGGTGTGGTATGGTGCTGGTTGTGGGGTCCGTATCGTATGCGTCCGGCCCGTGGTCGGGTGGCGCATGCGGGGGGTGCGGGTCCCGGAGGGCCGGACCGTCCTTGTCGACGTCCGTCCCGCATCCGTATGGAAGGGGATCAACGGTATGCTTCGTTTCACGGCTATGGGCCGCACCTGTCTGGGGGCCGTGCTCCTGTTCGCCCTGGCCCTGCCCACGGCGGCCACGGCGGCACCCGCCCGGAACCCCGGCC